>NZ_APND01000001.1:0-1275650 GCF_040361215.1 Salinisphaera dokdonensis CL-ES53
CGGTTGATCGATCGAGCCGTTGTTCGTCTACCTCTTTCAGTTCGGCGCGAGGCGAGCCTCGCAGCGCTGGATTCGCCATCAAGTCTTGGGGTATTTTCGCGTGACCCGATGTCTTTGATTGGGGCACGACCCAATACAGACCTGCAAAGATCGGTTCACCTAGTTTGCCCCTGATGTATACGATTCAAGCACAAGCTTCACGTCGCATGCGGGGCCCACAGAATGATCGCTGCGCCGGCAAGACAAACCGCTCCGCCCAGGGCATCCCAGACGTCGGGCGCGTGCCCTTCTATAGCCCACATCCAAAGGATTGACGCGACTATATATAGGCCTCCATAGGCAGCGTAAGCGCGTCCTGCTTGATCAGCGGGGCTGAGCGTTAATAACCAAGCGAACGCCGCCAGTGAAACCATGCCCGGAAAAAGCCATAGCGCACTATTCCCCGATCGGAGCCAAGACCAGAACGCGAAGCAGCCGGCGATCTCAGCAAGCGCAGCGCAGGTATAGACCACAAGTGTCGGCATGAGTGACCAGCAGATTTGCTTTTGGCGATGCAGTTTAACGCGAGCAAACCAGCACTGAGCGTTCACGAACTAGGCTGAACTGAAAAACGGTTCGAATCCCGAAGGCGTGTCATGTCGATGTGTTTGCGATAACAGCGCATTAGTGAGTTCGGAAGCTCCGTGAGCGTCTGCTTTTGGCCGATAACGGACTACCCAAGCTCGCTTGACTTCGCTTCGCCACCCACTATCGGTCTTCTCGCGTGTGCCAAAGACGCAGTACGTAGACGATCTCACCCGCCACCTCATATCGCAGTTCGTATTGGCTGACCAAGAGCCGACGAATCTCACGTGGTTCGAACTGAAACAGCTGTTCGCCGATATGCGGATTGGTCACCAAGATACGTGGCGCGTCGGTAAGCGCCTGAACTGCCCTTATCGCTGCTGGCTTATTTACTGGCGCCAAGAACTCGTATAGGCGCGCTATATCGGAAAGCGCTTTGTCCGTCCACTTCAGCTGCATCAACGCGGCATCGGTTGCGGCTCGTCCGTATCCAGACTGTCGGCCCATGCCTGGATCGACTGATGGTCGATGACGCGGCCCGCATCAACGTCCGCCAGAGCCTCGCGTGTAAGCCGATCACGCTCCTCCTCCTGGGCGATCCACGATGATAGCGCTTGTTTCATTATCCAGCCGCGCGAGCGCTCGAGCCGATCGGCTAACTGATCCACTTTTTCAGCCATCGGGATGGGAACGTGTGCCGTCAAAACACGCGTTTCGGTCTTTGCCATCGTGATTTCCTCCGACCAGTTACAGACGCTACCCGGACACTGGTATTGGCGCGGCGTTGTCTATTTCTGACTACGTGGGACAACGCGGGGTT
This sequence comes from Salinisphaera dokdonensis CL-ES53, assembly GCF_040361215.1. NCBI lineage: Bacteria > Pseudomonadati > Pseudomonadota > Gammaproteobacteria > Salinisphaerales > Salinisphaeraceae > Salinisphaera > Salinisphaera dokdonensis. The sequence continues at coordinate 1,385 of NZ_APND01000001.1, forward strand.
GATTCGCTTTTAATCATAGCGATTAACTCCTATTAAGCCAATAACGAGAACGAAGGCCTGCGCCGCATCGGCACCGCATGTTTTCAGTCGCTAAACCGCCGCTCTAGACAAGAGCGATCTAGGTCGCCAGAAACCAGGATGCTTCGCAACACAAGTACAGTTGTGTTGTACCGAGCTAATTCCCGTACGATTTAGTACGTATTACATATCGCGTATCAGCACGATTCAGTCAGTTTTATGTGCCCGAGATCGCGGCTACGCGAACCGTTCAACTTTCGTCGTCGTTTACATGGCGTGCCGTACAAGTCGATCAGTTCGAGAGTGTTGTCGTAACAGAATTCGATCGCGCGGCCGAAGCGTTCCCCTGACGCCGCGGCCCGTCGTCGCTTGAATCGCATTTTAGCTGAGCGGATTTCGAAGCCGTCCGATCATCTATCGCGATACCGCGGTTGATATGACCGGCTTGGGCGCGACATTTGGGCATTCACAGGCTTCATTCCCATTCGCGCAGAGATCGAAGAACTAGCGAGCGGCGCGCTCGCGCTGCCGGGCTATATCCGCCCCCGCTACGACCGGAGGCCTCGTTGACGGCCACGACTACCGAACTGAGAGTCGTTCCACAACGCCCTGCCCGCGATCATGGTGCGCGGCGAATATCCTTCGATGGCCGAGCTGCGTGTTGAACTGCTCACCACGGCTTCACAGCAAACACTACCCCGGTATATTTAAGTCCACCCGGCAGACTGCCTGATCAGATAAGTAGCGGATTTCCCGAGCGCCTGCCCCGAGTCGTCGCCGAGGCCGCACACCGTGTCAATTAGGAAGCCCGCGGCTAAGCGAGCCCCGAACTCGAGCGACAGCATGCCGCGATGCACGAGCGTAAAAAACACTCAAACTCGATCTTGAGCAGGCGCAAAAACCAATCAGCTGCTCGACGACCAGGTTGAATACCTACAACAACGCGCCGAGGCCGTGGGTCAACGAGGCGCTGGATGACAGCCAGCAAGCCCACAGCGCAAACGAACGCAACGTCGTGAACGAACGACAAATCCGCCATCGCGGGGTGAAAAACGTTGATCAGATAGTTCGAGGCGTACGGCACAAAAAAGACGGCACCTAGAGAAACTGCTTATCGCCGGCCTCGAGCCATCCCTGCCCGCCATCGATGGGATCGTTCGGCACATGCGCGACAAGCTCGAGTTCGCCTTCCCGCAAATCGAGCACGAGCAGCGGACGCGTGAGAGGCGCATTCGCCAGACTCATGCCGGCATGAGCGAGCTTTTCGAAAGCCGTGAGCGCGGGATGTTCCGCCGTATAGATCACCGGATACCCACAGGCGCCCACCGTCGGCTTTAACGTTTCAGCGCCCTTGCAGCTTAGATCTTAGGCATAGAGTTACTGTGCAGCGCGATAACGCCGCATCAAGCATCAATGCCATACATCATTCGGCCGAGCACCTGTTCGACCCACTCGGTACCGCTTTCGGTATCGGCCAAGGTAATCGGGGCCTGGCCCTCGAATACGTGATTCGGATTGTTGAGCCAATTCATCGCGCGATCCTGATCCCCAAAGGTATCTTCAGCGAACGCGATGATCCGGGCAACGCGTAGCACAACCTCCGAAGCGTGTTTCGAAAGGCGTTTCGATTTGCTCTTGCCTGCCGAAATCAGCGTCGTGCGTGGCACAACCTGATCGAACAGGCGCTTAGGGACACCACTGTTCTCACGAAGATAGCGCGCGCAAGTGCCCGGTAGACCATTCCGTACAGCCTTTGTAGCTCTCGCTGGCTCTCGGAAGTCAGTAGCGGCGATGTTAAGGACTTCAGAACTCCCTAAAAGGGCAACAACACGTTCGCTGGTGCAAATGTCAACCTTTACTTTCATAGCAAACACCTCGGTATCGCCAAATCGATCGAGCCCGCGTTCGTCTATGACTGAGCGAAATGTATACGCGATCCGCTTATGTTCGCTGAGACCGTTGCGGATTCACCTCGCTGTTCAACCCAATCTCGTATGCGGTGGCCGGGGGCCGCTCCATAGGGCGATGGAAGCAGTCCTACTCGTGTAAGACCGCCGAAAATCGCGAAAAAGCACGATTTTAGTAATTATGCTCGCAGCGCGGTGAGCTTGGCCACAGTAAATTTTACGAACGTCACTACCCTTACTGTGAGTTTGAGAGCTTTGAGGACCTTACCTATTAATAGCGTGCGCTCAACCCTTCCGACTTCGAAGGATGAGATCGTATTGATAGCGCTCAATCGTATCCGGTCGCGACTTTATGGCTTGAGCGAGCTATTTATAATCTGCTCGGCGAAGTCGCGCCGCCCTGTAAACCCTCGGCGCCACTTACCACACGCACTCTTGCCCAACCGCTGTCAGGAGCGCAGCCGATACGACGTGGGCACCTTTGTTTTCTCAGAGTTGGAGCCACGTGGCATGGCGCGTTGGCCGACGGCGCTGGCTCTTAAAATCGCATTGAGCTCTCGACCCTACGGGACATCGCCATGCGCCTAACCTCGATACCGAGATTCCTTAAGCAGTACTTCGAGCCGGGCTCGGAGCCTTGCGCGCGGACCGTGCGTAGAGGCATCGAACGCGGCGATATTCCTGGGCGAAAAGTTGGCGGCCAGTGGTTTGTCGATCTGCATCTTTTTGAATCTGGGAACGATCCACTTGTCGCGCGTGTGCTAGGCGGCGACGATATGAGACCAGGTTCATAAATAAAAACGCATGGCTAGACCAAGAACCGCCGCCAACCGAGGGCTTCCGCAGAATCTTCATCTACACGCGCCTTCAGGTCTCTATCGGTACAAGCATCCTGTCACGGGCAAGTACACCTACCTATCGCGCGACCGCGCGGAATGCATTGCGGCCGCGAAGAAGCTCAACGCGATGCTTCTGCCGTCGAACGATCTCGTCTCCCGGGTCGTAGCGCCGAGCCTGCTGTTCGGCAAGCTAATCACGCTATATAAAGAGAACGAGCTCGCACACCGGAACCTCGCCGAGAAGACGCAGACCATCTACAACCACGCATTGCGCCGCCTCGACGAACAATTCGGGCAGCGCGACGTCACCGAGCTGACGGTTCGGGACCTCGCCTCGGGCGTCGACGAACTCACGAGCGGCGGCCGAATGCGCAATCAATACCGCAGCCTGCTGATCGAGCTGTTCCAGTACGCGCGGGCAGAAGGCTGGCGAGAGGACAATCCCGCCGACGCGCTGCGAATCGTCAAGACGACGCGCCAGCGCGCCCGGTTCACCTGGGAGGGGTTCATTGCAGTCTATCGCGCCGCCCCGCCCTGGCTACGCGTGGCCATGGGGGTCGCGCTCTATTCCCTACAGCGTGAAGGCGACGTTCTGTCCTTCGAGTATCCGCGCGATGGTGTATGGCGGTTCGAGCAAGAAAAAACCGGCACGCCCCTCGAAATCACCATCGAGGGCGGCCTAGCACGCGCGATTGAGCGAAGCCGCGACGGCGTTGTGAGCCCGTTGGTGGTTCATCGATTGCCGGAAAAAGCGCGGCCCCGACATATGCGCGCGAAGAAACGCACACACCATACGCAGGTGCTCAAAGATCAGCTTATCCGCGATTTCGCGAAGGTCCGTCGCTCAAGCGGGTATTACGATGGTGTCGCGAACCCGCCAACATTCCACGAAATTCGCAGCCTGGGCGCGCACCTTATGCGCGAAGCTGGACACGATGAAACAGTGATACAGGTGCTGTTAGGGCACGAAGACGTAGAGCAAACTCGCGTCTATCTTTCCGACCATAAGCGCAGTCACGTACGCGTCGCGGCCGCGTCATTTTAGGTCCGGTGGCAACGCAATGATCACAGAACTTTTGGCCCCTTTCGGCCTTGGCTTCCTAGGCGGTTGGCTTAGAGACGTCTGGCGGGAGGCCATAGGGAATCGACGCGCCCACCTATTGGTACAGCGCGAGCAGGTCGAGAAGCTTGCCGAGTCGTTGCTTGTTTTCCACAGCGCGTTTAAAGCCGAGCATCGCGCGCTGGAGAGAACGCTCCAGAAGCTACCTGGGGCTCAGGAACCTTCCCGAGTTATTCGCGACGACGAGTATGCTGCTGTCGAAGTGCTGGTCGAATTATATTTCGACGACCCCGAGCGGGACCAGCTAGAAAAAATCTCTCAAGTACTAGCACAATATGACCACGAGCTGGAAGACCCGTTGGTACAACTCGCGTTAGACAACCGCTCCGAATACAACGAAGCCGCGGAAAACTTCGTAGCCCTCGCAAGCGATATGCACACCGAAGTATACGTATTCGTGGACCTACTGAAAGCTCGCGCTCAAAAGCTAAGAGCAGAAATGAGCGGCGACAGTTTCGGTATAGTTTCGGTATCGAAGCGGTATGCTCGAAAATTGACCTTCTGGCGAAGGCCCTAAACCGCTGATACTAGGAGGGAAAATTGGTCGGGGTAGCAGGATTTGAACCTACGACCTTCTGCACCCCATGCAGACGCGCTACCAAGCTGCGCCATACCCCGAACAGGCACGTATGTTAACAGAGAAAATTCATTCGTCGAGATGTAATTGCCTCGTAAACGAATAACGTCCCCGCAACTATTCGAGTCGCTGTGCGATGGCCTCGAGTTCCGTGCGAATCGATGCCAGGGAGTCGGCCGCGCTCGCGACCGGCAACGACGCCAGAACGCGACCCTTGTCCCGCAACTGCAGCCGAGCCCCTTGGATCGTGAAGCCCTGCTCATAAAGAAGCATGCGGATATCGCGCGCGATGATGACATCGTGCTGCTGATAGTAGCGACGGTTGCCCCGTCGCTTCACGGGCTTGAGCTGCGTGAACTCCTGCTCCCAATACCGCAATACATGCGGCTTCACCCGGCAAAGCTCGCTTACCTCACCGATAGTGAAGTAACGCTTGTCCGGTATGCGGGGTAATTCTTCAGCTGGCTGCGTCAATGCTCGACTCGACGCGCGCACGCATCTTCTGGCCTGGTTTGAAACTCACGACGCGACGCGCGGAGATCGGGATCTCTTCGCCGGTCTTCGGATTACGGCCTGGACGCTGATTCTTGTCTCGAAGCTCGAAATTGCCGAAACCCGACAACTTCACGTACTCGCCGTCCTCAAGCGTCGAACGCACTTCTTCGAAGAAGCAATCCACGAATTCCTTTGATTCCCGCTTGTTGAAGCCGAGTTGTTCAAAGAGATTCTCAGTCAGATCTGCCTTGGTCAGTGCCACGGTTATTCACCCCTGATTCGCGCGTCGCACTGTTCTCCCAGAGCCGTGACGACACGAGTTATTATTCTATCGACCCCTTCGTCGGTAAGCGTGCTCGCTTTATCTTGGAAAATCAAGCCTAAAGCCACGCTCTTGAAACCAGTCTCAAGGCCGGGACCTCGAAACAGGTCGAACACTTCTGTCGATCGAAGCGCCGACTCGTCAACAGACTCGATTGCGGCCAATAAGGACGAAACGGGGGTACTCTCTTCAACGACAACCGCGAGATCACGCCGCATGACGGGCTGCTCGGACAGTTCTTCGAAACGAACCGCCGAAGAGATAGCAAGCGCACTTGAATCAACTTCAAATAGATATGGCAAATCGTTGTTTTTATATCGCTTACCGAACTTTGGCGAAAGCTGACCAACCCACCCCACTGGCGCGCCGTTGAGAACGATTCGAGCGCTCCGCCCAGGATGCAGGGCCGGATGTTCGGCCGCTTCGAACGCCGGTCGCGACGGCACCCTTGCAAACAGTGCTTCGACATCGCCTTTGATATCGAAGAAGTCGACAGCGCGGCGGGGGCGATCCCAATGCGCATCATCCGCAGAACCGCTGATCAGACCAGCAATGGTGTCGCGCTGGTCGATGCCGTTCTCGGCGGAGGGTTCAGGCGCAAATTGTAGGCCACGCTCATACAGGCGCACGCTTGCCTGCTGGCGTCTGATGTTGTGCGCCCAGCTCGGCAACAGGCTCGCCCATAAGGTCCGCCGCATCTCGACCAGTTGATCGGATATCGGGTTGTCGAGCACGACCGCGGGCTCACTGCCGGTCAACTCTGCATGCAGGCCTGGTTCGACGAAGCTATAGGTGATCGCCTCGGAGTATCCGCGTTGGCGAAGAACGGCGTCAGCACCTTCGCCGACGCTACGGCCCACCTCGGAGTCAACTGGCGGCAGGCTTACGTTCTGGGACGAAGTTTGCAGCTTGTCATAACCATATACACGCGCGACCTCTTCGATCAGATCCGCCTCGATCTCAAGGTCGTAGCGCCAGCTCGGGGGTTGCGCCGACCACTCGCTATCGCCGCGCCGCTCCACGCCAACACCGAGCGAAGTCAGGGCGTGCTCAATCCAGTCGGCGTCTATTCGCTGGCCGAGCAGCCGCTCGACGTTCCCGGCAGCAAGAGAGATATTCCGGGAACCCGGCCAGATCGGAGTACCGAGAACGTGATTGACCGGACCACAGGCGCCGCCGCCATGTTCGAGCAAGAGCGACGTCGCGCGCTCCAGCGCCGACGGGTGCAACTCGGGATCAACACCTCGCTCAAACCGATGGAGAGAATCCGTATGAATCTTGTAGCGGCGGCCCTGACCGGCCACTGCTGACGGCGTAAAGCACGCCGATTCGAAAACCACGTTGCGCGTGGTTTCGTCGACTGCGGTGCGCTGGCCGCCGATCATGCCGGCAATCGCGACCGGGCCCTCGTCGTCTGCAATCACGAGCGTCTGCGCGGCAAGCGTGACTTCCTCGCCATCGAGCGTGACGATGCGTTCATCCGCCCTCGCCAGACGCACGCGGATATCGCCGACCAGACGGTCGCCGTCGAACGCGTGCATCGGCTGGCCGAACTCCAGCATCACGTAATTGCCGATATCCACCGGTAGATTAATGCGGCGAACACCCGCCCGGCGCAGGCGTTCAGCCATCCAGACCGGCGTGCATGCGTCTGGCTGGACCCCGGCCACGCAACGCGCGGCATAGCCGGCGCAGTGCGTAGGCGCATCGATATGCACGCTTCGGACATGATCCGTCTGCGGCTGCGCCGCTGCCATTTCAGGTACGGACATTGCCGTATCGAACGCCACGGCCAGCTCACGAGCGATGCCTCGCACGCTGAGACAGTCGCCGCGATTAGGCGTGAGATCGATGTCGAGCACGTGATCGGGCAAGTCGAGATACGAGCCCAGAGTCGTGCCGACTGGCGCATCTGGGCCTAACTCCCAAAGACCGCCTGCGTCGGCACTCAGACCGAGCTCACTGGCGCTACACAGCATGCCCGCGGACGGCTCATTCCGGATCTCGGTGGCCTCGATCGTGAGTCCGTTCGGCAATGTCGCACCCACACGCGCCACAGGTACGCGCAAACCTTCTACCGCGTTCGGCGCACCGCAGACGATGGCCAACGGCTCGTCGGCGCCAATATCGACGGTGCAGAGCTGCAGCCGATCAGCTTTCGGATGAGGCGCGCAACGCGTAATCCGACCTACGACAACACCGTCGAGCTCAGGCCCACCGTCGACAATTTCATCGACTTCCAGTCCTGCCATGGTCAGCGTGTCGGCAATGCTATCGAGTGGGGCATCCGTGACGACCCATTCACGCAGCCATTGTTCACTTATCTTCATAGTCAGGCCAATCCTGATTTAGTCAGCGCGAGACGCCTGTCCGAAACAAACGACCGGCGTGTGCCCGATGGTCCTGCGACCAGGGTCGCGTCAATCTTCAATTACACGAACTGAGTAAGGAAGCGCAGATCGTTCTCGTAGAACTGACGCAGATCCGTCACGCCATATCGCAGCATCGCCAGGCGTTCCACGCCCATCCCGATTGCGTAGCCGGTATAGCGCTCGCCGTCGATCCCGGCTGCCTCGAGCACGCGCGGATGCACCATGCCGCAGCCGAGCACCTCCATCCAGCCTGAACCAGTACCCAGACTACGCCCATCGATATCGACCTCGGCCGAGGGCTCGGTAAAGGGGAAATAGGAAGGCCGGAAGCGCAGCTTCAGATCGGTTTCGAAAAACGCTTCGAGGAATGACTGCAATTCGGCGCGCAGCTCGGCGAAGCTCACGCGTTCAGCCACATAAAGCGCTTCGATCTGATGAAACATGGGGCTATGCGTGCGATCCGAATCACAGCGATACACGCGCCCCGGCGCGATGATACGAATCGGCGGCTGCCGCTCCTCCATCGTGCGGATCTGAACCGGCGAAGTATGCGTGCGCAGCAACAGCCGCGCGCCATCTACATAGAACGTGTCCTGCATCGCCCGTGCCGGGTGATCTGCGGGTACGTTCAGCGCTTCGAAGTTGTGGTAATCATCCTCGATTTCGGGGCCATGAACGATCTCGAAACCGTTATGCACGAACAGACGCTCGATACGCTCACGCGTCTGGGTGATCGGATGACTCGCTCCGGGTCGACGACCGCGGCCTGGCAGCGTGACATCGACGCTTTCTTCAGCCAGCTTTTGCTGTAGTGCCTCGGCCTCGAGTGCGCTCTTGCGCGCGGCGATCGCGTCCGCGATCTCGCTTTTCACCGCGTTGATAAGTGCACCCTGCTCTCGGCGCTCATCTGGAGCCATCGAACCCAGCTGCTTGAGCTGCGAGGTCACCGCGCCCTTCTTGCCCAATAGCGTGACGCGATGTTCGTCGAGCGATGCCAGGCTCGACGTGGATTCGATATCGGCGAGCGCCTGATCACGCAGACGGTCGAGTTCGGTACTCATGCGCCGGGACTCCCCTGGGGCGACTGGGCCGCCACAAAAACAAAAGGGAAAGGCAGAACGCCTTTCCCTTTCATGGCTTGCAGGAGCAGTCAGTCTACGCTGCTGCTCTATCAAGCATCCGGCCGATCAAGGGCCGGACACGCAGGTCAGGCGTGAGCGGACTTCGCCTGCTCGACGATCGCCGCGAACGTCTGCTTGTCGCGCACCGCGATATCCGCAAGGATCTTGCGATCGAGCTCGATGCCGGCCTTCTTCAGACCGTTCATGAGCACGCTGTACGACACGCCGAGTTCCTTGGCGCCCGCGTTGATACGCGTGATCCACAGTGCGCGGAAGTCGCGCTTGCGGTTGCGACGGTCACGGTAGGCATACTGGCCGGCCTTGAATACGGCCTGCCGGGCAACGCGATACGTGCGACTACGCGCACCGTAATAGCCCTTGGCCTGCTTGAGTACTTTCTTGTGACGGGCTTTTGCCGTCACGCCGCGACTGACTCGTGCCATCTTCGCGTATCCTGTTTATATCTGTTGAAAATCAATAACAACGGCGCGCTTATGCGCACCGTCGATCTATGAGCGTTCGCCTACTACTTGTAGGGAATCAGCCGATCCATTGCCGGCTGGTCGCAATGCGCAACCATCGCACCCGAGGCCAGACGACGCTTACGCTTCGGCGACTTCTTGGTCAGGATATGGTTGTCGTATGCGCGACGGCGACGGAGCTTGCCGCTACCGGTGCGCTTGAAACGCTTGGCGGCACCGCGGTTCGTCTTGAGCTTGGGCATAACTTCTCTCTAAATCAACGTGTCCGGATGTTCATCACCCGGATGGGCGGGATTTACTATTTCTTGCTGTGCTTGGGCACGCCCTTGAGCGGCGCCATCACCATGGTCATCAGGCGACCCTGCATTTCCGGATGCTGCTCGACCGCGGCCATCTCTTCCAGATCATCGCGAACCTTGTCCATCAGCTCCATACCGAGCTCTTGATGGGCCATTTCGCGGCCACGAAAACGCAGCGTAATCTTGATCTTGTCACCGTCTTCCAGAAACTCTTTCAGCTTGCGCAGCTTGATCGCGTAATCGCCCTTGTCCGTACCAGGGCGGAATTTCACTTCCTTTAGCTGCGTCTGCTTCTGTTTCTGTTTGCCGGCTTGCTGGGTCTTCTTTTTCTCGAAGATGTGCTTGCCATAATCCATGATCCGGGTGACCGGCGGATTCGCGTTCGGCGAGACTTCGACTAGGTCGAGAGAGTATTCGCCCGCTTTTTCAAGCGCATCTTCGATTCGCATGATGCCGACTTGTTCCCCATCGGGGTCAATCACGCGGACTTCCCGCGCGGTTATGGCATCGTTGCGACGATCCTTTTGTCCAGAAGCGATTTCAGCGTCCTCCTTGCATTAGCGGCATTTCGCACTGTGCTTCTCACGTGCACGAATTGCGCGAAGCGCGCGAGTATAGCAGATGATCACGCGCAAACCAGCCTAAAACGACTAGTTTTTCGCCTTTACCCGCTCTTGAACCATTTTCAGGAACTCGTCGACCGACATGGAACCGAGATCCTCGCCCTCGCGAGTACGAACGGCGACCGCGCCGGATTCCACCTCACGATCACCCACGACCAGCAGATAAGGCACGCGCTGCATCGTGTGTTCACGGATCTTGTAGCCGATCTTTTCGTTTCTCAAGTCCGTATCGACACGTACACCCGCGTCACGCAGCCGTCGAGCGGTTTCGCCGACGAAAGCCGACTGCGCGTCCGTAATATTGAGTAGCACGGCCTGCGACGGTGACAGCCACAGCGGCATGGAACCAGCGTAATGCTCAATCAGGATGCCGATAAAGCGTTCCAGCGAGCCGAGAATCGCACGGTGAATCATCACCGGGACCTGACGGTCCCCGTTCTCGTCGACATATTCGGCGCCAAGGCGGTCCGGCATGGAGAAGTCCAGCTGCACCGTACCGAGCTGCCAGACGCGATTCAGACAGTCACGCAGCGAGAACTCGATCTTGGGCCCGTAAAAGGCGCCCTCGCCCGGCTGCAATTCGAAGTCGAGGCTCTTGTCTTCCAGGCAGCGCTGCAAGGCTGCTTCCGACTTGTCCCAGATGGCGTCCGAACCGACCCGCTGCTCGGGCCGCGTGGAAAGCTTGATGAGCACGTCGTCGAAGCCGAAGTCCGCATACACCGAATACAGCAGGTCGATGAAGGCGCCGACCTCCTCGCCGATCTGCGCTTCTGTACAGAAGATGTGTGCGTCGTCCTGCGTAAAGCCACGCACGCGCATCAACCCGTGTAGCGTTCCGGAGGCTTCGTTGCGATGGCAGGAGCCGAACTCGGCCAGCCGCAGCGGCAGGTCGCGGTAGCTCTTGAGCCCGCGGTTGTATATCTGCACATGGGCCGGACAGTTCATCGGCTTGACGGCGAACTGGCGTTCTTCCGAGCCGGTGATGAACATGTTGTCCATGAACTTGTCGGCGTGACCGGATTTCTCCCACAACGACAGGTCGATCAGCGACGGTGTATGCACTTCGCGATAATCCTGGCGCTTGAGCCGCGCGCGGATATAGTCGGTGATCTGCAGATAGATCTGCCATCCGCGGTCATGCCAGAACACCATGCCTGGCGCTTCTTCCTGGATATGGAAGAGATCCTGACGACGACCAATCAGGCGATGATCGCGCTTCTTGGCTTCTTCGATCCGGGCCAGATGCGCCTTGAGGTCTTTCTTGTTCGCCCAGGCCGTGCCGTAGATGCGGGTCAGCATCTCGTTGTTCGAGTCACCACGCCAATAGGCGCCTGCCAGGCTCGTGAGCTTAAACGCGCGAAGATGGCGCGAATTGGGCACATGCGGACCCACACACATATCGGTGTAGTCCTCATGGTGATAAAGCGCAATGGTTTCGCCGTCGGGGATGCCGCGCACGATCTCCTGCTTGTAGGGTTCGTTGCGGGTTTCGAAAGTGGCGAGCGCCTTGTCGCGGCTGACGACCTCACGGATTACTTCGTGGTCGCGTTCGGCCAACTCGTGCATGCGCGCCTCGATCTTTTCCAGATCCTCGGGCGTAAGCGTGCGGTCGATTGCGATGTCGTAATAGAAGCCATCGTCGATGACCGGACCGATGGCCATATGGACGTTCGGATACATCGTCTTGAGCGCCTGACCCAGGAGGTGCGCACAGGAGTGACGAATGATGTCGAGGCCTTCCGGATCACGCGCGGTGATCAGCGCGATCTCGGCATCGTGATCGATCGCGACACAGGCATCAGCCAGCGTGCCGTCGATACGTGCCGCGAGCGTCGCCTTGGCAAGACCGGCGCCGATCGATTCGGCGACCTGCATGCCAGTTACGGGCTGATCGAAGTTTTTGACCGAGCCGTCGGGCAGGGATATGGCGGGCATTGAAACCTTCCTTTTCAGTGGCGGCCCATACCAAAGGCCGCGTGCATGGCGGGCGCGCTTGTTACTCGCCCAAAAACGAAAAAGCCGCGGGCGGGCAGACCCGACAGCGGCTTTTCGAACATATTCTGGTAGGCGCGAGTGGATTCGAACCACCGACCTCTACCATGTCAAGGTAGCGCTCTAACCAACTGAGCTACGCGCCTAATGAGGGCGCAAAGATACCGACTATCGGCGGATGCAGCAACCGTTGTCGACAAATTTTCTTGTCGCTCACCGAATAGTCGGCCGATGCATCTCTACCCGGCCTTCGCAGGCAGCTCGAACGCATGCTCCCGAATCTTCGAGATGCGGTCACGGATCTCGCCGGCCTGCTCAAATTCGAGATTCTCGGCGTGTTTGAACATCTCCTTCTCGAGCTTCTCGATTTCCTTGGCCAACTGGTTGGGCGTCATCCGGGCGTAGTCGGCGCCGACTTCCGCGACCTTCTTACGCTCCTTGACCTCGCTGTACTCTTCGTAGCCGTGCCGCATCACGTCGGCCACGGCCTTCTTGATGGTCTGCGGCGTGATGCCGTGCTCTTCGTTGAACGCGACCTGCTTGGCGCGGCGGCGCTCGGTTTCATCGATGGCACGGCGCATCGAGCCGGTGATCTTGTCGGCGTAGAGCACCGCCCGCCCGTCGACGTTGCGGGCCGCGCGCCCGATCGTCTGAATCAGCGACCGCTCGGCACGCAGGAAACCTTCCTTGTCGGCATCGAGAATGCCAACGAGCGCGACTTCGGGAATATCCAGCCCCTCACGCAGGAGGTTGATGCCGACCAGCACATCGAACTCACCCAGACGCAGATCGCGAATGATTTCGCTGCGTTCAACGGTATCGATATCCGAATGCAGATAACGCACGCGTACGCCGTTCTCGTGCAGATATTCGGTCAGATCCTCGGCCATGCGCTTGGTGAGCGTGGTGACCAGTACCCGCTGCTCGCGCGCGCTCACGGTGCGAATCTCGGAGAGCAGATCATCGACCTGATTTTCCGCCGGGCGGATCTCGATCGCCGGGTCGACCAGGCCAGTGGGACGCACAACCTGCTCGACCGTGTTGTCGGCGTGTTCGGTTTCGTAATTGCCGGGTGTGGCAGAAACATAAACCATCTGTGGTGCCACACGCTCGAACTCCTCGAACTTCAGCGGGCGATTATCCAGAGCCGACGGTAGGCGGAAACCGTATTCGACGAGTGTTTCCTTGCGCGCGCGGTCGCCCTTGTACATGCCGCCGATCTGGGGGACGGTCACATGCGACTCGTCCAGCACCATGATCGCGTCGTCGGGCAGATAGTCGAGCAGACACGGCGGCGGCTCGCCCGGTTCGCGTCCCGAGAGGTAGCGCGAGTAGTTCTCGATACCCGAACAGAAGCCGATCTCGTTGATCATTTCCAGATCGAACAGCGTGCGCTGCTCGATCCGCTGGGCTTCGAGCAGTTTGCCGACCGACTCGAAGTACTTGACCCGCTCCTTCATCTCGGCCTTGATCTTGTCCATCGCACCGACCATGCGCTCGCGCGGCGTCACATAATGCGTCTTCGGATAGATCGTCAGGCGCGGCACCTTACGGTTCACGGTGCCGGTGAGCGGATCGAAATAGGACAGGCGTTCGACTTCGTCGTCGAACAGTTCGATACGCACCGCCTCGTCGTCGGCCTCGGCCGGGAACACGTCGATGATCTCGCCGCGCACTCTATAAGTACCGCGCTCGAGCGCCACGTCGTTGCGCTTGTACTGAAGCTCGGTCAGGCGCTTGACGATATCGCGCTGACCAACGCGGTCGCCCTCGTCCAGATGGAGCACCATCGAGAAGTAAGCCTTAGGATCACCCAAGCCGTATATCGCCGAAACCGAGGCCACAATGATCGTGTCGCGGCGCTCCATCAGCGCCTTGGTCGCGGACAGGCGCATCTGCTCGATGTGTTCGTTCACCGAGGAATCCTTCTCGATAAACGTGTCCGACGCCGGCACATAGGCTTCCGGCTGGTAATAGTCGTAGTAGGAGACGAAATACTCGACCGCGTTATCCGGGAAGAACTCCTTCATTTCGCCGTACAACTGGGCCGCCAGCGTCTTGTTCGGCGCCATCACCAGCATCGGGCGATTGGCCTGCATCGCCACGTTCGCCATCGTGAAAGTCTTGCCAGAGCCAGTGACGCCGAGCAGCACTTGATGCGCCAGCCCATCCTCCAGGCCTTCCACCAGGCCCTCGATGGCCGCGGGCTGATCACCGGCCGGCGCCCAGTCGGCCTTGAGATTGAAGTTGCTATCGCTCATGCATTCATAGTTGGCGCGGTCGGCCTAAAAACAAGCCATCCGCTGTAGCGTGGAACAGCCAGAACTTACGCACTCGCCCCCGCCTCGGAGGCACATCGAGGCGCTTACAGCCCAACCACCCAACATCTTTGGAAAAAATGGCCCGCATCCCTTGCCAATTAGCCTTCGTTCGCCTAGCATACGCGGCCTTCGCCATAGGGCGGAGATCATACGGATATTCAGTTCCCCGGTAGCTCAGTTGGTAGAGCGGGTGACTGTTAATCACTAGGTCGGCGGTTCGAGCCCGTCCCGGGGAGCCATCCTCTTCTGAATATCCATGCAGGCCGGCAATCGCCGGCTTTTTTGTGCCCGCATTATCGACATGGCCGGCAGGACACGCCGCTCCGGCGCCAGGTAACCGTCTGCGGCGCGACCACTCGAACTCAATAGATCTGTAGTTCTTGCGGGCCATTCGGTGGCGCGAACAACGCATCGAGCGCGGCGCGGTCGTCTTCGCTGAGGTGCATATCGAGCGCGCCAGCATTTTCCTCCACGCGCGCCGTGCTGGCCGATTTAGGAATGGGCAGCACGCCGTCGTGGTCGAGCAGCCAGGCCAGCGCCGCTTGGGCGGCCGTGATGTCACGCTCTCGAGCGAACTGCTGCAGGCCATCGTGCGACAGCAGACTGGCGCCGTCGAACGGCGAGTATGCCATGGTCGCGATGCCCTGATTCTGCAGCCATGGCAGCAGCTCCCACTCGATGCCGCGCTGATTCAAGTTATAAAGCAGCTGATTGACCTGCAGCGCGTCGCCGCCCGGCGCAGCCTGGAAATCGCGCGTGGTGGGCAGGTCCAGATTGCTGATGCCGAAATGGCGAATCTTGCCGTCGCGTTGCAGCTGTTCGAAGGCCGAGATGGTGTCTTCGTAAGGCACCCCGCCCTGCCAGTGCAGCAGGTACAGGTCGAGGCACTCGGTACCGAGCCTTTCCAGGCTCGCTTCGCAGGCCGCAAGGGCGCGCTCACGCCCGGCGTTGGAGGGCAACACCTTGCTCACTAGAAACACATCGTCGCGGCGCCCGGCGATCGCCTCGCCGACCAGTCGTTCCGCGCGCCCGTCGCCATACATTTCTGCGGTGTCGATCAACGACAGCCCGCGCTCAATACCGGCCTGTAATGCAGCAATCTCGTCGTTTCGCGTGGCCGGATCGTCGCCTAGAAACCAGCTGCCCTGGCCGAGCGCAGGTACTTTCTCGCCGCAAGGCAAGGTGACATATTTCATGAGATGACCTGCAGTACTTTGTTCAAGGGTGGCTTCCGCCCACGACGAGACCACGAAGCAAGCGAAAACAAGTGCTAACGCCGCCTCGGGCCGTCGCGACTATCGACTGCTCTAGAGACGTTCGATGATTGTGACGTTGGCCATACCGCCGCCTTCGCACATGGTTTGCAACCCATAACGCCCGCCGCGCGCCTTCAGGGCATGTACGAGCGTGGTCATCAGTTTCGTTCCCGAAGCGCCGAGCGGGTGGCCAAGCGCGATCGCCCCGCCGTTGACGTTGAGCCGTTCCGGGTCGGCTCGCGTCGACTGCAGCCAGGCCAGCGGAATCGGCGCGAAGGCCTCGTTGACTTCGAACAGGTCGATATCGTCGATATTCATGCCGGCCCGGTCGAGCGCGCGCTGGGTCGCAGGCATGGGTGCTTCGAGCATGATGACCGGATCGTGACCCATCACACTCATGTGATGGATACGCGCCAGCGGCTCGACACCCAGGCGCTTCAGGCCGGCTTCGCTGACCACCATCACCCCGCTGGCCCCGTCGCATATCTGGCTGGCGGTCGCCGCCGAAATTCGGCCGTTCTCCACGAGCAGCTTCACGCTGGCGATGGAATCCAGCGTGGCGTCAAAACGAATGCCTTCGTCGACGGTATGACTGATTTCCTCGCCCGAATCCGGATCCAGCACGGTGACGGGCAGGATTTCGTTGTCGAAAGCGCCGGTCTGCGTCGCGCGAATGGCGCGCTGATGGCTTTCCAGAGCGAACTCGTCGAGCGCGGCGCGCGCGATCCCGTATTTCTCGGCCACCATTTCCGCGCCGTCGAACTGGCTGAACAGCTCGGTATGCGGGTACCGCTCGCGGATCGCGTGGCTCATGTAGATGCCCATGTCGGCTTTCTTGGCCAGCGTGAGCGGCGAGCCCATGGGCACGCGCGTCATGCTCTCGACACCGCCGGCGATCACCACATCCATGCTGCCCGACATCACCGCCTGCGCGGCGAAATGCAGCGCCTGCTGGGACGAGCCGCATTGGCGGTCGACGCTGGTACCCGGCACCGACTCCGGCAGGCTCGATGCCAGCACGGCGTTGCGCGCCACGTTCACGGCCTGCTCACCCACCTGGCCGACACAGCCGAGGATCACGTCGTCGACCGCATCGGGCGCGGCCCCGCTCTTGGCGACCAGACCGTCGATCAGGGTACCGGCGAGGTCTACCGGGTGCCAGCCAGACAATCGACCGCCCCGGCGGCCGCCGGCGGTACGCAATGCGGAAACGATATAGGCGTCGGTCATGGCGGGGTTCTCGATCGGAATGGAGGGTCTTTGTGCCACCCTGTAGCGTGACCTGTAAAGCACGGCCAACGCGCACATGAGCGAACATGCGAACCCATCAGACGCCAGCGGCTACGCGCCGGTCTTTGCCGCCGTACGCCGGATCCCGCTCGGTCGAGTGACGACTTACGGGCGAATCGCCAACCTGATCGGCCGCCAAGGCGCAGCGCGTTTCGTCGGCTATGCCATGCATCGCTGCCCGCCGGGCCTGCCGTGGCATCGGGTGATCAATGCGCAGGGGCGTATTTCGCTGCCGGCCGACAGCACGCCCGGCATGACCCAGCGTCGGCTGCTCGAAGAGGAAGGGATCGCTTTCATCGGAGGCCGCATCGACCTCGCTCGCTACGGCTGGCCGGATGACGCTGACTAGCGAACGACTGCCGGCGCGATTACGACTGCTGTTAGCCTCGATCAATCGCTATGTCGATCCGATCGACACCATCCAACAAGGAGCTGTCATGCAGATAACAGAACGCTGTTTCCTCGTAACCGGAGGTGGCTCGGGTCTGGGCGCTGCCAGCGCCGAGATGCTCGTCGCAGCCGGCGCGAAAGTGGTGCTCGCCGATGTCAACGATTCCGCCGGACACGAGACGGCCGAGCGCCTCGGCGAGGCGGCACGCTTCGTCTATTGCGATGTCACCCGCGAAGAGGATGGCAAGGCTGCGATCATCGCCTCCCGCCAGCACGGCGGCGGCCTGCATGGACTGCTCAACTGTGCCGGTATCGGCATTCCCTCGAAGGTGCTGGGCAAGAACGGCCCGCACGATCTGGAATCCTTCAGCAAGGTGATCCAGATCAACCTCATCGGCAGCTTCAACATGATCCGGCTGGCCTCCGAGACCATGGCTGCGGGCGACGGCGAAGCCGATGACGAGCGCGGCGTGATCATCAATACCGCATCGGTTGCCGCATTCGAGGGCCAGATCGGCCAGGCCTCCTATTCCGCCTCCAAGGGCGGCATCGTCAGCATGACGCTGCCGATCGCGCGGGAACTGGCGCGCCACGGCATCCGCGTGATGACCATCGCGCCCGGCATATTCGACACGCCGATGATGGCCGAACTGCCCGAAGAGGTACGCGACTCGCTGGGCAGGATGGTGCCCTTCCCGCCACGCCTCGGCCAGCCTGCCGAGTTCGCCCGGCTGGCGCGTGACATCATCGAAAATCCGATGCTCAATGGCACGACGATCCGCCTCGACGGCGCGATCCGCATGCAGCCTAAATAACAGCCACTGCTACGGCGTGCCCACAGACGGTATGGCCAGCGAGAGGAGTTCGACCATGACGCACAGCTCGACTGCAGGCACCGTCAAAGCCGACGATGACGCGCCGGTACAACGCCAGACGACCGCCGGCGGCGTGTGCACGCTCACGCTCAATCGGCCGGCGCAATACAACGCGCTTTCCGATGATGTGCTGACTGCCCTGAGCGACGCGCTCTCTTCGGTACACGACGATCCGGATACGCGCTGCGTCGTGCTCTCGGCTAACGGACGGGCGTTCTGCGCAGGCCACGACCTGAAAGAACTTCGATCGACCGAGGACCCCGACCGACACCGCGCTACATTCGAGCGCTGCAGCACCGTCATGCAGCAGATCCTCGCCCTACCGGTGCCGGTGATCGCGCGCGTGCAGGGGCTGGCCACCGCTGCCGGCTGCCAGTTGGTGGCAACCGCCGATCTGGCCGTTGCTGCGGATAATGCACGGTTTGCGGTCTCCGGCATCAATGCCGGGCTGTTCTGCTCGACGCCGGCTGTCGCCCTAAGCCGAAACATTGCCACCAAGCGCGCTTTCGAAATGCTGGTCACCGGCGAGTTCATCGATGCCGCCACGGCACGCGACTGGGGCCTGGTGAACCGGGTGGTCGCGCCGGACGACCTCGATGAAGCCGTTACCGCACTCACCCAACAGATCTGCGCCAAGAGCAGCTACGCCATCCGGCGCGGCAAGGCCTTGTTCTATCACCAGCTGGAAGAACCGTTGTCGGCGGCCTATACACGCGCGAGCGCCGCAATCAGCGCCGACCTGTCCTCCGCCGACGCGCGCGAGGGTATCGACGCATTCATCGACAAGCGCGCCCCGGTCTGGCGCGACGCCTGAGCAACTCTGGGCGCGCCGGCGGCGTATCATCACGCGACTGCCCTGCACCTCCTACCCCCGAATTGACCCCACCCCTGCACGAGAGCGCTTTATAAATGCTGCGAAAACAATTTCTAACCGGCTTTGCCGTACTGCCGATCGTATTCCTGAGCGCCTGCGGCAGCGAAGCCCGGCTGTCGGTCGAACAGGGCACCGGCCCGGACCCCGAGCTGCCGGAGCCGCAAAGCTCGATGATTCCCACCGTGAACATCGCCAAGGCGAATCGCTGGACCGAGGGCGAAAAACCGAGCGCGGCCGAGGGCCTGGAAGTGAAGGCCTTCGCCCAGAACCTGGATCACCCGCGCTGGCTGTACGTACTACCCAACGGCGATGTGCTCGTCGCCGAAAGCAATGCGCCCAAACGCCCCGAAGACGGCACCGGCATTCGTGGCTGGGTAATGGGCAAGGTCATGCAGCGCGCCGGCGCGGGCGTACCCAGCGCCGATCGCATCACCCTGCTGCGTGATACCGACGGCGACGGCCAGGCCGACGAGCGCCATGTATTCCTCGAGGATCTTTATTCACCCTTCGGCATGACCCTGGTCGACAACACTCTTTACGTCGCCAACGCGGATGCCGTCGTGGCGTTCGACTACAGCGAAGGTGCCGACCAGCTCGACGGCAAAGGCCGCGAAGTGGTCAAGCTGCCCGGTGGGCCGATCAACCACCACTGGACCAAGAACGTCTCCGCCAGTCCGGACGGCACGACGCTGTATGCCACCGTCGGCTCCAACAGCAACATCGGCGAAAACGGCATGGACGCCGAGAAAGGCCGTGCGGCGATCTGGCAAATCGACCGCGAAACCGGCGAGAGTGAAATCTATGCCAGCGGCCTGCGCAATCCGAACGGCATGGCCTTCGTGCCGCAGGCCAATGGCGACGACGAATTGTGGACCGTGGTCAACGAACGCGACGAGATCGGCGGCGACCTGGTACCGGACTACATGACGTCCGTGCAGGATGGCGCGTTCTATGGCTGGCCCTACAGCTACTACGGCCAGAACGTCGA
Organism: Salinisphaera dokdonensis CL-ES53; assembly: GCF_040361215.1. Lineage (NCBI taxonomy): Bacteria > Pseudomonadati > Pseudomonadota > Gammaproteobacteria > Salinisphaerales > Salinisphaeraceae > Salinisphaera > Salinisphaera dokdonensis. The sequence continues at coordinate 21,546 of NZ_APND01000001.1, forward strand.
CGAGCGCGTACAGCCGCAGAAGCCGGACCTGGTCGAAAAGGCGATCAAGCCGGACTATGCGCTCGGCCCGCACACGGCGTCGCTGGGCTTGTACTACAGCGAGGACAACGCGCTGACCGGCGATTTCCAGAACGGCATGTTCGTCGGCCAGCATGGTTCCTGGAACCGCAAGCCGCGCAGTGGCTATCGGGTGATCTTCGTGCCGTTCGAAAACGGCGACCCGGCCGGCAACCCTCGTGTCGTGCTCGATGACTTCGTGCAGAACGACGAGGCCAAGGGTCGCCCGGTGGGCGTCGTGATCGATAACGGCGGCAATCTCCTGGTCGCCGATGATGTCGGCAACACGATCTGGCGGGTGAGCCAAAGCGGCGCATCGCCGAGCGAGACTCAGGACGCGGCCAACTAGCGCGCTTTACGGCCTGCCCGCGCGCATATCGCCCGGGCAGGCCTACTTTAGCTATCGAAGTCATAGCCCTGTCGCATCAACAAGAGTCGCTGTGGAATGCTGTGATTCGCACACGCCGAGACCCATGGTTGGCAACGGGTCGTCGCTTGCTGGCGTGGGCCTCGAAAGAATCCGGCTCGACCAAAGCGAAACATCGTTTCATTTTTCCCGCGCGATCCCGCCCGACCGCGCCTGGATGCAGCGTAACCGGCGCTTTATTGCCCGAACAACGGTACGCAAGGCGGCACCTCACTTAATTCTTCACTAGTCGCCGCTCCAGTATTGGCGCCGTTTGCCCGACCATCGCGTTTTTTTCGCGACCGGAGTACAACCGTGACATGAGTGGAAGGTCATTTCGTGTTCACCGGCGGTTATGTCATCCACCAGCGCCAAGACTCTCGCGTTGACCACCTGTTTACACGCGAATACGCTTCGCGCCCATATGTTCGCCATGCAGTCATCCGCGACTGTCTGGACCCGACCGGCCCGCCGTTGTATGACCGTGGTGTGACCGGACCAGAATCAGAACTCAGTGGAGATGATCCCATCATGCGTCTAAGCCCCATGCTCAGTGTCTTTTCGCCCCTGCTTCTGGGCGCCGTGCTCGGCCTCGCGCCGATCGCGGGTGCCTCGGCGGCCGAAGAAACGGCCGACAAGCCCGACCTGCCGCGCTCGATGACCTGGTCGTCCTACGACGTTGGCTCGGCCGGTTATGCCGAAGCCTCCGCGATTGCCGACGCCTTCGGCCGCAAATTCGGTACCCGCGTGCGTATTCAGCCGTCCGGTTCAGCGATCGGTCGTCTCCAGCCAGTTCTGCGAGATCGGGCCGAGATCGGCTTTCTCGCCACCGAGACGTTCTTCGCTTCCGAGGGCGTAGCGGATTTCGGCGATCGTCGCTGGGGCCCACAGGATCTGCGGACGCTGGGCGGTCGTCCGTCCTCCTTCGGCATCTTCACCGCCAAGGACGCCAACATTCGATCCATGGAGGATCTCAAGGGCAAACGCTTCGCCTATGTAGCGGGCAACCCGTCGATCAACCTCAAATGCGACGCCTTGCTCGGCGCGGCCGGGATGACGCGTGACGATGTCGACGCGCGCATGTTCCCGACCTATAACGCGACCATGAGCTCGCTGGCCCAGGGCAAGGCGGACGCCTCCTGCACCACGACCACGCCGAGCCAGCTGTATGAACTCGCCGAGTCGCCGCGCGGTATCCATTGGCTGGAAGTCGACCCGGACGACAAGAAGGCCTGGGAGCGCCTGCGCAAGATCGCGCCGTTCCTGCAGCCCTACGAGGAGAACGTCGGCGCGGGCCTGAGCGAAGACAACCCGGTCAACATCTTCGCCTATCGTTATCCGGTGCTGGTGGTTAAAGCCGACCAGGACGCCGATCTCGTCTACAACTTCCTCAAGGCGTTCGACCAGACCTACCCGATGTACAAGGACGGCACCGCGGTCATGAGCCGTTGGAAGATGGACGACGCCGGCACCCCGCCGATCGACGTGCCCTTCCATCCCGGCGCGATCAAGTATCTCAAGGAACAGGATATCTGGACCGACGAGATGCAGGCCTGGAACGACAAGCGTCTTGCCCGTCTGAACGCGCTGAAGGCGGCGTGGAAAGATGCTGTCGCCGAAGGCGAAGGCAAGAGCGATGAAGCGTTCGCCAAGATCTGGGAAAGCCATCGCCAAGAGGCCCTGAGCTCCCTGTAAATCGCGCCAATCGCACATCGGCCGGGCATCTCGATGTCCGGCCGATTTCTTTCAAGCCTATCGAACCGAGAGCGTCGCCATGGCCTCGAATATCCCATCGGCCACCGAAATCAGTCTGGAGACAGACGAAAAGGCCAGCCGCCTGCGGGGGGCGTCCTACTGGACCACCCTCGCACTGGGCACCCTCGGCCTGCTGCTGGCCATTAACCAGACCTTCAACCTGGGCCTGTTCGGCTTCCAGCCGCTGGGCAATGCCTTTCTCTATTACCTGATCGGTCTGTTTCTGGCGGCAACCTTTCTCTATTACCCGGCCTGGTCCGGCGCCAAGGACAAGGTACCGGCCTATGACTGGGTGCTGGCGGTGGTCGCACTCATTCCAGCGATCTACCTCGGCCAGCACGGGCTACAGATCATTCGCGAAGGTTGGGACTTCAGCGCGCCGATCGAGGCCACCATCGCCTCCGGCGCCATGCTGGTGCTCATCCTCGAAGGCACGCGCCGTTGCGGCGGCCTCATTCTGGTCGCCGTTGCCCTGCTGTTCGGCAGCTACCCCTTGTTCGCCGACTACATGCCCGGCTTCCTCTGGGGCACCCAGTACGGCTTCGGCGAAACACTGCGCGCCCACGTGCTCGGCGTGGAAAGCGTGATCGGTATTCCGATGCAGGTGGTGGCCAATCTGATTATTGGCTTCGTGGTGTTTGGCGCCGCACTCACCGTTACGGGCGGCGGCGACTTCTTCATGAACTTCGCCATGGCCCTGATGGGGCGCAGCCGCGGCGGACCGGCCAAGGTGGCGGTGGTCTCAAGCGGCATCATGGGCAGCCTGTCGGGCAGCGTGATCTCGAATATTCTGACCACCGGCCCGATCACCATTCCGACCATGAAGAAGTCGGGCTATCCGGCCCACTATGCGGGCGCGATCGAGGCCTGCTCCTCGACCGGCGGTACGCTCATGCCGCCCGTCATGGGTGCGGTCGCCTTCATCATGGCCTCGTTCCTGAACGTGCCCTACGCCGAGGTCATGATCGCGGCCTTCCTTCCGGCCCTGCTGTTCTATCTCGCGCTGCTGTTCCAGGTCGACGCCTATGCCGCGCGCCGCGGCCTGATCGGGCTGCCGGAATCGCAGATCCCGCGCGTGATCGACACGCTCAAGGACGGCTGGCCCTATCTGTTCAGCCTCGCGATGCTGATCTACATGCTGCTGTTCATGCGGCTGGACGCCTACGCGCCCTATTACGCGACCATCATTCTGCTGGTCATCGCGGTGTTCAAGCGCAGCCACCGGCTCGACTGGCGGCGGCTGCAATACCTCATGCTCAACCTGACCAGCAGCGTGGCCGGCCTGGTCTCGATCCTGGCGGGCATCGGGCTCGTGGTCGGCGGGCTGTCCTACACCGGCGTGGCGGGCGCGTTCTCGCGCGAGCTGCTGCTCTATGCCGATGGCAGCATTCCGTTGATGCTCGCCGCCGGCGCCATCACGAGCTTCGTCCTCGGCATGGGCATGACGGTGAGCGCCTGCTACATCTTCCTGTCCATTCTGCTCGCACCCGCCCTGGTGGAGGCTGGCCTGAACCCGCTCGCCAGCCATCTGTTCATTCTCTACTGGGGCATGCTGTCGTACATCACGCCGCCGGTGGCGCTGGCCGCGATCACGGCCTCGGGCGTGGCGGGATCGAACGCTGGACGTACCGGCCTCTATGCCATGCGCCTGGGCAGCATTCTGTTCGTGCTGCCATTCCTGTTCGTGACCAACCCCGCGTTGATCCTGCAAGGCGATATCGGCCATATCCTGCTGTCGATGACCACGGCCATCGCTGCGATCTGGCTGGTCGCCGCGGCCCTCGAGGGCTATCTCTACCGCGTCGGCGCGATCAACCCGGCCATGCGCTTTCTGGTGCTGGCCGCTGGTGCGGCGCTGATCTACCCGGAGCGGCTCTCCGACCTGCTCGGCGTCGCGATGGTGATCGCGATCTATATCGCGGACGCCGCACTCGGCGGACGCCTGGGCTCGAAGGATGCCCAGCGACTGGCCGAGGCCAAGCAGGCTGAACAAGCCGAACAGGAACACAACGCGCAATCCCAGAAGGTGACTTGAGGATGATAGACAAGCGAATCGCGTCCATGCGCGAAGCGATCGCCGGCATCAAGAGCGGCGATGCCGTGATGATCGGCGGCTTCGGCAGCTCGGGCATTCCATTCGAGCTGATCGAGGCGCTGCGCCTGCACGGCGCAGACAACCTGACCGTGATCTCCAACAACGCCGGCTCGCACGAGATCGGTATTGCCACCCTGCTGCGCGACCGGCTGGTGAGCAAGGTCGTGTGCAGCTATCCCCGCTCGCAGGGCTCGATCTGGTTCGAGCGCATGTTCGAGGAAGGCGCGATCGAGCTGGAGCTGATGCCACAGGGCACCTTCGCCGAACGCATGCGTGCCGCCGGCGGTGGTCTGGGTGGCTTCTTCACGCCGACCGGCTACGGCACCAAGCTGGCCGAGGGCAAGGAAACGCGCGAGATCGACGGTGTCGGCTACGTGCTGGAACGCCCGCTCAAGGCCGAGTTCGCGCTCATCAAGGCACACAAGGGCGACAAGTGGGGCAACCTCGCCTACAACACCGCCGGGCGCAACTTCAATCCGGTGATGGCGATGGCCGCCGAAACCACCGTTGCCGAAGTCGAACACATCGTCGAGCTCGGCGAACTGGATCCCGAGAGCGTCGCTACGCCGGGCATCTTCGTCGATCGCGTCGTCGCACAGGAAGGATTGGTCTGATGGAACGCCGTACCCCCGAACAGATGGCCGAACGCCTGGCCCAGGATATTCCCGACGGCAGTTACGTGAACCTCGGCATCGGCATGCCGGTGATGGTCGCCAACTTCGTGCCCGAAGGCCGCGAAGTCATCTATCACAGCGAGAACGGGATTCTCGGCGTCGGCCCGACGCCGGAGCCCGGCACCGAGGATCCGGACCTGATCAACGCCGCCAAGCAGCACGTCACCCTGATCAAGGGCGGCTGTTACTTCGATACCGCCGATTCGTTCGCGATGATGCGCGGCGGCCACCTGGATATCGCCGTACTCGGCGGCTTTCAGGTTTCGGCCGACGGCAACCTCGCCAACTGGGCAACCGACAACGAGAAGTACCCGCCCGCCGTGGGCGGCGCCATGGATCTGTCGGTCGGCGCGAAGACCGTCTACGTGCTGATGCGCCATACCACCAAGGACGGCGCCGCGAAGATTCTCGATGCCTGTACCTATCCGCTCACGGGTACGCATGTGGTCAGTCGTGTCTATACCGACCTGGCCGTCATCGAGATCACGCCCGAAGGACCGCGCGTGATCGAGCTGTTCGGCGACAACAGCTTCGAGGATGTCCAGGCCGTCACCGGCACGCGCCTGCTACCGCAGGCCTAGCGGGCCCGTGTCCCGGATGCTGGAGCGCGTCGGCGACGGCAAAAACTGCGGCTGTACACGCTAGTGGCGATTGCCGATCCGCTCGGCGCGCTACGCAGCGCGCTTATCTATGTTGCGCTCGCGGCCGGCGTCGCGGGCGATGAACGCCTGGCTTGGTTCGTTGGCGCGCCGGCAGCCGTGCTTGCGATCGTGCTGGCCTGGCCGCGGCTCAATCGCATTCCGCGAGTGATCATCACGGCCGTGCTGATCGCGACCGGCGCCGCACTGGTGTCCGATCCGGCGCTGCTCGGCGACGGCTTCATGACCATCACGCGCCTGTCCGCGCTGGTGGTGGCCGTGATGTTGCTCGCGCATGTGCTGGGGAACTCGCATCACCTGGCGGTCATCTCCGAGCATCTGTTCGCCGGGCGCGCGCTCACGCGCTACTTGAGCATCACCTTCGGCACCCTGTTTCTGGCCATGCCGCTGAATTTCGGCTCGGTAAGCGTCGTCTCCACCCTGATCGGCCGCGAGATCACGTCGCATGGCGATTCCCACGGCACCCGCAACGCCGCCCGGGCGGTATTGCGTGGCTTCGGCTCCGCATCGCTGTGTTCGCCGCTTTCGATTGCGGTCGTATTGACTCTCACGTTGGTTCCCGGCCTGCACGGCTGGCACCTTCTCGGGCTGACCTTCCCGCTCGCCGCCGGTTATCTGCTGTTCGGCACTGCCTTTCGCGAGGTCGAGAACGATACGCCGGGCGAACAAGAACGCCAGGCGCCGGAGCACGTGCTTGCTTCGTGGCTGTTCTTCGGCGGCTGCATCGCGCTGATCTGTATCGGCACATTCGTTTCCCGCGCTCTTCTCGGCCTGGCCTATGCCCAGGCCGTCACCTGCAGCTGCCTGCTGGTGGTTGCGCTCGGCCTGGCCGGGAGCCCGGGCCGGCGCGTGCCGCCGCGCATGGACAGCATCGGCAACGAGCTGGCGATCATCTGCGGCTCGGCATTTCTGGGCGCGACCCTGAGCGCGTTCGTCTCGAGCCACCTGGGCGCCGCGTTCGAACTGCCCGCCTGGGCGTTTCCGGCGATCGCGCTCGGCCTGCCGTGGACACTGTTTGCCGGCGGCCTCGTGGGCATCAATCCGTTGATTCTCGTCACCATGGTCGGCGGCCTATCGGGCCAGCTCTGGCCGGAAGGCGCCGGGCTTGGGCTGGCTGTTGCCATGGTGTGTGGCTGGGGGCTGACGATCGCCGGTACGCCCTATTCGGCCAATGCACTGCTGGTACAGCGGCTGACCGGTTACGACAACTGGCGTATCACCGTCGGCTGGAGCTCGAGACTTTCGCTAATGGCGCTTACGCTGGCCTCAACGCTTGCCGCTGTCCTCACGCTGGTGCTCATGCCCGGCTGAGCACAGACAGCCGCGTTGTCGGCGATGATAGCCTGAGCGGCTGAATCCGCAGGATAACCATCCGCATGACCGAGACCGCGCAGCGCACGGACCATCGCCCGCTCTATCCCGAAATCGAGCCCTACGACAGCGGCCAGCTCGCGGTCGACGATCGACACACGCTCTACTACGAGCAGTGCGGCAATCCGCAGGGCAAGCCGGTGGTTTTCCTGCACGGCGGCCCGGGCGGGGGCGCCGGGCCGAGCAGCCGACGGTTCTTCGATCCCGATCACTATCGGATCGTGCTGTTCGATCAGCGTGGCTGTGGCCGGTCGACGCCCCATGCAGATCTCGTCGACAACACAACCTGGCATCTGGTCGCCGATATCGAACGCCTACGCGAAAAGCTCGGCATCGAGCGCTGGCAGGTATTCGGCGGTTCCTGGGGCTCGACCCTGGCGCTGGCCTATGCCCAGAGCCATCCGGCACGCGTGACCGAACTCGTGCTACGCGGGATCTTCATGCTGCGGCGTGCAGAGATGCTGTGGTTCTATCAGCAAGGCGCGAGTGCGCTCTTTCCAGACGTGTTCGAGGCCTATCGCGACCATATACCGGCCGGCGAGCAGGCGGATCTGATCAGCGCCTACTATCGTCGCCTGACCAGCGACAACGAGGCTGTGCGCCTGGCCGCCGCCCGGCACTGGTCCGGCTGGGAAGGTGCGACGAGCTATCTGACGCCCAGCCGTGACTACATGAGCACTACGACGGCAAGCCAGTTTGCGTTGGCTTTCGCGCGTATCGAGTGCCACTACTTCGTACACGGCGGCTTCTTCGAGCGCGATGACCAGCTGCTACGGAATATCGACGCGATCCGCGATATTCCGACCGTGATCGTGCACGGCCGCTATGACGTCGTTTGTCCTCTCGCCAACGCCTGGGACCTGCACCGAGCGTGGCCCGAAGCCGATCTGCGCATCACGCCGGATGCCGGCCATTCGGCATTCGAACCGGGCAATCGGCATCAGCTGCTGGAAGCGACCGACGCCTTTCGATCCATCTGAACGCGCCCGAGGGCTCGCGCTAGCTACCCGAACTGGTCTTCTGTACGCGCTTCTCTCGCACCGTGACCGACGGCGTCGGCGCGGGCGCGCTTTGGGCACAGTTGCGACCGGCATGCTTTGCGGCGAACAGAGCTTCGTCTGCGCGTTTGACCGCGGCGTTGGCCTCCATGCCCGGCTGCGGGATGACAACGGTGTAGCCCACACTGATCGTCAACCGACCACTGGGTGAGTCCGGATTGGGGATCCCCAGATCACGGATACGGCGGCACAGCTCGTCGGCGAAATAGCCGGCCGGTTGCCGGTCCATACCGCAGGCTACCACCACGAATTCCTCACCGCCGTAACGGGCAAGAAAGTCCGAACCGCGCTGGAAACTCTCTGCCAACGTCTGGGCCACATCGATGAGGGCTTCGTCGCCTTTCTGGTGACCGAAATGGTCGTTATAGGCCTTGAAGTGATCGATATCGATGAAGAAGATCGCCATGGATTCCGCCGTGCGTGCGGATATCTTCCATAGCGTGCCCATACGGCTGTCGAAATGGCGGCGGTTGTAGACACCCGTGAGAGCGTCGAGCGTGACCAATTCCTCTAACGCGCGTTTGGCAGATTCCAGATCGCGATTGCGCGCGCGCAGCTTTTCGTCCAGCAACACGCGTTGTGTCACATCCTTCTGGAAGCCTATGTAATGGGTAACTGTGCCGTGTTCGTCGTGGATCGGAGAAACACTCAACTCGTTCCAGAACAACGTGCCGTCCTTGCGATAGTTCGGCAGCACCTCCGAAAATCCCTCGCCTTTGGCTACCGCAGCCCGCATGGCTTCTCGTTGATCGGGATCGACATAGCCTTGTTGCAGAAACCGACAATTGCGCCCGACCGCTTCGTCGTAGCTATAACCCGTCATTCGCTCGAACGCGGGATTGACGAAGATCAGCGGAGTATCGACCTCCCCCGCGACAGCAATCGAAATACCGTCACGAGAGTCCATAACGGCGTGTTGTAACAAGTTCAGGTCGATCATCGGGTCATCGAATCCCACGCAAAGCGAGTGAGTACACCAGCATCATGTGCGCAATTAAATCACGAACTGTACTTAGCCCGTTTTTGTCACCTTTTGGACCGTACCGAACTACAGCGTGACGCAAATCGACACCTTCAGCCGCTAGACATGGCTAGCCGCGACGTACGCGCTGGGTCTATGCTCGGCTAGCACTCTCCATCGCAAGGACAACGTCATGGCCACCGATAACTGCTGCTCGATCGCACCCTATTTCGAAGTACCTGAAGACCGCATGGAAGAATTCATGGGGTTGGTAGAGCGCTTCGTGGAGGCATCGCGCACCGAGCCGGCCTGCCTGTATTACGGTTTTCTTTTCGATGGCAACAAGGCCACCTGCCGCGAAGGCTACGACGGCGCTGCCGGGGTTCTCGCCCATCTGGACAATGTCGGCGCCCTGTTCGCCGAAGCCCAGGAGGTGGCTACGCTCACCCGCCTGGAACTCCATGGCCCGCAATCGGAACTGGATCAACTCCGCGAGCCCTTGTCGGGCATGGACGTCGAGTTCTATGTGCTCGCCGACGGATTCCGCAACCAGTAACGGGTTGGCGTCAGGCGAGCTCAACGCGGGGCGATGCGCAATGCGCTAGACTTCTGACAATGCACGCGGTCAGTTTACTGGCCGCCGGTTTGTCAGACCTCGGGTGATCATGAAGGCACAAACTCTTGCCAGCCGTATTGAAGGCGGCCTGGCCCGCACTACGCTCAACCTCCCCGCGGCGCTGCTGCGCATTCTGGCCGGGCGCCCCGTTGTGCTGGACGGCCAGACGCTCGACGTGCAGACGCAGATGTTGCTGCGCCTGCAGAACCTACGCGGCGGTGCGGCCCTGGGCGGCCGCGCGGTCGAGCGCGAGCGCGCGCTCATGGAAGGACAGTGCCAGCTCCTCGAGCCCGGCACCGAGCAGCCGGTCGAGACCCGCGAGGTCAAACTCGCCGGCGGCGCCGGACCGTTGCCGGCGCGCGTTTACCGCCCCGCGGCGTGTCCGCCAAAGGCCGGTGCACTCGTGTTCTACCATGGCGGCGGCTTCGTGATCGGCTCGGTCGACTCGCACGACGGCGTCTGTCGCGCCCTGGCCGAACGCGCGAACTGTGTGGTGATCTCCGTGGAATATCGGCTCGCACCGGAGCATCCGGCCCCGGCCGGCGTCGAGGACGCCATCGCGTCCTTTCGCGACATTGTTGTCCGTGCAGACGAGCTGGGCGTCGATGCAAACCGCCTGGCGGTCGGTGGCGACAGCGCCGGGGGCAATCTTGCGGCCGTCGTGGCCCAGGCCACACGTAAGGACACCGTGCCGCCCGCTTTCCAGCTACTGTTCTATCCCACGGTCGATTTCGCCAAGGATCGAGAATCCGTGCGGACTTTTGCCAAGGGGTTTCTCCTGGAAAAATCGTCAATGGACTGGTTCCGGGGGCATTACATCCCCGAGTCGGTGGACAACAGCGACCCGCGTGTGTCGCCGATCTACGGCGATACCAGCGGCGTGGCACCGGCTATCGTGATCACGGGCGGGTTCGACCCTCTGCGCGACGAAGGCGAAGCCTATGCCGAAGCCATGAAGGCATCGGGCGTGGACGTTACGGTCTCGCGCAAGCCCACCATGATTCACGGCTTTTTGAACTTCGCCGGCGCGGTGGCCGGCGGTGACGCAGCCCTTACCGAGGGGGCCGACGCCTTGGCACGCGCGCTTCAGCAATAGCGCGGGTCTGGCCGGCTAGCGGTCGGCGTCGTCCATGCCGATGGCGCGTTTGAGTTCGGGGCCGTCGAGCACGCCGTTGCTATCGGCATCGAGCCGATCGAAATAAGGGGTCATCGCCGACTGGTACTCGGATAGCGAAATACCGTCGCTCTGGTCGCGATCGAGATTCTTGAACCAGCGCTCGCGTGCCTTGTCACGGGCGCGCTGGACGTCACGCGGCGGCTGTTCCGATTCCGGCGTTGCCTGGCCGGCTTCGAGCTCATCAAGGCTGATCTGACCGTCTTCATTCTCGTCCAGACGACGGAACGATTCGACCTGTGCCGACACCGCTTCCTGGCGACCGATGACGCCGTCTCCATTCGTGTCGAGCGCGGCCAGTGCATTCTCGGCCCAAGCTGTGACAGGCAGGGCTGCTAACACGATAGTCGTCACGGCAAGCGTCAAGGCCGGTTTCGTCACGGTCACGGGGTCATCTCCAATGGGTGGATCGCATACGGACATCGCTGGCGGCGCGTCCCTGCCCCTAAGGCAACAGCCACTAGATAATGTTCAGCCGCTCACACCTCTTCCTCGTCGCTGACCTCGAATACGACATCAGAATCGTCCACGCCGAGCTCGCGGATCTCGATCGGCTGGCCGGCCGGATTAAAGCGCACATAGCCCATACCCGCGCCGTTGACCAGGCGCTCGCCGTGGCTGGCCGGGCTCGGCCGACGCGGATTGACGCGCATGCGCCGGCGTTTGGTAAACCAGTTCAGCGGCGAATACGGTGCATAAAGCCATCGATTGAGCCGGTCGAACCAGTCGAGCAACTTGCGCGGAAACTCGTTCTTCACACCGCTGCTGGTGATCTGCCAGATCCTCTGGTGGGCGGCCGAGAACCGCAGCGTCACGTCGTAGACGAACGAATAATGCACGTCGCCCGACAGGATGGTGAAGTTCTTGGGCGTATTGCCGTGGCGAAAGATATTGAGCAGCGTGTAAGCCGCGCCGGGATGAGCCATCCAGTTCTCGGCATCCACCATCAAGGGTTTGCCGAACCAGGTGAAGATGCGCTGGATATTCTCGATGAGCTTCACGCCAAAGATCGGCGCCGCAGACACCATGACCACGCTGCGGCGGTCCATGAGCTTCGTCTGCATATCGCTGAGCGCTTCCCAGTCCATCAACCCGGACGGCATGGACGGTCGCCGGCTGCGCCGCCAGCGCCGCGTGCGGGTGTCGAGAACGACCACGCCGGGCTCGGTGTCGAGGATGAAGTCCCAGCCGCGGAATTCGAGCAGGCAGTCGATCAACGCGTCCTGCGACTCGGCATCGCGGCGCTCGGCATAGTGCTCGACGCGGGGCCAGACCGAGTCTTCGAACACTTCTGGGCGATTGCCCCAGCCCTGGCAAAGCAGATAGGCGACCAGCGCGTTACCGATGATGCGCCGCGAAAACGGGTGCCCATAGGCGGTATCCATCCATTCGCCAGTGAGGTTCCAGTCGTCGGTGACGTCGTGGTCGTCGAAGATCATCGCGGTGACGCTATTGGCCATGAGGCGACGCGTGGCCCCCAGCTCCGCGACGAAGTTATCGATCGCGACCGCCTCCTCGTCGTAGATCGCGGACTCCTCCTCGTCGAGCGCGGGGCGGCTGTATTCGAGTCCGCGCCAAGGCACGTCCGACCAGCACAGCAGATACATCGCGAGCACTTCCGCGAGCGTGATCAGATGATTGCCGGATGAAGCCGAGGTGAATACCGGCTTGCGTGTGCCGCCGAAGAAACGATCGCGCAGGTCGCGGCTGGTCTTCTCCTGCGGCAGCAGTTCGTCGCGCCGGTAATAGCACGATGTACAGGCATAGAGGGCGTCGCTGTCGTCGAGCGTCGCGCCTTCCAGGGTCTCGGACCAGAGGCCGAGTTGCGCGATCACCGTATGGATCGCGCGTAGCAGCGGCCCGGCGACATCGTCGGCATAGATCTGATCGCCGGTCAGCAACACGGCGACCGGCCACGCCTCGCTGTTGTCGCGCCGCTCGGCAAGCCAGCGATCAGCGCGCGCCATACCATCGCCCGACGGATGATGCGGGCGACGACAGGAACCGTGTAAAAGGCTGTCCAGTTCGGTCTTGATCACGAAACGCGGACGTGACTCGCCGGGATAGCAGAGACCGGGCTCGATCACGGCAAGCGACGTTTCCGCGTCGCCCAACAACAAGTCGTAGCCAATCGCGCGCCGCTGCGCGAGAGGCTCGACGCCTGCCGCGTCCAGATCCACATCGATGAATACTAGCCAGGCGTCGGTGCCGATCTGCAGGTCACGCCGATAGCCGTCCAGCACAACAAGATCGTCCGGGATCTGACGCCCCCCGTCGTCGTCGCGATACAGCGCGAGTTTCAACGGCATGGGATGCCGTACCGCAAGCCACAGCACCAGCCGCGAGCTATGCGCCTGGCGCAGAATCGGGCCGGCGAGCACGTCGCTCGGGTTCGTCTCGGGGTTCTGCGTCGAATCCTGCATGTCGTGATTGTACGGCCCCGGACGACAAGCGCCAGCGCAGGTTTCCTTGACCGATCAAGCCGTCAGCGCTATTTTTAGCCGATGCTAAGTTTTGAAGCCTTCGGCTATGCGTTGCGCTGGCGGCCCCAGCCAACGCTCCCGGTGTTACGTGTGCCTGATCCTCGATGAGCGCCGAGTCCACTAGCGACTCGCTGGATAGACTGCCCGGCGAACAGGCCACCATTACCGCAGCCCAGGCCGCCCTCGACGGGCGACATCGCGGCCTGCGCGGCCTCTGGCCTTTTCTGGGCCCCGCCTTCATTGCTGCGGTCGCGTATATCGACCCCGGCAACTTCGCGACCAACATTCAGGCCGGTTCCAGCTTCGGCTATCTCCTGCTCTGGGTTGTGATCGTCTCCAACCTCATGGCGATTCTTATCCAGACCATGTCGGCCAAACTGGGCATTGCGACCGGCAAGAACGTGCCTGAAGTCTGTCGCGAACGCTTCCCGCGCCCGGTGACCATCGGGCTCTGGATACAGGCCGAGATCATCGCGATTGCCACGGATCTGGCCGAGTTCATAGGCGGCGCGCTGGGGCTCTATCTATTATTCGGGATCCCCCTGTTTCCGGCCGCGGTGATCACCGGCGTGTTCTCGTTTGGCCTGCTCGAACTGCAACGGCGCGGCTTTCGCCCGCTCGAAGCCGGTATCACGGCACTCGTCGGCGTGGTGATCGTGTCCTTTGCCTACGAGGTCTATGTCGCACAGCCCGACATGGGCGAATTGAGCCTCGGCCTCGTGCCGGCGTTCCAGGGTAGCGAGAGCGTGATGCTGGCCGCGGGCATCCTCGGCGCGACCGTGATGCCGCATGTGATTTATCTCCATTCCGCGCTGACGCAGCGCCGCGTGGTCGGTCGAGACGACGACGAGCGCCGGCGCATCTTCCGTTTCGAATTCGCCGATATCCTCATTGCGATGGGCGTGGCCGGACTGATCAATGCCGCCATGTTGATCATGGCGGCCGGCCTGTTCTTCGGCGCGGACGTACACGTTTCCACGCTCGAAGGCGCGTTCCAGCATCTGGGCGACTACGCCGGCCCGCTCGCCGCGACGCTGTTCGGCGTGGGGCTTCTGGCCAGCGGCTTTTCCAGCTCTTCGGTCGGCACGATGAGCGGCCAGGTGGTGATGCAGGGCTTCATCAAGCGGCGCATTCCGCTATTTGCGCGACGCATGATCACCATGGCGCCGGCCCTGGCGATTCTTGCCATGGGTGTGGATGCGACCACGGCGCTGGTGATGAGTCAGGTGGTGTTGTCTTTCGGTATCCCGTTCGCACTGATTCCGCTGCTGCTGTTCTGCTCGAATCGCGACGTGATGGGCCCACTGGTCAATCGCCGCGCGACGACCCTGCTCGCATGGAGTATTGCAGCGGTGGTCATCGCGCTAAACATGTTTCTTCTATGTCAAACGTTTGCCGGTGGTTTTTCAGCCTAGAAACAACTTGAACAGCCACCGCGTCAGTGTCGGCTTTGCCAGCGCATGAGTTGTGCCGTCGCGGCCACCCCGACCAGCAATAGAGCGGCGACCATGCCGGCAACGCCCCACCAGCCATAGGCCGACCAGAACACGCCGCCCAGCGAGCCGACCACGCTCGAACCGAGGTAATAGGCCAGCAGATAAAGTCCGGCCGCCTGACCCTTGCCGCCTTCCGCGAGTGGGCCGACCCAGCCGCTGGCGACCGAATGGCCGGCAAAGAAGCCGACGGTGAGCAGCGCGATACCGAGCACGATCGCGGGCAGCGAGTTCGGGAGCATGCAGACCAGTCCCAGACTCATCAGCGCGATCGCGGCCACCATGACCGGCGCCCGCCCGTAACGATCGGAGAGACGCCCGAACACGGCTGATGCGACGATGCCCAGCAAATAGACGACGAAGATTGCACCCACCGCCGTCTGGCTTAGCGAGAACGGCGGCTCGGCCAGCCGATAGCCGATGTAGTTGTACACCGACACGAAAGAGCCCATCAGCAAAAAACCGCTGAGGAATAGCCACGGCAACGCCCCATGGCGCAGATGGCGCGCGATGGGTGCGAAGTGGTCTGCCAGCTTGAGGCCCTTTTTCGCGGTGAAATTCCGCGACGGCGGCAGCATCACCATGAATACGGCCGCTGCGATGAAGCCCAGCGCGCCGATACCACCAATTGCGGCACGCCAGCCGCCGATATCCGCGATGACGCCGGCCATCACGCGACCGCTCATGCCGCCGAACGCGCTGCCCGCGATATACAGGCCCATTGCCGACCCCAGGTCTCCGGGCTCAATCTCTTCCGAAAGATAGGCGATCGCAAGCGCCGGCACCCCGCCCAGCGCGAAACCTTCGAGCGCGCGTGCCGCCAGCAAGGCGCCCCAGCCGGGCGCGAAGGCCGCGACAACCGACAATGTTGCCGAGGCAACCATCGAGGCACTCATCAGCCTCTTGCGATCGATCGCCTCGGACATCAGGCCAGCGAGAAATAACGTAAAAGCCAGCACGCCCGTGCTCGCCGACAGGGACAAACTGCTCACCGCCGGCGTGATATCGAAATTTTTCGAAAACAGCGGCATCAACGGCTGTACGCTGTAAAGCGAGGAAAAAGTCGCGAACCCGGCGGCGAACAAGGCGATGTTCGCGCGCCGATAGGAGGCGCTGCCCCGGGTCATCCCGCGCGGCGTGGCGTCGGACGTCTGTGTCGTGCTGGAAACGCTCATGAGCGTGATTATCGCATGCACGTTACAGCGATATTCACGCTTTCTTGAGACAGGGACGCAGTCGATTTGGCGGCACGGCTGGCCGGGACGCCCCTAATACTGGATAATGCGCGCGCTTTTCCCTACGCCCCGAGCGCACACTTAATGATCGAAAATCTTCGCAACATCGCGATTATCGCCCACGTCGACCACGGCAAGACAACGCTGGTCGACTGCCTGCTTCGCCAGTCCGGCACCTTCGAAGCGCGCGAGGACGTCGCCGACCGGATCATGGACTCCAATGATCTGGAGAAGGAACGCGGGATCACGATCACCTCGAAGAACACTGCGATCGAGTGGCGCGACCCGGATTCCGACGAGAACTACCGCATCAACATCGTCGACACCCCCGGCCACGCGGACTTCGGCGGCGAAGTCGAGCGTGTTCTGTCGATGGTCGATTCCGTGTTGCTGCTGGTCGACGCGGTCGACGGCCCGATGCCGCAGACACGCTTCGTGACCGAAAAGGCCTTCGAGCTCGGCCTCAAGCCGATCGTGGTCATCAACAAGATCGACCGCGATGGCGCGCGCCCGGACTGGGTGCTGACCCAGACCTTCGACCTGTTCGACTCGCTCGGCGCCACCGACGAGCAGCTAGACTTCCCGACCGTCTATACCTCCGCGCTGAGCGGCTACGCCGGCCTCGAGGACGACGTGCGTGAAGGCGACATGAAGCCGCTTTTCCGCACCATTACCGACCGGGTGCCGGCGCCGCCGGTGAAAACCGACGGCCCGTTCCAGATGCAGATCACCACGCTGGACTACAACAGCTTCGTGGGCCAGATCGGCATCGGCCGTATCGCCCGTGGCGCGATCAAGCCCGCCACGCAGATCACGATCGTCGATCGCGAAGGCAACACGCGTAACGCCAAGATCGCCGGTGTATTCGGCTTTCTCGGCCTGAACCGCGTCGAAGTCGACCAGGCCCAGGCCGGCGACATCGTCGCCCTGACCGGCATGGACGGCCTGGATATCTCGGACACGCTCTGCGATACCAGCGCGCCCGAGGCGCTGCCGGCGCTGACCGTCGACGAGCCGACCATGAGCATGACCTTCGAGGTCAACAAATCACCGCTGGCCGGCAAGGACGGCGACTATCTCACCTCGCGCCAGATTCGCGAGCGCCTGTTCCGCGAGCTGAAATCGAACGTGGCCATGCGCGTCGAAACCGGCAACGATCCGGATCGCTTCAAGGTGTCCGGCCGTGGTCTGCTGCATCTTTCGGTGCTGCTGGAAACCATGCGCCGCGAAGGCTATGAGCTGTCGGTTTCACGCCCGGAAGTCGTCACCCGCGAGGTCGACGGCGAGATCCACGAACCCTACGAACTGCTGATCTGCGATATCGAGGACGGTCATCAGGGCGCGGTCATCGACAACCTGAACCAGCGTCGTGGTCAGCTGCGCAACATGCAGCCGGACGGCAACGGCCGCACCCGTCTGGAGTTCATCATCCCGTCACGCGGGCTGATCGGCTTCCAGACCGAGTTCATGAGCCTCACCTCCGGCACCGGCATCGTGACCCACGTGTTCGATCACTACGGCCCGCGCGGCGGCGACGCGATCGGCCAGCGCCACTCCGGCGTGCTGATCTCGAACGCGGCCGGCAAGGCAGTCGGCTTCGCCCTGTTCAACCTGCAGGACCGCGGCAAAATGATGGTTTCGCCCAACGACGAGGTCTATGAAGGCATGGTCGTGGGGATCCACTCGCGCGAGAACGATCTCACCGTCAACGTGCTCAAGGCCAAGCAGCTCACCAACGTGCGTGCGGCCGGCACCGACGAGAACATCAACCTTACCCCGCCCCTGCGCATGACGCTGGAACAGGCGCTCGAGTTCATCAACGACGACGAACTCGTCGAGATCACGCCGGCAAACGTGCGCGTGCGCAAGCGCTGGCTCAAGGAGCACGAGCGCAAGAAGGCCGGCCGCGCCAGCTGATCGACGCGGCGCTCGAGCCGTCGCCGGCGTGAAGTCGGCGGCGGCTTGAACTATCGGCACCGCCACTGCGTTATCGTGCGCAGCGGTTGTTCATCGTTACCGGGGAATTGCTGCCCATGCCCAGTCAAAGCCGTTCGCGCCTGATCGTCCGTACCGCCAAGCTGTCCGATATTCCGGCGATCAACGGGGTCGTCCAGCGCACCTACCCGAACCTCGACGATTACACGTTCGACGAGCTGCGCGGGCAGATCAACAACTTCCCGGAAGGCCAGCTGGTCGCGGTCTACGAAGACCAGGTGGTCGGCTACTGCGCCACGCTGTGTCTACCCGAAGATCAGGTCATGCGCCCGCACACCTGGGCGCGGATCACTGGTAACGGCTACGGTTCGACCCACGATATCGACGGCGACTATCTCTACGGCTACGAGATCTGTGTCGACCCCGAAGCGCGCGGCCTGCGCATCGGCCAGCGCCTGTATCGCGAGCGCGAAGCCCTGTGCATGAAGCTCGGCCTGAAGGGCATCGTCTTTTCGGGCCGCCTGCCCGGCCTCAAGCGCCGGTACAAGACGTACGGCAGCGCCGAGGCCTATGTCGAAGCGGTCCAGAACAAGGAAATCCGCGACTCGGTCCTGAGCTTCCAGCTCAACCAGGGCTATGAGCTGTTGGGCGTGATGCCGAACTACCTGCCGCCGGATGAAGCCTCCATGGGCTACGGCGCCCACCTGCTCTGGCGCAATCCGGAATACAAATACCGCGAAGACGTCGCCGGCGACTCGCATGTGCATCTGCAGCGCCCGGCAACGGTACGTATCGCCACCGTGCAATACGGCCAGCGTGCGATCGATTCCTTCGACGAATTCGCCCAGATCGTGACCTACTTCGTACAGGAGACCGCAGACGCCAAGGCGGATTTCGTGGTCTTCCCGGAGCTGTTCACGGTCCAACTGCTATCGATCAAGAACGAAGAGCTGCGCCATCGCGCCGCGATCCAGCGCCTGGCGGACTTCGTCGACGAGTTCCGCGAGCTGATGGCTTCGCTGGCCGTCAAATACAACATCAACATAATCGCCGGTTCGCACCCGACCCGGGTCGGCGAGGATTTGCAGAACATCGCCTACGTCTACCTGCGAGACGGCTCGGAATACCAGCAGCCCAAGATCCACCCGACGCCCGGCGAGCGCCATTACTGGAACATCGTCGGCGGCGACTCGCTCAACGCGATCGAGACAGACTGTGGCCCGATCGGTGTGCTGGTCTGCTACGACAGCGAGTTCCCGGAGCTGTGCCGCCATCTGGCGGATCAGGGCATCAACATGCTGTTCGTGCCGTTCTCCACCGAGGACCGCAACGGCCATCTACGCGTGCGCTATTCGGCGCATGCGCGCGCGGTCGAAAACCAGATCTATGTCGCGACCGCGGGCAACGTCGGCAACCTGCCGCGTATTCACGCCATGGATCTGCACTACGGCCAGAGCGCAATCATCACGCCCTGCGACTTCGCTTTTGCCCGCGACGGCATTGCCGCCGACACCACGCCCAACGTGGAAATGGTGGCGATCGCGGACGTTCGCCTGGACGTGCTCCAGGACGCCCGCACGACCGGTTCGGTCCAGAACATGCTGGACCGGCGCCACGATCTGTATCACGTGCAATGGATGCCGCGCCGTCGCCCGGTGAAGGCACCGCGTTCGCGCCGTTGACGCGCATGTGACGAAGTGTTCTGCGGCCCTTACGATGGGCCGCAGCATTCTTTAATGGCCTTCCGGGGCGTCGGCCTGTTTTCATGACCCAGCACGAACCGACCGATGCAGCGGCGTACGCAATCGCCCGCGCCAAGCGGCTGCTCGTACTCTCCGGTGCCGGTATTTCCGCCGAATCCGGCATCCCCACGTTTCGCGAAGCGCAGACCGGCCTCTGGGCACAGTTCTCGCCGCAGGACCTGGCCACCCCGGAAGCATTCGCGGCCCAACCGGAGCGCGTGCTTGGCTGGTATCGCTGGCGGCGCGCGCTGATTGCGCGTGGCGGCGTCAATCCCGGGCACGAGGCGATCGCCGCGCTCGAGCGCCATCTGCCCGTCGCGATCGCAACCCAGAACGTGGACGGTCTGCACGCCGCAGCCGGTAGCCGCGACATCGCCGAGCTGCACGGCAATATCTGGATCGAGCGATGCCCGAACTGTGCGGTCGAAACCGTCCTGCCGGTGGCCGAGCCGGACGAAAGCGCGCCCCTGGCGCGTTGTCCGCAATGCGACACGCTCACGCGCCCCGGCGTGGTCTGGTTCGGCGAGATGCTGCCGATGGAAGCGCTCGATCGCGCCCAGGACGAGCTCCGACGCTGCGACTGCGTACTGGTGGTCGGGACTTCGAACCAGGTCTACCCCGCGGCTGCGCTTGTGGAGCAGGCGGTCGCAGGTCCTGCGACCGTAATCGAGATCAACCCCGAGCCGACCGCGGCGTCGTCCGCAGTCGATATTCGTATCGCCGACCGTGCGAGCGTTGCGCTGCCGGCGATCGCAAACACGCTCGACGGCCTGCCGGCAGCCCGCTAAGCTCGAACACTGTGAAAACCGGGCCTTTCCGGCCGGTGCCGTGGCCCCAATACAACAACAATCGTTTCCCCAAGGAGTTGCCCGATGACGCGTCGCGTTGTGTTCAATCAGAAAGGCGGGGTCGGCAAGACCACTCTGCTCTGTAATCTGGCCGCGATCGCCGCGGCACGCGGCAAGCGCACGCTCGTCATCGACCTGGACGCCCAGTGTAACGCGAGCCAGTACCTGCTGTCGTCCGAGGATCGCCAGGCCGACGCCGGCAGTGCGGACTTTTTCGAGGCCACGCTGTCACGCAGCCGGCGCAGCGGCGGGCTTGAAGACTTCATCACGCCCTCGCCGTTCGAGAATCTGTCGGTGATGGCTGCGCATCCGGATCTCGAAGAACTGCGCGTGAAGCTGGAAGCCAAACACAAGATCTACAAGCTCAAGCAATCGCTCGAGCGTCTGGAAGGCTACGACTCGGTTTTCATCGACACACCGCCGGCACTGAACTTCTACTCGCAGTCGGCCCTGATCGCCGCCGATCGCTGCCTGATCCCCTTCGATTGTGACGATTTCGCCCGCCAGGCGCTCTATTCACTGTTCGACAACATCCACGAGATTCAGGACGACCACAATCCGGATCTGGTCATCGACGGCATTGTCGTGAACCAGTTCCAGGCGCGGGCGAAGCTGCCTGCGCGCATGCTCGAGGAACTGAGCGCGGAAGGACATCCGCTGATCGAAACCCGTATCACCTCATCGGTGAAGGTGCGTGAATCGCACGACGCCTCGATCCCGCTGATTCACTATGCGCCTACCCACAAGATCACCCAGCAGCTGGTCGCGCTTTATGAACAGCTCGTCTGATTCCACATCGCAGACGGCCGCGGCGAGCATCGCCTGCGGTGATCGCTGCGTAGTTCTCGAATGGTGTATCGCATCCGCGCATTGCTGATCGGGCTGGCGCTGGCCGCAATCCTCGCGGGCAGCGGGCTTGTCGCCGCACAGTCAAGCGATGGGAACACAAACACGTCCGTACGCGAGATCGCAATCAACGGCGCGATCGGGCCGGCTACCAGTCGGTTTGTTCAGGCGGAGATCGAATCCGCCGCCGAATCGAACGCGCCGCTCGTGATTCTGCGACTGGACACCCCGGGCGGTCTGGACGGCGCCATGCGCGAGATCGTGCAAGCGATCCTCGCCTCCCCTGTGCCGATAGTCGGTTATGTCGCACCCGGCGGCGCGCGCGCCGCGAGCGCTGGCACCTACCTCCTCTATGCCACGCATATTGCAGCGATGGCGCCGGCTACCAACATAGGCGCGGCCACGCCGGTTTCACTCGGCGGCGGCATGGGCGGCGGAGAACCTGCGCCGGCGGACGACCAAAGCGACGATGACGCGGCCAGCGATGGCGACACGTCGGAGTCGCAGCCCGCCACCGCCGACGATGCCACCGCCAAGCGCCGCAAGGTGGTGAACGACGCGGTCGCCTATATTCGTGGTCTCGCCGAACAGCGCGGACGTAACGCAGACTGGGCCGAGCAGGCGGTGCGTGAAGGCGAGAGTCTGTCTGCACAAGCCGCGCTCGACACCAACGTGATCGACCTGGTCGCGGCCAACACGTCAGAACTGCTGGCCGCCATCGACGGCCGCAGCGTGGAGACGACGGCCGGCATCCAGCAGCTCGTGACTGCGAACGCCAACTTGGAAGCGCGCGAACCCGGCTGGCAGACCGAGCTGTTGTCGATCATCACCAACCCGACGATCGCCTATCTGCTGTTCATGATCGGTATCTACGGGCTGATCCTGGAAGGCCTTAATCCGGGCGCGGCGGTACCCGGGGTAGTGGGCGCCATCAGCCTCGTCTGCGCGCTTTTCGCCTTTCAGCTGCTGCCGGTCAATTACGCGGGGCTGGCGCTGATCGCACTCGGCGCAGGCCTGATGATTGCCGAGATGTTCGCGCCCAGCTTCGGTATCCTCGGCCTTGGCGGCGTTACTGCATTCGTATTCGGCTCGATCATGCTCATGGATACCGACGTGCCGGGCTTCGAAATCCCGATGGGCCTGATCGGCGGTATCGCGGTGGCCAGCGCGCTGCTGCTGTTTCTCATCATCTACCTGTTCCTGCGTTCTCGGCGCGAAACGGTACAGACCGGCCATGCCGGCCTGATCGGCGAGCGCTGCGTGGCTCTCTCCGACTTCGAAACCGAAGGCCGCGTGCTGCTGCACGGCGAATCCTGGTTGGCCGAGAGCGCTACGCCTGTCGCCTGCGACGACAAGCTCGTGGTCACCGCCGCCGAAGGCCTGAAGGTTTTCGTGCGCCCCGCCGGACCGGCGGACCACTCATTTGCTGGCGGCGGCACCGCGCCGAGCCGGCCATCCCCGCGGAGATAGTGATGTTGATCAATTTCGGCTTTGTGATCGTAGTTCTACTGGCCCTGCTGGTGTTCGTCTCGATCAAGATCCTGCCCGAGTACGAGCGCGGCGTGATGTTCACCCTGGGTCGCATGACCGGCGTGAAGGGCCCCGGCCTGTTCCTGGTCATCCCGATCCTGCAGAAGATGGTCAAGGTGGATATGCGCACCGTGGTCATGGACGTGCCGCCGCAGGACGTGATCTCGCGCGACAACGTGTCAGTACGCGTGAACGCGGTGGTGTACTTCCGCGTAATTAATGCCGACAAGGCGATCGTCGAGGTCGAGCATTTCTACGATGCGGTCAGCCAGTTGGCCCAGACCACCCTGCGCAGCGTGCTGGGCAAGCACGAACTCGACGACATGCTGGCCGAGCGCGACAAGCTCAATATCGATATCCAGGCCATTCTGGATCGGCATACCGACGCTTGGGGCATCAAGGTCGCCAACGTCGAGATCAAGCAGGTCGACCTGGACGAAAGCATGACCCGTGCAATCGCCCGCCAGGCCGAGGCCGAGCGTGCCCGGCGCGCCAAGGTGATCAACGCCGAGGGCGAGATGCAGGCCGCCGAAAACCTGCGCGGTGCGGCCGAGCAGCTCGCCCGCGAGCCGCAGGCGCTGCAACTACGCTATCTGCAGACGCTCGTGGATATCGCCGGCGAGAACAATTCCACCATCGTGTTCCCGCTGCCCATGGATCTGATCGAGCCGCTCATGGACGTGGCCCGTACGGTCAAGGACAAGGACGGCTAAGGCTCTAGTCGGCGCGGCGGCGCGATAACGCCGCCATGAAAGTATCGACTTCCGTGTCCGGCGCGGGCAATGCCGTATCTACGTCCTGCGCCAATACGGCCACGACCTCGCGCAGCGCCGCCACACGCGCTGCGCGCTTGTCGTTGGCATCGATACGCTGCCAAGGCGCTGCCGCGGTCGAGCAACGCTTGAACATATCGGCATAGGCTTTTTCGTAATCCTCCCACCGGGCGCGATTACGAATGTCCTCGGCGGTGAGCTTCCAGCGCTTGGCCGGGTTCTCGTAGCGTTCGGTGAAACGCTCCAGCTGGGTCGCGCTGTCGATATCGAGAAACAGCTTCACAAGACGAATGCCGTCGTCGACGAGCGTCTGTTCGAAGGCATTGATCTCGTCGTAAGCGCGCTGCCAAGCGGATTCGGGCGCAAATCCCTCGACCCGCTCGACCAACACGCGGCCATACCAACTGCGATCGAAGATCGCGATTTCGCCGGCGGGCGGTATACGCCGCCAGAAACGCTGCAGCCAGTGCTCGCGGCGTTCGACCGCGTCGGGCGCGCCTGTCTGCCAGACCGATAGCGTACGAGGGTCGAGTACCCAGCCGATACGACGGATCAGACCGCCTTTGCCCGCCGCATCCCAGCCTTCCAGCACGATGACAGCGCTGCGGCCCTGGCGCGCATAGGCCAGCTGCAATCGCTGAAGCTGGGCCTGCAGCGCTTCCAGTTCCTGCCGTGCCTTGCGTTTCTCACCCATATGCTCGCCGGCCCATGCGCTATCGCGCGTTGCAGGTCATGCGCGGTGCCTTGAGCGGGCGATTCTCGGCATGCGCCAGGCGCTGCACGAGCCCGAGCAGCATGCCGGCGGTCGCCCCCCAGATATGGTCGTCGCCGTAGTCGATCGCCTGCACCTCGTAATTGCGGCCATTGCGCTCGATACAGTACTGGTGAAAATTGTCGACATCGACAATATGCGCGAGCGGTACCGCGAACAGGCGCGCCACTTCGGCGTCGTCCGGCGCGACCGTGGCGGCCGGATTAACCCAGCCCACGAAGGGACTCACGACGAACCCGGTCACCGTGCGGTATTCCGGCAGCTCGCCGAGGATCTCGACATGCGTCGGGTCCAGATCGATTTCCTCATGCGCCTCGCGCAGCGCGGCCGCGCGTGCGTCGGCATCGTGCGTTTCCACGCTGCCGCCGGGAAAACTGATCTGCCCCGGGTGATGCCTCAGCGCTGCACTGCGCTGGGTGAAATAGACGTAAGGCTCGTCAGCGCCAACGACAGGAATCAGCACGCCGGCTCGGCGGGCCGCGATGCCGTGTTCGCTTGCGGGCCGATTCTCGCTGGGCGCGGCGTAGCCTGCCGGTAATGGCGTGCGCAGCGCATGGCACAGCCGGGCATGCCAGTCGCCCGGCGTCAACGTGTCGGAAGGCGGCAACGCGCTAGCCGCCCTGCTTTGCCTTGAGCTGCTCGGCGTATTCCTTGGCGAGCGCCTGAAAGCGCGGCGTCAGGCCGGCATCCGCGTACATCGGATCGCCCTCTTCGTCGTAGGCCGCGATTTCGCTGCCCGGCTCGTACGAAAAGGAACTGGTCAGCTCGTCGAGCGCTGCGGCGAGAAGATCCGTGAGGATGCGTTCCTGGGTCAGTCCGGGAAACAGGTCGCAAAGCGCGGCCACCTTGGCGGCATCATAGAGCGGCAGTCGAATCTCATAGCTTTCGTCGGTTCGGGTCTCGCCCGCGTTCGCCTGCCACTGTGCGACCAGTTCGTTAACTTTCATCCGGGTACCTGCTGGTTGTGTGAATGCCGCGCTGGGCCTATAGATTACGAAACTCGGGCCCCGCGAAACAACGCTTGTGGGATCATGCACCGGTCGTTGACCCTTCCCGGGGCGCCTGCTAGCTTGGCGCCAACTTAAGCTTAGAGTCTCGCATGGCCAAGACCGAAAAGACCTGGAGCCTGATGGAAATCGATCAGGCGCAAGGTGCCAAGAAAGGCACAGCCTTTCTGGCGTTCAAGCAGCTCAAGGACAGTTTCGACGAAGGTCGTGACTTCTACTACCTCAGCAGCAGTCAGGACAGCCGCGAAATCGAGCAGCTGCGCAGTGCTGGCCGTATCTACGAAACCACCGTCAACGCCATCCTGCTGACCGAGGGCGGCTACCAGTCGATCCTCGACTACCTCGAAGGCTAAGAGCCTCTGCGGGCCGATCAGCCCGCCATCTGCGCTTCCAGCGCCACCTGATCGTCTGCGAACTTACGAATACCTTCGGCGAGTTTCTCGGTCGCCATCGCATCCGCGTTCATCGCCCAGTCGAAGCGCGCGCGATCCAGTGATACGCGCGGAATCTCCGATGTCTGCTGCGACATCCCCGGCGCCTGCGATGCGTCCATGCCGGCCAGCTCCTCGAGCAGCGCCGGCGAGATGGTCATCAGGTCCGCACCGGAAAGCGCGAGAATCTGATCGCGATTGCGAAAGCTCGCCGCCATGACCTGGGTCGGGTAGCCGTGGGTCTTGGCGTAGGCGTTGATGCGCTGAACGCTCAGCACCCCCGGGTCCTCGGTCGGCGCGTAGTGCTCGACACCCTCGGCCTTCTTGTACCAGTCGGTGATACGGCCTACGAACGGCGAGATCAGTGTCACGCCCGCCTCGAAACAGGCCTGCGCCTGCGCAAGCGAAAAGATCAGCGTCATGTTGCAGGCAATGCCTTCGGATTCCAGCACACTCGCGGCACGGATACCGGCCCAGGTACTGGCGATCTTGATCAGGATCCGGTCGGCCGGCACGCCGAGGGCGTCGTAGTCGGCAATCAGTGCGCGCGCCTTGCGGACGGTGGCGTCGGTATCGAAGGACAGCCGCGCATCCACCTCGGTGGAAACGTAGCGCGACACGACTCCAGTCAGCTCGCGGCCAAACAGCGTCATCAGACGCTCGACGCGGGTCACGCCGCGGGTCGGCGTACTCGCCAGCGCCTCGTCGACGAGATGACGATAGCGGGCGTCGCCGGCGGCCTGCAGCACGAGGCTCGGGTTGGTCGTCGCGTCTGTCGGGCGATACGCGCGGATGGTTTCGAAGTCGCCGCTGTCGGCCACCACGGTGGTGCGTTCTCGCAGTGCTTCCAGCGCGTTGTCCGGCAACGTTTGCGCGGCGGTATCGGCCATGTCGTCATCTCTTCTGAACAGACCGTCAACTATAATGCAGGCGAGCCTGCGGTGGCCAAGAAAACGGTCGTACGCTGGCCAATAAATATGCATGCGCGCATCATGCCGGGCCAGCCTTTGCCCGCACGCGCCCTGCGCCGATGACCCCGTGAACCGCTCGCCGACCCATCTCGTTATCCGCTGTGCTGTCTGCCAAGACTGGCAGTCTTTGACGATCCCGCGCGGACGTTGACTCGGACCGTGACCAGCCTGCCCCCACTCGTGACGAAAGCGGCAATGCCGCCCGCCTTGCTCAGCGATTTTCCGCTGATCCAGGGGCCACCGGCCGACGGTTTCTATCTGCAATACGAAACCGCGGGCCTGACGCTGCGCCACGCCGAGGCCGGCCCAAACGACAACGGACTATGTCTCGACCTGCTCGACGGCAATGTGGAGCGGCGCGCCGCGGGCGGGCGCAAGTCGCCGCTCGCCAAGGCCATCGGCCTGCGCCGCCATCCCGACTCGTCGGTGCTCGACACCACCTGCGGGCTGGGCCGCGACGCCGCCACGCTGGCGGCGCTCGGCTGCACCGCCACCACGCTCGAGCGCCATCCGGTACTGTTCGCCCTGGTCGAAGACGCGCGCGAACGCGCTGCACAGATCGAAGTGCGACCGCACTGGCTTGCCAACTGGTCGGCCAATATTCGGGCCGACGCCATCAACTGGCTCGCGCAGCAAAGCGCGCAACCGGGCTTCGACGTGATCTATATCGACCCGATGTTCGAATCCACCCGCCGTAAGGCGCGCCCACAGAAGGCCCTAGCCTGGCTGGGGGAACTGGTCGGCGGCGATACGGATGTCGGCGAGCTGCTCGACCTGGCCCTGGCCCGCGCGGGCCGGCAGGTGGTGGTCAAGCAGCACGCACGTAGCAAGCCGCTGGCGCCGCCGGATCGCTCGGTCGAGGGCAAGGCGATCCGATTCGATATCTTCCTCGTCCGCGATCGGGTCTAGCTGATCGGCTTCAGCCCGGCCAGAAAGCGCTTGTAGTTCTCGACGTAGTGCGCCGCGCCGTGGCGCAGTTTATCGGCGTCTGCGTCGCTGAGTTCGCGCTTCACGCGGCCCGGCACGCCGATCACCATGCTGTTGTCAGGGATTTCCTTGCCTTCGGGCACCAGCGCGCCCGCGCCGATCAGGCAGTTTCGGCCAATCTTCGCGCCGTTGAGCACGGTGGCCTTGATACCGATCAGGCTGTTGTCGCCGATGGTGCAGCCGTGCAGCATCGCCTGGTGCCCGATCGTGCAGCCTGCGCCGACGGTAAGCGGATAGCCCGGGTCGGTATGCATGACGCAGCCTTCCTGCACGTTGCTGCCCTCGCCGATACGGATCTCTTCCTGGTCGCCGCGCAGCACGGCATTGAACCAGATGCTGGCATCCCGCTCGAGCGTGACACGGCCGATCACGGTCGCGTTATCGGCCACGAAAAACTGGCCGGCTTCGGGCGTGTTGGGTTCGATATCGTCCAGACGATAGAGCATGGGGCGATCTCCTCTATTGATTATTCATGTTGCTTTCTAGCGGGACGCTTCAGCGCCCACCGGGCTTTCGGGCGACGTCGTCGCGGACATAGACCGGCAGCGCCTCGGCGGCCGTGCCGGCCTCGCCCCGAGCGAGTACCGGCTCGGCCAGTCGTGCGATATCCAGCGCATGGGGCCAGTGCTCGACTGGCGTGAGTGTGTCGGCGTCGACACCGCGCGCCGTCGCCATCACCGCCCAGCCATTGCCGGCACGCACGCAATCGCGGGTTTCGAACTCGGTATCGAGCGCCTCGGGGCAGATCACCCGCTCCGGCCCCAGCGGCTCGGGGGCGCCGTCCGGGCCACGGCGAAAGTCAGCGGTATACACCTCGCCCATCCGCGCGTCCTGAACGACCCGCACATGATCGATGGCCGGGTCGAGCTGGCAACGCGAGGCCAGCGCCGCGAGCGTGGATACCGGCACTACCGGCTTGCCCGCCCCGCCGGCCAGACCCTGTACCAGCCCGGCGGCAATCCGAAGGCCCGTGAACGCCCCAGGCCCTCGACCGAAGGCGAAGCCGTCCAGGTCGGCCAGCGTCAGCTCCGCGCGGCCCAGAAGCTCCTGGGCTTGCGGCAACAGGCGCCGGGCATGCTGCTGCGGGGCAATCTCGAAATGCTCGAAATCGTGGTCTGCAGCGGTATCGATCAGCGCGACCGACAACGCTTCGGTCGAGGCATCCAGCGCGAGTATTTTCAGGCCTGTCGTGCGCGTCATGCGGTCGCCACGCCGTCGAGAAACTCACAGGCGACGGCCTGCTCGCGGGTTATAGGCATGGGCGGCAGGCTGGCACGAATCGCGCTGCCGTAGCGCGCGGTGAACAGGCGCGGGTCGCAGATCGCGAGCAGGCCGCGGTCTTCGGCATCACGAATCAGCCGTCCCACGCCCTGCTTGAGGGTGATAATCGCCTGCGGCAACTGATAGTCCATGAAGGGGTTTTCGCCGGCCTCCTTCATGGCTGTAAAACGCGCGGCCAGTACCGGGTCGGCCGGCGACGCGAACGGCAACCGGTCGATGATCACGAGCCGCAACGCCTGGCCGCGTACGTCCACGCCTTCCCAGAAGCTGCTGGTTGCCACCAGTACGGCGTTGTCGTCGTCACGGAAATCGGCCAGCAGCGTCGCGCGTGGGGCGCTGCCCTGCGTGAGCACTTCGACGCCCGCGGCGTGCAACGCTTCGCCGTAGCGCGCCACCGCGCGATAGCTGGTGCAAAGGAGGAACGCGCCGCCACCCGAGGATTCGAGCAGTGCCAGCGTCTGGACCACGACCGCATCGTCGAAGTCCGGCGTGTTGGGCGCCGGCATGGTGCGCGGCGCATAGAGCATGGCGTTGTTTTCGTAGTCGAATGGGCTGGCGAGCACCTGCTGCTCGACGCCCGCCAGGCCGAGGCGACGACAGAAATAGTCGAGATCGTTCTTTACCGCCAGCGTCGCTGACGTGAAGATCCAGGCACCGGGATAGGCCTCGATGGCGCGCGAGAACGGCGTGGCGACGTCCAACGGCGTGCTGTGCCAGATCCAGCTGTTGCCGCGTTTTTCCAGCCAGCTGATGCGATCGGCGTCGATCGCGCTGACACTGGTGAGTGCTGTCGCCAGCTCGCCGGCACGGCGCGTAAGCGCCTTGAGTCGATCGCTGCGGCTGGCGACGGGTTCGAGGCCGGCTTTCAGGGCTGAAAGCGTTGCATCCAGATCGTCTCGCGCTGCGCGGCGCTCCGGCGTCTCGATCTCCATCCAGCTGCGACTACCGGCGGCGTCGCCCAGCGCGTCGCCGAAACGCCGCTCGGCGTTGCCGACATCCTTGAGCTTGGCCTTCAACCCCGGCATGTCGCCGCCGAGCGTATCCAGTTCAGCGAGCCCGTCGCGCACCAGGTCCTTGAGCTGGCGCGCGGACAACGCCTGGCCGAAGAAACGGCCGGCGATATCCGGCAGCCGATGGGCTTCGTCGAGCACGATCGCATCCGCGCCCGGCAGGACCTCACCGAAACCGGATTCTCGCAGAGTGAGATCCGCAAACAACAGGTAGTGATTGACGATCACCAGGTCGGCGGCCTGTGCCTCGCGGCGGGCGTGGACGACCCAGCACTGGTCGAACAGCGGACATTCCTGGCCGAGGCAGTTGTCCGTGGTCGAGGTGATCCGCGGCCATAGCGCGTCGCCATTGCCGAGGTCGCCGAACTCGCCCAGGTCGCCGGTCGTGGTGCGCGCGGCCCACTCGCGCACAGCACGGACCTTGGGGGCGAGATAGAGATCGCCGCTGCCCTCGGTGAGGTTCAGACGGTGCAGGCACAGATAATTGGCTCGGCCCTTGAGAACCGTGGCGTGCACGTCGCGCCCGAGCACGGTCTGAGCCAGCGGCACGTCCTTGTCGTCGAGCTGACTCTGAAGATAACGCGTGGCGGTGGACACGATGATCTTGCGCCGCGAGGCGAGCGCGGGCAGCAGGTATGCGAGCGTCTTGCCGGTGCCGGTGCCGGCCTCCACGACCAGGCGCCCGCCCTCGTCGATCGCTTTTGCGACCGCCCCGGCCATCTCGGCCTGCCCGGCACGCGCGGCATAGCCGGGCAGTGCCGCGGCCAGCGCTGCATCGTCACCGAATAGCGCGGCGCCTGCCGCAGCGCTCATCGCATCAATTGCTGGCTGGCACTGCGATAGTCGCTGGCGCGCCCGACCGCCTCATCGGCGCCACTACGGTCGCCGCCAGTACGCCGTGCTTCCGCAATCAGCTGCCAGTTGTCCGCGCGTACAAACGGATTGTTGCCGGCCACGCTGTTCGACTTGCGTGCCATGGCCTCGGCCTGGCCGGTCTGGCCCTGGGCGAGCTTGACGCTGGCCAGGCGCTGGTAGATGAACGGGTTACGGGGCTCGAGATCGAGCGCACGTTCCAGGGTCGCCGCCGACATGTCCATATTGCCGTTGCGCGCGAGTGTGTCGGCACGGCCCATGAGCGACAGGACGGCCGGACTGCTGGCTTCCTGAGCGGTGCGGGCGGGCATCGTCTTCGGCGCAGGCGTGCCGACCTGATCTCCGGGCTTCGAAGCCGGACGTTCAGGCGCGGGCGACTGCGGCGGCGCTGGTGTCTGGGGCGGCGGGAACGTCGTGCGTTGCGAGGTCGCGCAACCGGCCAGGACCAGTACGGCGACCAGGGCGAAGAGTCGTTGCATGGTATTCATCCAAACAGTTTCTGCAGCCAATTACCGTCGTCTTCCTCACGTTGTTCCGGAGGCTGACGGCGACGATAGCGGTTCTCCTGCATGATATCGCTATCGCAGGACGAAAGCCCATCCGGCACCTCGCCACGCACGAACGGCACCTGCGCGGTACGGCTGCAATCGCGGCTGCTGTTATAGGAATCGCCGCCACGCTCCGGATCGAAGCGCATGCGCAGCGGGATTTCCACCACGCCCTCGGGCGGCACGTTCATGATGCCGCGCGGCTCCAGGTCAGCCATGATGCGCGACCAGACCTGCAAGGCGCCGGTCGCGCCGGTCAGCTGAGCCGGCTTGTTGTCGTCGCGGCCGACCCAGACCACGGCCAGACGATTGGCCGAGAAACCGGCAAACCAACTGTCACGCAGGTCGTCGGTGGTGCCGGTCTTGCCCGCCACATTCAGCGAGTCGGGCAGCGTGTTGTACATCGACGCACCGGTGCCGAAGCGGGCCACCCGTTGCATGACCCAGTTGGTCAGATAGACCGGCGCCTCGTCGACGGCCCGCTTGATCTTGAGCGGATACCGGCTCAGCGGCTCGCCGTCGCGCGTGGTCACGTCACGAATAGCCAGCAGCGGCGTGTAATAACCGCCTGCGGCCAGCGTGTTGTAGACCTGTGCGACCTGCAACGGCGCCATGTCCACGGCCCCCAGCGCCAGCGACGGCACCGACAGCGGATCCCCGTTGTAGCCGAGCGACTTGAGGGTCTCGATGACGTTGGGAATGCCCACGTCGAGCGCCAGCCGCGAAGTGGCCAGGTTGTAGCTGTGCGTCAGCGCGTAGTGCAGCGGCACGGCGTTGCCGTGGGTCCGCTTGGAATAGTTCTGCGGCCGCCAGGTATCGCCATTGGCGAGCTTCACGGACAGCGCACTGTCGTCCAGCGGTGTGATCACGTTGTACTTCGACGGATCGGCAAGCGCGGTCAGATAAACCACCGGCTTCATCAGCGAACCGATCGGCCGGCGTGCGTCCAGCGCTCGGTTGAAGCCGGCGAAACCGGCATCGCGGCCACCGACGAGCGCGAGAATACGCCCGCCCTCCACGCTGGTGACCACCGCCGAGGCCTGCAGACTGTCGCGTTCGATACCGCGAGCGGCTTCGACCTGGTCGAGCCCCTTGGATACGCGGGCCTCGGTGGCGGCCTGCACGGTCGGGTCGAGGGTGGTGAACACCCGCAGGCCCTCTTCGGTGAGGTCCGCATCCTTGTACTGGCCCAGCAGCTGACGGCGTACCAGGTCGATGAATGCGGGGTACTGGCTCGTACTGCGCACCGACCGTGTGGTGACACCGAGGCCGGCCTTCTTGGCCTCGCGCCAGCTTTCTTCTTCCAAGAAGCCGGCGGAATGAAACATATCCAGCACGAGGTCACGCCGGCGCTTGGCGCGCTCGGGATGACGACGCGGGCTGTAATAGCTCGGCCCCTTGACCATCGCCACCAGCAGCGCGATTTCCTGCGGCTGCAGTTCCTCGAGCGGTTTCTGGAAGTAGAAGTAGCTCGCCAGGCCGAATCCGTGGATCGCGCGCCCGCCGTCCTGGCCGAGATAGACCTCGTTGAGATACGCCTCGAGGATTTCAGGCTTCGAGTAGTGCGCGTCCAGCAGGATCGCCATCAGCGCTTCCTTGGCCTTGCGCACCAAGGTCTGCTGGTTGTTGAGGTAGAAGTTCTTGACCAGCTGCTGGGTGATGGTCGAGCCACCCTGCACTACGCCACCCGCGCGCATGTTGGCCCAGGCCGCGCGCATGATCGACTTGGGCGATACGCCCCAGTGGTTCATGAAGTCACGATCCTCGACCGTGATCAGGCCTGCCGGCAGCATCGGCGGCACATCGCCGAGCTTGACCAGAATGCGGTCCTCGCCCTGCTTGGGGTAAATGCTGCCGATCATCAACGGATCGAGGCGGATCAGCGCAATATCGCCCTTGTCGTCGATCGCGCCCAGCGAGCTGACGCCCGTGTTGTCGAAGCCGAGCCGGATCTGGCGCGCGGCCTGATCGCCGTCCCAGAAGGAAAACGGCCGGGTATGGATATCCAGACGCCCGCCGCTGCTGCGATACGTACCCGCGCGCGACAGGCTGGAGCTTGAACGATAACCCTGTCGATCCAGCCGCGAGGTAATCTCGCTGCGCGACAGGTCAAGCCCGGTATATATCTCCAGTGGGCTGGCATACACCTTGGCCGGCAACGTCCAGCGCGTGCCCTCGAACTGGGCGCGCACAGCGCCATCGAGATACACCATGTACCCGGCAACAGCCACGGCCGCTAGGCAACCGAGCATGAAAACGTAAGGCAGCAGGCGCCGGAAGAAACCGGGCCGCTGGTTTGCGCGTTTCTTCGCGCTGGTACGACGTTGGGGTGATCGCGTCGATCGCTTTTTCTGGGCCAAGTCAGCTATCCGCGCCAAACAGGGTCGCCGATAGTATCAAAGCCGCCGCATGATTTTGCCTCACGCGGCGGCTCTGTCGGCGTACGGGCTGCGCTGTAGAGCGTCTCAGTCGGCCTCGCGGCGCCGGCGCGATCCCTTGGAGACTTCCTCTTCCATGGCTTCGAGGCCAATATGGCGCACGTCCTTGCCTTCGACGAAATACACCACGTACTCGCCGATGTTGGTCGAGTGATCGCCGATGCGTTCCAGCGCCTTCACCGCCCAGAGCACGTCCAGCATATGCCGGATGGTGCGCGGGTCTTCCATCATGTACGTGATGCACTGGCGCACCACGCCCTCGTATTCACGATCGACCTCGGTGTCAGCCTGGGCCACCCGCACCGCGGCCTCCGAATCCAGGCGCGCGAAGGCGTCCAGGGCATCACGCAGCATCTCGCGCACATGACGGCCGAGCATCTCGATCTGGCGGAACGCGCTCTTGGGCCGATCGTAGCTGGCCAGATGCGTGGCCATGCGCCCGATCTTCTCGGCTTCGTCGCCGATGCGCTCGAGATCGGTGATCGTCTTGGCAATCGCGATCACCAGACGCAGATCACCCGCCTGCGGCGCACGCCGCGCGAGGATGCGAGTGCATTCCTCGTCGATCTCCAGCTCCATGCGGTTGACCTCGTGGTCGCCGCGCACGACGTCCTCACCAAGGCCGCCCTCGCCCGTGATCAGTGCACGTACGGCGTCCGCGATCTGCTGTTCGACCAGGCCGCCCATGGCGAGCACCAGCTCACGCACGTCCTCGAGATCGGCGTCGAACTGCTTCGAGGTGTGCTTTTCCAGACCTACCTTTTCCATGAATCTTTCCTCAGCCGTAACGGCCGGTGATGTAGTCCTCGGTCTTCTTCTCTCGCGGATGCGTGAACAGCGAATCCGTGTCCGAGAACTCGATGATATTGCCGAGATGGAAAAACGCCGTATAACCGGCCACGCGCGCTGCCTGCTGCAGGTTATGCGTGACGATCACGATGGTGTAATTCTCTTTAAGTTCGTCGATGAGCTGCTCGACGGTCGCCGTGGCCACCGGATCGAGCGCGCTGCAGGGCTCGTCCATGAGCAGCACCGACGGGCTCACCGCGATGGCGCGGGCGATGCACAGACGCTGCTGCTGGCCACCCGAAAGCGACAGACCCGGCGAGGACAGCCGGTCCTTGACCTCTTCCCACAGGCCGGCACGCCGAAGCGAGCGCTCGACCAGATCGTCCATATCCGTGCGCTTTCGGATCTGACCGAGAATCTTGGGCGCGTAGGCGATGTTCTCGTAGATCGACTTCGGGAACGGATTCGGCTTCTGGAACACCATGCCGATATGCGAACGCAGCTCGACCACGTCGACCTCGGGGGCGTAGATGTTCTGCTCGTCGAGCACGACCTCGCCTTCGATACGCACGCCGGGCACCAGATCGTTCATGCGGTTCAGGCAGCGCAGGAACGTGGACTTGCCACAGCCGGACGGGCCGATCAGCGCGGTGACCTCGTTCTCGTAGACGTCCATCGACACGCCGTGCAGCGCCTGCTTCTCGCCGTACCAGACGGCCAGATCGCCAATGCTCATCTTCGTGCTCTGGTTCACTCGCGGGCGCTCCATGGTGGGCACACGCACCACCTGGGTCGTGTCACCGGTCAAGTCTCGAGTACGCATCCTAAATCTCCGCCCTGGAAAAGGGAAAATGTTTCAAATCGTTAACGTTCACTCGGGGCCTACCAGCGACGCTCGAAACGGTTTCGCAGAATCACGGCCGTTGCGTTCAGGGTGATCAGCAACGACAGCAGCACGAGAATGCCGGCGGCGGTAAGACTGACGTATGCCCGTTCGGGCATGCCCGCCCAGGTGAAGATCTGGGCCGGCAGGACGGTAGCCGCCTCGGTCATGCTCGTGGGTGCGTCCGGAATATAGGCAATCATGCCGATGAGCAGCAGCGGCGCGGTTTCACCCATGGCCTGGGCCACGCCGATGATCGTGCCGGTGAGAATGCCGGGCAACGACAGCGGCAGCACATGATCACGAATCGCCTGCCAGCGCGACGCACCAACGGCCTGTGCGCCCTGGCGAATGTTCTGCGGCACGGCTCGCAGCGCGGCGCGTGTGCTGATGATGATCACCGGCAGCGTCATCAACGACAGCGTCAGACCGCCTGCCAGCGCAGACGAACGCGGGACCCCGAAGAAGTTGATGAAGATCGCCAGACCCAGCAGACCGAACAGGATCGATGGCACTGCCGCGAGATTGTTGATGTTGATCTCGACGGCCTGAGTAAAGCGATTGTCCGGCGCGAACTCTTCCAGGTAGATCGCCGTCGCGACACCGATCGGAAAACTCACCGCGAGCACAACCAGCATCACGTAGAACGTGCCTACGAACGCCGACCAAAGCCCGGCATTCGAGGGGATCTTCGAGTCGCCGGAGAAGAACAGCCCCTTGTTGAAGCCGTAGCCAACGTTGCCCTCGGATGTCAGCCGCTCGAGTGCAGACAGCATTTCCGGTTCGAGACGGTCGGTGTAGCCCTTGCGGTACTGATCCACGTCTGCGTTGGCGGTCAGCCATACGCTCTGGGTCGTGCCCATGAGATCCGGATTGTTCTCCACGCGTCGCGGGATGGCACGAAAGAACGCTCGCGACACCAATGGCGCAATGCTTTCGTCGACCGCTTCACTCGTGAATTTGACCGTGTCTTCGTTATAGGTGACCTCGGCTCGGATCTGCGTCTGCACAAACGCCGAGTGGCCCTGGCGAATCATGTCGGCGAAGAACAGTACGAGGAAGGCCATGGCCAGCAGCAGCGCGCCGACACAGTAGGCCTTGAAGCGCCGCTCGGCGCGATATCGCTTCTTGAGCTGGCGCGAAGGCGTCAGGCTTATCCCTTGGCTCATGTCGATTATTTCCTTTCGAGTCCGGGCGTAGCTATTCGTA
This sequence comes from Salinisphaera dokdonensis CL-ES53, assembly GCF_040361215.1. Taxonomy (NCBI): domain Bacteria; kingdom Pseudomonadati; phylum Pseudomonadota; class Gammaproteobacteria; order Salinisphaerales; family Salinisphaeraceae; genus Salinisphaera; species Salinisphaera dokdonensis. Next base: position 58,456 of record NZ_APND01000001.1, read on the forward strand.
GGACTGGCGGAACTTGCGGATCACGATGATCGAAATCAGGTTCAGCGTCAGGGTGACCACGAACAGCACCAGGCCGAGTGCAAAGGCGGCCAGTGTCTCGGGGCTGTCGAAGGACTGATCGCCCGTGAGCGCATCAACGATGCGCACGGTCACGGTGGTCATGTCCTCGAGCGGGTTCCAGGTCAGGTTCGGCCGCAGGCCGGCCGCCATGACCACGATCATCGTTTCACCCAACGCGCGCGAGATACCCAGCAATGCGGCGGCCATGATGCCGGGGAATGCGGCCGGCAACACGATCTGCTTGATCGTCTCCGACTTGGTCGCGCCGAGCGCGTAGGCACCCTCGCGCAGGCTGTTGGGGATGGCGTTGATCACGTCATCCGACAGCGAGGAGATGAAGGGAATGATCATGATCCCCATCACCAGGCCGGGCGCGAGCGCGTTGGTATACGACGCGTTGAGGCCGAAGTAATTGGCGAAATCGACGACCAGCGGGCTGACCGTGATGGCGGCGAAGAAGCCGTAGACCACGGTCGGGATGCCGGCCAGGATCTCGAGCATCGGCTTGGCCAGGGTACGCACGCGATAACTGGCGTACTCCGACATGTAGATCGCGGCGAACAGGCCGACCGGAATGGCCACCGTCATCGCGATGGCCGTGATCATGAACGTGCCGGCAAACAGCGGCACCGAGCCGAATTGCGAGTCGGCCACGTCCTGACCAGGGCGAAAGCTCGCGACCGGGCTCCAGTTGGTGCCGGTCACGAAGTCCCAGACGCTGACCTGATTGAAGAACTTCAGCGCCTCGAAAAGAATGGAGATGATGATGCCGAACGTGGTCAGGATCGACACCAGCGACGCTGCAAACAGCGTCCAGTAGACAAACTTCTCGATTGCATTGCGCGCACGCAGGCTGGGTTCCACCCGCCGCAGCGCCATCGCAAAACCAATCGCGGCAGCGAACAGTGCAAAAGAGAGCACGAACGGAGCTGCGGGCACGCGCACCCCAACAAGAACCGCACAGGCGGCGACGATGCCGATCGCCAGTGCCGGCAACGCCATCCAGGTTGCGACGTAAACGCCGTACTGCCCCGGCAGCGAGTGCATGCGCGCACCGCGGGCGTCGGAGAGCAGCGCCTTGCGACGGCCGAGCACGAAGGCGATAGCCGCCATCGGCACGAGGCCACCGAAGAAAACGAGCAGGGTCTGGCTGGTATCCAAAGCGCGTTCCTATCGAAAAGATATCGGGCGACGGGTCGCCATGATACGAAAGATGAAGCCGGGACGGGGATGATCCCCGTCCCGGCTTGCATTTGCAGGCGTGCTTAGCCTTTCAGATCAGAAGCCTTCAGCTTCGCGCGGGATTCCCACTCGCTACGCTCTGACTTGAGACGATCTTCCGGCAGCGGAATCAGGCCCAAGTTTTTCAGGTAGCCACGATCGCTGGCCATCTGCTCGGACAGGAACATGTCGACATAGTCCTTCATGCCCTCGACCTTCTCGACGTGCGCGTTCTTGGTGTAGAAGAACAGCGAACGCGAGACCGGGTACTCACCCGAGGAGATCAGGTCACGCTCGGGCTCGACGCCGTCGACCTTGGCGCCCTGAAGCGTGTCGCGATTCTCTTCAAGATAGGAGAAACCGAACACGCCGAAAGCGTCCTTGTTCTGGGCGAGCTTCTTGACGATCAGGTTATCGTTCTCGCCGGAAGGCACGTACTTTCCGTCCTGGCGGATCTTCGTATAGGCCTCACCATAGCCATCGATGTTCTCGGAGCCATGCTCCAGAACCAGTTCTTCGAAGGCGTCACGCGTGCCCGACGAGGTCGGCGGACCGTATACCAGGATCTCGCGATCCGGCAGCGACGAATCGATATCGCTCCACTTGTTGTAGGGGTTGTCGACGAGCTTGCCGTCCTTCGGAACCTTCGCAGCAACGGCCAGCGTAATCTGCTCGCGGCTCAGGTCGATGGCGTCGTCCTGCTTGCTCTGTGCGACCACGATGCCGTCGAAGCCGACCACGTTCTCGGTGATGTCGGTGACGCCATTGTCCTGGCACATCTTGAACTCGGACGGCTTCATGCGACGCGAGGCGTTAGTGATGTCCGGCGTTTTGTCGCCCACACCACCACAGAACAGCTTCATGCCACCGCCGGAACCCGTGGATTCCACCACCGGCGTACGAATGTCGGTGGTTGCGCCCAGCTCTTCGGCCACATAGGACGAGAACGGATAGACCGTCGACGAACCGACGATACGAATCTGCTCGGCAGCCTGTGCCGTGCCAGCCGTAGCCAGCACGCCGGCGGCCACGACCGCAGCGCCCAGCGAATGTTGCAAACGAACTTTCATCAATGTCTCCCGGATGAAAAATATCAGACCAGCATCGCTGGCCTGCGGTGAGTGTGGGAGCTGACTTTGAACAGCGTATTGCTGTTTCATGACAGCTTTGTGACAGGCCTGTAACTTGCTGACTAAACGACGTTATTCGAGCGTGAGTCGGTATAGCGTTGTCGACCCGCTGATCTCGTTACCCACGACCAGCAGCGGCGTGCCTTCGATCGGGCTATCCGCAGCGGCTACGAAGACAATGCTCTCGGGCCCGAGATCACCCGCCATGCCTGCTTCCGGGTCGGCCTCAAGGTCACGATTGTTGAGATAGGTCACGAACTGCGGCGCGGCGACGTCAACGATCTCGTAGACGAGCACGCCGCCCATGCGTTCGAGGCCGATAAACACGAACGCGCGCCCGTCCACTTCGCCGTAGGCGATCGCTTCGGGTTCCGGGCCCTTGTTATCGGAGCGCGAGTCGCCGTCGTTCTCGGTGTTGTCGTTGTTGAAGTCGTCGCCGTAGCGCTCGCCGGTGATGCGTTCGAAATCATCGCCGGAGTCATAGACGAGCGCCGCATCGTCGGCGCGACGAATGGAGAACGAGCGCGCGCCGAAGGCATACAGAGCCTCGTAGGCGTCGTCTGCGGCGCCGTCACCGAGCGTGCTGGTGATCTTCAGGTCGCCCAGCTGCTCTTCGGTCTGCAGCGCCGAGGCGTTCGGGAAAGCCTCGGCATCGAGCACGACCTCGGACACGTCCACCTCTTCGCTGAAAGCGTCATAGTCGCGCGCGTCACCTTCGTTGGCGGTGAGCAGATACGTCACCCCGTCGCGTACGAACGAGGCGATCGTGTCCGGCTGGTACATGCCCAGCACCGGCACGGTGCGTACGTTGAAACCGTCCGAATTGCTGGGGTCGATACCCTGCCCCGCGACGCTGTGGTCCTTGTAGCCCAGCGGCAGCACATCGGTGATCTCCAGAGCATCGAGATCAACCACCGCAATGGCATTGTTCTCTTGCAGGCTGACATAAGCCCGCGTGCCATCCGCATTGACCGTGATGTATTCGGGTTCGAAATCCTGAGCTGCGGTCGCGCCGGGGCCGAAGATACGTACGCCGGCGTCGCGCAAGGCATCGGCCTGGCTGTTGAAGGCAGTGAAATCGAGCGTGGTGACGGTCGGCGCGTTGAAGCCGGCACTGACGTTTACAACGCTGATTGAGCCTTCCGGGTCGTCGTCATAATCGTCATTCGGCTCACCCTCGTTGGCGACCAGCGCCCGCTGGCCGTCCGGCGTGAAGATGACCATATCGGGCAATGCGCCGACGGTGGCTTCGCCCAATTTCTCCAGCCCGGTGCCGGAATAGAACACGACCTTGCCCGGTGCCTGGGCATCCTCGGCCTCGATGGCGACTGCCACCGTGCCCTGGTACACCGCAACGCTGTTCGCGGCGGCGCCTTCGGTGGTGGCGTCGATCTGACCCAGTAACTGGATATTGGCTGGGTCGGCGATATCCAGCACGTCGACCGTCTTGGCATCCGAATTGACCACGAAAAGCCGCTGGAGGCTGGCATCGTGGGCGACGATTTCGGCGGCGCCTTCGTCAAAGGCGAATGGGTCGACCTGATAGCGACCCGCCTGCTGGATATGCAGGGCGGCCTGCGAACCGCTGTTGCCGTCGTTCGCGCTGTCGTTGTCATCATCACTGCATGCGGCCAGACCCAGCACGCTCGCAGCAATCAAACTGCCGATCATTAGATTCTTCATGAAAACCCTCGTACCAAAAAAAGACCCCGGCCGAGGCCGGGGTCACGATTGGGGGAGCAATCCGTCTTCTTCTTCTCAGGGGCGCTGTTACAGGACCTGCTGGAACTGCAGGAACAGCGTGTTCTGATCACCACCGATGTTGGACGGCGTTTCGACCTGGCCGTTGGCATCGTTCGTGTAAAGCACGTCACGACCCATTTCGTAGGTCAGCTGGATCTTGGCGTTGTGCTTGTTGAAGAAGTAGTTCAGACCGGCGGAATAACGCTTGTCCATATCGTCGTAGTTCTCGCCATTGGCGAAGAACCCGTCATCCGGATCGAGCGCGGAGAAACCGGCAACGAACTCGAGCTTGCTCGGCACGATCATGTAACCCGCCTTCACGAGGTAGGTCGAGAACTGGGCGTCGCCGTCTTCGTTGACCACACCCGTGGCCGCGTCGGCACCGTCGATGGTGTCGGCGTCGAAGTACTGCACACCGGCATCCATCGAGAAGTAGCCCGAACGGAAGGCCGCGTCCACGCCGTAGCCGTTGACGCTGTCGAACTGGTTCTGGATGTCGCCTTCGCTGATATCGTCGTCGTTGGCCCAGGTGAAGGCGTTCAGGCCGAGACCGAACTTGGTGTCTTCACCGAAAGCGCCCTGGGCAAGCTTGAACGCGCCCATCGGGGTGATGTCGATACGACCTGCCACCATGTTGCCGAAGTACTCGGCGTCGGAGCTCACGCGGGATTCAAAATCGATCTTGGAGAAGCTCGGGTCGATACCGGCCTGGTAGGCACCGATGGAGCCCTGGACCATGTCGTTGTCGTTGAGGTTGTAGGTTACGCCCATCTGGCGATCCGGCACGCCGAAGTTGTTGTCACCGACCACCGTGCGCTCGACGAACTGCTGACGCTTGGAAGAAGTCAGCAACTCACGCGAGAACGGCACTTTGGCGTTACCGACCGTGATGTTGCCCATCGGCAGGCCGGAATAGTTGATGAAGGCGTCCTTGACTTCCGGATCGTCGGACGTGTCGCCGAAATCGACCTGCCAGATACCGTAGATGTTCTCGGTAACGGTGCCTTCGATATAGAAGCGCATGCGGCGCAGGAAAAAGTCGTCGCCGGAATCGCTGCCGTCGGCGCCTTCGTTGTCGCCGTCGACAAGCCGATACTGCGGCTGCAGCCGACCACCGATCTCGAGGGACTTGTCCCCCTCTTCATATAGCGTGATGCCGGCAGATGCGAACATCGGCATCGCCGTCATCGCCACACCTGCAAGCACGCCCCCGGCGCGCAATTGAAAACGGTTCATCAGTAGTGTCTCCCTGTAAATGTCTCGGCTTGGTCAGCCGCGGAAGAAACTACCGGAGCGATATGACAGCTATGTAACCGTAATATGACGCTTCCATGACAGCCCGAACGCGCTCATGCCGCGCTTGGCAAATGTCAGGCCGCGCGACGGTCCAGCGCGCGTTGGGCCGGGAATCGACAGGTGAACGTCGAGCCTTCGCCGGGCGTGCTGGCAATGTCGAGCTCCCCTTCGTGATGTTCCAGGCAGTGCTTGACGATAGCCAGCCCCAGCCCGGTACCGCCGCTGCTCGACTTGCGCCCGGGATCCACCCGATAGAAGCGCTCCGTCAGGCGGGGAATATGCTCTGCTTCGATACCGGGACCGGTATCTGCGACCGCAAAACACGCCGCGTCGTCTTCACGCCACCAGCGCACATGAATGCTGCCCTCGTCGGGCGTATAGCGCACCGCATTGGACAGCAGATTGGAGAACACGCTCTCCAGTTCGCCCGGACGTCCGAAAAGACCCAGCTCGGCTTCCGTATCGATCGTGATCTGCTGCGTCGCGCCCGCCGTGGTGCGCCGCATATCCTCGACCAACGAACCGATCATGGTGGGGACATCCACATGTTCTTGGCGCTGCTGCAGCCCCTCACCTTCGAGACGCGCGAGCTTGAGCAGGCTTTCGATAATCCGGTTCATGCGCCGCGACTGCTCACCCATCTCGCGGATCGGCGCGTGCCAGCTTTCGAGCGCGCCGGCCTCGACGGCCTCTTCCTCCATCATCTCCAGGTACCCACGCAACACGGTCAGCGGCGTGCGCAGTTCATGTGAGGCGTTGGCAACGAAGTCGCGGCGTGTGTGTTCGAGGCGTTTCTGTTCGCTGATATCTCGAGCGATCATCAAACGCTGGTTATTGCCGTAGGGAATGAGCCGCAAAAGAACGGTGTCGTCCTCATTCACCGGCGAAGGAATCTCGAGCTCGCCGATCTCCGTATCGCTGGCGAGATAACCCGACACCTTCGGGTGGCGCAACAGATTGGCCAATCGCTGGCCCAGGTCTTGCGGGCTACGCAGCGCGATTAGCGCGCCGGCGGCATCGTTGAACCAGACGATACGGCCTTGGGAGTCGAGCACCACGGCGCCGTCCGGCAAGGCTGCAGTCGACGCCTGGAATTCATGGACGATGCTCTTCAGGCGCTTCTTGCGCTTGCGATTGCGCTGCTTGAGGCGATAAAGCTCGGTGTAGATTTCCTGCCAGGCGCCGAACCCGTCCGAGGGTTCGATGCGATCCGAAAGCAGCCAGCGGTGAAGCTGGTAGGCGTAGATCAGCTGCATGCCCAGATAGGCACACACCCCGAGCAAGAGAGCCACGAGGACATAGCCCACCGTGAGCCCGAGCACCGCGCACAGCGCCAGCCACAGCACGATGATCATGCACTCGCGTCGCCATACCCGCACCGCGCTGACAGACGGCATGCCGCTCATGGCGCAATCACCGCACTGGGGAGGCGGCTAAACCGCCTTGCTCGAAAAACGATAGCCGCTGCCTCGCACGGTCTGTATGAAATGATCGAAACCGAACGGCGCGAGGGCCTTGCGCAGCCGACGGATATGCACGTCCACCGTACGTTCCTCGACGAACACATTCTGGCCCCAGACGCGGTCGAGCATCTGCTCGCGCGAGTAGACGCGCTCCGGATTGCTCATGAAAAAACGCAGCAACCGATACTCGGTCGGCCCAAGCTTGACCGGCGCGTCGCCGGCCGCCACGCGCTGGCTGGCAGCATCGAGCGTGAGACCGTCCAGCTCCAGCGTTTCGTCCTCGCCGCCCGGCAGGCTGCGCCGCAGCACCGCACGCACGCGCGCGACCAGTTCGGAGGAGGAAAACGGCTTGGTGACATAGTCGTCCGCGCCGAGGTTGAGCCCGCGTACCCGGTCGTCGGCATCCACCCGCGCAGTCACCATGATGATGGCGAGATCAGCGGTGAGCTCGTCGCGGCGCAGTTCGCGTGCGAACTCGGCGCCGGAGACACCCGGCAGCATCCAGTCCAGCAGCACCAGGTCGGGCCGGCGCTCGGCGATTGCGAGCCGCGCCTCCTGGGCATCCTCGGCCTCGCTTACGGTGAAATCCGAGCGCTCGAGCGCGAACCGAATCATGTCGCGAATCGGCCCTTCGTCCTCGACGATCAGAACATGCTTGTGCTGCATTACGTTGGGTCTCATGGGGACTATGACGCCGTAACGCTAGGCACTCGATATTACAACAATATGACAACGCGAAGGCCGCGCCGCGACGGGCTTTTTACGCTGCAGCCCCACTTCGCTCGAGGCCCGCGTCGACGATCTCGCGCGTGTTGTCCGACAGCTCGGCTGCGCTCAGGCGTTCGAGCGCCGCGTACATGCCATCCGCCTGAGACGCCACATGGCGTCGCCACGGCGCGAGAATGCCGGCAAGCGCGGCCGCCAACTGCGGATTGAGCGCGTCCAGACGCAGGATTTCGTCGGCGACGAGCGCATGTCCCGCGCCGTCGGCACGGTGGAAACCCGGGCGGTTACCGCGGGCAAAGCCGCCGAGCAGCGCACGGATACGGTTCGGGTTGGTGAAGTCGAAGCGCTCGTCCGCGAGCAGTGTGCGTACCCGTTCGACGCTGTCGTCACGTCGGGTCATTGCCTGCAGGCGCAGCCATTTGTCCATGACCAGCGGGTAATCCGCCCAGACCTGAGCAAAGTCGTCGAGCACGCGATCGCGCTCGGGATCATCCATATCGCGCAGCGTTTCCAGCGCGGCCATGCGATCGGTCATGTTGTCGGCCGCGTCGTAGAGCGAGGCGGCGCGCGCCGCGATACCCGGCGCGTCGATTGCAGCCAGATAATCCAGCGCCAGCGCGAACACGCGCCGGCGGCCGGCTTCTTCGACGTTGAACGCGTAGGCATCGCGCGCCGCGTGATCGTCGGCGAGTGATTCGAACCGCGCAGCGAAGCGGTGGGCGATCGCCTGCTTGAGCGCGGTACGCGCTGCGTCGATCGCGAACACGTCGATCGCATCGAACTGTTCGCCGATCATGGCCTCGCTGGGCAGGGTCAGCATCTCGGCCAGCAGCTCGCGATCCTGGGGCGGGTCGTCGAGCAGTGTCGCGATCGCATCGAACAACAGGCCCGGCGCCTCGACCGGCGCTGCGCTTTCGCGACGCGCGGCCACGTCCGCGACCAGTGTCTTCAGATACAGCGCCTGGGCCGCGTCCCAGCGGCAGACCGGATCGCTGTCATGAGCCATCAACCGGGCCAGTGCGGCATCACTCTGCTCATATTCCAGCCGCACGGGCGCGGTGAAACCACGCAGCGCCGAGACCGTCGGTTCGGTACTGAAGCCGTCGAACGTCCACGTCTGCTGGGTTTCGGTCAGACGCAGCACCTCGGGTTCACGGGCGGGTTGGCCCTCGCCGTCGAACAGCGCGATCTCAACCGGGATATCGAAATCCACCTTGTCGCTTTGCCCAGGCGTGGCCGGCGTGTGCTGTGACAGCGTGAGTGCAAGCTGGCCGTCGTCGAAAGACGTCGCGACACGCACCCGCGGCGTACCGGCCTGGGCATACCAGCGCCGGAACTGACCCAGGTCGAGCCCCGTGGATTCTTCCATCGCGACCGCGAAGTCCTCGATCGTGACCGCCTGGCCGTCGTGCTTGTCCAGGTAATGACACACCGCCTCGATGAAGGCATCGCGGCCCGCCATCTGGGCGATCATGTGGATCACCTCGGCGCCCTTCTCGTACACCGTGATGGTGTAGAAATTGTTCATTTCCACATAGGATTCCGGGCGGACCGGATGGGCGCGCGGGCCGCCGTCCTCGGGGAACTGGATCTCGCGCATGGTGCGCACCTGGCGGATGCGCGTCACGCCCGGTGAACCCTGGTCTATCGCGAACTGGTGCTCGCGATACACCGTCAGCCCTTCCTTGAGCGACAGCTGGAACCAGTCGCGGCAGGTCACGCGGTTGCCAGTGTAGTTATGGAAATACTCGTGGGCGACAACGTCGCGCACCAGCGCGAAGTCGGCGTCGGTAGCGGTATCCGCGCGCGCGAAGATACAGGCCGTGTTAAACACGTTGAGGCCCTTGTTCTCCATCGCGCCCATGTTGAAGCTGCCGACCGCGACGGTGACATAACTGTCGAGATCGTATTCCAGCCCGTAGGTGTCCTCGTCCCAGGCCATGGCCTGTTTGAGCGACGCCATGGCGTGATCGCACTGATCCTCGTTGCCGTGTTCCGTATACAGGCGCAGGTCCACGTTGCGGCCGGAGCCCGTGGTGTAGCTGTCGCGGATCATGCCCAGATCGCCGGCCACGATCGCGAACAGATAGCAGGGCTTGTCGAACGGGTCTTCGAAGACCGCGTAATGGCGCCCGCCATCTAGCGCGCCCGAGTCCACGCAGTTTCCGTTGGCTAGCAGGACGGGATAGCGCTTGGCATCGGCGCTGATGCGTGTCGTGTAACGCGCCATCACGTCCGGGCGATCCGGAAAATAGGTGATGCGCGAAAAGCCGTTCGCCTCGCACTGGCTGCACAGGATATCGCCGGAGCGATAAAAGCCTTCCAGCGACAGGTTGTGCTCGGGGTCGATGCTGTTCTCGATCGTGAGCGTGAACTGCTCCGGCGGGTTGTTGATCAGCAACGCATCGTCGCGGAGCTCGTATTCGTTCTCGGCCAGTTCGCGGTCGTCGATCGCGACCGAGACCAATCGCATCTCGCGCCCGTCGAGCTGCCATTGCTGCGTGGCCGTGCTTTCGGGATTGCGACGCACGGCATAGACGGCACGAACCGTCGTATGGTCATCGCGAATATCGAAATCGAGATCCACGGTGTCGACGAGATAGGCCGGCACGGCGTAGTCGGCGCGGTACTTGCGCTGCGGGTTGCCGCTCATAAGGTCACTGCCTTGCGAAAACGAGGAATGTTGGCGCGAGCTTTAGCGTTTGCGGGTCACGACGCTGCCTGCCGAATAGCCGGCACCGAAGCCGCATAGCACGCCGATATCGCCGGACTTCAGATCGTCCGAGAACTTGTGGAACACGATAACCGGCGAAGCAGAGCTGGTGTTGCCGTATTCGGCCAATACCGACGGCATTTCCTCGGCTTCGGCTTCGCGGCCCAGCACGCGCTTGCTGATCAGCGTGTTCATGTTGATGTTGGCCTGGTGCAGCCACAGTCGCTTGATGTCGGCGGCAGTCAGGTCGAGCTCGTTGGCGTGCTCGACGATCATCTCGGCGACCATCGGGGCGACTTCCTTGAACACGCGACGGCCGTTCTGCACGAACAGCTTGTCGGCATTCGAGCGCTCTTCGGACTCGGTGCGGTTCAGAAAGCCGAAGTTGTTGCGGATGTTGTTGGAAAACTCGGTCTTGAGCTTGGTGCCCAGCACGTCGAAGCCCTTGCCCTCTTCCACGTCATCAGCGTGTTCGATGAGTGCTGCGGTGCAGACATCACCGAAGATGAAATGGCTGTCGCGATCGCGGAAGTTCAGATGCGCCGAACAGATCTCCGGGTTGACCATCAGCACCGTGCGAGCACTGCCGCTCTTGATCATGTCGGCGGCGGTCTGAATGCCGAACGCCGCAGAGGCACAGGCCACATTGATATCGAAACCGAAGCGCCCCGCGCCGAGATACTTCTGCACCTCGACGGCCAGCGCCGGGTACGGGCGCGGCAGGTTGGAACAGGCCACGATCACGGCATCGACATCCTCGGGCCGCTTGCCCGCGCGCTCCAGGCAGGGCTCGATGGCGGCGATCGCCATCTCGCACTGCAGCGACTGCTCGTCGTTGCCGCGGGTGCGCGTCCAGGGGTGCATGACCTCGGGATCGAGAATGCCCTTCTTGTCGACAACGTAGCGGCTCTTGATGCCGGACGCCTTGTAGATGAAGTCGGCGTTCGACGGCGTCAACGCTTCGACATCGCCCGCTTCGATCGCCTTAGCGTTATCGCGATTGAAGTTCTCGACATAAGCATTGAAGGCGGTGACCAGCTCCTCGTTGGAAACCGATTCCGGCGGCGTGTAGAGCCCGGAGGCCGATATGACGACGTTGTTCACCTGTATTCCCCTTCCATGAGCGACAAAGCGAGATATGGGCGGCATTCTCGCGCGCGAACGGTCCCGTCACAACCACGCGCCATGGCGAACGCCTGATTACGCCGGCGGTTTGCTGTCGATCAGGCCGTGTCGTCGCAGCGCGTCCTCGACGAATGGCAGCAGATCCGCCTCGCGGCGGACCGACAGATGCGAGCCGTGATACCAGTGCATCGCAGGCCGGTCCCAGTGCTCCCAGAGCCGATACGGCTGATCGGGCTCGACCAGCTGGTCGGCAGTCGCCGCAAAGATATAACGACGCTCGTGTGGCACGACCGGCTTCAGATGCAGCGGCGAAACCGGCGCGAGCAACGCGCTGAGCTCGGCCTGCGAAATGCCCTGCGCTTCCATGTAACGCAGATGCAGGTCCGGCATGTGTTTCCAGAGCGCATTCGGTATATCGGTGAGCGGGATGCCTGCGATCACGCAGGCCAAATCCGCTTCGAAGGCTGCAAGCATCGCGGCGTGATAGCCGCCGAGGCTGTAGCCCAGCGCGCCGATCGGCATATCCGGCTGCTGCGCGCCGATCCACGCCTTGAGCCGGCGCAGATCCCACAGCCCCTGCGCCTGCGCATGAATCAGGTCGGCCAGCGGCCCGTCCAGAAAATGACCGCCCGTGATGCGAGCGATACGGCGCGCGCCGTGCAGCGGCAGGATCGGCATCGCCACGTTGAGGCCCAGCTTGTGGTGCATGCGATTGGCACGAAACAGCGACAGGTCGAGCCCGTCCAGGCCCATGCGATAGCCGTGAATGCAGATCAGCCAGGGACGTGGTCCGCCCGGGTGGCGGAAGATGCGTGCCGACATGCGCCGGTTTGGCAAATGGCCCTGCCAGCGCTCGGCGCCGGGTAATTCGGGGTCGGCCACGAAACCGCTTTCGAAATCCAGCCATTCGAACGAACAGCCCTGCGACTTCTTCGGCGTGAGGGTGAAATCGACCGGCCGCTCGGGGGTGCGGTGAAATGCAGCGGGTGTGCCGCGCCAGTCGCGCGCGTCGGCAACCGCACGCAGCGACTGCAACTCGTCGACATCGCGTTCGACCACGCGACCTCGCGGAATGCGTGCAAAACTTACGAAAAAACCCAGTAACGCTTCATCGGTCGCAACCTTGGCGTACACACGCAAGGACAAGGGCGGCAACGGCACGCCGGCCGGCAATACCGAATGGCGCGCGGCCACACGCCCGGCCATCAGGAACGACAGCAACCCGCCGACGAACAGCCCGATGCTCGCCCAACCCAGCCACGGTGCCACCAGCACGGCGAGAACGAGACTCAGCAACGAAACGAGCGCAAGAAAATGGGTGATCTGCCGATCGCCCGGCCACAGCAACAGCGCTGTGCCCGTGGCAATCAACGGCACGCCCGGCAGGCAGGCTACGAACGCCAATATCACGCTGTGCGGCAGGCCAAGCCCGAGCCAGAAAAGGCCGGTGAACAGCGGGACAAGCGCGCCGAGCAGCCAGCGTGGCTGCGCGCGCATCTGTGCAGCGCTCACGAGCGCCTACGGCGTGAGGCGCACGCCGCCGCGTTAGCGATTCGCATCAGCGCTGCGTGACGGCGAACAGGATTACACCGACGAGCGCGACAACAAGCACGCCCTGCCCCAGCCAGAGCGCACGATGGCGTTTCTGCAGCAGCCAGGTCGACAGGCCCGCGGCCGCCGTGAACAGTGTCATCACCAGCGTGATCTGCACCACATGGTCGAAGCCGCCGCCGGCATCGGACACCAGCTGCGGGTACGGCAACATCATCAGGCAGACGACGGCGTAGAGCAGCGTCATGAGCGCGCCGACACCGAGTGCGGCCCAGTTCAGAAAAGACAGGAATTTCAGAGTCGATCCCCGCGAAGAGTAATGGTCAGTACACGATGAGACCGTGTCTCGTGGCATAGTACGCCGCCGGTCTGAGCAGCGTCCATTCGAGCGAGCACGACATGTCCGAACCCCGCGTCATCTTCGCCCACGGTAAGGAAAGCGGCCCCTGGGGCAGCAAGATTCAGCATCTGGCGAACATTGCCGAATCCCTCGGTTTCGCCGTGGAGAGCCTGGACTACAGCGACCTCATGGACCCGGTGAAACGTGTCGAGCGGCTCACCGCCCATGCGCCGGTCGGCACACCACTGGTACTGGTCGGCTCGAGCATGGGCGGTTATGTCTCCGCGATGGCCTGCAAGGTCATCAAACCCGACGCCCTGCTATTGATGGCGCCGGCGCTCTATCTGGACGGCTACCCGGGCGACCCCGAGGACTGCCCCGCCGACAGCGTGGTCGTTCACGGCTGGGGCGACGATATCGTGCCGCTGGATTCGAGCCTGCGGTTTGCCCGCACCCGGCATGCCGCACTACATATCGTCGACGACGGCCATCGCCTGGCCGAATCGATCGATTTCATCGGCCAGATGTTCAGCGATCAGCTGAAGCGCGCGCTCGATCGGTCCCGACCAGGTCCTTGAGCGCGCTTGCACGCTGACCGGCGCGGACCAGCGCCGCCGCTTGTGCGCATTCCCTCACCAGCGCCGGGCCCTTGTAGATCAGCCCGGTGTAGATCTGCAGCGCCGTAGCACCCGCCTCCAGCTTCTCGGTCGCATCCCTCGCGCTCTGGATACCACCCACGCCAATGATGGGAATCTTGGTTCCGACCCGGGCGTGTAACGCGGCAATCACCCGCGTAGACGCCGGGCGTACCGGCACGCCGCTCAGACCGCCCGCCTCCTGCCACCATCGCGGCGCGAGACCTTCGCGGCTGATCGTCGTGTTCGTGGCGATCACCCCGTCGATACCGTGATGAAGCAGACGGTCGGCAATGGCGTCGAGCTGTTCCTCGTCCAGATCGGGCGCGATCTTCACGGCCAGCGGGACATAACGATCGTGCTGATCCGCGAGGCGATCACGCTCCGCGCGCAGCAGGCCGAGCAGCTCGTCGAGGCTGTCGCGGCCCTGCATGTCGCGCAGGCCCTGCGTATTCGGCGACGAAATGTTGATCGTCACATACGACGCGAATTCGTAGACCGCACGCAGAGCGACAAGATAATCGTCCGTCGCCTTGTCGGCTGGCGTGGCGGCGTTCTTGCCGATATTGATACCCAACGCGCCAGCGCGCTTGCTGGCCTTCACCCGTGCGACCAGCGCCTCGACGCCGTCGTTATTGAAACCCATGCGGTTGAGCAGCGCGCGCTGTTCCGGCAAGCGGAACAGCCGCGGCCGGTCATTGCCCGCCTGCGGCTCGGGCGTGACCGTACCGATCTCCACGAACCCGAAACCCAGAGCGGCCAGCCCGTCGATACAGCGCCCGTCCTTGTCGAGCCCCGCTGCGAGCCCGATCGGGTTCGGCAGCTGCATACCCATCAGATCGACCGGCGCATGCGGCACATGGCGCCCGTAAAGCCGCCGCGCCAACGGCGCCGTGCGCGCCAACGTGCGCAACGTCACGTCGTGAGCGGTTTCCGGTTCGAGCGCGAACAGCGCATCCCGGGCGAACGAATACATGGGCAATCCTCTAGAGCAGCGAAAGCGCGTTCTCGACCCATTGTGCCGGTGCGCCTGCCGCACTGCGACATCGAAAGCCGACTGCGACCGTATCCCCATGGTCCCAACCACCGGGCACGTCTGCGATAATGTCGCGCATGAATAGTGACGCCGAAAAACGCGCGTTGGCCGCTTCGCGCATATCCGTTGCGCCCATGATGGCGTGGACCACGCGCGAACAGCGTTATTTCATGCGCCAGGTGACGCGGCACGCGCTGCTGTATACGGAAATGGTGACGACCGGAGCGCTGATCCATGGCGACACCGCCCGCTTTCTCGCGTATCACGCCGACGAGCACCCGGTTGCGCTGCAACTCGGTGGTAGCGATCCGGCGGCGATGGCGCATTGTGCGGTGCTGGCGGAAGAGCACGGCTTCGACGAGGTGAACATCAACGTGGGCTGCCCGTCGGACCGGGTACAGAACGGCACGTTCGGCGCCTGCCTGATGGGCGAGCCACAGCGAGTGGCGGACTCTGTGGCGGCGATGAAGGCGCAGGTCTCGATCCCGGTGACGGTGAAGACGCGTATCGGCATCGATCATCAGGACAGCTACGAATTCCTGCACGCCTTCACCCATGCGGTGAATGAAGCCGGCGCGGACCAGCTGATCGTGCATGCGCGCAAGGCCTGGCTATCGGGTCTGAGCCCGAAAGAGAACCGCGATATCCCGCCGCTGGATTACCCGCGCGTGCACGCACTCAAGCAGGACTTTCCCGCGTTGCCGATGAGTATCAACGGCGGCATCGTCGATCTGGATACGACGGCGGACCAACTCGAACACGTCGACGGCGTGATGATCGGCCGCGAGGCGTACAAGAACCCCTATGTGATGGCCGAGGTGGATCGGCGCTTCTTCGGCAGTGATCACGCTGTGCCGAGCCGGAGCGAGATCGTCGATTCGATGCGCGGTTTCATTGCCGATCACCTGCAGGCTGGCGGCGCGCTCAAGGATATTACCCGCCACATGCTCGGTCTGTATCATGGCCAGCCGGGCGGTCGGGCCTGGCGACGCGTGCTCTCCGAGCAGGCATACAAGCCGGATGCCGACCTGAACGTACTGGACGCGGCATTGGCCCGTGTCGAACCCCTGGAGGCCGTTGCCTGATGAAGTCCCTGCGTTTTCTGTATCTCGTTATTTCTCTCTCTGTCGCGCTCAGCGCGTCCATCGCGTTCGCCGCCGGCGACGCCAGCAAGGAAGACCCCATGGTTGTCATGCATACGAACCTCGGCGATATCACCATCGAGGTTTTCGAGGACGAAGCGCCCAAGAGCGCGGCGAACTTTCTTCAGTACGTCCGCGACGGTTTCTACGACGGCACCATCTTCCACCGCGTGATTCCGGGCTTCGTGATCCAGGGCGGCGGCTTCGACGAGAGTTACCAGCAGAAGAAGACGCGTGACCCGATCGTCAACGAAGCCGATAACGGCGTGAAGAACGATCGTGGCACTCTGTCGATGGCGCGTACCAGCGATCCGAACTCGGCCACTTCCCAGTTCTTCGTGAACCTTTCGGACAACGCGCCGCTGAACCCGAGCCGTGGCAGCGCCGGCTATGCAGTGTTCGGCAAGGTCACCGACGGCATGGACGTGGTCGACCAGATCGCCGCCGGCCAGACCGGTGCCGCCGGGCCCTTCCGTCAGGATGTGCCGCAGGAACAGGTCGTGATCGAATCCGCCGAGATCACCGGCAACTAGCGGCCGGCAACAGCTCATGGCGACGCATCTGCTCGCCGATGTGCATCTCACCGGCGCCGACGACCCGAACGCGGCGCGTCTGAACGCCTATCTGGACGGCCCGGCCCGCGAGGCCGAGGCCGTCTATGTGCTGGGTGATCTGTTCGATGTCTGGATTGGCGACGACGGCTCGCTGCCTATCCATGCCGAGGTGATCGAGCACTTCGCCGCGCTGGCGCGCAGCGGCGTGCCGACCTATTTCATGCGCGGCAACCGCGATTTCGCGGTGGGCGAGGCCTTTGTGTCCGCGAGCCACATGCAGATCCTCGACGATCCTGTTGTGGCCGATCTGCACGGCACGCCTACCCTGCTCTCGCACGGCGACGTGTTCTGTACCGGCGACACGCCCCACCAGAAATTCCGGGCCCGCTATACAGACCCACGCTGGCGGGCGCGCATGATGAAGCTCCCGCTCTGGCTACGCCGCCGACTTGCCCGTCGCGCGCGGCGCAAGAGCCAGGCCGGCAAACAGCAGAAGGCCGCGCACATCATGGATGTGAATTCGGATGCAGTGCGCGAGACGATGCGTCGCCTGGGCGTGCGTCGTCTGATTCACGGCCACACGCATCGGCCTGCCGACCACGTACTCGAAATCGACGGCGGCGACGCGCGGCGCATCGTGCTGGCGGATTGGCGACCGGATCAGGCCGAATATCTTTGTGTCGATGCCCACGGCATCCGCCGCGCCGCAATCGACTAGCATCTGCCTGTTCCAAACGGATCGACACGCGCGAGCGCCCGGCTCCGCGATCCGCCTCATCATGAAAACAATCGTCATCGAGAACCACCCATGACCCAATATGTCCTCGTCACCGGCGCCAGTTCCGGCATCGGCGCCGATATCGCGCGCACGCTCGCCGCGGAAGGCCACAACCTGATCCTGTGTGCACGGCGTGAGGTGCGGCTGCAGGATCTCGCGCGCGAAATCACCGCCGGTCATCGCTTGCAGGTGGAGATCGTCGTCGCCGATCTGAGCAGCGCCGACGGCGTGGCGCATCTGTCCGATACGATCAGCGAGAACGGCTGGGGCCTGAACGGGCTCGTCAACAACGCCGGCATCGGTGGCCGCGGGCGTTTCGCCGACCTCGATCGTGACGCGCAGCTCGCTGCGATCGACCTGAACGTACGCGCGCCGGCCGATCTCACGCACCGACTATTGCCGCTGCTGGAACAGGGTGCCTCGCCGTTCATCATCAACGTGGCATCGCTGGCCGCTTTCCAGCCCGGCCCGAACATGGCGATCTACTACGCGACCAAGGCCTTCGTACTTTCGTTCTCAGAGAGTCTGACCGAGGAACTGCGTGGGCGAATCAGCGTCAGCGCGCTCTGTCCCGGTGCGACCGAATCCGAGTTCGCCGACCACGCCGACATGCACAATTCGCTACTGTTCAAGCTCGGCACCATGCCCAGCGACAAGGTCGCCAGTGCTGCTGTTCAGCACAAGCGGCGTGCGATCGTCATTCCAGGCCTTCTCAACAAGCTCACCGTATGGCTCGGCAAGATCTCGCCGCGCCTGGTGCTGCGTCGAATCGCCTTCAAGCTGAACAGCTGATCGGCCGTCAGCGCGACGCGTCGCGCGCGGCCAGCCAGTCCAGCTCGTCTTCCGAGAACTTCGCTTCGCGCCGGGCCGGGAAGTTGTACGGGCCGGGCGGGCCGCCGTTCATGTATTCGTCGAGCAGCCGGGTGAAGGTCGTATCCGGGTCGAGGCCGCGCGGCTCGGCGCAGTAGCGGAACCAGCGCGTGCCGATCTCCACGTGCGGCACTTCCTCTTCGAGGATGATCTCGAAGATCGTCACCGTCTCGGTATCGCCGGCCTGGCGCAGTTTCTCGATCATCCCCGGCGTGACATCCAGCCCGCGGGCCTCGAGCACGCGCGGCACGAGCGCCATGCGGATCATCACGTCGTGCCCGGTCTTGACCGCCGTTTCCCATAGCCCGTTGTGGGCATCGAAATCGCCGTAGGCAAAACCGTAGTCGGCGAGCCGGTTGTTGAGCAGCTCGAAATGGCGCGACTCGTCGGCCGCCACGCGCAGCCAATCCACGTAGAAGGCTTCGGGCATGCCGCGAAACCGATAGGCCGCGTCCAGACCCAGATTGATGGCATTGAACTCGATATGCGCGATGGCGTGAATGAGCGCCGCGCGCCCTTCCGGCTTGCCGAGCCCGCGCTTGGACAGCTTCGCCGGATGCACCAGCGCCGGCGCGTCCGGCCGCCCCGGCACGATGACCTCTTCCGGCGTGCCGCCCGCCTGAGCCAGCGGCGCGCTGTCGGCCGCGTGTAGTGCGCGTGCGGCGACACACTTTTCGGCCGGATCGCGCGTCATCAGCGCGGCCAGAACGTCGTCGGGCGTCATGCTCACGCGAGCCCCGGCTCGAGGTCGGCAATGATGTCCTCCACGTTTTCGAGACCCACCGAAATACGCACTACGCCGTCGGTGATGCCCGCACGGGCACGGTCTTCGGCCGAGATGCGGGCGTGGGTCGTGCTGGCTGGATGCACGATCGTCGTACGGGTATCACCGAGATTGGCAGTGATCGAGATCATGTTCGTGCCGTTGATCAGCTTGAAGGCGGCATCACGTCCGCCGGCCAGACGCAGCGACAGAATGCCGCCGAAGCCACCCGGCTGCTGGCGCGCGGCCAGATCGTGCTGCGGATGCGAGGCCAGCCCCGGGTAATAGACATGTTCGACCGCGGGCTGTGCCTCCAACCATTCGGCGACCTTCTGGGCGGCTTCACAGTGCGCGCGCATGCGCACTTCCAGCGTCTCGAGCGCCTTGTAAAACACCCAGGCGTTGAACGGGCTCATGGTCGGCCCGCAGGTGCGCAGGAACCGGAACACCTTGTCGCCGACGATATCGGCATCGCCGATCACAGCGCCGCCGAGCGCACGCCCCTGCCCGTCCAGAAACTTGGTCGCCGAATGGATGACCACATGGGCACCGAAGTCGAGCGGGCGCTGCAACGCAGGCGTACAGAAACAGTTGTCGACCACCAGCAAGGCGTCGTTTTCATTGGCCAGGTCGGCAAGTGCCGCCATGTCGACGATTTCGGTCAACGGGTTGGACGGCGTTTCCACGAAGAGCATGCGTGTGGCCGGCGTGATCGCGGCCTTCCAGCCGTCCAGATCGTCGGGCGCAACATAGCTCGTGGTGATGCCGAGCTTGCCGAGATAGTTGTTGAACAGCCCGATCGTGGACCCGAACAGCGTATGCGCGGCCACGATATGGTCGCCGGCTTCGAGGGTCGCCAGACAGGTGGCGAGAATCGACGACATGCCCGATGCGGTCGCCACACAGTACTCGCCACCTTCCATCGCCGCCAGGCGCTTGGAGAAGGCATCCACAGTCGGGTTGGTGAAGCGCGAATAGATATTGCCCGGCTCGTCTCCGGCAAAACGCGCCGCGGCCGCGTCGGCCGAATCGAACACGAAACTCGAGGTCATGTAGATCGCGCTGCTGTGCTCACCCTCGGGCGTGCGATGCGTGCCCGCGCGCACGCCGCGTGTGGCGGTGCCCCAGCTGTCGTCGAAATCGTCGGTCATAGAAAACTCTCCAGGCATTGGGTCGCGGACACAAAAAAACCCGCAATCGCAGCGCGATGCAGGCTTGCTGTCCCTCGACCGTTTAGCGGAATTTATAGGGCGCCCGCAAGCTGTTCCAAATCGGCGCAGTTGCAGTATGAAACGACAGGCTGCGACGATCAACCTCGATCGCCGCAGCGCGGTCGTCACGCGATGGGCTTCAGCCGTCGTTATGCAGCTCGAGCACCGCGTTGTCCTTGCGGCGGCGCTCTTCGCGTGCGGCATCGGCACGGAACAGCTCGAGCTGTTCCAGGTAGGACGCGCTGATATCCGCAGTGACGTATTCGCCGGAGAAGACCGAATCCTCGAACTTGTCGAGATCGGCATTGCCGGCCGCCACCGAACGCACGAGGTCTTCCATGTCCTGATAGATCAGCTTGTCGGCACCGATAATATCGGCGATCTCTTCCTCGCTATGGCCATGCGCCACGAGTTCGGTCGCGCTCGGCATGTCGATGCCGTAGACGTTCGGGTAGCGCACGGGCGGCGCGGCCGAGGCGAAGTAGACCTTGCGTGCGCCGGCCTCGCGAGCCATTTCGATGATCTGGCGCGAGGTGGTGCCCCGCACGATGGAATCGTCCACCAGCAGCACGTTCTTGTCGGCGAACTCGAGATCAATCGGGTTGAGCTTCTGGCGTACCGACTTCGCCCGCTGTTCCTGGCCGGGCATGATGAAGGTGCGCCCGATATAGCGGTTCTTGATGAAGCCTTCGCGGTACTTTACGTCGAGCTGGCTGGCCAGTTCGACCGCCGCGGTACGGCTGGTCGACGGAATCGGGATCACCACGTCGATGTCGTGATCGGGCCATTCGCGCTGGATCTTCTCGGCGAGATAGGTGCCCATACGCAGACGCGCCTTGTAGACATAGACGTCATCGATCACCGAATCGGGGCGGGAAAGATAGACATACTCGAAGATGCACGGCGCATAGCTGGGCTTGTCCGCGCACTGCTGTACGTGGATCTGGCCGTCGAGCGTGATGACCACGCATTCGCCGGGATTGATGTCGTCGATCAGCTCGTAACCGAGCGCGTCGAGTGCGACCGATTCCGAGGCGATCATGTAATCGGTGCCAGTCTCGGTTTCGCGCTTGCCGTAGACGACCGGACGAATGCCGTTCGGGTCGCGGAAACCGATCAGGCCATAGCCCGTGATCAGCGCGGTGGCGGCATAACCGCCGCTGCAACGCCGATGCAGCGCCGTGACCGCCTCGAAGATATCGCCGGGACTGAGCTCGAGGCGCTCGCTGCGCATCAGTTCGTGGGCGAACACGTTGAGCAGGATTTCGGAATCCGAGTCGGTGTTCAGATGACGACGGTCGGAACGAAACAGCTCTTCCTTGAGCTGGTCCGCATTGGTGAGATTGCCGTTGTGGGACAGGCAGATGCCGTAAGGCGTGTTCACATAGAACGGCTGTGCCTCGGCACTGGTTTCGACGCCGGCCGTCGGGTAGCGCACGTGCCCGACCCCGGCATTACCCTGCAGGCGCAGCATGTGGTCGGTACGGAACACATCACGCACGAGCCCGTTGTCCTTGCGCAGGAACATCTTGCCGCCGCCCGTGGTGACGATGCCGGCCGCATCCTGACCGCGGTGCTGCAGCACCGTGAGTGCGTCGTATATTTCCTGGTTAACCGGGGTCTGGGAAACAATGCCAACAATGCCGCACATAAGGGGATCCGAAGAGGAGTTTAAGTAGAAGACGTCTTGGGCGAGGACGGCGTATCGGACACGTCCGGATAGGTCACCGCGCCCGCCAGATCAGGTGGCAGATAGCCGCGGACCCAGACTGCGCCGTCCTGCAGGTGACCGATGAAGATCGATTGCTGCCACCAGTCGTCGCGTGGCACGGGCGTCACGCCCGCCAGCAGCACAAGCACGACGAGCACGGCTATGCCGCGCAGCACGCCAAACAGGCCGCCGATGGCCCGATCCGTGCCGGCGAAACCGGTCTGATTGACCAGCCGCCCGATGATGTAATTGAGGATGCCGCCGAGAACGAGGACGGTGATGAAGATCACGCCGAACGCCACCGCCAGCCGCGCCGAGGCGACTGAAATCCAGCGTTCGAGAAAGATGGCGCCAGCATCGGCGAACAGAAACGCCAGATAAAACGCGAGCACCCAGGTCGCGAGACCGATGGCTTCGCGCAGGAACCCACGAAAGAAGCCGATGACCGCAGACAGCGCGATCACCGCAACTATGGCTAAATCGACCCAGATCATTGCACTCGCTCGCGCCGGCCGGACGCACCAATTCTAGCAAACCGTCGGCGGCACCGACGGCCTGGTGTCATTCCGCGCGCCGAACCAGGGTCGCGCGACCGCTGCTACGTAGCTGCGAAGCGGCCGCATTGGCGCTTTCCTCGTTCTCGAACGGGCCGACGCGCACCCGGTAGTAGGTCTTGCCGTTGACGTCGCCCGCGCGATAGAACGCCTTGAATTCGCTGTTGAGCTCCTGCGCCAGACGTTCAGCGTTGGCTTCATCGCCAAAGCTCGCCACCTGTACGACGTAACCACCGCTGAAGCTTGCGTTCTGGCGCAGGCTCGCGCTGTTAGTGGACGGCTCGGGAGTGGATGCAGCCGGCTCTGGCGCGGATTCGGGCTCAGGCGTAGGCTCGTTGCGCGGTTCAGGCGCGGGTTCCGGCTCCGGCGCGGGGCTTGGCTCACGCTCCGGTTCGGGATCCGGCTCGCTCGAGGGCGATACGGCTTCCGGCAGCTCCGGCGCCTGCTCTGCTTCTGGTTCTGGCGCGCTCTCGCGCTCATCCCGAACGCCACTCGATCCATCGACTTCCAGGGAGTCGTCTTCGCGACGGCGCGCCTCGTCCGATGCCGGGCGTGCCTGGCCGTCGGGCGATACCTCGTAGACCCGCATCGATTCCGAATCGCCGTCACCGCCTTGCATGCAGCGCGCCAGCATCAGCGGCAACGCAATACCGATGATCACCAGGACCACGGCGCCTACGACTCGTTTTTTCATCACGTCCTTCATGACGGGGATTGCCTCCGGGCGTGGGCCACGGTGAGAAAGGAACCACAGACCACAACACGGTCACCGGCCTCGCCTGCATCGAGGGCCGCCTCGAGCGCCGCGCGGGGGTGATCGAAACACGGCGCGTCTATCTCGCTACGGCGCGCCAGAACTTCGGCCATCAGCCCACGTGTACCGATACCGTCCAGACTCGCGAAATAGAACCGATCGGCCACTTTTTCAAGGTTCGAGATCACAGCCTCTACCGGTTTGTCGGCCAGCATGCCGAGTACGACGTGAGTAGAGCCTGTCGTGGGTTCGTTGACCAGATCGCACACGAGCATGGCGACAGCTTCGGCGTTATGGCCGACATCGTAGATGATCGGCAGTATGTCGTCGACACGCTCGCGCCGACCAATCAGGGCCGCCTGCTCGCGACAGGCCTTGTCGATCGTAGCCGTCGTCGGCCACGCGCCAGTCATCGCCTGAACGCTGACCAGCGCGCCCGCCAGATTGTCGGTTATCACGCCGGGCGGCTCGTCACACTCGATGGTCTTTTCACCGCAGACGAAACGCCAGCGGCCATTGGTTTGCGTGATGTCAAAGGCTTCACCGATACATCCAAGCTTTGCACCGAGGCTTTTCGCGTGGGCATCGATCACGCGCGGGCGATCGCGATCGCAACAGAACGCGGGCTGCTGCGCGCGCATCACGCCGGCCTTCTCATAGCCAATACTCTCGCGATCCGGGCCAAGCCAGTCGACATGATCGAGCCCGATATTAGTAATCAGAGCCACGTCGGCATCGACAATATTGACCGCGTCGAGCCGCCCGCCCAGACCGACCTCGAGCACGGCATAGTCCACGCCCGCCTGCACGAACAGCCAGAGCGCGGCGAGTGTGCCGTATTCGAAAAACGTCAGTGACGTGTCGCCACGCGCCGCTTCGATGGCGCAGAAGGCGTCACAAAGCGCGGCGTCCGAGACAGGCTCGGCATCGATGCGAAAGCGCTCGTTGTAGCGCCATAGATGGGGCGAGGTGTAGGTGCCAACACGGCCCTGCTCGCGCAGCATGCTCTCGATCAGCGCCGCACAGCTGCCCTTACCGTTGGTGCCGGCAATGACGACACAGCGTGCTGCCAGATCGCGCACGCCAAGCGTGTCGGCCACGCGACCGACACGCTCGAGACCGAGATCCATCTCGGTGGCGTGCAGGGTGAGCTGCCACGCCAGCCAGTCGTCGACGCTGCCGTTGAGCGGCGGCGCCGCCGTCACGCCTCTTCGGTCGGAGTCGCCGCCGCTTCTTCGGCCGGTGTCTCCGGCGCAGCTTCCTGATGCATGAACACCGAAACCACCTGATGAATACGATCACGCAGATGCTTGCGTTCGACGATCATGTCGATCGCGCCGTGCTCGAGCAGGAATTCGCTGCGCTGGAAGCCTTCCGGCAACGTCTGCTTCACGGTCTGCTCGATCACGCGCGGGCCGGCGAAGCCGATCAGTGCTTCGGGCTCGGCGACGTTGATATCACCGAGCATGGCGTAGCTTGCCGCGACGCCGCCCATCGTCGGATGGGTAAGCACCGAAACAAACGGCAGGCCGTGATCGGCCAGGCGCGTGAGTGCGGCACTCGTCTTGCCCATCTGCAGCAGCGAGAACAGGCCTTCCTGCATGCGCGCGCCGCCACTCGCAGAGAAAAATACGAACGGGCAACCGCGCTCGAGGGCGGCATCCACGCCACGCACGAAGGTCTCGCCGACCACGCTGCCCATCGAGCCGCCCATGAAACGAAAATCCAGGGCACCGGCAACAATCGGCATCTGCTTGAGCGTTCCGGCCATCGCAAGCGCGGCTTCGCGCTCGCCCGAGTCCTTCTGTGCCTGGCTCAGCCGGTCACGGTACTTCTTGCTGTCCCGGAATTTGAGCGGATCGCGCGGCTCGATACCGAGCGCCAGCTCTTCGCGGTTCTCCGGATCGAGAAACAAGTCGAGACGCTTGCGCGCACGCAAACGCTGATGAGCGTTGCACTTCGGGCAGACCTCAAGCGAACGTTCCATCTCGGCGCTGTAAAGGACCGCACCGCAATTGCTGCACTTGGTCCAGAGTCCCTGTGGGACATTGCTCTTCTTCGCCGCGGAATCGTTGCGCATCTGCGACGGCATCAATTTTTCGAGCCAGCTCATGCGCGGCGTGCCTCCCCTTTTCGGTTGTCCTGTTCGTCCATTGCGTGACGCATGGCCGACAGCGTATCGCGTAACGCGTTCTCCGTGGCAGATCGATCAGCGCCGTGTTCGGCGATCTGGCGCACGAGCGCGCTGCCGACCACCACTGCGTCCGCGACCTGCGCCACATCGGCGGCGTTGGCCGCGGTGCTCACGCCGAAGCCGACAGCCACGGGCAGCGCGCTCTTGGCGCGAATGCGTTCGATCGCCTGCGCGAGCGAGGACACGTCCAGACTGGCCGAGCCGGTCACGCCCTTGAAGGATACGTAGTAGATGAACCCGCCCGCGTTCGCACAGATTCGCTCGATGCGTTCGTCGCCGGTGGTCGGCGCAATCAGGCAGACCGGGTCGAGATTCGCGGCCTGCAGCGTCGGCGTGACTTCCGGCGCTTCTTCCGCGGTCATGTCGACGATCAACACGCCGTCGACCCCGGCCTGCTGTGCGCGCGAAGCAAACGCTTCCAGCCCGAGCCGATCGATGGGGTTGAGATAGCCCATCAGCACCACGGGCGTATCGCCGTCTTTTTCGCGAAAATCGGCAATCATGTCGAGCACACGCGACAGACTCGTCCCGGCCGCCAGTGCACGCTCACATGCACCCTGGATGACCGGGCCATCCGCCATCGGGTCGGAGAACGGCACGCCGACTTCGAGCACGTCCGCACCGGCCTCGACCAGCGCGTGCATGAACCCGACCGTGGCGTCAGGCGCGGGGTCACCCGCGGTGATATACGGGATGAGCGCGGTACGTCCCTGCTCACGCAAGGCTTGAAAACGGTTATCCAGCCGGCTCATAGCGTTTCTCCTGCGGCCTCGGCAACGCTCGACATATCCTTGTCGCCACGACCGGACATGTTCACCAGCACGATCTGATCCGGTTGCATCGTTGCCGCAAGCTTCTGCGCATAGGCCACGGCATGGGCCGACTCGAGCGCCGGCATGATGCCTTCGATACGCGTGCATTCGTGGAAAGCCGCAAGCGCGTCGGCATCGCCGACATCCACATAGTGGGCCCGGCCGATATCCTTGAGCCAGGAATGCTCAGGCCCCACGCCCGGATAATCGAGGCCGGCGGAAACCGAATGGGTGGCGCTGATCTGGCCGTTTTCGTCCTGCATGATGTAGGTGCGATTGCCGTGCAGCACGCCGGAACGCCCGGCCGACAGCGGTGCGGCGTGGCGCCCCGTTGAGACGCCGTCGCCGCCGGCTTCCACGCCGTAGATCTCGACATCCTCGTCATCGAGAAACGGGTGGAACAGACCGATGGCGTTCGAGCCGCCGCCCACACAGGCGACGATCGCATCGGGCAGTCGATTGCAGCGTTCCAGCATCTGGCGGCGCGATTCGCGGCCGATTACGGCCTGGAAATCGCGCACCATCGCCGGGTACGGGTGCGGCCCGGCCACCGTGCCGATGATGTAGAACGTGTCGTCCACATTCGCGACCCAGTCGCGCAGCGCTTCGTTGAGCGCATCCTTGAGCGTCTTCGAGCCCGAATCCACCGGGCGCACTTCCGCACCCAGCAGGCGCATGCGGTAGACGTTGGTCGCCTGGCGGCGCATGTCCTCGCTGCCCATATAGACAACGCATTCCATGCCGAGACGCGCCGCGACCGTGGCCGAAGCCACGCCGTGCTGGCCGGCGCCCGTCTCGGCGATGATGCGCTTCTTGCCCATGCGCTCGGCGAGCAATGCCTGGCCGATGGTGTTGTTGATCTTGTGCGCGCCGGTGTGATTCAGGTCCTCGCGCTTGAACCAGATCTGCGCGCCGCCCGCCTTCTTCGACAGGCGCTCGGCGTGATAAATCGGCGTGGGCCGACCGACGTAATCGGCCAGATCGGCATCCAGCGCTTGCATGAAAGCCGGGTCGTTGCGGGCCGACTCGTACGCCTGGGCCAGCTCTTCGAGTGGCGCCATGAGCGTTTCCGCCACGAAGCGACCACCGTAGGGCCCGAAATGTCCACGCGCGTCCGGCATATTCCGCCAGGCCTGAGCGAGCGGCGCCGATGTATCGATGGATTGCGCGTCTGTATTCGCCATGTCTATTGAACCTCTGGCCGATCGGCCGGCCCCATTGCCGGACTTCGATCGATGATTCTGTCTTTCGCTGTCTTGTAACCGCGTACCGGGCGCGGCTGTCTCTATCCTTCGGCGGCGCGGTCGGCGCCGTTCCTGCGACTGCCCGGGCGCGCCTGATCCACAGCGCTCATGAAATCGCGGATCTGCTGCGCGTCCTTGATGCCGGGCGCGCTCTCCACACCGCTGCTGACATCCACTGCATACGGCGCAAAGTGCTCTATGGCTGCAGCGACGTTCCCCGGGTTCAACCCGCCCGCGACGATGGTCGGCATGTTCGGAAGCTGAGCCTGACTGTTCCAGTCGAAGGTCTTGCCGCTGCCACCCGCCGCGCCGGCTCGGTTCGCATCAAGCAAAAGCCCTTGGGCGTCGTGGTAATGGTCGGCCCAGGCAGCGAGGTCGATCGCCTCCTCGCCCATAGGCACGGCCTTCATGTAGGGCCATGCAAAACGACGGCAGAACTCCGCGGTTTCGCGACCATGAAATTGCAGGGCATCGGGGCGCAGCTCATCGAGCACGGCTTGCACATCGGCAGCAGCAGGCTCGAGGAAAAGCGCGACACGGGCCACGAATGGGGGCAGTTCTTCGCTGATGCGTCGCGCGGTCGCCATGGAAACAGCCCGCGAGCTATCCGGGTGAAAGACCAGCCCGATCGCGTCCGCGCCCGCGTCTACAGCCGCTGCCGCATCTTCGGTCCGTGTAATTCCGCAGATCTTGACCCGTACTCGTTTCATCTGCCGTCGCGCTCGCCGCTCGACTCTTTAGCCAATGCGTCAGTTTACCAGCCGTCGTCATCCAGCGCCGGGGGCGGCAGCTCGAAATCCGGGCCGTAGTGCACACGCCGGAGCGAAAGCCCCTGGGCCGGCGCGGTCATGCCCGCACGCCGCCGATCGCCACCGGCAAGCAGCTCAGCGACCCAGTTCCCATCGTTTTGCCCACGGCCGACCGGCAACAAGGTGCCCACGATATTGCGAACCATGTGATGCAAAAACGCGTTCGCATGCACGTCTAGGCGCAGCCAGTCGCCTCGCCGCGACACATCGCAGCGACTGACTTCACGCCAGGGCGTCTTCGCCTGACAGGCGGCTGCTCGAAATGCACTGAAATCGTGGCGCCCCACTAAATGCTGGGCCGCCGCGTGCATGGCTTCGGCATCGAGCCGGTTATGCGAATGGAACGCGCGATTTCGCCATAGCGCGCTAGGCGCCGTGCGATCGAGAATCCAGTAGCGGTATTCGCGCGCAATCGCGCCAAAACGCGCATGAAAGGTCTCGGGCACCGGAATCACCCATTGCAGGGCAACATCGTCCGGCAGATACCGATTGGTACCCAGCAACCACGCGCGTTCACTACGTTCTGCGTCGGTATCGAAATGCACGATCTGGCCCTGGGCATGAACGCCCGTGTCCGTACGGCCGCTGCATATCGTGCGCACGGGTCGGTTCGCGAGACGGGCCAAGGCCGCTTCGAGCGTATCCTGCACGCTCGAGGCATGAGGCTGACTCTGCCAGCCGTGATAGCCCGAGCCGTCGTACTCGACACACGCTGCCCAGCGCACTACAGGCTGTTCAACAACTCTTGTGCGGTTGCGCGCTGCTCGTCGCTACCGTCGTTGATGGCTTCCTCGAGCAGCTCGCGCGCGGCGGAGTAGTCTTCCATCTCGATGTACATGCGCGCGAGATCGAGCCGCACTTCGACCGGATCGGCCGAATCCTCGCCTTCGCCCTTGGGCTCACTGTCGTCGCCGAGATCGAACTCGCTCGTGTCGATCGGCTCGATGTGCGATGGCTTGTCCGATTCGTCCTGGATATCCGCTGAAGACGTGTCGAGATCGAACGCCATACCCGGGTCCTCGCCGCGATCGTGCTCGCGCTCGCGCTCGCCGCCGGTATCGATCGCCTGGTCCTGCCATTCGAAACCGCCGTCGCCGCCGAGGTCATCGGCGCCGGGGTCCCGCGACCCCTTCGGCTTATCGTCTAACGTGCCCTCTGGGAGATCCCAGCCTTCCAGCGTATCTCGTGATGGGGCGTCGCTGGTTTCCGGTTCGTCCTCTTCCAGCGAGAAGAAACGGTCGGCGTCGTAATCTCCGGCGAGAGCGACCGTGTCATCAGTCGACTGCTTGTCCTCGAGCCCGGACTCGAACTGGGCAATGATCGACTCCGCAGAATCCGGTGACCCGCTGTCGGAGGCCGGTCCGTCGATGGGCGCCGGCGTTTCGTCGGTACGGCGAGTACCAAAGCTGAAGCGCGGATCTTGCGGCAGCAACACGCGACCCATGGTGGCAACACCGGCCCAGCGTACGCCGCTCTCACGCAACGGCTCGCCGAATCGCGCAACATTCTGTGAAAACGACTCACTGTCACCCGCGACATAATCGAGTTCGAGCCGCTTATCCTGGAGCGCGATATCGCTGGGATAAACGCGCAGCCCTTCTTCAAGCCCAGCGCGCGCGTCATCAAATAAGCCCAGCTTTATCTGTCGATCCGCTTCCTGCACGCGCAGTGCTGGCGCTAGGGCTTCGTCGCCGGGAAGCGGCTCGGACGCGGCATCAGTATAGACCGGAGCCAAGAATTCTTCGGAGTCGACCGGCGCGCCGTGCGCCGGCTCGTTCTCTGCCTCAAAATTCAACGGCACCGGCTTGTACTGGCGCCGGCGATTCCAGATCAGCAACGCTACCAAGAGCAGCAAACCGGCCCCTAGAAGAAGCAGGTTGCGCGGCTGCAGCAAACCACTCGCGTCGCCGGTATAGGCGACATCCTGGTTTTCGCTGGGCAACGGCTGGTAAGCCTCGTCCGAGTCCGCCGCGGGCACGGCGGGTTCAATCATCGACGACGAAGCATCGTCAGATGCGGCGACGCCATCCGTGGTATTTGCCGTATCGGCTGCAGCCTCGGGAGTCTCGAACTCGACCGTCGAGTCGGTCTCCGTATCGGGCTCAGCGATCTGCGGCTCGGCACCGGTGTTCGCGGAGAGATCCGCCACGTCACGGGTGGCCGCGTCGCCGTTGCCGCTGGACACCATCGGGTCGGCGTCAGTCACGCCATCGGCCCCGGCTATCGGCTCTGCGACCGTCGCGCCGCCAGTCGCAGAAGTGTCCTCGTTCTCTGCCGAAGCGACATCGCTTGCTTCGCCATCGGCGTTTGCGCCGTCCGCCTGTGTCTTCGCTGGGAAGTCGGGAACCAGTAGGCGACCAAATCCGGCCGTGCCCACGACACCGCCGCCAGAGCCATCACCACCTATGACGCGCGGCGCTTCGAGACGTAGGCGTGCATCGGTCGTGGCGGGTGGCGCGCTGGCATTCGCGAGCGTGCGGCTTTCCGCGTTCTGGGCATCTGCCACAATCTGTGTTGCCGCCTGCTGGCGCTGTTCGCGTACGGCGGCGCGCGCCGCAGCCGAGTCGATTGCACGAATGCGCTCGGCCGGGGGAATCGCAAGCATGGCGCCGCGCAGCAGCACGTTCATGTTGTCACTGAACGCTTGCGGATTGTTGCGATAGATCGCCACCTGCATTTGCGCCAGCGTGGTATTCGTCCGGCGCACGCGGTTGGCAATGCGTGACAGCGTCTCGCCGGACTGAACCGGCCCATACTCGTCGGCCGTGGGATCGACAGCCGACGAAGACGGCGTCGCGCGCGGCGAGGCCGGAGGCGCGGCCTGCGGGGTCGAAGTACGTGCGGTGGTTTGCGGCACCGCCTGACTCGTCGCGGGCGGCGACGATGTCGCCGGTGCCGCGGGCGCCCGCACGGGCGGATCGAGTAACACCGTGTATTCACGCAGGGCGCGCCCGGCGCCGGTATCGGCCTCGATCAGAAAGCGCAGGAACGGCTCGCGGACCGGGCTGGCTGTGGTCAGCCGTACACGCACCTGGCTGGCCGAATCACCATCGGCGGTCGTCACTCGAATACGGTCAGCGAGCGCGGAACGTTCGATACCAAAACGCTGGAACATGTCGACGCTGGCCATACGCACATCCAGCGCGGCTTTCTCTTCGGGACTGAGAGCGACCAGATTGATGGTGGCATCGAGCGGTTGATTGAGCGCCGAGTGGACGCGGATCGCGCCAAACCCTAGGGCAGAGGCCACCCCGGCCTGGCACAGCAGAACAAGGACAGCCGCGCGCCGCAGCCTTCGCCTGATTAACGAGCTAAATTCGAGCACGACGCCTGCGTATCCCCCTGGCTCCGACCTGCACGCCGGAAACATGCCGGGATGCAGATCGGCGCGACCCCTCGCTCGTGGCGGCCGCGCCCTTAGATTTTGATTTTAGATGTACTTCTCGATGAGCTTTTCGGCGATCTGCACGCTATTGAGTGCAGCGCCCTTGCGTACGTTATCGGCAACGACCCAGAAATCCAGACCGTTTTCGTGAGAAATATCTTCACGAATACGCGAAACGAACACGTCATCGTTGTTTGCGGCGTCGGTCACCGGCGTCGCATAGCCGCCCGGCTCACGCGTATCCAGTACCGTGACGCCCGGCGCAGCACGGAACAGCTCGGTTGCCTTGGCAGCAGAAACCTTGTCGCGGGTTTCGATATGCACGGCTTCCGAGTGGCCGAAGAATACGGGTACACGCGCCGCAGTGGGATTGATGCGGATGTTCTGATCGCCCAGGATCTTTCGGGTCTCCCAGACCATCTTCATCTCTTCCTTCGTATAACCGTTGTCTAGAAAGACATCGATATGCGGCAAGGCATTGAAAGCGATCTGCTTCGGATAGGCTTCCGGCTTCGCGATTTCCTTGCCGTTGAGCAGGCGCGCACTCTGGTCGGCCAGTTCGCGGATGGCAGATGCCCCGCTACCCGAAACCGCCTGATACGTCGCGACGTTGATGCGCTCGATATAGGCGAAATCGTGGATCGGCTTGAGTGCCACGACCATCTGAATGGTCGAGCAGTTCGGGTTCGCGATGATGCCGCGGTTGGTGTAATCGCCGATCGCTTCGGGATTCACCTCGGGGATCACCAGCGGCACGTTCTCGGCCTGGCGGAAATGCGAGGTGTTGTCGATGACGACACAGCCTGCTTCCGCGGCTTTGGGCGCGAACTCTTCGGAGATCGAGCCGCCAGCCGAGAACAGGCCAATCTGAACCTGCGAGAAGTCGAACTCGGCGAGATTCTGGATGGTGACGTTCTTGCCCTTGAACTGGATCTTCTTGCCAGCCGAGCGTTCGCTGGCTAGCGGATAGATATTGCGGATCGGGAAATCGCGCTGCTCGAGAATCTTGAGCATGGTTTCGCCGACCGCGCCGGTGGCGCCTACGACGGCAACATCATATTCCTTGGCCATTTAGATACCTGATCTGGTTCCAGAAAGTAAGTAATAACGGGATTTAGCGTAGCATATCGACAATCGCGCCACCCATCTCCTGGGTGCTGGCGATCTGTTTCTCGTCGTCCATGATATCGCGAGTACGCAGACCGCGATCGAGCGCATAACCGACCGCATTCTCGACCTTCTTGGCCAGATCCGGCCGCTTGAGCGTGTAACGCAGCATCATCGCGACCGACAGGATCACTGCCAGCGGATTCGCGACATCCTGGCCCGCAATGTCCGGCGCGCTGCCGTGTACGGGCTCGTAAAGCCCCTTGCCGTTGGCATCCATCGAGGCCGACGGCAGCATGCCGATGGAGCCGGTCAGCATCGCCGCGGCGTCGGAGAGCACATCGCCGAACAGGTTGCTGGTGACAACGGTGTCGAACTGCTTGGGCGCGCGCACCAGCTGCATGGCCGCATTGTCGACGTACATATGGGTCAGCTCGATATCCTCGTACTCGCGGCCGAGCTCGTTCATGACGTCGCGCCAGAGCTGCGAGACGTCGAGCACATTGGCCTTGTCGACGCTGCACAGACGGCCGCCGCGGGCACGTGCGATGTCGAAGGCGGCACGGCCAATGCGCGAGATCTCGCCCTCGTCGTAACGCATGGTGTTGAAGGCTTCGCGCTTGCCGTTGGCGTTCTTGTGCATGCCCGAGGGCTTGCCGAAATAGATGCCGCCGGTGAGCTCACGCACGATCATGATGTCGAGACCGGCCACGATATCGCGCTTGAGCGCCGATACGTGCGCCAGCTGCGGATAGAGAATCGCGGGTCGCAGGTTGGCGAACAGGTCCAGCTCGGCGCGAAGCCGAAGCAGACCCGATTCCGGACGCTTGTCGCGGGGCTGATCATCCCACGCCGGACCGCCGATCGCGCCGAACAGAACAGCGTCTGCGGCACGTGCCGCCTCCAACGATGATTCCGGCAACGGATCGCCGGTTGCGTCGATGGCTGCGCCGCCGACAAGCGCTTCTTCCAGCATTATGTCGAGGCCGTGGTCGGTCGCCAGCGTGTCGAGAACCCGGACTGCCTCGCGGCAGATTTCCGGGCCGACGCCGTCGCCGGGCATCACAAGAATTCGTGCAGTCATGAACTGGGTGTCCTTATCAAGTCGACGGGCAGTTGAAGATGCGCCTACAGGTCACGGAAAAGCCACGGCTTTTCCTCTGCGCGGCGCGCCTCGAACGCCCGGATGTCGTCGGCATGCTGCAGCGTCAGCCCGATATCGTCCAGTCCGTCGAGCATGTTCTTGCGCCGGTAGGCATCGATATCGAAGGTGTAGGACTGCCCGCTTGGCAGCGCGATACGCTGCTCGACGAGATCGACACGCGCAGTCAAACCACGCTCGTCGCCTGCGGCCCTGAAGAGCTCTTCAATCTCTTTTTCTTCCAGAACAACAGGTAGCACGCCGTTCTTGAAGCAGTTGTTGTAGAAGATGTCGGCAAAGCTCGGGGCGATAACGCAGCGAAAGCCGAAGTCCTCCAGCGCCCATACCGCGTGTTCACGTGAAGACCCACAGCCAAAGTTCTCTCGGGCAAGCAGAATACTGGCCTCGCGATAAGGCTCGTTGTTCAAAATGAACTCGGGATTCTCGCGACGGCTGCTGATTTCGGTTTCGAGCCCGCCTTCATCGAGATAACGCCAGTCGTCGAACAGATGCGGCCCGAAACCGGTGCGCCGTACCGACTTCAGGAACTGCTTGGGGATGATGGCGTCGGTATCGACATTGGCCCGGTCGAGCGGCGCGATGATGCCGTCATGAATAGTGAATGCCTGCATGATTCGCTCTCGATATCGAAAAGTTGGTTTGATTCAGACCGGCTTGTGCGCGTCGAAACGCAGCCGGACATAGGGCACGGTCCACTCGCCGCGAGCGTTGCAAAGATCCGGCTCAAGTCGTGCGCGCACTGCGGCGACGTAGGCATCCCGCTCGACGCCGGCGTCGAATGCCTGGACGAACGGGCCGGCCAGCGTGAAGAGCCAGTCGGCCATGTCGCCTGGCAGCGGCGTCGGCCGCTCGAAACACTGCTCACGTCTAATCGCGAAACCAGCGCTTTCCAGTTGTTTTATATAGTTTTCCGGCTTCGGAAAGAACCAGGGGTCGAGGACTGATGGATCGCGTCCGCGAGCCTGCGCCTCCGCGATCAAGGCGTCGTGCACAGGCGCCACGTTGCCGTGCGCACCGAACTCGGCCACAAAACGACCACCCGGACGCAGCGCGCGCGCCACGCCATCAATGACCGCCTGGGGGTCGTCGCGCATCCAGTGCAACGCAGCGTTGGAAAAGACCGCATCGAATTTGCCGTCGTAATCCAGCGTCTGACCATCGCCCTGCACGGCCTCGAAGCCGTTCTCGCGCATGGCGCCGACAAAAGCCGGGCTGCGATCGAACCCGACCACCTGCGCGCCGTGCTCTGCTATCACACGGCTCAGGACGCCGTCGCCGCAGCCCAGGTCCAGAATCCGTTCGCCGGACTGCGGCGCTAGCCAATCCACCAGCGACCGCGCCAGCTCGGGCACGAAATGCGCGTGCTGCGCATAGCCGTCGGCATCCCAGTCATCAGCAATTGTCGACGCGGCACCCATCACGCACTGACGTCGAGTTCGCGGATATCCACGAAATGACCATGGACCGCGGCCGCGGCGGCCATTGCCGGGCTCACCAGATGGGTACGCCCACCCTTGCCCTGGCGGCCCTCGAAATTCCGATTCGAGGTCGAGGCACAGCGCTCGCCGGGCAGCAGGTTGTCGTCGTTCATGCCCAGACACATGGAACAGCCCGCATCGCGCCATTCAAAGCCTGCGGCCTTGAAGATCACGTCCAGCCCTTCCTTCTCGGCCTGCTGTTTCACCAGACCGGACCCAGGCACGACCATTGCCAACTGGATATTCGGCGCGATATGCCGGCCTTCCAGATATTTGGCGGCGACGCGCAGATCCTCGATGCGCGCATTGGTGCACGAGCCGAGAAAGATCTTGTCGAGCATGATCTCGGTGATCGGCACGCCCGACGTGAGATCCATGTATTCCAGCGCCGCGCGCCAACCCTCGGCCTGGGTGTCGTTCGCCGCGTCCGCGAGAGCCGGTACGCGGGCACTGACCGGCCCGACCATCTCCGGCGACGTGCCCCACGTCACCTGCGGGGCAATCTCGGCCGCGTCGAGCACCACAACAGTGTCGTATTCGGCGTCGTCGTCGGACACCAGCGTGCGCCAATAGGCTTCCGCCGTGTCCCAATGCTCGTCGCTGGGCGCATAGTTGCGGCCGCGCATGTAGTCGATGGTGTTGTCGTCGACCGCGACCATGCCCGCACGGGCGCCGGCCTCGATCGACATGTTGCAGATGGTCATGCGCCCTTCCATCGACAGGGCGCGGACCGCTTCGCCGCCATATTCGATGACATAACCGGTACCACCCGCGGTGCCGATCTTGCCGATGATCGCCAACATGATGTCCTTGGCCGAAATGCCCGGCGCGACCTGGCCGTCAACACGCACCAACATGGTCTTGGCGCGCGCCTGCGGCAGGGTCTGGGTGGCCAGCACATGCTCGACCTCGGACGTGCCGATACCGAAGGCGAGCGCACCGAAAGCGCCATGGGTAGCGGTATGCGAATCGCCGCAGACGATGGTCATGCCCGGTTGGGTCGCTCCCTGCTCCGGGCCGATGATATGCACGATGCCCTGACGCGGGTCGCCGAGACCGAACAACCGAATACCGTGGGTATTGCAGTTCTTCAGCAGCGCATCGACCTGGGCGCGCGAGATGGTATCGGCGATGCCGCCGGCGCGGTTGATCGTGGGTACGTTGTGGTCGGGCACGGCGAGATTGGCATTCACGCGCCATACCGGCCGACCAGCCAAGTCCAGCCCTTCGAAGGCCTGCGGCGATGTGACTTCGTGAACCATATGGCGATCGATATAGAGCAGCGCGTTGCCGTCTTCTTCGCGCACCAGATGTTCGTTGAAGAGTTTTTCGTACAGGGTCTGACCCATGACTGCCTCCTGACTTTCGATCGCGGCAGATTAAGACCGTGCGGTCGATTACTCAAGTGAATCTTTCGGATATAATCAATTACCATTCGGCATTTATTGGTCTGCCATGCAAACCGATGCGATCCGCGCATTCGTCGCTGTCTGTGATCTCGGCTCGTTCCAGGCCGCGAGCGAAGCACTGCATCTGAGCCAGCCGACCATCAGCAAGCGCCTCGCGAGCCTCGAACAGCGGTTGGGACATTCCCTGTTCGACCGCGTCGGCCGCGGCGTGGCGCTCACCGAAGCAGGCCGCGCCTACCTGCCCCACGCCCGTGAACTTCTGGCAGTGCTCCAGGATGGGCGCCGGGCGCTGGATAACCTGGGCGCCGAGGTAGCTGGCGTATTACGACTGGCCTTGTCGCATCATGTCGGCCTGCACCGCATGCCGGGCGTGTTGCGCGAGTTCGTCTCGCGCTATCCCGGCGTCGAGCCGCAGATCGTGTTCGTGGATTCGGAAGCCGCCTGCCGCAGTGTCGCCAACGGTGAACGCGAACTGGCCGTTATTACTCTACCGACGCCCGCGCACCCGGCGCTGGTCGAAGACTGTATCTGGCCAGACCCGATGAGCGTTTTCGTCGGCCATGATCACGAGCTGGCGAAACGCAATCAGGTCGTGGCAACCGATCTCGCGCCCCACGCCTGCGTGCTGCCGCCGGTCGACAGCTATACCTATCAGATCATTGCGCAGGCGCTCGCCGCACGCGATGTACAGGTCGCACCGCACATGACCAGTCATTACCTGGAAACCCTGCGCATGCTTGCCGGCGTGGGGATCGGCTGGACGGTATTACCGACTTCGATGGATCACCCGGAACTGGTACGCCTGGAACTGCCGGAGCTCGTCATACGGCGCCGGCTCGGCGCGATCCGCCATCCGCGCCGCAGCTTGTCGAATGCGGCACGCGCTCTGCTGTCGTTACTCGATCAGGCGCGCGTGCCGGCGTAGCGGCGGGTTCTCAGCTTTCGCGCACGATGCGCCAGCCACCGTCTTCACGCACCAGCGTGACGCGTTTGCGCTCACGGTCCTCGTAGGTGTTGGACTGGTAGTGCTGGTTGAAGCTGGCCTGCGCACGGTCCGCACCAAGCAGGCTGACCTGCAGGTCGCTCACTTCGACCTTGATCCAGGCCGGCGCGCCTAGCGACTGACGCCGGCTACGGACCCAGTCGCTCAGCGAGGTGCCGCCACGCGGCTCGTAGTTGTCGCTGTACGCGTTCAGATAGCCGCCGATATCCTGTTCTGACCAGGCAGCCGCCCAGTCGCGCAAGGCGCTTTCCACAGACTGGCGGGCCTGCGCCTCGCTCTCGGCCTGCATCTGGGCAGGCGCTGATCCGGCCGGCGCGCTCTCAGTGGACTCGCCGGCCATCGCCACTTCTGCCGCCTGGCCCGACCCATCGGCCTCGTCCTGCGGCGGTGCCTCACTCGTCGGCGGCGCCTCGCTGACGATTTGGCTGTCGACGCTCTCGGTTTCCGCCGGCGTGGCCTGCTTCGCAACCGTGAACGCGACGTCATCGGCTTCGCCTTCGCGCAGGATCTGCCAGCCGTCAGCCGTCTCGCCGAGGAGCAGCGCCTTGCGCTCCTCGTCCTGGTAGGTATTGGACTGATAGCGCTGAGTAAAGGACACCAGCGCCTGTTCACCGCGCCGCTCGATCGACGTGTTGCTCAAACCGATATCGATACGCGCGGGCGCACTGACACGGTCACGCCGCTGGGCAGCCCATTGCGAGCGGCTCATGCCGTTGCCTGGCACGAACGCATCGCCGTACATCGACAGATAGCCGTTGACGTCCTGCGCCGACCAGAGCTTGGCCCAGGTCTGCAGCGTCGCCTGCGGCGTACTCGTGTCGACTGCCACCTTGGCCTGGGCGTTGCGTGTGACGTTCGGCACCGCGGGCGGCGTGGGCTGCGTGGGCTGCGCCTGCGACGAGGAACCGCCGCCGGCATTCATGCCGCCGCCAATGAACTCGGCCAGTTGCTGACTCTTGGCGCGCGCGATCGCGTTGTCGCTCTCGAGTTCACCGGCGCGGCTATAGGCACTCTGGGCCATCGCGACATAAATATCGCCGAGATTCTCTTGTGCAGGCCCGTGTTCCGAGTTGAGCTCGACCGCCTTTTCCAGCGCCTGTTGAGCACCATCCAGATCGTTGTTTCGCGCGCGCAAAACACCGAGATTGTTCCAGCCCTCGGCCATATCGGGGTTGTTCTCGACCAGCGCGTTGAACACATCAAGCGCGCCATCGGTATCGCCATTGCGTGCCAGCGCCAGCCCCTTTAGGAAACGCGCCTCCGCGTCGTTCGGCGACTCTGCCAGCACTTCGTCGAGCGCCTGGACGGCAGCCGCAAAATTATTCTGCGCCAGCGCCTGACGAGCGCTCTGCATATCAGCATGTGCGATACCGCCTGCCAGCGCGGAAACAATGAGCGCCGTGGCGGCCGTGGTCTTGATTCTGGTGGTCATCGAAACTGAATCCCCCGAGCGATGTTCTGATCCGATCATATTATGCCGTGTCGTCATCAGCTTGCGACGCAAACGAACGCCAAAGCCCTAGTCGCGCTCAGCCGCGATTGGCGACAGCGTGTTCTGGACGTCGGCGTTCTGCGCGCGATGCCGCAGCGCATGGTCGAGTAGCGTAAGTGCGAGCATAGCTTCCGCGATGGGTGTCGCCCGCAGACCCACACAGGGATCGTGCCGCCCGGTGGTGCGCATCTGCGTGGCATTGCCCTGGGTGTCGATAGTGTCACCCGGAATGATGATGCTCGAGGTCGGCTTGAGCGCCATGCTCGCGCGAATGGTCTGCCCGCTGGATATACCGCCCTGGATGCCACCGGAATGGTTGCTTGAAAAGCCTTCCGGCGCCATCTCGTCGCGATGTTCGGAGCCGCGCTGGTTGACCACCGCAAAGCCGTCGCCAATCTCCACGCCCTTGACCGCATTGATGCTCATCAGC
The DNA here is from genome assembly GCF_040361215.1 of Salinisphaera dokdonensis CL-ES53. NCBI lineage: Bacteria > Pseudomonadati > Pseudomonadota > Gammaproteobacteria > Salinisphaerales > Salinisphaeraceae > Salinisphaera > Salinisphaera dokdonensis. Next base: position 98,357 of record NZ_APND01000001.1, read on the forward strand.
GCCTTGGCGATTTCCGCATCCAGGCGATCGAAGACCGGCTCGCCCCAGCCCGGCGGCACACCGGTGGCGATGACGTTGATACGCGCGCCGATCGAGTCGCCGTCCTTGCGCAACGCGTTGATGTAGTTCTCGAGCTCTTCCAGCCGTGCCGGCTCGGCGCAGAAGAACGGATTCTGGTTGGCGGCATCGAGATCGTCGCAACCGAGCGTGAGCGGGCCCATCTGCGCGAGATAGCCCTGAATACGGACGCCGAAGCGCTCGGCCAGGACCTTGCGCGCGACCGCGCCGGCCGCTACACGGGTTGCCGTCTCTCGGGCCGAGGAGCGCCCGCCACCGCGATAGTCGCGGATGCCGTACTTCTGCAGGTAGGCGTAATCGGCGTGGTTGGGCCGGAACACGTCCTTGATCTTGGAATAGTCACGCGAGCGTTGGTCGGTGTTCTCGATGATCAGGCTGATCGGCGTGCCCGTGGTCTTGCCTTCGAACACGCCGGAGACGATACGCGCGGCGTCGTCCTCGCGGCGCTGAGTGACATAGCGCGACGTGCCGGGCTTACGCCGATCCAGATCGGCCTGCAATTCCGCCTCGCTGATCTCGATGCCCGGCGGACAGCCGTCGATGATGCAGCCGATCGCCGGCCCATGGCTTTCGCCAAAGGTGGTGACCGTGAATCGTTCGCCCCAGGTATTGCCAGCCATAGTCTTCTATTCCGTGGTCTCGAGCTGCGCCGCAACCCAGGCGCGCAGGTCCTCCGCTTCGAGCACGCCCACGCCGAGCCCGCCGCGTTCCAGTTCGACCCATGTTATCGGCAGATCGGGATGGGCCTGTTCCAACAGAAAGGCGCTGTAGCCAACTTCAAGGACGAGCAGTCCGTCCTCGCTGAGATAATCGCAGGCATCGAACAGCAATCGCGTGACCAGTGACAGGTCGTTGGTGTTGCCGTGGAAGGCGAAACCCGGCTCATGCAGGTATTCCGGCGCCAGGCCTTCCCATTCGTCGCGGGTGACGTACGGCGGATTGGTAACGATCAGATCGAACCGTTCGGCAGGCAGCCCGTCGAACAGATCTGCCTCGACATACTCCACCTGCGGGCCGATATCGTGCTTGTCGCTGTTGATACGGGCAACGTCGAGCGCGTCGCGACTGGCATCGGTAGCGACCACGCGCGCTTCGGGAAAAGCCAGCGCACAGGCGATGGCGATAGCCCCGCTGCCCGTACACAAGTCGAGGACGGAAAGCGGCTCCCGGTGGCCGAGCCAAGGCTGGAACTCGGTCTCCACCAGCTCTGCGATCGGCGAACGCGGCACGATCACTCGTTCGTCGACAAAGAACTCGAGCCCGGCGAACCAGGCTTTCTGCGTTATGTAGGCAGCCGGTTGGCGACTATCGATACGACGCTCGATGATCGCGACCACGGCACGGCGCTCATCCGGCGTGAGCGTGGCATCGAGATAGACATCCGGCATGCTCGGGTCGAGACGCAGCGTATCGAGCACCAGATGCGCGGCCTCGTCGACCGGGTTATCGCTGCCGTGGCCGAACGCCAGTCCCGCGGCGGCGAACTGCGACGCTCCCCAGCGGATATAGTCCAGCACGCGAGTGAGCGTGCTGACGATCTCGTTGCGTTCGTTCTCCGTCATACCTGCTCGTTGTCTGGCGACATTGTTTTATTTAATTCCGGCCCTTGGCGCTCTTTGGAAACACGCCTGACAGCGCGCGTCTAGACCACAGAGCGGGCCGAGGCGCAGCTAGGATAAACCACCTGAGCACTTTGCGTGCCGCCACCGTAGCGCTACGCTGCGCGCATCTATCGAGCGACCCCTTCTGCACATGACCTCGTCCACCTCGGCCAGCTTTGCTGACCGCCTGTTCGCCGGCCTGCTCTGGCTGCTGCCCACTCGGGCTATCTCGCGCGCTGCGCATTCTCTGGCGCGCTCGCGCATGCCTTGGCTGAAGCAGCGGTTGATCGACGCGTTCATGCGGCTCTACCCGGGCATCGACATGGCCGAGGCCGCCCAGCCTGACCCGAAGGCCTATTCCAGTTTCAACGCGTTCTTCACCCGCGCGCTCGCGCCCGGCGCGCGGCCGATGCCGGTCGATCGTGAACAGATTGTATCGCCCGTGGACGGCACGCTCGGCGCTTTCGGAGACGCCACCACGGGCATGATCTGCCAGACCAAGGGCATGGCCTACGACCTACGCACCCTGCTGGGGGGCAGCGAAGCCTGGTCGGCCGCTTTTCTGGGCGGGCGCTATGCGACCTTCTACCTCGCACCGGACAATTATCACCGTGTTCACATGCCGCTCGACGGCTGCGTGCGCGAAATGCGCTACGTTCCGGGACGCCTTTTCGGCGTCAATCCGCGCTGCGTGCGCGCCATTCCGCGTCTGTTCGCCCGCAACGAGCGCCTGGTCACGCTGTTCGATACGGCGGTGGGGCCCATGGCCGTGGTCATGGTCGGCGCGTTCATCGTAGGCGGCATCCATACCCGCTGGGCCGGCCAGATCTGCCCGCCCCATCGCCCCGCGCCACGTGACGAGAGCTTTGCCGATACGGCGCTCGAGCAGGCGTATTACGCACGTGGGGAGGAAATGGGCCGCTTTTCGATCGGCTCGAGCGTAATCCTGCTGTTCGGCCCTGGCGCCCTGGCTTGGCAAGACGGTATCGAGAACGGGCAGAAACTGGTGCTCGGGCAATCCATCGCGCGGCTTGGCAGCGGCGCTTAGATACGGACTCGGCAGCCTGTAGCGCTAGCGCCGCATCCAGTCGAAGGCGAGCACCGGCGCGAGGGCATCGAACCCGCACGTCAGCGCCAACAGGCGATCGACGCCCAGGGCCACGCCTGCACAGCGCGGCAGCCCCGCATCCATGGCGGCCAGCAGTCGGTCATCGCGCGGGGTCTCCGGCGCGTTTGCCTTGGCGCGCAGACGGTGCTCGCGATCCATGCGCTCACGGGCGAGTGCTACGTCCGTGAGCTCCTGGGCGCCGTTGGCCAATTCCACGCCCTGCCAGAAGCACTCGAAACGCTCCGCGATACGTGGATCATTGGCGCGGGTTTCCACGAGCACCGCGTCTTCCGCCGGGAACCCGGTCACGCAGATGGGCGCATCGCGGCCGAGCGAGGGCTGCACCGCCAGGCTCATGATCAGATCGAGCCAGAACGCGCGATCGCTGCGGTCCTCGACCGTATGCGGCGCGAGATCCTGATGGATTGCCCACGCGGCAAGTTGCGGTGTGTTGCTGGTAATCGGATCGAGGCCGGTAACCGCCTCGAATACGTCGCGATAACGACGGCGCGGCGCGCAGGTCAGACCGGTCACAGCACCCATCAGCGCTTCGGTTTCGTCGATGATGTCGGTCACCGTCGCTTCCGGGCGGTACCACTCGAGCATGCAGAACTCGGGGTTATGCCAGCGTCCGGCTTCGCCGGCCCGAAACACGGGCCCGAGCTGATAGATCGGCCCCGAGCCCGCGGCCAGCAGGCGCTTGAGCGCATGCTCCGGGGACGGCACGAGATGCCCTGCCGATTCGACTACGAACGTATGCAGCCCGCGTTCGGACGGCGCCGCAGAACTGATCAGCGGCGTATCGACCTCGAGCACACCGCGCTCGGCCATGAAGGCGCGCAGGTCGCCGCGCAGACGCGCGCGTCGTTCGAGCGTGGGCCAGCTCGCCCCGGGCCGCCAGTTTTCAGCCGACACAGGGCACTCGATGCATCAGCTTTCGCTGGCGCGCGAGACGTACTCGCCCTTGCGGGTGTCTACCTTCAACGTCTCGCCTTCTTCGATAAAAAGCGGTACGCGCACCACTGCACCGGTTTCCAGCGTGGCCGGCTTGCCGCCGCCGCCTGAGGTATCACCGCGTACACCGGGGTCCGTCTCGGTCACGGTGAGGATCACGAAGTTCGGCGCATCGACCTGCAACGGCGTGCCGTTCCAGAGCGTTATGCTGCACATGTCCTGGGCCTTGATCCATTTCGCCGACTCACCGACGGCGGCCTCGCCTGCCTGATACTGCTCGAAGCTGTTCGGCTCCATGAAGTGCCAGAACTCTCCGTCGTGATAGAGAAACTGCAGGTCGAGATTGAACACATCGGCCGCTTCAACGGTATCGCCGGACTTGAAGGTCCGCTCGACGACACGATTGGTCTTGAGATTGCGCATCTTCACGCGGTTGAAAGCCTGGCCCTTGCCTGGCTTCACGAACTCATTCTCGACGATGTTGTACGGATCACCGTCAATGATGATCTTGAGTCCGCCCTTGAACTGGTTAGTGCTGAACGTGGCCATAGAAGCTTGTTTTTGCGTGAATGAAATCGCGCGCAACTGCAATTCGCGAAGGTTGGCGCGGCGAGGGTAGCGCTCTACACTGCGTGGCATGCATTCTGCAATTGCCGAGTCGATGCGCGTACCAGCCGTTGATCGCGTCAGTCTATCGCAAAGCGACGGCGGCTGGCAGCAGGCGATGCGTGGCGCCATCACCGACGTGGATACGCTTTTCGACCTGCTCGCCCTGCCCGAGCGCTATCGCGAACCGGCACGTCGGACCGCCGCCGGATTCGGGCTTCGCGTGCCGCGCGGCTACGTGGCGCGTATGCGCCGCGGCGATATCGACGACCCGCTGCTACGTCAGGTCCTGCCGATCGACGCCGAAAATGACGTCGTTCCCGGGTTCGACATCGACGCAGTCGGCGACAGCGACAGCGCGCTGGGCGACGGCGTACTGCACAAATATCACGGCCGCGCGCTGCTCGTGACCACCGGCGCCTGTGCCGTGCATTGTCGCTACTGCTTTCGTCGGCACTTCGACTACGCGAGCCAGCACGCGGGCGCACGACAAGGCCATGCTGCACTCGACCACATCGCGGCCGATACCAGTATTCGTGAAGTCATTCTTTCCGGTGGCGACCCCTTGTCGCTAAGCAACCAACGACTGGCCGTGATCGGCGCCGGCCTCGACGATATTTCGCACGTCACACGGCTACGCATACACACGCGTACCGCAGTGGTCCTGCCAGAACGTATCGACGATGCCTTCGTGGACTGGGTGGCCGGTCGCCCTCAGCAGTGCGTCATTGTCATCCACGCGAATCACGCACAGGAACTCGACGAAGCCGTGGCACAGCGCATGGGCCGACTGCGCGAGGCGGGCGCTACCCTGCTTAACCAAGCCGTGCTGCTTCGCCGCGTGAATGACGACGCTGAAACACTGGCTGCGCTGAGCGAGCGGCTCTTCAGCATCGGCGTGATGCCGTACTATCTGCATATGCTCGATCGCGTAGCGGGCACGGCCCATTTCGAGGTCGACGAAGCGGCGGCAAAGCAGCTGATGACAGACCTCGCCGGCCGGCTTCCCGGGTATCTCGTGCCGCGGCTGGCGCGGGAGAACGCCGGGGAACAGGCCAAACAGGTGCTCGGCCATAGCGCCGAGGCGACGGGCTTATGAACTCATGAGTGCACAGGGGACAGGATTGAAGCAGCAGACCACAGCACCGTTGCCGCCGCCCGGCACCGGGGTCGGCAAAACTCTTGGCGTATTGGCGATCACCGCAGAGGATGAACTGCTCGCGACGATTCGGCAGGCGTTGGACGACGACAACGACCCAGTCGATCTGGTGCATTCGGACGATCCCACCCTGCTCGCCGATGACGGGCTGGTATCCGGCATCGCGCTTGTTGTTCTTCACTGTCACGCAGACACCACCCGCGCGACCCGCGAACTGTCTCTGGTAAGCGGACTGGCCGGTGCGGCGCCGGTAATCATGTTGGATACCGGCGATGCAGGCCTCGACCACGCGGCTGCCATCGAATCCGGTGCGTGGGACCTGCTTTCGCCGGCCAGCGAGGCGGAGTTGCGCCTGCGCTTGCGCCAGGCGCTCGAGGTCGGACGCGTACGCGCCGAAATGCTCGATGCCGCCCAGCGGTTGAACCAGACCCAGCGCCGGCTGGATGTTCTTCTCAGCCAGGGCCAGGATGCGCGCGCCACGCTTGTGAACCATCGCGTGGCCGATCCGAGTCCTGCATTCGCACGAATGATCGGCGTGGACGACATTGACGCCGCGCGCGGCATCGACATGCTTGACCGCGTTGCACCCCACGACCGGACACGTTTTTCCGAAGCACTGGAACAGGTGGCGACCGAGAATTCGGACACTGCACTCGTATTCGATATCACCACCCACCTGAACCACCGCAAGTCGCTACGCGCCCTGCTGAAGGCAGGCGTGGCCGAGAAGGCCGACGAACAGCGTACGAATCTGGTGCTCCAGTCGGTCGATAGCGAGCAGCGCGCCGCCGATGTCGCGCGCGGCCCTGCGATGGACGGTCGTATGGCGCTGCACAATGTGCTCGCACAGACCGTCAGCCGTACCAAGGAATGGGTGCTGGGCCTGGTCTTCGTGGCGATCGACGAAATCTCGTCGTTACAGGATCAACTCGGTCCGGCCGAAAGCGACTTGCTCTTGCAGGAGGTCGGCCTCTATCTGCTGCAGGCGCTACGCGGCGAGGATCGCGTCTTCCGATTCGGCGCCGGCGAATATGTGTTGCTCGTCGAGCGGAACTCTGCGGCCGAAATCGACGATTTCGCGCAGCATCTACATAACTCGCTCGCCGACGAGGTATTCGGCGACGATCGCCGCAGTGCCAGTCTCTCGACCAGCCTTGCGCACTGCATATTGTCGGGCGGCGCCGCACAGAACGACTCCCGCCTGCAGCTGCTCATGGATACCGTCTACGAGATTCGCGAGGACGGCGGCAACGCCATCAGACGATGTCAGACGGAAACCGCTGCGAGCGCCGATTCAAGTGACGACGATGCCTGGGCCGCCCGACTGCGAGAAGCCTTGACGCAGGATCGATTCAGTCTGGCTTATCAGGGCATCACGAGCCTAGCCGGCGACAGCCAACCCTACTTCGACGTGCTGCTTCGTTATGTGGATGATGGCGGATCGCTAGTCCGCCCCGGCGAATTCCTACCCGCTGCCGAACAGGCGCGGTTGATGCCCGATATTGATCGATGGGTTGTGCAGCGCTGTATCGATGTCATCTGGCAACAGCGGGCAAGAGACGCACATATCGCGCTGTTCGCAAAACTGTCGCCCGCCACGATCGAAGACGCCGAAGGTTTCATGGCCTGGCTGAACGCAGCCGTGCAAACACGCGAGATCACGAAACGGAACCTGATCTTCAGCTTCCGCGAGGACGACGTCCGCACGCAGACGCGGCTGGCGCGCGAGTTGGCCGACGCGCTCGAGGCTGCGGGTTTCCGCGTCGCCTTGACGCACTACGGCAGCACGCCCAAGGCCGTACAGGTACTGGACCGCATGCCTGCGTCGTTCATCAAGCTGGCACCGGACTTCGCGCGCCAGATGATGAGTCGGGACGAAGACGAACGCCTCACGCACATCATCGCCAGCGCGCGCGAGCGCGAGATTCCGCTGATCGCGGAACAGATCGAGGACGCCAACAGCATGGCGCGGCTCTGGCAGGCCGGCGTGAATTACGTGCAGGGCCATTTCATCCAGGAGCCGGATACCGAGGCGCTGGCCCAGGCTGACAGCCAGACGCTTTAGCCGCTACGCGGCGCTGATACGACTGCGCCCCGGGGCCACACGTAGCCCCGGGGCGGTCGCGATCGGTATCAGGCTTGCTGGGCGCGTGCGTTCTCGAGCGCGGCGATGCGCTCCTCCAGCGGCGGATGGGTCATGAAGTAGCGCTTGATGCCCAGCCCTTTCTTGCCGGAAATCCCCAGCGCCTGAATCTGATCCGGCAGTTCGGTGGCGATCGCCCCGCCCTGCAGACGGCGCAGCGCCGCGATCATCTTGGCCCGACCGGCCAGATGCGCGCCGCCGGCATCGGCCGAGAATTCGCGCCGACGCGAGAACCAGAACACGATCATGCTCGCCAGCACGCCGAGCACCATCTCGGCAAAGATCACGGTCATGAAATAGCCGATGCCGTGGCCGCGCTCGTTGCGCAGCACCATGCGATCCACGATATGCCCGATTACGTGGGCGAAGAAGAATACGAACGTGTTCACGACACCCTGGATCAGGGCCAGCGTCACCATGTCGCCATTGGCGATATGGGTCACTTCGTGGCCGATCACCGCTTCGGCCTCGTCCTGTTTCATCTGCTGCAACAGGCCCGTGGACACGGCGACCAGTGCCTTGTTACGGCTCATACCGGTGGCAAAGGCGTTCATGTCCGGCGAGTCGTAGATCGCCACGTCAGGCATGCCGATACCCGCCTGACGTGCGTGGCGCGTCACTGTCGCCACGAGCCAGTTCTCCATGGCGTTCGAAGGCCGCTCGATTACGCGCGCACCGGTCATGCGCTTGGCCATGAACTTGGACAGCGCCAACGAAATGAGCGAACCGCCCATACCGAAAACAGCCGCAAAGATCAGCAGGGAAGGCAGGTCGAGATTCACGCCCTGCTCGTCCAGCAGGCTCGTGACACCAAACAGCTGCAGAATCACCGACAGCACCACCATGATGGCGATGTTGGTCAGCAGAAACAGAAAGATACGCTTCATCGACGGCCCTCGAATGCCCATGGTTTACTCTGCTTTAGATAGCGGAGCCGGTCATTGGTTTCAAGATACGAGCGCGGGTATTTTTACCGCGCCTGTCCGCGCCCGGCGCGGCGTCCACGCCGCTCCAAGCAGGCGAGATACTCGTCAGCCGCGTCACCGCGCGCGCTGTTGAATGCGGGGCGCCGGCCCAAAGACGAGACCAGCGGCCCCATCAGACCAGCTGATCGCCGCGCTGGCTTACTCGCCGCCCTCGACCGCCAGGGATTGCACTTGCGTGAAGCCCCGCGGCAAGCGTTTGCCACGCGAGGCGCGCGGCCCGCGATAGGCATCCCGGTCCCCGGACTTGAGCGTCATGTGGCGCTTGCCGCTGTAGACGGTCAGTCCGGCGCTCGCCGGCAGGGCCGCGAGCGCGATCACCTGCTCATCTTTCTTTACAGAGATCAGCTTGTTGCCCTTGCCCTTCGACAACTCGGGCAGTTCACCCAGCGGCAGGCAGAGCAGCTGCCCTGCACTAGTCACAACACAGACCTCGGGATCCTCTCCAGCGATCGTCACAGGCGAGAGCGCGTCTGCGGCCTTGCCGACGGACAATGCCGCCTTGCCGCTCTTGTTACGGCTGCTGATATCGCCAAGCGTGGTGGCGAACGCATTGCCCGCCGAGCTTGCCAGCACGCAGCGCGTGCTCTCGTCGCCCAGCGCGACGCCGACGAAACGCGCGCCATCGGCAGGGTTCAGGCTGCCGGTGAGCGGCTCGCCCTGGCCACGTGCCGACGGCAGTTTGTGCGCCGCCAGTGTATAGCTGCGCCCGGTCGAGTCCAGCACGATCAGTGTCTGGTTGCTGCGCCCGGCAGCATGGGTCAGATAATCATCGCCGCTACGGAAATTCAGCCCGGCAGCATCCACTTCGTGGCCCTTGGCCGCACGAATCCAGCCCTGGCGCGACAGCACCACGGTGATCGGCTCGCTGGGCAGCAGGTCCGCTTCGGACAGTGCCTTGGCCTGGCCTCTCTCGACCAGGCGGCTGCGCCGGTCGTCGCCGTATTTCTCGGCGTCGGCCATAATCTCGTCGCCGATGAGCTTGTCGAGCTTCTTCTTCGAGCCGAGCAGTGCTTCCAGCGTCTTGCGTTCGGCTTCCAGTTCTTCCTGCTCACCGCGGATCTTGAACTCTTCGAGCTTCATGAGATGACGCAGGCGCAAATCCAGCACGGCATCCGTCTGCGTGCCCGTCAGCCCAAAGCGCTTCATCATCACAGGCTTAGGCTCATCCTCGGTGCGAATGATGTGGATCACCTCGTCGATGTTCAGATAAGCGACGAGCAGGCCTTCGAGAATATGCAGCCGGTCGAGCACGGCATCGAGGCGATGCTGCAGGCGCCGAGTGACCGTCTGGCGCCGATAGGTCAGCCATTCGCTCAGGATCTCGCGCAGGTTCTTCACCCTGGGTGCGCCGTCCAGCCCGATGACGTTGAGATTGACGCGTACGCCCTTCTCGAGCCCGGTGGTGGCGAACAGATGCGCCATCAGCGACTCGATATCGATCCGGTTGCTGCGCGGCACGATGATCAGACGGGTCGGATTCTCGTGGTCCGACTCGTCGCGCAGATCCGACACCATCGGCAGTTTCTTGGCTGCCATCTGGCCGGCGATCTGCTCGAGGATGCGCGCGCCCGAGGTCTGATAAGGCAGCGCATCGATCACGACTTCGCCGTTCTCGATCGTATACGTCGCGCGCAGACGCACGATGCCGTTGCCCTTGGCATAGAGCTCACGAATCTCGTCGGCGGGCGTGATGATCTCTGCACCGGTCGGAAAATCCGGCGCGGGCAGGTATTCACACAGTGCGTCGAGATCGGCATGCGGATTGTTGAGCAGGTGCACGGTGGCGTCCGCCACTTCGCGGATATTGTGCGGCGGAATATCGGTCGCCATGCCCACGGCAATACCGGTACCGCCATTGAGCAGCACGTTCGGCAGACGCGCCGGCATGGTCACCGGCTCGTTGAGCGTCCCGTCGAAATTGGGTTGCCACTCGACCGTGCCCTGACCCAACTCGGACAACAGCGTCGCCGCATAGGCGGTCAGGCGCGACTCGGTGTAACGCATCGCAGCGAAGGACTTGGGATCGTCCGCGGTACCCCAGTTGCCGTGGCCGTCGATCAACGGATAGCGATACGAGAACGGCTGCGCCATGATCACCATGGCTTCGTAGCAGGCCGAATCGCCGTGCGGATGGAACTTGCCGATCACGTCGCCGACCGTGCGGGCGGCCTTCTTAGGCTTGGAGGCCGCCGACAGGCCCAGCTCGGACATGGCATAGACAATACGCCGCTGCACCGGCTTGAGGCCGTCGCCCACATGCGGCAGCGCGCGATCGAGAATGACGTACATGGCGTAGTCGAGATACGCCTTTTCGGCAAAGACGCGCAGCGGCTGGCGCTCGCTTTCGTGTTCCATCGTGGCGGCCATGGCTTGTGTCGTTCCGAATGTTGTCGAGTAGGTGGCGCTGCAGGCGCCGGATCAGACCTCGGCTTCGTGGCCCTTGGCCTCGAGCCAGCTGCGGCGATCGCCGGCGCGCTTCTTGGCCAGCAGCATGTCGAGCATTTCGTCGACGCTGGTCTCGTCCTCGCTGGCCGTTTCGATACCCAGCTGCACCAGACGGCGCGTATCCGGCGCCATGGTGGTTTCGCGCAGCTGCAGTGCGCTCATCTCGCCCAGACCCTTGAAACGCGTGACGCTGATCTTGCGCTTCTTCTTCTCGTTCTCGAGCCGGCGCAGCACCGCGTCGCGTTCGTCGCGATCCAGCGCGTAGAAGACTTCCTTGCCCGCATCGATACGAAACAGCGGCGGCATGGCCACGAACACATGACCGTGCTCGACCAGCGGCCGGAAATGCTTGACGAACAGCGCGCACAGCAACGTGGCGATATGCAGGCCGTCCGAATCCGCGTCCGCGAGGATGCAGATCTTGTGATAGCGCAGGCGCTCGAAGTTGTCGCTCGACGGGTCCAGACCCAGCGCGACCGAAATATCGTGGATCTCGTTGGAGGCCATGATATCGGCCGGTTCGACCTCCCAGGAGTTGAGGATCTTGCCGCGCAGCGGCATCACCGCCTGGAAATTGCGATCGCGCGCCTGCTTGGCCGAGCCACCCGCCGAGTCGCCCTCAACCAGAAACAACTCGGAGCGAGACGGATCGTCGGTCACGCAGTCGGTGAGCTTGCCGGGCAGCGCCGGGCCGGCGGTCACTCGCTTGCGCTTGACCTTCTTGGCCGTGCGCGCCCGCGCCTGCGCATTGCCGATGATCTGAGCAGCCAGCAGCTCGCCTGTCTCGGCGTGACGGTTCAGCCATAGCGAGAAGCCGTCCTTGACCGCGCTGGACACGAAGCCGCTGATATCACGCGAGGACAGCCGTTCCTTGGTCTGACCGGAGAACTGCGGCTCATTCATCTTCACCGACAGCACATAGGTGCAGCCGGACCAGACGTCTTCCGGTGCGATCTTCACGCCGCGCGGCAGCAGATTGCGGAACTCGCAGAACTCGCGCACCGCTTCGGTCAGGCCGGATCTAAGCCCGTTGACGTGGGTGCCGCCGGCGGACGTCGGAATCAGGTTCACATAGCTTTCGCCGACGCCGTCCATACCCGGTTGATCGGGTGCGAGCCAAGTCAGCGCCCAGTCGACGGTCTGGCTGCCACCGTCTTCGGCCCCGGTGAAGGCCGGGCTGATGATGCATTCGATCCCGTCGAGCGCGTCGGCCATGTAGTCAGCCAGGCCATCAGCGTACTGCCAGACGATGTCCTCTTCGCCCGCCTCATCGACGAAGTGCACCTTGAGATTCGGGCACAGTACGGCCTTGGCACGCAGCAGGTGCTTCAAGCGCGCCGTAGCAAAACGCGGGCTGTCGAAATATTGCGGGTCCGGATCGAAATGCAGTTTGGTGCCGGTCTTGTTCTTGGCACAGCTGCCGATCTCGGTGAGCGCGCTTTCGAGCTCGCCGCCGGCAAAGCGCATTTCGTAATGCGTGCCACCGCGCCAGACCTGGGCGACCAGCGAGGTCGACAAGGCATTGACCACCGATACGCCCACGCCGTGCAGGCCACCCGAGAACTGATACTGCTTGTTCGAGAACTTGCCGCCCGCGTGCAGGCGCGTGAGGATCAGCTCGATCCCGGGCACGCCCTGCTCGGGATGTACGTCGACCGGCATGCCGCGGCCGTTGTCTGACACCGACAACGAGCCGTCCGCGTACAGCACCACGTCGATCTCCGTGGCATGACCAGCCAGCGCCTCGTCGACGCTGTTGTCGATGACTTCCTGGGCCAGATGATTCGGCCGGGCCGTGTCCGTGAACATCCCCGGGCGCTTGCGCACCGGATCCAGTCCGGACAGTACTTCGATATCGGCAGCGTCGTAGCGGCTGGCCATGAGCCCTCGTCATTCAAGAAAGTTGATCGATCGGCGGCGCTATCGGCCGCCGTTGAAATACCCGCCAGAGATTGCGCGGCACGTTAAGCTACGCCGCCCACGCTGGCAATAGAGTACGACGCCCGAACTGACGCAGCACGTCAGCGTCGCTACACTTGCCGGCTTCATCGTTCCCCATACGAGTAACGCGCATGGCCAAGAAATCCGACGCGTCGGCCGAAGCCGAAACCAAACCCCGTCTGGCCGAGTTCGAGGATGCCGTCACCGAACTCGAAGGCCTCGTCGAAGCACTCGAGACCGGCGACGTGTCACTCGAACAGGCACTCGGAAAATTTGAGCGTGGCGTGACCCTTGCCCGCGAATGCCAGCAGACCCTCAAACGCGCCGAACTGCGCGTCGACCAACTGCTTGCCGACCAGAACGGCGAACAGATCGCCCCCTTCGATACGCCAGAAAGCGACACGACCGATAGCTAGCGCATATGGCGGTGCAGCTGCGCGCCGTGGACATGGGCGTCGTCTTCGTCGGCATCGCGGAACACGTGTACCGCCCCTTTGCCGCCATGCTTGACGGCGTATAGCGCGCGATCGGCGTTATGCATCAGCCGGTCGGCGTTCGTATCGTACCCCGAATAGAACGCCAGCCCGATGCTTACGCCAACCCGCAGGCCTTCGCCGCCGGCGCAAGGCAATGAAATCGGCGCGCTCAAACGCAGGCGCAGCTCTTCACACATAGCCACGCTGCTTTTTTCATCCGTCACGTTCTCGAAAATCAGAGCGAATTCATCACCGCCGAATCGCGCCACGGTGTCGGACTTTCGGGTGTTTTCGACAAGCCGGTCGGCGATGGTCTGGAGCGTGATGTCACCGATGCCGTGGCCAAACTCGTCGTTGATCGGTTTGAATCCGTCCAGATCCATATAGCCGAGCGCAAACACCGTACCGTTGCGCCGGGCGCGCTGCATGCTCGTCGCCAAGCGGTCTAGAAACAGCAGGCGATTCGGCAGGCCGGTCAACGCATCGTGGGTCGCCAGCTGCTGGGCGCGATCCTCGGCGCGCTTGCGCTCCTCGATCTCGCGTTCGAGCTGGCTATTGCGCTCGTCGAGTTCGGCCAATGCATTCCTGAGTGCACGACGGCTTTCATAATGATCGATGAAATTGCGCACTTTGGCCGATAGCAGCGGCGGATTGAGCGGCTTGGTGATGTAGTCCACCGCGCCGACGTCATAGCCTTTGAGGCGATCCATATCGTCGGTGGCCCCCGCAGTCACGAAGATCACGGGCGTGTCCCGGGTGCTTTCCTCGCCGTGCAGAATCTCGGCCACCTCCATCCCGTCCATGTCCGGCATCTGCACGTCGAGCAGGATCAGCGCGAACTCGTTATCGATACAGGCGGCGAGCGCGGCATTGCCGTTTTCGGCCTCCACGACCTCCACCGCCAGGGTCGCGAGCACCTTGCGCATCGCCAGGCGGTTTGCGTACAGATCGTCGACAACCAGTATGCGCGGGCGCTGTTCCTGTAGCCCGCTATCTATCGTCGACATTCGATGCACCGTGCAAGCCGTGAAATATCAAGAGCGGCGTCCACGAGCTCACTGGGGCTGCTCTGCCGGTCCGGGGTGAATAGTTTCAGCGCGGACTCTGGCATTTCGCGCGCCGCAGCGGTATCGGGGTTTTGCACGATGGTCAGTCCCCCGAGCCGATGGATGGCGTGCAGCCCCACCGCGCCATCGGCATTAGCGCCCGACAGCAATACACCGGCGAGCCGCCGCCGATAGGCCTCGGCCATGGATTCGAACAACACATCGATACTGGGGCGCACGTACTGGATGCGCTCGCCGGCACAAAGAGCGAACGTGCCGGCACGCTCGACGAGCAGATGATAGCCGCCGCCGGCGACATGGACCCGATTCGGCGCCAGCGTCTCGCCGTCCAGCGCTTCGGCGACAGGCAACGCACAATGTAGTGACAGCACGTCGCACAGATCACCGACATCGCGACTGCCGGTATGCAGACACAAAACCACCGCCAGCTCGGTCGGCGCCACCAGTGCTTCCAGCACGTTGCAGATCACATCCAGGCTGCCGGCCGAGCCGCCGATCGCGAGTATTGCGTAGTCCGCGTATTCGGCGTTATTCATGCGGCATCCCGCTTGAGGCGATAAATTCGGTCGGCCGCGCTGACCAGTTCGAAGCGGTCGGCCACGCGCGACGACGCGCTGAGCGTTTCCTTATTGCCCAGCACGAGAAAACCGCCGCGCACCAGGCTGTCTGCGAACAGCTCGAGCACCCGATCCTTGAGCGGCTGGGTGAAATAGATCAGCACGTTCCGACACATGATCAGATGCGCCTCGGCGAAGACGCCGTCGGTCACCAGGTTGTGATGGGCAAAGACAACTCGTTCGAGCAGTTCACGGCGCATGCGCAACAGTTCGTACCGGGTGTGATAGTAGTCGGAAAGTCGCCCCTGGCCGCCCGACTCGCGATAATTGTTCCGGTATTCCGGTAGATTCTGACGGTTGAAGATACCCTCGGCGGCGCGCTCGAGAGCATGGTCGTTGAAATCGGTGGCATAGATCTGGGAGCGCTGGGTCAGGCCGGCCTCGGCCAGCAGAATCGCGAGCGAATAGACTTCCTCGCCGTAGGCACAGCCGGCCAACCAGATATTGATACGCGGCCAGGACGCCAGCATCGGCATCACGTCGTCGCGTAGCCGCAGAAACACCTCGGGATCGCGAAACAGCGACGAGACCGGCACCGACAGATGCGACACGATCTCGCGCATGAGCTCGGGCTCGTAGAGCGTGCTGGGGATGAGATCGCCCAGCCGCTCGACACCGAACTTGCGGCTCAGCTCGACCACCCGACGCTTGAGCGACGCGCGCGAATAACCCGAAAAATCGTAGCCGTGCCGCAGGCGCAGCGCCTGAATGAACACCTCGAGCGCGATGTCTTCCACATCGGCCGCGTCCTGGGCATCGGTATCGACGGGTTTGATCATGGTCTACACCAAGCGCGCCATGAGTTGCAGCAACGCCCGGGCATCCAGCGGTTTCGGCAGATACTCGCTGGCGCCTGCTTCCAGGCATTTCTCGCGATCGCCGGCCATCGCCTTCGCGGTTAGCGCGATGATCGGCAGGCTTTCATGATTGGGTTGGGCACGAATACGACGGATCGTTTCGTAGCCGTCCATGCCCGGCATCATGATATCCATGAGCACGATCGCGATCTGCGAATTGGCGGCGAGTTGATCGAGCGCCTTGAACCCGTCGCTGGCCATGAGCACCTTCAGCCCCTTTTCGCGCAGCGCGCGCGATAGCGCGAAGGTGTTGCGCATATCGTCGTCGACAAGCAATACCGTCTGCCCGGCGAGGTCCGATGGTGCGACGGCCGCCGGGGCGGCATCCCCGCTTGGCGTTCCGGCTCTTGACGGGGCCGCCGTATCTCGGCGCTCCGTCAGGCGATGGAAGAACAGCGAGACCTCGTCCAGCAGGCGCTCCTGGGCACGCGCGCCCTTGATGACAATGCTGTCGGTATGCGCGCGCAGGCGGCGCGTCTGTTCTTCCGAGAGCTCGCGTGCCGAATAGACCACCACCGGCGGCGCATCGTCGCGCTGGGCAATCTGCTCGAGCAGTTCGAAGCCGCTGATATCCGGCAGGCTCAGGTCGAGCACCACGCAATCGAAGTCTTCACGTTCCAGCCGGTCGAGCGCCTCTGCCCCGCTGACCACCGCCTGGATCGCCACATTCTCCTGCTTGAGCAGATGCGTGATCGCGGTATGCGCGTCGCGGTCGTCGTCGACCACGAGAACCCGCCGGGCTTCGCGCCCGCTGAGCACTTCGGCGCGTGCAAACAGGGTCTCGATATCAGCCTTGGATACGGGCTTGCGCAGATAGCCCACCGCGCCGGACTGCTGGTATTGGCCGGTATTGTCCGCCGCGGACACGATATGCACAGGAATCTCCCGGGTGCGTTCATTGGCCTTGAGCCGGTCCAGTACGGCCCAGCCATCCATGCCGGGCAAACCCAGATCGAGCACGATGGCATCGGGCAACTGCTGGCGAACCATGTCCAGACCGCGTTCGCCGTCGGCCGCCGTGCTGCATTCATAGCCGCGCGCCTCGGCCGCCTGCGCCACGATGCGCGCGAAATTCGCATCGTCGTCGATAATCAGCACGTGCGTGCGCGTCTCGTCTGCGGGGGTTTCAGCAGGACTTCTCGGTTCCAGCTCCGCGGGCGCCGGCGACGTGCTGTCATCGATGCGGCGGGTCTGCGCGGTCTCGGAGATGGTGGGCGAAATCTTGATATTGGCGTCGAGCACGCGCCGCACATAGACCGAAAACCGACTGCCGGCGCCCAGTTCGCTCTCCACGTTGATCTCGCCGCCAAGCAGGCGCGCCAACTCAACCGAGATCGACAGGCCGAGCCCGGTGCCGCCATAGGTCCGGCTGGTACCGGCATCCACCTGTTCGAACGCATGAAATATCTGTTCGAGTCGGTTTTTCGGGATCCCGATACCTTCGTCGATGACGTGTATCGCCAGCGCGTCGTCGCTTGTCAGGCCCTTGGTCTTGAATACGGTATCCGCGGCGGGCGCGACGATCTCGACCCGGACGGTGCCGTTTTCCGTGAACTTGATCGCATTGCTGACCAGATTGCGAATCACCTGGTCGAGCTTGCCCGAATCGGTGACCAGCGTATCCGGCACGCCCGCGCCGACGTGCACCTCGAATGCGATGCCCTTGCGCTGGGCGACGTGGGCGAAATCACGCTCGATACGACGCACCACGCCATCGACCCCGGTGCTCTCCGGCGTAACCGTCATCTTGCCGGCCTCGATCTTGGACAGATCGAGAATGTCGTTGATCAGGGACAGCAGATTGGTGCCGGACTCGTGGATGATCGCGGCCGCTTCGGCTTCCTCCGCGTCGAGATGGTTGGCGCTGTTGTCGGCCAGGCTGCGCGAGAGAATCAGCAGGCTGTTGAGCGGCGTGCGCAACTCATGCGACATGTTGGCCAGAAAATCTGATTTGTACTGGCTGGTGCGCGCCAGCGCTTCGGCTCGCCGCTTGGTCTCGGTGTGCAGGCGGGCGAGTTCATGCTGCTGTTTGCGCATCAGCTCCTGGCGCTGGCGCAGCTCCTCGTTGGTCGCCTGCAGCTCGTCGGACTGCACCTTGAGTTCCTCCTCCGACGCGCGCAGCTCTTCGGACTGCGCGTTGAGCTCCTCACTCTGCATGCGCAGCTCGCTGTTCGCGCTCTTGAGCTCTTCCTGGCGATCGCGCTGCCGCTGCTCGGATTCCTTCAGGGCCAGGGTCTGGGCACGGCTCTGCTCCAGCAACTCCACAGCGCGGCGCGTACGCGCCAGGGTCAGCAGACCGAGACCGACGTTCGGCAGCAATGTATCCAGCAGCTCCTGCTGGGCCGACGTGGGCCGCTGCAGCAGGCCAAGCTCAAGCACACCGAGGATGCTGTCGCCGACCATCGCGGGCGCGATCAACAACACCGTGGGCCGGCTCTCGCCCAGACCCGATCGCACGGTCAGATAGGGGTCGGGCACGTTGTCGAGCAGTATCGGTTCGCCGCTGGTGACCACCTGGCCGACCAGGCCTTCACCCGGCTCGAACGTATGGGCCACGTCGCAGCTGTAGCCATAGCTCGCGCTCAAGGCAAAGGCGCTGTCTTCATCATGCCGGTTCAACGGCGTGAACAACGCCCCGTAGCCGGCCCCGAACAGCGGCGCGATCTCCTCGAGCAGGCGAGTGCCGAGCTCCTCTTCGGACTTGCACTTCTGCAGTGCCACGGTCAGCCGCGCGCGATGGTCGCGGATCCAGGACTGGCGATCCTGCTCCAGGATGATCTGGCGGAACTTCTCGAGCGCGTTGGCGACCTCGCCGATCTCGTCCTGACGCTCGCGAAAGTGGATATGCACGTCGCGCTCACCGTCGGCAAGCCGCGTCGTCATGTTGGCCAACAGCGCCAGCGGCCGGGTCACGCGACGCACGACCGCGCGCACCGTGAACAACCCGATCAGGAGACCGAACAGCAGCACGCCGAGCAGTAACCAACGGGCGCGATCCTGGCGATAGTCGATCAGGGCGACGCTATGGTCGAGCTCGTTCTGGACCTGAAACCGGAATTGATCGAGCGTGCGCCGCAGCGGGTCGGTCATCGACGTACCGCCATCGCGAATGAGCTCACGCTGGGCCGACGTCAATTGCCCCGCCTGCACCTGCTCCACCGCCGGCGTGATCACGCGCCTCGTCCAGTCGCGCTGAAGCCGCGCGATCTCGTCGAGACGTCGCCGCTGCAACGCAGAACGGTCGCTGTATTGATATAGCCGGTCGAGCGCGCTATCGAACTGGGTATCCTTGCGCTCAATCGTCTCGATAAAGCGGGCGTCGCCCGACAGCACATAGGCGCGCAGTGCGCTCTGGCTGCGCGTTACCGCTTCTTCCAGTTCGGCGGTATGAATCAGCGTTGTGGTCACACCGCCGGACAGCACACGCGCCGACTGCACGTTCTCGAAGGCCATGAAACTGACGGCACAGGAAACCCCGAACAGCAGCAGGATGAATGCGACCGCACTGATCAGGCCCTGCCGAATCGACAGCCGCCGCCGAAATCCGGACGACTCACTGCCCCCCTCTCTCTCGTCAGGCATCCCGTTCTCTTATTCTGTCATTCGTCGGCATCGCCGCGCCTTGTCTTCTGTTGCTCTTCACACCGCTCGAAGTCGAGTCGGATACCGTCACGACCCTGCCAACGCGGCGCATAGCGTGCCGGCTCACAGGCCAACGTCGCCAGTCTGAAGCGACGGGCAGGCGCGGGCTCGCTTTCCAGCGCCGCCTGCCGCGTCATATCAAGTCGCGGAAGGAAATCCAGTCCCGTCAGCGCTTCGATACGGTCTATCGATACGACAAAACGGCTCAGCGGCTCGTCCCCGCGCACCGACTGGGGCACGACAAACGCCGCGGCCTCCCATTCGCCGCTGGCCGTACGCGCCAGCCATATACGAAAGAACGCCTGCGGCACACTACTGCTATCGGCAGCAATCGGTCCGAGCATTACCCAGAGTGGCGATTCGTCACGGGCAATGTCGTCGATTTCGATCTCTTCGAACCGCTGCCAAACCAATTGGTTGAGACGCGGCCGCTGCGGCGCGACGTTAGTGTAGTAGAAGCTCTGGCGCTGCGCCCGCGTTCCGTACACCTGACTCATGGCGTAATTAGGCGCCAGGTGGCCCCGGTCGTAATCGGGCCCGGTATAGACGGGCGTGGGGTCGCGCCTCGGCAGGCGCGGGTCGGAGATGAAAGACGGTCGCGGCATGGATCGATACGGCCCGATCGGCCGTAGGCGATACGCCACCCATGCGGCCTGCTCACGCACAGAGTCGTAACCAATCGCGAAACCGTCGTTGACCACGAGGCGTATATCTCGAGCGCTGCTAACCGGCGCGCCCAGGGCCGCAGGCCATGCACCTGGGGCCGCCGGCCTGGCTAACGTGCAGCCGCTGGCGACCAAGAGAAAAAGCGCGCAAAGCACCGGAACTTCAGCGCGCAGGAACGGTCTTTGCACTAACCGTATAAACGGGATCGGCACGGGGATTATCTGCATTGTTCAAACAAAGATTTCACTGCGGACAAACCGTGCTAGCCTCGAACCAGTCATTAATCCGAGACTTTCAATGAACGCGGAACGTACTGTCCAATCCTCCCGCGCACAAACCGCGCTGGCTACCAACAGCGTATTGCGCAATACCTACATGCTGTTGTCGCTCACGCTGCTGTTCTCAGCAGCCGTGGCGGGTACGGCGATGGTTCTCAATGCCCCGCATCCGGGCATCATCATCACGCTGGTGGGCTACTTCGGCCTGCTGTTTGCGGTCGAGAAGACGAAGAACAGCGCGATGGGCCTCGTCAGCGTATTCGGGCTGACCGGCTTCATGGGCTACACCATCGGCCCGATCCTGAACATGTATCTCGCCACGTTCTCCAACGGCGGCGAGATCGTGATGCTCGCGCTTGGTGGCACAGGCGCGATCTTCATGGGCATGTCCGGTTACGCGCTGGCTTCCGGCAAGCGCTTCAACCAGTGGGGCGGCATGCTCTTCATGGGCATCCTGGTCGCCTTCGTGATGAGCATCATTGCAGTGGTCTTCTCGATCCCGGCGCTGTCGATGGCCGTCTCGGCGCTGTTCGTGCTGCTGATGTCCGGCCTGATCGTCTACCAGACCGGCGAGATCGTTCACGGTGGCGAGACGAACTACATCACCGCGACGGTGACGCTGTTCGTGACCATCTACAACCTGTTCCTGAGCCTGCTGCAGCTGCTCGGCGTCTTCATGGGCGAGGAATAGCGATCTAGCTATCGCGCCCACAAGGCGATGAACAAAACCCGGCCCCGCGATGCGGCGCCGGGTTTTTTTATACCTGCGACTCGGATTCCATGGACGGTCGGAACCAGCCGAGCGTCTCGTTGAGGCGCACCACCTCACCGACTATCAGCAGCGCCGGCCCTTCGACGACTTCGGCGGCCACGCGTTCCGGCAGGTCGACCAGCGACCCGACGACCAGCCGCTGGCGTACCGTGGTGCCTTCGATCACCAGCGCCGCCGGCCAGTCGTCCGCCAACCCATGTTGACGTAGTTTCTCGCAGATAATTGGCAGGCTCTTGACCGCCATGAAGAAAACAACGGTCTGGCCTCGCTTGGCGAGTTGCGACCAGGACAGCTCCAGCTCACCCGCCTTGAGATGGCCGGTCACGAAAGTCACCGACTGCGCATAGTCGCGATGGGTGAGCGGTATGCCCGCGTAGGCCGCGCAACCGCTAGCGGCCGTGATACCCGGTACCACCTGGAACGGCACACCGGCCTCGGCGAGCTGGGCAATCTCTTCCCCGCCGCGACCGAACACAAAGGGGTCCCCACCCTTGAGTCGAAGCACGCGTTTGCCCTCGCCGGCGAGCCGCACCATCAGCTCGTTGATATCTTCCTGCGGCAAGGTATGGCGTGCGGCGCGCTTGCCTACATGAATGAACTCCGCATCGGGATTCGCGAGATCGAGGATGGCTGGTGCGATCAAGCTGTCGTGGAGCACGACATCCGCACGCTGAATGAGCCGCAAGGCTCTCGAGGTGAGAAGATCCGGATCGCCCGGGCCGCCGCCGACCAGGTATACCTCGCCGCGTGCCGGGGTCGGCGTCTGCGCGCCATCCTCCAGCGTTTCTGCGAGATCACGACGCGCGTCCGCCATGCGGCCGGTGAATACCTTCTCAGCGATCGGTCCATCGAGAACACGGAGCCAGAATCCGGCGCGCTCGGCACGCGGCAGTCTTGCCTTGACGATGTCGCGGAAGTCACCGGCCAGCCGCGCGAGATCACCGTAGGCGCGTGGAATCCAGGCATCCAGTCGCGTACGCAGAATGCGCGCCAGGGTCGGCGCCTGGCCGTCGCTGGAGATCGCAATCTGCAGTGCATCACGCTGCACCACCGCCGGCACGAGGAAGTCCGAGGCCGCGGCATCGTCGGCGCGCTGTACAAGCACCTGCCGCTTATTCGCGGCCTCGGCAAGCATGGCGTTTACTGCCGTATCGTCGGTTGCCGCAAAGACGAGCGTGTAGCCGTCGACGTCGTTCTCGACCGCCTCGCGCTTCTTCCAGACCAGTTCACCGGCTTCAGCCCAGGCTCGGACCTGTTCGTGCGCGTGCGGGGCAACGACCGTGATCCGCGCGCCCGATTCGAGCAATCGGCCGATACGCCGGACCGCGATTCGCCCCGCCCCGGCGACCAGCACCGGGCGATCGCTCAAACGCAAAAATATCGGAAGGCTGGGTGCGGTATTCGGCAAGATCGCTCTTGGAAGGTCGGACGCTAGACGGTGTGCATCAACGACGCCACGCTATCAAAGAGCATGCTGGCGCCGATGACGAGCAATAGAACCGATATGATCGGCCGCAACAGCCCGTCAGGCAAACGCGACCCCAGCCGTGTGCCGAGATAGATGCCCGGCAGCGAGCCCAGAAGCAGGAATCCCAGCACCGGCAGATCTGTCGTACCCAAGCTCAAATGGCCGATACCGGCGATCAGCGTCAAGGGGACGGCGTGAGCGATATCGGTGCCTACAATCCGGATTGCAGCGCGGCGCGGGTACAGCAACAGAAGCATGGTGGTACCCAGCACGCCGGCGCCGACCGACGACAAGGTGACCAGCACGCCGAGCACGATGCCCCCGATCACGGTGATCGGCTCGCGCAGTTTGAGCAGGCCCGGCGGCAGGCCCGATTCATCGGCGTCACTGACGTCCATGCGCGCCATGATCCGCTTGCGCACGAGCGTGAGCACTGCGGTGGCAATGATCGCCACACAGAGCGTGATCGTCATCAGGCTCTCGACCCAGGGGCTCAGGCCGACATAATGCAACCAGAAGATAGTGATTACGGCCGCCGGGAGGCTGCCCGCTGACATCAGGCCAACCACCCGCCAGTCGACGGTCTGCTGACGGCCATGGAGCCAAGTACCGAAACCCTTGGTGCCGGCGGCATAGAGCAGATCGGTACCCACCGCGGCAGACGGCGCGAAGCCGAAGATGAGAATCAGCAGCGGGGTCATCAGCGATCCGCCGCCGACCCCGGTGACACCCACCGCCAAACCGACAACAAGACCGGCAATGCTGAACGCTAACATCGCCTGAGCGACTCCAAGAGCGACAAAGAGCGCAGGCTAGCAGTGGCTTCTAAAATCCGATAGAAATATATATTTATAGTTTAATAAGATTCCGGCATATGAAATCCGCCGATAAAGGGTCGACATGAAACTCCGCCAACTCGTCTATATCAACGAAGTCGCCAAGCGTCGGCTGAATATCACGGCCGCTGCCGAGGCGCTGCATACGTCACAACCGGGCGTGAGCAAACAGATCCGCCTGCTCGAAGACGAACTCGGAGTACTGGTGTTCGAGCGAAACGGCAAGCATCTGGATCGCATCACGCCGGCCGGCGCACGCATTCTGGAAACCACGCGCCGGATCTTGTCCGAGGTGGAGAACATCACGCGCACCGCCAGCGAGTTCGCGGATGCCGATCGTGGCTCGCTGTGCGTCGCCACCACCCATACCCAGGCCCGTTACGCGCTGCCGCAAGTGATCGGTGCATTCCGAACCGAGTACCCGAAGGTATCGCTGCATATCAATCAGGGCGCGCCGCCGCAGATCGCGGGCTGGGCCGCCGCCGGCGACGCCGATTTCGCGATCGCCACCGAAGCACTGGAACACTACGACGAACTCGTCATGCTGCCCTGCTACCACTGGAACCGCTGTGTGCTGGTGCCACGCGATCATCCGCTCGCCAGCACCGAACAGATCTCACTCGAGCAACTGGCCGAGCAGCCGATCGTGACCTACACCTTCGGTTTCACCGGCCGCTCGCACCTGGATGCGGCCTTCGAGGCCCGCGGGCTGACGCCCAATGTCGTGCTCACCGCGGTCGATGCCGACGTGATCAAGACCTACGTCCGGCTCGGTCTCGGCGTGGGCGTGGTCGCGAACATGGCCTATGACCCGAACACCGATCAGGATCTGGTGCGTCTGGATGCCAGCCACCTGTTCGCGGCCAGCACCACGCATATCGGCTTTCGCCACAACCTGTTCCTGCGCGGCTATATGCGGCGCTTCATCCAGCTCTTCGCGCCCCATCTGACCAGCGAGCGCATCGACGAGGCCGTCGCCCACTATCCGGGTGCCCGCTACGAAGCGCTCGTCGAGCGCCTGCTCGCGGAACTGCCGAAGCTCTAGTCCGCGCGCGGGAACCTGCGCTTACGGCTCAAGCCGGGTCACCCCGCCCATGAACGGCTGCAACGCCATGGGGATGTCCACGCTGCCGTCCGCGTTCTGGTGATTCTCCAGCACGGCAACGAGCGTACGCCCGATCGCCAGCCCCGAGCCGTTGAGCGTGTGCAGCAGGCGCGGCTTGCCGGTCTCCGGGTCGCGGTAGCGCGCACCCATGCGCCGGGCCTGGAAATCGCCGCAGTTACTGCAGGACGAGATCTCGCGATACGTCTCCTGACTTGGCAGCCACACCTCGAGGTCGTAGGTCTTGGCGGCGGCAAAACCGATATCGCCGGTGCACAGCGTTACAACGCGATACGGCAGTTCCAGCCCCTGCAGTATCGATTCCGCGCTCGCCGTAAGCGCTTCCAGGGCAGCGTCGGATTCGTCCGGCAGCACCGCATTGACCATCTCCACCTTCTCGAACTGATGCTGGCGGATCATGCCGCGCACATCGCGCCCGGCGGCGCCGGCCTCGGCGCGAAAACAGGGTGAATGAGTGACAAACTTCAGCGGCAACCGGTCATGATCGACGATCTCGTCGGCCACGATATTGGTCATCGGCACTTCCGCGGTCGGGATCAGGTAATAATCCTCGGGCTCCGCCAGGCGGAACAGGTCGTCGCCAAACTTGGGCAGTTGCCCCGTACCGAACAACGAGTTGGAATTGACGATGTAGGGCACGTTCAGCTCGGTATAGCCGTTCGCGACGTGCGTCTCGAGCATGTAGGCGATCAGCGCCCGGTGCAGTCGGGCGACGCCGCCCTGCAGCACGGTGAAACGCGCGCCGGTGATCTTGGCTGCCGTGGCCGCATCCAGGCCCGCAAGCTTCTCGCCGACCTCGACGTGATCATGCACGTCGAAATCGAAGGCCCGCGGCTCGCCCCAGCGGCGGCTTTCGACGTTGTCGTTCTCGCTGTCGCCGTGAGGTACATCGTCCGCCGGAATATTGGGCAGGCCGGCACGAATGGCATCCTGTTCCGTCTGAACAGTCTCGAGTTCGCGCTTGGCGTCGTCGAGCTGATCCCCGAGGCCACTTACTTGGGCCTTCAGGGGTTCGATATCCTCGCCTGCAGCCTTGGCCTTGCCGATCGACTTGGAACGGCGATTACGCTCGGCCTGCAGCTCCTCCGTGCGCGTCTGCAGCGATTTGCGGCGCGCATCGAGCTCGCGGTAGGCCTGGGCGTCAAAAGCGAAGCCACGGCTTTTCAGAGCCTCGGCGACGGCCTGCGGGTCATTGCGTAGCAGCCGGGGATCGAGCATAACGTCGTTGTCTGCGAATTTGCGCGGCATTATATGGGCCGCGACAGGCGGCTGCAGCCATGGCGTCTGCAGTTTGCGATTTTGAACATGCGATGACGGCTGGCAACGCCGTCGGGGGATCGACCTATCGTCAGCGCCTGGATACTCGTCACGATCTCGATGGTCTATATCGGGATCCTGTTCGCGATCGCCTATCTGGGCGATCGGCGCGGGCGCGCGCACAAACGGCCCGGGCCGCGGCCGATCGTCTATGCCCTGTCGCTGGCGGTCTACTGCACCTCGTGGACCTTCTTCGGCAACGTCGGCAGCGCCGCGACCCAGGGTTGGACCTATCTGCCGATCTATGTCGGCCCGATGGTCGCCCTGCTCGTTTTTTCGCCGATCCTGCGCAAGATGCTGCTGATCGCCAAGCAGCAGAACACGACATCGATCGCGGACTTCATCGCCGCGCGCTACGGCAAGTCCCAGGGCCTGGCTGCGCTGGTTTCCGGCATCGCCCTGCTCGTGGTGCTGCCGTATATCGCGCTGCAGCTCAAGGCGCTGACAATGTCGTTCTATACCCTGTCGCAGGGTGCCCGGGCGACGAATGTGGCAGCGACGCCGGACGTGCCCTGGGTTGACACGGGGCTCTATGTGGCCGTGCTCATGGCCGTGTTCACGATCTTCTTCGGCACCCGCCACGTGAACCCGCGTGAATCCCATCAGGGGCTGATTCTGGCGATCGCCTTCGAGTCGGTGGTCAAGCTCGCCGCATTCCTCTGCGTGGGCCTGTTCGTGGTCTACGGCATGTTCAACGGCCTCGACGACCTGTTCACCCAGGCGTCGGGAGTCGAGAAATTCAACGCGCTGTTCGATGCACCGCTGCTCGAACCGCGCTTTATCACCACCTGCATTCTGGCCGTCGCAGCGACGCTATGCCTGCCGCGCCAGTTCCATGTCGGCGTGGTCGAGAACACCGATACCCGTGACCTGTCCACGGCGCGATGGCTGTTCCCGCTCTATCTACTGCTGATGTCGCTTTTCGTCGTGCCGGTGGCAGCCGCCGGACTAGTGCTGTTCGAACCCGGCGAGATCAATCCGGATCGATTCGTACTGGCGCTGCCGTTGCACGCCGACGCCCACGTCGTTGCGCTGTTCGCCTATATCGGGGGCGTCTCGGCCGGCACCAGCATGGTGATCATGGCCACGGTCACGCTGGCCACCATGCTCTGTAACGAGGTCGTGGTTCCGCTGGCGCTGCGTATGCCGCGACTCGGCTTCGCCGGCAAGCGCGATCTGGGCAACGCCCTGCTGCATATCCGGCGCGCGCTGATCGTGGCGATTCTGGTACTCGCTTGGTGTTGTTATCGGCTGTTCGGCACATCCGAAGCGCTCGCTTCGATCGGCCTATTGTCTTTCGCCGGTGTGGCCCTGTTCCTGCCGCCACTGATCGGCGGCCTGTACATAAGAAGCATCGGTCGGCGCGGCGTAATGGCCGGACTGGCGGCCGGACTGGCGGTATGGGGTTATACGCTGGTGCTGCCCAATCTCGCGGCCGTGGGCTGGTTCGAGACCGCGTGGGTCATGACCGGGCCATTCCATATCAGCTGGCTCGCGCCGCAGGCCCTGTTCGGCTATGACTTCGGCGATCAGCTGACCCACGGCGTGTTCTGGATTCTGGCCACCGATATCGCGGTGATGATCGCGGTATCGCTGAACAGTTCGACCAGTCTGATCGAACGCTCGCAGGCCGTCGCATTCGTCGATCTTGGCGTGCAACGCCCACAGCGGCGGCGCATCGAGCCCAAGCAGCCGGCGATCCGCGTGGCCGAGCTGGAAGTGCTGTTACAGCGATTCCTGGGCGTACAGGCCGCGCGCGCGGCGCTCGAGGAATATGGCGGCAACCATGACCGCGACATGCTCTCCAACCAGCTTGTCGACGCGCATCTGCTGCAGTTTGCAGAACGCCGCCTCGCGGGCGTGGTCGGTAGTGCCTCGGCGCGGTTGATGCTCGCGTCCGGCCTGCGCCAGCGCGATCTCGCTATCGAGGACATGGTGCGACTGATCGACCGCACCGCGGATGCGGTGCAGTTCAACCGCAGCGTGTTGCAGGCCGCGCTCGAGAATATCGACCAGGGCATCTCGGTGATCGACCAGGATCTGCGCCTGGTGGCCTGGAATTCGCGCTACCTGGAGCTGTTCGAATATCCGCCCGGTCTGGTACGTACCGGCCGCCCGGTAGCCGACCTGATCCGTTTCAACGCGATGCGCGGCGAATGTGGCCCTGGCCCGGTCGAAGAACACGTGCGCAAACGTCTGGCCCACATGCGCGACGGCCGGCCGCATCGCTTCGAGCGCCATCGCCACAACGACACGGTGTTGCAGATGACCGGCAGCCCCATGCCGGGCGGCGGTTTCGTGACCACGTTCAACGACATCACCGCCTTCAAGCGCACCGAGGCCGCGCTCACGCGCGCCAACGAACAGCTCGAGGGGCGCGTTGCCGAGCGCACCGCGGCGCTCAGCCGTGCCAACGAAGGGCTGCGGCGCGAAAACGATCAGCGCGCCCAGGCCCAACAGGCCGCTCACGAAGCGCGTCGCGAAGCCGAGCGGGCAAATCTCAGCAAGACGCGATTCCTTGCGGCCGCCAGCCACGATCTGCTCCAGCCGCTCAACGCCGCGCGCCTGTTTGCCGCGACCGCGCGCGACGGCAACGGCGCGCGCCAGGGTGAAGCGCTCACGCACATCCAGACCTCTCTGGAAGCCGCTCAGGCACTACTCGAACCCTTACTGGATATCTCCAAGATCGATGCCGGCGCCTGGGATATCGATCCCGCGCCCTTCCCACTCGCCCAGGTTCTCGAGCCGTTGACCGCAGAATTCGCCGTCCTCGCAAGCGACTCGGGCCTGGCTCTGCACAGCGTGGCGTCCAGCTGCTGGGTGCGCAGCGATCCGGCGCTTCTACGCCGTATTCTGCAGAATTTTCTGTCCAACGCGGTGCGCTATACCGACGGCGGCCGCGTTCTGTTGGGCGTGCGTCGCGGCGCGGACACGATCCGCATTCAAGTCTGGGATACCGGCCCCGGTATCGAGGAGGAGCAGCTCGGGTCGATCTTCGAGGAGTTCTCCCGCGGATCGCCCGATCACGCCGCCAGCGATCGCGGGCTGGGCCTGGGTCTGTCGTTGGCGGACCGCATGGCACGGCTGCTCGGCCACGAGATCGAGGTTCGTTCGAAGCCCGGGCGCGGCACCATGTTCTGCCTGACTCTCGAACGCGTCGCCCCGGCAGTACAGCCGCTGTCCACTCCGGTTGCAGCCACCCAACGCGAAGACATCCAGACGCTCGCCGGCCTGCAGATCCTGTGTGTCGACGACGATGACGCTTCACTCGATGCGCTGGCCGGTCTACTCGAACGCTGGGAGGCAGAGTGCATTACCGCGCCAGCAGTCGACGCCGGCGCGGTGGTGGCCGATATCCCGATCGATATCGCCGTACTCGATTACGACCTGGGCAGCGATACCCCAGACGGCCTGACGCTTGCCGAATCGATACGCGCGATCCGGTCGGTGGCCTGCGTGCTGATTACCGCCAACCGCGATCAGGCGATCGTGGAGCGCGCACGCGGCATGGGGGTCACGGTGCTCTACAAGCCGCTCGCGCCCGCGAAACTCCGGGCAACGCTGGCGCGGCTGGCGACCGACGCGGCTAGTGCCTAACCGTTTTCGGGGGCGCCCGGTGCGCTGCGGCCGTAGCTGGCCCAGTCGATCTCGAGACTGCGCGCGGCAATAACAGCCTGAGTCCGGGTATGGACGCCGAGCTTGCGCAGGATCGCGGTGATATGCGCCTTCACCGTGGCCTCTGAGATGTTCAGATCGATCGCGATCTGCTTGTTCAACAGGCCGTCGGTAAGCATCACGAGTACGCGCTGTTGCTGCGGCGTGAGCAGCGCAAGCTTGTCGGTAAAAGCGCTGTCGCTGTTCTCGACCTGGTCGACCGCTTCCGGCGCCCAGCGATCCCCGGCAAGCACGGTATCGATCGCCTTGGCCATCGTCTCCGGGGAGGAGGATTTGGGGATGAATCCCGAGGCACCGTGATCGAGCGCGGCACGCGCCACGCTCGCGTCCTCATAGGCCGAAACCACGATCACCGGCAGGGCCGGAGCTACGCTGCGGGCATGGACGAGCGCGGAGTACCCGCGGGCACCCGGCATGTTCAGATCCAGCAGAAGCAGATCGGCGGCAGCCTCAGTCTTGAGGATATCGCTGAGTTCGTCGAAGGAACCGACAGTCACCAGCTGCGGAGAATCCAGGCACTGATTCACAGCCTGGCTTAGCGCCGACCGGAACAGTGGATGATCATCTGCAATTACGACCTTCATCGTCGCCTCAATGTGGTCTGCGCCCATAGCCCTAGATTCCTAAGGCCAATCAATGCGGCAATCATAAACGAGATACCGTACTAATACCTATGGCGAATAGGGTTTTTCATTTTTTCGCCGTGCTTTCATGAGCGTTGGGCGGACATTACGGCGTTCTTCAATTCAGCGACCCCCGGCCTACGGGCCAATGCCGGACAAGCTCTCGCGCCCGGCGCGAGCAGAGCCGCCCCCGCGCAGCACGCGCCACGACGCGCACCCGACCGCCATTCGCATAGCCTGCTTTGGCGTGTGCGGAGACCACCCTGGCGCGCGAACTGCGCTCGGGGTTTGATGGCTGGAACCGCTAACACCACACCACCGTTCGCCTTTGCTGGTGTGGTGACTTAGCCTGAGTCGCAATCATCTGATAGCAAAAGCGCCATGCACACCCCGCTTCTCGTATTCGACGTCAACGAAACGCTGCTCGATCTCGCTCCGCTCGATGCCTGCTTTGCGGACGTATTCGGCGATGCGGACACCCGCAAGCAATGGTTCGCCAGCCTCCTGCATTGGTCGACCGTCACGACACTGACCGGTGAGTTTCTCGATTTCAGCGAACTCGCGGCCGCTTGTCTGGACACGCTTGCGCGTCAACGAGGCGAAACGCTCAACGCCGCGGACAAGCAGACCATCTTCGACGCCATTACCACATTGGCGCCACATCCCGAGGTGCCCGCAGCGCTAGAACGTCTGCAAAGCAACGGGTTCACGCTGGTTGCGCTGACCAACTCAGCCCAGAAGACGGTGGATGCGCAGTTCGAGAATGCCGGCCTCACGCCACTGTTCAAGCACGTGCTGTCGGTCGACCAGGCGCAGCATTACAAGCCGCACCCCTCGGCCTATGCCGTGGCGGCCAACGCATTGGACTGCGAACCGGCTGCGATGCGCCTGATCGCGGCCCACGACTGGGACGTGACGGGCGCCATGCGCGCAGGCTGTCAGGCCGCGTTCGTGGCTCGCGGGGGTGCGGTGATGAACCACGCCGGCGAAATTCCCGATGTCGTCGGTGCCGACCTGAGCGAAGTGGCCGAGCGGCTTATCGCCGCGAGCGACGACTGAGGTCGATCCACTGCGGCCGATCAGTCGTCTGCGCCGGTCTTCGCGTCGGGATGACTGCGCGTGGCGCGACGGTCGGCCGAGGCGTGCGCATCGCGCTCACGCAGCCGCGCGAGCTTGTCGCCAATCTTGATCTCCAGGCCGCGTTGCACCGGCGTGTAGTAACGCGTGCCCACCAGTTCTTCCGGCAGATAGCTGTCGCCGGCGGCATAGCCGTCGTCTTCGTTGTGCGCGTAGCGATAGCCCTCGGCATAGCCAAGATCCTTCATGAGCTTGGTCGGGGCGTTGCGGATATGCATCGGCACCTCGAGCGTGCCGCGCTCGCGCGCATCGCGCCAGGCGGCGTTGAAGCCGGCATAGACCGCATTCGACTTGGGCGCACAGGCCATATAAACCGTGGCCTGGGCTATGGCGAGCTCGCCTTCTGGTGTGCCGAGGCGCTCGTAGGTTTCCCAGGCGTCGAGCGCAATCCGCAGCGCGCGCGGATCAGCATTACCGATATCCTCGCTCGCCATACGCGTGACCCGGCGCGCGACGTAGCGCGGGTCGCAGCCGGCTTCGAGCATGCGTGAAAGCCAGTAAAGCGCGGCATCCGGGTCGGTGCCGCGCACGCTCTTGTGCAGGGCCGACATCTGATCGTAGAAATAGTCGCCGCCCTTGTCGAAGCGACGCAGGCCTTCGCGCAGCACCTCGTCGAGATCGGACTGACTGATCTCGGCGGCGCCGCTATCGCGTCCCGCCGCGATATCCGCCGCCAGCTCGAGTAGGTTGAGCGCACGGCGCGCGTCGCCGTCGGCACGAGCGGCGAGTTGATCTCGCAGGTCATCCGACATCGAAAGGCCTTGGCCACCCAGGCCGTCGCGCTCGTCGGCGAGCGCGCGGTCGATGAGTTCGCGGATCGCGGCCTGGTCGAGCGCACGCAGCACGTAGGTACGCGTACGAGAGAGCAGCGCGTTGTTGACCTCGAACGACGGGTTTTCTGTCGTTGCACCGACCAGCACCAGCGTGCCGTCTTCCACATAGGGCAACAGGCCGTCCTGTTGCGCCTTGTTGAAGCGGTGGACCTCGTCAACGAACAGCAGCGTGCCCTGCCCGTTGGCCTCCCGCGCTTCCCGAGCCTCGGCGACCGCTGCGCGGATGTCCTTGACGCCGGCCATCACCGCCGAGATCTGCACAAAGCGGATATCGACCGCTGCGGCCAGCAGGCGCGCAAGCGTGGTTTTGCCAGTGCCGGGCGGGCCCCAGAGGATCATGGAATGGATACGCCCGGCCGCCAGCGCACGAGCCAGCGGCTTGTCCGGGCCGAGGATATGCGTCTGACCGACGTAGTCCGTCAGCCGGCCCGGGCGCATACGGTCCGCGAGCGGCCGCCCGGCATTCGGCTGTCCGCTATCCAGTGCGATTTCTTGCTGCTGAGACACGCCGATCAATATAACGCAGCCAGTCCATGGCGCCGATCCGTGCCAACCCGATACCGAAGACCAGCCCCACCCCGTCGGCGAGAAAGTCCCACGGGTCGCCACTGCGATAGGTTGTCGCCGCCTGGATCAATTCGATCGCCACGCCGAAAACAGCCAGCCCAAAAAAGACCAGCAGATAGCGCGGTGCGAGCACGGCAGCAAACCAGGCGCCGAGAATCGCGAACGCGGCGAAATGCTCGATCTTGTCAAAGTTGCTCACCTGCAGCGTCGGTGGGCTGGGCATCAGACAGGCATAGAACAGGACGGCACAGCCCAAAAAGCCGAACGTCAGCCAGACACGGAACATCTTGTAGCCGCTCCCGGTCTGGCTCACTGGTTCCCACCGCCTTCGTTCATCCCGCGTCCGTCCACGACTTCAACGTCATCCGGAATATCGAGCGTGAAGCGGGAGTCGGGCAGATCCGGATTGAGCTCGACGTCGGTGAAGCGGATCCGTGTCGTCTGGCCGAGGTTGTCGTCCAGTTCCATGACGCTGGGCACCTGCTCCTTGAGGCCGAGGCGTACTTCCTGGAAATCGGTGTCATCGGCGCGCGGGGTCAACTTGACCCAGCTCATGCCATCGCGCTGGCCCGCGGAGGCGATATTGAACGCATCCTCTAGCGCGGCACCGCCGGTCAGCAGCAGCGCGGGCGTCGCGCGCAGGGTCGCGTCGATGCTGCGAATCGTCACCTGCGCCAGGTCGACGTCATAGAACTTGAAGACATCGCCGTCACTGACGATCGCCTGCTTGTAGGGCTCGGTGTACTCCCAGCGAAAACTGTCGGGACGCGACAGGTCGAACGTGCCGCCCGCTTCCTGAAGCGTATTACCCCGGTCATCCTGCTGAACCTGCTCGAAGTCGGCCGAAAGGCTGTCGACGTTGTTATAGAAGCTTTCGAGATCACCGATCCCGTCGGCCTGCGCGCTCACGGCGGCGCAAAGCAGAATCGAGGCGGCAAGAATACGGCGCAGAGGCATGAAGCGCTCTCCTTTCTATCGGAAACGGGCTGTTCGAATTGACGATGATGCTAAGCGCCGGCGATGAATCACCCCTGAACTACGGCGCGGGCGGCTGATTCACATTGGAGGCCATCGCGCGTGCCAAGTTCAATCCTCGGGCGGTGCCGGCGCCAGCACATCGCGTCCGCCGCTGCCCTCCAGCGGCCCGACGATGCCCGCGTTCTCCATCTGCTCTATAAGCCGCGCCGCTCGGTTATAGCCGACGCGCAAGCGGCGCTGCACGTAGGAGATCGAGGCCTTGCGGGTCTTGAGTACGATTGCCACAGCCTGATCGTAGAGCGGATCGGCTTCGATATCGTCGCCGTCGTCCGTACCGCCCTCGGCATCGTTGCCGCCGCCGTCGAGAATCTCCTCGATATAGTCCGGCTCGCCCACCTGCTTGAGGTATTCGACGACCTTGTGCACTTCGTGATCGTCGACGAACGCACCATGTACACGCGTCGAGAAGCCAGTGCCCGGCGGCAGGTAAAGCATGTCACCGTGGCCCAACAGGCTTTCCGCACCCTGCTGGTCGAGAATCGTGCGGGAGTCGATCTTGGACGCAACCTGGAAACCGATACGCGTCGGAATGTTGGCCTTGATCAGGCCCGTGATCACGTCGACCGATGGGCGCTGGGTAGCCAGAATCATATGCAGGCCGGCCGCTCGCGCCTTCTGGGCGATACGTGCGATCAGCTCTTCGACCTTCTTGCCGACGACCATCATCATGTCGGCGAGCTCGTCCACCACAATCACGATCGCGGGCATCGGCTCGAGCGTGGGTACTTCTTCGCCGGCCTCGGCCTGATCGTTCGACTGAGCGTTCTTGAGGATTGGGTCCTCGATTGGCGTGCCGGCGTCGATCGCCTTGCGCACCTTCACGTTATAGCCCGCCACATTGCGGACGCCGAGCGCCGCCATGAGCTTGTAGCGGCGCTCCATCTCGCCCACACACCAGCGCAGCGCGTTGGCAGCGTCCTTCATGTCGGTGACTACAGGCGCAAGAAGGTGCGGAATACCTTCGTAGACCGAAAGCTCCAGCATCTTCGGGTCGATCATGATCAGGCGAACCTGCTCGGCCGTGGCCTTATGCAGGATCGACAGGATCATCGAGTTGACCGCCACCGACTTGCCCGAACCGGTCGTGCCCGCCACCAGCAGATGCGGCATCTTGCCAAGATCGGCGGTGACCGGATTGCCGCCGATATCCTTGCCGAGCGCCAGCGTAAGCGGCGAGTTCAAGCCCGTATAACGCGGCGACTCGAGAATCTCGCGCAGCATCACGATCTCGCGATCCGCGTTGGGAATCTCCAGGCCGACCACCGATTTTCCGGGGATCACCTCCACCACGCGCACGCTGGTGGTGGACATCGCCCGCGCCAGATCCTTCGCCAGATTCGAGATCTGGCTGACCTTCACGCCCGGCGCAGGATCCAGTTCGAAGCGGGTGATCACCGGGCCCGGCTCGACGGCCACGACCTTGCCCTGCACGTTGAAATCGGCCAGATGCTGCTCGAGCATTTCCGACATGTGCTGCAGCACGGCTTCGTCCTGCTGATTCTTGCTCTCGCGCGCCGGATCAAGCAGCGCCGTGGGCGGAATCGGGCTGTCGCGTTCCGGATCGTAGGTGGGCACTTCCACTTGTTCCTCGATCGGCAGATCGAGCTGGCTGGCCTTGATCGTCTTCTTCGGTTTCTTGACGCGAATTCCGGACGCGGTCGTCGTCGACGCCGCGGCAGCATTGCCCTGCGGTGAAGCCGCCTCTTCTTTCCCGTCGCCATTACCGAATGTCGGCGCGACACGCTTCTTGTCGCGCTTGACCGGCGCGGGCTTCGGCGGCGCGGCCGCCTTACGCTCGGCACGCGTGGCCTGCCAGGCCTTGAAACGATCGATCAACCCGGTAAACCCGCCGTGCGCGACCGAGAGCACGAAACTGCCGGTACGCTCGGTAACAACCAGCCAGGAAAAGCCCAGCCCCACCGATAGCGTGATCACGAATACGGTGATCAACAGCCAGGCGGCGCCGATCTTGTTGATCACGCCGGCCAAAGCACCGGCGCTAGCCGCCCCGAGGATGCCACCGCTACCCTGCGGCATGATCTGTGTCTGATCGCCAAGGGCAAGCCATGCCAGGCCGCATCCCGAAATAAGCCACAGCAGCAAGGACGCCGCGCGTACGCTCTTGGAGAAGGCGTCGTTTGCCGGGCGCTCGCTGTTGGCGAATACCAGCCAGCCGCCGTAGAGCACCAGCCAGGGGAAAATGAAGCCGAGATAGCCGAACAGGCTCAGCAGCACGTCCGCGAACCAGGCACCGGGCGCGCCAAACAGGTTGCGAATCGCCGTACCGTCGCCAAGTCCGGACCAGCCAGGGTCACGCGGACTGTAGGAAACGAGTGCGGCAAGCAGGAACAGCGTGATCGCCGCGGCCGCGAACAGAACGGCCTCGCGCATCAGTCGCCCCAGGCGCTGACGATAGCGGCTCGGTGGCTCGGCGTTTTTCGCCTGCGCACGCGCTTTGGTGCTCTGCTTTGGACCGGCTTTCGTAGCCTTGGCCTGTTTGGCGACTGCCTTTGCCATCAATAGCCCTTCACTGGCGTGCTGAACGCGCGACACCACGAGACGGAAAATACTGCCCTCATGGGCGGAATTGTACCCGAGACAGCCCGGATAAATGGACTAACGTCTTGAAGAGGTGCGCGCACGATCTTGAATTGGCGCAGTTTATGCACCATTTTAGACGCTATAACCATATCGATTCAGGTGTGCAATGTCCGTACATCATTTTCTGCTGACTCAAGACGGTGCGATCGAGGAGTTCAGCGAAGCCGAGGCTTCGGAAGTCGCCGAAGGCAAGCGCGACTTGCCTCAACACGCTGAACAGCGCTTGCGCTATGTGCAGGTCGCCTACGAGGATCAAGCCAACGATGACGGCGAGATCCATGTGAAGACGCTGGGCGCGATCGTGAGTTTCGACAACGCCGGACGTATTCAGGAAGCCGGCACCGCCGAGAACGAGCAGGATAAACTCGACGCATTCGAGCACGATGCCTGCGTGCAATATGCCCTGCGCGACGCCATCGGGCGGCGATACGCCCTCAACTGATTGGGTCTTATCTGCGTATAGTCGGTCTGCCGGCGCGCACGGCGGCGCGTGAGTCCTTCATGATGCGCTCGCTGTCTCCGGCCGATTGCATTCGCCCGTCACCTACGCTCTGATAGCCCTATGGCCCGACTCGCCCAAGTCGACACCATTCTCGACGTCCCCGTCGATACGTGGAACGCGCTCTGCGGTACTCGCCAGCCCTTCATCCAGCACGGCTTCATCGCCGCACTCGAGGCCAGCGAGAGCGTTTGTGAGCACAATGGATGGAAGCCGGCCCATTGCCTGCTCGAAGACGACGACGGCCAATTGATCGCCGCGGCGCCACTCTATGAAAAGGCGCATTCCTACGGCGAGTTCGTTTTCGACTTCGCCTGGGCGAATGCCTACGACCAGCTTGGCCTCGACTACTATCCGAAATTGCTGAATGCGATTCCGTTCACGCCGGTCGCCGGGCCGCGCATCCTGGCCCGCGACGCCGATGCGCGCGCCGAGATGGCGGCACACCTCACCGCACTGCCCGAGCGACTCGGCTATTCATCGCTCCATACCCTATTCCCGGACGACGAGACCGGCGAAGCGCTGGCGCAGGCCGGTGCCACCCCGCGCCGCGGATGCCAGTACCGTTGGTACAACCGCGACTATCGCGATTTCGACGATTTCCTGTCGCACCTGTCGTCGAAACGCCGCAAGGAAATCCGCCGCGAGCGCAAGCGGATGCACGATGCCGGCGTCACGGTCGTCGTTCGCACGCCTGATGAGATCGATCCCGAATTGTGGAACACGCTCTACGCCTTCTACGGGCGCACCTACGCCATCCGCGGGCAGGCGCCCTACCTCACCCGAAATTTTTTCGACGAGCTCGGCGAGCGCATGGGCGATCAGGTGCTTTTCTTTATCGCCTATCATCACGCCACGCCCGTCGGCATGGCCTTCATGATGGTTGGCGACGACACGCTCTACGGGCGCCACTGGGGTTGCGAGACGGATTACCACAGCCTGCATTTCGAAACCTGCTACTACGCGGGCATCGACTACTGCATCGAGCACGGCCTCGCCTGCTTCGACGCCGGCGCCCAAGGCGAACACAAGATCCGCCGCGGCTTCGAGCCGGTCGCGACCTGGTCATACCACTTCATCGCCGACCCACGCCTGTCGTCCGCCGTCGACAACTTCTGTGTGCGTGAAGCCGAGATGATGCGCTCGTTCCAGGCCGAGCAACGCGAGCGATCCAATTTCGCCGTCGAAACTTTGCGCGCCTCGTGAGCGGCCTGCGGGTGTACTGGCTCGACCCGAATACGCCGAACGGCGCGTTCCCGGATCCGTCGCTTGCGCTTGACGAGCCCAACGGGCTGCTCGCCATGGGCGGCGACCTGTCACCGCAACGCCTGCGCCGTGCGTACGCCCACGGCATCTTTCCCTGGTACAACCCGGACGAGTCGATTCTCTGGTGGTGTCCCAATCCACGCACCGTATTCGTCACCGATAGCGTGCACGTGTCGCGACGCCTGAAACGCACGATTGCCAAGGCCGATTACGCCGTCACGCTGGATGAAGACTTCAACAGCGTCATAGGCGCCTGTGCCGGCACGCGCAAGGGCAATCCCGGCACATGGCTGGGTCCGGAGATGCGCGCGGCCTACGCCAAGCTCCATGCCTTGGGCGACGCCCACTCGATCGAGGTATGGCGCGACGGCGAACTGATTGGCGGGCTATACGGCATGGCGCTCGGGCGCATGTTCTTCGGCGAATCCATGTTCAGCCGCGAGCGTGACGCCAGCAAGATTGCGCTCGTCTGGTTGACGCGCCAGTTACACGCTTGGGGTTTTCCGCTACTCGATGGCCAGGTCGGCTCCGACCATCTCTATCGCATGGGCGCCATGGACCTGCCACGCAGTAAGTTTCTCAAGGTGGTATACGAGGCCGCCCAGCGCCCGGGCATCACCGGCCCCTGGCAGTTTGATATCGACGTACCACAGGACGCCAGCCATATCGGCGCCTAGCAAACGCAGCGTCGCAAACCCCGCATGATTGAACCCATGCGGCTTATCACCGATAATCCACCGGTTAATCGCCGAATCGAGATCAGGAGTCAATGGCAAAAGAAGACCACATTGAAATGGACGGCACCGTTGTAGAAACGCTGCCGAACACCACTTTTAGGGTGAAGCTGGAGAACGGCCACATCGTGACCGCGCATATCTCCGGCAAGATGCGCAAGCATTACATCCGTATTCTCCGGGGCGACACCGTCACCGTGCAGATCACCCCCTACGACCTCACCAAGGGCCGGATTACCTACCGCGGCCGCTAAGGTGACGCTTCGCGTCACCTTTTGACGCGTTCTGATGTGACCTTTCACGTCACTTCGGTTGCAAGCGCTTATTATATAAGAACTTATAAGATGGCACACTACGTGCTATAACTGCAGTGCGTCACCACTCGACGTCCTCTTTCACGCTCAATCGGGGGAACCCAATGCAGAAGCAACAAGGCTTTACTCTCATCGAACTGATGATCGTCGTCGCGATCGTCGGGATACTGGCGGCAATTGCTATTCCGCAATACCAGAATTATACGCAGCGAGCACGTATGACTGAAGCCGTGACAGCTGCTAGCGCCGCGAAAACCGCAGTCGCTGAAACCTACCAAACTACTGGAACATTACCCGCTGACAATCAGGCTGCAGGGCTCGATAATACGCCGGGCAACATTACTTCTGAATTCGTAGAGAGCGTAACCGTCACTTCCGGCGTCATTGCCGTTGCAGTGCAGGGAACCGGCAACACAGATCTCAACGACGCGACACTGACTTTTACCCCTCAAACTAACGCTGGGGCCGCCATTACGACAGGGTATAACGGCCCAATCGAATGGGCATGTACAGTCAATGACGCTTCCGTAGCCCAATTCTTCCCCGCAAATTGCCGCGGAACTACAGCTGACTAGTTTTCTGGTAGCTTCGGCTTAAAGAGCTTCACAACAAATGTCTTGCGCATAACAATATATTAAGAATAAATTCAAAAGCGGCGACTGTAAGTTGCCGCTTTTTTGCGCGTGAAGTCAGAGAAAATCGGGCGCGCAAAGGAATCCGACACATTTGCTCTGCTAGAGGTGGCTTGGGAGACGAAGCACTTGTCCGACGCGCCCAAGCCACGCTTGCCTCCTTAATCTCGCCGAGATGACGCAACAACACCATCTAGCGGGGCAGCGACCGCTAAAAGTCCGTCGTCAAGTTCTACGAATATCGATTCTATCTGCAGTGTCTAAGAACCACTACTGGTCAGGCCGATCGTGATATTCATGCGCACATGTTCCCGCCTCACCCAGCCATGTTCACCTCATCGTGACCCGACGGCGAAAGTCCACAGTATTATGCAGGCTGCCGAGCGCCGATACGCGCAAGTCAGCCCACGACCTAGCTCGTACCGGCACGCCCGGGAGGCCGCTAAAACGAAAGCGTGGTCGAGTAACGCAATACATATTGACCTGCTCCCACTATATTAAACTCTATTCGGTGGTCCGACTATCATGCGATAGCATTGGGTTCTGGCGATTGGTGTGTAACGTCTCTCCGCTCTATACGAATCTGGGACGCGCACCAGCGGAACGACAAGACCACTACAGTGCGTTATTTCGAGACGCTCAAGATTGATACCCGCCGAGCGGCGCTATTAGTGCGTGATAGCTGGTAAGAAGACTTCAGCGATTAAATTAAAGCCGCGTTGCATATCAGCGCGCGAAGGAATGCGCCATTGGTTGTGTAAATTGGCGTGAGCTTAGAGGTGACAGGCAACCGGCTATCGGACCTGAATGACGAACAGAGTAACGAATGGTCTGCTAACGAAAGCATAACGAAGCCTTCGCTGCGGTCCAACTGATCGCCGGACTAGGTTTAGATACACTGCACGAGGAATAATTGCATAACTGTACCGCCCGATTTTCAGGCGATCAAAGACGTCCAGATACGCTCGCGGCGACTTTTATAGGGGAAACTGCCCAGTAGAATCTTCTAGCCACCGATAATCTATTAGTCCTCAGCAACCTATTCGCTGCAGTTCCGTGCCAAGCGCTCGTAGTCGGCTATTCTTGAGAAGAACAATCATGGCCAAGCCCGCGTCGCGCGTGTCAGGTTTTACGCTTATCGAATTGCTGATCGTCGTGGCTTTTATCGGCATCCTCACGGCAATCGCTGTTCCGACCTACTCGAACTATGTGGCGCGTGCGCAGTTCTCCGAAGCACTGAGTCTTGTCAGCGGTGTGAAAACGGCAGTGGCGGAGGCCCATGAAGACCGTAATGATCTCGACGGGATTGACAATGGCTTTGGCTCAATACCCGCAGAGGACGCAGTTACGGGCACTTATGTAAAGAAAGTCGCGGTGGCGGACGCGATCATCACGGCGACCTTCAAGGACGATAGCGCCTTGAAAGGGAAAACGATGACCGTTAACTCCTTCGACGAGCAATAACTCGCTAGCGTGGCGATGCACCACCACCGCCGCGAAGGCCAGGGCACCCGCAAGTGTCGAGACACAACCCCGCAAAAAATTTGATTCGGCTACGGTGCCTAAATCGGAATAACGCAACGAAACAACTTAGTCACGGGACCCGACTTCGCTGCGTTCAAACCGAGCGCGCGCATAGCGTGAAAATCGCTGGGTCAAGACTGTAATTTCCCGCTTATTTGCATCAGTTCCTGCGAGCCCGAACCGGGCGCCCCGCGGTCTCCGCGATGATCGGAGAGACGCACAAGCGACTCGTTCCGCGAATCGAACTCAAGGCAGACGCCGCTCAATCGGGCAACGGCTCACCTTTGATGGGCGTCGCCGCCGCCGCAGCGCTATGAGCTGCTAATCGAGTCGCGGTGCAGTCCCCATGACTACACGCTAGACCCAACCCGGAGGTGGACCGGCAAGCACAACCATGCCGAAACTCCGACCTATCTGTCCTCAACTTTGCCGCTGCAACATGAACGTCTGATAAGTCAGCTGCTGGAACTCTCGATCCAGAACGGCCAAGCCAACCAGTGACGAGATCATCAGCGAGAGCGCGAAGCCGTAGCCGTAGAAAATCGCGCCCAGATACATGCTCAGTAGCGTGAGCAGGACGTTCGAAACAAAGAACAGCAGGCAGAGCAACAAAGCGATCTTTAGCTTGTCCAGATAGAACAGGACGTTGAGGATGGCCATGAACAGGACCTGGATGCCGACGGCCACGATGTCGATGTTGAACAGCGGGACATAGTACGGCGAGAAGCCGAGCCAATCGATCAGCGACGGGGCGACGAGCAGCAGCGCGACGACGGT
This sequence comes from Salinisphaera dokdonensis CL-ES53, assembly GCF_040361215.1. Lineage (NCBI taxonomy): Bacteria > Pseudomonadati > Pseudomonadota > Gammaproteobacteria > Salinisphaerales > Salinisphaeraceae > Salinisphaera > Salinisphaera dokdonensis. The sequence goes on from NZ_APND01000001.1 coordinate 140,717, forward strand.
GATGCCCTGGATCTTGAATATGTCGTAGACGCCCTGTCGCACGGTCTCGACCATGCGGTCGAGGCGCAGCTCGATATGACTGAGCGTATCGCCATCACGCACGGCGTTGTAGTACGCGTCGTACCGCTCGGAGAAGTCGGTCTCCATACGGATTAGAAACACGGCCATGCCGGGCACGATCGAGAGGTAAGCCAGGAAGATCGGAAAGTCGTAGATCGGCGATGCGCGTAGCGGCCCGATCACGTGTTCCGAGGTCGCTGGGTTGTACCAGAACAGGAACTTGTCCGCCCATATGCCCAGGTTGTAGAACAACCCCGTAAAGATCAGCGAACGGAACGTGAGGTTCGCGCGGCGCAGGTCGAACGCCGCGATTCGGTCGCCCGGGTAATAGCGCAGGACAAGGAACAACAGGATATAGCAGAGGATGCCCTGCCCGATGACGAAGCCGCCGAGAAGGCCTTCGAGGTCGTATCGGCGCAGCGCCATGCCGAGCACGAAAGTGACGGAATAGCCGATGAAGAACGCCCAGAGCACTTGGCGGTACGCTTTCATACCGGTGATGAACACCGTGATGCACCAGATATTCGTGAGCAGGACAAAGCCCACGAACATCTCGACCTGATAAAGCAATGGCGTGCCGCCAAATAGCGTGAGCAACACCGTTAGGCCGATGCCTGCGGCCAGTAGGTTCATCACCGTAAGCAGGCCAATCAGATTGGGCAGGATGATGCCCTGCTTCTTCTCGAACAGTCGATCCGCTACGAAACGGGTAAATATCAGCTGCGCGAGGCCGGACAGGCACAGTGATGCGGCGACCAGATACGTCACCGACACCAGGAACTGCCAGATCTGATCGGACCGATCCGGTAACAGCCCAAGCGCCAAGAGGCCGATCGCCATGATGACCAGGATCGACAGCACCCAAGGGCCGGAGCTGATGATGCCGGCGTAACCGTACGCGCGCAGCAGCCCGAAATAGCTGTCCTTGCGCAGCAGCTTGCGCAGCTCGAAACCAATACCGGCCATGCCCTATTCCCCTGCGGCGGCTAGCGGTCGCGACCCATCGGTCACTTCCGTATAGAGGTGTTCATAACGTTCGAGCATGAGACTCTCGGAATATTGAGCGTCCACGCGTGCGATTCCCACGGCTCGCGCCGATTCCCACGCCGGACGATCCATGAGCAGCTCCAGAATAGCGGCAGCCGTGGCGCCCGGATCGGCAATCGGCACAATCCGGCCGGCCGCATTTGCCGGGTCCGGCGGCGTAGTCAGCGACGTGAGATGCTCTTTGGCATGGCCGTGTACGATTTCGTAGCACGACCCGACGTCAGTACAGACCACGGGGATACCGGCCGCCATCGCTTCCAGTGCGACGAGGGGCTGGGCTTCGCTGATCGACGTAAGCGTTGCTACTCGGATCTGCGAAAGGACGTCCTCGGTTTTCTGGAAGCCGCGGAATTGCACAGTACCGTTCAAGTCCAGCTGCTCGGCCAGATCACGGCATTCCTGCGCATACTCGGGGTCTTCCGCTTCCGGCCCAACGATCCAGCCTTGTGCGCCCGGCAGGCGAGTCGCCACGATTCGCATCGCGCGAACAAATGTCTTGATCTCTTTAATCGGTGCGACACGCCCAATGAGCGCAATGACCGGCGCCGTATTGTCGAACGTTTGGTTGCGTAACGGGGCGAATCGATCCACTCGAATGCCGTTCGGGATGACGCGCGTGTGTTCGGCCGGCGCGCCGTCGATGATCTGGCGTTCGCGGTTGCCCTCGTAGAGCGTCGTGATCGGATTGGCCGCCGAATAGGTCAGGCGCCCAATACCGTCAAAGAACCGGATCCATAGGCGGCGGATATAACTGACGTCGTGGCGGAAACCGTGCGTGAGCACGTCGTCGTAGGTCTTGATCCACTCCGCCTCGGTCAGATCGATCTGACGTTCCTTGGTATATATGCCGTGTTCGGTGACTATAAACGGAATATCGTGGAGATGCCGCGCGAGCGCGCCGAGAAATCCGGCATAGCCCGTCGATATCGAATGCAGGCAGCGGCTCGGCGGCAGATTGCGGGCAATCTTCGCGAGTAGAAACAGCGGCGAGTGCATGTTCCGCACTGACCAGAAATAGTCGAGGAATGACGGATCCGTGCAGTACTTGCGGTAGTACTCGACGATCTGCTCCCAGGCCTGACGGCTGTAGAGGAAATCCTCGTGGGCAAGGTTGCCTTTCTTGCCCAACAGTTGAGCGACTTCGCACAGCTGCTTGTTCGGATCGGACGCGCCGGGCTCCTTGAAGTATTGATGCAACGAATCGCTGGCGGCAAACGCCTTGCGATTACCTTCGAACTGACGGGGCTCGTCGACGTTCTGGCCCGCATCCATCAGGTAATGACATTCAAGATGAACAACGTTGTCCGGCTTGTCGTAGAGGATGCCGTCGTAGGCGGATTCGCTACCGCCCATGAAGACAATCGCGAAACGCCGGTCGGGCATACCCCGAATCATTTGCTCTACCCAGCTGGCAACGCCGCCCCGCACCATCGGATACGTGCCTTCGAGCAATAACGTGACGTCCGCGGGCGTGTCATTGGGTTTAAGCGTTGGCCACTTCATAACCAGTACTCCATTACCGGCCGCATGACCGGATTGTTCGCCGCACGCGGGCTCATGCGCTTGAGCGCGGGCGCCACATCCTGGTAATCGCGACGACAGAAAGCGAGCTCCGCCCATCGCGGCGCTGCGTCGTCTGCGGACAAGCCCAGGCGTTCGGAATGCCGAAGCGCACTTTCGGCGTCGTCATAGTGACCGAGTTCGAGACATATTCGCGCACGTAACAGCCAGCGTTGGGCCGTCGCCTGTGCTTCGATGGCGGTATCAATGGCATCGCGGGCCTTGGTGAGCATCAGCTCTTCAACGCTGCCCTTGGCGAGCTGAAGATAGGAGAACTCCCAGAACAGCATGGCTCGCTCTTCGTGCAATTCACCGTCCTCGTCGCCGTTGGCGAGAATGGCGTCACGCACCGTGTTGAGCTGGCTCTCGAGGTCGCGCTCGATTGAGTTGAGCATCGCATAAGCAAGCAGACGGACTTCGTCAGCCGAGTCGCTCAACCCCGAACGCAGAATTGGTACCGCGTCTCGGCGCGGCAAATGACGGCACGCCAGGATTGCTTGCTGCCGCCGATTACGATCGTCGAAATGCATGAGCACTGAAGCCAGGCCATCACGCATGAACACGTCGTTCGGGTTCACCGTCACGGGCTGAAAAGGCAAATCCGGAATCGCGAGAGTGTCCCATTCCTTGGGTTTTTCGCGATAGGCGAAGTACAAGCCGGGCAGCATACCCAGTACAAGCCCAAGGGCACCTAGCGCCGGCGCAAAGACGGTGGCCGTCGCGAGGAACGCAAAGCCGCCACCGACGGGTCGCCGGTAGTTCGGCGGCAGCGCGAGATAGACACCGACGATTAGAACCGCACAGCCAATCAAATGCACGAACAGGATCGTGATCAGGCCCACCGGCTCGTGCCAGCCAGCAACAAAGACCCAGACCGCGAACAGTTCGATCAGCAGCCCTAGCGGGATGAAGATCAGGCTAAGCAGTCGCATGCTGTTCTGCCTGGCGACGAATACCTGCGAGCAGGTTACTCGCGGACTGCTTGCCGTTCACGTGGCGCTGGTGGAAGACGAGACCGCTGTCCGCAACGTCGACGCCGAAACGCTCGTTGAGCAGCATCGTCATACGTTCCCGATAGGCGCCGGCACCCCGCTCGGGCGTCAGCGGCATGAGGACATAGATGATCTGGGTGTTGTCGCCCAAGTCCGTGGTCCATGCGAAATCGAGTGCGCGTAGTTGCTCATACACTAGATCGGTGAGGGCCTCGTTACTGATATCTCGCACGTTTCCGGGAATTTCATACGCCATCAGCAGGGAGCTGAGTTTGTAGCGGGATGCGTACTGGGTCCATTGCTTGAGCCGTTTCTCGAACTGGAACTTGGCGAGTTCCGCATCTGCAGGGGTACGAGCATATGCGTCGGTGATGATATCGCCGAGATTTCCGCCAAGCACTGACAGCAGATGAAGATTGCCGCGCTCGAACTCGACAAACGGCATTTCCGTAATCGCCACCAGCGCCCAGATACGATCGTTCACGTCGATCAAGGGGATTACGGCCAATAGCGATTGGCTACGGTTCTGCAGTCCCTCTTCCATCTCGCTACGCAAACTGATCATGCTGCGTTCCGCGAAAGAGGCCTTCACCATCGGGTGGTCGGCGATGTCGACATCCCTCGGATAGCCACCGATGAAGGACGCAGGCTCATGCGCAACACGCTCCTTGTCGTCCACCGTGTAGAGCGCACACTGCTCGACCCGTCCTTCATGCGCTACGAAGCTCAACAGATCCGTAGCACGTTCGGTGAGGATATCGTCGCCGGGCTCGACAACGTCGAAACGCTCGGCCAAGGCCTGGAGGACGTCGCGCAGATTGTGCGGGTTGGCCGCCAAGCGCTCAGCCAGTTGATCGTGCGAAACACGCAACACATGGAAGTTGCGCACGAACTCTTCCAGTCGGGTGCCCTGATAGTCGTTGATGATTTTCATCTGCGACAGCCTTCGCCGCCAGATATCGGTGAACTCGCCCGCGACCATGCCGGTAAGCAATACCCCGATCGCGTACTGAACCGGCAGATCCGCGGCCGCCCACCCGAAAGTAGGCGCGATCACCATGATCGCCACGGTAAGCAGCGCGGCCGCGAAGCCGAACAGGAAGCCGTAGCGCAACCCAGCCAAGAGCGGCGCAACGATCAGCCAGGAGAACGGGCTGTCGTAAAACAGCGGATCCTGCGGATGAAACAGCAAGCCGGCAGCGGGAACGAGAAGCGTGATCACGCCCGTTTCCAGCATGCGCACCCATACCGGCGGCACCTGGTAATTAACGTCTTCGATCTGGGTGATCATAGGCAACCTTTCGTACTTTACCGGCTAGATTCGGGGTCGATTTAAAGCGGCATGTCGCCGACGAGACCACTCATCAGCTTCTGCGCGGTACCACTGACCGTGGCGTAGCCCCAGCCCGCCTTCGAGCCGGACGCACTCCAAACCGTAGCGCCGGTATTGACGTCGATGACACGCAGGCTGATGCCCACGGCAGGCTCACCGTCGAGACCCGTCTTGTACTGCCATTCCTCGACCGCACCGGTCACGCCGTAGCGATAGCCCTGGTTGCGCGCCCAGCTGATGGCCTGATCCAACGCGGCTGCCTGATCGAACTCCGGCAGGCCACCGTTGTTGCTGCGCGGGGCGGCAGTCAGCTGGCTTACGCCCTGCTTGTGCAGCAAGGTCGTCAGGATCGCTTCTGCACGCTCGCCGGCCTGCGGCGTTTCGGCGTAGTTAGCGATCGGCAGCAGCGCCCAGCGCGCGGAAGCGTCGAGCTGCTGGCTGCGATGCACGTCGGTCACGGCGCAGCCGGACAGAAGAACGACGGCAAGCGTAAAGAAGCTTGCGATAAGAGTTGAGCGTTTCATGGTGGTGTTTTCTCCCTGCCTGCGAGTGACGTTGTTGAGCATTGCTTGGTGTTGTCCCCGGGATCGCATCAGCGCCCCAGGAAATATTGATATTTAAGTGAACCGCGGAACGAGTTGTCCTGAGTGGCGCTACCCGTCTGGTCCACGCCGAAATTCAGACTGAGTTCGTCGCTGCCCAGTACGCGACTACCGACCGCGAAATTGGCGCCTATACCGAACTCGTTGTCCGGCATTACGTACCCGGCATCAAGATCAAACCGGTAACGCGGCGACGCTACGACGGGATATTCCTCGCCCGGAATGCCGCGTGCGAATGACAGCCCTGCGCCCACGAAAGTGAATCGATTCGGCACGACGTCTTCAATATCGGCACCGACTGGCAGCCGGGCCGAGACATCCGTCGGCAAATCGTCTTCCAACGAGTTCTGCTGCGTGTTCGCAAAGGCGCGAACCTGAACCTGGTGTGTCGGCCCAACCATGAGCGAATGCGCGAACGACGCCTCGACGCTATAGCCGTCGGCGAGGTCGTTACGATCTTCGCGGGAATGGAACTGTGAATACGTGGCCGTCAGCGAAGCGCTGTCACGCGGGTTGAGAACCCAGTCCAGCGTGATCCCCAGGTCGTCACGCAGGCCAAGCGCACGCAGCTGGCCCGTCTCGTCCGGGAGTTCGTTGTAGTCGAGGAATACCGCCGCCGAAACGTTATCGGTCAGTTCCCAGTCCTGACGCAGACCGAACTGCGCGGTGTCTTCGGCGTCGGTGGACACGGCCCCGACGCGCACGGTGGTCATGCCGCGACGCTCGCGCCAGTTGAGCACGACGCTGGCGAAGCGCTCGTCCTCAAGACCATCGAGATCGACCAGATCGTTCGTTTCGGAAAGCTGGCGCGCGCCGAGTTCGACCCGGGTCGAAAGATTCTCGCCGCTCAAGCGCAAGAACACACTTTCCGAGGTGACATCGAGATCGCTGATGCTGCGTACGATCAACTCGGTGCCGAAGTTCTGCGGCATCTCGCGATAGAGCTCTGCCGCATAGCGCGGCACGATATCGACCCCTGTCACGTACGGTTCGCCCGGACGCTCGTGCTCCAGAGCTAGAACCAGCGCCCGTTCACGGTAGTCGAGCTGCCGCAACGCCGAGATGCGATCTGCAATACCGATATCGCCGCCCTGACGGGATCCGTCGAGAATACGCTGCATGGCGACTTGGTCGTTTGCCTGCAGGGCCACCGCCAGTTCTTGCCAATCTGCGGTCGCGACCCGACGTCGATGCGCCTGCATCAGCCAGTAACGCGACTGCGCCGGCTCTTCCTGGCTCAGGTAGTAGCCAAACAGCATCTCGATATCCGTCGGCGTCAACGCCGCGCCGCGCCGGCCGCCCAGCGCTTCGGCTAGCCAGGCACGGCCATCCTCGACGCCGAGCATGTTGGCTTGCACGGACAGGATGCGCGCGTTCTGCTCGCGCTGAGTGCGGGTGAGCTTGCCCTGCGCCTGGAGTTGACGCATCAGACGCGGGCGCAGCTGCGTTACGGCATAGCCACGCATACGACGTGCGGAATCAAATCGGCGACCGCGCTCGAGCGCGTCGGCATAGTCCAGCACCAGCAGGTAGTTGTCGGGATCGTTCTGAACGGCACGATCAAACCACGGCAAGGCGACACGCGTCTGACCCAGCCTGCTGTAGGCCATCGCGAAGACCGGCCACTGACGCGGATCGTTTCTCGCATCGCTGGCCCAGACGCTTACGTAACGGGCCAGCTCGTCGTGGTGACCACTCTCGGCGAGGGTGTAGAGCAAGGCCGAGCGGGCCGCAATATCACCCGGAGAAATGGACAGCGCACGCAGATAGGCGACCCGTGCTTTTTCGAGATCGCGCTGCTGGAACTGGTAATCACCGTAGAGCTGCCAGTAATCCGACGACTGGGCGAACAGTGCAGGCCGGGTCTCGGCCATGGCGATAAGCTCGCGCGTGATCTCGGTGCGCTGTTCACGCTGCGCTGCGCTCAGCATCAGCACGATCATGTCCGCATGCTGATTTTCTTGCCAGTCAGTACGCGCGACTTCCACCGCCATATCCATCCGGCCTGTGGATACCGCGGTCTGCGCCAGCCGCAGATAGCCGTTTTCATCGAGCTTGCGGTCGAGATAGAGCTGATAGTAGGCGTCGCGCGCAGCCGCCGGGTCGTTCTGGTTCCAGGCCAGCTCGCCCACCGTTTCCCAATAGAAGACTTCCTGCTCGGTACGCGTGCCTGGATTGTTGGGAAGCGACAGCAGTACCGCAAGCGACTCATCCAAGCGCCAATCGCTCGCCAGCAGGCGCGCCCGAGCCTGAGACTCGTCCAAGTCACGGCCAAAGCGGTCAACGATATCGCTCCAAGTGGCGAGCGAATCCGCCCGCTTACCACTCAATTCCTGAAGGCTCGCGAGACGCACCCACAGATCACGGTCTGCCGAGCCGCTACGCACCCAGTTCGACAGCAGCGCAATCGCGCGTTCCGGATCGCCTTCGCTATTGAGAATATCGACCAGCAGCTTGCGCTGACTGGTATTGAGCGGATGACGCGCCTGAATACGATTCAAGGCGGCAAGCACCGCCGCGGTATCGTTGAGATCGGTGGCCAGATCGATGATCTGGTTGTCATAGGCGTCCGACGACGCCCCCCTGGCGAGGCGTTCGTAGTTCGCGAGCGCGGCCTGCGGCTGGCCGGCCCAGACCTGGACCTGGGCAAGCTGCGCACGCAGTTCGCCGTTATCCGGATTGCCTTCGACAAGCGCAAGTAAGCCCTTCAATGCGGCATCGAGTTGGTTACGCGCCAACGCAATCTGCGCATCACGCTCGAGGCCGGCGTTGTCGTCGGGTCGTAGCTCGACATAACGGCGCGACCACTGCTGCGCCTGGGCGAGTCTATTGTTGGCCAGCGCCATTTCGATGCCGATATCCAAGAACGTCGGATCCTGCGGATAGGCTTCGATGAAATCACCAGCCATCGCGAGGCTGCTGCCATCGCTGGTCTGCTGGGCCGCATCGAGCGCCGCGAGCGCCGCGTCACGACGCTGCGAGTCGCCGCCCGCGACCTTGAACGCCGACTGCCAGGCTTGAGCGGCACGATGCGGCTCGTCGGCCGCCAGCCACCAGCGACCGGCCTCGGCATACCATGCGTAGGCACGCCCTTCGTCCTGCGCGCCGAGACGCTCGTAGACAACCGAGGCATGTGCGGGCTCGCCCAGTTCCAGCCAACGTTTCGCCAAGGTTTCGAGCTGCTCGTTGCTCAGATCTTCTTCCTGCTCGATCTCGCCCATCTGCGCGATCAGTTCACCGCGGCGTTCCGCGCGGCGTGGATCGCCGGCTTCGAGCGCATTGAACGATTGCCAAGACAGCTGGGTGTAGAGCCACCGCGTATCGGCATCCCGGCTGCTCGAAAGCGGCGCCAGGACCTGCAGCGCCTTCGGAATATTCCCGGCGCTGGCAAGCTGGCGCGCCAGATTCAGCCGCAGCTGCCGGTCATCCGGATTGGCGCGGAGCAGCGCCTGCAGATAAGTGATCGAGACACTGGTCGGGTCGCCGCGCTCATGCGCGTTGTGGCCGAGGGTGAGAAAACGTCGCGCCGGGAACAGGAGCACGAGCGCAAACACCAGGACGCCAGTAATGATCAGGAGCGTGAGCGGTCGAACGAAACGTGCGCGTTCCTGCTCTTTTTGATCTTGCTTTTTCTCAGCCACAGTCGATCCTCACCGGCCCCGACGTACTGGCCTTGTAGCGCAACGTCACGGCATCACCGCCACCACTGCGTGCCGCGCCGTCGGCACTTACGCGGCAACCGCGGATTCCGGCCAGCTCTATTTCGAGCGGCACGTATTCCGACGCCATTTCGAGCACCGTAGACCCTTCATCGACCTGCCATTGGGTAACACGGCCGTTCGACCGGCGCACGTGGGGCACGGAAGGCACGGCGCCATCCAGTTTCAGATTTACCCGCGCATCACCCGACAGGGCGACGTACCGCCCCTGGCTCAGATCGCGAACGCCAACCACACCAGTCGACGACGCGATATCCGGCCAGCCGAGTGAAGCGGGCAGACGCAACGTACGCATGTTCGTGGCCCCTGTGATCTGCCAGTCGCCGTCAAGGCGACGTGCCACGCCCGCGTTGTACCAGTTACGCGCAATGCGACTATAAGTACTTGTATATATAGGCAGCGTCTGCTCTGACTTCACGTAGTCGAACACGTCCTTGAGCGCATTCAGCGATGCCGGCTGCCCTGCCGAGTAGAAATGGAAATAGATATCGATCGGCTTCAGGCGGCGCGGCGTATCGGTGAGCTTGTATGTCTCGATCACGCGACGAAAGCCCCAGAGCGGCCGGGTCATGAAATTTGTGTAGATATTCTCGTTCGTCTGCGGCGACAGGACCTGCACATGATCGCCGAACGGCCGCAGCGACGGCGACACATTGGTCAACGACGGGTTGTCCGTGGTGACGTGCGTATTGCCGCCGTTGAGGTTGTCGAGGCCGTACTGATCCGCGAGTGCGACCGCCTCTTTCGGGGGCAGCGCGTCGCCGCTCCAGAGCACCATCTTGACCTTCTTGCCGGGCGGCGCGAGTTTTTCGTTGATATAGCGCGTCGAGCCTTCGATTTCCTTCTCGAGCGAGAAGCGATAGTCCTTGATCGGCAGATTGTAGCCCTCGCCTGCGGCCGTCTTGCCCTCTGCGGTCAACTCGCCCTCGCGCAGGTTCAGCCAAGCGAAGGGGTGACTGAAGGTATGCGTCGCAATCTCGACCCAAGGCAGCTTAAAAATTTCGCGCGCGATCGGCTCGAGCGTGGTGGTCAATTCCGGATACAACCCGTCGGGCGCGAGCTCGCCCTCGATGATCGACACCGTGGTCGGCACGCGATACTCACGAAAGATCTGCTTGAGCATCACCTCACCCGTAAACGGGCTGCCGGGGAACGCCGCGCGATTCATGAACGCGTCGCCATCGACTTCCGTCATCCAGTAGCGGGAACCGTTTTCAGTGGTGGCGTCAGGTATTGGAATAGTCGGCAGCGACAGCGCACGCGACAGGAAAGCGAACGGATCCAGAATCCAGCGGCTCTCGTCGCCGATGCCGTCCTGCAAAAGCCATGGCGACAGCGCCACGCCGCCCCAGTCAGCGGTGATGACCGGCGCAAACTCGATGTTGTCCCCGCTCGAGACCACAAGGTGCGATACGACGTCATCGTTCATCGCCTTGTAGCCGGACTGTTCCGGACGGCTGTGGCTCGGCATGCCTTCGAAGCCAAGCAGCGCGTCGCTGGAGACCACCTTCGGGCTGCTCTCGACGTCCGATGCGACGACCTGCACGCCCATCCGCTCGGCAAGATCGCCGGAAATTGGAACACCCGGGTCGCCGAGCATCGCGACTTTCATGCCGTCATCCATCTGTTCGAGCAACCAACTGCGATAGTTCGTGCCGTTGCCGACCCGCGCATTGAACCAGGTCACGATGCCCGCATAGCGCCCGACGAGTGTATCGTTCGGCAACGCACGGTTCACGTCCTGATATACGGCCCCATAACCCAGGTATTCCAACGGCGTTGCGGCATACAGATGGGCACTCGCATAACCGAATTCGCCGTACTCGGTTGAGGTATCGTCGTAAAGGATCAGAACCTTGCGCGGCATCGGCTCGATCGTGCCGACGCCCACCTGATTCAACGCGCCGTTGGTCACCCACGGCACCAGCCCCGCGTCGGCAATGCGTTGCGCGGTTGCCCGCGCCTCGTCGCGTTTCGACGGCTCCACATAATCGATAGCAATCGCCGGCACCCCGTAGGTATCGCGAACCTCGCCCAACTTACCCAGCAGGTACTCGGTGTCCTCCGGCCTGACGTTTCGATAGCTCTGCGTGCGTGCATCCCACGACTTGTAGAGTGACTCGGCGGCCACGCCAACAATCTCGTCCTGCACCTGATCGAGAATCTCGAAGCCGCGATTCAGAAGCAGCTTGACTCCCGGAAACTCGCTGCGGATTCGGCGGATCAACGTGACCAGCGCCTTTTGTTGCTGCTGCACCGAAACTTCATCGGTGGCGAACAAGCGGTAGCTGTCGAGCGTATCCAAAAACACCGCGCGGTAACCGGCTTCCCAAAGCGGCCGCACCCGCTCGTTGACGATGTAATCGCCCCATTCGGAATGGCTGAGATCCGCGACCTGGCTGTTCCAGTTTTCGTTCCTGGCCTTGAGTGCTGCCTGGGGAACGGCGTCGGCGCCCCGCCATTGCTCTGCTTCGCCAAGACTCACGTAAGCGAATGCCATGGTGCCGTACTGCTCGATCGCCTTGAACTGCTTATCGCTTAGATGCTCGGACTCCACTACCGCCCAGTCGAACTGGTTGAGCATGTGCACCGGCACGTCATTGCCATAGTAAAAGGCAACGCTGGGCTGATCGCCCGTATCGGCCGGCGCTTGTGTCGCCATCATGAACACCGCCAGCAGAATCGCGAGGGCCTTCCCGACGAACGTGTTGCAGCAGCGAGACCACGGACAATGATAGCCGCCGCGGGCCGCGACCTCGCTCTGCTGCGAGAAATGATAACCGGCAAAGGTCACGTGGAAGCTCCTGTATTCGCATTGCGCGAGGCAGACCGAACGAGTTGCGCGAGACCGTCCGCCAACGACCATTCCGCTTTGATGTCGAGCCACTCACGCAACCGCGAGGCGTCGCCGCAGGAATGACGGATATCGTCTGCCCGGCCCGCGACATGCTCAGGGGCGAGCTTGACGCCCATCACATCGCGCAGCGTATCGACCAATTCAAGCAAATCGATGGTCGACCCGGTCGCGACATTGCAGGCGCCGCCATGGTCGCTGAAAAGCGCGGCCACGTTCGCACGCGCCACGTCCTCGACATAGACAAAGTCGCGCGTCTGTCCCCCGTCGCCATAGATCACCGGAGCCTGCCCCTGCGCGAACCGGTCCACGAACTTGGAGATGACCCCGGCATAAGGGGACGCCGGATCCTGCCGCGGACCATAGACATTGAAAAAACGCATCCCCATGCAGGACAGCCCGTGCAGACTGGCAAAGAGTGCTGCATATTGCTCGTCGACCTGCTTTTCCAATCCGTAGGGGGACAGGGGCTCGAGCGCCGCATCCTCGGATAGCGGCAGCGACTCCGGTGTGCCATACACGGCCGCGGAAGACGCGTACACCACGCGCTTCACGCCCTGGCTGACCGCACATTGCAGCAGGTTTACAAAACCGAGAATATTCTGGCGCGCCGAGTGCACCGGGTCTTCCACCGACCGAATCACCGACACCTGTGCCGCCAAATGCAGACAGTGTGTAGTGCCGGTCAGCGCGGCCTCGAGAGCGCGCGCGTCGCAGATATCGGCCTCGACGAATTCAAGGGCGTCATGCGACGGCAAATTCGACAGCTTGCCGGACGAAAGATTATCGACAACACAAACCGACGCGCCGGATGCAAGCAAGGCATCCACCGTATGCGAACCGATAAACCCGGCGCCGCCCGTGACAACGACTCGGGCGCGCTCACTGTGCGCCATCAATGCTCCCTGTGCAGTCCCCTAGCGCCGTGTAATCGACGCTTACTTATGTAAGCGAATATAACACGATATTGCCTGCAGTTAGGAACAAATGCCCACACTGAAAAATCGTTATTTTCTTTACTCGCGCGCAGCCGGACGTACTTGCCGCAGCGCGGACGAACCTCAGCGATCTGAAGTAGGCACCACGAAGCGATCGCGTGAATCGAGCTTGGCCCACCACGCGTTCATCAAAATGCTATAGCAAACGAATACGGCCAAGAATGCGACAAATCTCGCGCCTTCGCCTATGCCGAGGGCTTCCGAGAGCAGACCCGCTGCCATAAAGGCACCTGCGACCGCCAACCACGCATAAAGCGCCCACCCCGGCGTCAGCCCCGTGCGTTGGAGGACGTGATGGAAATGATAGCTGTCTGCCGCCAACGGGTTTTTCCCCCGCAGCAGGCGCGACCCCATTAGATATACCGTATCCACCAACGGCAGGCCGAACAGCCATACGGCCGTAATCGGATCCATAACAGCACTGGGGCCTTGCGCGGCCTGGATCGCAAACCAGGTCAACACAAAACCCAGCACCAGACTGCCCGCGTCACCAAGGAAAATACGCGCGTGGCGCTGCCATGGCATGCGCAGATTAAAAAGCAGAAAACCGAGCACGCTGCCGATCGTCAGGCAAAGCAGAACGATATTGACTGCACTCGAGCCCGCCGCTACTACCATTATGGTGCCGATCACCATCACTGCGAAGCCGCCCGCGAGACCATCCATGCCGTCAACCATGTTCACAGCGTTGATCACGCCGACAGCAGCAAATATCGTGAACCAGATCGCGTGGCCGCCCAGCTCAAAATCCACGCCATTCACGAGCGCGCCGAGGTTCTGGAGATAGACCTCGCCAAAGAAACACATGCCAGCGCCCACCGCGAGCACTTGGAGAGCCATGCGCACGGGAGCCGGCACATGCTTTCTGTCGTCCAGCGCGCCCAGCACCAGCAGCACGGTAATCCCGAACGCGAAACCAGCGAACTGCCGCGTGCCCACCAGCCCCGCACCCAAAACCAAGATAGTTACAGCAATGGCCAAGCCACCACACAAGGGGGTAGCGAGCGAGTGACTTTTACGCCCGCCCGGATGATCCACATGCCCTAGCTTCAGGCAAAGCGGCTTCAAAAAGAAAATGGCAACCGCACTAGTAATGAAGGCGGCAACGGCTATTAAGACACCTGACATCGGACCGCCATCATAAAGAACCCTGAAACCGAGTAAGCCCGACGCAAATTATCGCTTTGCAATATGACGATGCTATTGCGCTGGGCCAGAATGGAGGTCGGCAAGTTAACAACCACCACTTGAATGCAGAATGAACATAAGGGCCACAATGTTTGGCGCATGATACCGCGTGTTGTGAGCCGCGCCACTGTTTACGTCGAAATTTCTTACAAAAAATTTCGGTATTTTTCGACGGGCAATTCCGCTCCTCGCGCCACCTATGATCGAGCGCGCAGTTCGTTATCAACGCGAACCAAACGCTGCGCAGCAGCATTCAGCTCACGAAAACAATCCCCGCCTGCGCGACCGTGCTTAGAACGACCTAAATAATTCGGCCTCTGTAATAGAACCGCGAGCACGGCGACGTAAGCCTTGGTGCTGCGAGCCCTACGATGCCGACCGGCCAAACAAATCCAGAAATTCGCTATCGCGCACCTCAAAGGCTACAGACGGGACAACCTCAATCGGGCTGCACCGCCCGCATCGCGACAGCAGCTGCGAATTTTGCCGAAGAGGATGGAAGGCGAAGATCAACCGAGCGGCCTAGTCACTATGACAAGAGTAGTAATCAAGGACACCTAGAGGTTGAGGGAAGCGCAACAGAAATACGGTCACGCTCCTAACCCGAAAACAAGCCGCAATGGCAATATCGCCCCTCAGCGATCGCTCTCCGCGCCTCGAAACAACATGCTTAATTACGGCGAGCGTCACTTATATTTTGTAGAAGGCGCGGTACCAATCCACAAAATTCTTGACGCCTTCCTCGACACTCACTTGTGGCCGATACCCGACAGCGTCGAACAAACCGGATACATCTGCACTTGTGGCCTCTATATCACCCGCCTGCATGGGCAATAGCTTCTTCTGGGCCTCGATACCGAGGCATTCTTCAAGGCGAGCGATATAGTCCATTAGGGGCACCGGTTGGCCATTACCGATGTTATAGATTCGCCAAGGCGCGCAGCTTGTGCCAAGCGTGGGCGCATCGCTCGACCACTCGGGGTCAGGCTGCGCCGGCTCATAAAGAATCCGCACCACCCCTTCCGAAATGTCATCGACGTATGTGAAGTCGCGCCTATGCTGGCCATGGTTGAACACAGGAATAGACTCGCCCGCGAGCATCTTCTTCGTGAACAGAAAGAGCGCCATGTCCGGCCGCCCCCACGGTCCGTACACCGTAAAGAAGCGCAGGCCAGTCGTCGGCAGCCCGTAGAGGTGCGAATAAGAATGCGCCATTAATTCAGTGGCACGCTTCGAGGCCGCATAGATGGCCGCCGGATGATCGGCCGTGCCCTGCGGCGAAAAAGGCATATCGGTCGAGAGGCCATAGGCCGAACTCGTCGACGCATAGACCAGATGGCCCACATTCGTGTGCCGACAACCTTCGAGCACGTTCAGCGTGCCGGTGACGTTGCTGTCGATGTAGTCGTGCGGATGCGTCAAGGAATGCCGCACGCCCGCCTGCGCGGCCAGATGCACCACACCATCGAAGCGTTGCGCCTCGAACAAAGCAGGCATCGCTTCGCGATCCGCGATATTCAAATGCACAGATTCGAATCCGTCACGCGCAACCAACCGATCCAACCGCGCCTGCTTGAGCGCTGGGTCGTAATACGGGTCCAAATTGTCGACGCCAACCACAGTCTCACCGCGATCCAGCAAACGATGCGCAACATGCGCGCCGATAAAGCCGGCCGCACCGGTGACGAGTACCTTCATAAGAATCTCTGCCGAATGGATTTGGCGCCGCGAGCCGGAGCCGCAGCCGGCGCATTATAACGCGCGACACCCAAGAATCCGGCCCGAAAAACGGTAGCGCTGATGTGGGTCGACTTAGCCCAACGGCCGCAAGCCATAGGGCTACAGCCGCCCGTCAGTCTCCGAGACTGCGAACGCGTACTTGACGTCGTAAACGATATGGTCCGGCTTGCAAAGCGCACGAATCTCAGCCGCACCCATTTGTTGGAACTCCCGATGCGCCACTGCGACCACGGCCGCGTCGTACATGCCCGTCTCGGGCGAGGCGACGGTACGCAAGCCGTACTCATGCTCCACTTTATCGGCATCCGCCCACGGGTCGTAGATGTCCACCACGACATCCATCTCCATCAGCTCGTGCACGATATCCACCACACGTGTGTTGCGGATATCCGGGCAGTTCTCCTTAAAAGTAATACCCATCATCAAAACTCGCGCGCCGTGCACCTGGATCTTGCGCCGAAGCATCAGTCGAATTACTTCGTGCGTGATATAGCGCCCCATACCGTCGTTGATGCGTCGCCCAGCCAAGATCATTTCGGGATGGTACCCAGCCTCCTGGGCTTTGAAGGTCAAATAATAAGGGTCTACGCCAATACAATGTCCACCCACAAGACCTGGCCGGAATGGCAGGAAATTCCATTTGGTGCCTGCCGCCTTCAACACCTCTTCGGTATCGATCCCTAGACGCGTGAAAATCTTCGACAGTTCGTTGACAAGCGCCACGTTGATATCGCGCTGCACGTTCTCGATCACCTTCGCCGCTTCCGCGACCGCAATATTGGAAGCGCGATGAATACCGGCAGGCACGATCGTGCCGTAAAGGGCGACCAAACGGTCCGCCACGTCATCGGTCGAACCCGATACCACCTTGGTGATATTCGCCAAGCCGTGCGCGGCATCTCCAGGATTGGCCCGCTCCGGGCTATACCCCACGAAAAAGCCTTGGTTGAATACCAGGCCGGATAGCGAAGCCAGAATCGGCACGCACCGTTCCTCGGTCGCCCCCGGGTAAACCGTGGACTCATAAACCACGATATCGCCCGCTTTTAGAAACGGCCCGATGGTACGAGACGCCTCCATCAACGGCTCGAAGTCCGGCACCTTGGCATCCGTTACAGGTGTGGGCACTGTCACTACGTAAATATTCGCGTCGGCCAGCGCCTGAGCCTCGGCCGAAAAGCGCACCGCAGAACTGCGCAGATCGTCCTCACCCACCTCGCGCGTAAAGTCGTAGCCATCCGCAAGCTGCTCAATACGACGCGAATCGATATCGAAACCCAGCGTGTCGTAATGCCGACCGAAGGCCACGGCAAGCGGCAAGCCCACGTACCCCAAACCAATGACGGCAATCGAAACGGAGCCTTCACACTGATCACCCGCAGCCATCCGCCACCCCTCGAAAATATGAACCGGCTCGAAAACGAGTCGCAGAACCTAACAACGAATAGACCTACCAGCGACACTGGTAAATCTTAGCAGCATCACTCGTCTGTACGCGTATCGCGTGACACGGCTTTCCCAATGGACTTCAGTATGTCTTAGATGGCTTCTTAGCATCTTGTAACGTGAGCAGACCCCCGAACTTGTTAGTCTGATTTAATTCAGCGGAACTATTCCTGCTAAAGACTCGAAGCGAGAGCAGTATCTAGCGACCACCTAGTCGTTACGTACTACCGGCGCGTCGATTCTGCCCGTCCAGTTCTCATCTGCTACCTCAATCACCCAAACAAACTATGTGTTTTTGCATATCGACCTGTTGACAGATCCCGAGAGCCTGGACTTCCCTCAAAGCACCTAACATGATCCACTCGATAAGTTAAAACAGGCGCACATTCTCAATTGCGACGTGCTTCGCGGGGCGCCACTGGAGCTAACTCACGAGCCAAGCGGTGTCATTTGCGGCGGCGCAGAACCGCATCCCAGCTCCGAACAGCCCGCTTATTCACCCCAACTGGAACTGACGTTTTCAACGTTCTGTAGCCATCTGCAGCCACGAAACAAGTCTCGAGAATTCGCAGAGCAGTTCCTTTCTTCTATGATTCAACCAATAAATCGCAAGAACATTTTAGCGCTGGAGGACCATTCTCTGAAAAAGATCCTACGCGCCAACGTCGCCGTACGCGGAAAGCAGCCGATGCCTTAGTGCGCGCCTAGCAGGGCACCTACGGCTTATCGGCCATATCACGAGCTATTGGTCCGATAACTACGGTCCTCGATAATTCTCGAAGAAGCTAGGCCGCTTTCGGCGCTCTTCGCCCTGAAGGAGCGCCCGTTAATAATATAAACGGGGGCGGGTCGCAGCGCCCGAGACACGCTTCGCGGGGAGTATCGCCCCCACGCACTTCTGCAGCCATTCCAGTGTGGCAAGAGTGGTAGCGCTTCAGGTGTTAACTGAAATAACGAGGCAGCCGATGTCGAAATGGTGTGTAGCCTATACACCGTCCCCTATGCGCTAGCGTCGGGGCCCTTCTTGGTGCAGACAGATAGGCCATCACAATTAGTAAACAGCCAACAGACCACGGCTACCACTACCCGCTCGATGCCAAGAAAATTAAAAATACTCTAAGCCGTCAGCCACGCGAAACGATCGCGAGCGGCCTCAAGCGCACCTGCTTCGGAATTGGATCACCATCCGAGACGGACGCCCGTTCGCCGCGGCAGAGAGGCAGGAGTCGCACGTACACGTCGGTAGTCCTACTTAAGGAACCAAACGCATGAACAAGGCCTCGCAGTCAACGACTGTATCCAGAAAAGGCAAAACCGTATTGTATATTGCCAATACAGACTGGTACCTATTCAACTTTCGCAAGAACCTTATAAAACGGGCCAGCCAAGAAGGTTGGAATGTTCGCCTGGCGTGCGGCGTATCGGGTTACACCACAGCCTTGGCCGCCGAAGGCTGGCCAGTTGAAACGCTGCCCCTCGACTCTCGCGGCGCTAATCCCCTTCGGGAAGCACGTGCGCTATACAAAGTCATCCGGCTCTTTCGCAGAGAGCAGCCGGACGTGGCGCATTTATTTACCCTGAAATGCGTACTATACGGCTGTCTGGCAGCGCCATTCAGTCGAAACACGCGTTTCGTCGGCGCATTAACCGGCATGGGCTACCTGTTCACGTCCAATCGGTTAAGCGTTCGCCTTCTCAAGCAGCTCGTCATAGCCATGCTGCGAGCCGGCTTAAAAATATCTCAAGCGCACCTTATATTTCAGAACGAATTCGACCAGCAAGAATTCATAAACCAGAAATTGCTTCCTGTTGAACGAACGAGCGTCATTCGAGGTTCAGGGGTCGATTGCGAGAAGTTCCATCCGAACAACAGGGTGGCTCCGGATGACGGAAAAATTCGGCTACTCTTTTGCGGTCGACTGATATCAGAAAAAGGTATACACGACTATCTAGAGGCAACAGCTAAACTTCGAGAACAAGGTTACACGTTCGATAGCAAGATCGCCGGGCAACCGTACCCAGGAAACCCATCATCTCTAAGTGCGGAGGAGGTCTCAGCGTTGTACGACTCTGAAACACATACGTATCTTGGTCATCAAGATGACATGCCGGCGTTACTGGCAGCTACCGATGTGGTGGTTCTACCCACTTATTACCGCGAGGGAACACCCAAAGTACTTCTTGAAGCTGCTGCAGCTGGGTGTATCCTCGTAACGACTACGATTCCCGCGTGCGAAGGACTCGTTGAAAGAGGAGTAAACGGCTTCTATATTGAACCTCGCTCTTGTGAGCAACTCGCAGACTCGCTGCGACGGATCATTGAAACGGACGACGCAGACCGCCAAAAAATGCGCACCGCCTCACGCCGGATCGCAATAACAAAGTTCAGCGACCACCAAGTCAACGAAGCAACAAAAGAACTGTACGAGGCCTCACCAGCTACGGCCATCCGTTAGGCTGTAGCACGTGGAGCTGTCGATGTGCACATAGAACACAAAATTAGAAGACCCACGGCGGCGCCCTGTTTCCATAGTGCCACGAGCTGCGTGTTGGCGCCCGCACTGCATCGCCGACCCGAACCCAAGACTGTCTTGTGCTTGGTCAAATCATCGCAAGAACAGAATGACGAGGAGGCGGCGGACTGACCTCACATACACGTTGGATCGCACGATCACCGCTCGGAACTGATCAATTGCGTCTGCTGCGTTACCTACGCGCTCTGAAGCGAAAAGAATGAGGGTAATTCGATGAGAAATATAGAAAGCATGGGCCACCGTATTCGTGACTCATTAAGACTCGCGGCTGCCGTACGACTCCAGAATAATTATCTAGCGTTCGCAAAGGAGTTGGCCATTACATCGCTTAGAGGTCGCTCTTCCCCATACGCATTCTCATCCCCCCCCCTAAAAATACGTTCCGAAGGACTCTACTTCTACGTCGCTAGCCTGGCCGATGGCCGCACGCTCGTTTCAAGCTTCGAGTCATCGGTGAAGCAGAAACTTTACGAGCTTTTGTCCGACGGGGATTGCGTATTCATAGATGTGGGGGCGAATTTTGGATATTGGGCGCTGCGCGCGGCTGCGCGTGGCGCGAGCGTCATTGCGATCGAACCGGACGAACGAAATCTCAAGCTTTTAAACGCGAATACCGAATTCAATGGATTTGGTCGCACTATACGAGTCGTCGCGGGCTGCGCGGGACACAAGTCAGGGATACGCGAATTCGCGCAAGAACGGTACGGTAGGAAAAATACACTCGTAGATTATAAGGGCGGGCAACGAGGTGTATATAACTCAACGATCAAGGTCAGATGTCATACTCTCGACGAGTTGGTCAGAGGCGCGCACATAAGCGATTCATCGCGACTGGTGTTGAAGATAGATGTCGAAGGCGCCGAAACTGAAGTTATACAAGGAGCAAAACACCTTATAAGCACTTTTAGACCGGCCATTGTTTTCGAAGCCTTGACGCCTCGCGCGCATATGGCAGTAAAGAATGCACTTCAAGGAATCGAGCCAAGTTACGAGACCGTAGAAATCGACAGAACCAATTACTACGCCTACTACGCCAACGTTTGACTTAGGCTTGGCGGGTTTACGCGAGCCGCCACCCTTCTCACCGTCAAGCTGATCACCTGGCCGCTTTCGGTTTTCCGCCAGCACGGGCTATTACCAATCCCTCAGGGCACCGGCGTCTCATCGAGTGAAATGCCTACCGACATCCAAGGGGCGAAGTTAGCCCTTTTGTGCGGACTCCCCAATGTCTGCGTACGTTCAGCGCACGTCTCAGCGCCGATTCGTTGCCATAACGCGCGCCGCATCACGCACGGATCTAGGCACGAAAATTGACCCGAATCGAAGCCAGGCCATCGCAAACTCCCGAGAAGGCCGCCCGAACGCGCGAAAAGCACGCAAATTATGAGTAAGGAGTACTCGGGCGCGAGCTATGCGGTTAAATGCCGCCGTAAAGTTCGAGGCTCGGTGATAATGATGAACTGAAACCGGCGTATCGTCTCCCACGAACGCGAAACCTGACTGCCCGGCTTTTATCCAAAACGGGAGATCAACTATCATCGGGGTATTAACCGGATACCCTCCAACTACACTCCAAACATCACGGCGATACGCGGCTGCCGTATGGCAAATTGGCACCCCACTAGCCATCTTCTCAAGAAGCCGCCGATGGCTAGACTCTGGCCGCCTGAGCCACTCGGTACTCGAGGCTTCATCCCGGGCATAGTAAGCGAAAGCAAATACGTCGGCAGATGTAGTTGCGCACAGTTCCCGTATACGGCCCAACCGCCCTGGCAAGGAGTAGTCATCGGCGTCTTGGATAGCGACGATCTCTGTATCGCAGTTAGCGATCGCTATATTTAACGCGGCGGCTCGACCCACTCTAGGCATCTCGATCAGCGTAGCGTTTCTAACGGCTGACATCACGCGTCGGCACTCTTCAACCGTGCCGTCGGCCGACCCATCATCTACAACCACAAGTCGGTCTTCCCCGCCTAACTGAGAGAGTACGGACTTCAGCGATCGCTCTATAAACTTTTCAGCGTTGTAGGTCGTGACGATCACGCCAATCGCGTGCGACGCATTATCAGTCATAGGTGCAGCAGATTACAGAGACTCGCTTCATCGCGACTTTCCAAAGAGACGAACCGATCGAACTCCAAAACAAACCCGCTACGCTTTCTTTGGTCATGCATGAGGCGGTGGATGCGAGAGCACATTTTTTCGATTCGAAAAATAAACGAGGAACGGAATGGCAAGCACGACCAACGGCAGACGGTATCTCACCGCCTGACCAGCGACACTAACGCCGGAGCCAAACAGCATTCCTGACAAAACGAGAGTACCAACAAGTGCAAGCAGCGCGGTCCGATGCGGCAAACCCCGAGCATACCGCCTGGCGCGACGCTTGAACGCCAACCAGCTTAACCAAAGCAGCAGCATGCTTTCCGCCATTGCACCGAAATAGAATGGATTAAATGACGGTGCACTCCACGGCAACGGAGAATATAGAAAGTAGAATCCAAACAATGGCGTATACCAAACAAGATCCGCCGGGTTACGGATAGATAACCCTTTCAGATACTCGGACCCGGCGTCGAGATCACGCTCACTTCGTTGCTGCAGGACTTCCACGTCGATCATCTGGCCTTTTCTCGCCACTTGATTGTATGCGAAGGCACCGCCTAAAAATGTTGCTCCCAGCACCGGAATCAAGACTAAAAGCGCGAACGCCCCGCGCTTGGTTGCACGAATACGCCAAGCAGCTAATAGCATGAGGCTCGTCACCAGCCCGAACACGATAAACCCGTATGGAGGACGCAGCAGCGTAAGTGCAATCGCCAATACGAGCAGAAGAAGGCTCTTGAAAGGCGCAACGCGGCCACTCGTATAAATCACGAGCACGAGCCAGACCGTAATTGCTACCAAAAATACGGTGACCGGCATCCTGCCCAATTCCATACTGAAGCGGATGAGGTCCGGCCAGAATAGAAGCAAGACGGCACCGCCCCAAGAGACAGGCCGGCGTAATATAATTTCGAAGACCTTAAAAGTGAATATACACCCGAATGTCGTCAGAATAATATTGATCGACCTGATCGCCACGTAGCTACTAGCGGAAAACAGAGCGTATAGGGGGCCGCCGTACAAGCTCGCGTAAAAGTCCGATAGGCGTTTGATGCTGCCGTCATCAAATATGGACAGCCAATGCGGATTCCCTGCAAAATAGTCCCAATAGTCAGATATATCCGCCCGCCCGAAAAGGTTGATTGACTCATGTGTGAACATGATCAATACCTTAAAAATTATCGACGACCACACTAAATAGAGCATTCTTTTACGTCGAACGAGCGGAATTACCAGAATCGCGCCGAGAACGACAACGGAAAGCCCTAAGACAGCTGAAAGAGAATAAGGCATGTACCGAATAATTCGTTAGTTATAGAGCGCTTGGTTGATCACATCCAAACACGATGGGGACCAGTGCGCAGTGCAACGCGCATAGCACTTCATTTGCAAGCTGCCAGAAGGCCATCGTATGCGCGGGCGTAGTGTTGAGCAACTAGATCCGGGGCAAATTTTTCTCTTACCAGCCGCCAGGCCGCATACTTCATTCCAAACAATTGGCTTCGATCCTGCTCTAACGACTTAATACGCGAACACCACTCGCTAACCGAGCATTCTTCCGTCACGACCGCATTGACGCCGTCTTGGGCGTAGTCACTTATCGCCGGAAGCCGATGCGCCACCAATAGTGAACCGCGGGCCATGGCTTCGATTGCCGCCATACAAAAGCCCTCGTACAACGACGAGAGCACGAAGTAATCTGACCAATCGAGGCAACCAGAGACATCGCTTTGGAAACCGAGGAAGCTTACATGCTTCGATATGCCAAGATCTTCCGTCAAATTTTGCAAAGCCGAGCCCTCCGGCCCATCGCCGACAATCACTAATTCCGCAGCGGTCCCGGCATCAATCAATGCCTTGAGCAAGCGGAGCGAAAAATCCACTCGTTTGATGGCCGTTAGCCGCGAGACAACCACCAGCCGGACCGGGCCGTTATGTTCACGCTTCAGATTCGACTTGGTGCAAGAATCTATCTTCAACGGATTGGGTATCAGCTCTACGGGCCGGCGTAGCCAACTTTCCCACTGCTGACACACCGCACTCGATACGCCCGTTAGCACGCAACGCTTTTGAGGCAATAGCTTGAGCGCCCATCTAACGCCCGGGTTATAGCGGCCAAGCTCATTATGGAAAGTCACTACAAGTGGCAGCCGAAGCAGCAAAGCCGCTATTCGACCCACGACCAGCGCCCATCCCATGTGGCAATGAATAACATCGACTTCGTTGATGGCGCACGCTTTGCGTATGCCGAGCAGAACACTAAAAGGGTTATATCGACTACCAATACAGCGTTGAAATCTCCCAGCTAATTCTCTGCCATGTTGAACCCGGTTCCATAAAGGCGCGTGTATTGACGGCTTTTCAAGGCTTAATAAAGAATGCTTACACCCCAAACCGCTAGTCCGCGCTGTAATTATATCTACAATGCTTTCAACCGAACCGCTCGGAAAATAAACATTGCATAAATGCAAAACGGATATCGCGCGCTCTGCAAACGGGTTTGAAGGCGCACACTTAGGTATGGCCGTTTTAGAATCCATCGACATTAACCGACCTACTTGGCGAAAATCGATCAGTATGTGCGCGCCATGCGATCACTGCCGTGGACCTGCGCGACAATTGCACGTTTTACCCGACCTTTTTTAATGCGAACCGGCCCAAGGGCGTCACACACACGGAAAGCTTAGCCAGTCCACGAGGGCTTAAGTGGTGAACGCCTAACGCTGCGTCAATCCAGTAACGCCAAAAACGCTTATTACGACCACTGATGCGAAATGTTCTATACGCCAAATCAAGCTGAAAGCGAGCCTTCGAACGCTGGTCGAGTTCCGACGCGTGTTTCGCCAGAAAGTATGCACTGGCCGCATGATTGGGCGCCGCACTCATGCGGTCACCTAGGGCTGAATTTATCTTAACACTCGCCGCGGGCAACACGAGTAGTGGCTTATGGGCACCTAACCGTGCGGCAAAGTCCCAATCCTGGTGCTTTTCAAGCTGCTCGTCGAACATGGCTCGCCGGGCGTCCTCCGTCCGGATCACGAGGGACGACGTACGTATATCAATTCGCCCTGAGAGAACGTCGTTAAGTGGATCGCTGCTTAGTTGCCTTTGGAAGGCACGTACTATCGTTTTTTGACCACTATGAACTACAAACGAAGCGGCGCACCCACAGCACGCCGGCTCCGACTCAATACCAGTAATCGCATTCGCGAGGTGATCGTATTCCCATTCATCATCGGAATCGAGAAAAGCAATATAATCCCCAGCTGATTGGTCAATGCCAAGATTACGCGCAACCGATGCGTTCGACTTGGACGTCATACGCTTGTAGCCGATCGAGGGGAATTTCTGCTTCAGCAGCTGTTCGGTATTGTCTGTTGAACAATCATCGATGACCCAAATGTCGCGAGCTGGAACGGATTGACCCAGAACCGAGTCGATGGCTCTCGGGAGCAATTCGGCACGGTTGTAGGTAGGGATCACAACCGATACGTGAGCGGGCATACGACTCCAAAAATTTATAAGGCGCTGATCTATCTATCAGCGCGTCTATACGATAAGTTTATAGTTGAAGCGGAAACGGCGTCAGGTGTCATCCCCCCGAAAGCGCGATGCGCTCATGCGCCACGTGCCACTTTGATGACTTCGCCCCACATAGCTCGCGCTTGGGTTTTAATCTGTTCAGACTTTTGCATAAGTCGGTCGCTAGCTTCTTGCCGGCTGCGCGTGTCCAAGAGAATATCGAGCTTTTCCGCAATCATGCTCTTTTCGTCGCCAAGCTTCAGCATGCCTTCGGGGAATTCGTATTCAGAAAAGAGCTCAGCGTACTTGTGGCTCCAGCCTATACCCAGGGACGGAACTCCGCTCGACAGCGAGCTTATAAGGCCGTGATATCTACTGCCTACTGTACCCAGGCAATTACCTAATACACCTTTAAGTAATAGAGGGTTACGCTCAACCCTCACTTCAAGCCCGCCAACACGAGCTGACAATGCTTCGCCGAGCTTGTGATCCTCCTCGCCCTCATGAATCAGCACGAAGGGTTTGACCCCGCGATTGAGGAAAGCCGCTACCACTCGCTCCAAAAACGCCAGGTAGTCACTAGAACGCACCCCTGGTTGTTTATCAATCATTCTAGCGTTGGGCACAATGCAAAATTGATGAGCCTGCGCATTAAACCAGCCGGGAAGCTCCCCCTCGAGCAGATTGGTGAAATCCGGGGCGAGACGCAGTTTCTTTTGCTCCCCTACCAACTCAACGATGTTGCGATAAGACTCTTGGTCGCGAGCAAACACCAAGTCGGTATTCTCGAATGCGCGTGAAAATTCCGACCGCATCGAGGGTGTCGTGAACGGCCCAAACGCTTGGGGCAGTAGTATAACCTTGGCCCCTCTTCGCCTCCACCGCGTAGTCGAACGACGCAGTTCCTGCACAGGACCAGTCCCCCATTGGTCGGAATATACGAAGCCGCCGGCGTCCAGGATTACATCAACCTGATGATCCAAAACCAAGCCAAACATCTCCCGCAGTTTAGAGGGCGCAAAACGCGCGAAGTCACCCCATTGAACCCGGTAACGCCACAAGGATGCTTTTTGGTAAAAGCCCAAGCGGGCCCTTGCTAAGTACGGACTACTGCTGGAGTCATGACCAGGCTGCATTACGAACCGAGCGTCGGGAAATTCAGAGGACATTTGCTCTAACGTGGCGCGCAGCATCAATTCGGCGCCTTTATTAGTAAAACCAGCACGCCTTATCTCGATCCACATTACGGTATATTCTCGAAGCTATTAAGAGATGCGGTGTGAAACATCGATCAGATCCGAGCGCCGGGGTTGTATGATCTCAAGACTTCCAATGGCTGTTTCACGGAGCTCGGCACGTAGGCCGATTTGTCGGGAAAGCCGAACGCAATCAACATCACGACCCGCTCGTCTGGCCCGAGTGAGAGCTTAGACTCCATCTTACTCTCCAGCTCTGGGATATCGGGCCAATTAATGATACAGGTACCCAAACCGAGACTTTCTAACGAGTACACAAATGTCATAGCGGACAGACTCGCATCGATATATATGACGTGTCGGTCTCGAGGGAACGGATATGCGCGCAATTTACCTATTAATACCGCAAGTGCGGGAATATTGTGCTCGTAACCCTTTACACCCATCGGTAGAGATGCGATTTCACCCACCAGGCTCGGGTCGTCGAACACTAGGTACTTATAGGGCTGACGGTTACAAGCGCTTGGCGCACTAGCTGCTATTTCAATCGCTTTGTCGATAGTAGACCGCGGGACTGGCTGGTCTTCGAACCAGCGAACTGATCTACGCTGGGTAGCGAGATCGAAGAAAAACTCATGTGACGAAATCAACCAACTCTCTTCGTGAGAGCGATACTGATACGGCTTCCGCGTACGAATATACTCTGCATGCGTCGCGCGTCGATCTTGGTTCTCGTGAAAAGTTTTACGAGCACTTTCTACCCGATCGTCCGCGTCCTGCTCAAGCACGTCGAAATATTCCGTGAGAACGCTTTCAGCCCAGGAACTTTCTTCCTCGTTGGTATGACCAAGTGCGTCAACGAATACATTCACGGTCTCTTGAATATAATCACTTGCAAATACCGCGCGGCGAGGCCGCATTATCAGCCCTTTCTCTAACCGATGTATGTTACGGCGCAACGCATAATTGCTCTTCTCAAAATTGTTGCGGTTAATCTGATGAAGCTGGTGACCCGCTAATACAGAGCGCACTTCACGATCGAAAGCACTCGAGAGAAAAAAATAGTGTAGCTTTCCAAGCAGCTCGGACGAGCTCGCCAGCGCCACCCAGTTTGTCTTGATAGAGCTCACGGCTCGGCGTTTGATGTTCCTCGGCGTCATGTATCAAAACCTATTTGTTAGAAGGTGTCAGCCTTAACCCATACTCGGCGAAAGGAGCCGCTAGAAGTCGCGCAACGCAGCGGCGCCCAACACGAGATATCCATCACCGCGCTACCCAATTGCCTAATTGGAACGATGATAGCCAGTCCGGCCGCTCACAGCTCTCGCCTGCGCCTTGTTTTCGAGCGATCGAACCGCACGTCGAGCGCTCAGCGACCGAACAAAAAAGGCTATCGCCGCCCCGCTCCAACGACCGTCTACCTTCTTGTACTGGTATTCGCTTCGGTAAGAGACGTATTCTGCACTTACCTTACGGCGACTTTCATAGTGTTCGAACATTTCGCATGCTCTGTCCGCTCGCTTATCTGAGCCAAGCCTAGCGGCAGCGAACCGAGTAACAAGCACGCTTTCGACCCAAGATAACTAGGCTGGGTTCAGGCTGTGAGCGCATTAATGAACGTCGATACCGTGTCTTCGCTGTAGGCCGCGCCGCGAATACTTTTCTCCGAGGCCGCATTATCAGTCGCGTTTGCAGCCGGCGAATATTTCCGCGTAGCGCACAACTCGACTCACGACAATTCGCCCGATTATCTTAGAAGTTAGCGCCCCCTGACAGCACCGCCCCCAACCGCTCAATCGAACGCTCGCAAAAAAACTAACTAACGCAGCTTTCCTCCGGAGGTCGATCGAGTTGCAACGCAACCATGCGCCTTTTGTAACGCCTATTTTTACGGATTACGCTACGAATTTTATCGTTAGCGTTTTTTTTAGCTAGGGCGGGACTTAATCAATATTTCTCGGAGGTTAGAGCGAATTATTTCTCTTTTAGCTGCCAACATTTCCGCGCTAATCTCTTTGTTCATTCTACTTCTCAAAATCCTCTCTAACACTTCAGAGTTGATACTGTTAAGCCGCAGAACATGAACGTTCTCAAATTCAAATCGCGCGAGCTCTTCGACCTGTATCGCTTCCCGGCCGTACTCGAATGCCTCCACCAGGACGGAACTATTACCGCCGATGACTAGATGGCAACGACTCAAGTCGTCTTCTAACCGTGCGAAACCGGATTGAGTTAACTGATGTCTACGCAACCATTGAGCAGCATCATCGAGCGCGCGTTCTTTTGGGTGCAGCCGTACAAATACACGGGCGTCACATTTCCGCACCAAGTTCGCTGCAAGCGTTCCAAACAAATCCTGCCGAACCTTATCCAGGCGTTGTCCGAACATAGCGCACGCACAAAGTAATATGGTCATCGGCGCCGGTGGCATTTGGGATTGCGGGAAAATTTTCGGAAAACCGATGTACTGTATGTCGGTGGATTTGAATGGTCCCAAGTCCCGCTCCAAGTCTTCTTTCTGTTGCTTGGTCCAAGCTATAAAGGTATCACTGCGGCCTGGAAAGCAGCTCACCAAAGTGGGATGTTGAATATAGCCATGGGCTAACGCGACTCGATTTACACCTGCCCTCCGCGCCGCCTCATACAAAACCTGACCCGAAGCACGATAGTCGTCAGTGCTGAATATTGTTTTGACCGAATTGGCTAAAAGCAGTTTCTGCATTATTCCAATTTCATGCTCAACGGCCGAGTTAAGCTTTTCCATTTGCTCCCCGACTCCGACAACGGTAGGTAAATCACCCTCTACATATGGCAGAATTGCCCGGCAGAACTGATCTGACTGTAAGCATAAGGCGCGCAGGGGCAACCGACTACCTACGGCCAAGTCGACTATAAAGCGATATTTCTTTATAACCGCCATTGACTTCGTTCGCCAGGCTGCATCTTGGGCGATATCAGCAACTGCCTCTCTTAGACCATCAAATTTCGGGAGTTCATAAAGCAAGACTGGCATGCTAAAGCGGCGGGGTAAGCGGAGATACCTGAGTGCCAAAAAGTAGCTCCGCAAAACTCGTCTTGTGGGTCGAGGTTTACTAAGATGCCTCAAAGACTCGACCGCAAGGTAACCTCGGCTCGTGTGGACTTTTCGCAGTTCAATGTCCAAAACAAGCATCGCCGCCGGATATCGCGAGTACAAACTCGAATACTTCTCGCGCATTAACCTTTCTAATGGCTGATATTCATTAAACTGCATAGAAATATAGCGTTTATCTACTTTGCCGATCTGGGTCAAAATCACTTGCGGCGTTTCTCGGTCCGTTTCCGGCCGCCCGTTCTGAATTCCCAGCCACTGCTAAAGTCTCTACCAAAAGTAAGCCACTAGAGAAGTCGCGCTTCCGCTTTTTCCAGTCGCTTTCGATGAAAAGCGAAACTATACATCGGGAACGGATAGCCATTGCGAGTTGACCGAAATGCGGAAAAACATACGCACTTCGAAAAATTCCCGGCGCACAAGAGTGCTCAAGCTAAGCGTGAGCTTAGATACCCAAACGTTCGTAATTTTTACCCGCGTGTCACCATTCAATAGCGGATTTGCTTGTTGGCGTATTAACTGTGACGCTTTTCTTCATGGGCTTACCTACGATATCTTTTAACTGTTTTGGGGGTAGCCCAAATCCAGGCCTGACACTGCGGATGCTATCGGCGGTAACGATATCACCGATCGCTAAATTCTTGACGAAGTAGAGAGAGCGGCGGAACTGGGCGTTCCCCTGTTCGCTGGACCTCCGTCCGTAGTCGACGCCCCCCAAGGCATGCCAGGCTGTTTTCGAATCTCGGCACAGCGCTTCGAGTTCTTTCGGCTCCAACGAGAAGCTATCGTCCGGCCCGCCACCGCTGCGATCGAGAGTGAAGTGCTTTTCGATAAGGCTAGCGCCCAAAGCCACGCTTGTAATCGCAGTCGTGTTGTCTAATGTGTGGTCCGAAAGGCCGGTGACCACGCCAAAGCGATCGGCCATGTCAGGAATGGTTCGCAGGTTGTACTCCTCCGCAGGCGCAGGATAACCGCTTACGCACTGTAGAATAGCGAGCTCTTTACAGCCTGCGCTTTTTGCAGCATTGATGGCTTCCTCAATTTCCTCGGCGTTCGCCATCCCGGTGGAGATGATCATCGGTTTGCCCGTGCGGGCTACGTATTCAATTAGGGGGAGGTCGATCGCTTCGAACGAGGCGATCTTGTACGCGGGCGATTCGAGGTCCTCCAGCAAGTCAACTGCCGTACTATCGAACGGAGAACTAAAAATTGTGATACCGAGCTTCGACGCGTATTCAAAAAGCGGTCGGTGCCATTCCCATGGCATATGCGCTTCTTCATACAACTCATAGAGTGTTCGACCGTCCCACAGCCCACCTTTGATACGAAATTCTTCGCTATCGCAATCCAACGTGATTGTGTCCGGACGGTAGGTCTGCAATTTAACTGCGTCCGCCCCCGCCTTCTTGGCCTCTTCGACAATTCTTAACGCCGTTTCTAGCTTGCCATTATGATTCGCTGACAGCTCCGCAATAATATAGGGCTCAGTATCGGTCGCAATTCGACGCTCGTTAATGATGATATGGGGGGTAGACATCAGTTAATCGCTCCTAGCTCGGGCTGCCATTCTTGGCGCAGCATGCCAAAGCAAACCACTGAATGGAAACCACACCCATCGAAGTGTTGATCGCGTAAAAGACCTTCCTGAACAAAACCTAGTCGCTTGTGAAAGCGGATTGATTTTTCGTTAAATGCCAGAGCCTGACCGCAGACTTTGTGCAGCTCCATCTCGAGAAAGGCACAGTCTAACGCCGCTTGGCCAAGCTCCCGACCACTCCCGCGTGGGGCGTCCGGTGACAGATAGAATCCCCAGTCGGCAATCCGCCCTTGTGAGCATGATGCGAGGCTGACAAAACCGGTTGGCATATCGCCTACATCGAACACCATCAGTCTCTTGCTGGGGTCTTGAGTACTTCGTGCGAACCACGCCCGGTGCTCACGCAAACCGATTTCGTGCCGGGTATACATATAGCGGCGCACATCGGGATGATTACGCCACTCCAATACACGCTCGAGATCGCCGGGGGTCATATCACGCAGATTTCCGTTAGCCATCCCGACGCTCGTTACCATCGCCCATCATTTCGAAACACAAGCGCTCCACCCCATTGCCGTCGGTGGTAGCCGCTGCCGCGTCACTAATGCCTTTTAGCTTTTCTGGCCCGCTGATGGCACGGTATGCATCAGGCAAACGGTGCTTAATATCCTCAGTGAGACCAATCAAAATACTGGCGCCAACAGCCTGCAGTGCGCGACCCACTGGCCGCTGGTTCTCTGCCAACACAACCGTCACAGAGGGAAGGCCAAGACAGCATCGTTCCCACGAAGTGCTACCCGCGGCACCAATGGCGAGGTCAGCTTCGCACATTCGTTGCGCCATATTTGTCACGTTTACTGCCACTTCGGTTGCCCAAGGCATCTTTGCGGCGTGATCTTTTACTTCATTAAGCCACGGTGCGTTCACCCCCATAACAACGTTAATGGTGCAATCCTCAGGTAGCGCACATTGCTGCAGTGCAGCAAGCACGGCCAAGGTGCTGTTATCTTTATCTACGCCGCCCAAGGTAACCAACAGGTGTTGCACGCGTGGCGCCGCTCGTCTCGCCAGGCTAGCTTCTCGCATCTGAGCGAACTCGGGCCTTAGCAGGGCGTATTTAGGCCCAATCAGACAACGGCAGGTCGGTTGAACTAGAGGCGCATAATCCATGGGTAGCCGGCCGAGGTTTTGGTCCAGCAATAAATCGCAGGCGTGCTCTCGATCGGCGAGGTCATCAATTACTAGCAACCGACAGCCGCCGGGGGTTACCGCCTCTTCCCAGCGCCTATCCAATGCATAGTGATCTACGACAAGCCAATCTATCGCCGTGTACTCAATTTCCCTTCGGGTTTGCTCGGCATCTTCTTGCCAAGATGAATCGAGCCACGCCGAATGCGCGGTTTTAGGCTCTGCTTCTTTTTCGTTTATCCTTCGAGTTCCTATGGAAAGCGCACGTACGCTAAAGCCGCGCGAGCGAATAGCTTCGATCATATGCCCTGAATGTTCACGGCAGATGAACTCGCACTTTGCTCCTTCGGCTACCAAAGCTTGAGCGAGGGTGAGACAACGCATTACGTGGCCCGTGCCGATAGCGAGCGACGCGTCCACGCGAAAAAAGACTCTCATGCCGCGCTATTTGGGTACGCGCGTTTGGGTACCATCGGCGATTTCTGAACACGCGAGGTTTCTGCACTAACCAATGATTGGCACCCCGGTGTTCCTATTAGTGCGAGCGTGTTAAGCATGAACGCTCATACCCTGCGCGACCGCTTCGGCGAAAGCGAGGTCTTCATAATCATCTATGTCCACGGCACTTTGCCATCGCATGGCCTCAAAACGATGACCGCCTCCGTAAAAGGTACGTTGATCCATAAACTCTGGAACGCTCGCAACCCAGATAGCGCCGGTCGGACAGTACAGAGCGGGTAAATCTTGCGATCGCTCACTAGCCGTCTCGGGAAACAGCCGATTGGGTCGCCCCGACCCATCAAGCCGTACTGCCCACCACGGGTTCATCCACCCATATTTAAAGCAGCTAATTTGAAAACTGCGTTTCTCAGCCTCGAAGACCTCCAAAGCCTGCCGTATATCAGCTGCATTCCTCAGCGGGCAATTTGCCATCAACTGGAAAACGACATCGTAGTCCCCTTGCCAATGGTCTGCGGCCTGCGTCAAAGCTGCCAGTGTCGCTTCACTGACGGGGCTGATGTCATCCATGTGGCTCGTTCGCAGAAATGGGACCTCCGCCCCCCAACTTTTTGCGACGGAGGCGACGTCGGGATCATCGGTCGAAACCAGGACTCGACCAAAGCAACCTGAGTCTAGCGCGGCCTGAACGGTCCAAGCGATCATAGGCTTGCCCAGAAAATCCACAATATTCTTCCTGGGAATGCGCTTCGACCCCCCACGCGCTGGGATGATAGCTATACGCTTGTTTACCAAATCGTCCATCCACCATCAGCCTGTATTATCTGCCCTGTCATCGCACTACTTTGCTCCGACACCAAGAACTCGAGCGGCCCGGGCAGCTCTTCCTCGGCGAGCATCTTCCCTGCCGGCGCGAGCTTGCTGTACCTCGCTTTGAATGCTTCATCCGTTCGGCCGTCGACGCCACCATAGGCAATTGCGTTGACGCGAACATCATCGTCCGCCAGCCGAACGGCGAGTTCTTTGGTTAAATGATTTAGAGCCGCTTTAGCAACGCCATACTGGATGGGTGACTGACGCGCATGATCATCATAAAGCGCAGGCGTTGCAGCAACCACACCATACTGAGAACTAATGTTCGTGATCGTACGCAACGCCGTCGGCTGGCTTCGCCAGAGTGCGGTTGACAGCTCATAAGGGGCTATTACATCCATTAGATATTCCGCCATGAAATCTTTCCGTGCAGCGACACCGAACTCATTCATGGCAAGAAAAGACAGACTTCTCGCGTTATTCACGAGGTGGTTGACGTTCAGCGCTTGGTCCCGCAACTCTTCGACGAGCCGTTCGCTATTACGCGGCTGCATAAGGTCGTACTCAAACCCGTGTACTGAAGCCTGCTCCCCCATTTCCTGGATCAGTGTATTGGCTCGCTCCAGCGAAGTTGACGTAAAAAGTACGCGCCACCCCTTCCGACAGAAATGGTCCACGAATCGGCGCCCAAATTTTCCCGTGCCGCCCGTAATGAGTATTGTTGGTTGCGTCACGCTAGGCCTCGTTCCAATATTTGAATGACTCGTTCGTTTCTAGCTTTAGGCGAGCGAACCGTACGGGTCTCGACACCTTCTACAAAGTCTTGCAACGCGGCACGAAAGGCGGAAAAGCTGTCGGTAAAAAATAGGTCCTTCCACGCTCTGCTGCCGTGTACGCGAATCACCAAGGGACTAGCGGCGTTTCCAGCTGCGTAGAAAGCCGTATGCACACCACTTGACCAATCGACAGACAAGCTCGATGCACCTCCACTACCAAGCCTGACGCCACCCGGGTTAAAACCAATAGGCGCATCGTCTGGGGCCAGCATATTCAATACAGGCTCAATAATATGAACCGCGTACTTCGCCCAGCTCTTCGGAGTAAAGGCAATGATCTGACGCACATCACCGAGTGTTTCCCGATCTTCCTCAGTGAGCTTGAACTCGTCGCTGTAGCGCAGGGCTGAGCATGTAAACAGCTGGCCGGCACTCTGTTCAAGGTCGTAGAGACGGTGCAGATCCTTCAGCGAGAGTGCCAGCGGTTTATCGATGTAGACCGGCAAGCCAAGCTCAAGAAACCGTCGCGCGTGTGCGAGGTGATTTTCAGCATCGTCGCGCGCCAAAAGTACTGCATCTACATATAGCGCGAGGTCTTCAAGATTCTCGCATACGGTTTCGATACCCGTAGCCATAGCTATATGCTTAGATAGGGCGAAATCTTGTGTCCATACCGCAGCAACGTGAGCGCCACCTATTTGAGCCTGGGGCCAAAACTGCTCCTCGAGATATCGGGGTATGACCGGAAAGCCGCAACTTTCCATTGCCGATTTGTCATAGCCGTTAAAGATAGCGCTCCAAGAATAAGGATGGCCATTACCTTCGGACAACCCGATCACACCAAGCCGGATACTCATAGCTTCCAAGTGGCTGGGTTTATCAAACCTTGATCGCGCGTTTCCAGCTCACCAGGTGGCTCAACACCGCTCTGGGGAATCGCTGCGATCAAAGCCCTCAATTGACTGGACGATTCCACCCCAACTATCACACGGCCCACACTAGGCTGATGGCACGCAAAGCCCAAACACGCTTCAAGAGCGCTTAGCTTATGTTCCGCCAACCAACGATCGTAGCGCTCAAGCTTGCGCTCCCAAGGCTGGAAATAGGCAGAACGGTCGCGCGGCTGCATCAACAGAAGCCCTTGTAAAAAAACCGACCTTGCATGTACTTCGATGCCCTGATCGCCGAGCCTTTCAAGCCAACCACTTGAAATCAAGCGTCGATCCAAAATATTAAGAGGCGCTTGTACTAAATCGAAGGAGAGTTTTCCATCGAGCGCATCTAGTTCAGCAGGTTCGTAGATCGATATACCCACCCTACCGACCGCGCCCCGGGCCTTAACTGCAAGCAGAGCGTCGTAAGCAGCTTCGCCCTGCTTATCAAGCAACTGCATCGGTCTGTGGAAAAGGACGGCAGAAAGCGCCGTAACACCCAAACTGGCCAGTGACCTTTCGATCGATCGTTCCACCCACTGTGAAACTTGCGTAACGCCCTCTGGGATGGGTGGCAATTTAGTTACCACACTGAAGTCGTCAACCCCGGCGCTGCCGAGCGCTTCTTCACTGGTGCCGTAAGCAGCTGCCGTATCTAACGTGTCGATGTTGGCCTGGCGCGCCACTCCAAGAATCTCTCGGACGCCCGCGGCCGATACTCGGCCATTACGGTTTGCAATCCCATAGTCGAGCCCAAATTGGGCGGTGCCCAGCGCCAACTTCACGTAGCGCAAGTCTTTGCGAGAGCTGACACAACCTTCCCTACGCGCTCTTCATCCAATGTCGGGAACATCGGCAGGCTAATTGCTTCACTATAATAAGCTTCGGCGTGTTGCAAGTCTCCGTACTGGAAGCCGAACTTCTGATAATACGGCTGGGTATGTACCGGAATATAATGCAGGTTGACGCCGATTCCTTGAGCGCGAAGCGCGCCAAATACTTCGCGATGGCTCAAGTTAATACGATCCAGATCGAGACGGATCACATAAAGATGCCTACCGGAATAGCTATCCGGATGTTGCCAAGGCGTAGTAACGGGGAGACCGGCCAAGAGCGTATCGTAGCGTCCCGCCAAAGCATTGCGCCTCGCCACATAATCATCCAGCCGGCCCATCTGCGACAAACCTAGCGCCGCCTGCAGCTCGGTCATTCGGTAATTAAAGCCCAAGTCAACTTGCTCGTAATACCATGGGCCGTCCGGATCACGGCTCATCAAGTACGGCTCACGCGTTACACCATGACTCCGCAACAAATTCATCCGCTGGGCTAGACCATCATTATTAGTAACCGCCATACCACCTTCGGCGGTGGTAATTATTTTCACGGGGTGAAAACTGAACACAGTGATATCACTATAACGGCCGTTGCCTATATATTCGCCTTTGTACTGACCTCCGATAGCGTGCGAGGCATCCTCTATCACACTGAAGCCGTAACGTTCTGAAAGACAGTGGATTGCCTGCATATCGGAGGACTGGCCGCATAGGTGGACTGCCACAACCACCTTCGGCAGACGCCCTTGCCTCTCAGCATGTTCAAGCTTCGCTTCCAAAGCCTTGGGGCAGATGTTATAGGTTCGAGCGTCGATATCCACGAAATCGACTTTCGCACCGCAATACACCCCACAGTTGGCCGAGGCAACAAACGTAATCGGACTGGTCCAAAGCCAGTCGCCTTCACCGAGACCCAGCGCCAGGCAAGCAATATGCAGTGCGGACGTGGCACTATTCACAGCCAAGGCGTGGCACGCGCCGACTTTTTCCGCCACCGTATGCTCGAACTTCGGCACGACCGGGCCCTGCGTCAAGAAGTCCGAATTCAAGACTTCCAATACCGCGTCAATATCCTGCGGCTGGATGTCCTGGCGGCCATAGGGAATCATAACTTTAGGCTCCCGCCCGCTCGTTGAATTCGAGAATGCCCGCAGTATCGAGGAATTCTTCGTTTGCGCCGGAGTTGTATTCGAAACCTTGAGCTACCGGTTTGCCCTTTTCGCCAAGACCGTTGGTATCGAAATCGTTATTCGCAGCAGCGAACGTAATCGTCGGCTGTATAACAAAATGGTCGTCGAACTCCAGCGTCAAATGGGAGTCATCGGCGGGACACATGACTTCGTGTAATTTCTCGCCTGGGCGTATGCCGACAAATTTATGGGGAAGATCCGGCGCCATCGCGCGGGCCAACTCAGCGATGCGCACAGAGGGAATTTTCGGGACAAAAATCTCCCCGCCGTGCATGCGTTCAAAGTTCTTGAGCACGAAGTTAACACCGTCCTGTAGCGTAATCCAGAAACGCGTCATGCGTTCGTCGGTAATGGGTAAAAACTCCACGTCTTCGGCAATCTTCTTGCGGAAGAAGGGTACGACAGAGCCGCGGGAGCCGACAACGTTACCGTAGCGAACCACTGCAAAGCGCGTAGGATGCCCGCCCGCCATATTGTTAGCAGCCACGAACAACTTGTCGGAGGCGAGCTTCGTCGCTCCGTAGAGATTGATCGGGTTCGCAGCTTTATCTGTTGATAGCGCTATAACTTTTTCAACATTGTTCTCGAGTGCGGCCTTTATAACGTTTTCGGCCCCATGAATGTTCGTCTTTATGCACTCGGTCGGATTGTATTCGGCTGCCGGAACCTGCTTGAGTGCAGCCGCGTGAATCACAAAGTCGACGCCACGCATGGCCTGCGTCATCCGATCCTGATCGCGCACATCCCCAATGAAATAACGCATACAGGGGTCATTAAATTCCTGCGCCATTTCGAACTGCTTGAGTTCGTCACGAGAATAGACTATCACGCGGCGGGGGTTGGATCGTGCCAATATGGTTTCGACGTATTTCTTACCGAATGACCCTGTTCCACCCGTGATTAAGACAGATTTATCTTCAAACATACTTTTTGCAAACCTACCGCTGGCGGTCAAATGGATCAATGGAGTAAATACGTCAAACCTTCAGTCGCGAGTTTCTATGACATTTCCGGTGCGCGTGATTTGGCGAATCCGAACACCAATTCCAATACGCGCCGCTCTCTGCTACTAATCCCATGTAGAATTAACGACCTAGACTACTGTCGCTGGGGCGTTGCGTTCATTACCGAAGCGGCCAGCATCCCACTTTGATAAGCCCGCATCGAACGGAAGCCATTCAACTTTCAGGACGCCGCGAGAAAAGAGGCTCGTGCAGCCCCGAGAGAGGTGCATCCATGAGACAAAGCAGGCCGAGCCCAAGCAATCTAGTTAAATATGCCTCTTTTTACACTCGAACGAAGGCGAAATCTTGCCATGCGCATCTGAGCACTTTTAGCGAGAAAACACTTTCTC
This sequence comes from Salinisphaera dokdonensis CL-ES53, assembly GCF_040361215.1. NCBI lineage: Bacteria > Pseudomonadati > Pseudomonadota > Gammaproteobacteria > Salinisphaerales > Salinisphaeraceae > Salinisphaera > Salinisphaera dokdonensis. Next base: position 179,787 of record NZ_APND01000001.1, read on the forward strand.
AATTAGTCCGCCAGCAAAGATCCGCGTCCCACCGAGGGGATCCAGGAAAATATAAAAGTGCGTCAGCGCATGAGCCCATCGTAAATCAGGGTACAACATTGCAGGCATTTGCAAGGCACCTGCACAAATTTTCACCTAATACGCCTATCTACCAATACACTTTTGATAACACCTTTAACGACCTGACCTCTTCTCTGACAATTATATTCCTATTTTCTCTATAACGTTGCTCGTTAGGCTCGCGTATTAATATATCTACAAGCTCAGACCGATCGCTATACTCTTCGATAGCGACGCCGTATACGTCTTTAAAAAAATAAGAATTGGGCGTATTCTTTTTTACCAGCAACTCACCTCGAGCCCACTTGACATAAAGCCTCGCCGTACTCGCCCCGCCCCGACCTTGAAGTATCACATGAGAACATATTGCTACCAGAGAGTTATAGGCCTCGGGCGGAAGATGCGAAAGATAAACAACGTTAACATTGGAATGTCCTAAAGCACGCTTATAAATTAAGTAGCACTCTACCAGTATTTTTCTGTATTTGTTAACGAAAACAAAAAACTCGAAATCGAAAGAAGAGCTGCGGTTAAAAAGGAAACGGAGCAGCAGTATTAAGCTTCGCCAGCCGGTACTTTTTGTACCGAAAAGAATTCTCTTTTTAACGGATCGGGCGTTATTTTCGTTTTTAAAAACGTCGAAAAGTTGGCTTGACGACTCGTTAGGTAAAATATCGAAAACGATCGACGCATCGTAAAACTTTAGGTCGCTTCGCTCTAATACGTTCGAAATAACTTTTTTGAAATAATTTTCTGGGCATATGAAATACTGAATCTTTTTAAGCACATATACACAGTGCTCTGAAATATACTGATCGGGATCGGGAGAGAGCTCGCCGTTCTTCTGCACATTCATGACCCAGCGAGCGACCTCGTCATCGGTAATAAAAACGAAAAGCTTCTGAATTATTCGCGGGTCAAGATCAATTATTTCTTTCGCGATATAAGAGTTCCACGAGCGCAGCGACATGAATGTCAAGCTTTTAGCGAGCAAATAATCCTCAAGGGCTAGTTGCTCATGGGAATAATACCCCACACCGCTTATGCGCTGAATATCGCCTACTCTTCTGCCGCTCTTATAAACGACTGCCACAATTGCATTGGGATCCACGCTGAGCTTGGTAATTAGCGAGTCTGCCAAAAGGAAAAAAAACTTGTCCGCATCGCTAATAAGGAACACATGTTTACCGCTTAAGTTAACACCCACTGTCTCCATTGTTTATAAACTTCTTTAAGATAGGCTAATTAAGCCAGGAATCGGCAGATACGTTAGACTAAACTAGTATTCTCGCAGGGCGTAATAACTATCTGCAAATCAATGCTTTTACGTGTCGACGAAGTGATCGAGCAAAAATTAGCGCCTAATTTTCTCGGGCGTAAAAATGATATATTGCGCGAACGACTTCGTCTTGGGTGTCTTGTTCAATCCCGAACCACATTGGCAACCTCAAAAGTCTCTCACTTTCAAACGTGGTATAGCGGTCATTTCCTATGAACCTCCCGAAGTTACTACCAGCCTTAGATGTATGCAACGGCACGTAATGAAACACTGCCGAAATGCCAAGACTTTTTAAGTAGTCGAGCAAAGCTGACCGAACTGAAAAATTTCTAGTCTTCAGGTAGTACATGTGCGCATTATGGACGCAGTCGTCCGGAATAGCAGGCAGTTCAACCAATCCAGAATGAGCTAACGACTGAAGCTGCTCATCATAAGACTTCCACGCAGCCAGCCGATCGCGGTTGATCTGGCTTACGCAACTCAGCTGACCCCAAAGGTATGCACACTGTAATTCGCTGGGCAAATAGCTACTGCCAATATCGACCCACTGATACTTATCCACCATACCGCGGAAAAACTGACTCCGGTTAGTCCCCTTCTCTCGAATAATCTCAGCACGTTCAACGAGTTTTTCGTCATTTATAATTAGCAAGCCGCCTTCGCCACCACTAGTGTAGTTCTTAGTCTCATGAAAACTAAACGTACCCAAGTGACCAATAGTACCTAGCGCCCGCCCCTTGTAGCTACTCATCATACCTTGCGCTGCGTCTTCCACGACGTACAGGCTATAGCGTTCCGCTATGCTCGTAATAACTTCCATGTCGCAACCTACGCCGGCGTAATGCACCGGGATAATTGCACGTGTTTGATCGGTAATGGCCGCCTCAATCAAAGCCTCGTCGATATTCATAGTGTCCGGCCGGATATCCACGAACACGACTTTCGCGCCCCGCAATACAAACGCATTCGCTGTGCTCACAAACGTATAGCTGGGCATAATCACTTCATCCCCCGGCTGAATACCTATAAGTAAAGCTGCCAGCTCTAAAGCGGCGGTGCAGGAGGGCGTCAGCAGTGTTTTCCTAGCCGGCAGGTTGCTCTCGAACCATTTTTGGCATTGCTTTCCAAACAGACCATCGCCGGATAGCTTTTGGCTTTTCAAGGCTTGTTGGATGTACTTCTCTTCAACCCCTATTAGGGGCGGTATGTTAAACGGGATCATTCTTTCTGCTCTTCGAGAAATTGCACTTCCAACTCAAGCAAGTCCCGTTTTCGATCCTTGATTCGACGAGCTGGATTGCCGGCGTAGATGCCCCAGGGGTCCGTGCTTTTATTCACGAGCGTCATGGCGCCAACGGAGCAGCCTTCTCGAATCGTTACCCCGGGAAGGACGGTTGAGTTTGCACCAATAACGACTTGCCGCTCTAATGACACTTCGGCGAAATACTCATTCTTGAACTTCTTTGGCACCAGCGAATTCACCATTGTGGCGCCACTGTAATCATCGGATTGCGCAAACACCTTTACTCCGTATGCCAAAGTACAGAAGTCAGAAAGCGTGATGCCAGCAGAACCACCCGCGATCAAACACATAGGCGTGATATGGCAATACTTTCCAATCGAAATCGTTCCAGATACAACGCAAAAATCATCGACTCGAGTGTGATCACCCAACTCGATAGATTCAGGGTTGTAGATGCTCGCCTTGTCACTTATTTTTATATTGCGTCCTAGCGCCTTGAAGCCCATTTTTTGCAAGACGCCGTTCGTCAAATAAGCCATCTTACGCCTCGAAAATATTTGAAAGTTGTTGGATCAATGTTTTTTGAGAAATATGATTGGACGAGTCTAGAGTTCTCGTGCCATTCTTCTCTTATCTAATGTTTGCAGAGATATATCCGTGGCATTTTTTAGCTCAATACCCAGACCGATCAATAATCGCCACTGACTAACTTCGTCACGCATGAATGCTGTCTTGCCCATACCTAGAAGAGTAATAGTGGTTCCCATTGCTTGGGGACGCTAATAGTTGAATACAGCAATATTAATATTTTTGAGAAACTCGAGATACTCTTCGAATAGCATAAACTCCGTTACCGGTACCGGCGCGAACTTTTCGCCGAACCACACCCTGGCCTGTTTAAGCACCTTCTTTGTCTGGATCGGACCCGCATAAGACAAGGGGCGTAGATTCTGATATTTCTATCTTTATAGGGAAGCAGGTGCTCTAGCGCCTCTATGTTCTTGTTACTGGGCGCTGCGGAGTTACCCAGCAGTTGTTTATGGTATTTCTTTCCGCTCGACTCTCGGGAACTGAGATCCGGGAACTGAGATCATTGCTGGATCTACTACGTTGCTGAGGTACATCAGACATTCATGGGAGATGCCTTTCGCGCCGTACCATTTCCTAGCCCGCTCGACATCGCCTTTTATATAGGTAACCAAGCGGCCGAGACGGCGGATGTCAAAGCGACGTCGTAGTTCGTTAATGCGTAAGCACTACCCCTTTGTCGCTTTAGTGTACTGATAGAGTCCCCACCAGATAATCGAGTAGTACTCCTTCAGTACCCAAGAGCACAAAGCCAACACTAGCACCAGTTTGGTATTAAACAGCCCGTGAAGCATGACTTGTCGGGCACTACGGAGTTGCTTTAAGTTGCGTATAGCTCTTCAGACTAGCCCGTTTGTTGCCCACGCCCACGTACACCCCCGTCTCTGCCGGGTAACTCAACTGGCCCTGTAAACCAAAGTTGCGCTTTTTCACTCCTAAACTCTTCGCGGCCCAGCTTGACGAACGGATATGAAATTAGCCTTCCTTGCGACATGGAAAATCACAGCGTTACCCTTCAGAGCTCGCCACGTGCCAAGGCACCTAAATACTCCCCATACTTATTTTTCCGTAGCTCCCAAGCTTTTGTCTTTACCTTTTGCTTACTCAACCAACCATTGTTGAAAGCGATCTCTTCTAGGCAAGCGATCTTGTAGCCTTGGCGGCGCTCGATTGTCTCCACGAACTGTGCGGCTTCCAAGAGGCTCTCGTGGGTACCGGTATCCAGCCAGGCGAAGCCGCGGCCGAGTAGCTCGACATTTAAGTCTCCACGTTCCAGGTAGGCCTGATTGACGCTGGTGATCTCGAACTCGCCGCGGCGGGAACGCTCGACCCGCTTAGCGATCTCGACCACGTCGTTGTCGTAGAAATAGAGACCCGTCACGGCGAAGTGTGACTTCGGCTTGACCGGTTTCTCCTCGATGGAGATGGCGCGCTGGTTCTCGTCGAACGCCACCACGCCGAAGCGCTCCGGGTCCTTGACTTGGTAACCGAATACCGTGGCGCCGCTGGCTTGGGCCGAGGCTTCGTTGAGCTTGGGGGTGAACCCCTGACCGTAGAAGATGTTATCGCCCAGCATCAGGCAAACGCTGTCGTTACCGATGAACTCCTCACCTATGACAAAGGCCTGCGCCAGGCCGTCAGGGCTGGGCTGCTCAGCATAGCTGAGGTCGATGCCGAACTGGCTGCCGTCGTCCAGCAGGCGCTGGAAGCCAGGAAGGTCTTCCGGAGTGCTGATGATGAGCACTTCGCGGATGCCGGCGAGCATCAAAACGGAGAGGGGGTAGTAGATCATCGGCTTGTCGTAGATCGGCAGTAGCTGCTTGGAGACGCCCATCGTAATGGGATACAGGCGCGTGCCGGTGCCGCCGGCCAATACTATTCCTTTGCGTGCCATATTTAGCCGTTCTCCATGTGTCGCGCCGCTTCTCGACGATCGCCCGCTTACTGGCGCAGAATAATTAAGCTTGCCAAGAGTATCGACGTCGCGTCAGGAAGCGTTGCCTCTGCCCGTCGAACCCATAAGTCAGCCGAGTAGTGCACAAGCAGGCATCGACCGCCCCGTATCCTCCGCCAACACAAGAGAGGCGGCGGCGTTAATATCAATTGTCAACTTGTGCGCCTTTTTATGCCAGTGTACTCCGGCATAAGTCGCAGCGATGACTATGACCTGAGGTTTACACTGGCGAACCGTAGCATGCAGTCCTTTAAGATCAGTCAAAGCGCGGGTAAGGCCGCGGCAATTGGCAGTCCTGGGCGATAAGTACGCCCCGCGACGCCAGCGCGCGCTCGAGCCCGCAACCCACTTGGCCAATTTTGCCTCGGGGGAGAATCCGGTGTATTGGTTCGACATGGCGATTCGTTTCCATTCCCTGTCAAAGCGACGCGATGAACCGGACGATCAAGCTGGCCCTCCCCCACAGTAGTTGGAGGTATCCTGTCGCCGATAGCCGATAGCACCGACGCTTGCAAAAGGCAGCCTTTGTCCCAGTTGGACCCGAAAAACAGGAGTTGAATCATGTGACTTCCCGCCTGCTGTAATTGGCTTCGATCCACTCTCGATACGCACCGCTGCGGACGCGCTCTACCCAGCCAGGATGTTCCAGGTACCAATCCACGGTTTGACGCAGACCGCTTTCGAAGCTTTGCTTTGGCTGCCAGCGCAGTTCCTGACTAATGCGGGAATCGTCGATGGCGTAGCGCCGGTCGTGGCCCGGGCGATCGCTCACGAACTGAATGAGCGCTTCATGCCGGCCGATGGTGCGCGCGCGACGCTCATCGAGACAGGCACAGATGGCACGAACGACTTCGAGATTGGTGCGCTCGGCCCGGCCACCTATGTTGTAGGTACGCCCAGGCGTGCCCGCCTCCAGTACGCAGCGCAGGGCACGGGCGTGGTCTTCGACATGTAACCAATCGCGCACGTTGGCGCCCTTGCCATAAACTGGTAAGGGCTTGCCTTCCAGGGCGTTGAGAATCATCAACGGGATGAGCTTTTCTGGAAACTGGTAGGGGCCATAATTATTAGAACAGTTCGTGATAAGCACTGGTAATCCATAAGTATGGTGCCAGGCCCTTACAAGATGATCGCTCGCGGCCTTGCTGGCTGAATATGGCGAGTTTGGCGCATACGCACGCTGCTCCGTGAAGGCCGCTTCCTCCGGACCCAGTTCACCGTAGACCTCATCTGTTGAAACGTGGAGAAATCGGAAGGCAGCCTTGGCCCTATATCCGGCCATCTCGTTCCAATATTTTCTCGCGGCCTCCAGGAGCGTAGCGGTCCCATCGACATTAGCTCGAATGAAAGCGTCGGGGCCTTCAATCGAACGATCGACATGCGATTCCGCCGCTAAATGCATAAGCGCATCCGGTCGCTGTTCTCGAAATACTCGATCCAGCTCGGCACGGTCGCAAATATCCACCTTTTCGAAAATATGCCGGGGGTGGTGTCGCGCCCCCCCCAGTGACTCCAGGTTGCCAGCATAGGATAGGCGATCGACATTAATTACCACGGCTTGTGTTTCCGCGATGAGTTGCCGCACCACGGCGGACCCGATAAATCCGGCACCACCTGTAACGATCAATTTGAGAGGTCGTTTCATTAGATATCTATCAACGGCTGCGTTACGGCAAAGTCAGGCACTTTGTGAAGTGTCAAATGCAACATTCAGGATTTAGCCGCTTTATCGAACGTACTGCCCCCTAGCACCAGCTCTTCGTAAGGACCCTCAGCGGCCAATCGACCTTGGTCGAGCATGAATACGTTATGGCATTTCTGTACCGTAGTGAGCCGGTGGGCAATCACGATGAGGGTCCGTCCGCCGCGCATAGCATCCAATTCATCGACGATTCGCCGCTCGGTTTCGTTATCCAGCGCGGAGGTAGCTTCGTCCAGCACGATAACGCTCGGGTCGTGATACAGCGCTCGGGCAATGCCGATGCGCTGACGTTGGCCGCCGGAGAGGCGTACGCCGCGTTCCCCGACCTGGGTCTGGTAACCACTCGGGAGCTTATCCGCGATGAAATCGTGAATATTCGCGATGCGCGCTGCGCGTTCTACAGCGGTGTTGTCGATAGCTTCATCCGGCAGTCCGTAGGCGATATTGCCGGCTACCGTACTATCCGTGAGATAAATTTCCTGCGGGACGTAGCCAATGTTCGCCTGCCACTGGCGGCGATTTTCTGGCGTTAGCGCGGTGCCATCGACACGTATTTCGCCAGCGCTGGGCTCCAGTAGGCCGAGGATGATATCCGCGAGCGTGGTCTTGCCGGCGCCGGTCGTGCCGGTGAGCGCGACGAAACTATTCTTGGGGATTGTGATGGAAATACCGCGCAGCGACGGCTCATCGGCGGCCGGATAGGAATAGCTGACTTGGTCGAGCTGCAAGGTATCTTCGAACGGTAGTTTGGCGGCGCTTTTGTCTGGAGGCGCAGGCTGCGCCCCAGCATGCGTTGAAGCGAAGTCGCAGGCGCCCCCGCTAATGCCGTGGGCTACCAGATCGTTATGGAGCGTATCCACTACGGACTGGTTAAAGCGCCACTGAGCAAAGCCTTGGTATAAATTCTGAAGGGCCGGCAATAGACGGTACCCAGCGACTACAAATGCGCTCGCTACAGGTAGCGCCGACTGCAGGCCTTGGCCGCTGGCCAGCACGAACAGCATGGCGCCCATCACAATGCCGAAAGCCAAGCCTTCGATGGCGTAGCGCGGAATCTGGCCAAGGAGTTGGCTTTTAGCCATCGCCGTTGCAAACGTTGAGGCTGCCGGCTCGTAACGTTCGAGAAAGTGGCCTTCCCGGCCGAGGACTTTGACTTCCTTGACGCTACCGAAGGCCTCGTCCACGGCCTGGAAGCGCTCCGTATTTGCTTGCATTCGCTCGTGGCCGATGCTCAGAAGCACGCGCCGAATAGTGAGATAGACCAACAGATAAGCGCCGCCGAAGATGAGCGTTACCGCAAGCGCCAGTAGAGGGTTTACCCAGAATAGAAAGCCAACGATCATCAGGGCGGTGATACCGAAAGCCATCGACTTCATCGCCGGCATCAGCACGCCGTTGGCGAATTGCTGGGACTCTATGAGGATATTCTTGCCGGTTTCCGCGGAATTACGGTTCAGGAACGCTTCGTAAGGTTGGGCGAGATAGCCGGCTAACAGACGGCTCGACACGCGTCGTTGCACGCTCCAAGCGAAATGCGTCATTAGCCAGAGCGTGAAGGCGGTAATAACGTTGCTGACGACCAGTACTACGAGCAAAACGCTACCGAGTAAGATGAGGAAACTATTCGTGGAATCGAAACCCAGGCCGTTATACAGCGCCTCAAGAAAGGCGTTGTTGTGAATGCTGCTAGGATCCGAAAGCAATGACACGAACGGCAAAATGACGCCGACGCCGGCCATCTGCAGAACGCCCATACCGAGCATGGCCGCAAACACACCTATAAAGCGTACGCGTTCGGCGGGCGAGAACAGCGCTAGCATTTGGCGGGCGGAGTGGAGCATGCGGTCTCGGGTTTGGTTTACTGATCGGGATGAACGGTTAGTCGCGGGCGTGAGTCTTAGTTGATGGGCGTGCCCGATGTCGGCTTACGGGCTGCGGCCTACGCCGACCTACGTAAAACAAGTGCAGGCCGTTGGCGTTAATACTGGTAGGCGTAATAGCCGTATTTGCTGTAGCCGTAGCGGCGTCGGTTTACTTTTAAACCGTTGAAGATCGCGCCGGTTAGTTTGAGGTCGTCGCGGTGCATCCGGCGGATGGCCTGATCCACTTCGTGGCCCGTGCTGTGTTCGCTGCGCACGACTAGGAATGTGGCGGCGACGTGATTGGCGACGATGTTTGCATCCGTAACGTTAAGCACCGGTGGCAAGTCGAAGAGCACATAGTCGTACTTGTTTTGGAGCTGGGTTTTCATCTCGTCGAAGTAACGTGATATGAGTAGCTCGGCCGGGTTCGGCGGGCGCTTGCCGGTGGTTAGCACGTCCAGGCTCTCGACTTCCGATTTTTGGATTGCGCTCTCGACTGCAATATCGCCGGACAGGACTTCCGAAAAACCAGGCCCCTGTTCAAGGCCGAACGTTCGGAATAGCTGGCCGCGACGTAAGTCACCGTCGACAACGAGCACACGGGCGCCGGCCTGGGCGATCAATGCGGCGGTGTTTGCTGCGATAAAGCTTTTACCGCAAGCCGGCGTGGGGCCGGTAATCGCGATGAACTTGGTATCGCCTTCGATCATGGCGAACTGCAGACTGGTGCGCAGACTACGGATGCTTTCGACCGTTGGATCATCCGGCCTATTAACGGCCAACAAATTAAATCCACGTTTGCGACGCTTGACCGTGGTTTCCCAGCTCGAGAACGGCACGGTCGCGTAGACCGGCAGTCCGTATTTGGATTCGATTTGATCAGGATCGTCTACGGTTACACGCAGGAGTGCGCGCGCAAGCACCAGAAAAATCGCTGCGACTATGCCGGCAAGCAGACCAATGATTAGCCAAAGGCCGCGCTGCGGGGAAATTTTGCCATTACTCGCATACGCGCTATCTACGATATGAGAGACGCCTGTGATGCCCGCTTTGGTAATTTCCAAACCTTGCGAAGTGTTTAACAACTGAGTGTAGAGCTGGTTGTTCACTTCCACGTCGCGGCGCAACTGCAGCAGCTTGGACTCCGCTTTAGGTAGAGTCTTGAGTTGTTCTTGCAGTTCGTCGCGCTGGCGCACGAGACTGGCACGTTTTTCGTTCGCGGCTTGGACTTGCGGCGCTTGCCGGGTATATTCCTGCAAAAGCTCCTGGCGTTGCAGTTCCGTCTGTGCGATCTGTTGGTCGATATTGGTAAGCCGCTGGAATACGGAGTTCGCTTCGGCGCTCAAATCCAGCGTTCCGCTTTCGGTCTGATAATCGCGCAGCTTGTTCTCAGCGAGGTCTCGCTCTTCTCTAAGCTCGGGGAGCTGATTCTTAAGGAAGTCCAACCGGCGCTGGGCTTGCTCAGACTGCTTTTCGACGTTCTGCTGGATGTACGCCAACATTACGGAATCCAGCCGGCGTTCGGCTTCGGCGGGCGTACTGCCCTGCAGGGTGAGGTTGAGCAAGCCGGAACCCTGAGGCTGTTCCACGATAGACAGCCTGGATTGCAGGCTACCGATCGCCGCGGGACGCGGCACATAGCTCACGTTGAAATGCGTGCCCGGCTTAGCTTGCAACGCTTCGACGAAGATCTTGACTGGGCCGAAGCCGGGCGCAGTGCCCGATGCAGTTGTGCCTACGGTGCCTTGCAATATGGGCACGCCGTCGCTGGTCAAAAGGGTGAACTGTTGGTCTGAGTTGGCCACCAACTGGAACGAAGCCGAGTCGACCGCGCCCGGCATTTCGATACGGGTGACGTTGACGGATTCGTTGCCCCAAGTATAGCCGCCTAGAAACGGGACGCTGATCCCGCTCTCGAAATTCGCTGTCACGAAGCGGGCGATCGGCTCGCCGATCACCGGGAAATATACCGGCGCGGCGCGCACGCGCAAATGAAGATCATCTACCGCGTCGCCAACGACGGAGCGCGAACGAATGACGGCTGCTTCGGCGCTCACCGCCTTAATATTTGAATTGCCGGCGATCTGCTGTTCCATGAACGCTTGAGGGGCCATGTTCTGGCTTTGCTCAACGCGCATGAGCGATGTCGATTGATAGACCGGCGGCGTTTTCCAGGCGAGATACGTGGCGATTAGCAGGCCCAGCACCGCGAAAGCCAATATCCACGGCCAGCCGTCAAGCACGATACCGATGTATTCGCGCAAATCGATTTCTTTTTCGTCGTCGGCGGCTTTGTCACCGCGGCGGTCCTCTGCTGCTACCAAGATCTTCTCGTCTAGTTGTTGTCGCGGCTTACACGATCGTAGAGGTAGTAACTCTGCGTGATGGCATTCAGCGACGGAAGAATGAGGGCGAGCGCGCGGTTGAAGTTCACGAGGCTCGCCGGCGCCGCGAATACCACGTCGCGCGGCTGGAGTTTGAACTGGTTGGCAAGCAGCAGGCCGCTGACCTTGCTCGCGTCCAGTTTGTAGATGTTAGGGCGCATGACCGTTTTAACGCCACCGTCCCGTGAGGGCTGGCTATCCACGAAACCGCGAATGACGTATATCGAGCTGGTATCTGCGCTGTTAAGGCTTACGCCACCAGCATCGGCAATGGCGTCGCTAAGAGACATTCCGCCAGTAGAGAACGGCAGAGCTGTCTGTTCGCTGAACTCGCCGACCATAAAGATGCGATTGGCGCTGTCGTCGATAAGCAAACGATCGCCCGGGCGCAGCGGCACGGGGCGGCCGCTGGAATAAATTTGGTTGAGATCCAGCGGTACGGATTCGCCATCGCGAATCAGGATGACGTTCTGCACGCCTACGCCGCCGCCCTCCTTCGTAGCGAGCGAATCGCACTGATCGAGCGCTTCCAGCACGGTAATGGTGACGTCGGTGAACGGTACGGTACAGGGCTTGGCGATATCGCCGGAGATATAAATCCGCTGGCTGCGGTATTCGCGTACGCGTACGTCGACCTGCGGCTCACGGATATATTGCGACAGGCCCTTGGAAATACGCTGACGCAGTTCCTTGAGCGTCATGCCTTCGACGTTTACTTCGCCGACGTAGGGATAGTAGATATTGCCGTCGGCGCTGACGAGCTGCCCCTGGATGCCTTCGTTGCTGGTGACACCCGCCGGATTCGTGAGCTCCGGATGGCCGAAGACGATAACTTGGAGCACGTCGCCCGCGCCGATCGTGTAGTTCATGACTTCCGCGGGCGCCGAAGAGACACGCTGCTGGGCTTCTCCGAGCGTTTGCGAAGCGGCCTGTTCCTGCTGGTGGCGAATGAGCCAAGGCGTAATCTGGAGTACGCGCGGCTCGTAGTCAATTTCCTGCTTGGACAGTTCTTCGTCATACGTGGCGGCGCTGTCGCCGCCGAAATCATACCAACTGCCGCCGTTGTCAATAGACTTGGAGGTGTAGCCGGGCAAAGCACAACCGCTGCTCGCTAACAATGCAATCGAAAAGACGCCAGCCGCCATGGCACGCATCGCCATCATCGAGCGGTACGGGCGCGCTTCCCCAATCATTCTGTCAGCCATAGGTTATTCCCCAGCATATTGCTCGACATCTCAACCCCAGGCGAAACCCGCTAGCCGCCCATTGTATGTCGGTTTTGGTAATTATGTCCCGAAAACGCTCATTCATCTTGGCACACGGAATGACAATCCCGCGCCTTAACGCGCGAAGCTTGACACACAACACACCACGACGTCCGGCGGGGTGGGCTATCCCGCGGTTCGATTGCGGCCATCAATCGCAGGCTTAAGCCGCGCCACCCAACTATCAACTCCGGCTTCGATTTCCGAGTACACCTGCTCGAAAACTTCGCTATTTAATCTGTACGGATCTGCGATGTCGTCCCCACTTATCCAGTGGGTCAGCAGAAACACCCGCCCCCTGCTCTCCGGGTAGTTAGCCACGAGCCATTGCTTTTGCCCGGCCTCCATCACCATCACGAGATCATGCTGTTGCAGCATCGGCCGCGTCACCTGCTTGCCTCGGTGCGAGTCGAGATCGAAATGCTCTCTAGTGGCGATATTCGCCGCCGCATCCGGCATCGTGCCGGCGACGACCGCACCGATTCCGGCTGAGGCGACGCGCAGACTTTGTGCGCGCTTGCGGAACAGGCCTTCGGCAAGCGGGCTTCTACAGATGTTGCCGGTGCAGATACAGAGGACGCTATCGATTTGCATAGTTTAAAACGGTGCTGCGGTTACTTCGGGTGGCCGCTCAACCTGACGCTTACCGCGAGACGCGTGTTTCGCCTCGCGCTTTGCCGAGTTGGTCGATGACGCGAACCGTATCGTAGTCGCCCTGCGGCGGACGAACCGCTACGCAAGAGGCGATGAGTGCCTGACTGACGGCGGCGTCGAGACGCGGCGCGTTCCATTCCATGCCGATCGTGAGCGTGCCGTTTTCGATCGCTGTCCTGCTCTTGTCCAACTGTACGTTGTAGCCGCCGGTCGGACGCTGGCCCATTTCGATAACGACCAGGCCGTTGCCACTGGCCATATCGGCATCGAACTCGTTGATGCCGCGATAGTCGATCCAATCGCCGAACGCTGAAGCATCGGCAAAGTAAAGTACGTTGGAATCCTGAGACGCGGTGCCGCAATACTGGCTTTCACCGATGACTTTGGCCTGTGGGCCGCCGCGTCCGGGGCCCATGGCGCACGCAGCAAGCGTTACCAACAGCACGCTCGAAAACAGCAATCGATACATAAAAGGGTTCATCCAGATGTGTCTCGTATGACTAACCGGGTTGCAGTGGCGACGGAGCCTAGCATGTTGCGCAGGGGTGACGAACTAACGCGCGCCGCCTAGCTAACGGCCGCGCGTCTGTCGATTGCGCCAAACTTGCAAGCTCGTTCATCGAGCGGGCAAAAACCCATGCACGGTGGTGACGCGCCTGATCGCTCAATCGGCGTCCACCGCGCTAGCAAGTTCGTTTTCGATATACCCCTTAGTACAGAGATACCGGACAATCTGCGTCACGCCGTCGGCGATGCTTGTATCGCCGGTACGCACGTGAATCTCCGGGTCTGCAGGCGCCTCGTACGGCGCGCTGATACCTGTGAAGTTGGGGATACTGCCGGCCCGTGCTTTCTTGTACAGACCTTTAGGATCGCGCTGCTCGCAGACTTCGAGCGGCGCATCGACATAGACTTCGATGAAGTCGTCGTCGCCGCGCTCGGAAAGGTTGCGCGCCATATCGCGATCCTGTCGATAGGGCGAGATGAATGCAGTAAGGTTGATGATGCCGGCATCGCGAAACAGTTTAGCCACTTCGCCGATGCGACGGATGTTCTCGATACGGTCCTCGGGGCTGAAGGCGAGATCGCGGTTGAGGCCCGTACGCACATTGTCGCCGTCCAACCGATAGGTGCGGCACCCCATGCTGTAGAGGCGCTCCTCCAGCGCGACGGAAAGCGTCGACTTACCGGATCCGGACAGGCCCGTAAACCAGACCGTGAAACCGCGGTGGTGATTGAGCATCTCGCGGTGCTTGCGGCTAACGGTGCCTTCGTGCCACACGATGTTCGAGCTTTTGCTGTCGTTCATTGATTTACCAGTGAAAACAAACCATGGCGCCGAGCGAACCCTCGTTAACTCTTCTGTCGCACGTCGGCAAGTAGCGCCGTGAGCGCGTGCGCCGCATTGGCGCGCAGATGCACATCGCACAAATCAGAGATCATCGTGCGCTGAGGATTGATCTCGATGGTCGCACAACCGCTGCTGGCTGCCTGTTCGACAGGCGCTGCAATATATGGAAAAACGGCGCTCGTGCCGACCACCAACACGAGATCGAAACCCTCGGCCAACGCGAACTCGTACCGACACACCGCGTCGTCGGGCAGCATCTCGCCAAACAGTACGACCGCCGGGCGTACGAGCCCTCCGCAAACGCCGCAAGCCGGTGGAATCTGCGCCAGTCCCGCATAGTCCTCGACGACCCACGCGTTGGCGCATTGCGTGCATTGCAGTCGATGGATAGTGCCATGCATTTCGATGACGTCGCGGCTGCCCGCGGCGGCATGAAAACCATCCACGTTCTGCGTGAGAACGCAGAACCGTTCGTAGTGCGAGGCCAATTCCGCGAGCGCCTCGTGCCCCGCGTTTGGCATCGCACCGCGGCAGGCACGCTCGATCTGCGATATGTATTTCCACGTCAGCGCCGGGTCACGTGCAAACATCGCCCCGGACAGCGCATCCTCGATGCTGATGCCGTCGTCGGTGAGTTCGCGGTCGTAAAGACCGCCCACCCCACGATAAGTCGGCAGGCCCGAATCCGCGGACATGCCTGCGCCCGTAATGACCAACACGCGGCGAGCGCTACGCAGAAGCTCGGTCGCCCGCAGTATGTCGCCATGTACGGATTGTTCGGGCGCCATGCGCTGCGCATGACGTGACACGTCGGGCATCCGGCGGCTATCGATGGATGGGTGTACCGGCGCTATTCTGCCGCAGCGCTGCAATATCGCCAAAGAAACGCGGCGCGGACCCGCACCGGACGCAAGGAGCAATTTCGTTGGCTGAACTTCGCAACCTGGTGATCGTACTCGGCGATCAGCTCGACCCCGACCTGTCCGCACTCGATGGCTTCGACGACACGCGCGATATCGTCTGGATGGCCGAGAACGAGACCGAAGCCACCCACGTCTGGTGTCACAAGAAACGACTTGTGCTGTTCTTTGCCGCCATGCGCCACTACCGGGACGATCTCGAGGACCATGGTATGCGGGTCCAGTATCACGCTCTGTCGGCCGACCGGCGCCACGATAGTGGTAACGACTTCAAGTCGATCCTGACCGCGTCGATTCGCGCGCTGAAGCCGCGGCGACTGGTCATGACCGAATGCGGCGATCACCGCGTACAAACCATGCTCGCGAACTGTGCAGCCGATCACGGCCTGGCGCTGCAGACTCGACCCGATCGCCATTTCTACTGTGACCTGGCGGCTTTCGATAGCTGGTCCCACCAACGCCAGACGCTGGTGCTCGAAGACTTCTATCGCGCCATGCGACGCGAGCACGACGTGCTGATGGATGCTGACCAACCCAAGGGCGATACCTGGAACTTCGACAAGGCCAATCGCAAGAGCTTTGGCCGCGAAGGCCCGGGCGACCTGCCGCACGTGCGCCGGTTCCGGCCCGACGCCGTTACCAAGGATGTCGCGCACATGGTCGACGCACGGTATCTTGACCACCCCGGCGACACCGAAGGATTCGACCTACCCGTCACCCATGACGAGGCACGCACAGCGCTGCGTGACTTTGTTCACCAGCGGCTCGCAAACTTCGGCCCTTATCAGGACGCGCTCTGGACCGACCTTCAGTTCGGCTACCATTCGCGCCTGTCGGCGGCTCTCAATCTGCACTTGATCAGCCCGCGCGAATGCGTGAACGCCGCGGTGGCCGCATACGACGCCGGCGACACACCGATCAATAGTGTCGAAGGCTTCATACGCCAGATTCTCGGCTGGCGAGAATTCGTGCGCGGTGTCTACTGGCGCGAAATGCCGGGATATATCCAGCGCAACGCGCTGGACGCCCAGCTTCCCGTGCCCAAGGCCTACTGGGACGGCGACACCGACATGGCCTGCATAGGCGACGCCATGTCGAACGTGCTCGAAAACGGCTACGCCCACCATATCCAACGCCTGATGGTGCTCGGGCTGTTCGCGCTAAACGCCGGCGTACATCCGCGCGCATTCCATGACTGGCACATGGCGATGTATCTGGACGCCATCGACTGGGTCAGCCTGCCCAACGCACTCGGCATGAGCCAGTTCGGCGACGGCGGCCTGCTGGGCACGAAACCGTATTGCGCGTCGGGTAATTACATCAACAAGATGAGCAATTACTGCAAGAATTGCCGGTTCGACTATCGCAAGGCGACGGGCGAAAATGCGTGTCCGGTAACGACGCTCTACTGGGATTTTCTGGATCGCAATATCGACCATTTCGCGGCCAATCACCGCATGGTTTTTCAGGTTAAGAATCTGGAAACGAAACAAAAAGACCCAGAACTGATGAACGATATTCGCGCCACAGCGCGTGACCTGCGGCGCCGAATCGAAAAACAGGAACACATATGAAAAAACGCGTGATCGTCTGGTTTCGCCGTGACCTGAGACTTGCCGACAACCCGGCTCTAACAGCCGCGCTGGGGGGCGGGTTCGACTCGATCGTGCCGGTTTTCATCCACGCGCCTGATGAACTCGGTGACTGGGCGCCCGGCGGCGCTCAGCGCGTCTGGCTGCATTTCTCGCTCGAGGCGCTTGCCGCCCAGCTCGATTCCCTCGGGTCGCGGCTGATCGTGCGTACCGGGCCGACCCAGGAAACCCTCGACGAACTCATCGAGGAAAGCGGCGCATCGGCCGTTTACTGGAATCGCCTCTACGATCCGCTCACGATCGCGCGCGACAAAAAGATCAAGAAGCACCTCGACGATTCCGGCATGGAAACCGCGAGCTTCCAGTCCCATCTGTTATACGAGCCTTGGACGGTCGAAACGAAACAGGGCAAACCCTACAAGGTGTTCACGCCGTTCTGGAAAAGCGTCCGGGATCGCACGATCAGTGCCCCGCTGGCCGCGCCGAACACGATGCCGCAGGTGTGGTCGCGTATCGGATCGCGGTCGCTTGCGTCGCTCGATCTGCTGCCCCGCATCGACTGGGATAAAGAAATCCGAGAAGCGTGGACGCCCGGCGAGGACGGCGCCCACGACCGCCTCGAACAGTTCCTCGACGACGCCATCGAAAACTACGACAACGACCGGGACCGCCCTGCCCGGCACGGCACGTCCTATCTGTCGCCGCATCTGCACTGTGGCGAAATCGGCCCGCGTCAGATCATGCACCGTCTCGAGGAATGGCTCGACGAGCACAGCGGCAAGGCGCTTCAGGATCATGCCGCCAGTTTTCGCAGCGAGATCGGCTGGCGCGAGTTCGCTCATCACGTGCTTTACCATTTTCCGGACACGCCCGAAAAACCCCTCGACGAGCGCTTCGAGGCTTTTCCCTGGTCCGGCGACGATGAAGGCTTGAAGCGCTGGCAGCGGGGCCAGACGGGAATCCCCATGGTCGACGCCGGCATGCGCGAGCTCTGGGCCACCGGCTACATGCACAACCGGCTACGCATGACGGTTGCTTCGTTTCTCACCAAAAACCTGCGCGTTGCCTGGCAGCACGGCGAGCGCTGGTTCTGGGACACCCTGGTCGATGCGGATCTCGCCAACAACACTCTCGGCTGGCAGTGGGCCACGGGCTGCGGTGCGGATGCCGCGCCGTTCTTTCGCATCTTCAACCCGGCACGCCAGGGTGAGCGTTTCGACGCCGACGGCGAATACGTCCGGCGCTGGGTGCCGGAACTCGCCAAGCTCGAAAACCGGCATATCCATGAGCCTTGGAAAGCGCCGGCCAAAGCGCTGAAAGCCGCGAGCATCAGGCTGGGCACCGATTATCCCGAGCCGATCGTGGACCTCAAGGCGTCGCGCCGCGAGGCGCTGGAAGCCTTCGACCGGATCAAGAAGTCCGACTAGAAGAACCCGCCGGATCGGCAAAAAAAAGGCTCCCGAAGGAGCCTCCAATTGCTTATCCCGCACATTGTCGTTCTTGGTTACCCGTACAAGACGGGTATCGACGGGAAGCCAATTCCTTTTTGCCACTTAGGGCGTTTTTACGTTCTGCCTCCGAAAGCGCCTGCCGCCTGTGTTCTTTTGGTCTGGAACTCTTCGGCTCCTCACACGGCAAGTTTTCTTGCTTACGGTTTTACACCGATGGCGCACCGAGGTCAATTTTTCCCTACCAAGCCCTAGGTTAATAGATCCTGAACTCAGTGCCTTACCGTTCGCTTACGTTGGCCATGCTCGTAGCTACACCTTGAGCAGTGTGTTCCGGTAATACGCCAGCTCTTCCAGCGAATCACGGATATCGTCCATGGCGAGATGGCTGGATTTCTTATTGAACCCGCTTGCTACGGCCGGCGCCCAGCGCCGCGCCAATTCCTTGAGCGTACTCACATCGATATGTCGATAGTGAAAGAACGCTTCCAACTCCGGCATGTAGCGCGCCAGGAAACGGCGGTCCTGACAGATGCTGTTGCCGCACATCGGCGACTTGCCGGCAGGCAGGTGTTCCGCGAGAAAAGCAATGGTCTCGCGTTGCGCCATGTCCTCGTCTATCTCGCTTGCACGGACGCGATCCACGAGCCCTGAACGGTTATGCTGACGGGTATTCCATTCGTCCATGCCGTCGATCAGCGCATCGCTCTGGTGCACGGCGAAGACCGGGCCTTCCGCCAGTACATTGAGATCCTTGTCGGTCACAAGGGTGGCGATCTCGATGATGCGATCACTTTCGGGATCCAGACCGGTCATCTCCAGGTCGATCCAGATCAGGTTGTCGTCTGCATAACTCATAGCTTAGGGGCACCGCGGTAAAAGCAGTATTGTGCGTGCCGCCTACACGGGGCGCAAAACGGAGAAAGGTATCGGCTGCGGCAAGGGCGGCCTGTTACCGTGCGATGGAAGATCGTTAGAGAGAGCACGACCATGACCTCACTCGCCGACCAACACTGTGCACCCTGCAATGCCGACACACCCGTGCTGGATGAGGATGCTACGCGGACGCACCTTGCCGCGCTTTCAGACCGCTGGGAGATCGACGACACGGGGCGGCTCGTCGCCCGTATCAAGTTCAAGAACTACTACCGGATCCAGGCTTTCGTTAACGCCGTGGCGTATATCGCGCACCGTGAAAGCCATCATCCGGAGATCACGTTTGGCTACAACACCTGCCGGATCGAACTGATCACCCACGCGATCGAGGGCCTTTCCGAGAACGACTTCATCAGCGCCGCGAAGATCGACGCCCTGCTCGACTAACCATCGGCCCGCGCTAGAACGGGCGCCGACCGGAGAACGCCTGGCTGAGAGTCCCGGAATCGACATACTCCAGTTCACCGCCAATCGGTACACCGTGGGCGATGCGCGAGATGCCTGCATCGTGCTGGCGGGCGAGATCGGCGACGTACTGCGCGGTGGCCTCGCCTTCGACCGTCGCGCCGGTCGCCAGAATCACTTCTTCGACGCTGCCGTCTGCCAGGCGCGAGCGCAGGATATCCAGACCCAGCTCGCTCGGCCCGACGCCGTCGATCGGTGATAGACGGCCGAGCAACACGAAATAGCGGCCGGTGAAATCGGTGTTCTGCTCGATGGCCATCACGTCGGCCGGGCTTTCGACCACGCATACCAGCGTCGCGTCGCGCCGTTCGTTCGAACAGATATCGCACAGTTCACTGTCGGTGAACATCCGACACGCCTTGCAATGCTGCACGCTCGCCATCGCCTGTTCGACAGCCTGGGCGAGGTAGCGGCCGCCTTCCCGCTCGCGCTGGAGCAGGTGAAACGCCATGCGCTGTGCGCTTTTCGACCCGACACCGGGCAGCACGCGCAGCGCGTCGATCAGACGTGTCAGAGCCGGCGAAAACGCCATCGCTTATATCACTCTAGTCGCTGTCAGGATCGGACGTGGTCGCGCGATCCGTCCCGGACGATTCAGAACGGCAGATTCATGCCGGGCGGCAGATCCATGCCACCGGTCATCTCGGACATCTTTTCCTTGGTGGTCGCGCTTACGCGCTGGACCGCGTCGTTGATCGCCGCCGCGATAAGATCTTCCGCGAACTCGCGGTCCTCCTCGAACACGCTCGAATCGATCACGACGTTCTTCACCTCGTGCTTCCCGTTCATCACGACCTTGACGAGACCCGCGCCGGATTCGCCGGTGATCTCCATCTTGGCCATTTCTTCCTGGGCTTCCTGCATCTTGCCCTGCATGGCCTGGGCCTGCTGCATGATCTTGCCTAGTTGACCTTTCATAGTTCGTCTCGCTTTTGTATCGCCTCCGACGGGCGATGGGGCTTGATGGTTTCTGCGCGCAGCTGTGCGCCCATTCGGTCACGCAACTGCTGCACAAATGGATCATTCTCGATTGACGCCACGGCGGCCTGTTGCCGGGCCTGGGCATCCTCTTCGATACGCTGCGCCGGCGTATCGCGTGTCTCCTCGACAAATTCGATGACGAGCTTGGGGCCGGACGACGGCGCCCATTGCCGACCGATCGCATCCTGCAATGTATCGCGTGCGCTGGGGATCGCGAGGAATTCGTTGGCCCGCGCGAGCGCTAGAACCACCCGCTCGTCGTCGAGGCGCTGACAAACCCCGTTGTTCGCCAGTTGGGCCGCAAACCCGCCCAGCCCGAGCCGCGAGACCAGGGCGTGCCATTCGTCGACTCCGACTGCGGGGGCGCTGCTCTCGCGCTCCGGGGCAGCCTCTTCGATCACCGGTGCCGGTTCGTGTTCCGGCGTAGCTTCCGACGCATCGGGCATCGCGGGTGGCACCTCCCTCGCTGCGACTTGGGCCGGCAGCGTGTCGTCACCGTCTGCGTTAGGCGAGGCGCTCTGTGCCGAAGGCGTCTCAGGCTCTGGCGCCTGTGTGTCCGGCTGTGGCGGCGCATCCTGAGCAACCTGAGGCTCCGCCGGCGTCGGCGTCACTACTGGAGCCGCGGCGCCATCGGCGTTCGCGGGCGCGCTCGCATCCGGCTCGACGGCGACAGCCTTTCGCGGCTCTTCGTCAGCGCGGGGCGTGGTGCGAGGCTTCTGCAACTGTGCACGCACCTGCGCCACGCCCGAACTTGCGCTGCGCGGCTTGGGCGCTGGCGGCTCTTTCGTCGCGCCACTCGGTGTGCCGCCACTCTCGCCCTGGGCTGCCCACGCCTCGGCAGCCGGTGCAAACGCAAGCATTCGCAGCACGCTCATCTTTACGCCGACCAGAGGATCCGGCGCATACGCCAGATCACGTGCGCCGGCCACGGCGATGTCGTAAAACACATGGACCGAGGCCGTGTCGGCCCGCTGCGCAACAGCTTCCCAGGCTTCGCCCGCTTCATCCGTAGCTTCGCCGACCACGTGGATCGTCGCAATCTGTTGCCAGGCGGTGGCGAGCGCTTCCAGCAGGTAGCGCATATCGATGCCCTGGGCATAGAGCGCCGCCAAGGCGTCCAACGCATCGCCCGCACGCGCATCGACGATAGCCTCGACGAGCTCGGCGACCCGGCCCTGACCGATCGTGCCGAGCATATCGCGCACCGGCTCGGCTTCCAGACGCCCACCGCTGAACGCGATCGCCTGATCCAGCAGGGACAGACCGTCCCGCATGCTGCCGTCTGCGGCGCGCGCAACTTCTGTGAGGGCCTCGTCGTCGGCCTCGAGCGCTTCCGCGTTCATGATATGGCGCAACTGCGCGCCGATTTCGACCACCGGCAAACGTTTAAGCGGGAACTGCAGACAACGCGAAAGAATGGTTACCGGAATCTTCTCCGGTTCGGTTGTCGCAAGCAGGAACTGAACCCGCGGCGGCGGCTCCTCGAGCGTCTTGAGCAACGCATTGAACGAGTGCTTGGAGAGCATGTGCACCTCGTCAATGAGGTACACCTTGGTGCGCCCGCGCGTCGGCGCGTACTGCACGTTGTCCATGAGTTCGCGCGTGTCATCGACGCCCGTGCGCGAGGCCGCGTCGACCTCGATCAGATCAACGAAACGGCCCTCGTCGATCTCGCGACAGGTGGAGCAGGCATCGTCGCCGCGACACGGATGCGCGGTTGTGCCGTTCTCGCAATTCAGGCATTTGGCAATGATCCGGGCCAGCGTGGTCTTACCGACCCCGCGCGTACCGGAGAACAGCAGCGCATGGTGGAGCTTGTCCTGCTCAAGCGCATGCGTGAGCGCGCGCACTACATGCGCCTGGCCTACCAGTTCGTCGAAGCGGCGCGGACGCCACGTGCGTGCAAGCGCCTGAAAACTCATGCGCTGTCGCGGTTCGGTTGGCAAAGGTCCGGAAGCTGGCTCGTCATGATTCGCCCGAGGTGCGCAGCGTCGCCGCGCCGTTGCTCATACGACTGACTATCGCGGTGCCGGCGGCGGGATTCAAGCGATAAAAAGGTGGCGGCCCGCGCCAGCGACACCCCGGCGCCCGAGTCCGCCGCTGCCGCTGCTCCCTTCCGGGCCTGACGGGGTTAACGGCATGTCGTCGCGGGGGCACCGACGCGGGCCACCCTAGAAAGCGGTAGAACGGTTTCGACAGCAATGCCATCGGCCCGTCGTGGGCGCAAACGATACACAAAAAGCACGGGCTCAGCCAGCGCCCCATCCACCGCCAAGCTACGGCTCGCTTCGTGGCCGTACGTTGGTTTTCGCCCCAAGACGATTGCATTGGAAATTTGCGGCCTACTCGCGCGCTAAGTATGTCGACAATGCCTTGACGGCGAGATATCAACAGCCGTCTGGCGCGTCGACACAGAGATGGTGCATGTCGTCCAGTGAACTCGTACTCGCGAGATTTATACGGATTGCAGACGCGCGCCCACAATGTTCTATTGGCCGAAATTCAATTCAGGCAACGCTGCCCATGAAAAATCTATTGCTTCTCGCGATCCTGACCGTGCTTCCCAGCGTGGCACTGGCCGACAATCAATGCGAAAAATCTGCCGATGGCGAAGTGACCTGCCAACAGGTCAGTGGTGAAAGCGGCAAGGAATCCGAGACAACCGATCAGCCGGTCAAAGACGCACAGCCGACCGAAGATGCCACACAGCGTGAACCTGAGAATGCCGAGGGCGGTGAATTCGGGGATGAAACGACGCAGAGCCGCGAGAACGGAATCACGTACTGAGCCAAGCTTAAGCCTTCGATGTCGAACGCTATGCCTATTCGCTCTGTTGCCGAAAATGGCGGAGAGGGAGGGATTCGAACCCTCGGTACGGGGTTACCGCACACACGCTTTCCAGGCGTGCTCCTTCGACCGCTCGGACACCTCTCCGTTTTCGGAAGCGCGGATTGTAACGTATTTGTGTTGGTTACGAAGCCCTTGTCAGCCAACAAACTGACAAAAACCGCCTGACCGATCCGGCCGATCGTGCCAACGCACGACTGCCCGGCCTGGCGAATCCAGCCGCGCCGCATATCCAAGTCGACGCGACATCCCGGCGATTATTGAGGTGCCGGGATGTCGTGACTGAAGACCAAGACATCGCGCGGCGATATCACGCAGTCCGCTTTTGGGAACATAAAGGCCAGCCATCAAAGATGGCTGCGATCGGTAAGCCAGCCTTTGCCCGGCCACTGCCGAGGATCGATTCCGCTTCAGCGGCTCGCCATCGCCGGCGGCGTGACAAGGCATCGCGCCGCCGGGTCTTCGGCATCACGATCGGCCGGCGCTTCGTCGAACGTACCGACAGGGCCGGACGCGACCTCCGGGATCCGCATGCTGGGATCCGCCTCTGGCACCTCCAGCCCCGCGGGACTCTGGAGCGGCGGGAACGACTTGGCTTGCATGTAAGGCTGAGATTCGAGGCACGACGGGGTCGAGCTGCAGGCTGCAAGTCCGAGCGTAGAAAGCGCCAATATAAAGAAGGCCGGTTTAGTCACTGCTGCTCCACTAGATAGGTTGACCGTCGCGAAGAGGCACGCGTAACCGTCGTGCCCAAGCGAACGCATCGTACCACCGGCCGCTACTGCGGTCATGGTAGCCGCAGGCAACGCGTGGCACGCCAAAAGCACAGCTGCCCTACGGGCCCGCGCGCTCGTAATTCTCCCAGTAATCGCCGAGTGAGCGTTGATTCGTCAGGCCGTAAAGGCCATAGCGACGCGCAAGCTTGGCGCCACCGTCACGGGTGAGCGGACGCCAGGCCACTGAGGCGGTGCGGCGCGTGGACTTGTTGAAGAACAGGTCCAGCGGCATACTCAGATAGATCCCTTTATCGAAACCGCCCTCGCCGTAATCGTCGCCGGCGTCGGTAAAGGTGGCATAAGCGCCGAGACGCACGCCGGATTCGAATGTACGGGAGAAATCCAGCGTCGTGCCGATATCCTTGGCCAGATAGCGACCCACACTGACGACGGCAAGCACGTCCTTGATGCCAGTATCGATATAGGCCGTCGCATTGCCGGTCCAGGTCTCGTAATCACGCAGACCGAACTGGGTATCGAAATCACGCTGCTTCACCCAGTTGGCGTCCACCCCGAAAGCGACATTGCTGTTGAACGGCCGGTAGAGTATCTCGCCACCCGCGCCGGCATACATCTGCTCCAGGTAACCAGCATAGGCCATGCCGAACCAGTTGTCCGAAAGCCGCGCCGTTCGCGTGTATTGAAGATTGTAGATCCCGAGATCGGTTTCTTCGAGATACCGGCCGACGAACGTACGTACGCGCGGCAGGTCGGAATCCGCGATGTAGTCGAACTTGTCGAAGTTATCCAAAAGCGTGTACGCCAGCGTATTGGAGAACCAACCATGTTCATCGGTCTTGAACTGCGTATCCAGACGGGCGAGCACCTGATAGAGATAGCCGTCCGGGCCGCCGTAGTTCTGATTCAACCCGGGATTCAGACTCCAAGAGAACCGATCGGCCGGTGCTTCATAGACCGTCTCGTCGGTGGTTTTCGCAGCGCGCCGGCTCGACGATGCAACGGATGCGACGCCGTGACGGTAATCGTCGCCGCTGAACGTACTCGCCGGCTCTACAAGGAGCGGCTCATCGGGCAAGGGATCACGCGGGAGAATATCCTCGCGCAAATACAAGCCCCGCTGCTTCCAGCGATAGTGGAACTGCTGGATATCCGTGCCGGCAACGTTATGCAAAATCCGATTGGCGCGTAATTCGGCCTCCGGCATCGAGCGATAGCGGGTCGGGCTGCCTTCGACAATCAGCGAATCGCCGTCTTTCGAAATGCGGCTCGCGGAGATACCCGCGTTCTGCGCAAGGTCCGTCGCCACGCGCGACCAGTCTTCACTCTGGTGGTCGCGACCTGCCTTCGGAGCAACCGGCGGCGGATCGCTCTTGGGCTGCGACAACCCAGCGAGATTGACGCTCAGGGTCGCGCCCAGCATCGCGGTATTGCCCCGCTCCCAGGCTGCGGAGAGCGTGAGGTTGTTGTTAACACGCAGGCGGGCGCCCACGTTTATAGGGGAGTCCTGTTCCTGAGGATTATTCAGCGGCTCGGTTTTGTAATCGTTACCGTCATATTCAAGCTGAAGCGTCAGCGGTTCGTAGGGGGTGCGATACTGAATACCCCCAAAGAGGCTGGCCTTTCCCGAAAACAGCTGCTTGATATTGAAATCGCCGCCACCTGCAGAGCGTTCGTTTATCCGTTGTTCGAACCGATCACCAGCAAAACGGAGCGGATTCTCGATATCACCACGCGAGCCGAGATAGCCCCAGCCCAAACCAAGACTGAAATCAAAGTCATACCAGCGCTTGTTGGCGACAACATACTCACTGCCGAAGAGACCGGTTCCGCCGAAATCACGAAAGCCGACGGCGAATTCTGGCAAGTAGCGCCCCTCGTTCAGAAGCGAGAGCTTCAGGTCTACGCCCTTATCCAGATAATCACGGTCGCCGGCTATCGATCGACCGAATAGTCGATTCTCGATCTGCGTGTAACGAAATCCTGCCTCGAACCACTCAAATGGCTGGAAACTGAAACCGTAGTGCGTATATGGATCGACCTGATCGTAGGTAAAGGACATTTCGCCAACCGGCGCCATGCGAGCGGTCGGTGTCTGCAGCAGGCCGACACCACCGAAATCACTTTGAAACACCGGGAGCGGATCACTAATCACATCCCGCGCTACAACTGGCGCCGCGACAAGTGGGAGCAGAAAAACGGTTCCCGTAACAACGAGAAATCGTCCGCGTCCATAACTCTTTTTAATTCTATCGTCAGTCATCTACGGACACTTCTTCAGCTAGAGCCATCTCGCTGCAATTATCGCCCGGGGCAGCATGGGCGAGAACTGTCGCTATCGTGTCACGGATCCACGGAAATGCTTCTCCACCGAGAGGCAACGCCACCACGACTTGCGTACCGGGCGACAACTCGGCATCGGCGTAGTTATAGGCGGCTTGGCCATAGTGCTCGATCTTGCCCTCTGGCGTGACGAGTGCCACCTGCTCTGCGCCATGGAGATCGAGGGGACCGCCGCCGCGACTTATTTCCGAGAGCGTAAGACCGCCGCGCCATGGCGCTCTTTCGACCCCGCTTGCATCCCACACCTGCACCCAATCCGGCGGCTCACAGGCGCCGATCGCGGCAACGCGGACCACAGACGGCGCTTTCTGCGGATGTGCCATCAGCCACGCCGGGCTCCAGTCACCTGGCTCCCTAAACAACTTCTTTTCGCTCAGCTCTGCACGCCAGTCTTCGATCACACGAATCAACGCGTCATGACGACCGTCCTCCAGTCGCCAGGTGAGCTGATCGAGTTCCTTAAAAAGATCGGCGCGCTTCGCTCGCGCGCTAGACCGCGTGCTGTCTGCACGCAGGTAGGCGTACGGCCACTCGACCGTATCCACTGAGGGGAAGGCGAGCCAGGCCTGCACCACGCTCGAATAAGAGACTCCACGCGACGCGGCATCAGACGACTGCGCGAATGCCGGAGACCACGCGCTCCCGACAGCCACGCACGCAACAAGGGCGGCACTCTTCACGACGCTACGGCCGAGAACACCACAGCAACTTAGAAACACCCGATTCCCCTATCAGCAGCGTCGCAAACCCCAACGCCTTGAGGCGGTTACCACCAGGGCCGTGCAACTTGCCAGGTCACATGAAGACCGCCAGGCCATGCTACGGCATCCCCCGCCCATACACGATGTGTGTCCGGATGACGCCAGACGACTGAGCGAGTTTTCTTGCCACTTTCCCACTGCAGCGATTCTACACACCGCGTGAGATCGAACGTTGCCAAAGGTAGCTCTACAGACTCAGGCTCAGCGCCGCACTCGAATAACGCCTGCGCGCGGCCAGCATGGCGGCGGCCGCGGGAATCCTCCCAGCTACGCTCGACCTGGTAGCGCACTGAGTCGTGTTGCGTTTCAGCCCAAGGCTGAATGAGATTACCGGCCGCGTCGGTTTGACGACTGGATAACAGATTCGCCTGCAGCCCGCGGGTGGAGTTCAGATAACCATCGCGAAAGACGACGGTCTCGCGGCTACTGGACTGCCAGAAAGTCAGCCCGCCCGACTGCTCGGCGAGAATGAGCAGCCCTCCCGCGCCGTTTACCGATAGATCGACCGACGCATAGGGAATAGCAGCCGCCTGTTTTGACACGTCGCCCGACTGGCCCGGAAGAATCGACGCGAACGTGGATACGAACGGACTGCCTCGATCTCCCGCGCAGGCGACAACACCAAACGCTACGGATACTATCCACACACAAAGAAAGACCGCCCGAAGGCGGCCTCTCCAAGCGTACGTTTTCGTACACTTCATGGTAGTGCTGTAACCGAAACTACGGCGTGGTGCCGGTGGTACCCGTGGTACCTGTTGCACCCAGCTGTACGTTCTCGTCGTCGCCGTCACCGCTGTTGGCAAGCGCGATCACGCCACCCAGAAGAGCAGCGGTAGTAACGCCGGCAATAATCGTATTCGTGGTGACTGCTGCGCTACCCGCGCCAGCCGCGCCACCAGAAGCGACAGAGTTCGAATTAGCGTTCTGGGCCAGTGCGGCCGGCGACGCCACGAACATGCCGATGGCTAGAGCTGCAAGAATGTTCTTCATCGTTATGACTCCCGTGTAAAGCTGAAGCCTGCGGCTTCTTACTCAAAATATCGTGTATCTGAACTGTGCGCAAGCGACAAAATCGTCGCCGCGCAGTACTGACGTCTAGCGACTAGTTCTTCGTTCCAGTGGTCCCGGTCGATCCAGTGGTGCCAGTCGCCACGTTCTCGTCTTCACCATCACTGTCACCGCTATTGGCGAGCGCAAAAGCCCCGCCGATGACGGCCGCAGCACCCACACCTGCAAGAACGGCATTACTGCTGACTGCTGCAGAGTTCGAGCCCGCAGCAGCACCGCCCTCTACCTGCCCGCCTTCGGCTGAAGAATCTCCGGTGCTGGTCGCGGACTGGGCGATAGCTGCGGGTGATACCAAAAATGCTGCAATAGCTGCGGCGATAAGAAGCTGCTTCATGAATATCGGCTCTTATTACAATGAGCTTTCGAGGTCGAGTTAATTACCGTAACGATAACGCTTAGCTGCGCTAACCACAAGTTACGCTCTTTTGACAAGCCCCGTCTCTCGATCAGACATCGTCCAGCAGATCCAGACTACGCAACGCTTCCCGAACCGGCTCATGAAAATGGTCGGCCAGCGGCGTCATCGGCAGCCGGATACCCGGACCGATATACCCCATCTGATAAAGCGCCCATTTGACCGCGATCGGGTTGGGCTCGAGGAACAGCGCCGTGTGCAGCGGCAGCAGCTTGGCATCGAGCATTTCGGCTTTTTCACGATCTCCCGCGATAGCCGCAGCGCACATTTCGCGCATGAGGCGCGGCGCCACGTTGGCGGTGACCGAGATATCGCCCTTGCCCCCCACGAGCATGGTTTCCATCGCCGTGCCGTCGTCGCCCGAGAAGATATCGATACCATCACCGACCTCTTCGACCAGCGCATGAATACGCTCGATCGAGCCCTTGGCTTCCTTGAGCGCGACGATGTTGTCGATATGCGCCAGGCGCGCCACTGTCTCGGGCAACATATCCACGCCTGTCCGGCTCGGCACGTTGTAGAGCACCTGCGGAATGTCGACCGCCATCGCGATCGCGTGAAAATGCCGGTAGAGGCCTTCCTGGGTCGGCTTGTTGTAGTACGGGCAGACGAGCAGGCAGGCATCGGCGCCGACACGCTTGGCGTGACGCGTGAGCCGGATGGCTTCATCCGTCGCGTTGCCGCCGGTACCGGCGATCACCGGCACGCGCTTGTCGACCAGTTCGACGGTGCGCTCGATGACTTCGTCGTGCTCGGAAAAACCGAGCGTTGCGGATTCGCCGGTCGTGCCGACAGACACAATCCCGTCGGTACCTTCGGCGATATGCCAGTCGATCAGTTTCTCGAGACTTTCCCAGTCGACACTGCCGTCGGCATGCATGGGCGTGACAATTGCCACCATGCTGCCGCCGAGTTGCGTGCTGCCTTGAGCCAACGTTCTCTCCTCACACGTTACGGCGCGCCAGTGTAACTGCGTGAACGCCGCGCTTGTAGTGCTACCATAACCGGCTTTTCCTCATCGCCGTAATTCAGTTCAGGACGACGTCACGCTCATGCCGGAAATCAAGAAGTATCTTTCGATCGTGGCACTGGGGGCGAACCGCGACAAGCTGGCCCGCGACCTGGTCGGCGCGATCGGTCGCCGCGGCTGCGAAATCAGTGAATGCCGGATCACGCCGCTGGGTGATCATTTCTCGGCGTCCATGCTGTTGTGTGGCAACTGGAGCGCGATGGGCAAGATGGAGAGCGCCCTGCCCGGCCTGGCCGAGCATCTCGGGCTGTCCGTCCAGTTTCAGCATTCCCGCCCGGCCGAACCGCAGAGCGATTTTCGCCCCTACGCGGCCGAGGTCGTCGCCCCCCAGCAGCCGCGCCTGCTTGCCGAGTTGCTGGACTTCTTCACCGACCAGGGCACCAGCGTGATCGAGGTCAGCTGCCAGGCTTATGATTCAGGCTTGACCGGCGCGGCCATGTGTACGATGCATATGGCCGTGCACGTGCCGACCAATCATCATCCGCAGACCCTTCGCGACGCGTTCATGGACGTATGCGACGATCTGCATGCCGACGGCCTGCTCGACCCGATCAAGACCTGAGATCGGGCGCCGGCCCGTTTCGTACAGGAGCAATCCCGACCGATGACCTTGCAAACCCAGGACCGCGCCCCCGACTTCTCGGCCCCTGCGACCGGCGACAAGAAACTTGCGCTGTCCGATTTCGCCGACCGCACGCTGGTGCTCTATTTCTACCCGCGCGACAACACGCCGGGCTGCACCCAGGAGGGCGAAGCGTTTCGCGACCTCTACGCCGAGTTTCAGAATGCCGGCGCCGATATCGTCGGCGTCTCGCGCGATTCGCTACGCAAGCACGAAAACTTCCGCGCCAAATACGACTTCCCCTTTGACCTGATCAGCGATGCCGACGAGAAAGTTTGCAATGCGTTCGGCGTGCTCAAGGAAAAGAACATGTACGGGCGCAAGCACATCGGCATCGAGCGCAGCACCTTCGTGATCGACGGGGGCGGCGTGATTCGCCAGGTTTGGCGCGGCGTGAAAGTGGCCGACCACGCCGACGAAGTGCTTACAGCGGTACGCGCACTCGGCTAGACCCCTCTCATTTTACCCACGCCTTTCTCGGGATCGCATTCCTATGTCCCAACGCGTTTTCGTTCTCGACACCAACGTGCTCATGCACGACCCGACCGCGCTGTTCCGCTTTCAGGAACACGACATCTTCATTCCGATGGTGGTGCTCGAAGAGCTCGACGCCGGCAAGAAAGGCGTCTCCGAAGTCGCGCGCAACGTCCGCCAGGTCAGTCGATTCCTCGACGAACTGATGGCCCACAAGTCGCATGAGGAGATCGACGCGGGCCTCGCGCTCGATCAGGGCATCGAGTTTAATGGGCACGGCAACGGCCAAGCGAAAAACGACAAGCCTCGGATCAGCGGTCGACTCTATTTCGAGACACGACCGGCCGAAGGCGCCCTGCCGTCGATGTTGCCCGGCAACAAGGCCGACAACTCGATCCTGATCAGCGCGCTGTCGCTGCGCAATGTGTTTATCGACTCCGAGATCGTATTGGTGTCCAAGGACATCAACCTGCGTATCAAGGCGTCGGTGATCGGCATCGAGGCCGAGGACTACACCAACGATAAGGTGCTGGAAGATCTCGACCTGCTCTACACCGGTCACGGCGAGCTGCCCGACGATTTCTGGGAGACCCACGGCCAGACCATGGAATCCTGGCAGGAGGCCGGCAACGTCTTCTACCGGATTGGCGGCCCGCAGGTCGCGGATTGGCATCTCAATGAGCTGCTGCATTTCCGCCACGACAACGACGTCGAACTGATCACCCGTGAGATCGAGGGCGAAGGCGAGAACATGAGCAGCGTGCTCGAACTCGCCCAGGATTACCGCGAAGGCAAGCAAGCAGTGTGGGGCGTGCATGCACGCAATCGCGAACAGAACTTCGCGCTCAACCTGCTCATGGATCCGGATATCGACTTCGTGACGCTGTTGGGCGCGGCGGGCACCGGCAAAACGCTACTAACGCTCGCCGCCGCACTAGCGCAGACGCTGGACGAATCGCGCTACCGCGAGATCATCATGACCCGCGTGACCGTGCCCGTCGGCGACGATATCGGCTTTCTGCCCGGCACCGAGGAAGAGAAGATGACGCCATGGATGGGTGCGCTCATGGACAATCTCGAAGTACTCACCGGCAGCGGCGGCGGCTCGGACTGGGAGCGCGCGGCCACCAACGAGCTGCTCTCCAAGCGCATCAAGATCCGCTCGGTCAACTTCATGCGCGGTCGTACGTTCCTGGAGCGCTACGTCATCCTGGATGAGGCCCAGAACCTCACGCCCAAGCAGATGAAGACGTTGATCACCCGCGCCGGCCCGGGTACCAAGTTTGTCTGCCTGGGGAATCTCGCGCAGATCGATACGCCTTATCTGACCGAGACGACCTCCGGCCTGACCAACGTCGTGGACCGTTTCCGGAACTGGCGTCATGCCGGTCACGTTACGCTTGCTAGAGGCGAACGCTCGCGTCTGGCCGCCTATGCGTCTGATAAACTTTAACCAGTAACTGGCTCTACCAACGGTCTCGCCTTCGCGGCTGACGACCGTTGCCATACCCCGGAGATTGTCATGGCCGACGCCGCCCTGGCGGACGCTGCCGAAAAGGTACTCGCGTCCCGCCCCGACAAGGCTCAGCTGATCGAAAAGCTCACGGCCGAACTGCCCGAGCACACCGTCCTGCACGTCGAGGAAGACTTGCGCCCGTTCGAGTGTGACGGGCTCTCGGCTTATCGACAGCTGCCGATGATCGTGATCCTGCCCGAGACCATCGAGCAGGTTCAGACCGCCATGCAGGTCTGCCATGCCAACGATGTGGCCGTGGTCGCGCGCGGCGCCGGCACCGGCCTATCAGGCGGTGCCCTGCCGATGGACAACGGCGTGCTGCTATCGCTCGCCAAGTTCAAGCAGATTCTGGATATCGATACCGAGAATCGCCGCGCTACGGTACAGCCGGGCGTGCGTAATCTCGCGATCTCGGAAGCGGTTTCGCATCTCGGCCTCTACTACGCGCCCGATCCGTCCTCGCAAATTGCCTGCTCGATCGGCGGCAACGTGGCCGAAAACTCGGGCGGCGTGCATTGCCTGAAATACGGCCTGACGACGCACAACATCGTGCAGCTGGAGATCGTCACCGTCGAAGGCGAACGCATGACGATCGGCAGCGAAGCGCTGGATACGCCCGGCTACGACTTGCTTGCCCTCATGACCGGCTCCGAAGGTCTGCTCGGCGTGATCGTTGAAGTGGTCGTCAAGCTGCTACCGAAACCCGAACGCGCCCAAGTCGTGCTTGCCGCGTTCGATGACGTGCGCAAGGCGGGCGACGCCGTTGCCGCGATCATTCAGGCGGGCATTATCCCGGCCGGCCTCGAGATGCTGGACAGCCCGGCGATCATCGCCACCGAGGAATTCGTCCACGCGGACTACCCGACCGACGCCGCGGCGATCCTGCTCTGTGAGGTCGACGGCACCCATGCCGAAGTCGACGAGCACATCGCCGACGTGACCGCCGTTGTCGAACGTGAAGGCGCGACCGAAGTACGCGTCTCCCGCAACGATGCAGAACGCGCGATCTTCTGGGCCGGCCGCAAGGCAGCCTTTCCGGCCATGGGCCGGATCTCGCCCGACTATTACTGCATGGACGGCACCATTCCGCGCAAGGCGCTGGCCGATGTGCTTATCGGTATCGGCGAACTATCCAAGAAATACGGCCAGCGCGTGGCCAACGTTTTTCATGCCGGCGACGGCAACCTGCATCCGCTGATCCTCTACGATGCGAATATCGAGGGTGAACTCGAGCGCACTGAGGAATTCGGCGGCGCGATCTGCGAGCTGTGTCTCGAACACGGCGGCACGATTACCGGCGAACATGGTGTCGGCGTCGAGAAGATCGATCAGATGTGCGTGCAGTTCCCGCCAGACGAGCTGACCCAATTCCATGCCGTCAAGAACGCGTTCGACGGCAAGGGCCTGCTCAACCCCGGCAAGGCCGTGCCGACGCTACACCGCTGTGCGGAATTCGGCGCCATGCATGTCCACAACGGCGAACTGCCCTTCCCCGAACTGGAGCGACTGTGACGACGGCTGCCGATCAGACCGAACAACTGAGCGAACGCGTTCGCGCGGCGTTTGAAAGCAAGACCCCCCTCAACCTCACCGGCAGTGGCAGCAAGGCCTTTCTGGGCGAGCACGTCGAGGGTGAAGCGCTGGACGTCACCGGCCATACCGGCGTGGTGAACTACGAGCCCGGCGAGCTGGTAATGACCGTACGTGCCGGCACGCCGCTGGCCGCGGTCGAGTCCGTGCTTGAAGCCGAAGGTCAGATGCTGGCCTTCGAGCCGCCCCACTACGGCGACAACGCCACCATCGGCGGCACGATCGCGACCGGCCTGTCCGGCCCGGCGCGGCCCTTCACCGGGGCGGCGCGCGATTTCGTGCTCGGCACGCGCATCATCAACGGCCAGGGGCAGGCGCTGCGCTTTGGCGGCGAAGTGATGAAGAACGTCGCCGGCTACGATCTGTCCCGACTGATGGCCGGCGCCTACGGCACGCTCGGCGTGCTGCTGGAAGTCAGCCTCAAGGTGCTGCCGCTCCCGCGCACTCAGATCACCCGCGTGTTCGAACAGGGCGCGTCCGAAGCGCTGACCCAGATCAGCGACTGGCAACGCAAGCCCTGGCCCATTACCGGCGCCTATTGGGAAGAGGGCAAGACCTATCTGCGCCTAGCTGGTGCGACGTCGTCAGTCGAATCCGCCTGCGAAAAGCTGGGCGGCGAAACGCTCGACGACGACAAATCTTTCTGGCGTAAAGTGCGCGAACAGCAACGCCCCTTCTTCGAGAACAAGGACAAGCCGCTGTGGCGGCTGTCGCTGCCGCCGGCCGCGCCCATGCTCGAACTCGATGGCGATAGCGTCATCGACTGGGGCGGCGCGCAGCGCTGGCTGCATTCGGATATGGAGCCCGTGGGCCTGCGCCGCGTCGTGAAGGACGAAGGCGGCCACGCCAGCGTCTATCGCGGCGATACGAGGCCGCGCTTTCATCCGATCGGCGAATCCATGCTCGCGCTACAACAGCGACTGAAACGCTCCATGGATCCGGCGGGTATTCTCAATCCCGCCCGTATCTATCCAGAACTATAGGTCCGGGCTCTAGCCCCGAACTTCAGGCCCGAATTCCAAGCGAACCGAAGCCCATGCAAACCTCAATCATTCCGCAACTTCGCGACACGCCGGATGGCGAAGAGGCCGACCGCATCCTGCGCGCCTGCACGCACTGCGGCTTCTGCACTGCCACCTGCCCGACCTACCAGCTGCTCGGTGACGAGCGCGACAGTCCGCGCGGGCGTATTTACCTGATCAAGCAGGTACTCGAGGGTGAGACGCCGACCCAGAAAACGCAGATGCATCTGGATCGCTGCCTGACCTGCCGCGCCTGCGAAACGACCTGCCCGTCGGGGGTCGAATACGCCAAGCTGGCTGATATCGGGCGCGACCTCGTTGAACAGCAGGTCCAGCGCCCTTTCCATGAGCGCGCGATCCGCTTTTTGCTGCGCCATATCGTCGCCTACCGTAATCGCTTTGCGTTCTTCTTCCATCTCGGGCATTTCTTCAAGCCGCTCCTGGTCGGCCCACTGGCGCCGTTGAAGCAGAAGATGCCACCGCGCCGCAAGGCGCTGGAATGGCCGAAGACCGAAACCGCTACGCGCACCATGCTCGTGCTCGACGGCTGTGTGCAGCCGGTCGCCGCGCCGAACACCAACGCCCACGCGGCACGCATCTTTTCGCAGCTGGGCGTGCGTCTGGTCGCGCCCAAGGCCAGCGGCTGCTGTGGCGCCCTGTCACAGCACCTGAGCCATCGCGAGGAAGCCAACGACTTCGCGCGGCGTAATATCGATGCCTGGTGGCCGTATATCGAAGACGGCGCCGAGGCGATCGTGCTCACCGCCAGCGGCTGCGGCGCGTCGGTGGTCGAATACGGCCATATGCTGCGCAATGACGCCGAGTACGCCGAAAAGGCGGCCCGCGTCTCCGAGCTCGCGCGCGATCTAAGCGATGTGCTGGCACAGGAAGACCTCAGCCAGCTCGGCGATCTAGGCCATGGGCGCCAGGTGGCCTATCACCCGCCCTGCACACTGCAGAACGCGCCGCAGCTACACGACAACGTCGCCGAGATTCTTGCCCAGGCAGGCTACAAGCTCACCCACGTGCGCGACCCGCATCTGTGCTGCGGCTCGGCCGGGACCTATTCGATCCTGCAGCCGACCATGGCCAACGAACTGCGCGAGAACAAGCTCGCCTCGCTGAATGCCGGCGAGCCGGATGTGATCGTCACCGCGAACGTGGGCTGTCAGCTGCATCTCGAATCAGCCTCAGGCGTGCCGGTACGCCACTGGATCGAACTGCTCGAACCGTCAGCGGCGGCCTGATTCTCGCCTGCGGCGTTTTCGGACGACCGCGATGTAAAGCGCCGGGCCGATAGCGCCCGGCGCAAGACTCAGGCGGTTTCTCTCGGCTGCGACGTTGTCGCCGTCTCACCGGTATACTTGCGCGGCCACGCCTTGATCACGGCGTGGACAACAGTAGCCAGCGGAATCGCGAAGAAAATTCCCCAGAAGCCCCACACCCCGCCGAAAAACAGTACTGCGGTGATGATCGCGACCGGGTGCAGGTCTACCGCTTCGGAGAACAGCACGGGCACCAGCACGTTGCCATCCAGCATCTGCAGTACGCCGTAGACGATCAGCACGTACAGCGTCTGGGCCTCGAAACCCCACTGGGCATAGGCCACGAGCATCACCGGCACGGTCATGCCGAACGCGCCGATATACGGCACGAGTACCGAGAAGCCGACCAGGGCCGAGAGCAGCATCGCGTACTTGAGCCCGAGCAGGGAAAACACGAGATAGGCGACGATCCACACGATCACGATCTCGACCGCCTTGCCACGCACGTAGTTGCCGAGCTGCGCATTCACTTCAGACCAGACGTTCTGGACCAGCCGTCCGTTGCGCGGCCCGAAGCGGGCAAACCAGGCCATGATCTGGTCCTTGTCGCGCAGCATGAAGAACACCATCAGCGGCACGAGTACGAGATACACAGACAGGTACAGCAGACTCATCCCCACCACCAGCGAGCGGCTGAGCAATGTCTGGCGCATGGAGCCGACATCGAACGTCATGCTGTTGACCATCGCGTCGATCTGGTCCTGGGTGATCAATGCGGGATAGCGTTGCGGCAGCGCCGCGATCCACTCCTGCGCGCTACTGATCAGACTGGGAACTTCCTGCAGAATCTGACCTGCCTGGCGCGTAAGCAACGGCAATAGCGCGAAACTCACCCAGATCACGCCGATCAGCAGCGCCGTGGAAACGAGCGCCGCTCCGGCCCAGCGCGGCATGCGTACACGCTCGAGCCACTGCACCGGCCCCTCAAGAAGATAGGCAACCACCGCCGCCGCAAGCACGGGGGTCAGCAGCGCACCGAATACCATGACCAGGGCGATCCCGCTGATCAGGATGAGCGCAAGCGCCACGACTTGCGGGTCGGAGAAATGGCGCGTGAACCATTCACGCACGACGTTCATCGGGGACGCCTCACTATGAGATTCCGGGCGTCTGCCTCGAGCAGGTGCACCAGGCTGCATTCCTGCACGGTCAAAAATAACGGCACGTTGACTCCTGTGCGCTGTGCTGGCGATGGGTGCATCGGTGCGTGAGCCGAATACTTCCCTTGTTGCCCAGCAGTTTAATCCAATGAACGAAACACGCTAACCTGCGGTCTGAACACTCGTTGATCCCCGGTTCCCCTCGACACGCGTTGTGACTGACCGAGCCTCCTCATCGCGCCGATTTCTGATCGGCCTACTCGCCTGCTTGACCGTGGTCGCGACGGTCGCGAGTGCGCGTGATTATCAGTTGCCCAGTATCGGGCAGCCGGCGGACACGTACATGTCTCCCGCAGAGGAAGACAAGATCGGCCGCCAGGTGGTCGCACAACTGCTCGAACGCAGCTTGGTTATCGAAGATCTACAATTGCGTGAATATCTTACGCAGATTGGCGCACGTCTGGCGCAGCACACGCGCAGCGAAGCGAGCGCGTTCCGCTTCTATCTGATCGACAGCAGCCAGATCAACGCGTTCGCGCTCCCGGGCGGCTACATCGGCATCAATGCCGGGCTGATTACCGAAACAGAAAGTGAAAGCGAGCTCGCCGGTGTCGTCGGCCACGAAATGGCACACGTCACCCAACGCCACATCGCCCGCCAGATCGAGGCGACCTCCGGAATGGGCTGGGCGACTGCTGCAGCGATTCTCGTTGCCGCCATCGCCGGTGGCGGCGATCCGGACGCGATTTCGGCTGCCGTGACCGCGGGTGTAGCGAATCTCGGCCAGCAACAGACCAACTACACGCGCGCCCATGAATTCGAGGCCGATCGCATCGGCATCCGCACCTTGGCCGAGGCCGACTTCAACCCAGACGGCATGGCCAGCTTCTTCGAGAAGATGCAGCGTCGCTCGCGCCTGTACGGCAACCAGCTGCCCGAAATCCTGCTCTCGCATCCGGTTAGCAATACTCGGATGGCCGAAGCCGAATCACGTGCTCGTGACTACCCTTCGCCCACGGTGCGCGAAAGCAACGACTACCTCCTCATGCGCGAACGCGCCCGGGTCTTCATGAACCGCCAACTCGGCGCCCTGTTGCGCTACTACGAACAACGCCGCGCCAACACGGATGGCGCGTCGAACCCGCCGGCTCTGGATTACGGGTACGCGCTCGCCCTGTCTCGCGTCGGACGTAACGAGGATGCGATCGACCTGCTCGCGCCGCTCGCTGAAGCCAATCCGCAGGGCAAAGCGTTCCTGCTCGCCCTGGCGGACGCTCACTCCCAGGCTGGGAATACCCCAGAGGCACGCGAACTGCTCGAAACAGCACGGACACGTTTTCCCCGTAGCCCGTCGGTAAAACTGGACTACGCCAACCTGCTGGTCAGCAGCGATGAGCCCGAGACGGCACGCGCTTTCCTGATGCAGGATCGCGACCTGCTCGCGCAATCGTCAGAGGCACAGCAGATGCTGGCCCAGGTAGCCGGCCAACAGGACAATCTGGGCGAAGCCTATTACCGCCAAGCGAAGTACTACGAGCTGCGCGGCGCCTTTGCGCCCGCGATCAACCAGTTGCGTACCGCCCTGCAGACAGCAGAACTCAACGCCTTCGACAAGGCCCGCCTACGCGCCCTGCTCGATCAGATGGTTCGTGCCTGCCATACGGCGTGGTCGGAGCGCGAATGTCGCGAGCAGGTCACCTCTGACGCGCGCTACTAGGCGCGCCATTGGCTATTCTGCCGATTCTTAAAGAGAGGTCCTGTTCGCCTGGGCGAGGACGCTTTCCGCAACTCCGGTCAAGCGCTACGCGCTGACCGTGTCGGCGCAGACTCACCGGGGCGCACATCGCGGACCGGGATAATCGTGTTCCACTGACGGCAGCTCGGACATTGCCAGTGCAGGTAACGCCCCGAGAACCCACATTGACCACAGTGATAGGTCGGCTGGCGTTCTATGATCTGCCCCAGAGATTGGCGCAGGCTATCCAGCGGGCCGGTGAGCGTGCTGCGGGTCTGTGACCAGGTCAGATCGAGCAGGTGATAGAAGCCAATCCAGTTCGGCTCGCCCTGCAGGTACTGCGAAATATGCGCGATCGCCTCATCAGTCTTTTTCTGGCGATGAAGAAAGCGCGCATAAGCGACATGAGGATGCGCGCCGTCGTATAGCGGCATCACCTCGCGCAGGAATTGCGCGTAGCCCGGTGCATCATCCAACGCATCGAAACAGCGACGCATCGGCTCGATGATCTCGCTGATGAAGTCGACATCCTGCCGCATCACCTGGCGGTAGATCTTCACCGCCCCGCGGTGGTCCTTGGCGTGTTCGGACATCATCCCGCCGATCAGGCTCGCGCGCGCACAGTCGCGAAACGACTGACGGGCGGACTTTACGTAGCGCTGCGCCATATCTGCCTGGCCGTTGCCCCGGGCCTGTTCCGCGAGCTCACAGAAGTACTGGGCAATGACCGGCCGCAGAGACGTGCCGCGTACGGTCTCGAGACGTCTTGTCGTCTCGATCGCCTGCTCCCAGTCGCGCTCCTGCTCGTAGATGGCCACGAGGCCGGACAACGCACGCTCCAGGAACAGATTCTGGTCTGCGAGTTCTCGAAAAAGCCCTTCCGCACGATCGAGCACGCCGGCGCGCAGATAATCCTGCGCCAGTTCGTAGCGGGCTTGATTGCGGTGCGCCGCTTTGAGGTTGGGTCGCGCGACGAGGTTCTGGTGCATCCGCAGCGCACGGTCGACTTCGCCTTGACGGCGAAACAGGTTGCCAAGCGCAAGATGGGTCTCTGCCGTATCGTTGTCGACTTCGAGCACGCGCACAAACGTAGCGATCGCCTTGTCGGCGTCGTCGTTGACGAGTTGGCTTATGCCACGCAGATAATCCGCATTGACCGGCGGATTCGGCTCGTCATCACCCTGAGCACGGCCGCGCACATACCAGCCAGACGCGGCTGCCAGCGGCAGAAGTGCCAGTACGATCCACCAGATGCCGTCAAGCATCGTGGATAGGCATGCTCCGCAGATTGGATATCTCGGCCTGGGCGTCCTTCAACCGTCGACGCGAACTCGACAGCTGCCCGCGCAACTTGGCGATGCGGGCGGTACAAACCAGTGCCGCGATGACCAGTCCGAGCACGAACGCAATGACGAGCAGAATCACCAACGGCGCTTCT
Organism: Salinisphaera dokdonensis CL-ES53; assembly: GCF_040361215.1. Lineage (NCBI taxonomy): Bacteria > Pseudomonadati > Pseudomonadota > Gammaproteobacteria > Salinisphaerales > Salinisphaeraceae > Salinisphaera > Salinisphaera dokdonensis. Next base: position 220,494 of record NZ_APND01000001.1, read on the forward strand.
GTCGTCGTCCACAGCAGGTCAATCGACACCAGATCGTAATTGAAGAAGCCGAAAGCCACGCCGAGCACGAGCCCCACGACCACGATCAGGTTACGAATCAGGCGTAGCATTTATTTCCCGTTGTCCGGTCCGGCCGGCTTCCCGCAAATGATGCGGCCTGCCGATCGGCTATGAATGGCTCGTATTGACGCGTTCGCGCAATTCCTTGCCGGGTTTGAAATGCGGCACGTACTTGCGCGGGATATCGACGGCTTCACCAGTCTTCGGATTGCGGCCGCGCCGCGCGGGCCTGTGATGCACCGAAAAACTGCCGAACCCGCGGATTTCTACCCGGCCACCACTGGCCAGTTCCGCGATTACGTCGTCGAGTAGTAGTTTGACAGCCAGTTCCACGTCACGATGCGACATATGCGCCTGACGCTGGACCAGCCGTTCGATCAGCTCCGATTTAGTCATCCAGCGTCCTCTCCCTGGAAACGCCGCCCCCGTATAAGTGCCGTCTGGCACACCCCTTAACTAGAAAGGTAGTTAAAACGCGGGGCGCACGCAAGCACCCCGCGTCAATTACACCACAATATATTTTTAGTTGTTGCGGTCGCTTGCGTCGATCTGCTCTTTCAGCAGCTCGCCGAGGCTCGTCGTACCGGTGGACGCGTCGGTGTCCGCGTACTCGCGCATGGCCTGCTGCTCGTCCTTCTCATCCTTGGCACGAATCGACAGGCTGATGGTGCGATTGCGGCGATCGACGCCCACGAAACGGGCTTCGACAGCAGCGCCTTCGGACAGCGCGGTGCGCGCGTCCTCGACGCGGTCACGCGAGATATCCGAGGCACGGATGTAACCGACCACATCGTCGCCGAGATCCACATTGGCGCCGCGGGCGTCCACGCTCTGGATCGTGCCGGAAACGACACTGCCCTTCGGATGATCCGCAACGAAGCTACCGATCGGATCCTGCGCCAGCTGCTTGATGCCCAGCGAGATGCGCTCGCGGTCGGCATCGATGGACAGCACCACGGCGTCGACTTCGTCGCCCTTGGAGTATTCGCGAACGACGTCGTCGCCCTGATCGTTCCAGGACAGATCGGACAGATGCACGAGGCCGTCGATGTTGCCCGGCAGGCCAACGAAGATACCGAAATCGGTGATCGACTTGATCTGGCCGGCAACCTGGTCGCCGCGCTGGTGATTGGCGGCGAAGTCTTCCCACGGGTTGGACTTGCACTGCTTCATGCCCAGCGAGATACGACGACGCTCTTCGTCGATCTCCAGCACCATGACTTCGACTTCGTCGCTGACGTCCACGATCTGGCCCGGATTGACGTTCTTGTTCGTCCAATCCATCTCGGATACGTGCACCAGACCTTCCACGCCTTCTTCGATTTCGACGAAGGCACCGTAGTCGGTGATGTTGGTGACGTTGCCGAACAGACGCGTGTTTTCCGGGTAGCGACGTGCGATATCCACCCACGGATCATCGCCCAGCTGTTTCAGGCCGAGGGAGACACGGGTGCGCTCACGATCGAACTTGAGCACCTTGACCTCGATTTCCTCACCGACGTTGACCACGTCGGTGGGATCCTTGATGCGCTTCCAGGACATGTCCGTGATGTGGAGCAGGCCGTCGATGCCGCCCAGATCCACGAACGCGCCGTAGTCGACCAGGTTCTTGACGATACCCTTGAGAACAATGCCTTCCTGCAGGGTGTCGAGCAGCTGCTTGCGCTCTTCGCTGTACTCTTCCTTGAGCACGTCACGACGCGACACGACCACGTTGTTACGCAGACGATCGAGCTTGATGACGCGGAATTCGAGGGGCTTGCCTTCGAGATAGGTGGTGTCGCGCACCGGGCGCACGTCCACGAGCGAACCCGGCAGGAACGCGCGGATGTTGCCCACGTCCACGGTGTAACCGCCCTTGACCTTGCCACTGATGTGGCCAACCACGGACTCGCTGTTCTCGTAGGCTTCGGTGAGGAAGTCCCAGGTACGGATGCGCTGGGCTTTTTCCTTGGACAGGCGCGTGGCGCCGAAACCGTCTTCCACGGCTTCCAGCGCGACTTCGACCTTGTCCCCTTCCACAACGGAGATTTCGCCGTTATCGTCGTAGAACTCGTCGATCGGGATCACGCCTTCCGACTTGAGCCCGGCGTCGACGATGATCACGTCGGACTTGACTTCCAGCACCTCGGCGTTGATGAGGGAGCCGGGCTGCATGGTACGACCCTGCAGACTTTGTTCGAATAGTTCGGCGAAACTTTCAGACATGGGGGGAAAAAATCCTGCGGCGCGACGAATTCGGCGCCATCCGTGGTTGATAAAACAATCCGGCAGCGGCCTTGCGCCACAACCGGTCCCATTCATGCGATGCGGGCTGGCCCGGACATCTGACAGTCCAGCTTAAATCCAGCCTTTTTCGCTTACAAGGCAACGCACCCTCTCGAGCGACGCCGCCACTGTTTCACCGGTGGTATCGATGACGTGGGCATCGACCGCCGGCTTAAGGGGCGCGACTTCACGCGATGCATCGCGCGCGTCACGCTCCAATATCTCTCGATATATCCGGCCAAGATTAGCATCAACATCGAGGGCCGACAACTGCGCGAATCTGCGGTTCGCGCGCTCCTCTGCGCTGGCCGTGATGTAGAGCTTCAGGTCGGCGTCCGGAAAGATCACCGTACCCATGTCGCGCCCGTCCGCGATCAGGCCGGGCGGCTGGGCAAAATCACGCTGGCGCGCAAGCAGTGCTTCGCGGATGCGCGGCTGAACGGCCCACTTCGAGGCGGCTGCCGAGACCGCGTCTTCACGGATGGCATCGGTGACGTCCTCGCCGTCGAGACGCACCCGCTGGCCATCGCCCCGGTCAGGCTCGAAGACCAGATCCAGCGCACGCGACGCATTCACCGCCGCGTCCAGATCATCGGTGACCTCAGCATCCAGATCACGCCGAAGCGACAGCAGCCCGACCAGCCGGTAGAGCGCCCCACTGTCCAGCAGCGACCAACCCAGTTCACGAGCAAGCGCGGACGCGAGCGTTCCCTTGCCTGCCCCGCCAGGGCCGTCGAGGGTCATGACCGGCGCCGCGCTCAAGCGTCGTGCTCCTGCGACTCGATCGCCAGCCCGGCGTTGCGCGCACGCTCGACGAATCCGGGGAAAGAGGTATCCACGAAGTCGCAATCGTCGATCACGATCGGCGCGCTGGCGCGCAGGCCGGCCATGGCAAAAGACATGGCGATTCGATGATCTTCGTGGCTATGAATATGTCCACCGCCAAAACTGTGCTGCTCCGGGCGGCCGACGATAGTGAGCCCATCGTCCTGCACGGTCACTTCGATCCCGAGCTCGGCGAGGCCGTCAGCCATCACGGCGATACGATCGGATTCCTTGACCCGCAATTCAGCAGCACCTGTCAGCCGGGTGGTGCCGTGCGCACAGGCCGCTGCGATGAAGATCGCCGGCAGCTCATCGATGGCGAGTTCGACATCGGTTGCGCCGATATCGATACCGCGCAGCGCGGCGCTGCGTACGGTGATGTCCGCAACGGGCTCGCCGGCCTGTTCACGCTCATCGACCAACGTGATATCGGCGCCCATGCGCTTGAGGATGTCGACGACGCCGCGGCGCGTGGGATTCACGCCAACGCCGGTCAACGTCAGCTCGCCGTTCTCACCAATCGACGCACCGACCAGGAAAAAGGCCGCAGACGACAGATCCGCGGGCACGGCCACATCGAATGCCTCGAGCGACTGGCCACCCGTGATCGACAGCGCACGCCCTTCACGGGTCAGCTCCACGCCAAATGCGCCGAGCATGCGCTCCGTATGGTCGCGGCTTATACCCGGCTCGTGGACCGTCGTCGCACCTTCGGCATAGAGCCCCGCGAGCAGCACGCAGGACTTGATCTGTGCACTGGCGACCGGCGGCGTGTAGTCGATCCCGCGCAGACGCTGGCCGCCGGTGATATGCAGCGGCGCCCGCTGCCCGTCGCTACCGGCAATACGAGCGCCCATTTCAGTCAACGGGTCGATCACACGGGCCATCGGACGTCGCGACAAGCTGGCGTCACCGCCGAGCACTGAATCGAAAGCCTGACCCGCCATGAGCCCGGACAGCAGCCGCATGGAGGTGCCGGAGTTACCGAGGTCGAGCGTCGCATCGGGCGCGCTCAACCCATCGCGCCCTACGCCGTCCACCAGCAAAGCGCCGCCATCACGCGTGAACGACACGCCCATGACTTCGAATGCTCCAAGCGTCGCCAAGCAATCGGCGCTTTCCAGAAAACCGGTAATCCGGGATCGGCCACGCGCTATCGCGGAGAACATGATCGCGCGATGGGACACGGATTTGTCGCCCGGCACCTCGAGAGTGCCGTTCAACGTGCCGCCTGGTTCGATATGAAAACGCCGCATCTCAGCCACGCTCCGCGGCAAGGCCGTCACGCGCATCCTTGGCGCGGCCGAATGTCGCCGCGAGCGTCGCCCGCTCGCCGGAGGCGATCGCCGTGCGAACGGCTTCCAGATCGCCGATATAACGCTCGAGCACCGGCAGGATGGCATCGTGGTTTGCGGTCACGATATCGCTCCACAGTTCGGGGTTGCTGGAGGCGATCCGGGTGAAATCGGTGAAACCGCCGGCGGCGTACTCGAATATCTCGGTTCGCTCGGCCATCCGCGCGAGCGTGTCGACCAGCGTGAAGGCCAGCACATGCGGCAGATGGCTGGTCGCTGCGAGAACCTCGTCGTGGTGGGCAGCATCCATCTCACTCACGCGTGCGCCCAATACGGACCAGAGGGCTTCCACCCGCGATAGCGCGTCCGCATCCGTCTCCGGCGTGGGCGTCAGGATCACCCGCCGACCATCGAAGAGTTGTGCGAACCCGGCGTCGAGGCCGCTGCGCTCGGTTCCCGCAATCGGGTGTCCCGGCACATAGTGACCGATCCCGGGACCCATCCCCGCGCGCGCATTCTCGATCACGCTGAGCTTGGTGCTGCCCGTATCGGTAACCACCGCACCGGGCGCGATGGCGCCAGCGAGTTCCGCGAACACGGCGCCCATCGCTCCGATCGGAACGGCCACGACCACAAGCGTCGCGCCGGCGACGGCTTTTGCCGTGTCAGTTTCCGCCCGATCAACGAGACCGAGCTCCACCGCACGCTTGGCCTCGGCAGCATCCGCCACACCGGCCTGTATCGGGCCCGTATAGCCGGCCGCCCGCAGACCACGCACGATAGAGCCACCTATTAAACCCAGGCCGATGACGCTGATACGTTCGGCGGCCAGCTTGTCCCTAGCAGCACTCATGCGCCTGCCAGCACGGCGTCGAGCGCTGTCAGAAATATCCGGTTTTCTTCTTCGCTTCCGACGGTTACGCGCAGGTGCTCGGGCATTTCATAGCTCGCCAGCGGACGAACGATCACGCCCTCGCGCAGCATCGCGTCGAACAGAGGCGTGGAAGCACGGCCGCAGTCGAAGGTGATGAAGTTGGCTTGTGACGGCAGACAGGCCAAGCCGCGCGCCTCGAGTTCCTGGCTGAGCGAAGCGCGCTGTACGGCATTCGTCTCGGTGGAATACACCACGAAATCGTCATCGGCCAGCGCGGCCTCCGCGCAATGCATGGCAACGATGTTCACGTTGAACGGCTGGCGCACGCGGTTGATCAGATCGGCCACTTCTGCAGACGACAGCGCGTAGCCCACGCGCAGCCCTGCCATGCCGTAAATCTTCGAGAAAGTTCGCGTAACGATCAGATTGGGATAGCGTTCCAGCCACGCACGACTGTTCGGGCGCTCGCTGTCGGCCTGATATTCGAGATAGGCCTCATCGAGCACCACGACCACACCGGCCGGCACCGCATCCATGAACGCCTCGATCGCGCCCGGCGCCAGCCAGGTGCCCGTCGGGTTGTTGGGGCTCGCGATGAACACAACGCCGGTATTCTCGTCGATATGCTCGAGAAAGCCGTCAAGATCGTGCCCATAAGGCATGTCGGCCTCGGCGCCCAGCGCCGGTACGACACGCGTTTCGGCGTTCACAGCGCGCGCCACGATCGGATAGACCGCGAACGCGTACTGCGAGAACACCGCGTTCTTGCCCGGACCGAGGAACACACGCGCGGTCAACTCGAGCACATCGTTGGAACCGTTGCCCAGCGTAATGCGCGACATCTCGATATCGTGACGCTCGGCGAGCTTGTGCTTGAGCGCGAAGCCATTACCGTCCGGATAACGATGCAGATCGTTACCGCCCTCGCTGGCAAAGGCCGCCAACGCACGCTTGACCGCGGGCGCCGTGCCGAACGGATTCTCGTTTGAAGCCAGCTTCACGATCGAGGTCAGACCAAGCTCACGCTTGAGATCCTCGATCGGCTTGCCTGGCACGTAGGTATGCAGGCCGTGGATACCGGCATGCGCCTGATCGGAGAGCGTGATACTCATGATTTCAATACGTTCCGGGAGTGTCTGAACGTGACTTATGAATTCGACTCGGGGCCAATGGCACGCGGATAGGCACCCAGCACCTTCAACATCGCGGCCTGGGATTCGATCGCATCGAGCACGCGACGTACCCGCTCTTCGTCGATATGGCCTTCCAGATCGATGAAGAAATTATAGTCCCAAGCCTGCCGACGCGACGGGCGCGACTCGATACGGGTGAGATCCACGCCGGCTTCGGCGCCGGGCGTGAGCAGGCGATGCAGCATCCCCGGCTGGTTGCGGATCGCCACCAGGATCGAAGTCATGTCGTTGCCAGTGGCCGGCACCTGCTGCTTCCCAAGCACGAGAAAGCGCGTGGTGTTGTTCGGCTCGTCCTCGATGTTCGAGGCCAGCATCGGAAGCTCGTAGAACTCGGACGCCGCCCGACCCGCAATGGCCGCGGCGTGGCTTTCACCCGCGACCCGCCGTGCGGCCTCCCCGTTACTGGAGACCGCTTCACGCACTACGCCGGGCAGCCGACGATCGAGCCATTTTCGACACTGAGCCAGAGATTGGGCGTGGGCGACAACGCGCTTGACTGAGCCAAGATCGTTTTCGCGCGACAGCAGGTGATGATGCACTGCCAGCGCGACTTCGCCACAGATCGACAGCGTGCTGCCGACCAGTTGATCCAGCGTATGGCTGACCACGCCTTCGGTGGAGTTCTCGACCGGCACCACGCCGAAATCGGCGTTGCCCGCCTCGACCTCGCGAAAGATCTCGTCGATCGCGGGCAGCGGCAACGCCTTCACCGAATGGCCGAAGTGCTTGTAGACCGCGGCCTGGGTATAGGTGCCCTCGGGGCCGAGATAGGCAACCTTGAGCGGCGACTCCAGCGCCAGACAGGCCGACATCACCTCACGCATCAGGCGCATGATGGTGTCGTTGTCCAGCGGCCCTTCGTTGCGTTCGGCCACCCGGCGCAGCACATCGGCTTCGCGCTCGGGGCGATAGAAGTCGGTGCGCTGCTGCGCCAACTTGATCCGCGCCACGTCGAGCGCCACGCCGGCGCGCTCGGCGATCAACGCCTGGATCTGCTCGTCCAGTGCGTCGATACGCTCGCGCGCCTGACCCAGCGCCTGATCGTCGGACTGCTCAGTCATCGTGCCGCGCTATGCCGCTTCGCTGCCCACCGCACCGAGGTAGCGCACGCACAGCACGCCCTCGATACCCCGGAGTTCCTCCAGCGCCTCGTCGGCGACCTGAGCGTCGACATCGACCAGCGTATAGGCGACCTCGCCCTTCGACTTGTTGAGCAGATCGGCGATGTTGTGGCCGTTGCGCGCCAACGTCGAGGAGATCTGACCGACCATGTTGGGCACGTTGTGATTGACCATCACGATGCGATGCGCATGGGCAGTCGGCGGCATGATCGCTTCGGGGAAGTTCACCGAATTGCGGATGTTGCCGACTTCCAGATAGTCACGCAGCTGATCGGCAATCATCACGGCACTGTTGTCCTCTGCCTCGTCGGTCGACGCGCCGAGGTGCGGCAGCGTAATGACGTGATCGTGGCCGCGCAGCTTCTCGGACGGGAAATCGCAGACGTAATAGTTGAGCTTGCCGTTTTCCAGCGCTTCCAGCACCGCGTCTTCGTCCACGATCTCGGCGCGCGAGAAGTTGAGCAGCACCGAACCCTTGCGCATCAGCTTGAGGCGCGTGGCGTCGATGAGTCCGCGGGTGCCATCGACCAGCGGCACATGCAGGGACACGAAATCGGAGCGCGACAGCAGCTCATCGATCGACAGGGCTTCCGACACGCCGGCATTCAGCCGCCACGCGTTGTTGACGGTGATGCCTGGATCGAACCCTTGAACGCTCATGCCCAGACCCTGGGCAGCATTGGCCACGTTGACGCCAATGGCACCGAGACCGGCGACGCCGAGCGTACGGCCTGGCAGTTCCACGCCCTTGAAACGCTTCTTGCCGGCTTCGACTTCCTTCTTGAGGTCGTCGCCGGTCGAGGTTAGGTCCTCGACATAGCGCCAGGCGCTCATCAGATTGCGCGAGGACAGTAGCAGGCCGGCCAGGACCAGTTCCTTGACCGCGTTTGCGTTCGCGCCCGGCGCGTTGAACACCGGAACGCCGCGCTTGCTCATTTCGGCAACGGGAATGTTGTTCACGCCCGCGCCGGCACGGCCGATGGCACGCACGGAATCCGGGATATCCATGTCGTGCATGCTGTGCGAACGCAGGATGATCGCGTCCGGCGTCGAGAGCTCCGAGGCGACCTCGTAGAGATCGCGCGGCAGCCGGTCGAGACCCTTGGCCGAAATACTGTTGAGCGTTTGTACCTTGAACGTCATAGAAACTTGTCCGCAGATTCTTGAAAAGCGATCCGCAGATTTTTCAGATCTTCCGTTTAACAAACAACCGCTTGGGCTTTGTTCCTCATCGTCCGGATGACCTGAACATCTGCGAATGAATGACTTGTATCAGCCGTTGCGTTTCTCGAAGTCACGCATGAAATCGATCAGCGCATCGACGCCGGCTTCCGGCATCGCGTTGTAGATCGAGGCACGCATGCCGCCGACCGAGCGATGGCCCTTGAGCGTCGACAGACCGGCTTCCTCGGCCTCGGCCAAAAACGGCTTGTTGAGTTCGTCGCTGGCAAGCAGGAACGGCACGTTCATCTGCGAGCGCGCCTGCGGCGCCACCGGGTTGCTGTAGAAATCCGAGCCATCGATGGCGGCGTAGAGCTTGTCGGCCTTGCGCTTGTTGCGCTCGGCCATGCCCTCGAGGCCGCCGTTGTCGAGAATCCACTCGAAGGTCAGTCCGGCCATGTACCAGGCGAAACACGGCGGCGTGTTGAGCATGGAATCCGCATCGGCCTGCTTTTTGTAATCCATGACCATCGGCACACCGGCCTGGGGGTTGCCCATCAGGTCGTTGCGCACGATCACCATGGTCACGCCCGCCGGGCCCGCGTTCTTCTGCGCGCCGGCATAAATCACGCCGTACTTCGACACGTCGATCGGCTTGGAGAGGAAGGCCGAGGACCAGTCGCCGACCAGCGGCACATTGCCGGTATCGGGTACGTCCGGGTACTCGATGCCTTCGATGGTCTCGTTCGGGGTGTAATGCACGAACGCCGCGTCATCGCGCAGCTGCCAGTCGGCGCGCGGCGGCACGTCGGTGAAGGCGCCGTCGACGGCGGAATCGGCCGCGACCTGCGCGTCGCCGAACTTCGCGCCTTCCTTGACCGCCTTCTTGCCCCAGCTGCCATTGATGACGTAGTCGGCCTTCTGCGAGCTGCCCATCAGGTTGAGCGGCACGCCCGCAAACTGGCCGGCCGCCCCGCCCTGCAGGAACAGGATCGAGTAGTCGTCCGGCACGTTCAGCAGCTTCTTGAGATCAGCGCGCGCCTTGTCGGCGATCGACACGAATGCATCGCCGCGATGGCTCATTTCCATCACCGACATGCCGCTGCCCTGCCAATCCAGCAGATCGGCCTGAGCCTTTTCGAGCACTTCGACCGGCAGCGTGGCCGGACCTGCGCTGAAGTTGTAGACGCGTGCCATAAACAAATCTCCCGTTAGAAAATCGAGGAATCGCGCAAACGCTAGTCCGCGGCGTCTTCCGAATCGTTGCCGTCGCCCGGCGCGTCGTCCGCGCCCGGGTCGCCCGTCTCATCGGCACCCTCGTCGGCGGCTTGGCCATCGACATCGGCGTCGCTGTCATCATCCTCGTCGTCTTCGGTGACAATTCGATCAACGCCGACCAGATGCTGGTCGTCGGCGATGCGGATGATACGCACACCCTGGGTGTTACGCCCGAGCACGGACACCTCGGCGACGGCGGTGCGAATCAGCGTACCCATATTGGATATCAGCATGATTTCGTCGTCTTCGAGCACCTGCGTGGCGCCGACCACGGCGCCGGTCTTGTCCGACTGCTTGAGCGCGAGCACACCCTGACCGCCACGACCGCGCAGCGGGTAGTCGTCCACCGGCGTGCGCTTGCCATAGCCCTGCGCGGTGACGGTGAGAATCTCGCCTTCGCGGATCACGATCAGCCCGATAACGGCCGCATCGGCCTCGCCTTCAGGCAGGCGAATGCCGCGCACACCGGCCGCGGTACGACCCATTTCGCGCACGTCCCGCTCGCCAAAGCGAATCACCTTGCCGCCAGACGAGAACAGCATGACTTCGTCGTCGCCCGAGGTCCGGTCAACGCCGACCAGCGCATCGTCTTCGCGCAGATCGATGGCGATGATGCCGTTACTGCGCGGACGCGAGAACTGCTCGAGCGCGGTCTTCTTGACCGTGCCGTTGCGGGTGGCGAAGAACACGTTCTCGCCGGTATTGAAGTCCTTGATCGGCAGAACCTGCGAGATGCGCTCGTCATTCTCGAGCGGCAGCAGGTTGACGATCGGCTTGCCACGCGCGCCGCGACCGGCGCTGGGCAGTTCGTAGACCTTCAGCCAGTAGGCCTTGCCGGCCGACGAGAAGCACAGCAGCGTGTCGTGCGTATGCGTCACCCAAAGCTTGTCGATGAAATCGGCGTCCTTGGTGGCGGTCGCGGACTTGCCGCGGCCACCGCGGCGCTGGGCGCGATAGGCATCCAGCGGCTGCGACTTCACATAGCCTTCATGCGTGAGCGTGACCACCACGTCTTCCGGCGAGATCAGGTCCGCCGTGGTGAGATCGAGATGGTCGTAGAGAATCTCGGTCTTGCGCTCGTCGCCATAGTCGCGGCGCACCGCTTCCAGCTCCTCGCGGATGACCTCGAACAGCCGATCCATATTCGACAGGATCTCGATGTAATCGGCGATACGGTCGAGCAGCTGCTCGAACTCCTCGACGATCTTGCTCTGTTCGAGACCGGTGAGGCGATGCAGACGCAGATCGAGAATGGCCTGGGCCTGGGTCTCGGTCAGCCGATAGCCGCCGCTTTCCTGCAAGCCGTAGGCCTTGTCCAGGTCAGCCGGGCGCGATGCCGAGGCACCGGCGCGATCGAGCATGTCCACGACCTGCCCCGGCGGCCATTCGCGACCAATCAGCGCTTCGCGCGCTTCGGCCGGGCCGCTGGACGCCTTGATCAGCGCAATCACTTCGTCGATGTTGGCCAGCGCGATCGTCAGGCCTTCCAGCACGTGGGCCCGGGCGCGCGCCTTGGCCAGCTCATACTGGGTGCGACGGGTGACGACCTCGCGCCGGTGACGTATGAACGCCTCCAGCATCTGCTTGAGGTTGAGCGTGCGCGGCTGGCCGTCGTCGAGCGCGACCATGTTGATGCCGAACACGGTCTGCATCTGCGAATGGCGATACAGATTATTGAGCACCACTTCGGGGGTCTCGCCGCGACGCAGCTCGACCACCATGCGCATACCGTCCTTGTCGGACTCGTCGCGCAGCTCGGTGATGCCCTCGATGCGCTTTTCCTTGACCAGCTCGGCGATCTTCTCGAGCAGCCGGGCCTTGTTGACCTGATACGGAAGCTCGGTGACCACGATCGACTGCTTGCCGCGCTCGTCGACTTCCTCGAAATGGGCGCGGGCGCGCATGTAGATACGGCCACGACCGGTTTCGTAGGCCTCGCGGATGCCGTCGGCGCCGTTGATCATCGCGGCGGTCGGGAAATCCGGACCTGGGACGTGCTCCATCAACCCGGCGATGCTGATCTGCGGATCGTCCATCACCGCCAGCACGGCGTTGATGACTTCGACCAGGTTATGCGGCGGGATGTTCGTGGCCATGCCGACCGCGATGCCAGTGCCGCCATTGACGAGCAGATTCGGCAGTCGCGTGGGCAGCACCGCCGGCTCGGATTCCGACTCGTCGTAGTTCGGAATGAAATCGACGGTGTCCTTCTCGATATCCGCCAGGATTTCATGCGCCAGCCGCGACATGCGCACTTCGGTGTAACGCATGGCCGCCGGCGCGTCGCCGTCGATCGAGCCGAAGTTCCCCTGGCCGTCGACCAGCACGTAGCGCATGGAGAAGTCCTGCGCCATGCGTACGATCGTGTCGTACACCGCGCTGTCACCATGCGGGTGGTATTTACCGATCACGTCGCCGACCACGCGGGCCGACTTCTTGTAAGACTTGTTCCAGTCGTTGCCGAGCTCGCGCATGGCATGCAGCACGCGCCGATGCACCGGCTTCAACCCGTCTCGCACATCGGGCAATGCACGCCCGACGATCACGCTCATGGCGTAATCGAGATACGACTGGCGCATCTCGTCTTCGAGGTTGATTGAAAGAATCTCTTTTGCGACGTCGGCCATAGACTTTTTCTGGTGGTGCGGCCTGCATCGAGGCAGGTCGCTTTCATCGCGGATCCACGGGCTGGCGGCAGGCCGTTCCGCCCCGTGGGGGCGTCCGTCCAACGCAGTTCAGCGCCGTCGCGTAAAGCCGGTCATGTTAGCACAGGCCGGTGTGCCAAAAACGCCTGATTGCGCTAGAGTGGCGGGCGTTCGCGCTCCCCCGCTTCCAACCATCCAGACGATCCCCATGCGCAAGATCGATACGCTGATTCATGCCCGCTGGGTGGTCCCCGTCGAGGGCCTCGAGCGGCTGCTCGAAAACCACGCCGTGGCCATCCATCACGGGCTTATCGAGGCCGTACTCCCTGCCGACGAGGCCCGCAGTACGTTCGAGGCCGATGAAGTCATTGAACTCGGCAGCCACGTGCTGCTGCCCGGTCTGATCAACACCCATACCCACGCCGCGATGAATCTTATGCGCGGCATCGCCAACGACATGCCGCTCATGCCGTGGCTGACAGAGCATATCTGGCCAATCGAGGGCGAATTCATGTCGCCCGAGTTCGTCGCCGACGGCACCGATTTGGCCATGGCCGAAATGCTGCGTTGTGGCACCACCTGCTTCAACGATATGTATTTCTTCCCCGACGTCGTCGCCGAACGCGTCGAGGCAGCGGGCATGCGCGCCAGCGTGGGCATGATCGTCATCGATTTCCCCACCGTTTGGGCCGCAAACGCCGACGAGTACCTGGAAAAAGGCCTCGCCTTGCGCGACGCTTGGCGCGGGCATGAGCGCATCACCACCGTGTTCGCGCCGCATGCGCCCTATACGGTGTCCGACGAGCCGCTGGCCAAGATCCGCACCTACGCCGACGAAATGGACCTGCGCGTACACATGCACGTGCACGAGACGACATTCGAGGTGAACGACGCCGAGCAGAAGAACGGCCAGCGTCCGCTCGCGCGTCTCAAGGACATGGGCCTGCTCACGCCGAACTTTCTCGCCGTGCACATGACCCAGCTCAGCGACGAGGAAATCGAAACCTGCGCCACCCACGGCGTCCACGTGCTGCATTCGCCGGAATCCAATCTCAAGCTGGCCAGCGGCCTGTGCCCGGCACAGAAACTCATCGATGCCGGTATCAATGTCGCGCTCGGCACCGACGGCGCGGCTTCGAACAACGATCTCGACATGATCGGCGAGATGCGTACCGCCGCCTTCATCGGCAAGGTCGCCGCCGACGATGCCGCCGCAGTCAGCGCCGATACCGTGCTGCGCATGGCCACACTCAACGGCGCCGAGGCGCTGGGCATCGCCGAAGCCACCGGCTCTATCACACCCGGCAAGGCCGCCGACCTGTGCGCCATCGATCTCGACGCGATCGAGACGCAGCCAATGTTCGATCCGGTCGCCGCGGTGGTCTACAACGCCTCGCGCGAACAGGTCACCGACACGTGGGTTGCCGGCCAGCGCCTGCTCGCCGATCGCCGCCTGACCACGCTCGACGAAGCCGCCATCCGCGCACGCGCCAGTGAATGGCAGACGAAACTGGCCGCTAAAGACAAGGATTCCCAATGACAAGCGATCAGAACGCGGAACTGGCCAAGTTCGGCCGTCTCGCCGAACAGTGGTGGGACGAGTCCGGCGAGATGCGTCCGCTGCACGACATCAACCCGCTGCGCACCGATTTCATCGACCGGCGTGCGACGCTGGCCGGCAAGCGCGTGCTCGACGTCGGCTGCGGCGCCGGTATCCTCTCGGAAGCGCTCGCGCGCCGCGGCGCACAGGTCACCGGACTGGATCTGTCGCCCGAGTTGATCGAGGCGGCCAAGGCCCATGCGCAGGCAAGCGACCTTTCGATCGACTATCGCTGCGTGTCGAGCCGCGATCTGGCCCGCGAGATGGCCGGCGCTTTCGATATCGTCATCTGCTACGAAATGCTCGAGCACGTCGATACGCCGGCCTATGTGGTCGACGACTGCGCCATGCTCACAGCGCCCGGCGGTGATCTGTTCTTCTCCACCATCAACCGCAGTGCCAAGTCGTGGCTGCTGGCGATCGGCGGCGCGGAATACGTGCTCGGCCTGCTGCCGCGCGGCACGCACGAGTACGCCAAGCTGATCCGGCCGTCGGAACTCGGCACCTGGTGTCGCCATGCCGGGCTGGATATCGCCGAGATCGCGGGCATGCGCTACAACCCGCTCACGCGCCGCGCAGCCCTCGAACAGCGCCCGGATGTGAACTACTTCCTGCACGCGACCAAGCCCGCGGCGGGGCGTCCATGAACACCGCGCCCTACCAGGCGGTGCTGTTCGATCTCGACGGCACCCTGCTCGATACCGCGCCCGATCTCGCCGGCGCGCTAAACGACATGCGTCGCGAACGCGGCCTCGAACCGATGCCGTTATCCGAGCTCGCGCCGATGTGCTCGTTCGGCGGCCGCGGCATGCTCGGCAAGGGCCTCGACCTGCGCCCCGAAGACGACAGCTATCGCGCCGCTTACGACGCCTTCATCGAAACCTATCGCGGGCGCATGACCCGCGACACCCGCGCGTATGACGGCATGCGCGAACTGGTGCGCGAACTCACCGAGGCCGGCTGTGCCTGGGGCGTGATCACCAACAAGATGGAGGCCCTGGCCCTGCCGCTGATGACGCATATGGCCTTCGATCCCGCGCCGGCCTGTGTGATCGGCGGCGACAGCGCCGGCGTGGCCAAGCCCGACCCGGCACCGATGTATCTCGCCTGCGAGCGCATTGGCGTCGATCCCGCGCGCTGTATCTATGTCGGCGACTCGGATCGCGATGTCGCGGCCGGGCGCGCCGCCGGCATGGCCACGATCGGCGTGGCCTACGGCTATATTCCGCCGGGCGACGACATCCACGGCTGGAATGCCGATGTCGTCGTCGATACCGTTGCCGACCTGCTGCCCGCCATCGAGCGGCTCAAGCAGACCCGCTCCTCGACAATGAACACCGCACAGCAATGACCGAAACCGATTCCTCCCGTCCGCTCGCCGGCCGCGTGATCCTGATAACCGGCGCCGGCGGCGGCATCGGCGCGTCCGTGGCCCGCGCAATCGCGGCAGCCGGCGCCGAGTGCGTGCTGGTCGGCCGCCGCGAGCGCACCCTCACCCCGGTATTCGACGCCATCGTCGCCGATGGCAGCCCGGAACCGGCGCTCTTTCCGCTCGACGTGACCAAGGCCGGCGAAGACGATTACCAGCGCCTGGTCGACGGCATCCAAGCGGACTGCGGCGGCCTGCACGGCATCGTGCATCTCGCCGCGCGTTTCGATGGCCTCATGCCGCTGGCCACCCATCCGATCGACGGCTGGCAGCGCATCATGCATATCAATCTCACATCAGCCTTTGCGCTGACGCAGATCTGCCTGCCGCTGCTCCAAGCCGCGGAAGATTCGTCAGTGGTGTTTACGCTCGACGAGGCCGCCGCTCAGCCGAAAGCGTTCTGGGGCGCCTACGGCGTCAGCAAGGCCGGATTGACCGCGCTCGTGCGGCTGTTCGCGGTGGAACATGCGCAAAGCCAGCGCTTGCGCTTCAACGCCATCGACCCGGGCCCGCGCGACACCAGCCTGCGCTCCAGCGCATTCCCGGCCGACGACACCGCGGCGCGGCCGGTAGACGAACTCGGCGCCCGCTATGTCGAGCTGCTCTCGGAGGCTTCGCGCGGCAAGACCGGTCAGATCATCGATCCCGACGGCACGAGTCGCCCGGCCTAATCCGCTCGCCAACGCTCGGCTTAGCTGCGGCTCCGGCTCGAGCGAGTCGTCTCGACCCCACGCTGCGGGCAACGCATTGCGAGTGCACAGGCGCCGCAATCCGGCCGGCTCTTGTGGCAGCGTGCCTTGGCGTGAGCGACGATCAAGGCGTGCAGTTCATCGTAAAACGGCGCGTCGTCGACCGGGCCGACCGCCTCGATACGGTTGCGCAACCGCTCGTAGTTGCGTGCTCCGGACGACCAGTCGTAGCGCTCCATGATGCGAAACGCATAGGCATCGGCGACGAACGCCGGACGGCTGAAGGCATAGAGCAGAATAACGTCCGCCGTCTCGTGGCCAATGCCGTGCAACGCGAGCAGCTCGCGCCGCAACGTGGCCGTATCCAACTGCGAGATCGCTTCGAAGCCGCCGCGCGCCACGAACCATTCGCAGAGCGCGCGCAGCCGCCTGGCCTTTACATTATGCGGGCCGGCCCGCCGGATCAGCGCCGGCAGATCGTCGTGGGCCAATAAAGCTTCCGCGGTCAGCGGCCCAGCCTCGCGCAGCGCCGCGATCGCGATCTCGACGTTCGTCCACGCGGTGTGCTGGGTGAGCACCGCACCGACCAGAATCTCGAAGCGGGGATTATGGTCGTCCTGTGTCGGCCACCAGCGCTGTGGCCCATAGGCCTCGACGAGCCGGTCATGGAATTCGCGCAGCGCGCCTGGCGTCGGTTCGCCTGTACCCACCCGGTGACGCCTAGCGCTGAAGATCGACCATCGCGGCGAGCTCTCGGACTTCCTTGCGATCCAGCTCGCGCCAGCCGCCGGCCTTGACGCCACTGGGCAGGCCCACGGTGCCGAAACCGGTACGCATCAGACGCGATACGGTCACGCCCTGCGAATCCCACAGGCGGCGGACCACGCGGTTGCGGCCCTGGCGTACGGTGACCTCGAACCAGCGGTTGGCCCGCTTGCTCTCCTCCCCGACGCGAATGGAATCGAAACGCGCGATCCCGTCGTCAAGCTGCACGCCTTCAAGCAACCGTTCGATCATGGCGTCGTCGACGTTGCCACGCACGCGTACGGCATAGCTGCGCACGACTTCGTAGCTGGGATGCTCGAGCCGACGCTTGAGCTCGCCGTCAGTGGTTACCAGCAGCAGGCCGGACGTATTCACGTCGAGCCGACCGATCGCCAGCCAGCGGCCGGCCTTCATCTTCGGCAGGCTCTTGAAGATCGTCGGACGCCCTTCGGGATCCTTGCGGGTCACGACCTGGTCGACGTGCTTCTTGTAGGCCAGCACGCGACAGCGCGTATGCAGGCGTTCCTCGAGGTTGAGACGCTTGCCGTCCATGCGGATCTCGTCGCGCGGATCGGCCTTGTCGCCGAGGGTGGCGATCTGGTTGTTCACGCGGATGCGCCCGGCCTCGATCACCTGCTCGAGCTGGCGACGTGAACCGTAGCCGGCACGCGCGAGCAGTTTCTGGAGACGTTCGGTCATGATGATCCTGGGACTGGCTTGGCTGGCTGAAGTCGAGGCGTGTATGCGCTATTTGGAGACGAAGGCGCGTTCGATGACGTAATCGCCCGGCGCGCCAATATGTGGCGAGATTTCGAAACCGCGCGCGTCGAGCAACGCGGCAGAATCCTCGAGCATGGCCGGGCTGCCACAGATCATCGCACGATCCTGTTTCGGGTCGAGCGGCTCCAGTCCCAGATCGGACATCACCTTGCCCTCGTCGAGCAACGTGGTGACGCGGCCGCTGTTTTCGTGGGGCTCGCGGCTGACCACCGGGTAATACAGCATCTGCGCGCTGATCATCTCGCCGAGCAATTCGTCGTTCGGCAGCGTTTCGGACAACAGCTCGTGGTAGGCAAGATCATCGATATAACGCACGCCGTGCAGCACGATCACGCGATCGAAGCGCTCGTAGGTCTCCGGATCGCGCACGATCGACAGGAACGGTGCGAGACCGGTACCGGTCGACATGAGGTACAGATTGCGGCCCGGGTGCAGGTCGGTGATCAGCAGCGTGCCCGTGGGCTTGCGGCTGACCAGCACCTCGTCGCCTTCTTTCAGATGCTGGAGCTGCGAGGTAAGCGGGCCGTCCGGCACCTTGATGCTGAAGAACTCGAGATGCTCTTCGTAGTTGGCCGAGACGATGCTGTACGCACGCAGCAGAGGCTTTTTTTCCTGCTGCAGGCCAATCATCACGAACTGCCCGTTCTCGAAGCGCAGCGCCGGATCGCGGGTGGTCGTGAAGCTGAAAAGCGAATCGTTCCAGTGGCGTACGCTGAGCACACGCTCTGAGTTCAATGCGGCCATGGGGTTCCCGTAAGTCGCAGCCGGCCATGGCGCGCGGTGAGCGCGCAGGCCGGTTGTTACATCTTCTGATGGCGTGATGATGGGTATCGATCGACCGGAATCCAACCCTGGCCGCTCGATTGCGCCGGATTCAGCACATCTTTCAGTGCATCGAGCCCGGCGGCGGCGCGGTACGGTCTTCGTTTTCGGCGCCGGCTGCGCCCTCGCCCTCGCCCTCGCCCTCGCCCTCGTCGGCGTCGGCGTCGGCGTCGGCGTCGGCGTCGGCGTCGGCGTCATCGTCCACGTCTTCCGGCGCTGCCTGCGATGTTCCCGAGGTCTCGCCTTCATCCTCGGTCTCGCCCGGCGCCGCGTCATCGCCCTGTAGCCGCGCAATCGCGGCATCGAGCGCATCGAGATCCTTGATCTCCGGTAGGCTCGGCAGATCGGCGAGGCGCTTCACGCCGAAATCGTCGAGAAACTTGGTCGTGGTGCCGAACAACGCGGGCCGTCCGGGCATGTCGCGATAGCCGACCACCTTGATCCAGTCAAACTCCTGCAACGTCTTGACGATGTTCGACGACACCGACACCCCGCGCACCGCTTCGATATCCGAGCGTGCGATCGGCTGGCGGTAGCAGATCAGGGCCAGGGTCTCGAGCATGGCGCGCGAGAGCTTGGGCGGGCGTTCTTCCCACAGGCGCGACACGAGGCCCGCATAGTCCGCGCCGACTTGGAAGCGCCAGCCGCCGGCGACTTCGACCACGTTCACGGCGTTAGCCGCATAGTTTTCGACGAGTGCGACCAGCGCGACTCGGACATCCGCGCGCTCGACCGCGTGCGTGGTTTCCAGCAGGCGCACGATCTGGTCTACGGACAACGGCCCGTCGCTGGCCATCAGCAGCGCCTCGATACAGCGCAGTATCGGCTCGGAGACCACGGCTTCACCGTCGGCCTCGTGATGGGCCGGGATCTGCTCCGGGCCTGTGGCATCGGATTCGTTCGTGCTCACGGACGCCCTCTCATTCGTAGACGGATTGCGGCGGCGGGCCCGCCAGGCGCAGGGCGACCGGTTCGTATGGCGCGCTCTGCTCGATCGCGATCAGGCATTCGCGGGCCAGCTCCAGAATCGCCAGAAAAGACACCACCACGCCGAGGCGTCCTTCGCTGCTCTCGACCAGCGTGACGAAAGCACAGGCATCGCCACTGCCCAGGCGTTCCAGAATGCGGCTCATATGCTCGCGCACGGATAGCGTCTCGCGCTCGATGCGGTGTTCGGTGAACAGCTCGGCGCGGGTGAGCACGTCGTGCAGTGCATGCAGCAACGCGCCCAGATCCGTTTCCGGCTCGGGACGATCGATATCCAGCCGCTCGGGGCCATGCTGAACCGCGGTCACGTCGCGGCCCATGCGCGGCGTCTCGTCGAGCCGCTCGGCGGCTTCCTTGAATTGTTCGTATTCCTGCAGCCGCCGCACCAGTTCCGCGCGTGGATCGTCGCCCTCGTCTTCTTCTTCCGTCGGCTTGGGAAGCAGCATTCGCGACTTGATCTCGGCGAGCATGGCGGCCATCAGCAGGTATTCGCCGGCCAGCTCGATCGCCATTTCCTGCATGACCTCGATATAGGTCATGTACTGATGGGCGATGGTGTGCACGGGAATATCGAGGATGTCGAGATTCTGCTTGCGGATCAGGTACAGCAGCAGATCGAGCGGGCCCTCGAAGGTCTCGAGAAACACGCGCAGCGCGTCCGGCGGGATATAGAGATCTTCCGGCAACGCCTCCACCGGCTCACCGCCGACCCGGATCGCAGCCCGCGCCTCGGCGTCGGCGTCCGGTGCGTCCTGCTCGGGCACCGATTCAGCCATGCTCATCCGGGGCGGCGCCGCATAGCGGCCACAGCTGCGCGTTGCGGCCGCGTGCTGATCATGCCGAGGGCAGGAAACCAGTCAGCGCAAAGGCCTTGTCCAGCGTCGGCTCAGCGCGCTGGCGAGCCGCAGCGGCACCGCGCGCGAGCAGCGCATCGAGGCCGGCGGTGTCTTCGCGGTATTCCGCATAACGCTGCTGCAGCGGCTCGAGAAAGGCGACCACGGCATCGGCCAGATCGCCCTTGAGCGCGCCGTAGCCCTGGCCGGCATAGCGTTGTTCCAGATCGGCGATCGACTCGTCGGTGACCGCCGAATAGATCGACAGCAGGTTCGACACGCCCGGTTTTTCGGCCTCGTCGAAACGAATCTCGCCGTCCGAATCAGTCACCGAGCGCTTGATCTTCTTGACCACCTTCTTGGGCTCGTCGAGCAGTTTGATGACGTTCGCCTCGACGTCGTCCGACTTGGACATCTTCGCGGTCGGATCGCCCAGACTCATGATGCGGGCGCCGACTTCCGGGATGAACGGCTCGGGCACGGTGAACAGCTTCTCGCCGGCGCGCGCGTTGAAGCGCTCGGCCAGATTGCGGGCCAGTTCCAGATGCTGCTTCTGGTCGTTGCCGACCGGCACCGCATCCGCCTGGTACAGCAGGATATCGGCCGCCATCAGCACCGGATAATCGAACAGCCCGGCGTTGATGTTGTCGACGTTCTTGGCGGACTTGTCCTTGAACTGCGTCATGCGGTTCAGCTCGCCCATCGACGTATGGCAGTTGAGCAGCCAGGCGAGCTGGGCATGCGCCGGCACGTGCGACTGCACGAACATGGTCGCGCGTTCCGGGTCGATGCCCGCCGCGAGATACAGGCCCAGAAATTCGCGACAGCGTTCGCGCAGCGCGGCCGGATCCTGACGAACCGTGATCGCGTGCATGTCCACCAGCGCGAACAGGCAGTCGTGCGTGTCCTGCATGGCCACCCAGTGCTTCAGGGCGCCGATATAGTTGCCGAGCGTCAGCTCGCCGGAGGGCTGGATGCCGGACAGGACAATGGGTTTGGCGATCTCGGAACTCACGCGTGCAGCCTTGTTTCGTCAGCGATGACTCAAACGCGACAGTATACGTAAGCGCGGCGGCGCATTGGGCGTGACGCGCTCAATCGGCGGATCAGACCTCGACCGGCTCCAGGCCAAGCGCCTCTGCACTGCCCTTGCCCAGGCGCAGAATCTGCGGCACGGCAGGCGTGAGATCGACGATGGTGGTCGGTTCCACGCCGGTCGCACCGCCGTCGACGATCATATCCACCTGCTTGTCGAAGGCATCGCGTACGTCGAAGGCTTCGGACAGCGCCACGTCGTCGTCGGGATGCTGCGCGGTGACCGACATGATCGGCTCGTCCATGGCCTCTGCAATCGCGCGCGCCACCGGATGCGCGGGCACACGGATACCGATGGTCTTGCGCTTGGGATGGGCGAGCCAGTTGGGCACGACCTTCGACGCCGACAGCACGAAAGTATAGGCGCCGGGCGTGGCCGCCTTGAGGAGCCTAAAGCTGGTGTTGTCGACCTTGGCATAGGTCGAAATCTCGGACAGATCGCGACAGACCAGGGTGAAGAAATGATCGCGCCCGAAACCGCGCATCTGGCGGATGCGGTCGATCGCGTTCTTGTCCCCCATCGCACAGGCCAGACCGTAGGACGAGTCCGTCGGATAGGCGATCACCCGCCCGGCGCGCAGCGCGTCGGCCACCTGCGCGATGCGGCGCGGCTGCGGGGTTTCGGCGTGTACGTGAACAATCTCGGCCATGGACGGATTATATCGCGTACGTCCATGTTGCCGCCCATGTTTCTTGCAATCTTTTTCAAGGGCGTGGCCCGACAACATCGCGATGCGGCACACTGAGCATCACCCGCGCGCCGCCACGCGGCCCGCAAACGATTCAACCGCCAAGGAATTGAATATGGACTACTTCGCGATCGTATCCTTCGATGTTGCCGAAAGCAGCGATGGCCGCAAGAAAGCCGTGGACGAACACCGCGCGCGCCTCGAAGAGCTCGACCAGGCCGGGCGCCTGCTCACCGCCGGCCCGATGCCGCGCGTGGACGCCTACGGCAAGGTCATGGATGGGTTCCAGGGCAGCATCATCATCGCCGCCTTCGACAGCCTTGAAGAAGCGCGCCAGTGGGCCAAGGTCGATCCGTACAACGCCGAAGGCGTGTATATGGAAACCACGGTCTATCCCTACAAGAAGGTTTTTGGATGAGTGATCGCATACCGCGAATCCGCGCGGCTCTCGAACAGGGCCTGGATACCGGCGACGTCGCCATCCGCGACGACAGCCACCTGCATGCCGGCCATGCCGGCGCGAAAAGCGGGCTCGGGCATTTCCACGTGACCATCCGCTCGCCGCGCTTCACCGGCACCTCGCCGATCGAGCGTCATCGACTGGTCTATGAAGCGCTCGGCTCGTTGATGCAGACCGATATCCATGCCGTCTCGATACGGGCCATGGCGCCCGAGGAATAGCGCTGACGCGCGTGCCCGAAGAAAAAACCGCCCGAATGCGGTAGAACAGAACGACAGAAGAAAAACGCGAGGGAACGCCGCGGCGTTCGGGGGAGACAATCATGACTATTCGCCCTGACCGGCGTTTGCCGGTGGCGTTTGCGGTGGCGATGGCCATAGGCGTGCCGGTGTATGCCCAGACAGGCACGCCGGCATCTGACAACGAGCCAGACGCCCTGCAGTCACTGGCGCCGATCGAGGTCGAGAGCGTACGCCTGAACACCGAGGTGCTGACCACGCCGGCCGCGGTCGACGTCACCGAGGCGCAGGACATCCAGCAGGGCCGCGCCAAGGCGCAGCTGGATTCCGCGCTCAACCGCACCCCGGGCGTATACGCCAACAACGGCAGCAACTTCGCCCAGAACCTGCGTATCTCGATTCGCGGCTTCGGTGCGCGCTCGGCCTTTGGCGTACGCGGCGTGCGGGTACGCGTTGACGGCATTCCCGAAACCCTGCCCGACGGCCAGGCCCAGACCGACAGTATCGATCTGGGCGCGGTAGAACGCCTGGAAGTCATTCGCGGGCCGTTTTCCGCGCTCTACGGCAATGCGACCGGCGGCGTGGTGGATATCACCACGACAACACCGGCCAGCGGGCCGGTCGACCGCGGCGAGCTCACGATCGGCAGCTACGGCTACCGACGCATCGAGGCGGCCACGGCTCGCGAACACGGCGACTGGGGCTACGCCCTCACCGCCTCTCAGCTCGACCTGGACGGCTATCGCGAAAACGGCGAGGTGAAGAAACAGCAGCTCACCGGCAAGCTCGAACGCCGCGTGGGCGCGACCGGCACCCTGCGCCTCGTTACCCGTATTCTCGATGCGCCGGACACGCAGGACCCGGGCGGCATCACGCTCGAGCAGGCGCGCGCCGACCGCCGCTCCGCGCGCGACGCCAACCTGGCATTCGACTCGCGCCAGTACGCGTCGCAACAGACCGTCGGGCTGGTCTACGAGGATCAGTTTTCGGACCAGCAGTCCTATGAAGCCAATCTTTTTTATACCAACCGCGACTTCATCCAGTACTTGCCGTTCAGAAGCGACGATCCAGAGGTCAACGACGGCGTGGTCGCCTACGACCGCGACTTCTTCGGCGGCGGCCTCCAGACCACGCGGTTCGACAACCTCTTCGGCCACGAGAATCAGCTCGTCGCCGGCGTGGATGTTCAAGTGCAGCAGGACGCACGCGAGCGGTTCGACAACGTCGCCGGCGACAAGGGCGCACTCGGCCTCGAGGAAGACCAGCAAGCCACCAGCGTCGGCGTGTTCGCCCAGAACGTTTTCTCGCTGACCCGCGACCTGGAGCTGACCACCGGCGTTCGCTATGACTATCTAGATTTCGATATCGACGATGCGTTCATCAACGCCACCGACCCGGACGATTCCGGCGGACGCACCTATCACGAGGTCTCGGCCAACGCCGGGCTGAGCTATGCCTGGGCCGAGCGCCAGCGCGTTTACGCCAACGTGGCCAATGCATTCGAATCCCCCACCTTCACCGAATTCGCCGATCCGGCCGGTAACGGTGGCTTCAACGGCGACCTCGACCCACAGAAGGCCGTGCAATACGAAATCGGTGCCAAGGGCGAAGTGGGCAACGCCGCGCGCTACCAGATCAGCGCGTTCTGGATCGACGTGGAAGACGAACTGGTGGTGTTCAACGACGACGGCCGGCGCGACTTCTTCGAGAACTCCGGCAAGTCACGCCGCAAGGGTATCGAGGCCAAGCTCGAATACGCGCTCACGCCCGATCTTTCGGCTACCGCGGCTTACACCCTGGCCAATTACGAATATCGCGAGTTCGTCGACAACAACGGTAACGACTACGCCGGCAACGCCATACCCGGCCTGCCCGAGGAACGCCTGTTCGGCGAACTGGCCTGGCGACGGCCCGACTTCGGCTATGCCGTGGCTGACATGCGCTATGCCAGCTCATTCTTCGCCGATAACGCCAACACCGCGAAGATCGACAACGCCTGGATCTTCAACGGCCGCGTCGGCAAGACCATCCCCGCCGGCGGCGACGAGCTGACCGTCTACCTGGGCATCGACAATATCTTCGACGAAGCATACTTCGACAATATCCGGATCAATGCCTTTGGCGGCCGCTACTACGAACCGGCGCCGGGTCGGACGTTCTATACGGGATTGGCCTACGAACTCTAGCCGGCAGGCGACAGGCGAGGCGCTAGCCCTCGTCGAGAAAGCGCTTGATGGTATCGGCGTCGATATCTTCGACGCGTACGATGCGCGAGGTCGGCTGGGCGGCGGCACCGTGGGCCTTGGCGCGCAACACGACCAACGGCTGGTAGGCATCAAACTCGGCTAGGCGAAAACCGAGCGTCGGGTCACCGTCGAAATCGCCCGGCGTATGAACGCCGCAACGCACGACCGACCACTCGGTTTCGTGATCCTCGACGTACTGCCAGTCGCCCTGCTCGGCTGCGGCACGGAATGCCGGTGCCACCACGTCGTTCACCACGCCCCGGGCGCGCTCGGCAATGCTCTCGCGGCGTTCCGCCAGGCGCGCGTTCGCGCCCAGTTTGGACTGCACTTCATCGGTGGTGACTTCAAGCCAGCTACGCGCCACGAGACTCTACCTGTGTGAATTCAGAAACGGCGAACAAGCGTAAGCGGTGGCGTGATGACACACAAGCGCCTGAGCCGGCGGATCGCCTGCAGGGGTGAAACCCACGCGCTGCGCTCTGACGGCTACGCCGCGCGACTGACTGAGACTAGCCCGCCTTGGGCTTGCGAGCGCGATCCGAAGACGGTGTATCGGGGCGCTCGTAACCACAGCTTGCCCGCGCATGGTCGGCGGCATCCACCAGCAGATCGAGCATCGGCTGGCGATTTTCGGCGCTCACGCCTTCGGCTAGCGCGCGCCGGGCCGCCGCCGCGGCGTTTTCGACTTCCGCCAGATCGCGCGCGCACTGGCTGTCGTCACCGCTGACGAACAACGTGGTGCAGCCGGCGAGTACGCTCACGGCCAAGGCGAGGCCGAAGACTTTCAAGAATGAACGACGCATGGGATTCCTTTACGAATACGCTAAACGGTGATGCCAAATGGCGTCCTGGATGACCAGCAATGATCGCGCCAGTAATCGATCAGCCGGCTTCGACATCTTCGAGCAGGGCCAAAAAACCATCTTCGTCGAGCAGGGTCACGCCGAGCTTTTCGGCCTTGTCCCGCTTACTTCCGGGGCTAGCGCCCGCCACAACGTAGTCGGTCTTTTTCGACACGCTGGAGGTCACTCGGCCACCCAGCGCTTCGAGCCGTTCGCCGGCTTCGCCACGCGTCATGCTGTCCATGCTGCCGGTAAGTACGAAGGTCTTGCCCGACAACGGCTGCGCGCCCGATTCGGTACGCACGCTTTCCCACTGCACACCGACCGCGACAAGCGCATCGATCACGTCGCGGTTGCGCTGCTCGGAGAAGAAATCGGCGATGCAGTGGGCGACCCGGCTACCTACGCCCGGCACAGCCTGCAGCCCTTCGGACGTGAGCAAACGCTCGCGGGCCGCGCGGTTGTCGGGATGTTCGTCTTCCGCCCGCTTTATGCGAGCCAGGTACGCCGCGGCCTCCTCCTGCAATGCCTCCAACGTGCCGAAATGA
Source organism: Salinisphaera dokdonensis CL-ES53 (assembly GCF_040361215.1). Classification (NCBI taxonomy): domain Bacteria; kingdom Pseudomonadati; phylum Pseudomonadota; class Gammaproteobacteria; order Salinisphaerales; family Salinisphaeraceae; genus Salinisphaera; species Salinisphaera dokdonensis. The sequence goes on from NZ_APND01000001.1 coordinate 247,238, forward strand.
CGGGCCAGATCGCGGGCCATCGTCTCGCCCACCTCGCGGATGCCCAGCGCGAACACGAAGCGCTCCAGCGTCGTCTGCTTGCTCGACTCGATCGACGCCAGAAGGTTTTCGACCGATTTCTCGCCATACCCTTCGCGCTCGACCAGGGCTTCGCGATGCTGATGCAGCGCAAAAATGTCGGCCGGCGACTCAAGCAGGCCTTCATCAACGAACGCTTCGATCTGGCGGTCACCCAGGCCTTCGATATCCAGCGCCCGGCGCGAGGCGAAATGCTTGAGCGCTTCTCGGCGCTGGGCCGCGCAGACCAGGCCACCGGTACAACGAGCGACCGCCTCGCCTTCCACGCGTTCGACGTGCGAACCACAGACGGGGCAACCCGCAGGCAGTTCGATCGCGGTGGTCTGCTCGCCGCGCTTGGCCAGCGCCTTGACCTCGGGGATCACGTCGCCTGCGCGACGCACGATCACCTGATCGCCGATACGGATATCCTTGCGCGCGATCTCATCCATGTTGTGGAGGGTGGCGTTCGATACCGTCACGCCACCGACGAACACGGGTTCCAGCTTGGCGACCGGCGTGAGTGCGCCGGTACGCCCGACCTGGAACTCGACGCTGTTGAGCGTCGTCGTGGTTTCTTCGGCCGGAAACTTGCGCGCGATCGCCCAGCGCGGCGCACGGGCGACAAAGCCCAGCTCGTCGCGTGTGGCGGCATCGTCGACCTTGAACACACAGCCGTCGATCTCGATATCGAGGCCCGCGCGCCGCTCGGCCATGGCTTGGTAATAGCCTTTGCAACCTTCGAGGCCGTCGACCCGTTCGACGTATTCGCTGATCGTGAAGCCCCAGGCGGATAGCTGCTGGAGCTGTTCGAACAGGCTGCCCGGCAGTGTCTGGCCGTCGACACGGCCAATGCCGTAGGCCATGAATGCCAGCGGGCGATCGGCCGTGATCCGGGAGTCGAGTTGACGCAGGCTGCCGGCGGCGGCGTTGCGGGGATTCACGAAGGCCTTGTGGCCCTTCTCCTCGAGCCGCGCGTTGAGTGCTTCGAAACGCGATCGCGCGAGCACGACCTCGCCTCGGATCTCGATGAACTCCGGCACGTCCTTTCCCGTCAGGCGCAGCGGCAGATTGCGGATAGTGCGCGCGTTGGGCGTGATGTCCTCGCCGGTGATGCCGTCACCGCGCGTGGTTGCGCGCAGCATGACGCCATTCTCGTAGCGCAGGTTGAGCGCGGTGCCGTCGAATTTCGGCTCCGCACAATAAGCTAGCGCCCCGCCGTCGACCGCGTCGCGGGCGCGTCGGTCGAACTCGGCCAGTTCGTCGTCGTCGAAACAGTTGCCCAGCGACAGCATGGGCGTGGCGTGATCAACGGATTCGAACTTGTCCGAGGGCGGCGCACCGACGCGTTGGGTCGGCGAATCCGGCGTCACCCATTCCGGGTGCTCGGACTCGATCGCCTGGAGCTCACGAAACAGCCGGTCGTACTCGGCGTCCGAAATGGTCGGCGCATCGTCGCGGTAATACGCCTGGCTATGCTCGCGAAGCTCGTCGGCGAGCTGTTGCGCGCGTTCGCGTGTCGCCTGCTGCCCTGACACTACCGCCGCTTCGCGATCTTCGCCCGCCGATCGAGATCCGCAATCTGGTCGAGCATGAACTGCGCTGTCTGCGCCTTGAGCAGCGCGCGCTTGTCGTCGAGCACTTCACCGCCGAGCGCCTTGGCCAAGGCGTTGGCAGTTTCCATCATGTCGCGCATTGCCGGGCCGCCTTCCACCGGGCCGGGCACGACCATGAACAGCACGAGTCCGGGCGTGTGCAGATGATCCTGATCCACCGGATCAAGCGTGCCCGGCTTGAGCATGTTAGCCACGGCAAACACGGACTCGGGCACGCCATGGGTCTCGGTCACGCGGTGGAACACGTCGTTGAGACCAAACTTGAGGTCCTGCGACTGCAGCGCGGCGTGCACGTCGGGGCCGTCGAACATGCGATCGCCCACGGCCGAGACGTGCAGCATGAAGACCTCCCGCTCGGCGCCGGGCGACGCGGTGTGCGGACGCATGTTCTCGACGCGCTCGACGCCGTCGCGGCGCGTCGGTTCCGGCGCGTCGTTCGTGGGCGGGGCGCTGGGCGCTGCGGCTTCCGGCTCGACCTGCGGCGCCGGCTCGGGCTCGGACGCGCGCTTCTTGTAGGCCGACCAGGACGCTTCGGCGCTTTCCTTGCCGATCGGCGCCTGGTCGCTGTCGTCCAGCGGCGCATTCGGGTCACGTGCCGCGCGCCGGCTGGCCGGCGTCTCACTGGAGAGCGTGCGTACGCCGACGATATAAGAGTCGCCACCAAGCGATTCGCCGCGGTCGAGATCTTCGTTATCGCCGCTCGGCTCGTCGTCCATGCCCTGCCAGGGGTCGTTGGCCGCCTGATGGCGCATATACCAGTAGGCACCGGCGACCACCGCGATCACCAGGATAAGGAGAAGCCATTGCACGATAGACATAGGCGGTTGTGTTGATTGCGTTGCGTGGCGCCGGCGTCAGCCGGCCATGTCGAGTGCCTGATCGATGTCCACACTGACCAGACGGGATACACCCGGCTCGGCCATGGTCACGCCGTGCAACTGCTCGGCGAGCGACATCGTCAGCTTGTTATGCGTAATCACGATGAACTGAACCTGGGCGGACATGCGCCGCACCAATTCACAGAAACGCGATACGTTTGCGTCGTCCAGCGGCGCGTCGATCTCGTCCAGCATACAAAAAGGCGCCGGATTAAGTTCGAACAGGGCGAATAATAACGCAACTGCGGTCAACGCTTTTTCCCCGCCGGACAACATCTGGATCGAGGCGTTGCGCTTGCCCGGCGGACGCGCCATCACACGGATGCCGGTCGCGAGCCAATCGTCCTCGGTCAGTTCCAACGCAGCTTCGCCGCCGCCGAACAGCTCCGGGAACATGCTGGCGAAACGGGTGTTGACCTGCTCGTAGGTCGCCTTGAAACGCGCCCGGGTCTCGCGGTCAATCTTGGCAATCGCGGTTTCGAGTGTTTCCAATGCCTCGGCAAGGTCCGCATGCTGTTCGGCCAGATACTTCTCGCGTTCGGCCTCGGCCTCGTATTCCTCGATCGCTGCCAGGTTGATCGCACCGAGGCGCTGTATCTTGCGCTCCAGCGTCTCGATCTCGGTCGTGCAGGCGTCGATCGTGGCGCCCTCGGCAATCTGCGCGACCAGCGCCTGCGGCGTTTCGCCGAGTTCCTCGATCTGCTCGGCGATACCGGCGCGGCGGACGCCCGCGGTCTCGACGTCGATCTTGGCTTGTTGCAGCGATTCTCGGGCAGTGTCGACTTGCTGTTCCGCACGCATCAGCGCTTCCGAGGCCTCGCCAAGCGCTGTTTCGCTGTTCTTGAGCGCATCGCGCGCGGCGCGCAGCTCGCGCTCCGCCCGGTGCTGGGCCTCGAGGGCCTGCTCGTGTTCACTTTCGTCCGGCGCCTTGTCCTGTTCCGCCGCGTCGCCGCTGTCCGCCTCGAAACCGGCCAGGCGCGCGCTGACTTCCTCATGCGCCGTAGTCGTATCGGTCAGGCGTTGGGCGATGCTTTCGCTGCGAGTGCGGCTCTGCTCGAGACGGGATTCGATTTCACGCAGTGCGCGCTCTGCCTTCACGTGGGCCTGGCGGGCAGCATCGCGTGCCTCACGCGTTTCAGCCAGGCGTTGCTGAGCATCGCGCCGCGCCGCGCTGAAGGCTTCGGCTTCGGTCTCGAGATTGCTCACTTGCGCGCTGAGACGCTCGTTCTCGCGCGTCGCCTCGTTGAACTGTTCGCCAAGCTCGGCAAGCTCCGTGTCGAGTTCCTCGGCACGGCGGTGCAGCTGCTCGGCACGCATACGGCGCCCCTGCTGTTCGGCGCGTGCCGCTTCGAGTTCGCGGCGCGCTTCCGCGATGCCGCGCTCCAACGCCTGGCGGGCCTGTGCGCTTTCGTCGCGGCGTTCACGCAGTTCGACCAGCGATGCTTCGCGGGCTTCGAAGTCCGTGGCCTCGCGCTGCTGCTGTTCGTCGAGCGCCTCGATACGCTGCTCGCGCTCGAGCACGCCGCGTTCGGCGGTTTCGCCGGCCGGCGTCACCAGACTATGCGGACCCACGCAGCAACCATCGAGCGTGACGAAGCGCTGGGTGGCAGACAGCTCGGAGCGGCGCGCCAGCGCATCGGCGAGCGTGTCGATCACGAACACGCGCTCGGCCAGCGCTCGAATAACCGCCGGCGCCTCGATGCCTTCAGCGAGGCTGGGCGCGTCGCCCGGCCCGGGTTCGTTGGCCGCTGTACTCGCCGGCTCGGGCTCGACCAGCGTGATCGACTCGCCGGGCCAATCGCCGTCCAGTGACGGCAGCTGTTCGACCAGAAAGCCTCGTAGCCAGGCCCCGAGCACGGCCTCGGCCGCGGTCTCCCAGCCGGCGCGCACTTTCACGCGGCGCGCTACGCCCTGGGCCGCGTTCTGCCCCTGGCTCTTCAACCAGTCGGCAACCGTGGCGTCGTCTTCGCGCAGCACGGATTGCTGTAACTGTCGTTCCGAAGCCAGCCTCGCGCGCGTCTCGCCCAGCTGGGTCCGTAGGCGTTCAAGTTCGCTTTCTGCATCGGCGATGGATTCGCGCAGGGCATCGTCTGCCTGCGCCTGTTCGCTTGCGCGGACCTCGTCGGCGCTCAGGCGTTCGGCGCGGGCTTCGATATCGCGCTCGCCGGCCTCGAGATCGTCCTGTTGTTCTGCAGCGAGGCTGTCGCGTTCTTGCTGGCGCTTGTCGCGGCGTTCGCCCAACTGGGTCAAACGCTCTTCGGCGTAACGGGCGCGACGCCGCTCGGCGTCGAGCTGCTGGACCGGGTTCTGTTCGGCGCTGTTGTGCGCGTCCCAGGCGTTTTCGGCATCGCGCGCGGCCTGTTCGCAAGCGTCCAGATGCTCGCGGGCGGCCGTGAGCGCGCCCTCGGCCTGTTCACGTTCGGTGGTCGCGGTGGCCTGCTCGGTTCGCACCGCTTCGGCGACCTGCTGGTCTTCGTCGATTCGACGGGCGAGCGCGTCGCGACGCTCGATCAGCTCGTCGTGCTCGCGGTCGCGCAGCTGGCGCATTTCGCGGGCATGGGCAAGCGCCTGCGCGATTCGCGAAGCCTTGGACTGGGCATCGTAAAAGGCAGCCTGCTGAGTCTGGACCTGGTTCATGGCCGCTTGCTGCGCACTCGACTGGGCGTCGCGACTGCCCTGCGCGTCGCGCTGCGCGGACACGGCATCGCGCAGCTTGTCTTCACATTCACGCAATTGCCGCTCGGCAGCCTGGACCTTCTCGTCGTGCGCGGCCCAGCGCAGCGCGAGCAGATCGGCGCGTAGGCGCCGCTCTTCGGCCTTGAACTGCTTGAACTTCTCGGCGTTGGCGGACTGGCGCTTGAGCACGCCCAACCGCTGGGTGACCTCTCCGATGAGATCGTTAAGCCGATCGAGGTTCTCGCGCGTGTGGCGGATCCGGTTCTCGGTCTCGCGTCGGCGTTCCTTGTACTTGGAGATGCCGGCCGCTTCTTCGAGGACCTGGCGCATGTCTTCCGGCTTGGCCTCGATCAGGCGATTGACCGCGCCCTGCTCGATGACCGCATAGTTGCTGCGTCCACCGAGGCCGGTACCGAGAAACAGGTCGATGACATCGCGCCGGCGCGATTTCGTGCCGTTGATGAAGTATTTCGAGCCGCCGTCGCGCGAGAGTTCGCGCTTGATGGAGATCTCGTTGAAAGCGCCGTATTGGCCGGCGAGCTTGCCTTCGCTGTTGTCGAACTTGAGCTCGACCGACGCGCGACCGACCGGCTTGCGGGCCTTGGAGCCGTTGAAGATGACGTCTTCCAGGGCCTCGCCGCGCAGCTGGCGCGCGCTCGACTCGCCGGTCACCCAGCGTACGGCGTCAATCACGTTAGACTTGCCGCAGCCGTTCGGCCCGACCACGCCGGTGAGGTTCGAATTCAGCGCCAGCGTCGTGGGATCGACGAAGGACTTGAACCCGGCCAGACGGATCGACGTCAGCCGCATGGGAACTGCAGGATGTCCGCGTGAATGCCCGGTGCCGACGCGGGCACAGGCTGCATCAATGATTGTCGAACTGGCCCGCGCAAAACGGCCTCCTGGTGCTGGCCCCGATGATCGAGTCTTTCAACGTGCGCAAAGCCGGCTAGTGTACCTGAGCATAATCAGCCTTCGGCCGTTAAAGGCGCGGCGCGCTCGGCAGCGATGGCCGCGTCTGGCACTATTCGGCCAAACCCGGGGCGGCAAGACCACGCCCTGCACGCATTTCCTTAGCACCAAGCTCTGCCACGGAGGCCTGATGGCGACCCAGCCCAGCCGCGATCTCGAAACCTTTCCGAACCCGACACCGGAGCGTGACTACACGATCCGTATGCGTATCCCGGAATTCACTTGCCTGTGCCCGAAGACTGGTCAGCCGGATTTCGCCACGCTGCATCTGGAGTACGTGCCGGAAGCGACCTGTGTCGAGCTGAAATCACTCAAGCTCTATATCTGGTCGTTCCGCGACGAGGGCGCATTTCATGAAGCCGTGACGAATCAGATTCTCGAGGATCTGGTTGCTGCGACGCAGCCCCGTTTCATGCGCCTGCGCGCTGAGTTTTGGATGCGTGGCGGCATCGATACGAGCGTGATCGTCGACCACCGCGCCGACAACTGGCATCCAGGCACTCCGGTGCACCTGCCATAGGACCAACGCGCAGACGTGACCGGTCGGCACCAATACCGGCCGGTCACCGTGTGCTGCTAGCGCATCAGGACAAGATTGTTGCCCTGAACCTGCACGCGGGTACCGGGCGAGATACCGCTGGTGGTGTCTACGTTCACGCTGCGTGAGCCGCCCGTGTCCATGGCGACGTCCACCTGATAATAGGTCTTGCGGCGCACGCGCTTCTCGATCTCGCGACCGGCGAACACGCCGCCGAGGGTGCCGGCGATCTGGGCCACGGTCTTGCCCGAGCCGCTCCCGATCTGGCTGCCGACCACCGCACCTGCGACGCCGCCCGCGACGCTGCCGATCAGGCTCGGATCACCATTGGTAGTGACCGGGGTGATGGAGCTGACCGTGCCGCAGTCATTGCAGACCGGCTTGTCTTCGCTCCGGGCTTGCTCGCGGGCTTCGGTACGCGCCTGCTTGGTGGCCGTTTGTGATTCAGTGCGCGCTTCGGCCTGGCGGGCGGCCGCTTCCTTCTTCTCGGCCTGGGCATCGGCGATCTTTTCCTGCGCGGCGGCCTTTTCCTTTTCGGCTTGTGCTTCCGCCTTGGCCTGCTCGGCCGCCTCGACCTTGGCCTGTGCCGCTTCAAGCTCCGCGTTCGCCTTTTCCAAGTCGGCCTGCGCGTCCTGCGCATCGTTCTGGGAACAGGCGGACAGCGCCAGCAGCAAACTGACCAGCATGGCGCCTAGAAATTTTGATCGATGGGTGTGCATGACGAGACTCCCTCTGTTTCTTCTACACTCTCGATGGTTCTGGCGGGCCGGCATCAGCTGCCGCTCGCCTCGCCATATGGGCCGTGACTTTATGTCTTTACAACCGAACGCCAGATGAATCCGATCTCCGAATTCAGCGCCGGACCGACCTACCTGCTACGCGGTTTCGCAATGCTGCGCGAACCGGCGCTACGCCGTTATGTCGTGATCCCGATTGCGATCAACATCGTACTCATCGCTCTGATCGTAAGCCTGTTCGGCTGGCAACTCGATAGCTGGCTGAATGCCTGGCTCTCGGGCCTGCCCGACTGGCTGAGTTGGCTCGAGACTGTGCTGTGGTGGATCGGCGTCGTGCTGTCGACGCTCGCCTTCTGCTACATATTCACGCTGCTGGCGAACCTGATTGCCAGTCCGTTCAACGGCCTGTTGTCCGCACAGGTGGAAAAACTCGTGACCGGTACGGCGCCCGAATCGGGCATGGGCCTCGCTCGCGAAATGGCAGACGGGTTGTTCGGCGAGCTGCGACGGCTGCGCTATTACCTGACGCGTGCGCTGATGCTGGCGGTGGTGAGCATTGCGTTGTTGTTCGTACCCCCGGCCAATCTCGCGATAGCGCCGCTGTGGTTCATATTCGGGGCGTTCATGCTGTCTTTCGAGTACCTAGACCAGCCGATGGCCAACCGCGGATTGCGCTTTGACGACAAGATCCTGCGCCTGCGTGCGCGTCGCTGGCGCCACCTCGGTTTCGGCAGCCTGGTGACGGTGATGACAGCGATCCCGCTCGCCAACCTGGTCGTCATGCCGGCGGCGGTGGTCGGTGCCACCCTGCTCTATCTGGAATGCCATCCGCGCCAGGCGATCAGCGAACGCTAGCCGGCCCTGGGCGGCTGCTCCATCGTGCGGGCGCTTATGCGCTTGAGAACGTCGAGATCGACATAGTCGAAGTCGAACCCGGGTGACTTGAGCACGCCGGAGGGCTCTCCGGGTTCACCGAGCGAATCGAGCACGGCGCTCGCGGTTTCGAAAGTCTGATCGCGAGTGTCTTCGTTGATGGTGACCACCGCCGGCACGCCGGCGGCATGGGCGGCGGTCGCACCGGCGTTGGAATCCTCGATCGCCAGGCATTCGTGTGGCGCGCAGCCGAGGCGTTCGCAGGCGGCGCGATAGAGGTCCGGCGCGGGCTTCTTGTTCGAGACCTCGTCGCTGCACACGGTCAGCTCGATATAGGGCAACAGCGCATCGCCAAGCGCAAAGGCCAGAAAAGGCTCCAGCGTTGCTCGGGTCGCGTTGGTGACGATAGCGATGCGCATGCCCGCCTCGCCGGCCTCCCGAATCAGCCGCGCCACGCCTGCACGCAGCGGCACCTGCCCTTCCTCCAGACGATCGCGAAAATAACGCGACTTGCTGCGATGAATCTCCGCGATCCAGCCAGCGCGGTCATCGCGAATCCTCTCGTCGTGAGTGCCGACCTCCGGGTCGTAGCGATCCAGATAGTGATCGATACGTTCGCGCCCCCCGGAAATCAGCAGCAGCTTCCGATACAGCTTCTTGGTCCAGGTCCAGTCGAGGCCATGTTCGCGGAATGCGCGATTGTAGGCGGGCAAATGGCCTTCGGGTTCCGTGTCGGCGAGCGTACCGTCGACATCGAATAGGAGCGCGCCAAGCGTCATGATTGCAGGGGCCGCGGGGTGTGGATTAAGGCCATAAGAGTTTGCCAGAACCATGCCAAAAGCGCAGCTAAACGAATTTTTATTGCGCGCCCGCCTCAACCCGTGCTAATGGTACGCGCTGTTTTCCGACCCGAGGCCAGCATGGCTGCAACTCATAAAGAATCAAAACTCGAGGCGCCTCAGCAGTTTACGCCCTACACCCCGAAAGAGGGTGAAGAGTATATGAATGAGGCGCAGCGCGATCACTTCCGCCGTATCCTGATGAACTGGAAACGGGAACTCATGGAAGAAGTCGATCGCACCATGCATCACATGAAGGATGAGGCCGCGAACTTCCCGGATCCGACAGATCGCGCGAGCCAGGAATCCGAGTTCAGCCTCGAACTGCGCACTCGTGACCGCGAGCGCAAGCTAATTCGCAAGATCGACCAAGGCATCTCCCGGGTCGACCGTGATGAATACGGCTTCTGCGACACCTGCGGTACGGAAATCGGCATTCGTCGGCTCGAGGCGCGGCCGACAGCCACACTGTGCGTCGACTGCAAGAGCCTCGACGAGATCCGCGAGCGTCAGCTCGGCCGTTGAGTTGCCGCGCAAGCGATCGAGATGACGCCCGCCCTCGCGCGGGCGTTTTCGTGTCCGACGCCTGAAACGCTACGTTTGCACCAACCGATCTGGCACAATCATATTGCCGCAATGCAGCAAGCCTGCACGCTACGGCAACTTTCCAATAAGACGGGGCGAAGTGGATGAGTGACGAGACGCGGATCATCAAGAAGTATCCGAACCGGCGACTTTACGATACCGAAGTCAGCCGCTACATCACTCTGGAGAACATTCGCCAGCTTGTGATTCGCGGCGAACACTTCACCGTCATCGACAAGCGCAGCGGCGACGACATCACCCGCACCATCCTGCTCCAGGTCATCAGCGAACAGGAAGAAGGCGGCGACCCGATTTTTCGGACCGAAGTGCTGCGCAACATCATTCGCTTCTACGGCGATTCGATGCAGAGCACGGTCAGTTCCTATCTTGAATTGTCGCTGGAATTCTTCAGTGATCAGCAGCAGCAGTTCAAGGATCGGATGCGCCGGCTATTGGGGGCCAACAATCCGCTGACCGCACTGCGCGAACTGTCGCAGTATCAAGTGCCGATCTGGCGCTCGGTAAGGCGCGAATTCCTCGCCAACCTGAAGCGCAAGGAAAAGGAAGAGAACGCCCTCGCTCAGGAGGCGGACACCGACAACTCCGAGGCCGCCGGGAACGATCGCGAAAAACAATAGTCTTGATAGAAACGCGATTCCATTAATTTCACGGCCGATGGTTGACTAAAGTCGTAGACCGGTTATACTGCAACGCAACATCAGCACACATGCTGATCAACCGAATCTCCTCCGAAAGGCCTGACGGCCTTTCTCGCACTTGCCCCCTTACCCTAGGGGGCTTTTTTTATGCGCGAGATATATAGCCGCTTGGGCGTCGTGCGCATATAGAGCCGAGGAGAGCACGACGGGCAGCCGCGCCGTGTATACCTTTTGGGATGAACGGTTAGACGGTCTGGCACGACTTTCTCGGCCTAGCCCATGCTCTCACAGGCGGCTCAGCAACCACGAGAGGACTGATCCAGCGGTTCCCCGCCGCCTCAGCCCGCCTCTGTAGCTCGCACGCGCTTTCAGTGGCGACTGAGCCCCCGCACTAGGCCAATGCATCAAGCCGAACCTGGCCTACGCCTGACCTGGTCCATGCCCGGACAACCAACCGGGCATCCCGAACGCCGCAAATAGCGGACATAAAAAAAGGCGCCCCTCAGGACGCCTTTTTCGTACCGCGCGCCTTATCAGCGCCAGCGTTATCAGAATCAGCCTTCGGCTTCTTCTTCCGATGCCTTCTCGGCCAGTTCCTTCATCGACAGGCGTACACGGCCCTGGCGATCAACCTCGAGCACCTTGACCTTCACCACCTGGCCTTCGGACAGCTCGTCGCTGACCTTTTCGACACGGTGGTCGGCAATCTGCGAGATATGCACGAGACCATCGCGGCCCGGCACCAGATTGACGAAGGCGCCGAAGTCGACGATACGCACGATCTTGCCCTCATAGACCTGACCGGCCTCGATATCGCGGGTAATGTCTTCGATACGCTTGATCGCCATGTCCGCCGCGCTCTTGTCGACTGCGGCGACGTGGATGGTGCCATCGTCTTCGATATCGATGCTGGCACCGGTCTCTTCGGTGATCGAGCGGATGGTTGCACCGCCCTTGCCGATCACGTCACGGATCTTGTCCGAGTCGATCTTGATCGTGAAGATGCGCGGCGCCCATTCGGAGACTTCCTCACGCGGCTTGTCGATTGCATCGCCCATTACGCTCAGGATATGCAGGCGGCCTTCCTTGGCCTGCTCGAGCGCGACTTCCATGATCTCGCGGGTAATGCCGCCGATCTTGATGTCCATCTGCAGCGCGGTGATGCCGTCATTGGAGCCGGCCACCTTGAAGTCCATATCGCCGAGATGATCCTCGTCACCGAGGATATCGGTCAGCACGGCGAACTTGTCGCCGTCCTTGATCAGGCCCATGGCCACGCCGGCCACCGGCGCCTTGATCGGCACGCCCGCATCCATCAGTGCCAGGCTGGTGCCACACACCGAAGCCATCGACGATGAACCGTTGGACTCGGTGACTTCCGAGACCACGCGCATCACGTACGGGAATTCCTTCTCGAGATCCGGCAGCACGCCCATGATGGCGCGCTTGGCCAGCTTGCCGTGGCCGATCTCGCGGCGTTTGGGGCTGCCCATGAAACCGGTCTCGCCCACGCTGTAAGGCGGGAAGTTGTAGTGCAGCATGAACGGGTCTTCATACTGCCCCTCGACCGCGTCGATACGCTGTGCATCGCGGCCGGTGCCCAGCGTGGAAACCACGAGTGCCTGGGTCTCGCCACGGGTGAACAGTGCGGAGCCGTGGGTACGCGGCAGCACGCCGGTCTTGATATCGAGCTGACGTACGGTGCGGGTGTCGCGACCGTCGATACGCGGCTCGCCGTCGAGAATGCGCGAACGCACGGTCTTCTTCTCGAGCGCGCCAAGCGCACCCTTCACGTCGTCACGGCTCCAGCCTTCTTCGCCTTCAGCGGCTGCGAGTTCGGCGACCACGGCTTCCTTGATCTCGCCCAGGCGCGCACCGCGCTCCTGCTTGTCGGCGATCTGGTAGGCGGCGGTCACATCGTCGCTGGCCACGCGCGCCACGGCTTCGGCGAGCGATTCATCGGTCGGGGCCGGCTGCCAGTCCCAAGCCGGCTTGCCGACTTCGCTGACCATCTTCTCGATTGCCTGAATCGCGGCCTGCAGCTGCTCGTGACCGAACAGCACGGCGCCGAGCATGATCTCTTCCGACAGCTGCTTGGCTTCGGACTCGACCATCAACACGGCGTCGCTGGTACCGGCGACGACCAGGTTCAGTTCGCCTTCCTTGATCTGGCTGGCGCTCGGGCTGAGCACGTACTCGCCGTTGGCATAGCCAACGCGCGCACCGCCGATCGGGCCGGCGAACGGCATGCCGGAAATAGCCAGCGCTGCAGAGGCACCGATCATGGCGGGAATATCGGCATCGATCTCGGGATCGACCGACATCACCGTGGCCACGATCTGGACTTCGTTATAAAAACCCTTCGGGAACAGCGGACGAATCGGACGATCGATCAGACGGCAGGTCAGGGTTTCCTTCTCGCCCGGACGACCTTCACGCTTGAAGAAACCGCCGGGAATCTTGCCGCCGGCATAGGTGCGTTCCTGGTAGTTCACGGTCAGCGGGAAGAAGGCGGCGTTCGGCGCGGCCTCCTTCTTGCCCACCGCGGTGACCAGAACGACCGTATCGCCCATGCTCACCTTGACGGCGCCATCGGTCTGGCGCGCGATCTCGCCGGTCTCGAGTGTTACGGCGTGTTCGCCGAACTGGAATGTCTGCTTGCTGGTTACGGAAACGTTGCTCACTAGAATTATCCTGTGTCTTTCAAACAAAAAAGCGCCCGGCTCGGGTTACCGAGGGGCGCTTTCGTGGGCGTGGATCTGATGCTCGCGCTTAGCGGCGCAGACCCAGCTCGCTGATCAAGGCCTTGTAACGCGAAGCATCGCGACGCTTCACATAGTCCAGCAGCTTGCGGCGCTGGTTGACCATCTTGAGAAGGCCACGGCGTGAATGATGATCCGCCTTGTGGGCATTGAAGTGATCACCAAGCTGGCTGATACGGGTGGTCAGCAGTGCAACCTGCACTTCCGGGGAACCGGTGTCACCGGTGCCACGACTGTACTTGTTGATGACTTCGGCTTTTTCTTCGGTCGACAGGGCCATGTTTACTCCTGAATATCAATACAAACACCGCAGCCCCCGCCTACCTGGAACAGGCCGGCTTTTTCCAAACCACAAGCTGGGAAGAGGTAGTTGCTCTCATCCCCACGAAACGGTTTGGAAAAAGCCCGTGCGCTCCAGTCACCGGGCGGCAGCCGCGTGTGCCGCGAGGCGCATATTCTAGCGGCTTGTCGCCCCGCTGTACAACAAGTTTCGACCATCACGGCCGCGGTGCCGCATCGACGCCAACCTGAGTGGTCGCAGCCTAGCGCTGCGGACGCGCGAACAGGCGGCGCGGCGCCAGCTGGCCGTCGTCGTTGATCCGCCCGAGGCCGAGCAGACGACCCTCGCCGTCTTCCATCCTGAGCGTTTCGGCGTCGGGCGTTTGCTCGCTACAGGCCACCGGGCGACCGTGATTCATCGCGGCGGCGCTTGGCTCGTCGAGGACGACACGCGGCCAATCCGCAATGACCGTGGACACCGGCAACAACCATTGATCGAGCGGCTCTCCGGACTCGGCGGCCGATTCGATTTCGGCCAGCGGCGTCATGCCCAGCTCACTGCCCAGGCGACCGATCGCGGTGCGATGCAGAGTACCGACATGGGCGACACCGCCCCACGACTGAGCAATATCCTCGACCAGCGTTCGAATATACGTGCCGCTCGACACCCGAGTCTCGAGCGTGAAGGACTCGGCATCGCAGTCAATGAGCTTGAGATCGTGAACGACAATATCGCGCGGCTCTCGCTCGACTGTTTCTCCGGCGCGAGCGTGCTCGTAAAGACGTTTGCCGTCTTTCTTTAGCGCCGAGTACATCGGCGGGATTTGCTGTTGGCGCCCGACGAAACCAAGCAGGATTTCTTCAAGACGATCCTTGCCCGGCATGGCGACATCGCTGCTTGCGACCACCTCGCCCTCACGATCGCCGGTCGCGGTCCGCGTACCGTAGAGCGCCTTTACTCGATAGCGTTTGTCTGCGGCAAGCAGGTAGGAAGAGACTTTTGTTGCCTCGCCAAGACAGACCGGCAGCAAGCCGCTCGCTAGCGGATCGAGACTACCGGTGTGGCCCGCCTTGCGCGCGTCATAGGCACGGCGTACACGCTGGAGCGCGGCATTGGAAGAACAGCCGACGGGCTTGTCGAGCAGTACGACGCCATCGATATCCTGCCCGTGTTTACGGCGTCCCATGGCCTTCGTCGGCCTCACCGGCATCGGAACCAGTTCCCGAGTCCAGTGGGTCACCATGGCGCCTATCTTCGGCAACCGCCGAGTCAATCAATCCGCTCATGCGTTGTGCGTCACGCTCGGTGGTGTCCTCGATGAAACGCAGCTCCGGCACCACCCGCAATCGCAGGCGTTTACCGATCGCACGCTTGAGGAAACCGCGCGCAGCGTTCAACCCTTCGAGTGCCTTGCTCGAATCTTCGGTAGCCGCGGTCACGTCGAACGTACCGGCGTAGACCTTGGCGTACTTGAGATCCTGAGAGACCTCGACATCCGTGATCGCAACCAGACGAACACGCGGATCCTTCACCTCGGTGGTGAGCAGAATGCCAAGTTCACGCTTGAGCTCTTCGGCGACCCGATGCTTGCGGGAGAATTCGCGAGGCACTGGACAGGCTCCGGGCCGGCTTAAGCCGGCTCGGCAGTCTGGACTGCGCGCTGCACTTCCGTGCGCTCGTAGACCTCGATCTGGTCACCCGGCTTGATGTCGTTGTAGTTCTTGACACCGATACCGCACTCGGTACCCGCCGGCACGCGATTGACGTCGTCCTTATGACGGCGCAGCGATTCGAGCTCGCCCTCGTAGACCACGACGTTGTCGCGCAACACACGGATGGGCTGGCCGCGCACGACCGCGCCGTCTGCAACCAGACAACCCGCGATCGCACCCAGCTTGGAGGAACGGAACACGTCGCGAACCTCGGCCAGGCCGATGATCTCTTCGCGCACCTCGGTGCCGAGCAGACCGCTGACCGCGTCGGTGACGTCCTGGATCGCTTCGTAGATGACGCTGTAATAGCGCACGTCCACGCCCGATTCCTGGATCACCTTGCGGGCCTTGGCATCAGCACGAACGTTGAAGCCGATGATGATCGCCTTCGAGGCCAGCGCCAATTCGACATCGGACTCGCTGATGCCGCCGACACCGCTGGAGATCATGCGAATCTTGACCTCCTCGGAGGGGATCTTCGCGAGCGACTCGACCAGCGCTTCCACGCTGCCCTGCACGTCGCCCTTGATCAGCAGGTTGAGATCCTTGGCTTCGTGCTCGCCCTTCTCGCCAATGGCCGAGAAGACTTCTTCCAGGCGCGCTGCCTGCTGCTGCGCGAGCTTGTTCTCGCGCTGACGCTCGTCACGCTGATCGGCAATCTCGCGGGCACGCTTCTCGTTGGCAACGACAAAGGCGTCGTCACCCGCTTCCGGCGTACCGGAAAGCCCAAGCACCTCGACCGGGATCGATGGGCCGGCAGACTTCACCTGCTCGCCCAGCTCGTTGAACATGGCACGTACGCGGCCGAAATGCGGCCCTGCGAGAATGGCATCGCCACGCTTGAGCGTGCCGGCCTTGACCAGGATGGTCGCGACCGGGCCGCGCCCTTTCTCGAGGCTCGATTCGATCACCGTGCCGCGGGCAGGCACATCGACCGGCGCGCTGAACTCGGCCACTTCGGCCTGCAGGAGAATCGCGTCGAGCAGATCGTCCACGCCGTCACCCGTATGAGAGGACACGGGCACGACCATCGTGTCACCGCCCCAGTCTTCCGGGATGATGTTCTCGGCCGAGAGGCCGGCTTTGACCTTCTCGATATCCGCACTGGCCACGTCCATCTTGGTCACGGCCACGACCATCGGCACGCCGGCGGCCCGCGCGTGCTGGATCGATTCCTTGGTCTGCGGCATGACGCCGTCATCCGCGGCCACGATCAGAATCGCGATGTCGGTGATCTCGGCGCCACGGGCTCGCATGCGCGTGAACGCAGCATGGCCCGGGGTATCGATGAAGGTGATCGCGCCCTTGTCGTGCTTCACGTGATAGGCGCCGATGTGCTGCGTGATGCCACCAGCTTCGCCCGCCTGCACCTTCGTGCGACGGATATAGTCGAGTAGCGACGTCTTGCCGTGGTCGACGTGACCCATGATGGTCACCACCGGAGCGCGTGAAACGCCCTCGACTTCCTCTTCCTCGGCACGAACCTCGTCGATGAGCGTCTCTTCCGCGCTTTCGGCCTTCACCGGCTTCGGATTGTGGCCCATCTCTTCAACCAGCAGATGCGCCGTGTCCTGATCGACGGTCTGGTTGATGGTCGCCATCACACCCAGCTTCATCATCCGCTTGAGCAGATCGCCGCCCTTGACGGCCATACGTTGGGCCAGATCGGCCACGGTGATGAGTTCGGGGATCTCGACATCGCGAACAACCGGCGCGGTCGGACGCTCGAACCCGTGCTCCGTGGCGACGTTGACCTTGTTGCCTCGGGTTACACGCTTCTTCTTGCTCTTGCGCCGGCCCTGCTTGCCTTCGGCAACATGCAGCTCCTTGCGCTTGCCGCGATCCTTCTCGCGCTTGACGTCCTCTTCGGTACGGCCATGGCTTTCGGCCGCACGGCGCAGGTTCTCCTGCGCACGCGAGCGGGCGTCGTCCACGCTTACCGTGCGCTTCGCGCGTTCCTTGTCGAGTGCTTCACGATCGGCTTTTTCCTTGGCCTCGCGCTCGGCGTTGACTTGGGCTTCGCGACGGGCGCGCTCTTCAGCCGCCTGACGCTGCGCCTCTTCCTGCTCGCGCTGCGCCTTGGCGTCGGCCTCGGCACGCTCGGCTTCCTCGATCCGCGCCTTCTCGGCCGCAGCTTCGGCTTCCCGATCGTGTTCGGCCTTCTTCGCCTGATCGAGCGCTTCCTGCTCCCGCGCCTGCTCCTCCTGGGCAGCCGGATCGGCTTGATCGGCCTGCTCGCCACGATTCGCGTAAGTGCGCCGCTTGCGCACCTCGACGCTCACGGTGCGGCCCGAAGTCGCGCCTCGGCCGGTATTGACCTTGAGCTCCGACGTCGACCGACGCCGCAGCGACACACCACCACTCTTGCGCGTGCCGAGCTTGCCGCCGGACTTGGACCCGCCACCGCTGTCACGCAGGTGCCGTAGCAACTTGAGCTTGTCTTCGTCGCTGATGCCGTCGCTCTCCGTCGAAGCGGAGACACCGGCTTCGGCCAAGCGCGTGATCAGTCGCTCCACCGGAATACCGACTTCCGATGCCAGCTGTTTGACTGTCGTTTGCGCCATATTCTGCTTACTCCATGGGGCCCGCGCTGGTGCGTTGCCCGCGCCGGGCGTCCGTTTATTCAGGACAATTCTATTCGGCGCCGGCCTGCTCGTCAGCAAACCAGTGCGCCCGGGCAGCCATGATCAGCTTGCCGGCCGCGTCTTCGTCCATCTCGATGATCTCGACGAGTTCATCTGCGCCGAGTTCGGCCAGATCGTCGCGCGAGAGGATACCGTTTTCCGCGAGGGTCGCGGCCATTTCTTCGTCAACGCCGTCGACTTCGAAGAGATCGTCCTCGGGCGTGGCGGCATCGCCACCTTCTGCACTCGAAATCGCCTTGGTCAGGAGGTAGTCGCGCGCACGGTTGCGCAGCTCTTCGACGATGTCTTCGTCGAACTCCTCGATCTCGGCCAGCTCATCGAGCGGCACGTAGGCGATCTCTTCCGTCGTGGTAAAGCCTTCCTGAACCAGGATGACCGCCACTTCGTCGTCCACATCGAGCTGTTCGCGGAACATCGCCTGCAGGGCATCGCCCTCGGCTTCGCTCTTGGCGTCCGCGTCCTCGACGGTCATGACGTTGAGCTTCCAGCCCGTGAGATCGGACGCCAGGCGGATATTCTGACCGCCACGACCGATGGCCTTGGCCAGCACATCTTCGGCGACAGCCAGATCCATGCTGGAGGAATCCTCGTCCAGCACGATGGATTCGACTTCCGCCGGCGCCATCGCGTTGATGACGAACTGCGCGGGATTCTCGTTCCACATGATGATGTCGATGCGCTCACCGGCGAGCTCGTTCGATACGCTTTGTACGCGCGAGCCTCGCATGCCGACGCAGGCACCGACCGGATCGATGCGACGATCCTTAGCCTGCACCGAAATCTTGGCGCGCAGCCCCGGGTCGCGAGCCGCGCCGCGCAGTTCGATCAAACCCTGCCCCACTTCCGGCACTTCGAGCTTGAACAGCTCGATCAGGAATTCCGGCTTGGTGCGCGAGACGAACAGCTGCGGACCGCGCTGCTCGGGACGCACGTCATAAAGAAAGCCACGAATGCGATCGCCGGGACGCATGGGCTCGCGCGGGATCATCTGATCGCGCGGGATGATGGCTTCGGCGTTGCCGCCAAGGTCGAGAATCACGGCGCCGCGCTCCATGCGCTTGACCAGGCCAGTAATCAACTCGCCTACGCGATCCTTGTATTGATCGACAATCTGGGCGCGCTCGGCTTCACGCACCTTCTGCACGATGACCTGCTTGGCCGCCTGCGCGGCGATGCGACCGAACTCGACCGACTCCATCGGCTCTTCGACGAAATCGCCGGCACTGAGGTCCGGATTGGTCTCGCGGGCGGTCTCGAGCGAGATCTCGCGATCCGGCTCTTCTATGAAGACCGGCTCACCGTTCTCGTCTTCCGTGCCCGGCTCAATGACCTGCCAACGCCGGAAGGTTTCGTAGTGTCCGGTCTTGCGGTCTACGGCGACACGAACAGCGATCTCGCCGCCGTGCTTCTTGCGCGTCGCGGACGCCAGCGCGGCCTCGATCGCTTCGAAGATGATCTCTCGATCAACGCCTTTTTCGTTGGATACCGCTTCGGCGACCAAAAGGACATTTTTATTCATCGCTGCCACCCGAAATCGTTCGTGTTGCGTTGGACTGACAAAACCGCCTCGACCACGCTTCTACTCTTCAAATACCGGCTCCAGCCTCGCTTTGGCCATGTCACCCGTCGCGAGACTGTATGTCTGGTCGTCACAGCCCAAATCAACCATGTCGCCGTTAACGGCGAGAATGGTGCCGCGAAACTTACGCTGGCCAGCAACCGGCGCGAACATGTTGATGCGCGCACGCTCGCCAATGAAACGCTGGAAATGGTCGGCCGTGACCAGGGGTCGATCCATGCCGGGGGAAGACACTTCGAGCTGGTATTGACTGCTGCTGGTGTCTTCAACATCAAGCAAGGCGCTGACTTCGCGGCTGACCTTTTCGCAGTCCTCGAGCGCAATGCCTTCGGGGGAATCGATATAAAGGCGCAGCACGCTGCTGCGGCCGGCACCTACGGACTCCAGATGCCAGAGTTCGTAACCGAGATCGGTCACGACGGGTTCGAGCAGATTAAGGAGTCTTTGCGACATAAAGCGCCATAAAAAAAGCCCCGCATCGGGGGCTTAGAATCCAACCAAGATGTGGTAGCGGGGGCAGGATTCGAACCTGCGACCTTCGGGTTATGAGCCCGACGAGCTGCCAGACTGCTCCACCCCGCACCCGATGGCGCGAAACTATAATGACTTATGACCCACAATGCAAGGACTGTGAATCGCCATTACAGTTTCTGAGAAACCGGAGTTCGCTTACCGAATTTTCGGATTCCGCGAACTACCTCTGGCGCTCGAATGCCCGGAGCACGTCACGACGAGTCAGCATTCCGGCGAGGCGTCCATTGAGCATCACCGGCAGCGTTTTCATCGACGAGTCCCGGAATATCCGAGCTGCGGTCACTATACTGTCTTCGGCGTCGACTGTCACTACCTTTTTCGACATCAATCGCTCGATCGTGCCTGCGCTGTCTGCATAGTAGCCGGCATCAAGGGCTATACCCATCACGTCCTTTTCCGACAGGAAGCCGACGATATTGCCCAGCCGATCCGTCACCGGCGCGCCCGAGACGCCTTTTTCGAGCAGCTGGTGAACGGCAAGCAGCACGTCAGTCTCTGGGCGAAAGGTGATCAACACCTCACGCATGTGTTCCTTGATGACGAGCGAGGGCCGGGACATCAGTGCGAATCTGCCCTTTCAGGCGTCGGGCAGGACTCGCCGCGACTACAGGCGCAGTCACCGCCGCCAACGCCGCCGCAACTGCCCTTGATTTCGCGCCCCGTGACCATGACGCCAACTGCCATGCCGGCGACCACAAGCGCCATGACGCCGAATGCGACCAGGGTAAGAATAAGTAGCTGTGTCATTTTGCCTCCTCAAGATAAGGCTCGAAGGCTTTCGAATGTTCTTCAGTATACGCTTGCGCTTCGCCGCTCACGAATAACGCGGCGATATCGTGGGCATCCGCGTACGCGCGCCCGGCTTGCGAACCCATCACCAGAAGCGCAGTCGCCATGGCGTCCGCGGTCATGGCGTCATCCGCGATAACCGTGACCGAGCGTAGGTCATGCGCGACCGGCCGCCCGGTACGCGGATCGATCGTATGGGAAAAACGCCGCCCTTCGATCTCGAAGAAGTCGCGATAATCGCCGGAGGTCGTCATACCCGCATCGGCCAGACCGACAACCCGCTCGATCTCGCGCGTTCCAGCCTCGGGCTTCTCCACGCCAATACGCCACGGGGTCCGCCCTTGCTTGTTTCCTCGCGCATAGAGTTCGCCGCCCAGTTCGACGAGGAAACGGTGTGCGCCAAGCTGTTCCAACTCTTGCGCGATCCGGTCGACGCTATAGCCTTGCGCGAGGCCAGCCAAATCCAATGTGACCGCTTCGCTCTTCTTGCGCAGCGCCGGTGGCTCGTCGCGCACCTCGATCAGGCCGATCCCTGTCTGCTCGCGTGCGGCCGCAAGCTCGTCGGTTGTCGGCAACCTGCTGGGGCGTTCTGCGCCGGCACCGAAGCCCCATACGGACAGAATTGGTCCAAGCGTTACATCGAACGCACCGTTGGTCTCGCGCCCGATCGCCAGCGCCTCGCGCGTGAGCCGCGCGAGATCCCCGGAAACCGGCACCCATTTGCCAGCCGGGGCTGCGTTAAACCGAGACACTTCGGAATCGTCCCGCCAGGTCGACATCTGGACATCAATGCGGTCGACGACCTGTTCGAGGCGCTCCTCGAGTTCGGTCTGCGACATTTTCGCCGGCGGCTCCATGACGGTCACGCTATAACTCGTGCCCTGGGCTGGACCGCTTACACGTATTGGCGCGCGCGCATCCTCACAGGCAACCAACAGCAAGACCAGAACCAGCAGCAAGATACCGCCAGAACGGATACGCCAGCGTTTGTACGGTCGGGTCTCAGTCATCCGGCAGATCTCAAATGGTCCAAGGGCATTCTGTCATGGGCGACGTCTACAGGCATGACACACGCATAACGAAAAAACCCCGCGTTGCCGTAGCGGACGCGGGGTTCGGTAGTCGACTCGCGCCGATATTCAGCCGCCGAAATCGTCCAGCATGATGTTCTCGGGCTCAACGCCGAGATCCTCAAGCATGTTGATCACCGAAGCGTTCATGATCGGCGGCCCGCAGAGATAGTACTCACAGTCCTCCGGCGCCGGATGATCCTTGAGATAGCGATCGTAGAGCACGTTATGGATGAAGCCCGTCTCACCCTCCCATGCGTCTTCTTCCTTGGCGTCGGACAGTGCGACCGTCCACTCGAAGTTCTCGTGCTCGGCCGCGAGCGTGTCGAAATCGTTCACGTAGAACATCTCGCGCTTCGAGCGGGCGCCATACCAGAACGTCATCTTGCGGTTGGTATTGATGCGGCCCAGCTGATCAAAGATATGCGAGCGCATCGGTGCCATGCCGGCGCCGCCGCCAACAAACACCATTTCGGCATCGGTTTCCTTGGCGAAGAACTCGCCGAAGGGACCGGAGATGAGCACCTCGTCGCCCTCTTTGAGGCTGAAGATATAAGAGCTCATCTCGCCGGGCTTCACATCCGGATTGCGCGGCGGCGGGGTCGCGATCCGGACGTTGAGCATGATGATGCCCGCCTCTTCCGGATAGTTCGCCATCGAATAGGCACGCGTCACCGTCTCGTCAACGCGGGAGACATAGCGCCACAGATTATGCGTATCCCAGTCCTCGTGGAACCGCTCGTCGATGAGGTAGTCCTTGTACGCGACCTCGTGCGGCGGACAGCTGATCTGGATGTAACCGCCGGCACGAAAGTTCACGTGCTCACCCTCGGGAAGCTCGAGCACGAGCTCCTTAATGAAAGTGGCAACGTTGTCGTTGGAGCGAACCTTGCACGTCCACTGCTTGACGCCGAAGACCTCTTCGGGGACACGGATCTTCATGTCCTGTTTGACGGTGACCTGACAGGACAGACGATCGCCCTCTCGGGCTTCGCGCTTGTTGATATGCGTTTCTTCGGTCGGCAGGATCGAGCCGCCACCGTCGAGCACTTTCACCTTGCACTGTGCACAGGTGCCGCCGCCGCCACAGGCGGACGAAACATAAAGCTTGGAGTCGGCCAACGCGCCCAGCAACTTCGTGCCGACCGGCGCCTTGATGGTCTTCTCGCCATTGATCTCGATGTTCACATTCCCGGTCGCGACCAGGCGCGATTTAGCGATCAGAATGACCGCCACCAGAAACAATACAACGCCTGTGAATACGCCGACGCCGAGACTGATTTGCGCTACTTCACCCATGGGTTCTCACGTTCTCCGAAGCGGCGTATCTAGAGCTGGATGCCGGAAAAGGCCATGAAGCCCAGCGACATCAACCCGACCGTGATGAAGGTGATACCGAGCCCCTGCAGGCCATCCGGCACATCCGAATACTTGAGCTTCTCGCGCACGCCGGCCAGCGCTGCGATTGCCAGCGCCCAGCCGATGCCACTACCGAAGCCGTAGGTCAGACTCTCGCCAAAACCGTAGTCGCGCTCGACCATGAAAAGCGAACCGCCCATGATCGCGCAGTTCACGGTGATCAGCGGCAAGAACACGCCGAGTGCAGCATAGAGTGCAGGCATGAAGCGATCCAGGAACATTTCCAGAATCTGCACCATCGCCGCGATCACGCCGATATAGCTGATCAGACCGAGAAAGCTCAGATCGACGTTCGGCATCCCGGCCCAGCCAAGTGCGCCTTCCTTGAGCAAGAACTGGTAGATCAAGTTATTGACCGGCACGGTCAGGCCCTGCACCACAATCACGGCGACGCCGAGACCGATCGCTGTCGAAATCTTTTTCGACAGCGCCAGAAAGGTGCACATACCGAGAAAGAAGGCGAGCGCCAGATTCTCGATGAAGATCGATTTGATCAGGATGCTGAGATAGTCTTCCACTTCAAACGTCCCCGGCTATCCGTTAGACCACTTCGGTGCGATGCACCTGGTGAATCTGGTACTCGGCTTCTTCCACCTGTTCCTGCTTCCAGCTACGCAGGCCCCAGATGAGAAAGCCGATGATGAAGAAGGCACTCGGCGGCAAGAGCATCATGCCCACCGGCACATACCAACCACCCGCGCTTGCCAGCGGCAGGATCTGATAGCCCAGCAGGGAACCCGCGCCAAACAATTCACGAACCACGCCGACGAGGATCAGAATCAGGCTGTAACCCAGGCCGTTGCCGATACCGTCGAGAAATGCCAGCCCCGGCGGCTCTTTCATGGCAAACGCTTCAGCGCGGCCCATGACGATGCAGTTGGTGATGATCAGGCCGACAAACACCGACATCGACTTCGCCAGATCGTAAGCGAACGCCTTCATGAGCTGATCCACCACGATCACCAACGAGGCGATGATCGTCATCTGCACGATGATGCGAATACTCGAAGGAATATGATTGCGGATCAGGCTGATCGAGAAGTTCGAACAGGCGGTCACTGCGGTCAAAGCAATGCACATGAGCAACGCGGTAGCGACCTGGTTGGTCACCGCGAGCGCGCTGCAGATACCCAGGATCTGCAATGCAATCGGGTTGTTGTTGACCAGCGGTTCGGTCAACACCTTCATTGCCTGGCTTTGTGCCATGTCGACTAACCCTCAGCGGCGAGATCGCCGTTACGAAGTTTTTTCAGGAAAGGCTCGAAGCCGTTGGCGCCAAGCCAGTAGTGGATCGTGTTGGAAACGCCACGACTGGTGAGCGTAGCGCCGGACAATCCATCCACCTTGTACTCGGCATTGGGCGTGTTCGAACCCACACTACCCTTGATGACACTGAGCTGCACTTCGCCGTCTTCGCCGTAGACTTTCTTGCCTTCCCACTTGGCGCGCCAGCGCGGGTTCTCGACTTCGGCGCCGAGCCCCGGGGTTTCGCCCTGCTCGTAGTACTTGAGGCCTTCGACCGTATTCGCGTCTGGCTTGAGCGCCAGAAAACCATACATTGTCGACCACAACCCGTAGCCGTGGACGGGCAGCACGATCGTCTGCAGTTCGCCCTGTTCGTCGTTGACGAGATAAACCTCGGCGTATTTAGCGCGACGCTTGATGTCGGCGACATCTTCACGGGCCGGGATCTTGATGCTTTTCTCCGGATCCGAGGCTGCGTCCCGCTGGTCGAAACCCTCGGCTTCGAGATCTGTCGCGTACTCGCCGGTCGACAGATCGACCACGCGGCTTTCGATGCGGTCGTTGAAGAGCTTGTTCACGTCCACATCGGGGCCGCTGGGCAACCCGGACACTTCGAGAATATTACTGCGACGGTCCGCCTTGGCGTTCACGGTCTGCATGGGCTTGAGAAAAGTCGCAGCCGAGGCGACCAGCACCGAGCACACCAGACATACGGCCAGCGCCACGACTACGATGTAGCCGACGCCGTCGCGAGAAAAACCTACGATTCCTACCATGATCTACTCCGCGGGCACCGTCTCGACATCGCCTGCATCGCTACGCGAGCCGTTGACCGCAGCCAGGCGCTTCTGGCGCCGACGCACGTTCGCCTGCACCACAAAGTAGTCGATCAGCGGCGCGAAGATATTGGCAAACAGAATCGCCAGCATGATGCCTTCCGGAAACGCCGGGTTCACCACACGAACGAGCCCGGTCATCACACCAATCAGCGCGCCATAGATCAGGCGCCCCTTGTTCGTCATCGCGGCGCTGACCGGATCGGTCGCCATGAAGACCGCACCAAAGGCGAAACCGCCAATCACGAGATGCCAATACCAGGGCATGTCGAACATCGGGTTGTTTTCACTGCCAATCAGATTGAACAGCAGCGTCGTGGCGATGAGACCGCCGACGCAACCGGCCATGATTCGCCAGGAGGCAACCCGGGTATAGAGCAGAAAAGCAGCGCCCAGCAGGATCGCCAGCGTGGAGGTAGAACCGAGTGAGCCCTGAATGCCGCCAGAAAAGGCATCCCACCATGTCAGCTGACTGGTGATCGCCGCCATGCCTTCACTCGCACCCAGGCCCAGCGGTGTTGCTGCGGACCAGCCATCGACGGCTGCCCAAACGCTGTCACCCGACATATAGGCCGGGAACGCAAAGAACAGGAACGCGCGCCCGGTCAGCGCCGGGTTGAGGAAGTTTTTGCCCGTACCGCCGAACACTTCCTTGCCGACAACGATACCGAAGGTGATGCCCAGCGCGGCCTGCCAGAGCGGGATCGCCGGCGGCAACGTGAGGGTGTAGAGAATGGAGGTCGCGAAGAAGCCTTCGTTGATCTCGTGGTTGCGCACGGCCGCAAACAGCACTTCCCACAACCCGCCAACCAGGAACGTCACGAAATAGACCGGCGCGAAGTACCAGAAGCCGAATACGAAGTTATCCCAGAAGCTGTCCGGGCTATGACCGACGCCGAGCAGCTGCAGCGGCAGCTGGCGCCAGTTGTCGACCGTGTCGATGCCCATTTCCGACATCGCAAGGTTGGCCTGGAAACCGGTATTCCAGCAGGCCATGAATATGCAGGGGAACGTCGCGAGCCAGACATAGATCATGACCCGCTTGAGATCGATGCCGTCGCGCACATGCGGCGCGGTACGGGTCGTATCCCCCGGGGAATACAGGAACGTATCCACCATTTCGTAGAGCGCATAGAAGCGCTCCAGCCGTCCGCCCTTGGCGAACAGCGGATGCATCCGATCCAGCGTTTCTCTCAAGCCGGCCATGTCAGCCCTCGCGTTCGATGATTTCGAGGTTCGCGCGCAGATGCGGACCGAAGTCGTACTTGCCAACGTCTACAAAGGACAACAACGCCACATCCTCTTCATCGAGCTCTACCGCACCGAGCGCCTGCGCGCTATCGGTGTCGCGCACCAGCAGTGCACGCAGCAACTGGGTCGGCAGAATGTCGAGCGGCATCACTTCCTCATAGTTGCCGATCGGCACCATGGCGCGAGCACTACCGTTCTGGGACGTATTGAACTTGTAGCTCGCCGGCTTGAGCAGACTCGACAGAAAGACGTTGATCTTCGAAAAACGATTCCGACCGGGCATCACCCAACCCATGAACGGGCGCTCGCGGCTTTCCGGCAACAGCGTCAGCTGCGTGTCGTAACGGCTCAGATAAGAGCCCCACTCCGACGCGCGACGACCCGAAAGCACGGACCCCGAAATCGCACGCACTTCATCGCCCTTGACTTCGTCATCCAGCAACTCGTCTGTACTGGCACCCATACGCGTGCGCACCAGACGCGGATTCGATGCTGCCGGTCCGCAGAGCGCGACGATACGCTCGACGTTGATACGCCCGGTCGTGAACAGCGCGCCGATCGCCATCACATCTTGGTAACCAAGATGCCAAACGCGATCCGCCGCACTGACAGGCTCGAGAAAATGCACGTGGGTACCGACCAGTCCGGCCGGGTGTTTGCCTTCGAATTCGGCCGTTACGAAGCGACCACCGCCGGGCTGCGGCACGTCCGCGCCGGGCGCCTTGCAGATATAGACCGCCCCCTGGCTTAGATGGCCAAGCACGCGCAGACCGTTGACGAAGTCCGAGCGACGGTTATTGATGATGACGGCGGGGTCTGCGGCCAGCGGGTTGCTATCCATCGCGGTCACGAAAATCGACCGCGGGCGACTGCCCGGCGCCGGCACCTTGCTGAAGGGTCTCGTACGCAGCGCCGTCCAGAGACCGGAGGCGACCAGCGTCTCCTCAACCTTCCTGGAATCTAGATCGCCGAGTTTTTCCGGCGCGTAGCTATCGAAGGTGATTTCATCGTCTTCGCCCGGCTCAGACTTGAGCTGGATGACGATGGACTGAAGCACGCGCTTGGCGCCGCGATTGATCGCGACCACCTCGCCTGCACCCGGCGCCGTGTAAAGCACGCCCGGCGTCTTCTTGTCTTCGAAGAGCACATCGCCAAGCCGAACGTGGTCGCCTTCGGCGACCCGCATCGTCGGCTTCATGCCATGGTGATCGATACCGATAACCGCAACACGACCGACGGGCGGCGCATCATGAATAGTTTGCCTGGGAGCGCCGTCGATGGGCAGATCCAGACCTTTCTTGATCGTGACTCGCATGTCGCCGCTGGCGTGCCTCTCACGTCGCTGACAAATTGTTTGGTGCCGACGGCCGGACTCGAACCGGCACAGCTCTCGCTACTGCCCCCTCAAGACAGCGTGTCTACCAATTCCACCACGTCGGCATGATCGTGGCCAGGCGCTGCCTATTCAGGCACTTGCGCACTGGTATCGGCCTCGTCGGCGGTGTCGCCGGCGCTGCCTTCTGACTGTTGCGCACCCGACGTATCGGACGCTGCGCCCTCGCTCGAGGCCGAACCGCTTTCGCCGGTTACGGTCTCGTCGCCCGGCACGCCGTTGTTGTTGCTATCCGACAACAATGACGAGCCCGGCGCCTGTTCCTGCACCTGATCGGTGACGCTACCCGTGGGCGTGCTTGCACCATTGATCAGATATGCCAGCGTCAGGCTGATGGCAAAAAACACCGTGGCCAAAGCCGCGGTGGCACGGGTCATGAAGTTTGCGGAACCCTTGGCCCCGAAAACCGTACCCGATGCGCCGCTACCAAAAGCAGCGCCTGCGTCGGCGCCCTTACCGTGCTGCACTAGGATAAGCCCAACGAGGGCCAATGCAACGACGATCTGGACGATGACCAGTATTGTATAAACCATGCCAGAGCCTGTGAACGCCGCGAGCCTAACCGGCCGCGCGCGCGATGTCCAAGAATGAATCGGCCTTGAGCGAAGCGCCGCCAACCAGCGCGCCGTCGACGTCCGCCCCGGCGAAAAGTGCCGCGGCATTGTCCGGCTTTACGCTGCCGCCGTAAAGCAGCTGCACCGATTGCGAAAGTGTAACATCCCTATCGGCGATTTGCCCGCGTAGAAATGCATGAATTGCCTGCGCCTGCTCCGGCGTGGCCGAGCGGCCCGTGCCAATCGCCCAGATCGGCTCGTAAGCAATAGTGACCTGCGCAAGTGTTGCCGCATCACACTGATCGAACAGCGCTGCAATCTGCGCACCGAGCACGGCCTCGGCCTGGTCAGCATCACGCTGCTCGAGGGTTTCGCCGACGCAGACGATCGGCTTCAGTCCGGCAGCGACGGCCGCGGTCGTCTTTGCTGCGACCACGGCGTCCGTCTCGCCATAAAGCGCGCGCCGCTCGGAGTGGCCCACAATCACCTGGCTGCAGCCCGTATCGGCCAGCATCGCGCCGTTGACTTCGCCGGTGAATGCGCCGGCATCCACTTCGGCGGCAATGTTCTGAGCGCCGAGCGCGACCGAGCTATCGGCCAGCTCGCGGCCCATGCGGTCGATATAGACAAACGGCACGCAGACCAGTAACTGCGCAGCCAATTCGCCCGCAGCGCTCTTTACGTCGCGCGCGAAAGCGTCGACCTGCGCGCTGTCGCCGTTCATCTTCCAATTGCCCGCAATCAGCATCTTTCGGCTCATCGTCTGTCCCTTGCTCTTTGCGTAATCCAATTTCAGGCGGCGCCTGCAGCTTCGCGTACGGTTTCGGCCAAGCGGTTGGCGCAGTCTTCGACTACGACCGCATCGGTGCCTTCAACCATCACGCGCAGCAGTGGCTCGGTGCCGGAGGGGCGCAATAATACGCGACCTTCTTCGCCAAGCGAGCTTTCGACGTCACGTACGGCGCTGGTGACGCGCTCATCGTCCATGAGCACGCCGGCGCTGCCGCGCTCGACGCGCACGTTGACCAACGTCTGCGGGCATTTATCGACGGGCTGAACCAGGGCCTGAAGGCTTTCGCCGGCCGCCACCATCGCGGCGAGAACCTGCAGCGCCGAAACGATGCCGTCACCGGTGGTGGTCCGGTCCAGACAAAGAATATGACCCGAGGATTCGCCGCCGATATTGGCGCCCAGCGCCTGGAGACGCTCGAACACATGTCGATCGCCCACCTTGGCGCGCTCGAAAGCCACGCCATCGCGCTTGAGCGCGAGCGCGAGACCCAGATTGCTCATCAACGTGCCCACCACGGGCCCTTGCAACTCGCCGGCGCGCCGACGCGCATCGGCAATCACGTAGAGGAGCTGATCGCCGTCGACGATACTGCCTTCATGATCGACCATGATGCAGCGGTCACCGTCGCCATCGAGCGCAATACCCGCGTCTGCACCGAAGCGGCGTACGGCCTCGGACAACCCCTTCGGATGCGTCGAGCCGCAGTCGCGGTTGATGTTCAGCCCATCCGGCTTGTCGCCGATCACCTCGACCTGCGCGCCCAAC
Source organism: Salinisphaera dokdonensis CL-ES53 (assembly GCF_040361215.1). Lineage (NCBI taxonomy): Bacteria > Pseudomonadati > Pseudomonadota > Gammaproteobacteria > Salinisphaerales > Salinisphaeraceae > Salinisphaera > Salinisphaera dokdonensis. Next base: position 277,295 of record NZ_APND01000001.1, read on the forward strand.
TCGCGGAACACGTCAGGCGCCACGTGGTAAGTCGCGCCGTTGGCGCAATCGATCACGATCTTTAGCCCCGACAGTCCGCCGTTTTCGAAGCGCGCCGTGGATTTGCAGAACTCGATATACCGCCCCGGCGCGCTCTCGACACGCCGCGCTCGGCCCAGGCGATCCGATGCCACGCAGGTCAGCGGCTCATCGAGCTCGGCTTCGATGTCCTGCTCCACCGCATCGGGCAGCTTCTGGCCAAAGTGCGAGAAAAACTTCACGCCATTATCGGCATAGGGATTATGCGACGCGCTGATCACCACACCGGCTGCTGCACGAAAGGTGCGTGCCAGATAGGCGATAGCCGGCGTCGGCATCGGGCCGACAAGCAGCACATCGACGCCGGCCGAGGCGAATCCGGCCTCGAGAGCCGACTCGAACATGTAGCCGGAAAGCCGCGTGTCCTTGCCGATCAGCACCTGTGCGCGCTCGCCGGCACTTTCGGGCACACCGCGTTCGCCCAGCCGGCGCACCAGCACCCGGCCAGTCGCCCAGCCCAGCTTGAGTGCGAAATCGGGGGTCAGCGGCCATTCGCCGACTTCACCTCGAATACCATCCGTTCCGAAATATCGCTGTGCCACAACTACCCTTTGACTGTTGAATCTACCAACGGTGTATCGGCCAGAGCGCGCGCCAGCGTAAGCACTTGCAGCGTTTCGCGCACATCATGGCTGCGGATGATACGCGCGCCGCATTGCGCCGCCCAGAACGCCGCCGCCAGGCTGCCATTGATGCGCGCGCCCATGCTGTCGTCTTCGAACAGACGCGCAAACATGGTCTTGCGGGATACGCCCACCAGCACGGGCAGGCGCTCTTGCGTGAAGGTCTCGAGTTCGCGCATCAGCGTCAGGTTGTGCTCCAGCGTCTTGCCGAAACCGAAACCCGGATCGATACAGATGCGCTCTGGCGGGATTCCGGCTGCCTCACAGACCGCGACGCGATCCGCCAAAAACGACTGCACTTGCGCGACGACATCATCGTAGGCCGGCGCCTGCTGCATGGTGCGGGGCTCGCCCTGCATGTGCATCAGACATACCGCGGCACCTGTTTGGGCAGCTACTTCGACGGCGCCCTCGGCACGCAACGCCATCACATCGTTGATCAGGTCTGCACCGGCCATACAGGCGCGGCGCATGACTTCGGGCTTGATCGTGTCGATCGAGATGAAGATATCGCTGCGCTCGCGAAGCGCTTCGATCACGGGCACGACGCGGTCGATCTCGTCGCGCTCGGCCACCGGCGACGCGCCGGGGCGTGTCGACTCCCCGCCGATATCGATTATTCGCGCCCCCTCCTCGACCATGTCCAATGCATGCGCAACAGCCTTTTCGGTCTCGACGAACTGGCCGCCATCGGAGAACGAATCCGGCGTCACGTTGAGAATGCCCATGACCACGGGCTGACTCAGATCAAGGCTTGTACGCGCGCTCGACAGCGACGCAGAGGAATGACTGGGGCGCTCAGACATGGCTTGAAAAAAAGGCTATAGAGAATTGATCGGACATAAAAAAGGCCGCCAGCTCACGCTGACGGCCTGATCAAGTCGACGACTCAGGACTGGCGGTGGTGGTGCGCCGGGCTCGGCACGCCCTTGTCCTTGTCCGTGTCGCCGTCGCCGCCGGCCGAGTTGTCGGACGCGCCGGTGGCCGGGGCGTTGCCACCACCGGAACTCGGCGTGTCCGAATCGTCGTCCCAGCTTTGCGGCGGACCGGGCTCACGACCCTGCATGATCTCGTCGATCTGCTTGCGGTCGATCGTCTCGTACTTCATGAGCGCATCGGACATGTTATGGAGCTTGTCCATGTTGTCCTCGAGAATCTGCTTCGCGCGCTCGTAGCAGCCATCGATGATCGAGCGCACTTCCTTGTCGATCGCATGCGCGGTCTCATCGGAGATGCCGCTCGACTGGGTAGTCGACGCCCCCAGGAAGGGCTGGCTGTCTTCCGTATCGTAGGCGATCGGACCGAGACGATCCGACAGACCCCACTTGGTGACCATGTTGCGGGCGATCTCGGTGACGCGCTCGATGTCGTTGGAAGCGCCAGTCGTAACGGCTTCCTTGCCGAAGATGATCTCTTCGGCCAGACGGCCACCGTAGAGCGTGCAGATCTTGCTGATCAGGCTCTGCTTGGAATGGCTGTAGCGATCCTCTTCCGGCAGGAACATGGTCACGCCCAGCGCACGGCCGCGCGGCACGATGGTCACCTTGTGAACCGGATCGTGCTGCGGCACCGACAGGCCGATAATCGCGTGGCCAGCCTCGTGATAAGCCGTCAGGCGCTTCTCGTCCTCGGTCATGACCATCGACTTGCGCTCGGCGCCCATCATGATCTTGTCCTTGGCGCGCTCGAAGTCTTCCTGAACCACGAGTTTCTTGTTCGCCCGCGCCGCGAACAATGCCGCCTCGTTGACGAGGTTGGCCAGATCCGCACCAGAGAAACCGGGGCAGCCGCGCGCGATGATCGACGGCTTGACGTTGTCGTGCACCGGCACATTCTTCATGTGCACTTTCAGAATCTGCTCGCGACCGCGCACATCCGGCAGCGGCACGACCACTTGGCGGTCGAAACGGCCCGGGCGCAGCAGCGCCGGGTCGAGCACGTCCGGACGGTTGGTGGCGGCAATGACGATCACGCCTTCGCTGCCCTCGAAGCCATCCATCTCGACCAGCAACTGGTTGAGGGTCTGCTCGCGCTCGTCATGACCGCCGCCCAGGCCCGCGCCACGCTGGCGGCCGACTGCGTCGATCTCGTCGATGAAGATGATGCAGGGGGACTGCTTCTTGGCCTGCTCGAACATGTCGCGCACACGCGATGCACCGACACCCACGAACATCTCGACGAAATCGGAACCCGAGATCGAGAAGAACGGCACGCCCGCTTCGCCCGCAATGGCCTTGGCGAGCAGCGTCTTGCCGGTACCGGGCGAGCCGACCATGAGCACGCCGCGCGGGATCTTGCCGCCCACACGCTGGAACTTGCCCGGCTCGGACAAGAACTCGACGAGCTCCTGGACTTCGCTCTTGGCTTCCTCGACGCCGGCCACGTCCGCAAACGTCAGCTTGATCTGATCGGCCTGCATCATCTTGGCCTTGGACTTGCCGAACGACATCGCGCCGCGGCCGCCACCGCCACCCTGCATCTGACGCATGAAGTAGATCCACACGCCGATCAGCAGCAGGAACGGGAACCAGGAGATCAGAATCTGCTTGAGGAACGACCCCTGATCCGGCGGCTCGCCCGTGATCTCGACGTTGTTATCCATCAACGTGCCGATCATGGCCTTGTTGTCGGACTCGGGGCTGAACGTAGTGAAGTTCTGCCCCGACTTGAGCTGTCCGCGAATCCGCTGGTCCTCGATATTGACCTGCGAAACGCTGCCATCCTGAACCTGAGTCAGGAACTGCGAATACGGCATTTCGTTCGCATTCGAGGTGGACGGCGCGAAGCTCGAGAACACGCTCATCAATACGAGCGCGATCACGACCCACAGCAGCAGATTCTTAGCTAGTTCGTTCAAGATCTACATCCTCGACCGCGTGTGTCCGGTCGTGTGATTATCGTCTGTTCTGTCATCTGGAGACAGTATAGCCAATCGGCCGGTTCGGCCGTTGAATTATTCCAGTCTTATGTACGCCATCCCTGGCCGAGCAGATACATCTCCCGGCTGGCGTCTCGCGAAGCCTTGGGCTTGCGCACGGCAACCCGCCGAAAACGCTTGCGCATGTCGACAAGCATCTCGTCGAAACCCTCGCCCTGAAAGACCTTGATCAACAGGTCGCCGTCAGAATCCAGCACGGTGTTGCACAGATCCAGCGCGAGTTCCGCCAACTGCATCACACCGGCCTGATCGGCCACCATGATCCCTGTCAAATTGGGGGCCATGTCGGAAAGTACAAGATCGACACGATCGCTGCCGAGCGTATCGAGCAGCGTCTCGATGCCTTCCTGCTGATCGAAGTCCACGTTGAGGAAATCGACGCCTTCGATCGGCTTCATTTCAAGCCGGTCCAGCGCCACGACCCGCGCCTCGGGACGCTGGCGCCGACAGTACTGGCTCCATCCGCCGGGCGCCGCCCCCAGATCGACGATACAGCGCTTGCCCTTGAGCAGGCGATCGCGCTCGTCGACCTCGGCGAGCTTGTAGACCGCACGCGAGCGGTAGTTGTCCTGCTGGGCCGCTCGGACGTAGGGGTCGTTGCGGTGCTTGTCCAGCCAACGCCTTGTATCGCTGCGCTTGCTCATGAGTCGTATACTGTTGCGCTGTTTTCAACCCGTCCCGGACAGGCACCCATGCCCTTAAACCTCGATGCTGCGGCTCGCCGCGAGCTCAAGAAGCAGGCCCATCATCTCAAGCCCATCGTGCAGACCGGTGCCGCGGGACTGAGCGAGCCAGTGCTCGCCGAGATGGATCGTGCCCTGCTCGATCACGAACTGGTCAAGATCAAGCTGGCGAGCGAAGACAAGAGCGAACGCCGGGCCGAAGTCGACACAGTCTGCGAACGTCTTGAAGCAGCCTGCGTCCAGCAGATCGGACGCACGGCAACCATCTACCGGCCAAACCCGGAAAAAAGCTGACGCCGCCCGGCGCTCTGCCGGACCTAGACGTAACGCACCTCCACGATCTCGAGCGTGCGCCGACCGCCGGGCACGTCGATATCCACGACATCGCCCTCGGTCTTGCCGATCAGAGCGCGGGCAATGGGCGAGGCGAACGACAACAGACCGGCCTTGATGTCGGCTTCGTCCTCGCCAACGATCTGGTAGGTCAATTCGTCACCGCTGTCCTCGTCGACGAGATCGAGTGTGGCGCCAAAGATCACCCGGCCATTGGCCTGGGCGCCCGCACGCGCCACGTCGATGATCTGCGCGGTAGCGAGCTTGCCTTCGATATCGTTGATACGGCCTTCATTGAAGCCCTGCTCTTCCTTGGCGGCGTGATACTCGGCGTTCTCCTTGAGATCGCCATGCGCGCGCGCTTCTTCGATCGCCGCGACGATCCGCGGGCGTTCGGTCTTTTTCAGCCGCTTAAGCTCGTCACGCAGCGCATCGGCGCCATTCTGCGTCAGCGGAGTCTTATCCATCTCGCTCTACCTCGAAAATACGTTGCCCTAAAACAAAACGGCCGCCGGATCAGGCGACCGTTTCTCGATTGCTCTTGGGGCAAGAATCGGTATGTGTCGGGGCCACCATGGCCCGGATGCAATTCAGGCTAGCAGCGCACGCGATTCAAGTCGAGACAGCACGCTCGATGCCCTCTGCAGCTACCCGACCAAGGTGTGCGATCTGCTCGGGCGTGATCACGTAGGGCGGCATGAAGTAGATCACATCGCCCAGCGGGCGCAGCAGCGCCCCTTGGGTAAGCGCATGGCGATAGACCTCGACGCCGCGACGCTCGCGCCAGTCGAACGGGGTTTTCGTGGCCTTGTCCTTGACCATTTCGATGGCCAGCGTCATCCCCGTCTGGCGCACTTCGGCGACGTTCGGGTGATCGGCTAGCGGCGCAACGGCGTCGGCCATGTGCCGTGCCAGACGCCGGTTCACGTTGACCTGGTCGAGCCGCTCGAACTCATCGAGCGTCGCCAGCGCGGCCGCACAGGCCAACGGGTTGCCCGTGTACGAATGCGAATGCAGGAACGCGGTCAGATTCGCGTAGTCGTCGTAGAACGCGTCGTACACGTCATCGGTCGTCATCGTGATCGACAACGGCAGATAGCCTGCCGTCAGGCCCTTCGAAAGACACATGAAATCGGGTGTAATGCCGTTCTCGCCGGCCTGCTCGCAGGCGAACAGCGTACCCGTGCGTCCGAATCCGACCGCGATTTCGTCGGCGATCAGGTGCACGTTGTAGCGGCTGCACGCTTCACGCAGCAGTTCCAGATAGACCGGGTGATACATCCGCATGTGCCCGGCGCACTGCAGCAAGGGCTCGACGATCACGGCACAGGTCTCGTGGGCGTGCTCTGCGAGCAGCGCTTCCATGTCGGCGAATACGGCACGACTGTGCTCTTCCCAGCTCACACCCGGTTCGCGTTCGTAGCAATCCGGCGAACGCGCGGTCAGGGGCTTGAGCAGCAGCGGCTCATAGGTCTTCTTGTAGAGATCGACATCGCCGACCGCCAGCGCGCCGAGGGTCTCGCCGTGATAGCTGTTGGACAGGTTGATGAAACGGGTCTTTTCACCGTGGCCGATGTTGCGCCAGTAGTGAAAGCTCATCTTGAGCGCGACTTCCACTGCCGCGGAGCCGTTGTCGGCATAGAAGGCGCGGCTCAAACCATCCGGCGTGAGATCGACCAGCCGCTCGGCCAGCTCCACGGCCGGTTCGTGCGAGAAGCCCGCCAGCATGACGTGTTCGAGCGTGTCGAGCTGGTTCTTGATGCGATCGTTGATGGTCGGATTGGCATGGCCAAATATGTTGACCCACCACGAGCTCACCGCATCGATATAGCGGTTGCCGTCGAAATCCTCCAGCCAGACGCCCTCGCCCCGTCGGATCGGGATCGGCGGCATGGCTTCGGTGTCCTTCATCTGGGTGCAGGGATGCCAGACGACCCGCAGGTCGCGCGCGACGATGTCGGCGTTGCTCATACTTGCTCGCTTGTCGGACGGATGGGCCGCGGTCAGACGACCGCCAGCAGTGTATAGGGGGCCTCGTGCGGCTCGCGCGCATCGCGAGGGTGCTCGTCTTCGAGCACCAGCTCGCGATCCGGATCGTAGACCACGAACAGCCGGTTATCGCCGAGCACGGCAACGCCCTCGGCCTTGTTGGCAAACTCGAACACATGGCCGGCTTCGGCCCGGACCGGCGCGGGATCACGGCAGGCGGCGAAATCGTCAAGGCTCAGCCACCAGAGATAGGCGCCGACCTGCTCGGCGCCGTTGTCGTCCTCGACCTCGAAGCTGGTCAGCAGATAGAGCCCGTCGTTGTCGGGGTCATACTCCAGGCTGGACAGCCCCACTTCGAAACGGATATCTGCCCACTGCGACGGATCGAAATCGTAGACGACCTCGAAGTCGCCGGTGAATACCAGGTCATCGTCTTCCATGCGGTACGGCACGCCGACCACGCGCGCGACATAGTCGAAGTTCTCGTGGTCGGCACCGACTTCGCGGATTCCGAACAGCAGGCGGTCGTCCCCACCCTCGCGACCCGGAATGGCGGCGAGCCCCTCGATCTTGTAATAAGGCGCATCAAGCGCGGCGCCGAAACCGGCACGCAGGTCGACCGAGCTGCGTACGCCGGCTTCCTCGCTTTCGCTCACCAGCCGCGGCATGTCGGGCTCGTCGATTGGCCAGACCAGCAGTCGGTTGTAGTGGTGCAGACCGGCAGACGACGTATCCAGGCGATCGAAGCCAGTCGTCGCAATGAGGTGTGTGCCGCTAGAAGTCAGCGCGAAATCCTCGTACTTCTCGGCGTTGCGAATCAGATCCGCGGTGTAATAGGCCAGCGTGTCGTGCTGCGGACGACCATCGACGCAGTCCATGGCGAACACCGGCGAGCGATGGGCGCCCGGTATGTTCTTGTCGCTGGCCATCACCAGCCGATGGCCATCCCAGGCGACCGCCGAAACTTCGGCGTTGACCGGCTTACCCTCATCGTCGAGCAGTCCGGCCTCGAAACAGTCGAAGACGCCCTTGTCGAGTATTCGTATCGCGGCCATGCAGAGTGTTCGCGGATTGGTCAGTCGGCGCAGGCTAGCGAAGAGCCAGGTCGGCCACAATGCCGGCAAAGATCACGCCGCCCAGCACGTTGTGCTGCATGAACACTCGAAAGCAGGCATCGCGATCCCGATTGCGCGCGAGCCATTGGTGATAGAGCGCCATCGCCGCACCGCCGAGCAGGCCGAGGTAATACAGCACGCCGAGGCCGAACTGCAGCCCGACGACCATCAGCAATGCAAAGAACACGAACTGGCACAGGCCAATCACGGCGCGGTCGTAACGCCCCCACAGGATCGCCGTGGACTTCACGCCGATCTTGAGATCGTCGTCCCGATCGACCATCGCGTAGAAGGTGTCATAGACCAGCGCCCAGATCAGGGTCGCGATAAACAGCGTCCAGCCCCCGCCCGGCACGCCGTTCGCCTGCGCCGCGAACGCCATGGGCACCGCCCAGCCAAAAGCGGCGCCGAGAAACATCTGCGGCCAGTGCGTCACGCGCTTGGTGAACGGGTAAAGCACGGCCAGCACCGCGCCAACGAAAGCCATCGCAATGGTCAACCCGTTGAGCGTAAGCACCAGGCCGAAGGACAGCAGGCAAAGCACGGCAAACAGGATGAGCGCTTCGCGCGGGCTCACTTCGCCGGTGGCCAGCGGCCGCGCCTTGGTGCGTTTTACATGACCGTCGATCTTGCGATCGGCAAAATCGTTGATTACACAGCCGGCCGAGCGCATCAGCACCGCACCGAGCACGAACACGCAGAGCACCCAGAGATCCGGAAAGCCGTCCGCGGCGAGCCACAGCGCCCAGAGCATGGGCCAGACCACCAAAAATATGCCGATCGGCTTGTTCAGGCGAGTCAGGCGTAGAAACGCATCGAAGCGTTGCGGCGCGAACGTGGTCGCATTCATCGAAGCGCCCTCTTTTCCCCGGTGCCGCACGCGGCGACAACCGCGCGCACGGACACGGCCCATACGCTGTGAATCATTGATTGCATTGACCAGCTACCCCGACATACTCGTTTTAACGTTACCATGCGCCAAATTCAGACTGCAGCATGAATCGGGCCTGTTCCGCCGGCCGGTTCATCGGTGATTGGAGAGTCCATGTCCGCGCCTTCGCAATCCGGCGGCGCGACGATCACGGATCGTCGTCAGCTCATCGAGTATTTCGAGAACGCCTGCAAGCCGCCGAGTCGCTGGCGCCTGGGCACCGAACACGAGAAATTCGTGTTCGAACACGACACGCTGCGCCCGTTGCCGTACGACGGCGATCGGGGCATCCGTGCCTTTCTCGACAAGCTCACCCGCTTCGGCTGGCAGCCGATGTCCGAGAACGGCAAGGTCGTCGCCCTCGAACTCGGCCGCTGTCATGTCACGCTCGAACCGGGCGGCCAGCTCGAACTGGCCGGCGCACCGCTGGATACGGTGCATGAAACCTGCGACGAGATTCATGTCCATCTCAAGCAGGTCAAGGAAGTGGCTGCCGAGCTGGATGTCGGCCTGATCGGCCTGGGTTTCCAGCCGAAATGGCGCCGCGACGAATCACCGTGGATGCCCAAGCCGCGTTACGACATCATGAAAGCCTACATGCCCAAGGTCGGCACGCTCGGCCTCGACATGATGCTGCGCACGTCCACCGTGCAGGTGAACATCGACTACGGCTCCGAAGCCGACATGATCAAGAAATTCCGTGTCGGCCTCGCGCTGCAGCCGGTCGCCACGGCGCTGTTCGCCAACTCGCCGTTCACCGAGGGCAAGCCGAACGGGTTTGTCAGCTATCGCAGCCAGATCTGGACCGATACCGATGCCGATCGCAGCGGCATGCTGGACTGGGTGTTCGACGACGACATGGGCTTCGAACGCTATATCGACTACGCGCTCGATGTACCGATGTATTTCGTCTATCGCGACGGCCAGTACATCGACGCTTCGGGCCAGTCGTTCCGCGACTTCCTGGCCGGCAAGCTACCCGCGCGGCCCGGCGAGCTGCCCACGATTTCGGACTGGGACGATCATCTGACCACCCTGTTTCCGGAAGTTCGGCTCAAGCGCTTCATGGAGATGCGCGGCGCCGACGGCGGACCGTGGCGCCGCCTGTGCGCCCTGCCGGCGCTCTGGGCCGGCCTGTGCTACGACAGCGAAGCGCTGGACCAGGCCTGGCAACTGTGTCGTGATTTCACGGCCGAAGAACGCAACACGCTACGGCGCGAGGCCCCGGTGCATGGCCTGGCCACGCCGTTTCGCGGCGGCACACTGCAGGACATCGCCCGGGAAGTGGTCGCCATCGCCCAGGGCGGGCTCAAGCGGCGTGCCCGCCTGGACGCCCAGGATCGCGACGAGCGCATGTATCTCGACCAGCTCGCCGAGATCGCCGAGACCGGCGTCACGCCGGCCGAGAGTCTGCTCGCGCTCTACCACGGTCGCTGGCAGGGCTCGGTGGATCCGGTATTCAGCGAGTTCGCCTACTGAGGCCAATCAGCTGAGGCAAGTCAGCGGCCGGCGGTGTCTCCTTCGCGCCGCGCGCCATAGAGCAACCGAATACCGGCGACCGCGTGGATATCGCCCGCCACCCGGGTAAAGGCCGCCTGATTCGTTTCATGATCGTCGACGCGGTCGAGCGGCAAGTGGATCTCCACCTCGATGACGTCATCGACATAATGCAGCGTAACCCGCTGGATATCCTTGGCGACCGGCAGATGCGCCCAAGCCCCTTCCAGCTCGGGCAGGACCTGCTCGCGTAGCGGCAACGCATGGGCCGCATCCGAATCGGCATGGCCGTCGGGTTCGATATGCACGCAGATATCCGCAATCTCGTCGACATGGCGGACCAGACGCGCGGTGATCGCCTCGCTGATGCGGTGCGCCTCGGTAAGACTCACATACGGATCGACGAACACACCCACATCCGCGAAGGCGTCGTGGCCGCCCATGGTGCGGGTGCGCAGACGCCGCATGTGGCGCACGCCGGGTACGGTCGAGATCTGGTCGCGCACCACCTGGATCCGGTCGGCCTTGAGGCCCGTATCCACAAGCTCACGAAAACTCTGCCAGCCGTAGCGCACGCCAATGAACGCCAGCATTAGGCCGATCAGGATGGCGCCTAATGCGTCGAGCGCCGGATAGCCCGCCATCGCGCCGCCAATCGCGACCAGTGCGGCCACCGAAGACAAGGCATCGCTACGGTGATGCCAGGCGTTGGCCTCGATCAGCTTTGACTTGGATTTGCGTGCGACCCGCAGCGTGTACCAGAACAGCGCTTCCTTGATCAGCAGCGACAGCACGGCCACCGCCAGGGCCCAGCCGGTCGGGGGCACCATATTGTCGGTCGCCGCCAGGTGGCTGAAACCGTCGTAGGCCAGCGCCGCCGCGGTCAGCAGCAGGAACAGCGACACCAGCGTCGTAGCGGCGGTTTCCATGCGCGCATGACCGTAAGGGTGCTCGCGATCCGCCTGTTGCATGCTCACGCGCACCGCGCCGAGCACGATGGCGTCACTGAGCAGGTCGGCCGCCGAATGCACACCGTCCGCGATCAGCGACTGGGAATGGCCGAGAAAACCCACCACGATCTTGGCCAGCGCCAACGGCAGATTGACGAATGCCCCCACCATCGTCGCGCGCTGCTTGTCATGGAAATCGGCTTTGCTCTGGCGGTGGGCCGCTGCCGAATGGATATGAGGTTGGGTCATGAAACTATTATAAGCGTCGGCGAGCGGCGGCGCCGCGTGTCGCGCGCCGGCGCGCGCACTCGCAACGAAGCGATCTGTCGTAGCAATGGATCACGGAGTGCAGCGCGGCCCGGGCCGCGACCGCTGGGCTAGCGCTCGTTGCGCTTGAACTCGGGGTATTCGCCGCGCCCCGGCACGTTGCTCTTGATCGCTTCGCGACCATAGAACTTGATGCCCTTCTGAATGCGCGGGCGCCCCGAAGCGGTTCGATGCCGGTTGGTGTCACGCAGGCTGTACACACAGCCGCAGTATTCCTGCTGGTAGAACGACTCGCGCTTGGCAATCTCGATCATGCGCGCCGCGCCGCCCTGCTTACGCCAGTTGAGCGTCCAGTAGGCGACGTCCGGATAGCGGGAGGCCGCGCGCACCCCAGCCTCGTTGATCTGCGCCATATTCTTCCAACGCGAAATGCCGAGCGTGCTCGACACCAGGCCATAGCCGTTCTCTGCGGCATAGAGCGCAGTGCGTTCGAAGCGCATGTCGAAACAGACCGTACAGCGGCGTCCCCGCTCAGGCTCGTTCTCCAGCCCGCGGATGCGGTCGAACCAGTTGTCGGTATCGTAATCGCCGTCGATATGCGGAATGCCAAGCTGTTCGCAGTAGCGGATATCCTCCGCCTTGCGCATCTCGTATTCCTGTACCGGATGGATGTTCGGGTTGTAGAAATACACCGTCACATCGATACCGGAGGCCTTGACCGCGGCCAGTACCTCGCCCGCGCAGGGTGCGCAGCAGGAATGCATGAGCAGCTTGGCGTCGCTGTCCGGCGGTTCGAGCTCGGGGCGCTCGTATTGATCGAGACTGTAGCGGTTCATGGCCGTTCGATACTGCGATGCGATAATGACGCGTATTGTCCGGTTTTGACCCGGCCTCGTCCATGCGGGCCGGCGCTTTCAAGGATACGTTCCATGGAAAAAGGCAGTCTCGTGATGGCCATGATCTGGATGGCCGTACTTTCCCTGCTCCTGTTCTGGCTCCCACTGCTTGGTCCGTTGATCGCCGGTTTCGTCGGCGGCCGTACAGCGGGCACCGCCTCGCGCGGCCTGCTTGCGGCGGTTCTACCGGCGGCCGTGCTCTGTTTCGTGCTGATCGGCGCCGGCAGCGCGCTCGTCGGTCTGCCGCTGATCGGCATCATCGCCAGTGCGAGCCTGTTTCTCGTGATCGTGGTGCAGAGCCTGCCGCTGTTGCTGGGTGCGTTCGTGGGCGGTCTTTCGACCTGAACCATCGCAGGCACAAAGCCTTTGCCCTCACCGATCGGCGCTGACGAACGAAACGCGATAACCGGTACCGAAGCTCGGCGCACGAGACGAGGGCGGCCGCGGGCCGGCCGACCCCCCAAACCCATAGCACTGCCATGGCGCTCTGACAGAAGCGCCCATAAAAAAGCCCCGGTCGACCGACCGGGGCTTTTCAACTCGAATCACTCGAAAGTGATCAGTCTTTCGGCGGCACGTAGGCGCCGTCGGCATCATGCGTCTCGCGACCGGTCACCGGCGGGTTGAACGCGCAGACGAGCTTGAGCTCGGTCTTGGCCTTCAACGTGTGACGATCGTGGTTGTCGAGCGCATAGACGGTGCCCGGCTCGATCTTGTGCTCTTCACCAGTGTCCCGGTTCACGAGCGTGCCTTCGCCCTGATAGCAGAACACGGCTTCGAGGTGGTGCTTGTACCACATGTCGAATTCGAGACCCGGCGGGAACGTGGTCTCATGGAACGAGAAGCCCATGTTGTCGCTCTTGAGGAGCCACCGCACGCTGGTCCAGCCATCCTTGCTGATGACTTCGCGATCGGTGCCACGCAGATCTTCGGTACGGACGATTTTCATGCAATCTCCTTAACTGTTGGTCGGACGAGTTGTACGCCCTTGCAATGCATATGACAACGGCTAACCGGTAGTTACGCCGCGCCCTGGCTCAGGCCGTGCTTCTCGAGCACCGCCTGCAGCGCGGTGGCGAAAATATCCAGGCCTTCGTCGATGTCGGCGTCGGTGGTGTTCACCGCCTGCATGAACTTGATCACGCTGTCGCGCGGACCGGCCGTCTCGAGCAGCAGCTTGCGCTCGAAACATTCGGCCGCGACCTCGTCGGCAATATCGGCGTTCTCGCAATCCACGCCGATGAACATGCCACGGCCACGCACTTCGGCATTGAAACCCGAATGGCTGTCGACGATCTCGTTGAGGCGCGAACGCATGTGCTCGCCCTTGCGCAGGATCGCCTTTTCGAAGGCATCGTCGCGCCAGTAGTGATTCATGGCAGCGACGGCGGTCACGAAGGCGTGATTGTTTCCGCGGAACGTGCCGTTGTGCTCGCCCGGCTCCCAGATATCCAGATCCGGGCGAATCATGGTGATCGCCAAGGGCAGACCGAAGCCCGACAGCGACTTGGACACGGTGATGATGTCCGGCTTGATGCCCGACGGCTCGAACGAGAAGAACGGGCCGGTGCGGCCAACGCCTGCCTGGATGTCGTCGACGATCAGCAGCATGTCGTTCTCACGACAAATGCGCTCGATCTCGCGCAGCCATTCATCGCTCGCGATATTGATGCCGCCCTCGCCCTGCACGGTTTCAAGAATGACCGCAGCGGGTTTTTCGAGGCCGCTGGAGCCGTCCTTGACCATGTATTCGAGGTCTGCGGCGGTATCGCGACCGTCACGGAAATAGTCGCAGAACGGCATGGAGTGCGTATCCGCCAGATTGACGCCGGCACCGCCACGCTTGGCCGAGTTGCCGGTCACGGCGAGCGCACCCAGCGTCATGCCGTGATAGCCGTCGGTAAAGCAGAGCACGCCGCTGCGGCCCTTCACCTTGCGCGCGATCTTGAGCGCGGCTTCCACGGCGTTGGTGCCGGTCGGGCCGGGGAACTGGATCTTATAGTCCATGCCACGCGGCTTCATGATCACTTCCTCGAAGGTCTCGAGGAAGTTGATCTTCTCGGCGGTCGCCATATCCAGACCGTGACAGATGTTGTCGCCCTGGATGTATTCGAGCAGCGCAGCCTTCATCACTTCGTCATTGTGACCGTAGTTAAGCGCGCCGGCGCCGCCGAAGAAATCGAGATAGACCTCGCCCTTGTCGTCGGTCATGCGGTTGCCTTTCGCGGTCGTGAAGACCGTGGGAAAGCCGCGCACATAGCCGCGCACTTCGGATTCAAGACGATTGATGGTTTCCATAGCTTCTCCTGAGCAGTGAGCTCGGGTTTTAAACGCGTATTGACTAGATGAATTCGGGGGCGCGGATCAATCCTGTTCGGGGATTGCCGCGCGGTCGATCGGTCCGATCCGGAACAGAATTTCCGGCTCGTGCGGCTCGCCGTCATCGTCACCGAAAAGCTCGCTGGCGAACAGCTCGTCTTCCTCACACTGGGTATCGAGCTTCTTGGCAAGGCCGCGGAACAAGGCCATCGAGGCATCGTTGCTCGGGCCGACGGTAGTGTCGAGGTAATGCACGTCTTTGCAGGCGGGGCGGCGCAGAATCTCGTAGAGCATGCGGGTAGCGAGGCCCTTGCCGCGACCAGCCTCGGCGACACCGACCTGCCAGACAAAGACCGTGTCCGGCTTCTCGGGCGGGCAGTAGGCGGAAATGAATCCGGCCAGCTGGTCGCCGACTTCGGCGATCACGCTCGTCTGCGAGTAGTGCTCGCCAACCAGCAGGTAGGCGTACACGGAGTTGACGTCGAGTACGCCGGTAGCGCGTACCAGGCGAACAATGTCGGCCCCGTCTTCCTTGAGGGGCGAGCGGAATTTGACCTCTTGGGAGGCCGTATCTATGTCGGAAATAGCGTCAGTATCGGTTTTGGTTTGATCGCATTATAACGGCTCGCGCGAACTTTTTCTTACCGCAAGCCCCGTGACGTGGTGCATCAGGCCGATGCACCACGCCTCGTAATCAAGCTGCGGCGATGGCTGCCTGGAGCGACTGCAGCGAATAGACCTGCGATGCCCGCTCGTCGGTGAGCGCCGTGCAGCTTGCCTGGCCGCCGGCGATCGTCGTGAAGTAGGCGACTTTGTAGCGCAGCGCGGTGATACGAATCGAACGCGATTCCTCGATCGCGCGCTTGCCCTCGGTCGTGTTGACCACGAGCTGGATTTCGCCGTTCTTGATCATGTCGACGATATGCGGCCGGCCTTCCTTCACCTTGTTGGCGACTGCGCAGTCGATACCCGCTTCATTGATCGCGTTGGCCGTGCCCCGGGTGGCGACGATTCGGAAGCCTGCGTTCACGAGCTCGCTCGCGAGCTTCACGGCGTGCGGCTTGTCGCCGTCACGCACCGTGATCAGCGCCGTACCGCCTTCCGGCAGGCCTACGCCACTGGCGAGCTGCGACTTGGCGAATGCCTCGCCAAAAGTGCGACCCACGCCCATGACTTCGCCTGTGGATTTCATCTCCGGGCCGAGCAACGGATCCACGGTCGGGAACTTGTTGAACGGGAAAACCGCTTCCTTGACCGCAAAATGATCGATCTTGCGTTCTGCGCCAACCTGCTGAGCTTCCAGCGACTGGCCCACCATGCAGCGTGCCGCGATCTTGGCCAGCGGCACGCCGGTGGCCTTGGAGACGAACGGCACGGTGCGCGAAGCGCGCGGATTGACCTCGAGCAGATAGACGTCGGTGCCGCGGATCGCGAACTGCACGTTCATCAGGCCGACCACGGACAGGCCGCGCGCGAGTGCGGCTGTCTGGCGACGCACCTCATCGAGCACGTCCTGGCCGAGGCTGTAGGGCGGCAGCGAACAGGCCGAGTCGCCCGAGTGCACACCGGCCTGCTCGATATGTTCCATGATGCCGCCGATGAACACCGCGCTGCCGTCGCAGATCGCGTCCACATCCAGTTCGATCGCGTCCTCTAGGAAGCGATCCAACAGCACCGGCGAATCCGGCGAGACCTTGACCGCTGCGGTCATGTAACGCTGCAGATCCTCGGGTTCGTAGACGATCTCCATCGCCCGGCCGCCGAGCACATAGGACGGGCGCACCACCATCGGGAAGCCGACTTCTTCGGCCAGGCGCATCGCCTCGGCCTCGGAGCGGGCACTGCGGTTGGCCGGCTGCTTCAGATCCAGCTTGTTGACCAGATTGAGGAAGCGATCGCGATCCTCGGCCAGATCGATGGAGTCCGGGGTGGTGCCGATGATCGGCGCACCCGCGGCTTCCAGGCGACGCGCGAGCTTGAGCGGCGTCTGGCCGCCGTACTGCACGATCACACCCTTGGGCTGCTCGACGTCGATGATCGACATCACGTCTTCGAAGGTCAGCGGCTCGAAGTAGAGGCGATCAGAGGTGTCGTAGTCGGTGGACACGGTCTCTGGATTGCAGTTGACCATGATGGTTTCGTAGCCGTCGTCGCGCATGGCGAGCGCGGCATGCACACAGCAATAATCGAACTCGATGCCCTGGCCGATGCGGTTCGGACCGCCGCCCAGCACCATGATCTTGTCGCGATCGCTGGGCTCGGCCTCGCACTCTTCGTCGTAGGAGGAGTACTGATAGGCCGTTGCGGTCGGGAACTCCGCCGCACAGGAATCGACGCGCTTGTAGACCGGCACGATGCCATGCTTGAGACGCGCGCGGCGCACCGCGAATTCGTCACAGCTCAGCAGATCGGCCAGGCGCAGGTCGGAAAAGCCCTTGCGCTTGTAGGCGCGCAGCGTATCCGCGTCGATATCGCCGAGGGTGGACTGGCTGAGCATGCCCTCCATGGCGATCAGCTCTTCGATCTGGTCGAGGAACCACGGATCGATATGACACAGCTGATGCACTTCTTCGAGGCTGAAGCCGGCCCGGAACGCGTCGGCGACATACCAAAGCCGCTCGGCACGCGGCGTCGACAATTCGCTGCGCAGCGTGTCGAGCGCGCCGTCAGCCTTCAGATCCTCGATCTTGGGCTCGAAACCGTCGGAGCCGATCTCGAGGCTGCGCATCGCCTTCTGCAGCGATTCCTGGAAGTTACGTCCGATCGCCATGGCCTCGCCCACCGACTTCATCTGGGTGGTCAGGCGACTGTCGGCGGTCGGAAACTTCTCGAAAGTGAAACGCGGCATCTTGGTGACGACATAATCAATCGACGGCTCGAACGAGGCCGGGGTCGCACCGCCGGTGATCTCGTTCTGCAGTTCGTCGAGCGTGTAGCCGACGGCCAGCTTGGCCGCGACCTTGGCGATCGGAAAACCTGTCGCCTTGGAGGCCAGCGCGGAAGAACGCGACACGCGCGGGTTCATCTCGATGATGATCATCTTGCCGTCGGCCGGGTTGATCGCGAACTGCACGTTCGAGCCGCCCGTATCCACGCCGATTTTGCGCAGGCAGGCCAGCGAGGCATCACGCATCACCTGGTACTCGCGATCGGTCAGCGTCTGCGCCGGCGCGACCGTGATCGAGTCGCCCGTGTGCACACCCATCGCATCGACGTTCTCGATCGCACAGATGATGATGCAGTTGTCCGCATGATCGCGGACCACTTCCATCTCGTACTCCTTCCAGCCGAGCACGCTCTGCTCGATGAGCACTTCGTTGGTGGGCGACAGTTCGATGCCGCGCGAAAGCAGATCGTCGAACTCTTCGCGGTTGTAGGCGATGCCGCCGCCGGTGCCGCCCATCGTGAACGACGGGCGCATGATGATCGGGAAACCGATGCGCGCCTGCACCTCGGCGCCCTCTTCCATCGTGTGCACGACCGCGGATTCCGGCGTCGCAAGGCCGATGTCGGTCATGGCACGCCGGAACGCGCTGCGATCCTCGGCCATGTCGATGGCCTCCTGCGTCGCGCCGATCATCTCGATGCCGTGCTTTTCCAGCACGCCCTTGTTGTACAGATCGAGCGCGCAGTTGAGCGCGGTCTGGCCACCCATGGTCGGCAGCAATGCATCGGGCTTTTCGGCCTCGATGATGCGCTCGACCGTCTGCCAGGTGATGGGCTCGATATAGACCGCATCCGCCGTTTCCGGGTCGGTCATGATCGTGGCAGGATTGGAGTTGACCAGAACGACGCGAAAGCCTTCGTCCTTCAACGCCTTGCAGGCCTGCATGCCCGAGTAGTCGAACTCGCAGGCCTGTCCGATCACGATCGGGCCGGCACCGATGACAAGGATGGACTGAAGATCTTGGCGTTTGGGCATAGCGTGCGTGCTCGGTTACTGGCGCGCTCGGCCGGCACCTGTGCTTCACCGCCGGCAGCGCATGGTCTTTAAGTCATGTATCGGCGGCCGCCTCGGGGCGACCACGCATTGTCTAGCCGGCGCGGCGGGACGCCATGGCATTCATGAAACGATCGAAGATCGGCGCCACATCGTGCGGACCTGGGCTGGCTTCCGGATGCCCCTGGAAGGAAAACACCGGCTTGCCCACGATCTCGATGCCCTGCAGCGAGCCGTCGAACAACGAGCGATGGGTCACCCGTGCGGTTTCCGGCAGGCTGGCCTCGTCGATGGCAAAACCGTGGTTCTGACTGGTGATCAACACCTCGCCGCTGTCGATATCCTGGACCGGATGGTTGGCGCCGTGATGGCCGAACTTCATCTTCAGGCTCTTGCCGCCGGCAGCCAGGCCCAGAATCTGATGACCCAGGCAAATACCTAGCGTCGGGAACGCGCGGTCGATGAGTTCACGGCAAGTCGCGATCGCGTAGTCGCAGGGCTCGGGATCGCCGGGGCCGTTGGCCAGTAGCACGCCGTCCACGCCCAGGCCGAGCACCTCCTCGACCGGCGTGCGTGGCGGCACTACCGTCACGCTGGCGCCCGCATCCACCAATCGACGCAGAATGTTGTACTTCACGCCATAGTCGTAGACGGCGACGTGATACTGCGCCGGCGCCGCTTCGTGGCTGTCGTTCGGCCCGACCCAGGTCGGCTCGTCCCAGGTATAGAATTCCCTGGTGCCGGCATCGGCGGCGAGATCCGCACCTTTCAGGCCCGGGAAGGCGCGCGCCTGTTCGATCGCCGAATCGGCGTCGATGTCGTCACCGGCGACGATGCAACCGTTCTGGGCGCCCTTCTCGCGCAGTATGCGCGTGAGCCGGCGCGTATCGATATCACCGATACCAACGATGCCGTTATCTTCGAGATATTCGATCAGACTGCCGCTGGCGCGCCAATTACTCTGCGCACGCGGCACTTCGCGGATGATCAGGCCGGCGGCCTGTACGCGATCGGATTCGATATCTTCGGGGTTGGCGCCGGTATTGCCGACATGCGGATAGGTCAGCGTGACCATCTGCTGACGATAGGAGGGATCAGTCAGGATTTCCTGATAACCGGTCATGGCCGTATTGAAAACGACCTCCCCTACCGTCGTGCCAACGGCACCGATCGCACGACCTTGAAACAGGCTACCGTCTTCGAGCGCAAGCAGGGCTTTGGGGCGCAACAATCACTCCGGAGTCCGTTAATCGGGTTGGGCCGTCATCCATTAAATGAACTCGGCCACAGGCGGCGGCAAATTATAGCCGCTTGCATCGGCCGCGGCCAGTCCCTAGTCGCGGTCGAACCCCAGCACGTCGTTCATGTCATAGCGGCCGGGCTTTTGTTGAGCCGCCCAGCCGGCCGCGCGCATGGCACCACCGGCGAAGGTCTGACGCGAGGACGCCTTGTGCGAAATCTCCAGACGCTCGCCGTCGCCCGCAAAAAGCACCGTATGCTCACCGACGATGTCGCCACCGCGAATGGTCTGGAAGCCAATCGCCTGGCGCTCGCGCTCGCCCGTGTGGCCCTCACGGGCATAGACCGCGCAGTCGTCGAGGTCGCGGCCCGTGGCATCGGCGAGCACTTCGCCAATACGCAACGCCGTGCCTGAGGGCGCATCCACCTTGTGGCGGTGATGCGCTTCGATCACTTCGATATCGACCGTATCACCCAGTGCTTTTGCTGCCATTTCAAGCAGCTTTAGCGTCAAGTTCACGCCGGCACTAAAGTTTGGCGCCATCACCAGCGCGATCTTGTCCGCGGCTTTGTCGATACGTGCCAATTGGTCGGCATCGAAACCGGTCGTTCCGATCACGATCGCGGCGCCGCCGGCCACGCAATCATCGATCGCCGACAGGCACGGCTCGGGTCGAGTGAAATCCACGAGCACGTCGAAGGTCGATGCGTCTCGATCATCGGCCGAGGCGATAGCCACATCGGCGTCTTCGCCGGTGGCCAGACGCCCGGCGTCCTGACCGATGGCATCGCTGCCCGGGGCCTCGAAGGCGGCAGCCAGCGTCAACGACGAATTGCGCTGACAGGCAATGACCAATTCCCGGCCCATGCGCCCGGCGGCGCCGTTGATCGCGACTCGTGTCATGACGTGCTCGCTTTAGTTGTTAGCCCAGATGCTCGCCGAAGAAACGCTTGGCCTTGTCCAGCCAGGAGGTCGTCGCCGGGCTGTGGCTGCGACCGCTGCTGTCCAGGCTTTCGCGCAATTCTTCGAGCAGACCTTTCTGCTTGGCATTGAGGTTGACCGGCGTTTCCACCGAAACCTTGCAAAGCAGATCACCCGGCGACGAAGTACGTACCGACTGTACGCCCTTGCCGCGCAGGCGGAAGGTCTTGCCGGACTGGGTCTCGGCGGGAATGCGCAGGCTGACCTTGCCCTTGAGCGTGGGCACGTCGATCTCGCCGCCAAGCGCCGCGGTGATCATGTCCACCGGCACGTTGGCGCGCAGATTGTTGCCATCACGCACGAAGAATTCGTGCGGGCGAACATTGATCTGAACATAGAGATCGCCCGAGGGACCGCCCATTTCGCCGGCTTCGCCCTCGCCGGAAAGACGAATGCGGTCGCCGTTGTCCACGCCCGGCGGCACTTTCACCGACAGGGTCTTGGACGACTGCACGCGGCCTTCGCCGCCGCACTTCTTGCAGGGGTTGCGGACCTTCTTGCCGGAGCCGTGGCAATCCGGACAGGTCTGCTGGATCGACAGGAAACCCTGCTGGATACGAACCTGACCGACGCCCTGGCAAGTGCCGCAGGTATCGACCGGCGAGTCCGCTTCGGCACCGTTACCGTCACAGCTACCGCACTCTTCCAGCGTGGGAATCCGAATCTCGACGGTATCGCCGTCGATCGCGGTTTCCAGATCCAGATCGAGGTCGTAGCGCAGATCGGCGCCGCGCGAGGCACGCGAACGGCCACCGCCGCCCATGCCGCCGCCGAAGATGTCGGAGAAGATATCGCCAAAGATATCGCCGAATCCTCCGGCACCGGCGCCTGCGCCGCCACCGGCTGCGCCGCCGAGCCCGGCATGGCCGAACTGATCGTACGCCTGACGCTTGCGATCGTCCGAAAGCACTTCGTAGGCCTCGGAGGCTTCCTTGAAGCGCGCCTCGGCGTCTTCGTCATCCGGATTGCGATCCGGATGATTCTTCATCGCCAGGCGGCGATAGGCTTTCTTGATTTCGTCCTTCGACGCACCTTTCGATACGCCCAGGACTTCGTAGTAATCACGGTTCGCCATGAATCGAAACTCTCAAAACCAGAAAAGCCGGGGCAACGACTGGCGCTGCCCCGGCTGAAGGACTACCTGATCAGCGGATCAGGAGTTGGTGCCGGACTTCTTGTCGTCTTCGTTGACTTCCTCGAAGTCGGCATCGACGACGTCGTCGTTGGAGCCGTCCTGGCCCTGGGCCTGGTCGGCGCCGCCTTGGGGCTGTTCGCCCTCGGCGCCCTGGCCGTCGCTGTAGGCCTTCTCCATGACCGGCGTGGAGGCTTCGGAGAGCTTCTGCGTCTTCTCGTCGATGGCGTCCTTGTCGTCGCCTTCCAGAGCTTCACGCAGCTCCTTGATGGCCTCGTCGATCGGCTGCTTCTCTTCGTCGGTGACCTTGTCGCCGAGATCGCGCATGGCCTTCTCGATGCCGTGGATGAGGCCGTCCGCCTGGTTGCGCGCCGTGATCAGTTCGTTGAACTTGGCGTCTTCCTCGGCGTGCGCCTCGGCGTCCTGCACCATCTGATCGATCTCTTCGTCCGACAGACCGGAAGAAGCCTTGATCACGATCGACTGTTCCTTGCCGGTGGCCTTGTCCTTGGCCGACACGTTCAGGATGCCGTTCGCGTCGATGTCGAAGGTGACCTCGATCTGCGGCGTACCGCGCGGTGCCGGCGGAATGTCCGACAGGTCGAAGCGGCCCAGCGACTTGTTGGCGCTGGACTGTTCACGCTCGCCCTGAAGAACATGCACGGTCACGGCCGGCTGGTTGTCCTCGGCGGTCGAGAAGACTTCCGACTTGCGAGTCGGGATCGTGGTGTTCTTCTCGATGAGCTTGGTCATCTTGCCGCCCAGGGTCTCGATACCGAGGCTCAGCGGGGTGACGTCCAGCAGCAGCACGTCGGTGGTGTCGCCCGACAGGACCGAACCCTGAATTGCGGCGCCCACGGCGACGGCTTCGTCCGGGTTGACGTCCTTGCGGGCTTCCTTGCCGAAGAAGCTCTTGACCGCTTCCTGCACGGCCGGCATGCGGGTCTGGCCGCCGACGAGAATCACGTCGTCGATGTCTCCAGCCTTCATGCCCGCGTCCTTGAGCGCGGTGCGGCAGGGATCGATCGTGCGAGCAACCAGATCTTCGACCAGGCTTTCCAGCTTGGCGCGGGTCATCTTCATGTTGAGATGCTTCGGACCCGACTGATCGGCTGTGACGTACGGCAGGTTGATCTCGGTCTGCTGCGTGGAGGACAACTCGATCTTGGCCTTCTCGGCAGCTTCCTTGAGACGCTGCAGGGCGAGCTTGTCCTGGCGCAGGTTCACGCCCTGCTCCTTTTCGAACTCGGCCGCGATGTGCTCGATGATCGCGTTGTCGAAGTCTTCACCACCGAGGAACGTGTCACCGTTGGTGGCATGCACCTCGAACTGGTGTTCGCCGTCGACTTCAGCGACTTCGATGATGGAGATATCGAAGGTGCCGCCGCCCAGGTCATAGACAGCGATCTTCTTGTCGCCGCCCTTCTTGTCCATGCCATAGGCAAGCGCTGCCGCGGTCGGCTCGTTGATGATGCGCTTGACGTCGAGACCGGCAATCCGGCCGGCGTCCTTCGTGGCCTGGCGCTGCGCGTCGTTGAAGTAGGCCGGCACGGTGATCACGGCTTCCGTGACCTTCTCGCCAAGATAATCCTCGGCGGTGGCCTTCATCTTCTGCAGCACCTTGGCCGAGACTTCCGGCGGCGCCATCTTCTGGCCGCGCGCTTCGACCCACGCATCGCCGTTGTCGGCCTTGACGATCTTGTACGGGACCGTGTCGATGTCCTTCTTGGTGGTCGGATCATCGAAAGTGCGGCCGATCAGGCGCTTGATCGCATACAGCGTGTCATTCGGATTGGTGACCGCCTGGCGCTTGGCGGGGCGACCGACGAGCGTCTGATCGTCGTCCGTGAAGGCGACAACACTGGGGGTCGTGCGCTCGCCTTCGGCGTTCTCGATCACCTTCGGCTGATCACCTTCGAGCACGGCCACGCACGAGTTCGTGGTGCCGAGGTCGATACCGATAATCTTACCCATGTTCATTTCCCTCTGATTCGCGCTGTAGTAAGCCAGCGCCATTCAACAACTACACAAAACTTGACTTGACGGAAGATTTGGGGCGTGGCGCGAACCTTTTCAAGCGCACGCCCCTTTAAAAGACGACTGCGAACTACCCTTCGCCGGTCGGCTTGGCCACGATCACCATCGCGGCGCGCAGTACACGCCCGTTGAGCGTGTAGCCTTTCTGCATGACGTCGGCGACGGTGTTTGGCGCCACATCGTCGGTCTGCTGGGTGGAGACGGCCTCGTGGAATTCGGGATTGAAGGTCTCACCCTTCGGATCGAGCGCTTCAATGCCGACCTTTTCCATGCTCGAGACGAGCATGCGAACCGTCATGTCCATGCCTTCCTTGAGCTTGTCGTAATCGCCGCTCTGCTCTTCGGCGGCTTTCAGACCCAGCTCGAGGCTGTCACGCACGCCCAGCAGTTCGGTCGCGAACTTCTCGATCGCGAACTTGCGCGCCGATTCCACGTCGCGCGTCGCCCGCTTGCGGACGTTTTCCATTTCAGCGTGCGCGCGAACGGCCTGGTCGCGATACTGCTCGGCCTCGGCCTGTGCCTGATCGAGTGCCGCCTGGAGCTCATCGGTTTCCGAGATGCTGTCGGCGCTGCTCTCGCCGGCGTCCACGAACTCTTCGTTGCCGGTCTGCACGGCTTCGACGTCGGGCTGCGCTGCGTTCTCGGCAGCCGGATCCTGTTCATCGTGCGGCGTGTTGGGTTTGTCCTGCTGACTCATGTACTCAAAATCCCCGCTTGTATGACGGTGCCGATCAGTAAATGCCCTGCATCGGCGTGACTGCTCTCACGATTGGGCTGGCTGTGATCATTTCAAGCTCCCTGATCCAGCGGTTTTCGTTGAAATTGTCGGGCAAGGCGTGAATGCTTACGCATCGACCTCCCGGCTATTGTTCCCACGCGCATGGCGCAACAGTTCACAACCATCGGCATTCTGGCCAAGCAGCACGACGACGGCGTGCGCCAGACGCTGAAGAATCTGATCGCCGACCTGCAGCGCCGCGACAAGCGCGTGCTCATCGACGAAGGCCATGCCGAAGCAGCCAACGGCGTGGAGACCTGCCAGCGCTCCGAACTCGGCGAACGCTGCGATCTGGTGGTCGTCGTCGGCGGCGACGGCACCCTGCTCGATGCAGGCCGCTCAGTCGCACAGGCCGAGACGCCACTGCTGGGCGTCAATCTCGGCCGACTGGGTTTCATGGTCGACGTACTGCCTGCGGAAATGATCGCCACGCTCGACGACATCTTTGCCGGGCGCTTCATTGCCGAATCACGGCTGATGCTGTCCGCGCGTATCGAAAAGGCCGACGGCACGCGCCAGGGCGACGCATTCTCGGCGATCAACGAATGTGTGATCCGAAACCAGGCTTTTGCCCGCGTGCTGGATTTCGATACCTACATGAACGGCGACTTCATCAGCCATCATCGCGCAGACGGCATGGTGGTGGCCACGCCGACCGGTTCCACGGCCTATGCGCTGTCCGGCGGCGGGCCCGTACTGCATCCCGGCCTGAATGCGCTCGCCCTGGTACCGATCTGCCCGCATACGCTCTCGGATCGACCGCTGATCGTAGACGCCAACCACGAGATCGAGATCCGCGTAGCCGATACGCTCGACGGCGCGGCGTTGTTCACGAGCGACGGCCAGGTCAGCCAGCCGCTCGGCGCGGGCGACCGCGTACTCATCCAGCGCGGCCCGCATGATCTACATCTGATCCATCCGCCGGGCTACGACTACTTCAATATCCTGCGCAACAAGCTTCAGTGGGGACGCGGCCAGAAGATGCCGCAGTCTTCATGAGCAACCGAAACACGCCCCATGCTCGCTGAGATCACGGTCCGAAACTTCGCGATCATCGACCGACTCGAGGTCGAATTCGAGTCCGGCATGACAGTGCTGTCCGGCGAAACCGGCGCCGGCAAGTCGATTCTGGTCGATGCGCTGAACCTCATTCTCGGCGATCGCGCCGATGCCCAGGCCGTACGCGAAGGCGCGGAACGCGCCGAGGTCAGTGCACGCTTCGTGCTCGACGACGCGCCTGCCGCCCATCAATGGCTTGTCGACCACGAGCTCGACGACGAGAACGAATGCGTCATCCGGCGCGTGGTCGCCAGCGAGGGCCGCAGCCGTTGCTGGATCAATGGCACGCCGATGCCCGCCCGCGAACTGCGCGAACTCGGCGAGCGGCTAGTCGATATCCACGGCCAGCATGCCCACCAGTCGCTGCTACGGCGCAGCGCCCAGCGCGCCCTGCTCGACGAGTACGGCGAACATCCGGACACGCTCGCTGCCGTCGCTGATGCGGCCGAGGCCCTGCGCGCCACGCGCGACGAGATCGCGCGCATCGAACAGATCGACGATGCCGGCGACATGCGGATCGACCTGCTGCGTTATCAGGTCAACGAACTGGAAGCGCTGGATCTCGGCGCTGACGAACTCGACGAACTCGAAGCCGAACATCGGCGCCTGGCCAGTGCCGAGCGCCTGATCGGCGACGGCCAGCACGCACTGGCGCTGCTGTTCGAAGCCGAAGACGGTGCGGCCACCGATCAACTCGGCGGCGCCGAACGACTTTTGAACGACCTGGCCGCAATCGACGATGGCTTCAAGCCGATCCTCGAACTGGTGACCGGTGCGCGGATTCAGGCCCAGGAAGCGGTCGATTCGCTGCGTCACCATGTGGATACGCTGGATATCGACCCGCAACGGTTTCGCGAAGTCGAACAACGCCTCGCCAGCATCCAGGACCTGGCACGCAAGCATCACTGCAATCCGAGTGATTTACCCGCCCTCGCCGATCGTCTCGGCGAAGAACTGCAATCGCTGGAGGGCGCCGGCGCCCGCCTTGATGCCCTGCGTGCAGACGAGACTCGGCAGACCGACGATTATCGCAAGGCCGCGAAGGCCCTGAGTGCGAAGCGGGCGAAAGCCGCCAAACAGCTCGGCGCGGCGATCACCCGCATCATCCAGTCGTTGGGCATGCCGGAGGGCGACTTCAGCGTGCAGGTCACGCCCGAAGCGCACGAGCGGATCAACGCCGCCGGCACCGACGAGATCGAGTTCCTCATTGCCGCCAACCCCGGTCAGAGCGCGCGCCCGTTGGAGCGCGTGGCCTCCGGCGGCGAACTGTCGCGTATCAGTCTCGCGATCGAGGTGGTGGCGGCCGCCCGCACCCGGGTGCCTACATTGGTCTTTGACGAGGTCGATACCGGCATCGGCGGCGGCGTGGCCGAGATCGTCGGTCGCCAGCTGCGCGAACTCGGCGCGACCGGGCAATCGCTGTGCGTGACGCATCTGCCACAGGTTGCCGCCCAGGCCGCGCATCACCTGCATGTCGCCAAGCACGTCGCCGAGGGGCAGACGTCCACCCGGATCGCGCTGCTCGATGAACAGGCGCGCGTGGAAGAACTCGCACGCATGCTCGGCGGCGTCGAACTCACCGCCCAGACCCGGGCCCATGCCGCGGACATGATTGCCCGCGCTCACGGCTGAGCATCCGCCATCACACGCCTGCCTCGCGGTCGCGCCAACGGGCCGTTTGGCAGGCAAAAAGCGCTGCCGTATGATGCGGTTCGCCAATAGGGGTTAGAAGTCTATGAGAACAGTCGCCGTGCTCGCCTCGCTGCTCATGCTCACCGCATGCAGCCTGCCGGTCTTCTTCCGTGTACCGGTGGTACAGGGCAACGTGGTGACGGCCAAGAACGTCAACCAGCTCGAAATCGGCATGACCAAGCGTCAGGTCGAATACGTGATGGGCACGTCGCTGATCGACAGCAGCTTCGAGAAGGACCGCTGGGACTACGTCTTCTATTACCGCGATCCGCGTGCCCATGTGCGCAAGAGCGAGCTCAACCTCTACTTCGTCAACGACGAGTTGGCCGAGATCGACGGCGACGACGAATACACCGCTCAGATCATGGACGGCGAGCCCGGCATGGACGACGACCAGCCCTTGCCGTCGAGCGTATCGCCGGGCCCCGATAACGACGAACCCGGCATCGACAACGAAGACAACGGTCGCCGCTCGGAAGATCAGCCGCTGGGTACCTCGCTACCCGGCACCTGAACGATCCTTCCTGCGCCGCGCATCGACCTGGGCGCGGCGCCGCTGGCGCGGATCCGCAGTCAGCGGCCGATAGATCTCCACCCGATCGCCCGGCTTGAGCACTTGATCGGCGCGCACCTTGCGCCCGAACAGGCCCAGCGGCGGTGCGCCTTCCCCACCGGCCTCGCGATAGACCGCCTCCAGCCCGGAAGCGTCCAGCGCCTGCTGCGCGGTCGCGCCCTCAAACAGCCGAACCTGTTCGCGCCAACAGCGCTGCGGCAGCGCAAAGATGACTTCGATCGTCATCTCGCTCATGTCGTCGGCTGCCAGACCATCTCGATAAGCCGTAGCCCGCCCATCGCATAGGCCAGCACGAACACCAGCACGATGCGCGTGGGATAGCGCAGCAGGCCATGCCATACCGCAAAGCCGGTCGCTCGACCGTACTCGCCGGAATGCTGCCAGGCATCGACCAGGCGCTTGCGCGCCAGTACACGTCCCATGAGCACGCACAGCAACAGACCGGTCAACGGCCCGATGAGCTGTGCGGTCGCGAGCATCAGCCAGCCAAACAGGTTGTAGCCCAACAGCGTTAGCGGTTGAAGAATGCCGAACGACAACAAGGCCGCCAGCCCCAGAAGCGCGAGCCCGACACCCGCATACAGCGTCGAGCGCAGGCGCGTGTAGCCGCTGCGCTGCTGCACCAGCTGCACCACGGGCTCGAACAGGCCGATCGCCGTGGACAGGCTGACAAGCGCGATGAGCACGAACATGATCGGCGCCTGCCAGCTGTCCGCGAGCGCGACGGGCATGGCCTCGAACAGGCTCTGTACGCCCACGTCCAGCACAGCCGGGCTACCACTCACGAACACGCTGAGCATGAACGCGCAGGCCAGCGATACCATCAGGTCGATGATCAGTACCAGCAGCGACAGCCGTACCACCGGCGCGCCGACAGGCAGGTAGCTACCGAAGGCCACCACCACCCCGGACCCGAGGCTGAGAGTGAAGAACGCCTGATAGAGCGCTTCAAACACGCCGCGCCAGCTCAATGCCTCGAAATTAGGGGCAAAGACATTCTGAAAAGCCGCGCCCGCGCGTGGATCCAGCAACGCCGAGACCATCAACGCCGTCAGCGCCATGAGCATGAAGAACGCCAGCGTGCGCATCACCGGCTCCACGCCGCGGCGCAGCCCACGGGCAGACGTGGCCGTGATCAGACCAAAGAACAACAGCAGCCAACCGAAGCCGCGCTCCGAGTCACGCGCAAAGGCGACGAACTGAGCGCTCGCCGCCTCCACCGAACTGCCGTCGAGCGTGCCGGCCACGCCGCGCAGGCTGTAGGCAAGACTCCAGCAAGCCACCACGCTGTAGGCCGCGAGCAACAGCGCCGCGCCGAACACGGCGACATAACCACTCCAGATCCAGACGCGCGAGTGCGGCGCATTGCGCGTCCAGGACGCAATCACTCCGGGCACATCCGCGCGCGTGCCCCGCGCCATCAGCAACTGCCCGGAAAACAACGGCAAACCCATGCTCAGAAGCGCGCCGACATAGACCAGCAGAAAAGCGCCCGAGCCGTGTTCGGAAAGCAGAAAAGGTAGCCGCCAGAGATTGCTCAGGCTGACCACCGCCGCGATCATCGCGATCGCGAAGCGCGGCGAAGACGACCATTCCGGTCGTTGCGCGTAGGCCACCATCAGCGGCCGCAGCCGATAGAGCGCGCGGACGCCGCCGGACAGATCGGCTTTCGCGCGTTCGCTCGTGTTGTCGAATCACCGCTTTCGGCTGGGTCGCGCACGCGCGCACCTCGCGTCGCCCTGCCATTCCGTACGGCAGGGGCTGAATGAATAGCCTGCAAATCGCCCCCCGGTTATTTGCTTGCCCCGGGCCGCTATACTAAGCCCATGGCTAAGCAAAAAAACAGCAAACAACCCAGTTCGACGATCGCGCTCAACAAGCGCGCGCGTCACGACTTCTTCCTCGAGGAGCGGCTGGAGGCCGGTCTTGTCCTCGAAGGCTGGGAGGTCAAGTCGCTGCGCGCGGGCAAGGGTCGGATCACCGAAGCCTATGTCCTGATCAAGGACGGCGAGGCCTTTCTGCTCGGCGGTCATATCCAGCCGCTGCAGTCGGCCTCGACCCATGTGGTTGTCGACCCGACCCGTACGCGCAAGCTGCTGCTGCACGAGCGCGAGCTCGCCACGCTGATCGGCGCAACCGAGCAGAAGGGTTTCACCATCGTGCCACTGGCGATGTACTGGAAGCGCGGCAAGGCCAAGCTCGAGATTGCGCTGGCCAAGGGCAAGGCCAACTACGACAAGCGCCAGAGCAAGAAAGAAGCCGACTGGAATCGTCGCAAGGCCCAGATCCTGCGCACCTGAGGCACGATCCGGTCCCCATTCGACGCCGTACCCAACTTGAATCCGACGCGACGAACCACACTTCTTTTTTGCTGTTACAATTTGGTTGTTATTAGGGGACGACATGGCTTCGACGCCGATGTCAAAACCCAAGGTGCATGCCGAGGTCGCAAATCAACCTCGTTAATCAATTTGCAACCTAAGCTAGTTGCGAACGACGACAACTACGCTCTAGCGGCTTAAACCCCGCTAGTGCCCGCCCGGTAAGTGTCTATGCTTCCGGATACGGGTATCGACTCTCATAGACTCGCGGCAAAGCCCCGCTTCGGGCTGACCCGTTAAGAGCAAACGAAGATAAGCGATCGTTGTCCCTTGTCGTCGGGTAACGTGAGCCGACAATCAAAGACGGCATAAGCATGTAGACCCGAGGGTCGAGAATCGGCGGACGCGGGTTCGATTCCCGCCGTCTCCACCAAGCACCGGCCCCGTATCGCAATTCGCGATACGGGGCTTTTTAGTGGGCGGCGCTCAGGCAAGCACGAGTGTCTGCACGAGCATGCCGACGGCGATCGCGGCCATGGCCAGCGCAAACACGCTCTGCAACGTCGCACCGGCCAGGTAGCGCGCGAGCAGCCGGCCCGCGGCCATGCCCAACACCCCGCCAAGCACGAACAGGCCGGTCAGCGTCCAGTCGATCTCGCGTCCGGCGACAACCGCCGAACCCAGGCCGGACAGGCCGATGAACGTGATCACGGCCAGCGAAGTGGCTACGGCACGGTGGATGCCCATCTCGGTGATCAGCATCAAGGCCGGCACGATCAGAAACCCGCCGCCCACGCCGAACAGCCCCGAAAGAACACCGACTACCAGGCCCGCGACACCGAGCGCGGCGCTGCAGGGCGCGTTGAGCCGCAGCCGGCCGTCACGACTGTATCGACAGACCGTGCTGGCATCGCTTGCTGCTTCGGGCGCGACACGGGCGCGCACGACGCTCGATTCCTGCGGCGCAGCCCGGGCGCGCCAGGCCATACGCGATGCGACGCCGAGCATCAGCACCGCGAATGCGGCCATCACGACAGATTCGCTCAGCCGCGCGCCGAGCATCACGCCCAGCGGGGCCGACAGCATCCCGGCGACCGCAATAATCAATGCGGCGCGACGCTCCACGATGGAGCGCGCCAGCCCTTCTGCGGCACCAAAGGCGGCCGTGATGGCGACCGCGCCAAGCGATATGGCGACCGCACTATGCGGGGCGACGCCCAACCCATAGATCAACAGCGGAACGGCAAAGATCGATCCGCCCCCGCCCGTGAGGCCCAGCGCCAAACCGACGATCACGCCGAATAAAACGCTCATCGAGCGCGCGCACTGAAACTCGAGTCCACGAAATCCCGCTTGGCGCGATCGAACTGACGGGATCGCGAGCAATCGATCAGGATAATTCTTATAGATCTATGCATATTCTATAATGTTATTAACTCATGCCGCCGATGTCACCTACCGAACCGTCGAGCGCTATCGAAGCCCTACCGCCATTGGTCCGATAGGTCGTGTAAATCGAGCCATCAACAGCCGGCCAGCTCGGGATTAGACGCATAGGGCTCGGGAGAAACCGGAAGTCCCCGTGGCATAGTGAGCATTGTTAAACCGGCACCTTGCCCGGTACGCCCCGCATTCGCGCGCCTTCTGTCTGGATGTTCAGCGATGCGACTGCGCGCGGCCGGCGCGTTGGCCGCGTGATGCCTTGATGATCGACTGCACCGGATCCGATGACCGATACCAACGTCATTCTCTTCTTTGTCGGCCTGCTGCTTTTTCTGAGCGTACTGGCCAGTTCGTTGTCCCGGTTCGGGCCGCCGCTGCTGCTGATCTTTCTGGTCGTCGGGATGCTGGCCGGACAGGACGGCCCGGGCCAGATCGACTTCGACAACGTGCCGTTGGCATTCTTCATCGCCAATCTCGCACTCGCGATCATCCTCCTCGACGGTGGGCTGCGAACGCATATCCAGACGTTCCGGGTGGCGCTATGGCCGGCGTTATCGCTGGCCAGCGTGGGCGTATTGGTTTCGGCCTCGCTCGCGGGCGCGTTCATCGCGTTCTGGCTCGACGTGGACTGGCGTTACGGGCTGCTACTGGGCTCGATCGTCGCCAGCACCGACGCGGCGGCCGTGTTCTCCCAGCTGCGTAGCTCCGGCGTCACGCTCAACCAGCGCGTAAGTGCCACGCTGGAAATCGAATCCGGCACCAACGATCCGATGGCGATCTTTCTTGTGACGTTTCTGCTCGCCACGATCGAAAGCAGCGAAGGGTTCACCGCATCGAGCGTCGCCAGCCAGATCACGGCCCAGTTCGGGATCGGTATCGTAGGCGGCGTGGTACTCGGTTACGGCTTGTCGTTCCTCGCCGCGCGCATGCAACTGGTGGAAGGCCTGTACGCGCTGCTGATCGCTTCGGGCGGCTTGATGGCCTTCACTGCGATCAACCAGCTCGGCGGCAGTGGTTTTCTCGGCATCTATCTGGTCGGCCTGATTGTCGGTAATCGGCGAAATCATGCGTCCGAGCATGTATTCCGCGTGATGGACGGCCTGGCCTGGCTGGCGCAGGCCGGCATGTTCCTGGTCCTGGGGCTGCTGGTGAACCCGCACCAGCTTTGGGATCATTTCGGTGCCGCCGCATTGATCGCGCTGTTTCTGATGTTCGTCGCACGTCCGGTGGCGGTCTGGCTCAGCCTGTTGCCGTTTCATTTCCCGACTCGCGAGCAAGGCTTCATCGCCTGGGTCGGTCTACGCGGCGCGGTGCCGATCGTACTGTCGCTGTTTCCGCTTATGGCGGATATGGAAGGCGCCCAGTTCCTGTTCGATATCACCTTTGCCGTGGTGTTGGTGTCGTTGGTTGTGCAAGGCAGCTCCCTGGCCTGGACCGCCCGATGGCTCAAGCTGGAAGTGCCGCGCGAGCCCGGCCCCGCGGCCAGTTTCGGATTTCGCGGAACGCGGCCGGACCCTCATGTACTGCTGGGCTTTCGTATCCAGCTGGCGTCCAGCCTGGCGGCCACGCAAGGTGAGGCGCTCAGTCGCTTCGACGGGCTGCGCTGCATCGCTGTGACCCGCGGGCGCCGCCTGATCTTCCCCAAGCCGCAGTTCGTGTACGCGGTCAACGACCTGCTCTATCTGATCACCCCCGAACGCCATAGCGACGAGCTCGGCAAACTGTTCCGTGGTGAGACCAAGCATGCCCCCGAAGCGCGCACCTTCTTCGGCAGCTTCACGCTGCGCGGCGATGCGGGCATCTCAGAACTGGCCGAAGCGTACGGCCTGTCGATTGCCGATTCGGATTGGGACCTGGCCATCGCCGATTACATGCGACGCCGGCTCAAGCGCCGCCCGGTCGAGGGCGATGTGGTGGATCTCGAAGGCGTGCGTCTGACCGTGCGCACACTAGCTGCCGGCGTCATCGACACCGTGGGTCTGCGCCTGCGGGAGAACGAGAACGAGGAAGACGAGACCGAGGCGCCCAAGCGCAAGTCCCGGCGCGCTCGCAAGCGCGGGGCCTGATCAGGCGACCGCGTGCCTTACCGGCCCGCGTTCGGCGGCAGGTATAGAGGCGGGTATATCAGGCCGGGGTACGTGGCCTATGGGCACCGCCGAAACCATGGCCCTGGCCCAGACAATAGTTGAGCCACTTGTTCAGCAACAGATTGCGCGGCCACTGGGCCTTGAGCACGTCGTCGTCGATTTCCGGCACGCCGGCGAGCGCCACATAGCGCGAACGCGCGTCGCAGGAGATCGCTTCAGCGAGCTGGGCATCGCGATAGACGCGCAGCAACAGATCCGGATCAGCGCGTAATTCGTCGCCCTCGCCGAACCAGTAGGTGAGATGAACCGTGGTGGTATAGCGACACCGTTCGACCACGCGCAGATACAGCGTCGCATCCGCACCTCGCGACTCGGCCGCCTCGAACGGGAAATCGAGTTCCGGCACGAGGCGTTCGAAGCGACGGTAATTGCTCTCGTAAAGCCCCATCAGACCGGTGAAGCTGCGCGGCTGCGCAGCCTGTAGCCAGTGGTTGCGTTTGAGTTTCGGCATCTGACCGACTATACGGCAGGGTCCGAGCTTTTCAAGCCGGTTTCCGACGGTCGGCGAGCAGGCATGAGGATCAGAACGAGCGCCGGCGGATATCCTTGTCCTGCATGATCATCGTGGCAATCTCTTCGATCGACTTGTTGGTCGTCTCCGAGTAAGACAGGCCGTGGCGCTTGTACAGGCTTTCTGCCTGTCGCAGCTCATAGCTGACCTGCGGCAAGGCCGCGTACTGGCTGCCCTTGCGCCGCTCGCTGCGAATCTGGTGCAGGCGCTCGGCGTCGATCCACAGGCCGTAAAGCTTTGCCTTGTGTTCCTTGAGCGCCGGGGGCAGCGTGCGACGCTCCAGGTCTTCTTCCGTGAGCGGATAATTGGCGGCATAAACACCGTGCTGCATCGCCAGATAGATGCAGACCGGCGTCTTGCCGCAGCGCGACGGCGCGATGAGGATGACCTGCGCGTTCTTGTAGCCGTTCTCGCCCACGCCGTCGTCGTGGGTGAGCGCATAGTTCATGGCATCGATTCGCGATTCGTAGATGTCTTCGTCGGCGATACCGTGCGCCCGCCCTTCCCGGTGCGTGGACTTGGTCTCCAGCGCGCCTTCGAGCGCGGGCACGAACATGTCGAACAGATCGAGGAAGACCACGCTGCCCTCGCGCAGGATCTCGCGCACTTCATCACTGACCGTCGTCGAGAAGATGATCGGCTTGAGGCCGCTCGCTGCGCCTGTGTGCTCGATGTACTCCAGTGCCGATCGCGCTTTCTCGGGCGTATTCACGAACGGCAGCGTGGATTGCCGGAAGGAGCCCTCGTCGAACTGCGTGAGCAGCGTGGAGCCAAGGGTTTCCGCGGTGATGCCGGTACGGTCGGACAGGAAGAAGATCGAGCGTTTCGGGGTTTCGGACGTTGTCATGGCGGCTATCGTGCACGAGGCATGCCGTGTCGCCTAGCCGATCGGTAACCGGCGGCGCCCCGACAGGCGGCGCGAATGTGTAAAATTGCGCGTTCGAACGTTTGCCCTGTGAGGACGAAATCTGTGCAAAACGCGCACGTTGTCTGGTTTAGCCAGTTGGGAATGAATGACGTCGAGACCGTAGGCGGCAAGAACGCCTCGCTCGGCGAGATGATCAGCCACTTGGCCGATGCCGGCGTCAACGTGCCCGACGGCTTCGCCACCACGGCCGACGCCTACCGCCAGTTTCTGGCTCACGACGGCCTTGCCGATCGCATCAACGCCGCGCTGGACGCGCTCGACGTCGACGACGTGGACGCCCTGGTCGAAACCGGCGAAAAGATCCGCAACTGGGTGATCGATCATCCCTTCCCGCCCGAGCTCGAGGACGCGATCCGCGAATCCTTCGAGAAGCTCGCCGGCGAGAACGCGGATATCTCCGTGGCCGTGCGCTCGTCGGCCACCGCCGAGGATCTGCCCGACGCCTCGTTTGCCGGCCAGCAGGAAACCTTCCTGAACGTGCGCGGGCTCGACAACGTCATGCTCGCGATCAAGGACGTGTTCGCATCGCTGTTCAACGACCGCGCCATCTCCTACCGCGTGCATCAGGGCTTTGAACACAGCCAGGTCGCGCTTTCCGCGGGCATTCAGCGCATGGTGCGCTCGGATACCGGCGCGTCGGGCGTGATGTTCACGATCGATACCGAATCCGGTTTCGACCAGGTGGTGTTCATCACCAGCTCCTGGGGCCTCGGCGAGGCCGTGGTTCAGGGCGCGGTCAATCCCGACGAGTTCTATGTCTACAAGCCGAATGTGGACGCCAAGCGCCCGGCGATCCTGCGCCGCGTAAACGGTGGCAAGGCCGTCAAGATGGTCTACACCGCCGATCGCAGCCACGGCAAGACGACTGAATTCGTCGACGTGGATAGCGAAGAGCAGGCCAAGTTCTCGATCACCGATACCGACGCCGAAGCACTCGCCGCCCAGGCGCTGATCATCGAACGCCACTACGGGCGTCCGATGGATATCGAGTGGGGCAAGGACGGCGAAACCGGCGAGCTGTACATCCTGCAGGCACGTCCGGAAACGGTTAAATCCAACAGTGGCGGCACGCTTGAGCGTTACATGCTGGATTCGGCCGGCCGCGAGGTGCTGGTCGAAGGCCGCTCGATCGGCCAGCGCGTTGGCTCGGGCAAGGTCCGCAACGTCAAATCCATCAAGGAAATGAACAAGGTTCAGACCGGGGACATCCTGGTCACCGACATGACCGACCCCGACTGGGAACCGGTCATGAAGCGTGCCTCGGCGATCGTGACCAACCGCGGCGGGCGTACCTGCCACGCGGCGATCATCGCGCGTGAGCTTGGGATCGCGGCCGTCGTCGGCACCGGCGACGCCACCGAAAAACTCACCGACGGCAAGGCCGTGACCGTGTCCTGTGCCGAAGGCGACACCGGCTATGTCTATGACGGCGAGATCGACTTCCGTGTCGACGAAGTCTCGCTCGACGAGATGCCGAAGATCGACACCAAGATCATGATGAACGTCGGCAACCCCGATCGTGCCTTCGACTTCGCCATGACGCCGAATGCCGGCGTGGGCCTGGCGCGGCTGGAGTTCGTGATCAATCGCCAGATCGGCGTGCACCCGCGCGCGCTGCTCGAATACGACGACCAGCCGGCGGATCTCAAGCGCACCATCGACGCGCATATCGCCGGCTACAGCAGCCCGGTCGAGTTCTATATCGATCGTCTGGTCGAAGGCATTGCCACGATCGCGGCCGCGTTCTCGCCCAAACCGGTGATCGTGCGCCTGTCGGACTTCAAGTCCAACGAATACGCCAACCTCATCGGCGGCGAGCGCTACGAGCCGGACGAAGAGAACCCGATGATCGGCTGGCGCGGTGCTTCGCGTTATCTGGCCGAGGATTTCACGCCCTGCTTCGAGCTCGAGCTGGCCGCCGTCAAGCGCGTGCGCAACGACATGGGCCTGAAGAACGTCCAGATCATGATCCCGTTCGTGCGCACCCTCGGCGAGGCCAAGGGTGTGAGCGAGCTGCTTGCCCAGCACGGCCTCGAGCGCGGCAAGGACGATCTCAAGATCATCATGATGTGCGAGTTGCCCTCGAACGCGATTCTCGCCGATGAGTTCCTCGAATATTTCGACGGCTTCTCGATCGGCTCCAACGACATGACCCAGCTTTCGCTCGGTCTCGATCGCGACTCCGGGCTGATCTCGCATCTGTTCGACGAGCGCGATCCGGCGGTCAAGGTCATGCTCGAGAAAGCGATCGCGGCCTGCAAACGGCAGAACAAGTATGTCGGCATCTGCGGCCAGGGCCCGTCCGACTACCCGGATCTGGCCAAATGGCTGCTGGATCAGGAAATCGAGAGCATGTCGCTGAACCCGGACACGGTGGTCAGCACCTGGCTCTACTTGGCCGGCGAAAGCGTCTAGCCCGATTATTCGACCCCGACGGAGAGGCTGCATGTCTGAGTCGCTGCCACTGTTCGTAGACGCCGAGACGCTTCAGGCGCGTCTCGGCGCCCCGGACATCCAGGTCGTCGCCGTCGACAGTGCGTCGGACTATGCGAATGCGCATATTCCCGGCGCGCTGCAGATCACCATGGCGGACTTCACCGCCAGTGACGCGCCCGTCGCCGGCCTACTGCCGGATGACGACGCCCTGCGCGATGTCTTTTCCGATACCGGGCTACGCAACGACGCGCATATCGTGGCCTACGACCGCGCCGGCGACGGCCAGGCCGCGCGTCTGCTGTATACGCTGGACGCCATGGGCCACAGCGCAATCTCCTTGCTGGATGGCGGCCTTGCCGCCTGGCACCAGGCGGGACTGCCGCTGGAAAACGGCGCGCCGCAAGCCGGCGCCAGCCGTTTCACGGTGGAGCGCCAGCCCGAGCGGATCGCCGATCGCGAATGGATCAAGACGCATCTCGACGATCCGGACACCGGCTTTCTCGATGTGCGCAGCGCGGCCGAATATGCCGGCCAGGATGTGCGCAGTGCACGCGGCGGGCATATTCCCGGCGCCGTCAGTCTCGACTGGAATCTGCTCAAGGGCGCGAACGGTCGCCTGCGCCCACGCAGCGAACTGCTGGAACTGGTGGCCAGTCATGATGTCCAGAGCGATCGCGAGATCGTGAACTACTGCCAGAGCCACGTGCGCTCGTCCTACAGCTATCTCGTGCTCAAGTATCTCGGCTTCGACAAGGTGCGTGGTTACCCGGGCGCGTGGTCGGACTGGGGTAATGCCGACGACACACCGGTTTCCGCCAACACCGACGACGCGAACGGCCAATGACGCATCAGCTGCGCCGCGGCGCAGCACTCGCTGTCGCCGGCGCAGCCTGTTTCGCGATCGTGAGCGCGCTGGTGAAGCTCGTCGGTTCGGACTTGCCCAACCCGGTCATCGTGTTCTTCCGCAACGCCTTCGCATTGATTGTGCTGTTGCCATGGATCGCGTTTATGCCCGGGCGCCGCGCATCATTCATGACGCGCCGGCCCGGCATGCACCTGTTGCGTGCCGCAACCGGTCTGGCGGCGATGTACTGTTTCTTCTACGCGCTATCGCAGATGCAGTTGGCGAGCGCTGTGCTGCTCAACTACAGCCAACCGCTGTTTCTACCCTTCATTGCCTGGGCATGGCTCGGCGAACGGCCGCCTGCGCGTATCTATCCTGCGGTGCTGATCGGTTTCGTCGGCGTACTGCTGATCCTGAAACCCGGTATGGGCTGGGCCGGCCCGGCCGGCATTGCGGGGCTGGCGGCAGGCCTACTGGCGGCCACGTCCATGGCTGCGATCCGTCGCATGTCCGATACCGAGCCCGCCGTACGCATCGTGCTGTGGTTCAGTGTGCTCGGCACACTCGTATCAGCCATACCTGCGGCACTCCACTGGCAAACACCAAGCGTTACACAGTGGCTCGGCCTGGCCGGGCTCGGCGGGATTGCGGCGGGCGGCCAGTTATTGCTCACTCGCGCCTATGCGTTGGCGCCTGCCGCCCATATCGGCGCCTTGATCTATACCACCGTAATCTTCGCGGCCTTGATCGGCTGGGTCGTGTGGCAGGAGCGCCCCGACCTGTTGAGCGCGGTAGGCGGCCTC
Source organism: Salinisphaera dokdonensis CL-ES53 (assembly GCF_040361215.1). Classification (NCBI taxonomy): domain Bacteria; kingdom Pseudomonadati; phylum Pseudomonadota; class Gammaproteobacteria; order Salinisphaerales; family Salinisphaeraceae; genus Salinisphaera; species Salinisphaera dokdonensis. The sequence continues at coordinate 316,780 of NZ_APND01000001.1, forward strand.
TGCGTTATCGCAGCGGCATTGATCGTCGTCGTGCTACGCCAGCGCGTACCGCGCGTAAGCCAGGCATGATGAATCTTTCAGGAGTCCGACCTGCATGAAAACATCGCTACACCGTGTATTTGTGGGTCTTACGGCGGCACTCGCCACCGCCGGCTGTAGCAGCTATGGCTATAAGGGCCCGGTGAGCGATCACTTCGACGGCGAACGCTTTTATAACGCCGAACCGATCGAACACGAATTCGGCGACCTGCTGCGCTGGATACGCACGCGTGACAATCATCCCTGGGAACGCGTGGAGGGTTTCACGCCGCCCGCGCCGCCGCCCGCGCGCGTCACGGAGGGGCTGACCGTGACCTGGATCAATCATGCGACCGTGCTTATCCAGAGCGATGGCGTAAACATTCTCACAGACCCGATCTTTTCCGAGCGTGCGAGCCCGTTCTCATGGCTCGGGCCACGCCGCTATCATCCGCCGGGTGTCGCCTTTGAGGATCTACCGCCCATCGACGTGGTGCTGATCAGCCACGCCCACTACGACCATCTGGACCGGCCGACCGTCGCACGCCTCGCGGAACGCTTCGACCCTCTGTTCATCGCCGGACTGGGCCTGGAGTCATGGCTGCGCGATACCGGCGCGACCCGCGTCGTCACGGCCGACTGGTGGGACACGGTCGACCTCCCGGCCGCACTGAGCGTGGTCGCCGCGCCCGCACGCCACTGGTCGCGCCGCGGTGTGTTCGACCGAAACCGCACGCTCTGGGTCAGCTACTGGATCAACACGCCGGTCGGCGCGGTCTATTTCGCGGGCGATACCGGTATGGCGCCGCATTTCGATGCCATTGCCGCGCGCCTGGGCGCACCCCGTCTTGCGTTGCTCCCGATCGGGGCCTACGAGCCACGCTGGTTCATGGAACAACAGCATATGAACCCTGCCGACGCGGTCGCGGCACACCAGGCGCTGGGCGCAGAACAGAGCATCGGCATCCACTTTGGTACCTTCAAGCTCAGCGACGAGGGCCAGCAGGCCCCTGCTCGCGCGCTTGCAACAGCCGTTGAGGACGCCGGACTCGTTGCCGAAGACTTCATCGCGCCCGAGTTCGGCCAGCGTTTCGAATTCGAAGCGCGGATCGAGCGTTAGGGCCTGTTGCCGTTTCATACGAGTCCGCGCCAAGCGCTGTTTTGCGGCAAGGCAAGGCGTGGCACGCGCCGCGCAGTCCTTCCGCGCAAGTGTGCTAGAACACTGGATTGCCGACGTATATTCATTTTTGGGCGCTTGTCCCGAAGGGTTGGGCCGCCCTTGAAGAAACAACTATGGGCGCCCTGCGGCGTTACAAGTCTTGATCGTGGCTAGCCACGACCGGCGACTCGCGCCTTGCAGGACACGATTTGCGGACCCCAACGCGGCGCTCGTATAAAACGGCAACAGGCCCTAGTTCAGGCGCGGCGACTCCGAAGGCTCCACCCGGATGGTCGTGGGCTGCGGCTCGTGGTGCAGATGCCACTGTTCGAGCCACTCGCGGAGCTTGTCGACCGGCATTGGCCGGCCGATATAGTAGCCCTGCATGAGGTCGCAGCCGAGCAACCGCAGACGATCCGCCTGATTCTCGTTCTCGATGCCCTCGGCGACCGCACGCAGCCCGAGCGCGTGCCCGAGACCAATCGTAGCCTGAACAATCGACAGATCGGTCTTCGAGACCAGCATATCGGTCACGAACGAGCGGTCGATCTTGATTTCCGATGCCGGCAGACGCTTTAGATAGGCAAGCTGTGAATAGCCGGTACCGAAATCGTCGATCGAGATCTGAACACCCATGTTGGCCACCCGGGTGATGATATCCAGCGTGCGGCGTTGATCGGCCATCAGCGTGTCTTCGGTGATCTCGAGGGTCAGGTACTTGCTCGGCACTTCGTAGGCCGCCAGCAGGCCGGCGAGCACATCGGGGAAATCGGGGTCGAGCAGCGAACGTGCGGACAGGTTCACCGACATGCGCAGCGGCCAGCCCTCGGCACGCAGTTCCGATGTGTACTGCAACGCGCGGCGCAGGACCCAGTTGGACAGGTCGCGCATCAGCCCGCTGCGTTCGGCGCGCGGAATGAAGTCGCCGGGCATGATCATGCCACGACGCGGATGCTGCCAACGCACCAATGCCTCGACGCCGTGCACGCGATCGGCCTGGATATCGACCAGCGGCTGGAGATGCAGCACCAGCTGTTCGCTGTCGATAGCGGCCCGCAGTTCGGCGCTGAGACTGTGCATCTCGGCGTCCTTGAGCGGCAGCCGTGCCTTGACCAGTTCGAAGCCGCCCCCTCGGGTCTTGGCGTGCTGCATGGCGCCGTCGGCGGCGTTGAGCAGCGCATAGGCGTCACGCGCGTTATCGGGGTAGACCGCCGCACCAATGCTGGCCCCGAGGTTGAGCGATAACTGATCGAGCGCGCACGGGGGCTCCAGTGATTCCTGAATCCGCCGACCCAGTTTTTCCAGCATTTCGCTTGACTGCAGGGTCTCGACCAGCACGCCAAAACTGTCGCCACCAAGGCGTGCCAACAGAATCGCGGAATCCTCGACCGCATTGGTCAGCCGCCGTGCCACGCTCTTGAGAACGCGATCACCATTGGCAGCACCGAACTGATCGTTCACCTCGGAGAAGCCATCGAGATCCAGCACGATGATGCCGACGCGCGTCCGGTTGAGATGCGCTGAGGCCAGACTCGATTCCAACTGCTCTATGAAATGCGTGCGGTTGCACAGCCCGGTCAGCGAATCATGATTTTCGAGACGCCGGGCTTCGGCCTGTAGTGCAGCCTTGTCTGTACGCAGGCTTTCCGTCTCGTCGAGCACCATGGCGCCCGCCTCGTGCGAGAGGATGACGTGCACGTACTGGCCCCAGAAGGCGAACACGAACGGCATCACATCCATCGCCAGCAACGTCACGTTGTCACGCTGGGCGGCGTACATGCTGGAGAGAGTCAGCGGATCGCCGGCGAGCACCACGGCCGCAACGGTTGCCAGAACGACAGCTGCAAGCGCAATCGCCAGACCGTAATAGGCATAACGGGAAACCCGGCAGCGCAGCGCGCGCACCAGATGCGAGAAATACTCTGCGTTGGACTGCTGCAAATCGGCCTCCCCCCAGGCGATGGCCTCGACTCTAGCACCGAGAAACGAAAAAGACAGCCTTATTCAGTTCTTTATCGACGTTTGAGTTGGCTTTGATTACCGCCGCGACCGCCGACCGAGCGGAACACCCGCTTCGGTGAGCGCTGTTTCGAGCGCCTCGTACGCGTTATCGGCCGCAATAGCCTCTCCCCGTACCCCAAATTCGATAGAACGCTGGCCACTGGCGTTGGGCAGGCAGGCAATACGCACCTGCGGGTGTGCATCCATGACCTGCTGCATGAGATCGATAAGCGCGCTTTCGGGCGTATCGAGCGCTTCGATCAGCAGTTCGACGTTGCGCTCTTCGCGGTGCAGATCGGCGTAAAGGGTATCGAGCACCCATTCCACCATCGGCCAGGCCATCTTGGGGAAGCCGGGTACAAAGTGATGATGGCCGAAAGAAAATCCCGGTACCTGGTTCACGGGGTTGGGAATGACCTGCGCGCCGACCGGCCATTCGACCATATGGATACGCTTGGGGTAGGCGTTGTCACCGAAACGCTCTTCCAGCAGGCGCGTACCTTCGGCATTGAACTCCAGCGGTACATTCGCGGCAGAGGCCGCGCACTGGCGAGTGCGATCATCCGGCGTGGCGCCGATGCCGCCGAAGCTGAAGACGACATCATTGCCAGCCAGAGTCTGGCGCAGCGTGTCCTCGAGCAGACCGGCATCGTCGCCGACCATGCGCGCCCACGACAACTCCATGCCACGGGCATCGAGAATCTCGATCACGCTCGGCATGTGCTTGTCGACGCGCTTGCCGGAGAGCAGTTCGTCACCGATCAGCAGAATGCCGACACGTTCCGGCCGACCACCCGAGGGAGCCATTATGCGAGCCACAAACAAGCGGGCCACGTCGAAACGTGGCCCGCCTGAATCTCGCTGACCTCGACCGTCATCAGGCCTCGGGCAGCCAGCCCGACTGCTCGATGGCGCCGAAGATATCGGTCTCGGTGGTGATGCCCAGAAGCTCACCGTCCTTGCCGGCCACCAGCAGACGGCTGATGTTCTTCTCGGCGATCACGTTGGCCGCCTCACGCAGCTGCGTGTCCGGCGACACGGTCACGACCGGGCGCGATGCGATCTGGCCAACCGTGATGTCCGTGGGCGACTTGTTGTCGCGCACGATCTTGGTGACGATATCGCGGCGGGTCATGATGCCCCACTCGCCCGAATCATTCTGCTCGACCACCAGCGAAGACACTTCGTTCTTGCGCATCTCGTGCATCGCGTCGTGCACGCTGGTCTCGTCGGTCACGGTGATCAGCGAGCGGGTCATCACATCCGACACGGAGGTCGGCGTGCGGCCGCTGGCCATCATCTCTTCCATGGGCTGGAGCAGACGCCGGATCTCGCGCTGCTTGCGCTCGCGGGCGAGCTTGTCGCTGCGCTGCTGGCGCTTGGTCTCGAGATCGATACCGCCGTTGATCTGCTCGATCAGCGCGTCGGCGAACTGGCTGGTGCCCACTTCCGTGGCGCCTTCCATGTTGCGGGCGAAATCGTAGGTCACGATGCCGTCCGCAAGCACTTCCGGATACGCCAGGCTGATCAGATCGGCAGCTTCCTGCCAGCCGATGTATTCGAGCATGTTCACGCCCGAGAACAGCAGCGAACCCGGATTGACCTTGTTCTTGTCGGCGTACTTGGGCGCCGTACCGTGGGTGGCCTCGAACACGGCGATGTTGTCCGACATGTTCGCGCCGGGCGCGATGCCCATGCCGCCGACCTCGGCCGCCGCGGCGTCGGAGATGTAATCGCCGTTGAGGTTCATCGTGGCCAGCACGTCGAAATCATCCGGGCGCAGCAGCATGAGCTGGAAGATGATGTCGGCGATACGATCCTTGATCACGATCTTGCCTTCCGGCTGACGACCATTGTACTCGGAGTACAGCTGGTCCTCGGTGATCGTGCAGTGGCCGAATTCCTCGCGGGCGACTTCATAGCCCCAGGCACGGAACGCGCCCTCGGTGAACTTCATGATGTTGCCCTTGTGCACCAGGGTCACCGATTCCCGGCCGTTGTCGACCGCGTACTGGATCGCCTTGCGCACGAGACGCTTGGAGCCGAACTCGGAGATCGGCTTGATGCCCAGGCCCGCATCATCGAAGAAGTTGGCGCCCATTTCCTCTTTCAGAAACTTGGCCAGCTTCTTGTTTTCGTCGGTGCCGGACTGATACTCGAGGCCGCAGTAGACGTCCTCGGTGTTTTCGCGAAAGATCACCACGTCGACCTTGCCCGGGTCCTTCAGCGGCGACGGCACGCCGGTGTAATGACGCACGGGACGAACGCAGGCGTACAGATCCAGCTCTTGGCGCAGCGACACGTTGAGCGAACGAAAGCCCTCGCCAACCGGCGTGGTCAACGGGCCCTTGATCGCAACCCACAGTTCCTTGATCGCTTCCAGCGACTCGGCCGGAAAGTAGTCGCCGTCATAGATCTTGGACGCCTTCTCGCCCATGAACAGCTCGGCCCAGTGGATCTTGCGATCGCCGCCGTAGGCTTTTTCCACCGCCGCATCCCAGATGCGCATGCAGGCCTTGGTGATATCCGGACCGATACCGTCACCCTCGATATAGCCGAGGATAGGGTTGTCCGGCACATGCATCTGATCGTTCTCGACCGTGATTTTGGTACCGCTTTCCGGCATGCGCACGTGCTTGTAGGCCATGGGCCACTACTCCTTGATAACTTCTCGCAAACGAAAGCGCCGCCGGGAAGGCCGGCGGCGTAAAGATTCGGTTCAGCCGTTGTTGGCGGCGTTCTCGAGCAGGCTCTTGAGCTCGCCCGACTGGAACATGTCGATGACGATGTCGGAACCGCCGAGCAGTTCGCCGTTGACGTAGAGCTGCGGGATCGTCGGCCAGTTGGAATAGACCTTCACGCCCTGGCGATAGATCTCTTCGTCGTCGAACACGTTGACGGCCTTGAACGGCACGCCGCAGGCCTTCAGTGCTTCCGCGCTACGGGCCGAGAAACCGCACTGCGGAAAGTCCGGGGTGCCCTTCATGTAGAGCACGATCGGGTTGTTCTCGACTTCGTTCTTGATGACTTCCATTGCTTTGGCGCTCATCGCGATGTCCTTTATTCGTGAAACCTTCTTGCTGGCGCCGATTATAACGCGCCTGTCGAGCACTCGTTATCCGCGCCTGCCGTAACCGCCACCGCCGGCCGAAGCGATCGACAACCGCTGCCCGGTTCGCGCAATGCCCGTGCATTTGGGCGGCAGCACTTCATCGTCGAGCCGATTTTCGCCAGCCTGGCCAGGTTCGCCGCCCGCACGCGCCCACGGCGCATGACGGCGACGTTCGGCGAGCACGGTATAGCTCGCCTCGGCGAGAAACTCGATCTCGCGCACGAGGCCATCGCCGCCACGCTGTGCGCCGGCGCCGCCGCTGTTCCGGCGCAGCGCATAGCGGTGCATGCGCAGCGGAAAATGGCGCTCCAGCACTTCCACCGGCGTGTTCAGCGTATTGGTCATATGCGCCTGCACGCCGCTCGCGCCATCGCGGTTTGGCCCCGCGCCCAGTCCGCCGCCCATGGTTTCGTAATAATCCCAGGGCGACTCGGCGCGATGCGAGCCAAGCGCGACGTTGTTCATGCTGCCGTGGCTGGCGGCCGGGATACGCTCACCCACGGCCTCGGTCAGCGCACCGAGCACCGCATCGACCACGCGCTGGCTGGTTTCGACATTGCCTGCCGCCACCGCACGCGGATGCCGCGCGTTGAGCAACGACCCATCGGGCGCGCTGATCTCGATGTCTTCGAACGCGCCCGCACATGCGGGGACCTGCGCCGGCATCAAACAGCGAAAGACATAGAGCGCGCCGGCCGCGGTAACCGACAGTGGACAGTTCACGTTACCGGCAGTCTCGTCGGCGCTGCCGGCAAAATCCACGCGCACATGGCCTTTCTCGATCTCGATACGACAGGCGATCGCCAGATCGCTGTTGCCCTGGCCGTCGTCGTCCATCACGTCCGTGAAGCGATAGGTGCCGTCCGGCAGTTCGCGCAGTGCGCTGGCGGCGAGCTTGCGGGCGTAGTCGTTGTACTCGGCCAGACGTGTTTCGAAAGCGCCCACATCGGCGGCCTCGCCCTCGCCAATCAACGCCGAGAGCCGCCGCAGGCCAATACGATTGGCCGCGATCTGGGCGCTGAAATCGCCGCGCGCAATCGGCGGGTTGCGCAGATGCTGCAACCAGTCGCCGAGTACGGATTCGTCGATCGTGTCGTTATCGACCAGTGCCACCGGGGCGATGACCAGCCCCTCCTCGTCGAGATGCTTCGACAACGGCATCGAGCCCGGTGAATCAGAGCCGATATCGGCGTGGTGCGCCCGGTTGGCAACAAACGCGACCAACTCGTCGCCCACGAACAGCGGCGCGATCAAGGTCACGTCCGGCAGATGGGTGCCGCCGAGGTAGGGATCGTTGAGCGCGATCATCTGCCCCGGTTCCCATTCGCGCGCCGCGACAATATCGGCCATGGCATAGGCCATGCTGCCCAGATGTACCGGGATATGCGCGGCCTGGGCACACAGGCGCCCGCGCGCATCGAATACCGCGCAGGAATAATCCAGCCGGTCGCGAATATTCGGCGAGAACGCGGCCTGCGCCAGGCTCGCCCCCATCTCCTCGCAGACCGCGGTGATCCGGCTGGCGAAGATAGCCAGCTCGATGGCGTCTGCCGGGGCTTTCGAAGCACGATTGTTCATGCCGGCGAGTCTAGCAATCCACCCGTGAAAGATCAGCGTCACGACACCGATCGAGCGTCCGTAAATACCCGTAGTTCAATGCTCCCGCTTTGAAAATCGCTGGGTAATCCTTATATAAGTAGTCGGCGTAGGTTCACTCATCTCAATACAAGGGATATGACATGGCATTTGAACTGCCCGATCTTCCGTATGACTACGACGCGCTCGAACCGTATATCGACGGTCGTACGATGGAGATCCACTACGAAAAGCATCACAACGCCTATCTGACCAAATTCAAGAAGGCCATCGAAGGCACGGAACTCGAAGATCAGGATCTCGAGACGATTCTTTCGAAAGCCGGCCAGCACGGCCCGGGCGTTCGCAACCAGGGTGGCGGCTACTTCAACCACATCCTGTTCTGGGACAGCATGTCCCCGAGCGGCGGCGGCAAGCCCACGGGCGGCCTCGGCACCGCGATCGATTCGAGCTTCGGCTCCTTCGATGACTTCAAGGAGCAGTTCACGACCGCGGCCACCGGCCTGTTCGGTTCGGGCTTCGTCTGGTTGGTGCCGCAGGGCAACCAGCTCAAGATCGTATCCACCCAGAATCAGGACAACCCGATCATGGACGTGGTGTCCGAATCCGGTAAGCCGGTCATGGGTCTGGACGTGTGGGAGCACGCCTTCTACCTGAAGTACCAGAACCGCAAACCGGAATACGTGGATGCCTGGTGGAACGTCGTCAACTGGGACGGCATCGCCAAGCGCTACGACGAGCAGGTCGGCTAAGACCGCGCCCGTTTGCGCTAGAATACGGCCCCGTCGCATTGCGGCGGGGCCGTTTTTCGTTTGGGATGTCTGTTTTCACGGCAACCATCTGTGGTCGTGGATCAATTCCCGTTCAGGACGCCTCATGGCCAACATGCATCTGATTCCAACCTACAAGCGCCAGCCCGTGGCATTCGAACGCGGCGACGGTGCCTGGCTTTACGACAGCCACGGCGAGCGCTATCTAGACGCGCTGTCCGGCATCGCGGTCAACGCACTCGGGCATTCCCACCCGGCGCTGATCGAAGCGATCACCGACCAGGCCAGCAAGCTGTTGCACACATCGAATCTCTACGAGATCGACGTGCAGACCCATCTCGCCGACCGACTGTGCGAACTCTCGGGCATGGACGCCGTGTTCTTCGGCAACAGCGGCAGCGAGGCCAACGAGGCCGCGATCAAGCTCGCGCGCCTGCACGGCCACAATCGCGGTATCGACACGCCGGTTGTCGTGGTGATGGACAGCGCCTTTCACGGTCGCACCCTCGCCGCCCTGGCCGCCACCGGCAACGCGAGCGCCCAGAAAGGCTTCGAGCCGATGCCTGAAGGCTTCATCCGCGTGCCCTATGGGGATATCGATGCGATCGCCGAACTTACGGATCGCAATATCGCTGCCGTGCACGTCGAGCCCATTCAGGGCGAAGGTGGCGTCCGCGTGCCGCCGACCGCTTTCCTGCCGGCGCTGCGCGAGCTCTGCGACGAGCGCAACTGGCTGATGATGTTGGACGAGGTGCAAACCGGCGTCGGCCGCACCGGCCACTGGTTCGCCCATCAGGCTGCAGGCATCACGCCCGACGTCATGTGTCTGGCCAAGGGCCTGGGCGGCGGCGTGCCCATTGGCGCGGCCGTGGTCGCGGGTGCGGCGCGCGAACTGTTCGGCCCCGGCAGCCATGGATCGACCTTTGGCGGCAATCCGCTGGCCTGCCGCGCCGCCCTTGCCGTGCTTGGAACCATCGAAAAGGACGGCCTGCTCTCACACGCTCAGGCGATGGGCGATTCCATCTGCGAGCAGATCGACGCGCGCGTCGGCGAACTCGATCATGTCGTGGAAATTCGCGGCGCGGGATTGATGATCGGCATCGAACTCACCGAGCCCTGCGCCGAGCTGGTCAACGCCGCGCGCGACCAAGGCATTCTGCTCAACGTCACGGCAGGGTCGGTCATCCGACTGCTGCCGCCGCTGATCATCGGACCGGCCGAAGTGGAACGGCTGGTCGACGGCGTGTGTCACCTCATCGAGAACATGACGACAACTCAAACAACGCAAGCTAACTGACCATGACCCTGCGACATTTCCTCAGCCTCGACGATCTGGATGCCGACGGTATCCGGCGCGTTATCGACAATTCGATCGCGCTCAAGCGCAAGCCGCCCAAGCACCCGCCGCTCGCCGGGCGCACGCTGGCCATGCTGTTCGAGAAAGCCTCGACACGTACGCGCGTGTCGTTTGAAGCCGGCATGACGCAGCTCGGCGGGCACGCGTTGTTCCTGTCTCCGCAGGACACCCAGATCGGGCGCGGCGAACCGGTCGAGGACACCGCGCGCGTTATCTCGCGCATGGTCGACGCGGTGATGATTCGCAACCACTCGCACGAAACGCTGGAGCGCTTCGCGGCCTATTCCAGCGTGCCGGTGATCAACGGCCTGACCGATCGTCTGCATCCCTGCCAGCTGCTGGCCGACTTGCAGACGTTCCAGGAACACCGCGGCGATATCGCCGGCAAGACCGTGGCCTGGATCGGCGACGGCAACAATATGTGCCATTCCTATCTGCTGGCCGCACGCCTGCTCGGCTTCGATCTGCGTATCGCCACACCCGAGGGCTACGGCCCGAACCCGCAGATCCTGAAGACCTGCAGCGAGCGCGCCGTGATTTGCGACGACGCGCCTCAGGCCGCCGACGGCGCCGATCTCGTGGTCACCGACGTCTGGGCCAGCATGGGCGACGAGGACGATCGCGAAGTGCGCCTCGCGGATTTCGCCAACTTCCAGGTCAACAAGGCATTGATGAGCTGGGCCAAGGACGATGCCCTGTTCATGCACTGCCTACCCGCCCATCGCGGCGAGGAAGTCAGCGCGGAAGTGATCGACGGCCCCAACAGCGTGGTCTGGGACGAGGCTGAAAACCGCCTGCACGCCCAGAAGGCGCTGCTTCTGGACCTGCTGACCGACTAGCGGCACGTCACCCTATATAGTCGCGATCGGGCCGTCAGTCAGAGCTTTTCTCAGCTCTGGCGGCCCGCCAGCACCAGAGAATAGGCGCCGCCGTCAGCCTCGAAGTGGCGATTCACCTCGAGGCCCGCAGCCTGCAGCATCGCCGCGAGCGATCCCGGCGTGAACTTGTGGCTGAACTCGGTGACGATCTCCTCGCCGGCGTCCATATCAATGGCCGTATCCAGCGTCGGTAATGTCACTCGATGCGCTTTCTGAGCACCCAGACGCATTTCGATCCGATTGTGCTCGCGATCGAACACCGCACGATGGCGATAGCTGTCGACGGGAAAGTCCGCGCCCAGCTCGCGGTTGAGCACGCGCAGCACGTTGCGATTGAACTCGGCCGTGATTCCTTCGGCGTCGTCATAGGCGGCCTCAAGCGTGGCGCTGTCCTTGACTCGGTCCACGCCGAGCAGCAGTTGGTCGTCGTCGCGCATCAGAGAGGCGATCTGCTCGAGCATCTGCTGCGCCGGGCCTGGCTCGAAATTGCCCAGCGTGCCGCCGAGAAACACGATCAGACGACGCCCGCTCGATGGCAGCGGCAGGTTATCCAGACCACCGGTGTAGTCGCCGATCAGCGCATGCACGGACAGCCACTCGTAGTCGTGCACCAGCGCAGCGCCGGCATCCAGCATCATCTGTGCGGACACGTCGAAGGGCCAATAACTGCACGCATGGCCGAGCGCGTCGCAGGCGTCCAGCAGGTGGCGCGTCTTGCGTGAACTCCCGCTGCCGAGTTCAAGCATGTGATCGCAGCGCGCGTATTCGATGATCTCGCGCCCGTGTGCGGCCAGCAGCGCTGCCTCGGTACGCGACGGGTAATACTCGCGCGTACGACAGATCGCCTCGAACAATTCGGAGCCGCGATCGTCGTAGAAATACTTCGGCGGCAAGGAGCGTGGCCGCGACAACAGACCGGCGTGGACATCCTCGGCCAGGGTCGACACCGGCGTCGCCGGCGCGACGGCGGCGCTGGTCAGGCGCGCCGCATTCTCGAGATTTCGCATGTCAGCAGACCCGCGCATCGGGCCGATTGGGCGTGTTGCCAGCGAAGGTTATCATCGCCTAGTAATCCTCATATCCCGGACATTTACGGATGTGCCGAATCGCCGGTTTCATCGGTCCTTCGCTTACCCTCGGCGAGTTGGTGTGTGATCCACCGCATGGCCTCGCCCACCAATCCTGGGCCGCGCAGGAGATGGTCAGCGCCACGGTCAATGCAGATGGCTGGGGCGCAGCCTGGCTCGACGACCAGCGCCGTCCCGCTGTCTATCGCCAGATCCTGCCGATCTGGGCCGACGTCAATCTCGAAGCCCTCGCCCGCAGCCTGCGCTCTGGCGTGTGGCTGGCAAACGTTCGCAGCGCGACCGCCGGGCTGGGGACGGACTACGCCAACACCCAGCCGTTCCACGACGATGACCTGCTGTTCACGCACAACGGCTTCATCGACCGATTCGCGCACACCCTCCGCGCACGCGTGCGGGCCGCTCTCGATCCCGAGATCGAGATCTCCATTAACGGCAATACCGATTCCGAATACCTGTTCGCGCTCATCCGCCAGCAACGCGGCACGCTTGCCGAGCGGGTGCGCGCCGCGCTCGCACTCGTACGCGAATGGCTGGCCGAAACGACCGACGTGCGCGCCCTGCTCAACGTGATCGTCAGCGACGGCCATCAAGTGGTCGCCACACGCGACGCACTGCACGGCGACGCGCCCTCGCTCTACTACCACGCGAACTGGCACGGCGGCGTCGCCATTGGCTCGGAAGCGTTCGACAACCAGAACGGTTGGCAGCGCGTAGAGTCTGGCGAATTACTCGTGGTGAAAGCCGGCGCCGCGCCGGTCAGAGAAAAGTTATGACGCAGAACGCCCCCAGCCGGTTGTCGCAGTTACGCCGGACGAGCCTGGCCATGCTCGACGGATTGTCTGCCGCTGAGCAGCGTGCACAAAGCCATCCGGAACTCAGCCCCATGCTCTGGCATGTCGGCCACGTGTTCTTCATGGAGACCTACTGGCTGGCCGAACGCGTCTTCGGCGACCGTAGCGTGACCGACGACTGGCGCGAACTCTACGTGCCCGAAGTCTGTGCCAAGGATGAACGCAGCGGCCTTCTGCCGGATGCAGCGTCGTTGCGGGCGTGGGCTGCCGAGATCAGCGCGGCGAACGACATGTACTGGCGCCGCGCCGCAGAAATCGATCATCCGCTACTTGAAGACGGCTATCTCGCGGCGTTCCTTCGTCAGCACTATGCCCAACACCTCGAAACCATGCGTCTCGCTCGCGCCCAGCTTCTGCTGGCACGCACAGAATCGACCACGCCCAGCGGTATCGTCGCGGCCTCACCGGATACGCCGATGGCGACCGTCGATGCGGGCATGGTAGCCATCGGTACGGACGACATCGCCGCCTACGACAACGAGCAGCCGTCCTTCTCGACGCATCTGGATGCGTTCGGCATCGCGCCCCACTGTGTCACCAACGCCCAGTGGCTCGGGTTCATTCAGGCAGGTGGGTACCGGAAGCGTGAATTCTGGGATCAAGACGGCTGGGCCTGGCGCGTCGCTGAATCGGTCGAGCATCCGCAGCATTGGCGTCGCGCAGGCGACGGCTGGGATATTCCGGCCGATCTCGATAACGACGTCGCCAACGCGCCAGTGCACGGCATCGGCTGGTACGAAGCACGGGCCTACGCCCGCTATGCCGACGCACGCCTGCCGCGCGAGATCGAATGGGAAGCCGCGCGCCGCCAGGGGGTGCTCCTCGACTGCGAACAGGTCTGGGAGTGGTGCGACGAGGCCTTCTACCCCTACCCGGGCTTCAAGGCGTTTCCCTACGACGGCTACTCCCGCACCTGGTTCGACGGCGCCCATTTCGTTGCCCGCGGCGCGAGTATCCATACCGAGATCGACGTACGCCGGCCCGGGTTTCGCAACTTCTACCCGCCGACGCACCGCCATGTGTTTGCCGGCCTGCGTCTGGCGCGCACCTGAGCCGCATCGACCGTGGGAAGTTATGACCTATACTGCCTGCCGGTTCACTTAGGCAGGAAGAGCGTATGCCGACAGCAGATTTGACGCTGCCCGCAGATATCGGCCCCACCGTGGAACGGGCATTGGCCGAGGATGTAGGCGACGGTGACCGCAATGCAGCGTTGGTCGACGAGGGCCTGCGCGCCAGTGCCAGTGTCATCGTTCGAGAAAACGCCATTCTCGCCGGCTCGCCCTGGTTCGAGCAGGTCTTTGCCGCTCTGGACTCCAGCGTCTCGGTCGAGTGGGCCTACAGCGACGGCCAGCGCATCCGTTCGAATACGCCTATCTGCCACGTTGAAGGCCCGGTTCGAGCACTGCTCACCGGCGAGCGCACCGCGCTCAATTTCCTGCAACTGCTAAGCGGCGTGGCGAGTTCGACCTTTGATTTCGTCGAACGCGTCAAGGGCACCAATACCCAGATCATCGACACCCGCAAGACCTTACCCGGCCTGCGCAGCGCGCAGCGTTACGCGGTGCGCTGCGGCGGCGGCATCAACCATCGATTCGGCCTGTTTGATGCCATCCTGATCAAGGAAAACCACATCCTTGCCGCGGGCTCCATCGGCACGGCGGTCCAACGCGCGCGTGAAACCGCCGAGGGCCTGTTCGTGCAGGTCGAGATTGAAACGCTCGAGGAACTGGAACAGGCGCTGGAAGCGGGCATCGACGGCGTGCTGCTCGATAATTTGCCCAGCCATGTCCTCGCCCGCGCCGTAAACATGGCCGACGCACACCGTCGCCGCTTCCGGCGCGATATCGTCATCGAGGCCTCGGGCGATATCAATCTGCGCAATGTCCGTGAGATCGCGGACACCGGCGTGGATCGCATCTCCATCGGCGGCCTCACCAAGCACATCAAGGCGACCGATTTCTCGATGCGGATGAAAACCCGCTAGAGCGTACTGCGCGGCGTGCGGCCGAAAGTGTGCCGCACGCCGCCCTGGTCATTTCATCGGTGCAGACGTTTCAGGCCGGCCGCGAGATCGTCGATGAGGTCCTGGGGATCCTCCAGCCCGGCATGGATGCGCAACGTCGGGCCGTCCTCGCCCCAGTCCGTGGCTGTACGACTGCGGCTCGGGTCGACTGCGAGAATCAGGCTTTCATAGCCGCCCCACGAAAACCCCATGCCGAAGAGCTCGAGCTTATCGAGCATCGCGGCCAGACCGCCACGACCCACCGGCTTGAGCACAACGGCGAACAATCCGCTCGACCCGGCGAAGTCGCGCACGAACAGATCGTGCTGCGGATGATCGGCACGCGCGGGATGAAGAACCCGAGCGATCTCGGGCTGTGCGGCCAGCCAGTCGGCGAGCGCAAGCGCTGTGGTTTCATGCGTCGGCAGGCGCTGGCCGAGCGTGCGCAGACCGCGCAGGCCGAGATAGATATCGTCGGGACCGGCGCAATAACCCATGCCGGCAGCGCTTTTGCGCACCGCCATGTAGTGGGCCTCGTTGCAATTGATCACACCCAGCATCGCGTCCGCATGGCCAACCAGGTACTTGGTCGCCGCATGGATGGACACGTCCACACCATGCTCGAGCGCGTTGAAATACAGCGGCGTCGCCCAGGTGTTGTCGGCCATCACCGTCACGTCGTGCCGATGCGCCATCTCGGCCAGTGCCGGCACATCGCTGATCTCAAACGTCAGCGAGCCCGGTGCCTCGAGAAACAGCACGCGCGTGGCCGGCGTGATGCGTTCTTCCAGCGCGTCGGCCGACAACGTGGGGTCGAAATACTCGGTGGTGACACCGAGCCGGCGCAGCAGTCCGTCGCAGAGTTTGCGCGTCGGCCCGTAGACGTTGTCGGTCACCAGAAAATGCGCGCCCTGCTCGGCCACGCTCATGAGGGCGGCCGTGATCGCGGCTAGCCCTGAGCACGTAGTCACGGCGCCGAATGCACCTTCCATCTCGGCAACCGCCGACTCGAACGCAAACTGTACCGGCGTGCCGTTGCGCCCGTAGTACATGCCCTCGAACGGGTTCTTCGACGCCTTCTCGAGCGCATCGAGCGATTCGAAGATCACCGTGGACGCATGATAGACGGGCGGATTGACCATGCCCTGCTGGGCCGCGGGATCGCGGCCTGCGTGGACGAGACGGGTTGCTCTTTTCATGCCGAGACGATGCGCTCCTTTCCGACGACCTGTAATGCGGTTGCAGCGTCTATACTGCGCGGGCCCGCACCCAGCCGATAAGTCCGTGAATTCTCGCGTAGAACATCTATTGTCCCACACCGCCGAGCTGGCGCTTGCCTGCTGGCCGCACGCAAAACCGACGCCGGATCGTCTGGCCGCGGCGAGGATCGTCGCCCACCGCGGTGAACGCGACGACGTGAACGTGCAGGAAAACACCTTTGCTGCTTTCGACCCGGTAGTCGCCGCAGGAGTGACGGCGCTGGAGTTCGATATCCGCTACACGCGAGACGATGAGCCGGTCGTCGTGCACGATGCAGACCTCGAACGCGTTTTCGGTCTACCCGACGTGGTCGCCGAAACGCCCTGGCAGACGCTGCGTCGACGCGCGCCACACCTGCCCCATCTGGGCGATTTCATCGCACGCTATGCCGGGCGCTGTCATTTTATGGCCGAACTCAAGACGCGCGGCAGCGCACGCGCCGAACAACGCATGACGGATAGCCTCGGCGTGCTGGAGCCGGTCCGGGAGTTCCACGTGCTGTCGTTGGACATGACGCTGTTCGAGGCCGCAGCAGCGTTGCCCGCTGCCTGCCATCTGCCCGTCGCAAAGCTCAATCTCGGCCGGCTTCACGACTGGGCGCTGACCCACGACTGCGCCGGACTCGCCGGACCACATCTTTTGATGCGCCGGCGACAAATCCGCGCACTTCAGGCTGCACGTCCGTTTGTGGGCGCAGGTTTCGTCAGCCGGCCTGGCGTGCTGATGCGCGAGATCGCGCGCGGGATCGAATGGATCTTCACCAACGAACCATTGCGCCTGCAGCGCGCGCTCGACAAGGCGCGGCAACAGGCCGCACGCTAACGACAGCTCACCCGAAGCGCTTAAAGACCGACGGCCTCGCGCCCATGCGGCGCATACAGGTCCAGTGCCGGCCCCACCGGCACGATGCCCGTCGGATTGATCGTGCCGTGACTGCGGTAATAGTGCTGCTTGATATGGTCGAAGTTGGTCGTGTCCGCAATGCCCGGCATCTGATACAGCTCGCGCAGATAACCTGACAGATGCGGGTAGTCGGCGATTCGGCGCAGATTGCATTTGAAGTGGCCCACATACACCGGATCGAAACGCACCAGCGTCACGAACAGTCGCCAATCGGCCTCGGTCACGCGATTGCCGGCGAGATAGCGCTGCTCGGCCAGCCGACTGTCGAGCCAGTCCAGCGTGGCGAAAAGCGTCTCGAAGGCTTCTTCGTAGGCCTCCTGGGTGGTGGCGAAGCCGGCCTTGTACACGCCGTTGTTCACGTCGTGATAGACCCGCTCGTTGATCGCATCGATATCGTGGCGCAGCGGCTCGGGGTAATAATCCCGTTCGGGATGTGCGGCCAGCCCGTCGAAGGCGCTATTGAACATGCGCACGATATCCGCCGACTCGTTCGACACGATGGTCTCGTGCTTGCGGTCCCAAAGCGTCGGCGTGGTGACGCGGCCCGTATAACCGCTGGCCGCCTTCTGGTAAAGCTCAAACAGATGGTCGAAGCCGTAAAGGCGATCCGGTATCGCGCCCGGCGCGTCGGAGAAGCTCCATCCCCACTCGCCCATATACGGGTCGACGATCGACACGTCGACCACTTCTTCCAGGCCCTTGAGCTTGCGCAGGATGAGCGTGCGATGCGCCCAGGGACAGGCCAGGGAGACGTACAAATGATAGCGGCCGGCTTCAGCTGCAAAGCGGGCCTCCGGGTTGGGCGTCACCCAGTCACGAAAACCAGCGGATTCGCGTACGAATTTACCGCCGGTGGACTCGGTGTCGTACCACTGGTCTTTCCATTGACCTTCAACGAGAAGTCCCATGATTCACTCCACGGATTGTTGCGGCGCGACCACGCTGCGCCCGGCGGGCGCGCCGGTGTCCAGCGCACAGAAACAATGGGCATAGAGATGCCGCGGGTCGTTCATACCGTTGCGTAGCCAGTCGAGCGCCGAGGCGTCGCCAACCTGTGCAAACCAGTCTGGCACCAGCGCAGATTCGACATGCGAAGACAGGAATTCGCGGATCGCAGTGCGCCAGTCTGCCGGCGGCTGCATGAGTTCGATCGCGTAATCCCCTTCACCCAGCCCGGCAAGCTTCGCGGTCGCCTTCTCGGCCTCCACGTAGCCGCCCAGCTTGTCGACCAGACCGATCCGTTCGGCATCCGCGCCGCTCCAGACGCGACCTTCGGCAATGCGGCGTACGGCATCTTCCTGCATGTCGCGTGCTTCGGCGACGCGACCAACGAACTGGTCGTAGCCGTGCTCGACGCCGGCCTGAAGCATCATTTTCACCGGCTCGGACAACGGCTTGTCCAGACGCATCGCGCCCGACAGCGCCGTGGTGCCGACACCGTCCGTGTGGATGCCCAGATCCTCCAACGGCTTGGAGAAAGTGGGCACGATGCCGAAGATGCCGATCGAACCCGTGATCGTCGACGGCTCGGCCCAGATCTCGTCGGCATTCATGGCGATCCAGTAACCGCCGGAGGCCGCCACGCCGGCCATCGACACGACCACCGGCTTGCCGGCTTCGCGGGTTGCCGCAACCTGCTCGCGGATCCGTTCCGATGCCGTGACGGAGCCGCCGGGCGAGTTGACGCGTAACAGTACGGCGGCCACATGATCATCACGGCGGGCATTGGCGATCATGCGCGCAATGGTGTCGCCGCCGGCCTGGCCGGGCACGCTTTCGCCGTCAACGATCGCCCCCTCGACGACGACGGTCGCGATACGGCTTTCGGTGCGCGGGGCGGGCTGCTCGGCATCGGTCGCATTCAGATATTCGACATGATGAATCTGGCGGAAGCTACCGTGCGATTCATCGCTGCCGACCTGCTCGCGCATGGCGTCGCGCACATCGGCCAGCGAGGCCACTTCGTCGACCAGTCCGGCATCCGCGGCGACGCGCGCCGCATCACCGCCGGCGCGGGACAGGGCCTGCGGGAAGCCGTCGATATAGTCGCTGATGTGCTGGGCCTGATAATCACGCGGCGCACTGACCTGCTCGCGATAGATCTGCCAGAGCGAGTTCATCCAGGTCTGGTTCGCAGCCCGGGCCTGGGGCGACATGTCGTTGCGCGTGAAGGGCTCGACATAGGATTTGTACTCGCCCACGCGGAACACGTTGATTTCCACACCGAGCTTGTCGATCGCGTCCTTGTAATAGTTGCGAAACACGCCGTAACCAGGGATGAAGACATAGCCGAAAGGATCCATGTAGACCGTGTCTGCATGGCTGGCCAGCGCGTATTGCGACTGGCCGTAAGACGGCGACCAAGCAACGACGGGCTTGCCCGACTGCTTGAAGCGATCGATGGCCGCGACCAGGTCCTGCACCTGGCCGGGCTGGGCCCCGCCGAGTTCGTCGAGCTTGAGAAAGGCCAGTTTGATGCGATCGTCGTCGGCCGCCCGGTCGAGCGCCTCGATCAGATCGCGTACGACCGATTGGCGCTGCGGCTCGGTGACCAACGAACCGACCAGATTGCCAACGCCGCGGCTGTGTTGCTCCACCAGATCCCCAGTGGGCGCCCAGACCAAGGCCGTGTCCTTCTCCACCACCATGCTCGGGCCGCTGAAAAAGGCGAAGTACAACCCCACCGGCACCACCAGCAGCATCACGATAAGCAGTACGGCATACAACGTGACGATCGTGCGCCAGATACCGCGAAAGAGACGACGAATCAGGGAAGGTTTCTTGGCCACAACAACTCCATGGGCGTCCACCACGGCGGCACGAACCGGCGTGGTCGGACAGGGACTGACGATGGATGCAAACACGCGCGACGCGTGGCAGTGTAGCCGCTCGCGTGAACCGTCGCGACTTGAATTCGGCGGTCGGACGCCGCATCAAAAGCCATCTATACCGCCTATTTTGCGCCAGGATCGACCATGAGCAAAGACGCCCAGGACAACGTAGTTCATCACCGCCTGATCATTCTCGGATCGGGGCCGGCCGGCTACACCGCTGCGGTATACGCCGCACGTGCCAATCTGGAGCCGGTGCTGATCACCGGCATGGAACAGGGCGGCCAGCTCATGACCACCACCGACGTGGATAATTGGCCTGGTGATGTCGAAGGCCTGCAGGGCCCCGGCCTCATGCAGCGCATGGAAGAACACGCCAAGCGCTTCGACACCGAAGTCCTGTTCGACCATATTCATACGACGGATCTGTCGAAGCCGCCCTATCGCCTCGAAGGCGATCGAGGCGTCTACACCTGCGACGCACTGATCATTGCCACGGGTGCGACCGCTCGCTATATCGGCCTGGAATCCGAAACCGCATTCATGGGCAAGGGCATATCGGCCTGCGCCACCTGCGACGGCTTCTTCTACAAGAACAAGAACGTCGCGGTAGTCGGCGGTGGCAACACTGCGCTCGAGGAGGCGTTGTATCTGTCGAACCTTGCCGCCCATGTCACCGTCGTGCATCGGCGCGACAAGTTCCGCGGCGAGAAGATCCTGGCCGACAAGCTGTTCGATAAGGCCGCCAACGGCAACGTCTCGATCATTTGGGATCACGAACTCGACGAAGTCCTCGGCGACGAGATGGGCGTGACCGGCGGTCGTATCAAGCACAAGACCAGCGGCGAGACCCAGGAGCTGGACGTCGACGGCATCTTCATCGCCATCGGCCACAAGCCGAACACCGATATATTCGAAGGCCAGCTCGACATGGCCGGCGGCTATATCAAGGTGCAAAGCGGCAGTCAGGGCAACGCCACAGCGACCAGTAAGCCCGGCGTGTTCGCCGCCGGCGACGTGATGGACCATGTCTATCGCCAGGCGATCACCTCGGCCGGCACCGGCTGCATGGCTGCGCTCGACGCCGAGAAGTATCTCGACGCGCTCACCGAAGACGACACTGCTCGCGAAGCGCATGTCGAAAGCCAGGTCGCGCATCGCGAAGTCTGAGTCTGACATTGCCGATGCTTCGGGCACGGTGGGCGCTGGTAGCGCACGCCGTGCTTGAGGCATGATTGGGCGATGACAATTCGACGCCCTATCGCGCGCACTGCCCGCGCACTCTGCCTTTCGATTGCGGCCACCCTCTTTCTGGCCGCCTGTAGCAGCGCCCCGGATCGCGAGGCGCTCATCGCGCCCACCACTGACAGCCGCAGCGCCATCGCCGCCAAGGCCCTGGAAACGCTCGGCTCGCCCTATCGCGCCGGCGCAAGCGGCCCGAAGGCCTTCGACGACAGTGGTCTGACCCACTACGCTTACCGCAGCGCTGGCACGTCACTACCGCGCGCAACCCAGGCCCAACTCGACTCCGGCAAGCCGATCGAGCTCACGGCCGCCCAGCCGGCCGACCTGCTGTTCTTCCGTGTCGAGGATGGCCGCGGCGAGGACACGCTTGTGGTCGGCCTCTACATGCGGGACGGCGAGATGCTGATGGCCAGTCCGGGCTTCGGCGCCAAGAGCGGCGTGGCCCTGTTCGATACCGACGACGACTTCTGGCAACAACGCATGGTCGGTGCGGTACGCCAATTGCCGAAATAAGATCGCGGGGCTATGAACCCCAGATATAAATGTCAGACACAAAAACGGCGCCTCCAGGGCGCCGTTTTCGTTTGCGCGCGGCGGCTGCCGCGGGCTGGGGAAAGCGCTTAGAGCTTTTCCTTGATTCGAGCCGACTTGCCGCTGCGCTCGCGCAGGAAGTAGAGCTTGGCGCGACGCACATCGCCACGACGCAGCACCTTGATCTCGGCCACGTTCGGGGAGAAGGTCTGGAAAACGCGCTCCACGCCTTCGCCGTGCGAGATCTTGCGCACCGTGAAGGCGGAGTTGAGGCCGCGGTTGCGCTTGGCGATCACGACGCCTTCGAATGCCTGCAGACGCTCACGCTCGCCTTCCTTCACGCGAACCTGCACGACCACCATATCGCCGGCCGAGAAATCCGGAATGTTCTTGCCGTTCTGCTGCTCGGCTTCCAGTTCGTCGATGATGTTGCTCATGGTCAGTCTCTAATAGCGTTCTTGGAGGCCACGGGGGCGTTGAAAGACGCGGCAGTATACCGGAACTGATCGCATTTTTCGCCACCCGTGGACGGGTTTTTAGCAATTTCTACGCCGACGGCGGGGTTTTCGAACCCTTATCGGCCGCGAGATCGGCAATATATTCGTCCAACAGCGCCTGCTGGTGCGCTGAAAGCGTCAGCCGATCCAACAGATCCGGGCGCCGCTGCCAGGTCACGCCCAGCGCCTGCTTCTCGCGCCAGCGTTCGATTCGGGCATGGTCGCCACTGAGCAGCACATCCGGCACGGCCGCGCCGGCCAGCGACGGCGGACGGGTGTAGTGCGGATGATCCAGCAGACCGTCCGTAAACGAATCCTGCTGGGCGGAGCGGCTGTCTCCGAGGACGCCCGACAGCAGCCGCGCTACTGCATCGATGATCATCATGGCCGGCAACTCTCCGCCGGACAGCACCACATCGCCCATCGAGAGCTCAACGTCGACATGGGCGTCGACAAAGCGTTGATCGATGCCTTCGTACCGACCACAGACGAGCACGAACCCGGGCCCGTCGGCGAGCCGCTCGGCCCAGCGCTGGTCGAAACGCTCGCCCTGCGGCGACGGCATGATCACCGGCGCCGAATCCGCGCGTGCCATACGCACGCGATCAAGCGTTGCTTCCAATGGTGGCGCCTGCATTACCATGCCGGGGCCGCCGCCGTAGGGGCGGTCGTCTACGCGCCCGCTTGCATTATCCGCGTCCTCGCGGGGATTCCAGCAGGCGAGCTCGAGCCGTGACTCGCGCAGCCCACGCCCAACCACACCGAAATCTTCCAGCTGGGCGACCCATTCCGGGAACAGGGTGACGACATCGATACGCATGGCAGATCGGGCCGTGGCTAGAACTCGGGATCCCAGTCAGCGACGATGCGGCCCGCCTTGAGATCGACCTCATCGATGATCTCGCCGACCACGAACGGAACCAGCCGCTCACGATCGCCCTGAAGCACCAGCACGTCATTGGCACCGGTCTCCATCATCGCCTTCACCCGGCCGAGCTCCGTGCCGTCGCGATTGACGACATCAAGACCAACCAGATCGAACCAGTAGTACTCGCCGGGTTCCGGCTCGGGCAGCTGGTCGCGCTCGACCGCGATCTCGAAATCGATAAGCGCAGCCGCGGCGTCGCGATCGGCCAGCGGCGATTCATCGCCGGGCGCAATCTGTGCAATGAGTGTCTTGCCCTGCTCTCGCGCATCAATAACGCGAAAAGGCCGCCAGGCATCCTGGCGGCCTATCAGCCAATCCTCGTATTCGATCAGATTGGCAGCCGGGCGGGTGTAGGAATAGACCTTGATCCATCCCTTGACACCGAACAGCCCGCTCACATGGCCGAGAACGACAGGTCGATCTGGCATGCGCAGGCTACGCGGGGTTATTCCGCGGCGCCGGCCTGGTTTTCGTCGGTCTGCGCCTCGGCGGCCGGGGCGGCTTCAGCGGACTGGTCGCCCGTGTCGCCGGCCGGAACCGTCTGGTTCGGCGCTTCCTTGGCCTTGCTCACCGGCGGCGCGGCACGGGCCGGAGCCTGACCTTCGCCGTGGCGGTTGAAGCTCTTGACCAGATTGGTCACGCGCTCGGAGAGCTGCGCACCATGGCCCTTCCAGTACTCGATACGCTCAACATCGAGACGCAGCGGCACTTCGCCACCGATCGCGACCGGGTTGAAGAAACCCAGGCGTTCGATATAGCGGCCGTCGCGCGCATTGCGCATGTCGGTCACTACGATGTGATAGAAGGGACGCTTCTTAGCGCCGCCGCGCTGCAGTCGGATTTTGACCATAGCCGTTTATTTATGCCGTTGGTATGAATGAACGGGCGTGCTGTTCAACGCTAATTAACGTTCACGCTCGTACAAAGATCGCGCATTGTACGCCAATCCATGAAAAAGGAAAGCGCCTTTGCGCATCGTGTCTTGAGACGCGGCGGCAGGCGCGCGGACTCAGCGCCCCATGCCCGGCGGCAAGCCACCGCCACCGCCCATGCCGGGCGGCATGCCGCCACCGGCACCGCCGCCCATGCCCTGCATGGCGCGCATCATCTTCTTCATGCCGCCACCCTTGAGCTTCTTCATCATCTTGCGCATCTGCATATGCTGCTTGAGCAGACGGTTGATGTCCTGGACCTGGGTACCCGAACCGCCGGCAATACGCCGTTTGCGCGATGCCTTGATCACGTCCGGGAACGAGCGCTCCTGCGCGGTCATCGAATCGACAATCGCGAGCATGCGCTTGACCTGGGTGTCGTCAGCGGCCGCCGCCATGCCCTTGGGCATCTGCCCGCCGCCGGGCATCTTTTCCATCAACGCGCCCAGGCCGCCCATTTCCTGCATCTGGCGCAGCTGATCGGCCATGTCGTTGAGATCGAAACCCTTGCCCTTCTTGAGCTTCTTGGCGAGCTTCTCGGCCTTGTCGCGATCGACCTTCTGTTCGGCTTCCTCGACCAGCGACAGCACGTCGCCCATGCCAAGGATGCGCGAGGCCACGCGATCCGGATGGAACGGCTCGAGCGCTTCGAGCTTTTCGCCCACACCCAGAAACTTGATCGGCTTGCCGGTGATCTGGCGCACGGACAGCGCCGCGCCGCCGCGAGCGTCGCCGTCGACCTTGGTGAGCACTACGCCGGTCAACGGCAGTGCATCGCCGAAGGCCTTGGCCGTATTGGCCGCGTCCTGGCCGGTCATGGCATCGACCACGAACAGCGTCTCAGCCGGGCTCAGCGCTTCGTTGAGGCCGCTGATCTCGGCCATCATCTTCTCGTCGATACCCAGGCGACCCGCGGTATCGACGATCAGTACGTCATAAAAACCCTTACGGGCAGCATCCATCGCCGATTTGGCGATCGCCAGCGGCTTGTCGCTGGATTGACTCGGGTGGAAATCGACCTCGACGTCCGCAGCGACACGCTTGAGCTGATCAATAGCCGCCGGGCGATAGACGTCGGTGGACACCACCAGCACGGATTTCTTCTCGCGCTGCTTGAGATAGCGCGCGAGCTTACCCGTGGAGGTGGTCTTGCCGGCGCCCTGCAGGCCCGCCATGAGCACGACGGCGGGCGGCTTGGCGCGCAGATCGAGGCTTTCGTTGGCCTCGCCGAGTAACGCGGTGAGCTCGTCCTTGACGATCTTGATCAGCGCCTGGCCGGGCGTGAGGCTGGTCATCACCTCGTTGCCGACCGCCCGCGCACGAATGTCGTCCACGAACTGCTTGACCACGGGCAGCGCCACGTCGGCCTCGAGCAACGCCATGCGCACTTCGCGCAGCGTCGCCTTGATGTTGTCTTCGGTCAGACGTCCGCGGCCGCGGATGGTCTGGAAACTGCGATTGAGCCGATCACTCAGACTGTCGAACATGCACGCGCTCGATCGATGGGGCTTTAAGGCCGCCCAGTATAACGGGGCAGACGCGCCCTGCATGCAAACCCGTGGGACTGTCTTTATTACGGCCCACGCAAATACGGCACAATGGCCCTCTATGGCGTTCGAGTCCCTTTGTTTCTAGATGGTGCTGGTCATCATTGAAGTACTGATCGCCGCGCTGGCCTATACCGGCGCGGCCGCCGCCGTGTGGCGCCATCTATCCAGTGGCGAGGCCTACTGGCATGTTACCGCACTCGCCGCGGTTGGCCTGGTTGCGCAGATCGGCTCGCTTGCGCATCTGAGCCTTCAGTCCGGCATGCTCGTGATCGGGCTCGGCACCGCCCTGTCGCTATTTGCCTGGCAAGCTGCGCTGCTGCTGTGGCTGTTCTCGCTGCGCGAATCGGTCGGCGCGCTGGGACTGGTGATCTATCCGCTGGCCGGCCTCTGCGGTCTGACAGCGCTTATCGTGCCGGACGCGCACAGCGCGACCGAATCGCTGGCCTGGCCGCTGCAGCTGCATATCCTGTTGTCCGTTCTGGCCTACGGCCTGCTCACGCTCGGCGCCGTCCAGGCCATCGTGCTCGCGCTTCAGCATCGTCAGCTGCGCCGCCGCCCGCCGTCCGGCCTGTTCACCCGCCTGCCGGCGCTCCAGACCATGGAAACGCTGCTGTTCCGCCTCATAGGCAGCGGCTTTTTCCTGCTCAGTCTCGCAATCGCCACGGGCGCGCTGTTCATCGACGACCTGTTCGCCCAGCACCTCGTACACAAGACGGTGCTGTCGCTGTTCGCCTGGCTGTTTTTCGCCGTACTGCTTTATGGCCGCTGGCGTTACGGCTGGCGCGGACGAGTCGCCGTGCGCGGCGCGTTGGCCGGCTACGCTCTGCTGGTGCTGGCCTATTTCGGCAGCAAGTTGGTGCTCGAGCTGATTCTAGGCGAACATTGGTAGTGCGCCTGCCGGACGCGCCTTACGCGCCCGGCTCTGAGATCGAACAAACGCGCACCTCCATTTGATTACGAGCTGACTTCTTGGACGCCATCTCGCTGCCGGTACTGTTCGGCACACTGATACTGATGCTCATGTTATCGGCCTTCTTCTCGGGTTCCGAGACCGGGCTGATGACACTCAACCGCTATCGCATGAAGCACCTGGCCAAGACCGGCCACGGCGGCGCTTCACGCGCGGCAAAACTGCTCGACCGCCCGGATCGGCTCATCGGCCTGATCCTGCTGGGCAACAATCTGGTCAATATCGCGGCGTCCGCGGTCGCCACCGTGATCGGCATCCGCCTATTCGGCGATGTCGGCGTGCTGGTGGCCACCATGTCGCTCACGGTTTTGGTCCTGATTTTTTCGGAAGTCACGCCGAAGACGCTGGCCGCATTGCACCCCGAACGCGTGGCCTTTCCCGCGTCGTACGTCTATACGCCGCTGCTGCGCGTCGCCTGGCCGGTGGTCATGGTGATCAACTGGGCCGGCAACGGCATCCTGCGCCTGTTCGGCGTCTCCGCCGACGATGTTGCGGCGCATTCGCTGTCCTCCGAGGAACTGCGCACGGTCGTCGCCGAGGCGGGCGCGATGATTCCGCGTCGACATCAGCAGATGCTGCTGTCGATCCTCGACATGGAGAAAGCCACGGTCGAGGACATCATGATCCCGCGCAACGAGATCGTGGGCATCGATATCAGCAAATCCTGGCCCGAGATTCTCGAGCAGCTGGTACACAACCAGCACACGCGCCTGCCGATCTTCGACGGCTCCATCGACGAGCTGGAAGGCATCGTGCACATGCGCCGCGTGCTTGCGCTGGTGTCCGAGGACAACCTCGACAAGGACGCGCTCCTCGATCTCGCCCGCGAACCCTATTTCGTACCCGAGGGCACGCCGCTCAACCAGCAGCTGCTGAACTTCCAGAACCAGCAGCGCCGGATCGGCTTCGTGGTCGACGAGTACGGGGATATCCAGGGCCTGGTCACGCTCGAGGACATACTCGAAGAGATCGTCGGCGAGTTCACCACCGACCCCGCCACCCGGGTGAAAAACGTCTATATGGATTCGGACGACAGCTATCTGGTCGACGGCACGGTCACGCTGCGTTCGATCAACCGCGCTATGGGCTGGAAGCTGCCGGTGGACGGTCCCAAGACCATGAACGGGCTGATCACCGAGCATCTGGAAACCATTCCCCAGCCGGGCACAAAGCTGAAAGTCGGCAAATACGTGCTCGAGATCGCCCAGACGCGCGCCAATCTGGTCCAGACGGTACGCGTGCGTCCACCCAAGCGCCGGGCGCGGCGGGCTGCGAACGAAAACACGGATCAGCCGAACGGCAAGTCGGACACCAAGGGCTCGAACGCGGACGACAAACGCACGTCCGCCGACCGCTGAACCCGCGCCGCGTCAGGCGACGGCGTCGATCGCCTCGCCCAGGCGCGCTACGCCGACAATCTCCATCTCGCCAACACGCTTGCTGCGCGGCGCGTTCGCCCGCGGCACGATTGCGCGGGTAAAGCCGTGCTTGGCGGCTTCCGCCAAGCGATCCTCGCCACCGGGCACGGGCCGAATCTCGCCGGCCAGGCCGATCTCGCCGAAAACCACCAGCCGCTCGCCCAGCGGCCGGTCGCGAAAACTCGACAGCGCGGCGAGAATCACGGCCAGGTCCGCCGCGGTCTCGGACACGCGCATGCCACCGACCACGTTCACGAACACATCCTGATCGCCCAGCGGTATGCCGCCGTGCCGGTGCAGAACCGCCAGCAGCATGGCCAGGCGCTGGCCGTCCGGCCCGAGCGCGACGCGGCGCGGATTATGCAGCTGCGAGCCGTCTACCAGCGCCTGCACCTCAACGAGCATGGGCCGCGAGCCTTCGCGCGTGACCATTACCGCGCTGCCCGGCACCGGCTCTTCATGGCGTGACAGGAAGATCGCGGACGGATTGGTCACCTGCTTGAGGCCCGCGTCCGACATCGCGAACACGCCCAACTCGTTGACGGCACCGAAACGATTCTTCACCGCACGAATCACGCGGAAGCGGCTCGATGCTTCGGCTTCGAAATAGAGCACGGTATCGACCATATGCTCGAGCACGCGCGGACCCGCGATCGTGCCTTCCTTGGTCACATGGCCCACCAGAATCAGCGCCGTACCCGTGGCTTTGGCAAAACGCACCAGCATCGAAGCCGACTCACGCACCTGCGACACACTGCCCGGCGCTGAGGTGATCGCCTGCGAAAACACGGTCTGCACCGAATCGATCACCACCAGCCGCGGCGCCTGTGGCTTGGCCAGTGCGAGCACGCGCTCGACGCAGGTTTCGGCGAGTACCGCCAGCTCGGCCTGATCCACGCCCAGACGCTGCGCGCGCAGATGCACCTGCTCCAGCGATTCCTCGCCGGTGACATAAAGCGCGGGAATAGCGGCCGACAATTGAGCGAGCACCTGTAGCAGCAGTGTGGACTTGCCGATACCCGGATCGCCGCCGATCAGGATGACCGAGCCCGGCACCAGCCCACCCCCGAGCACGCGATCCAGTTCCGACAGCCCGGTGGGCGTACGCGCGGTCTCTGCCGGGCGGATTGCGTTCAGTCTCTCGACCTGGGGCGCGGCCGTGCCGAAACTGGCAGGGGCGCTGGCGCCCGGTTTGGCGGGCGCGGCGGCCACACTTTCGACCAGCGTGTTCCAGGCACCGCAATCGCTGCATTGCCCTGCCCATTTCGCGTGGCTCGCGCCGCAGGATTCACATACGAAAACGTTCTTGTTGCGGGCCATGCGATTACGTCGGGTCGGAACAAACCGGCATACTAGGGCCTGTATTTCGACGATGCACGCGCGCTGTTCGTCGCGATGCGCGCCGATATACGCTCTACCGTGTCGTCGCGTGCCACAAACCGCGCGCCACGCCTGACTGATCTGCGAGGATTCAATGCACGAACGGCTGGATATCGATTTCGTCAGCGCCGGCACGACCTGCCGCGCCTGGTTCTATCCCGCGCGTACCGATGCCCTGCGAACCACGGAAGGCGTGCCCTGCGTGGTCATGGCCCACGGGCTGGGCGGCACGCGCGACGCCGGGCTCGAGCCCTACGCCGAGCGTTTCGCCAGCGCTGGCCTCGCTGTATTTCTGTTCGACTACCGCCATTTTGGCGCCAGCGACGGCGAACCGCGCCAGCTGTTGTCGGTACGCCGGCAACTGCACGATTGGAAAGTCGCGATCAGCGTCGCGCGCCGCCAGCTCGACGTGGATGCCGAACGCATCGCGCTCTGGGGCAGTTCGTTCTCGGGCGGCCACGTGATCGCGGCCGCCGCCCGCGACGGTGAAGTCGCCGCGGTGACGGCGCAGGGGCCGATGATGGACGGCCTCGCGGCGGTGACCAATCTCGCTTCCTATGCTGGAATCGTGAATCTGCTCAAACTCACCTGGGCCGGCATCCGCGATGCCATCAACAATCTTGCCGGCGCGGACCCCTACATGATCCCGATCGTCGGCCGCCCCGGCACGCTCGCCGTCATGACCAGCGAAGACGCCTACGACGGCTATCACGCCATCACCCCGCCCGACTGGCGCAACGAGGTCGCCGCCCGCTTCGCCCTGACCCTGGCCCTGTACCGACCCGGCAAGCGCGCCAACCGCCTTCCCTGCCCTGCGCTCATCCAGATCTGCGATGAAGACAGCGTCGCGCCGCCCTGGGCGGCCGAAGCGACCGCCTTGCATGCGGGCGACCGCGGTCGGGAGCGGCACTACAAGATCGGCCATTTCGATATCTACCGGAACGCGGGTTTCCGCCAGTCCAGCGCGGACCAGGTCGCGTTCTTCAACGAGCATCTGACACCGGCAGCGATGGAAATGCGGCGCCGCGAGCGTGGTCGCGCCAAGCGCGCGGATCGCGGAAAGAGTCCGATCAATCTCGGCTGATTCGCCGGCTAGACGACCTCGAAGCGCACCCGCGGCGTAAGTTGGCAGAACAATTCGTAGGCGATCGTATCGGCCTGACGCGCGATTTCGTCGACGTCGAGACCGCCGCCCCAGAGCGTCGCGCGATCACCGACTTTCGCATCAGGCGCGTCGCGCAGATCGACCGTGATCATATCCATGGATACGCGGCCGATCAGCGGTACGCGCACACCGTTGAACAACACCGGCGTGCCCGACGGCGCGTGACGTGGATAGCCGTCGCCGTAGCCGATGCCGATCACGCCGACATCCATATCCTCGGGCGTGCGCCAGGTCGCGCCATAGCCGATCATTTCGCCTTCCGGAATACGGTTGCGGGAGATCAGCGGTGCGGTGAGATGCATCGCGGGCTCGAGGCCGCAGTCGGCCGCGTTGCGATCCGACATGGGCGAGCTGCCGTAGAGCATGATCCCCGGGCGTACGATATCGACGTGGGACACCGGCCAAGCCAGCACACCGGCAGAATTGGCGATCGAGCGCAGCCCTGTCCGGCCTTGCGTCGCTGCGAAGAAATCCTCGAGCTGCGCCGGGGTTTCCGGCCGGCTCGGCTCGTCGCCGCAGGCCAGATGGGTCAGCCAGCCGGCGATAGCGACAGTGTTCAGGTCGGCGATCCGTGTCTCGATCTCCTCGGCACGGCTACTGGCGAAGCCGAGTCGATGCATACCGCTGTCGAGCTTGATCCAAACCGTAATTGGCGGGCCGACGTGCCGGGTCAGTGCGTCGATCTGGCTATCGTGAAAAACCACGATCTCGAGGCGGTGCTCGGCAGCTTGATCGCAAACCGTCGCGTCGAGCTGCTGGGAAAGCATGGCGACCGGCTTTTCGATGCCGGCCCAACGCAGCTGTAGCGCTTCGTCCAGACTGGAAACCGCGAAGCCATCGGCATCGGCCAACGCCTGCGCAACGGTTACCGCGCCGTGGCCGTAGCCGTCCGCCTTGACCGCGGCATAGACGCGGCTCGTTGGCGCCAACTCGCGAACCCGCGACAGGTTGTGCGCCAGGGCCGCGCGGTTGATGACTGCGTGGGCGCGAATCACGCGGGGATACCGGTTTCGTGCATGAGCCGCATCATTCCATGAAGTCTTCGTCGTCGTACTGTTCCTGCAGATTCTCGAACCGCGTGAAATGCGACAGGAAGGCCGTGCGCGCCACGCCCAACGGGCCGTTACGCTGCTTGCCGATGATGATCTCGGCCACGCCCTTGTCCGGCGTGTCCTCGTTATAGACCTCGTCGCGGTAGACGAACATGATCACGTCGGCGTCCTGCTCGATACCACCGGACTCACGCAGATCCGACATGCGCGGACGCTTGTTGTCGCGCTGTTCGACCTGGCGGTTGAGCTGGGAGAGCGCGATCACCGGCACGTCCAGTTCCTTGGCCAGAGCCTTGAGCGAACGTGAGATCTCGGAGATTTCGTTGGTACGGTTCTCGCTCGTGCCAGGCACCTGCATCAGCT
Organism: Salinisphaera dokdonensis CL-ES53; assembly: GCF_040361215.1. Taxonomy (NCBI): domain Bacteria; kingdom Pseudomonadati; phylum Pseudomonadota; class Gammaproteobacteria; order Salinisphaerales; family Salinisphaeraceae; genus Salinisphaera; species Salinisphaera dokdonensis. The sequence continues at coordinate 348,640 of NZ_APND01000001.1, forward strand.
GCAGATAATCGACCATGACCAAGCCGATATCGTGCTCGCGCTTGAGACGCCGCGCACGCGCGCGCAACTCACTGGGCGACAGTGCCGGCGTGTCATCGATGAAAAGCCGCGCGTTCTCGTTCATGATCCCGATCGCGGACGTAATCTTGGGCCAGTCGTCCTCCGTGAGCTGACCGGAGCGCAGCCGCGACTGGTCGATACGCCCCCATGACGAGATCATACGAATGACGAGCTGCTCGGCCGACATTTCCAGCGAGAACACGGCGACCGGCACCTTCTCCTTGATCGCGACGTTCTCGACGATATTCATCGCGAAACTGGTCTTGCCCATGGAGGGGCGCCCGGCGAGGATCAGCAGATCCGAGGGCTGCAGACCATTGGTCATCTTGTCGAAGTTGTTCAGCCCCGTGGGCAGGCCCGAGAACGAGCCTTCCTGCTGAACCAGCCGCTCGATCCGATTGACTGCCTTGGTGAGGATCGAATTCAGCCCCTGCGGGCCCTCGCCGCCACGCCGGCCACGCTCGGCGATGGCGAATATCTCTTTCTCCGCGGATTCGAGCAGATCGGCGGCGCTCTGGCCCTGGGTATCGAAACCCATGGTGGTGATCGAGTCACCCGCGCGAATGAGCTGGCGCATGACCGAACGCTCGCGCACGATATCGGCGTAGGCCTTGATATTGGCAGCACCGGGAATATCTGCCGCGAGATTACCCAGATAGGTGGCACCGCCTGCCTTTTCTAGAATGCCGCGGCTACGCAGCCATTCGGTCAGCGTGACGAGATCACGCGGCTGACCGGTATCGGCGAGATCGGCCAGGCCGCGGAACAGCAGCCGATGATCTTCGCGGTAGAAGTCGTCCTCGTTGATGCTCCCGGCGATCTCGTCCCAGGCACGTTCGGACAACAACAGCCCGCCAATCACGGATTGCTCGGCTTCTATGGAATGCGGTGGCAGCTTGGCTTCGGCCATGGGCTCGGCGTGACTCGGCAGGAGTGGAGCTGAAGTTTACGCAAGGCGCAGACCAAAAAAAACGCCGCCCGAAGGCGGCGTTCCTTTTCACGCGATTGGCGTCGCGATCAGGACTGGTCGTCCTCTTCAGCGCGCTCTTCGAGCGGCGCGTCGGCTTCGGTACCAGTCTCGTCGGCCGGCTCACCGGCATCTTCGACACGCTCGCCGTCGAGTTCGTCGGCGGTCGCATCTTCTTCAGCGGCGTCCGCGCCACGACGCGGCGGCATGTTGATGCCCATGTCGGTCTTCTGAGCGACGATCACGGTGACCTCGACCTCGACCTCGGCATGCAGCTGCAGCAGCGTGGTGTACTCGCCGACGACACGGATCGTGCCTTCGGTAAGCGTGACTTCCTTCGGGTTGACCTCGACGCCTTCCTGGGTGATGGCGTCGGAGATCTCCTGCGGACCTACCGAACCGAACAGCTTGCCTTCATCACTCGCACGCATGGCGATGATGTATTCCTTGCCACGCAGCTGATCGGCACGTGCGTTGGCACGGTCCTCACGCTCCTGCGAAGCGGCCTGCAGCTCGGAGCGACGCTCCTCGAAGACCGTCAGGTTGGCCTTGGTCGCCGGCAGCGCAATGCCGCGCGGCATCAGGAAATTACGGCCGTAACCCGGACGGACGGTGACGGTATCGCCCAGGTCGCCGAGGTTGCGGACTTTCTGTAGCAGAATGACTTCCACGATAGCCTCCTAGGACGAATGCCGGTCGGTGTACGGCAGCAGCGCCAGAAAACGCGCGCGCTTGACGGCGGTGGACAGCTGACGCTGATAACGGGCGGCCGTGCCGGTGATGCGGCTCGGCACGATCTTGCCGGTTTCGGTGACGTACTGCTTGAGGGTCTCGATATCCTTGTAATCGATCTCCTCGACGCCTTCAGCAGTGAACTTGCAGAAACGACGGCGGCGGAAAAAACGGGCCATGGCGATGCTCCTTAGCTGGCAGCGGCGGCGGGCTTGCGGTCGCCGCGATCATCGGCGTTCTTGGCAAGCGGGGACGGATCGGTGTCGGCCTTGTGGCGCGCAACGACCATGTGACGAAGCACGGCATCGTTGAAGCGGAACGCGTCTTCGAGTTCCTCACGGGCCGATTGCGAGCATTCCACGTTCAGCAGAACGTAGTGCGCCTTGTGGATCTTGGTGATCGGATAGGCCAGCTGACGACGGCCCCAGTCTTCATGACGATGAATCTGGCCGCCGTCGTTCTCGATGATGCCGCGATACTTCTCGACCATCGCCGGCACCTGTTCGCTCTGGTCCGGATGGACCAGGAACACGATTTCATAGTGTCGCATTGTGTTTCCTTTCGGGTTGCAGCCCCCGGTTCGACCCAGTTGGGATCGCCGTGGAGCAAGGACTGCGGCGCGGACGCCGCGAGGCGCGGTATTCTAAGGGCTTGACGGCCCCAGCGCAATGCGCGTGGCGCTGGTACTCAGCTCGGCTGCGGCACACGCCGCTGACGCACGGCCTCAAACAGTGCGACGCCGGTCGCGACCGAAACGTTCAGGCTTTCCACGTCCGCCGCCATGGGGATCGATACGAGGGAATCGCACTGCTTGGCAGTGAGTTGGCGAATGCCCTTCTCTTCCCCGCCCGCGACCAGCACGAGGCGATCCGGCAGCGTCGTGTCGTAAATCGAAGCTTCAGCTTCGCCGTCGAGGCCAATAGCCCAGAACCCTTCGTCCTGCAGTCGTGCAATCGCGCGAGTCAGGTTGGTTACCGGCACGAATGGCACGCGCTCGGCACCCCCGGCCGACACCTTGCGCACGGCCGCTGTCAGGCCGGCTGCGCGCTTGCGCGGTGCAAGCACGGCGGTCACCCCGGCGGCGGCAGCGCTCCGCAGACAGGCGCCGAGATTGTGCGGGTCCTGCACTTGATCGAGCACGAGCACCCACGGCCGTTCGGCCGCGGCCAACAGGTCAGGCAGATCGGATTCGCGCTGTTCCTGCGCCATTTCACGCTCGGCGATACAGCCCTGGTGGCGGACATCCGGCAGCATCTTGTCGAGTGCGGCGAGATCCGCGCTCTCGATTGCGACACCGCGCTCGTCGGCGGCCACGCGCAGCGCTTCGGCCCGGCCGTCGCGCCGGCCGCTCGCCAGCCAGATACGCAGGAGTGGTCGACCTTTTTCGAGGGCGGCCATCACGGCATGAAAACCGCCGATCAGGCCCTGTTCGTCTGCGCTCGTCACGTTACTGCCCCGCTGCAAATAAAGAAGCCCGGCAGCGCCGGGCTTCATCGATCATTGTATCGCCGTCGGATCGATCAGGAACCGAGATACGGCGGTTCGGAGAACGCCTGCGATTCCTGGCCTTCGACAATCGGCTTGATCACGATATCCACGCGACGGTTTTCGGCACGACCCTGTTCGGTGTCGTTGGTCGCAATCGGCTCGGCCTCACCACGGCCCCAGGTCAGCAGACGCTGGGTATTCACGCCGCCGGCGGTAAGCGCCTGAGCGACGGCCTGGGCGCGCTGCTGCGAAAGCTTCTGGTTGTACTCGTCGCTGCCGCTGCTGTCGGTATGGCCGACCACGTGAATCGCGGTCTTGTCGTAGTCCTTGAGCGTGGTCGCGATCTTGTTGAAGGTGGTCTGCGCACTGCCGGACAGCGTCGAACTGTCGACCGCGAAGGAGGCATCGCTCGCCACCCCGATCTTGAGCGCATCACCGTCGAGACGGGTCAGATTGAGCACGTCGCGGGCCTGCTCGGCCTTGAGCTTCTCGTTGAGCTCTTTCTGCTGGTTGTCCATGTAGCGACCGGAGGCACCGCCGGCCAGCGCACCGATGGCCGCACCGATCGCAGCGTTGGTGCCGGACTTGTCGCCCAGCTGCGACCCGGCGATACCACCGAGCACAGCGCCGACGCCAGCGCCGATCTTGGTCTTGCGATTCGGGTCACCCGCGCAGGCCGTCACGAACAGCGTCGTGCACAGCAGGGCAGCCAGGATCAGGGCGGAATTCTTACGGGTCATTGACCGGTTCATTGACTCTTACCTCGTTTGCTTTGTCGGCGCGGCTTGCCGGAGGACTTGCCCTTGCTGGACTTGCCCTGATTGGACTTACCCGGGCCCGGCTTGCCCTTGTCGGACTTTCCGGAGCCGGGCTTGTTCCCCGGCTTGCCGCGTTTGCTGGCCGCGCTGTCGGGCTCGACCAGTTCGAAATCGATCTTGCGCTCGTCCAGATCGACGCGCGCGACCTTGACCTTCATCTTGTCGGCCAGACGGTGTACCACGCCTGAACGCTCGCCGCGCAGGCAGCGCGACTGGGCATCGAAGTGGTAATAGTCGTTCGACAGGCTCGAAACGTGAACCAGGCCGGTGGCATAAATGCCGTCGAGTTCCACGAACAGGCCGAATGCGGTCACGCCGGTGACGGTGCCCTCGAAAGTCTGGCCCAGCGAATCGCTCATGTATTCGCATTTCAGCCAGTCGTCGACATCGCGGGTGGCGTCGTCGGCGCGTTTCTCGGCTTCGGAGCAGACCGTGCCGAGGCTCTCCATCGCGCCGACGTCGTAATCGAAGTCCTTCGGCTTGCCGCGCGCTTCCAGATGCTTGATCGCACGGTGCGCGAGCAGATCGGGATAGCGCCGGATCGGCGACGTGAAGTGGGCGTAGTTCTCCAGCGCGAGACCGAAATGACCGTCGTTGTGCGGCGTATACACCGCGCGCGACAGGCTGCGCAGCATCACGGTCTGGATCAGATGCGCATCGCTGCGGTCGGCGACCGATGCCAGAAGGCTCGCGTAGTCCGCCGCCTGCGGATCGTTGCCGCCCGGTAGCGACAGGCCGCGCTCGGCCAGGAACGCCCGCAGATCTTCCAGTGCGTCCGCCGCCGGCCCACTGTGGGCTCGGTACAGCAGCGGCATGCGCTTTTTCGACAGATGCGTGGCCGTGGCGACGTTCGCCGCGATCATGCATTCCTCGATGATCTTGTGCGCGACGTTGCGCTCGGTTGGCACGATGCGCTGGATCTTGCGATCTTCGTTAAAGACGATGCGCGTGGCCGTGGTCTCGAATTCGATCGCGCCACGTTCGCGCCGCTGGGCGAGCAACGCGTCGTAAAGCCCGTTGAGATTCGCCAGCGGCTTCGCGAGATCGCGATACCGGTCCGGAATGTTGTCCGGATTTTCCAGCCAGTCGGCGACCTGTTCGTAGAGCAGCCGTGCATGCGAGCGAATCACCGCCGAATAGAAACGGCTCGACCGCATGCGCCCCTGCTTGTCGAGGCGCATCTCGCAGACCAGCGCCAGCCGGTCGACTTCCGGATTGAGCGAACACAGCCCGTTGGACAGCGCCTCGGGCAGCATCGGCACGACATGATCGGGGAAATACACCGACGTCGCGCGGCGCTGGGCTTCCTCGTCAAGCGCGGAATTCGGCTTCACATAGGACGACACGTCGGCGATAGCAACCCAGAGCCGCCAGCCACGCGGCGTCTTGCGCGCATAGACAGCATCGTCGAAATCGCGCGCGTCGGCGCCGTCGATGGTGACCAGCGGCAGGTCGCGCAGATCGGTGCGGCCTTTCTTGTCCTTCTCGGCAACGGCATCGCCGAAGGACTCGGCCTCAGCCAATGCGTCGGCCGGCCATTCGTACGGAATGCCGTGCGAGCGCATCGCGATATCGATTTCCATGCCCGGCGCCATGCGATCGCCCAGCACCTCGACGACGGAACCGATCGGCTGCACGCGCTTGGACGGCGGCTCGACGATGCGCACGGTGACCATCTGGTTGTGCTCGGCGCCGTTGCGATCGGCCTCGGGCACACGGATATCGTGGGCGATACGCGCGTTGTCCGGCACGACGTGGCATACGCCACGCTCTTCTACGAACCGGCCAACGACCGACTCGTTCACGCGCTCGAGCACTTCCGCTACACGCCCTTCCCTGCGCCCGCGGTTGTCGCGGCCGACGATACGTACCACCGCACGGTCACCGTGCATGAGCAGGCGCATCTGGCGGGGATTGAGGAAGACGTCGTCTTCGTCGCCGTTGTCGGGGATCAGAAAGCCGAAGCCATCGCGATGGCCCTGTACGCGACCGCGCACCAGATCCATCTTGTCGAGCGGGCCTAGCGCGCCGCGGCGGTTTTCGAGCAGCTGGCCGTCGCGCAGCATGGCGCGCAGGCGGTGGTCGAACGCCTCGGCGGCATCACCGGTCAATTCGTAGAGCGCGGTGAGCTCGGCCCAGGTCAGCGGGCGGCCCGCGTCGGCCAGATCGTCGAGGACGAGCTGACGGCTTGGAACCGGTTCGGCGTAGCTGCCTTTCTCGTGTTTGAACTGTGGATCGCGATCGCGCCAGTCGGCGCCACCGCTCGTTTTCTTATTCAAGATGTTGCTCCATATCCGCGCACGATACCGCAACTGGACAAAGGCACAAGGAAAGATTGACAAGCGCCGGGCCAATCGATAAATTGCGCGCTCTTCGGGCCCAGGTGGCGGAATTGGTAGACGCGCTAGCTTCAGGTGCTAGTGAGCTAACGCTCGTGGAGGTTCAAGTCCTCTCCTGGGCACCAAGCTCGAATCAACGGCAGGCGTTCGCAGACATGCAACGCCCGCCGGCAAGAAAGGCCGTGTCGACCGACGCGGCCTTTTTTTATGCCTGGCTCGTGAAGATCAGCTGCCCTGACGCCCCCTCGATGACACCCTGCCCGCCTCCGGGCATCAGTGATCGAGAATCTGCTCCAGGAACTGCCGGGTACGCGGCTCGCGCGGGTTGCCGAAGAACTCCGTGGGCGGCGCCTGCTCGACGATCTCGCCGCCGTCCATGAAGATCACGCGGTCGGCCACGGTCTTGGCGAAGCCCATCTCGTGGGTCACGCAAAGCATGGTCATGCCGCTTTCGGCAAGCTCGATCATCGTATCCAGTACTTCCTTGATCATCTCCGGGTCCAGCGCGGACGTTGGCTCGTCGAACAACATGATCTTGGGGTTCATGCACAGCGAGCGCGCGATCGCGACCCGCTGCTGCTGCCCACCCGAGAGCTGACCGGGATACTTGTCGGCCTGTTCCGGAATCTTGACGCGCTCCAGGTATTTCATCGCGTCTGCCTCGGCCTGCTTGCGCGGTGTCTTGCGCACCCAGATCGGCGCCAGCACGCAGTTCTCCAGCACGGTCAGATGCGGGAACAGGTTGAAGTGCTGGAACACCATGCCGACTTCGCGGCGTACGGTCTCGATGTTCTTGACGTCGGCGTTGAGTTCGATGCCGTCCACCGCAATCCGGCCCTGTTGATGGGCCTCCAGATGGTTGAGGCAGCGAATGAACGTCGACTTGCCCGACCCCGACGGGCCGCAGATCACGATGCGCTCGCCGCGGCTGACTTCCAGATTCAGATCCTTGAGCACGTGGAACTGGCCGAACCACTTGTGCATGCCCTCGACCCGAATGATGACCTCGTCCGCTGCGGCCGAGGCCACGGATACCGAGTCATCGGTCATGGGTGTTTCGCTTTCGGTATGCATCAGGCCTGTCCTCTAGTTGCGATGGCCGGTGTCGAGCTTGCGCTCGAGGTTCTGGCTGTAGCGCGATATGCCGAAGCAGAACACCCAGAAACAGAAGGCCACGAAGACATAGCCTTCGGTGGCGACATTGCGCCAAGCCGGATCAATGATCGTCGACTGCACTGTGCCCAGCACGTCGAACAGACCGATGATCAGCACCAGCGTCGTGTCCTTGAACAGCGCGATGAACGTGTTGACGATGCCGGGAATCACGAGCTTGAGCGCCTGCGGCAGGATCACCAGGCCCATCTTGCGCGCATAGCTCAGCCCCAGCGCGTCGGCGGCTTCGTACTGCCCCTTGGGAATCGCCTGCAGGCCGCCGCGGATCACCTCGGCCATATAAGCCGACCAGAACAGCGTGATGCCGATCATGGCGCGCATGAGCTTGTCGAAAGTCACGCCTTCCGGCAGGAACAGAGGCAGCATCACCGAAGCCATGAACAGCACGGTGATCAACGGCACGGCACGCCAGACCTCGATGAAGACCACCGACAGACCGCGGATGATGGGCATGGTCGAGCGCCGGCCCAGCGCCAGCAGGATACCGATGGGCAGCGAGGCCAGGATGCCGCCATAGGCCAGTACGAGCGTGAGCGTGAGCCCACCCCAGCGCGTGGTCTGCACGGGCTCCAGCCCGAAGACACCGCCACCGATCAGGATGAACGCAACGATCGGAAAGCCAGTCAGCGCAAAGATACCCAGCCACTTGCGCCCGGGAAAGCCGCCGACGAACTGCGGCACCAGCAGCAGTAACATCATCACGTAGCAGATATTCACCCGCCAGCGCTCGACCTCGGGATAGAAGCCGTAGATGAAAAAACCGATCCGCTGCTGCACGAATACCCAGCAGGCGCCCTCACCGTCGCAGGCATCGGCGCTATCGCCGAAGAAACGCGCATCGAACAGCGCCCATTCGAGTGCTGGGAGTACGGTCTTGACCAGCACATAGAGCACGGCGAGCGTCAGCAGGCCGTTGATCCAGCTCGAGAACAGATTCTCACGCAGCCAGCCGACAACGCCCGCGCGGGTATTCGGGGGCGGCAGATCCGGACTGGGTCGATGTGGCGCTGTGGAACTCATCGCTAACGTTCCTCGAGCGCTACCGCGCGGTTATAGATATTCATCACCAGCGAGATCACCAGACTGATCACCAGATAAACCGCCATCGTCATCGCCACGATCTCCACCGCCTGGCCGGTCTGATTGAGCGTCGTACCCATGAATACCGCAACCAGATCCGGGTAGCCGATGGCGGTCGCCAGTGACGAGTTCTTGGTCAGGTTCAGATATTGGGAGGTCAGCGGCGGCACGATCACGCGCATCGCCTGGGGTATGACCACGCGACGCAGAATCACGCCGCGGCGCAGACCCAATGCCTGGGCGGCCTCGGTCTGGCCATGGCTGACCGCGAGAATGCCCGAACGCACCGTCTCCGCGATGAAGGCCGCGGTATAGATGGTGAGCGCGGCGAGCAGCGCCGCAAGCTCGGGAATGACCACGATGCCGCCGCGAAAATTGAAACCCTTCAACGCCGGCAGCTCCCATCCCACCGGTACGCCGAGCGCGATACAGGCGGCGCCGGGAATGAGGATCAGCAGTGCCAGCGATGCGCGAAGCACGGGAAAACGCCGGCCCGTACGATCCTGGCGCCGCCCTGCCCAGAAGCGCAGGGCAAAAACCAGAAGCACTGCCACGACGACGGCAGCGAACAGCCAGCCCGCGCCGTCGAGAAAATCGGCCCGCGGCATGTAGAGGCCACGGTTGTTGAGAAAGAAAAGATCGCCGAGCGACAGGCTCTCTCGCGGCGACGGCACGGTACGCAGCACCGCGAAATACCAGAAGAAAATCTGCAGCAACAACGGGATGTTGCGCACGACCTCGATATAGGCCAACGCGATCTTTGCGACCAGCCAATTGCTGGACAGCCGCGCGATACCGATGACAAAGCCGAGGATCGTGGCGAGCACGATTCCGAGCCCCGAAACCAGCAATGTATTGAGCAGACCAACCCAGAAGGTGCGCCCGTACGACATGGTCTCGTCGTAGGGCAGCAGGCTCATCACGATGCCGAAGCCTGCCGGCTGATCCAGAAAGCCGAAGCCGGTGCTGATACCCCGGCTGTCCATGTTGGACAACGTGTTGGAGAACAGCGACCAGCCAAACCAGATGACCGCAGCCAGTGCGACGGCCTGAAAAACCAGGGCCCGCACGCGCGGATCGTTCCATATCCGCCGGTTTGACGCGGCGGCCGGTGAAGTCGGTTCTGTCATGTGCGCGGAGTCGATCCTGTGGGACATCGAAGACGGGCAAGGCTGCCCGCCGGGCCGGCGCCGCCACTCAGGCGACGCCGGCCTGCATCACGACTGACCGGCTCAGCGCAGCGGCGGCGCGTACATCACGCCACCATCGGTCCAGAGCGCGTTCACGCCACGATCAAGCCCTACCGCGGTATCCGGGCCCACATTGCGATCGAACATCTCGGCGTAGTTGCCGACCTCACGGATGATGTCCGCACCGAACTCGTCGGACAGGCCGAGCTTGGCGCCCATATCGCCCGACGAACCCAACAAACGGGCAACCGAGGGATCGTCGGAGTCCATCATGTCGTCGACGTTATCCGACGTAATACCGAGTTCTTCGGCGTTGACCTGCGTGAACAGCGACCACTTCACGATGTTGAACCAGGCATCGTCGCCCTGACGCACGACCGGGCCGAGCGGTTCCTTGGAGATGGTCTCCGGCAGGATCACGGCACTGGACGGATCGGTCAGCTTGGTGCGCAGCGCGGCCAGTTGGGACCGATCGGAGGTGAGCACGTCGCAGCGATTTGCGGCGAAGCCCTGCACGGTCTGGTCCGAGGTATCGAAGACGAGCGCGTCATATTCCATGCCGTTGGCACGGAAGTAGTCGGCGAGGTTCAGTTCGGTGGTCGTGCCGGACTGGATACAGATCGTCGCGCCGTCGAGCTGTTCGGCCGACTCGACTTTGATTGCCTTACGGACCAGAAAGCCCTGCCCGTCGTAGTAGTTCACGCCGGCGAAATTCAGACCCAGGGATGTATCGCGGGTCAGCGTCCATGTGGTGTTGCGCACCAGAACATCGACCTCGCCCGACTGCAGGGCGGTGAAGCGCTCCTTGGCGGTCAAGGGCGTGAATTGCACCTTGTCACCATCGCCGAAGATGGCAGCCGCGATGCCGCGACAGGTATCAACATCGATGCCGGTCCACTTGCCGTCCTGATCCGGCTGCGAGAAGCCGGGCAACCCGGTACTCACGCCACACTGCAGATGCCCCCGATCCTCGACGCTTTCGAGCGTCGTGGCCGCTGTGGCCGTAGTAGCTGCGGCCGCAGCCAACAAACCCAGGCCCCCGACGATCTTGGTGATATTCCGCATTAGCATTCCCCCTGCTTTATATGGATCGAATATCCAATTCGAACTTAGCAAGCGCTATGCCAATCGGTCGATATTGCGTTCACGATGCAAACAGACGGGAAACGCACGGTAATTGTGCAGTACAGCGGCGATTCTTCTGATTGCCTGCAACCTTTCGGTGCGGGCGTTGAGATGCGACGACCCGTTGCCAGAATTGCAGCATCGAGAGCTGGAGCAGCGGCTCAAACAGGTTCGTCGATTGCCCGCCAATACTTTTTAATCAACCAGTTAGGGCCACCCCTGATGCAAACGCTTCAAGCCGGCGCTTGCCGGAGCGTGCCACCCCGACGCGGTCGCCGAACCGCGATCCGCCGAAGACTCACAAGCAAGGTAAGCGAAGCCGATCGTCTGCCCTGCCTGACAACCGGCTGCGATCGCTACCGACCAAAGTAGAAGGCTTGGTCGCCTAGATGGCCGGCGCCCGGCGTGCCGGGCGCGAGTCTCAAGCCGTCGTTGCGCCGAACGGGTTACGCAGCACGATTGTGTCAGCCCGGTCGGGACCGGTCGAAACGACATCGATCGGCGTGCCGGTAATCTCGGCCAGACGGTCCAGATAGTTGCGCGCAGCCTCCGGCAGATCGTCGTAGTTGCGTACGCCCACCGTGGATTCGCTCCAACCCGGCATCTCCTCGTACACCGGCTCACAGCGCGACAGCGCATCGGCACCCAGCGGCGGCACGGTAATCGTCTGGTTGTCGCAGCGATAGCCGGTGCACAGCTGGATGGCATCCAGGCCGTCGAGCACGTCAAGCTTGGTGATACACAGCCCGGAAAGACTGTTGTTGAACGCCGCGCGGCGCAGGCCGACCGCGTCGAACCAGCCGCAACGACGGGCCCGGCCAGTCGTGGCGCCAAACTCGGCGCCCTTGGAGGCCAGATGACGGCCGTTGTCGTCGTCAAGCTCGGTCGGGAACGGCCCGGAACCGACACGCGTCGTATAGGCCTTGACCACACCGAGGACGTAGTCGAAATACATCGGCCCTACGCCCGTGCCGGTCGCTGCGCCGCCGGCCGTGGTGTTCGACGACGTCACATACGGATAGGTGCCGTGATCCACGTCGAGCAGCGCGCCCTGCGCACCTTCGAACAGGATTGAATCATCGGCCATATAGGCCTGGCGCAGCAGTTCGGCCACGTCGCCGACCATCGGCGCGATCTCGTCCGCGTAGCGCAGGCAGTCGTCCAGTGTTGCCTGGAAATCGACCGGCGCGACGTTGAAATAGTTCTTGAGCACGAAGTTATGGAAATCCAGCGCTTCGCCCAGCTTGCTGGCCAGCATTTCACGCCGAAACAGGTCGCCGACGCGGATCGCGCGACGCGCGACCTTGTCTTCATAGGCCGGGCCGATACCGCGGCCGGTCGTGCCGATCGCGGTCTTGCCACGCGCTGCCTCGCGCGCCTTGTCCAGCGCGATATGGCTGGGAAGGATCAACGGGCAAGCCGGGCTGATACGCAGGCGGCTGCGCACGGGCACACCGCGCGCCTCGAGCATGGCCATTTCCTCGATCAGCGCATCCGGAGACAGCACCACCCCGTTGCCAATATGGCAAGTCACGCCGTCGTGGAGGATGCCCGACGGAATCAGGTGCAGCACCGTCTTCTCGCCGTTAATCACCAGCGTATGACCGGCGTTGTGGCCGCCTTGGAATCGCACGACGTGGCGGGTGCGGTCGGTAAGCAGGTCGACGATCTTGCCCTTGCCCTCGTCGCCCCACTGGCTGCCGATCACGATGACGCGTTTGCCCATGACTAGACCTTTGTTTCCAGCGGCCGCACTTCCCAGCGACCATCAATGAATTCGAGAACCCGATCGCAGTCGTCGCCGGCGGCGTCGTTGGCGCCCGGTGTCGCCACGATCACGCGTTCGCCCGCCGACCGTAGACGCCGCACGCAGGCGACCAGCTCGGGATCGCTGCCCGGCGGCGCGTGGATACCGCCACGGCGCGTTTCCGGGTCGAAACGCCCGAGCGCGGCCAGCAGATTGAGATCGGCCGAGAAGCCGGTCGCAGGCCGGGGCCGGCCGAATACCGCACCGACATCGTCGTAGCGCCCGCCACGCGCGAGCTCGCGGCCAAGTCCCGGCGCGAAGGCCGCATACAGCAGGCCGGTCTTGTAGCGATAACCGCGCAGCTCGGCCAGATCGAGAAACAGCGGCACCTGCGGGTAATGCGTGGCCAGCAGATCGATCATCTCGCCGAGACGTTCCAGCGCGGCGTCGATTTCGTCGTCGATCCCGGAAAGCGCCTCGCGGGCCTGGGCGAGCACACTCGGCTCGCCGTTGAGCTCGATCAGCTGCAGGAAACGCGCATGACTCTGCGCATCGATCCGTCCATTGGCCGCCATGCTGTCGAGATCCGGGCGCGATTTGCGCTGGATCACGTCGAACAGCTGCGGCTCGAGATCGACCGGGATATCGGCATGGTCGACCAGGCGTCGATAGATGGCGACGTGACCGAGATCCAGGCAGGCGTTGTCGATCCCCATCAGGCCGAGCGTTTCCAGCATCAGCGACACGATCTCGAGATCGCTGTCGATATGCGCATCGCCGAATTTCTCCACGCCCACCTGCAGCGGCGAACGCGAACCGCCCGGCTCTTCGGGCCGGGTGCGCAGAATGCTGCCGATATAGCAGTACCGTGCGGCGCCGACCGCCTGCAGACGATGCGCGTCGATACGCGTGGCTTGGGTGGTCATGTCCGAGCGCACGCCCATCATGCGGCCGTTGAGCTGATCGGTCAGCTTGAAGGTCTGCAGGTCGAGCTCATGACCGGCGCCGGTGAGCAGCGAATCGAGATACTCGATCAACGGCGGGCGGATCAGGTCATAGCCCCAGCGCCAGTAGAGATCGAGCAACTGCCGTCTTGCAGCCTCGAGACGCCACGACTCGGGCGGCACCATTTCCTGAATGCCCTCGGGCAGAAGCCAGCGGTTCGATTGCATCGCGTTTCGAGGTCTTTTCGTCAGTGAATGAATTGCAGCAGCAGTGCGCCCAAGCCGATGAGCACGCCGCCAAACAGACGCAGGCTGCGGCCGTCCACATCGGACAGCCGCAGCATCATTTCGCGCCAGCGCTCCGGCGCCAGAAAGGGCATCAGCCCTTCGATCACCAGTACCAGCGCCAGAGCCCTCAGCAGATCAGGCCACATGGGCGCGCTCAGCGACTGGAACTATCAGCCGAAGGCTTCGGATTGAAGTACTTGAACAACTCGCCGTCCGGACGCAGCAGCAGCAGATCGTCGTCGCCGAGCGCGTCCCGATAGAGCTGCAGGCTTCGATGGAAGCTGTAGAACGTCGGGTTCTGCTGATACGCGTTGGCATAGAGCTCGGCCGCCTTGGCATCACCCTGACCACGGATCGTCTGACCTTCGCTGTAGGCCTCGGCCAGGATGATCGTGCGCTCGCGTTCCGCGTCGGAACGGATTTCCTGAGCCGCCGCATCACCCTGTGCGCGTAGCGTCCGGATCACTTCCTGACGTTCCGAACGCATACGCTCGTAGACCGATTCGCTGACTTCGTCCGGCAGATCGAGACGCATGATGCGTACATCGGCGATCTCGACGCCCAGTTCCTTGGCGTCCTGATTCGCCTGCACCTGCACCGCGGCCACGATCTCGTTGCGATCATCACCCACCGCCTGGCGGATGGTGCGCTTCGAGAATTCGGCCAGCAGATCGTTCTCGACGATTTCAGTCAGCAGATCGCGGGTCCGCTGCTCACTGCCCTGGGTCGACAGGTAATAGTCGACCGTATCGTTGATCCGCCACTTCACATAGAAGTCGACCGCGAGGTTCTTGTTCTCCGAGGTGAGTACGCGCTCAATCTCCTCGGTGAAGGTCATGATCCGGCGATCGAAGGAATGCACGGTCTGGATGAACGGGATCTTGAAATGCAGGCCCGGCTCGTAGTTCTGGCCCACGATCTCACCCAGTTCCACGACGACGACGCGCTCGCGTTCGTCGACGATGAACGCCGAATCCAGCGCCGCATAGCCGATGATGAGGACAATGATGATCGCGAAAATATGCTTGGGACTCATGAGTTGCGATCCCGGCTGCGAAGATTGCTGGAACGGTCGTTGGACGAGGACGAAGACCCGCCGCTCGAGCCGTTGTACGAGGACGAGCTGCTCGAGCTGTCGTCACCACTACCGCTATTCACGCCGTTGTTCGCAGCGTCCTCCACTTTCTTGTTGCGTTGTGCATCGTTGAGCATCTTTTCCAGCGGCAGGTACATCAGCGGTCCACCGCCGCCCTGCTCGGCCAGAATCAGGTTCGCGCTCGACAGCACATCACCCATGCTTTCCAGATAAAGACGCTCGCGGGTGACTTCCGGCGCACGCTCGTACTGGGCCAGCAGCTCGGTGAAGCGCGAAGCCTCACCCTCGGCGCGGGCGACCTTCTGCTCACGGTAACCGCGGGCATCCAGAAGAATCCGCGCCTGATCACCCTGTGCACGGGCGACGATATCGCGGGCATAGGCCCGGGCGATGTTCTTCTTGCGCTCTTCTTCCTCACGGGCCTTGATCGCTTCCTCGAAAGCGCCCTGCACCTGTTCCGGTGGCTGCGAGTACTGCACGTTGATCGCCACCACGTTGATACCGGCGTTATAGCTCGACAGCGTGGCCTGCACGATCTTGCTCACGTTCTCGGGCAGCTTGGCACGGGAACGGTCGGTGATTTCCGGGTAGGCGTTCTGCTGAGCCTTGATCTCGTCGACGAGCTTATCGTCCACGCCCTGCAGCGCGTCCTTCTCGGCCGGCTGGCCCGAGCCTTCCTTCAGGTCGACGTTATCGAGCGCCCGATCTTCGAGCTCCTCGACCTGCACGCCTTCCTGAATGACCTGGTTCATCCGGCTGGTGCCGACGATCTCGCGGACCGCCGAGCGCAATACCTGCTCGACCGTGGCATCCGGCTCACGCAGCTGGAACAGGTAGTTCATCGCGTCGGAAATACGATACTGAACCGCGACTTCTACCTCGACGATGTTCTCGTCCTTGGTGAGCATGACCGCGCGGTTCTTCGCACGGCGCACCTGCTGCGTGTCCACCTTGTAGACACGGTCAATCGGGTAGGGGAAATGCCAGTGCCAGCCCGGGGCCTGCGTTTCGGTGTAGTTGCCGAAACGCAGCACCACGCCCTTCTCGCCCGGCTGGACAACGTACAGACCGGTGGCAAGCCACACGACCAACGCGATGGGGACAATGAACAGCAGGATGGCCGGGCTAGGGCCGCCGGCACTACCGCCGCCGTTGCTACCACTGTTGCCGCCGTTGTTACCGGAGAAGCGCGCACGAAGCTTGCGCCATATCTGGTCCAGATCCGGGGGGCCGCTGCCGTTGTTCTTGTTACCGCCACCCCAAGGATCCTGGCCTTTGCCAGGCTCATTCCAGGCCATCAGGAAACCCCCGTTCCAATCATTTGTGGATCGCGCTCGCGCACCAGGCCCTCTGCCCGGCACACGCGCGACATTGGGCCGTTACGCGCCCCACGGCCAAGGCGCGCAACGCCGCCAACAGGCGAGCTGGGCGGCGTCATCGGTCGTTCATTTGCCATGAGCAAATCACTCTTCCTCTTCCTTGCTAGCCGCGCGCAAGGACTCCGGCGCGACCGCATATGATTGGAACGGGGTTTTCCGCGCTCATTCTTCAGGCGAAAGCGCGATTCTATCGGGCGCCCCCACCCCTGTCGAACCCCGGCGACGCTCGGTCGCTCGGGCACTGAAACTGGCGTACGTCTAACTTAAGGGGTCTACGTGACCGGAACGCTCGAGGATGCTTCAACCCGCGGGGTCATGCGCGATGCGCGACGCTCGATCAGCACCTCGTCGAAACGCAGTTCGGCCTGCGACACGATGCGCTCCAGATCGGCCTGTGACGCCGTGACCGTAAGCAGGCTTGCGCCCTCGTCATCGTAGCTTTCTGCGTCCACGACACCGAGCTCGAACAGCGCGGCGCGCAATCGACCGGCCGCCGCCGGCACGCGAAGCACACCCACGATCATGTCCGGATTACAGAAATCGGCCAGCACCGCGCGCAGCGTCTCCACGCCTTCGCCGCTCATCGCGGACAGCCAGACTCGGGTCGGCACGCCATGGGCGTCGGTTTCCACATGGGCCGTCTCGTCGTCGACCAGATCGACCTTGTTGAATATCTCGATCTGCGGCACGTCGCTCGCGCCGATCTCGTCGAGCACATCGTTGACCTCGCGCGCATGGGCCCGGCGCTCGACATCCGCCGCATCGATGACATGCAGCAACACATCCGCCTCGCGGGTTTCCTCCAGCGTCGCCTTGAAGGCCGCGACGAGTTCATGCGGCAGATCACGGATAAATCCCACCGTATCGGCCACGATCAGCGGCTCGCCTACCGGCACGTCCATACGCCGTAGCGTCGGATCGAGCGTTGCGAACAGCTGATCCGCGGCGTAAATGCTTTCGCCGGTCAGACGATTGAATAGCGTCGACTTGCCCGCGTTCGTATAGCCGACGAGCGACACGATCGGCGTACGCGCGCGCCGCCTCGCTGCCCGGCCCTGTTCACGCCGCGCGCTGACCTTCTCCAGCCGCTGGCGCAACATCTTGATGCGATCGTTGAGCAGCCGGCGGTCGGTTTCGAGCTGGGTTTCACCCGGCCCGCGCAGGCCGATGCCGCCCTTCTGGCGCTCAAGATGCGTCCAGCCGCGCACCAGACGCGTCGACAAATGCTGCAGCTGGGCCAGTTCGACTTGCAGCTTGCCCTCGTGCGAGCGCGCCCTTGTGGCGAAAATATCGAGAATAAGACCGGCACGGTCGAGCACGCGTGCATTCAGGCGCTTTTCGAGGTTGCGCTCCTGACTCGGCGACAGGTCGTGATTGAATACCACGAGCTCGGCGCCGTGCTCATGCGCCGACTCGGCGATTTCATCGACCTTGCCGCCACCCACGAAATAGCGCGGGTCGGGCAGCTTGCGACTGCCACCGATATGATCGAGCACATCGGCTCCGGCCGATTTCACCAGTTCGCGAAACTCGCGATCGGCCTCGTCGTATTCGTCGACGCCGAACGCGAGATGCACGATCACGGCCGCCTGTCCGCTCGGCGGCCGCTCAAACATGAAAAATTCCGGTCAGTGACTTATTGCGGATCGCTTTCAGCCTCGTCGTTGCTCAGATTCATTTCCTCGTGCATCTCCGAGCGTACATTGCGCGCGGGCACGATTGTGGAAATGGCGTGCTTGTAGACCATCTGATTGACGGCGTTGCGAAGCAGCACCACGAACTGATCGAACGATTCGATCTGCCCCTGCAGCTTGATGCCGTTGACCAGATAGATGGACACCGGCACGCGCTCTTTGCGCAAGGCATTCAGGAATGGTTCTTGTAGTGTTTGGCCTTTTGCCATGGGTACAGACTCCGAGAGCTAAGTATAAAAATTTTGTTAAGACGATTGTATCACGCGTCAATCGATCAGCGCGGATTCGCGCAAATAGCTTAGCGCTTGTTTTATATCGGGTTTTTCGTCACTCACCAGCCAGTTAGCGCCCTCGATAGAGCGCAGCCAGGTCAATTGCCGCTTTGCAAGCTGGCGCGATGCAAATATCGCGCGCTCTACACCCTGTTCCAGCGTCAGTTGTCCGCTCATGACCTGCCATAGCTGACGATATCCGACCGCGCGGATCGCCGGTAATTCGAGGTCTAGATCGGGCCTGGCGTGGAGTTTTTCAACCTCTTCGTAAAATCCCTGTGACATCATCGATTTAAATCGAGACGCGATACGCTCGTGCAGCGTGCTGCGAGCCGTCGGCGCCACCACGAGCTTGGTAATAGACCACGGCAGCCGCGCAGCGTTCCGGGCGGCCTTATCGCGGGCATGCAGCACGCTCGGCGCTTCCCCACTGAGTGCATGGATCTCGAGTGCGCGCTGGATGCGCTGGGCATCGTTACGGTGAATACGCGCTGCGGTCGGCGCATCGATAGCCGCGAGGCGTTCATGCAGCGCGCCCCAACCCAGCGCCTCGGCCTCACGGGTCAGCTCTGCGCGCAGCCGCTCGTCACGACCCGGCATATCGCTCAGCCCGTGCTCGAGCGCGCGAAAATAAAGCGATGTGCCGCCGGTAAGCAGTGGCAGTTTTCCAGCCGCGTGGATGCGTTCGATTTCGGCAATCGCGTCGCGCCGGAAATCGGCCGCTGAATAAGGATCGGCGGGGTCGCGGATATCGACCAGCGCATGGGGCGCGCGCGCCAGCGTGTCGGCATCGGGCTTGGCGGTGCCGATATCCATGCCGCGGTAGACCATGGCGGAGTCGACCGACACGATCTCTGCGTTCAGCGTTTCCACGAGCTCGACGGCCAGCCCGGTCTTGCCGGATGCAGTCGGCCCGAGCAGGAACACGACACCAGGGCGCGCAACCACGCCAGCGCCGCTCACTTGCCGCGCATGAACAGGCGATCGAGCCCGCTCATGTCGACCTGCACCCAGCTCGGACGACCATGATTACAGTGGCCGGCGCGATCCGTGTGCTCCATATCGCGCAGCAGCGCGTTCATCTCGGTGAGCGTGAGCCGCCGGCCGGCTTTGACCGCCGCCTTGCAGCCCATATCGGCCAGCACGTCGTCGATCCGATCACGCACCGCCTGCGGGCCGCGCAACCCGTCGCCCAGATCGGCGACCATGTCGTAGGCGAGCGCAACGTAGTCTTCGTTGGCCAGCAGCGCGGGCACGCCGCGCAGCAGCGCCGTGGTGGGCCCGGCGCGAGTGATCTCCAACCCCACCGCTTCAAGGGCTTCCGCGTGGGTTTCCACGGCCGCCGCTTCCGCCTCGGCCAGCGACAACGTCTCCGGAACCAGCAGTCGCTTGCTTTGAATACGGCCGGCCGAATATTCCTGCTTGAGCTGCTCGTAGAGCACACGCTCGTGGGCCGCGTGCATGTCCACCAGGATCAAGCCCTGACGATTCTGCGCGAGGATATAAATATCGTGCAGCTGCGCGAGCGCATAGCCGAGCGCGGGCGCATCTTCGGCGTCTGTCTGCGGCGTCGCCGGAGCAGCAGGCGCTTGCTCCGGGGTTTGCGATGCGCCCTCCATAGGCGCCGTCGGCATCTGAAACGCATAGGCCGCACGCGTCTGGGCGATACCGGGCTGCTCTGCAGCGGCCGGACTGTCGAACAGCCTGGAAACAGGCCGGGGCGTGATCTCGCCGGACCCGCCTGCCGGCGCGACGGGCTCACTCACCGGCAGCTCGACTTCGCGTGCCGCATGCGGCTTGGCCTCGACGGCGGCGAGCGCGCGCCCCACGCTGCGGAACACGAAATCGTGCACCAGCCGCGATTCGCGGAAACGCACCTCGGCCTTGGCGGGATGCGCATTGACGTCGACTTGCCGCGGGTCGACGTCGAGATACAGCACATAGGCCGGATGACGCTGGTTATGCAGCAGATCGCGATACGCCAGCCGTACCCCGTGATTGAATACCTTGTCGCGGATCGGGCGATGGTTCACATAGCTGTACTGCCGATCGGCCTGGCCACGCGAGAATCCGGGCGTGGCGATCCACCCGGACAGCCGCATGCCGGCGGCTTGCTCATCGACGGCCACGGCATGATCGCCAAACGCACCACCGATGAGCTTCTCCACGCGGGTCTGCATGGCGTCGAGGTCATCCGCCGGGGCAAGCCGCGAGACCTCGGTGCCGTCGTGGCGCAGCACGAAGCCGATATCGAAACGCGACAAGGCCAGCTGATTGAACGCTTTTCGAATGTGGGAGAATTCGGTGGCCGGCGCACGTAGAAACTTGCGCCGGGCTGGAATACGCGCGAACAGCTCGCGCACCTCTACCCGTGTGCCCCGATCCAAGGCGGCAGGGCGGATCGTGTCGTTCTGGAGCTGCTGCTCACCCGGCGTCACCGCATAGGCTCGATCGGCTTCGAGCGCGCGCGATGTCAGCGTGAGCTGCGCCACCGACGCGATACTGGCGAGCGCTTCACCCCTAAAGCCAAGACTTGCCACGGCCTCCAGGGCGTCTAGGCTGTCGATCTTGCTCGTCGCATGGCGCGCGACCGCCAGCGGCAGCTCATCCCGGTCGATACCCCGGCCATCGTCGGCCACCAGTATTCGACGCAGTCCGCCATGCTCGATATCGACGTTGATCCAGCCCGCGCCGGCGTCGAGGCTGTTCTCCATGAGCTCCTTGACGATCGACGCCGGTCGCTCGACCACCTCGCCGGCGGCGATCTGGCTGATCAGTTGGTCATCAAGGAGACAGATCGTCATGGCGATAGCACGGTCGTCGGTTCGGGCGGCGGCGAACGCGATAGTTTCCGGCAACTCGTCGACGTTGGCAAAGCGAGAGCGGCGACATCGACCACATGCTCGACGATGCAAAACCTCTGTATCCCGCGCCGAGCGCGCTGTAACCGCCTTTCACTGAACTGTCGCCTATTTTTAACTGATTCGTAATCTTGACTAATTCAAGTTTATCGCCAATTATGTTCGCGCCATGAGTCAACAGACCACACCCATCGCCCAACAGCTGCGTGACCGCGGCCTGCGTGTCACCTCTGCCCGTTATGCCGTACTCGAATGGCTGGTCGTGCATCCGCACGCCACCGTTGAACAGGTGCATGACGGCGTCGGTCGCAAGATCGGATCGATCTCGAAGCAAGCCGTCTATGACGTGCTTGCCGCTTGTGTCGAAGCCGATCTCGTGCAGCAGATCAAGCCATCCGGTCATCCGGCTCGGTTTGAGCGGCGCACGGGCGATAACCACCATCACCTTGTCTGCCGCAGCTGCGGCCGCATCGAAGACGTCGATTGCGTGCTCGGAGAGAAGCCCTGTCTTACTCCGGGCCACGATCACGGCTTCGAGGTCGACGAGGCGGAGGTTATGTTCTGGGGGCTCTGCAAGTCCTGTCGGACGAGCAGCGTCGAGCCACAGGACAACGGTTTGTAACCGACTCGAATAATGCGGCGACCACGTCGCGTGAACCACCACTGGAGGGTAGAACCTTGACAGACGATATCCAGAAAACGCATACGACGACGGGCGGCGAGCCGTATCCGAGCGACGAGAATTCGCTCACGGTTGGCAGCGACGGCCCCATCGTTCTTCACGACCATTTCCTCATGGAGCAGATGGCGGCTTTCAACCGTGAAATGATTGCCGACCGTCAGCCCCACGCCAAGGGCGGCGGCGCCTTCGGTCACTTCGAAGTGACCGAAGACGTCAGCAAGTACACCAAGGCCAAGTTCTTGCAGAAAGGCGTCAAGACCGACATGGTCGCGCGTTTTTCCACGGTGGCTGGCGAGTCCGGCAGCCCGGACACCTGGCGTGATCCGCGCGGCTTTGCGCTGAAGTTCTACACCGAGGAAGGCAACTTCGACATGGTGGGTAACAACACCCCCGTGTTCTTCGTGCGCGATCCGATGAAGTTCCAGCACTTCATTCATTCGCAGAAGCGTCGTGCCGACAACGGCCTGCGCGACCACGACATGCAGTGGGACTTCTGGACGCAGTCGCCGGAATCCGCCCACCAGGTCACCTGGCTGATGGGCGATCGCGGCGTGCCCGCTACCTGGCGCCACATGAACGGCTATTCCAGCCATACCTACATGTGGGTCAACGCCGAAGGCGAGCGCTTCTGGGTCAAGTACCACTTCAAGACCGACCAGGGCATCAAGTGCATGACCCAGGAACAGGCCGATCAGATGGCCGGCAACGATGCCGACTATCATCGTCGCGACCTGTTCGAGGCGATCAAGCGTGGCGAGCATCCGACCTGGACCCTGCACGTGCAGGTCATGCCGTATGAAGATGCCAAAACCTATCGCATCAATCCGTTCGATCTGACCAAGGTCTGGCCGCACGAGGACTATCCGCTGATCAAGGTCGGCAAGATGACACTCGACGAGAATCCGGTCGACTTCCACACGCAGATCGAGCAGGCCGCGTTCGAGCCCAACAACATGGTGCCCGGCACCGGCGTGAGCCCGGACAAGATGCTGCTTGCCCGTACCATTTCCTATGCGGACGCCCATCGCGCCCGTCTGGGTGTGAACTACAAGCAGATCCCGGTCAACGTGCCGAAATCGCCGGTGAACAGCTATACCAAGGGCGGCGCGATGCGCGTGCAGAACGTCTCTGACCCGGTATACGCCCCCAACACCAAGGGCGGCGCTCACGCCAACCCCGGCATGTACCCGGCGAACAACGTCTGGGAAGCCGACGGAGAAATGGTTCGCGAAGCTTACAAGCTGCGCAAGGACGACGGCGACTTCAACCAGGCCAACGACCTGGTGAACAAGGTCATGAACGACGAAGAGCGTGATCGCCTCGTCAACAACGTGTCCGGCCACCTGTCCGACGGTGTCGGCGAGGACGTGCTCCAGCGCGCGTTCGAGTACTGGCGCAATGTCGATGCCACCATCGGCGAGCGTATCGAGAAGACCGTTCGGGAAAACCTGAAAGCGGCCTGATCGATCGGTCGTCAAACGACCGCAAATAAAAGCGGCGTGTCTTCGGGCACGCCGCTTTTTTATGTCTAAAGTATGGAACTTGATATGCCGGCGCGACTAAAGCGATGACCCGCGCAAGCCTGGGCTCTTAAAGCAGGCAGGCGATAGGTCGCGCCGCTCACCTCGCGTTCGCGTCAGACGAACCGGTCGCGGCTGCGGTGTGGATCAGCGACTGTCTGTATGGCGCTCGATCAGCGTCAGCCACTCGGCATCGCTGCGTCTGCGACGAGCCAAGAGCGCGTTACCGTGCCACCAGAACCGTCCGCGCCAGCCGATCGCGCTGCCGTCGCCGAGATCCACGATCTCGCCGCGTCCACCCGGCCGATAGCTCTTGAAGGGTCGGCGTTGCGCCCCGGCGACGATATTACGCGCCAGGATTCTCCCCTGTTCGAGCGCATCGGACAATCGGAGCTCATTGCGCCCTGCCAATTCGGCGCAACCGCCGACGGCATAGATTCGCGTATCCGACAGCGCCTGCAAACGCCAATTGATCTTCAACCCGGCCGAGCTTGCCGGCAACCCGGCGGCATGGGCGAAGCGCGCCGCGCGCGCGCCCGCGGCAACCACCACATGATCGGCTGCGAAGCGGCGCCCATCGACACTGCACACAGCGCCTTCTGCAACGCCTGTGATCGACGTATTCGAGATCAGCTCGACGCCACGCCGAATGTGCAAGCGCGCCACGCGGCGGTTCACCGCCGTCGGCGCTGCAGGCAGCGGCCTAGACCCCGGCAGAAACCAAGTGATCTGCAAGTCGTCGGCGCGGCGCCCCATGGCCAGGCCGGCGACAATCTCGGTCGCACGCGGGCCATCGCCCGTGACCGCAATCCGTTGCGGGCGCCCGCCTGTTGGGCGTTCGTCGAGCGCCTGTACAAACTGAACCAACTCGTAGGGCGCGCTCGCCTTCCATATCTGTACGCCGCTGGCGGCCGCATCGGTCTCGTCGAAGGGGATTTCGTAGCCCACATCCAGCGAGACCGTATCGAACTCGAGCATCTCGCCGGTCGCCAACCACAGGCGGCGATGCCGGGCATCCAGCCCTATCGCCCGGTTCGCGCGATAACGTACACCCTGGGCTCGACAGAACGAATGCAACGGCAGACGCAGATCGACGCGGCCCAGATCACCGCCAATCAGACGGGCCGGCGCGCCGCCATACCAGAAGCTGCCCGGGTCGACGAGTTCCACCTCGAAGCCGGCGTCCTGTAGACGCGACGCATGCTCGAGCAGTGCCACATGCGCATGCCCCGCTCCCACCAGCAGCAACGATCTCATGCGTCGGGCGTCGCCCCGCTCACGACCGCCACCCACAGGGCCAGCGCAAGAATGATCACGGCCACGCCCATCACCGTGTTACTGGAACGCAGGAGCGGCAGATGATGAACACGCCGAGCGATGCCCATGCCCGATACCGCACCAAGCACGAACAGGCCAGCCACATAACCGGGAATTTCGGGGGCGAGCGCAAACTCGAAGCCGGCCCCGAGAATGGCAACGACGGCAACGGAGAAAGTGAGCGTACCCACCACCAGATGCGCCTCGCCGGGCATCTGTCGATCGAGAATACGCCAGCCGATCCAGGACCCAGGCGCCGCACATAGTGCCGCCATGATTCCGCAGCCGGCACCGGAAAACAGCGTTGCGGCACGCTGCGTTGCGTTGAAGTGAAAGACCTGGGCTGACTCACCGAATGCACGCTTGGGCGCGTGCAGCAGGCTGGCGGGCGGTGGCGCGGTGCGATGTCGATAGGCGCGCCCGGCGCTCAGCAGCAGCGGGCCGAACACGATTGCGGCCACCAGAAATAGCGTGGACAGAATCGTGTCCGAGACGAACTGCGCCAGCCACCCGGCGATCAGTACCATCGGCACACCGCCGACGATCAGCCATGTGGCATGCGTGATACTGCATTGGCGAGCGCGAACCGCATCGCCCGCGGCGATCGCGGCGCAGATGCCTAGCGCAAACAGCGCAATTGGCAGGCTTTCATGGATGCCGATCCCGGCGGCAAGCACCAGCAACGGCAACGCGATGAAGGCACCGGCAAACGCCGAAAGCCCGTAAGCCATCCCCGCCAGGACGCCCAGTAGAAGACTCATATCGCTGTCCCCCTATGCCGCCACGCCGACGGCCATGCGCGACCATCCCGGGCCGGCACGCCACGAGGTCACAGTCTAGCGCAGGCCAGCAACCTGTTGGTTGCCCGAGGCCGGGATCTGCAGCTCGGCACCCACGTGAATCGTGTTGCCACTGAGTCCGTTCGCACTACGCAGGCTGCTAAGGCTCACGCCGTACTGCTGGGCGATCTCCGACAGCGTTTCACCGCGACGTACCTTGTGAACCTGGGCTTCGGCGATGAATGTCGCCGGGCGATAGCTGGCGAAATACCCCTTGATCCCGCGAAGCATCGCGCTGGCGAGCTGGTTCTGATAGCGCGCGCTGGTGAGCCTGCGCTCTTCTTCCGGTGTGGATATGAAAGCCGTCTCGACCAGAAACGACGGGATATCGGGTGATTTCAGCACCATGAATCCAGCCTGCTGGATCTTGGACTTGTGCAGCGACCCAAGCTCGCCCAACTCTTGCAGCACGCGATCGCCAGCATCGAGGCTGGCCTCGATGCTGGCGCTCTGCGACAGGTCGAGCATGAACGACGCGAGGCTGTCGTCCTTGTCCTTGAGGCTCACGCCACCAACCAGGTCGGCGGCGTTTTCGCGCTGGGCGAGCCAGCGCGCATGTTCACTGGTTGCACCATGGTGCGAGAGCGCATAAACCGAGGATCCCTTGGCATTCACGCCACGCGGCGCGGCGTCGGCATGAATCGACAGGAACAGGTCCGCCTTGGCCTTGCGCGCCTCGACCATGCGCTGGCGCAAGCCGATGTAGGTGTCGGAGTCGCGAGTGAGCACCCCACGCATATTGG
This sequence comes from Salinisphaera dokdonensis CL-ES53, assembly GCF_040361215.1. Classification (NCBI taxonomy): domain Bacteria; kingdom Pseudomonadati; phylum Pseudomonadota; class Gammaproteobacteria; order Salinisphaerales; family Salinisphaeraceae; genus Salinisphaera; species Salinisphaera dokdonensis. Next base: position 374,994 of record NZ_APND01000001.1, read on the forward strand.
GCTGGTCGTCGACCATGGCCTTGAGGCGGCGCGCGATCTGCAGCACCACGTCCTTCTCGCGCGTGCCGTTCTGGCCCAGCGCGCCGGGATCCTTGCCGCCATGACCGGCGTCGATCACGATCACGATATCGCGCGACGGGCGTTCCGGCGTACGGGCGACCGGTTCTGCGCGCGCGGGCTGGCGGCTCGGCGCTTCCGATGCCTGGGCCATGGCCGTCGCATTGGCGTTGGCGGTCGATTTGCCGTCGTGCCCGTTTGCGCTCTCGCCGCGATTATTCCGGGCAACGCGTTGTACGGGCGAGCCGCCACTGGGCTTGAGATCGACAACAAGCCGGTAACCGTGTTCGGAATCGGGGTCGAGCATGAAGCTCTTCGGATCGACGTGGCCGGCCAGATCCAGCACCACACGCAGATCCTTGCCATGACGTACGCCGGTTCGCACGCGTGTGACCAGACCGCTGCCGTCGATATCGCTGCTGAGCTGCGACACGGAACGGGCATCCGGCAAATCGACCACCAGGCGCAGCGGATCATCGATCATGAACAGATCGGGTTCGGTCGGGCCGCCCAGATCGAACACCACCCGGGTTTTATCGGATGACGCCCACAAGCGTACGTCCTTGAGCGTGGCCTGTTTCGCCACGGCCACGGTGCTCAGGCAAAAAAGCAGCCCGATGACCAGCCATTGCAAGCTCGCGCGCATAGGTTTGTCGCCTTGACCTTCGAGAGACTAGAAATTCCCCAGTTCGGAGACTAGCGCCGCGTTTTTGCCTTGGCAACTATTTTTTATCAATCAAAACAGACCATAGGCGCCGCCTCTTTCATATCTACTTGAAAGAATAGGCCTATGTCGCTTCGCCGAGCTCGTACAGAAACCGCTTTCCTGCATCGGAATAAGCGCTTGCATGCGCCTCACGGCCCGTACCGGCGTAGACCATTTCCAGCTCGATATCGGGCGTCGGCAGAAAGCCAGTTCCGCGCTCGGCCCATTCGACAAAGACCCAATCACGGCCGGTATCGATCTCGCGCACGCCGAGAAACTCCAGCTCTTCGGGATCGCCAAGCCGGTACAGATCAAGGTGATAGAAGGTACGGCCCTTTAACGGATAAGGCTCGACGAGCGTGTAGCTGGGCGAAACCACATGGCCGTCATGGCCCAACGCCTGAATGGTTGCGCGCGCCAGCGCGGTCTTGCCGGCACCCAGCTCCCCCGCGAGTGACACCACGAGCCCGGAATCCAGGCCCACGAGCGCAGCGGCGATGTGCCGTCCGAGCGCATCGGTGGCGGCGGCGTCGGCGAGCGCGATCATGGCCGGCTGGGATTGACGTAGTAACGAATCGATTCGAGCAGATCTGTCGGCAACAGCCCGCGTTCACCGTTCATGGCTGCGGCTCGGTCGCCGGCGCGCGCATGTACATAAACACCGAGACTCCCGGCCTGCCCAAGGCTCAGCCCCTGCCCGACAAGCGCACCGATCACCCCGGTAAGCAGATCGCCCATGCCGCCAACCGCCATGCCGGGGTTGCCATCGGTGCACAGCCAGAGCTCATCTGGCGTCGCGATCAGGCTGCCCGCGCCCTTGAGCACGGCGACGGCATCGTAGCGCTCGGCAAGTGCAGACACCGCGGCCACACGGTCATTCATGACTTGGGGCGTCGTCCAACCCAGCAGGCGCGCGGCTTCGCCCGGGTGCGGCGTCAGCACCCAGTTACCACGGGCGGTGGATTCACGCGCCAGCCGGTTCAGTGCGTCCGCATCGACAACCAGCGGCTTGTCGCTGTCCATGGCCTGCTGCCATAACGCATCCGCCCAGTCGTCGCTGCCCATGCCCGGCCCCATGGCAATGACATCCGCGGCTTCGAGCAGCGCGCCGATATCGTCGCCCGAGGCTACGGCCCGGCACATCAGTTCCGGCCGCGCCTGGCTCATGGCGCCGGCATGGTCGGCGTGGCAGGCGACGCTCACCAGACCCGCACCACTACGCAATGCGGCTTCGGCAGTCATGCGTATTGCGCCGCCCATGCCGCGATTGCCGCCCACACAGAGCACATGACCGTTCTGCCCTTTGTGCTGGTTGCGCGACCGCGGCCTCAGCGTCTTGCGCAACGTTCGGTGGGTAAGACGCCGCGCGGTGTAGGGCTGCTCGTCATAGAGACCGGCCGGCGCATCGAGCGCGCTGAAGGCGATATCACCGCAATGCGCCGGCCCCTCGCCTGTCACCATGCCGAGCTTGAGCCCGATGAACGTAGCGGTCGCATCGGCCTGAACCGCATGTGACCACACATGACCCGTGCCCGCGTCAATGCCCGACGCGATATCCACGGAGAACACGCCGGCGCCGTGCTCGCCGGCTTCATTGATGCGCTCGATGGCGTCGGCGAAGCTGCCTTCGACATCTCGATTCAAACCCGTGCCGAGCAGCGCATCGACCACCACGTCGGCTTCAAGGGCCTTGTCCTCGAACGACTCGATGCTGCCGCCAGTCTCGAGAAAATTGTCGCGCGCCTTTGCAGCGTCGCCGCTGTAACTGGCGGGGTCCACCAGTCCGACGACCCGAACGCGCCAGCCGCCCTCGCCGGCCATGCGGGCCACGAGAAAGCCATCCGCGCCGTTGTTGCCCGGCCCGCAGAACACGCACAACGACCCCGGCATGGCCCAGACACGAGCAAGCTCGGCATAGGCGGCACGCGCGGCACGCTGCATCAATTCGAAACCGTCGACCCCGAAATCGTGGATGAAACGCCGATCGAGCGCGGCGACCTGGGCGCCGTCGTAGACGACTTCGGGCAGATATTCGCTGGATTCAGTCATGGCGACATTCTAGGCGGCACAGCGGTGAACTGCGATGCTGATCGACGCCAATGACCGGGAAAGACAGAGCCCCTAGCGGTCGCTCTGTCCCCATGCTCGACGTACGCGCGCCAGCAGCGCCGCGGTCGACGCATCGTGTTCGACGGACTCGACATCACCTTCCAGTTCGCCCAGCAGCTGCCCGGCCATGGTCTTGCCGAGTTCCACGCCCCACTGGTCGAAGCTGTTGATATTCCAGACGACACCCTGCACGAACACCTTGTGCTCGTAGGCCGCCAGTAGCGCGCCGAGATGGTGGGCATCGAGCCGCTCCATGAGGATCATCGAGCTCGGTCGGTTGCCGTCGAAACGCCGTGCTGCCAGGCGCTGCTCGAGCTCCCAGCCGCTCAGGCCCTCGGCAGTCAGTTCGGCGACCAGTGCGTCGGTATCGCGTCCGCACATCAAGGCTTCGGCCTGGGCAAAACAGTTGGCTACCCGCTGACGCTCACGCTCGTCGTCAGCGGCATCGGCATCCGATAACGGCAGTACGAAATCCACGTCGGCCGCAAGAACGCCCTGATGGAGCATCTGAAAAAAAGCGTGCTGGGCGTTGGTGCCGACGCTGCCCCATACCGTGGGCACGGTTTCCACCGGGCTCGCTTCGCCATCGCGGGTGACGGATTTGCCGTTACTTTCCATCTCCAGCTGCTGGAGAAAAGCCGGCAATGCAGCCAATCTCTGGGCGTAAGGCACGACCACATGGCTGGACAGACCCAGAAAATTGTTGTTCCAGACCCCAACCAGCGCAAGCGCCGCCGGCAGGTTTTCACCCAAGGGCGCTGTCTCGAAGTGATTGTCCATCGCGTGCGCGCCGGCAAGCATGTTCTCGAATTCATCCATGCCCAGGCCGAGCGCAATGGAGATGCCAACCGCCGACCATAGCGAAAAGCGCCCGCCGACCCAGTCCCAGAAGCCGAATATGCGCTCGATGCCGAACTCGCGCACTGCTTCCTCGTTCGTCGAAACGGCGACGAAGTGTTTGGCGATGTCGTCTTCGGAGGCGCCGTTATCGAGCAGCCACTGACGAGCCACCCCAGCATTGGCAAGCGTCTCCGCCGTGCCGAAGGACTTGGAGGTCACGATGAACAACGTGCGCTCGGGATCCATGCGGATCAGCGTGTCGTCCAGATCGGCCGGATCGACATTGGCAACGAAGTGGCAATGGATGCGCTGGCGCAACTGGGCGAGTGCGTCACAGATCAGGCGTGGCCCGAGATCCGAGCCACCGATACCGATGTTCACCACATCGCTGATGGGCGCGCCGGTATAGCCGACCCAGCGGCCACGCCGTACATCGTCGACGAAGGCCGCCATATCGGCGCGGACTTCGTGGACCTCGTCATACAGCGGCGCGTCCGCCGGCCGGCGCAACGCCATATGCCAGGCAGCACGGCCTTCGCTGTTGTTGATCGGCGCGCCGGCGAAGAGCGCCTCACGGGCCGCATAAAACTCCTGACTTTCGGCCAGACGCCCGAGCGCATCCATGACCGCCTGGTCGATACGCTGCTTGGAGTAGTCGAGCGTGATACCCGCCGCCGAAAGCGTGAACCGCTCGGCACGACGCTCGTCGTGCGCGAACATGCTTTTCACGCGGGCGCGGCTCATCTGCGCGGCCAGGCGGCCGAGTTCGCGCCATGCGGGTTTCTGGCGGATATCGGTCACGGTTCGTGCATCACCCGAGGGTGGGCACAGGCTTCAGGCAGCCTGGACCGGTATCGCGTTGCGCGTGTGCGTGACGTGGTTGTTCTCGTCGAGATATACCAGCCGCGGCTTGTGCGCTTGCGCCTCGCCTTCGGGCATCCGCGCATAGGCACAGATGATCAGACGATCGCCGGGGCTGGCCTTGTGGGCCGCCGCGCCGTTGACCGAGATCACCCGCGAGCCACTTTCCGCGCTGATGGCGTAGGTCGAGAAGCGTTCGCCGTTGGTGACGTTGTAAATCTCGATCTGTTCGTAGGCGAAGATGCCGGCGGCGTCCAGCAGATCGGAGTCGATCGCGCAGGAACCTTCATAATCGAGTTCGGCGTGCGTCGTGCAGGCACGATGCAATTTTGCTTTGAGAAGCGTCACTTGCATGACTAAACCCTGTTAAGCCAAAGCGGAAAATTCGAGCCAAGCGTAACCAAAATCGCGCGCCGACACCACTGCGCAAAGGCGTGCTAGGCGTACGGTTTGGGCACCGCAACGTTGTCGAGAAGACGTGCATTGCCGATAAACGCGGCGGCAAGCACACGAAATTCCTGCATTGCAGCATCGGGAACTTCGAGGGCCGGCCCGCGAATCTCGAAATAGTCGGGCTCAAAACCGGCATCCGCCAGGCGCGCCCAGCCGCGGGCCTCGAGCCCGGCGAAGTCGCGTTCGCCCGCCTCGAGCCGCTCACGGCAATCATCAAGTGCAGCGGCGAGCGTCGGTGCGCGACGGCGCTCGTCGGCATTCAGATACTGGTTGCGCGAAGAACGCGCCAGTCCGTCCGCCTCGCGCACCGTGGGTACGCCGACGATCTGCACGCCCATGCACAAATCTTCAACCATGCGCCGGATAACGGCGATCTGCTGAAAATCTTTCTCGCCGAAGAACGCGCGGTCAGGCAGCACCAGATTGAGGAGCTTGGTCACGATCGTGGCAACGCCTTCAAAGTGGCCGGGCCGACGACTGCCACAGAGCATGTCGGTGATGCCGCGTACGCGCACGGTCGTCGCAATTTCCCCGCCGTGCGGGTACATCTGAGCCACGCTGGGCGCGAATACCGCATCGACGCCGGCATTCTCGAGCGCCGCGATATCGGCCTCGAGCGTTCGCGGATAGCTGTCGAGATCTTCGCCCGGGCCGAACTGCAGCGGGTTTACAAACACGCTGACCACCACGCGATCGCAGTTCGCCCGCGCGGTCGCAACCAGCGCCATATGGCCGGCATGCAGGTTTCCCATGGTCGGCACGAGACCGACCGTGCCTGCCGCTTCCTCGCGCCAGGCTCTTAGGTCATCTGCAGTATTGAGGGTTCGCATCGGCTACGCAGCTCAGGAGAAGGCGTGTTCGGCGCCTGGGTAGCTGCCGTTCTTGACCTCGGCGACGTAGTTCGTGGCCGCCTCGTCGAGCGTGCCGGCGCCGTCCATATAATTCTTCACAAAGCGCGGCTTGCGCCCCGGCGACAGGCCGAGAATGTCGTAGATCACCAGAATCTGGCCGTCGGTATCCGGGCCAGCGCCGATACCGATCACCGGCACGTTGGCGTTAGCGGTGATCTCGGCGCCCAACGCCGACGGCACACATTCGAGCAGGATCATGTCCGCGCCCGATTCCTCGAGCAGCTTGGCGTCACGAATCATGGTTTCGGCGGCATCGCCGCGGCCCTGCACCTTGAAGCCGCCCATCTTGTGCACCAGCTGCGGCTGCAAGCCGATATGCGCACAGACCGGCACGCCGCGCATGCTCAGGTGCTCGATGGTGTTGGCCTGGATCTCGCCGCCCTCGAACTTGACCATCTGGGCACCGCCCTCGCCCATCAGCCGGCGCGAAGTCTCCAGCGCGTCATGCTTGGTGGCATAGGACAGAAACGGCAGGTCGGTCATCAGGAAGGCCCGGTCCAGGCCCGCCGCGGTGATGCGGCTGTGGTAGACCATGTCGTCGACAGTGACCGGCACCGTCGTCGATGCACCTTGTACGACCATCCCCAACGAGTCGCCCACCAGCACCACATCCACGCCGGCGCGATCCTCGAGCGCGGCGAAGCTGGCGTCGTAGGCGGTCAGGCAGGCGATCTTCTCGCCTTCGGCCTTCATGCGGGCCAGATCGGAGATGGTGACGGGCTTGGCGTCACGCTGCTGCAGGTGCGGATAAGGACTGGTGTTCATGGCGCGCGACTATACCATTTAGTCTAAGAACTGTTGACGGCGTTCGTGTCGCCGTTCCGGCATCGATCCGCTGTTCGTCAGGACGGCGTGGCGTCGAGCACGACTTCGCGGTCATCGCTGTCGAGCGCCGCGACCAGTGCGTTGTAATCCCGATCGCCACCCACCAGATCGAGCCCCGCCGCATCGACCCGGATCAGGCGAGTGGTATCGAAGGTGGCGAAGAACTCGCGATAGGCCCCGACCACGGACGCCAGATAGTCGGCCGTCAGCGGCCGCTCGGCAGCCCGATCGCGCTGTGCGATCCGGCGCATGAGCACGTCGACCGGCGCATCCAGATAGATCACGCAGTCGGGCGTGGGCGCCTGCCATGACAGGCGCGCATAGATATCTTCATAGAGCGCAAGCTCCGGCCCAGACAGGGTCAGGCGGGCAAACAACGGGTCCTTGTCGAACATGAAATCGGCCACGCAGCCGCCGTCGAACAGATCCGCCTGGCGCAAGGCGTCGATCTGGCGCGCGCGCTGGAGCAGGAACGACAGCTGGGCCGCGAGCGCATTCGCGGTCGGGTTGTCGTAGAAGGCAGCCAGAAAGGGATTGTCTTCCGGCGCCTCGGGCAATTCCTGGGCACCGAGTGTGGCCGCGAGACGCTGCGCCAGCGTGCTCTTGCCCACGCCGATCGGCCCCTCGATCGCGATATAGGCCCCGGCTTTCATGCCGCTCTCCAGCGTTCGACGCCCACGGTGCCAGCATCACGGCACAAATCGATAACCCGGCCCTGCCGCCCCAGTACAAGCGCGGGCGCGATTTCAGCCAGTGGCACCAGTACGAATGCGCGTTCAGCGGCGCGCGGATGCGGCAGGGTCAGCCGCGGGTCATTCAGCATGAGATCGTCAAAAGCGAGCATGTCGATATCCAGCGTACGCGGGCCCCAGCGCACATCGCGCACCCGACCGTGTGCCTGCTCGATCGCCTGTGTAATGTCGAGCAACGCGTAGGCATCGCAGCGCGCGGCGACAGCAACGCAGGCATTGCAGAATGCCGGCTGCCCCGCCGGCCCGCCGACCGGTGCTGTGCGATAGAGCGACGACTTAGCCAGCACGCGCAGGTTCGGGTCGGCCGCGAGCGCCTCGATCGCGCGGCCGACCTGATCGGCCGGAGCGTCGAGATTGCTGCCCAGCCCCAGCCAGGCGACATGAATCGTCAGGCTCATGGCCTCGTCAAGACGATCAAGCCGACCGAAGAGCCGGGCCGCCGCCTCAAGCCGATTCGGTGCGCCGGCGACGTCCGCCGCGGCGACGTTTGCGCGCCTTGCCCGGTGCAGCGGCGCCGGAGCCCGGCGCCGGCGTGGACGGATCGTTCTGCGCCGTGGTCCACCAGTCGGCCAGTTCCTGCTCCACTTCGCCGACGGCGGCGCGCAGCAGCAGGAAATCGTAGGCGGCGCGGAATCGCGGATGCGCGATCATGCGCGACGGCTGCTTGCCACGACGACGATGGAAGCGCGGCTGCAGATGCCAGATCTCTCGCATGGGGATCGAGAAACGCTTGGGGATCGCGACGCGCTGGACCTGGCGCCCGGTCACATCGCTCTGCGCACTGGCGAGCGCCGGTGCTGGCGGCATGCCGCCACGCTCCAGTTCGGCGGCGCGTTCGCGCACGGCCGGCCACAGAAGCGCCGCGAACAGAAAAGCGGGCGTAACCGGCTTGTCGGCCTCGATACGTGCCGCGGTGTTCGTGATCGCCTGCTCGATCAACGCTTCGCTGGCTGCACCCGCGGGCGAATCGAGAACGGCGGCAGTCTGGTCGAACAACGGCGTGAACAAGCCGTATTCCCGCAGCATCCGATAGACGCGCGGGCCGGCCGGGTTCATGAGCAGCTTGAGCACTTCATCGAACATGCGTGCAGCGGGCACGTCGGCCAGCAGACCGACCAGCTCGCGCGGCGGGCGGGCCGGCTCGTCGATCGTCAGACCCAGCTTGGCGGCGATACGCACGGCGCGGATCATGCGCACCGGATCCTCGCGATAACGCACATCGGCATCGCCGATCAGACGCAGTCGGCAAGCGGACACGTCGTCCATGCCGCCGACATAGTCGTGTACGCAATCGTCGGCGATATCGTAGTAGAGGCCGTTGATGGCGAAGTCGCGCCGGCGTGCGTCCTCGGCAATCGAGCCGAATACGTTGTCACGCAGCACGCGGCCGGCATCATCGAGCTCACGGGTATCGGCTTCGGGATCGGACGCACCGGGATCGGCACGGAAGGTCGAGACCTCGACGATCTCGCGCCCGAAGCGGACATGCGCGATCCGGAAGCGGCGGCCGATCAACCGCGCCTTGCGGCCAAAGACTTCGACGACCTGCTCCGGTTCGGCGTCTGTCGCGACGTCGAAATCCTTGGGCGGCACGCCGAGTAGCAGATCGCGGACCGCACCGCCGACCAGGCAGGCCCGGTAACCGGCCGCGTTCAAGCCTTCGAGAGTCTCGAGAGCTCCTCGGCTGATCTGCTCACGCAGAATGCCATGCTCATGCGATTCGATGACGCGTAGCTCGTTGATGGTATCGCCCCGATTGAAAAGGTGGTCAGTTTCGCGCGGTAGTTTACAACGTATGGGCCCGGCGCTGGTTCGCGACTGCTAACATCGATCGCTGTTTGCGGCCGTATGAAGCCATTTCTGCCGGGATTACAGCACCATGAAATACAGCGACTACGTTCAACACGATGCCTTCGGGCTGGCCCAACTGGTTGCAGAGCGCCAGGTCAGCGCGATCGAAGTACTGGATGCAGCCCGAACCCGCATGGAGGCGGTCAATCCCGCGTTGAACGCGGTGATCCGGCGAATGGATGCCCAGGCCGACGCCTTTGCCGAGGCCCATGCGCAGACCGGCGCCACGAGTACTCAGTCCGAGGGCGCTTTCACCGGCGTGCCCTTCCTGCTCAAGGATCTGTTTCAGGACTACGCCGGCGTGGAAAGCAGCTACGGCAACGCGGCGCTGAAGAACGCGAAGTTCAAACCCGAGGTCCATGCCGAGATCACGCGTCGCTTCATGGCCAGCGGAGTCAACATTTTCGGCAAGACCAACACGCCGGAGTTCGGCGCCAAGGGCGTAACCGAGCCCGAAGCATTCGGCGCCGCGCGCAATCCATGGAACACCGACCACACGCCCGGCGGCTCGTCAGGCGGCTCGGCCGCGGCCGTGGCGGCGGGCATCGTGCCCATGGCCGGCGCCAACGATGGCGGCGGCTCGATCCGTATTCCGGCGGCCTGCTGTGGCCTGTTCGGCCTCAAGCCGGGTCGCGCACGCGTGCCGGGCGGCCCGGAACGCAGCGATCTCATGCACGGCGCGACGGTGGACCATGTGATCAGCCGCTCGGTACGCGACAGCGCAGCCATGCTGGATGCCACTGCCGGCTACGAGCACGGCGGTATTGCTCGCCTCGCCGAGCCCGAAACCAGCTATCTGCAGGGCATGACGACCGCGCCCAAACCGCTGCGTATCGGCGTGCTCGACGAATCGCCGCTTGATATCCCGCTACACGCGGAAGCCCATGCCGCCATCAAGACGACCACGAAACTGCTCGAATCACTCGGCCATCGGGTCGAGCGCGCCGCGCCGGCAATCGACGGTCTGCAACTCGGCCGCGATTTCCTGTCCATGTGGTTCGTGCAGATGACGCTCGCGGTCGATGATATCCGCGCCCGCACCGGGGCCAAGGCCGACGCATTCGAGATGGATACTCGGGCCATGGCCCATGTCGGGCGTGCCTTCTCGGCCACGGAATACATGCAGGCTTTCGGTCGCTGGCAGGGCTATCGCCGCGCGCTGGCGGATTTTCATGCCGAATACGACCTGCTGCTGACGCCCACGCTGGCCAACCCGCCGTCGCGAATCGGCGAATCGGCCACGCCGAAATGGCAGCTGATGGCCCTGCGCCCGCTGCTGCACCTGCCCAGCGGGCGAGCGCTGATTCGCTCTGGCATCGTCGAGCAGATCGCGCGCGAAAACCTCAAGCATGTGCCGTTCACGCAGCTGGCCAACCTCACCGGCGTGCCGGCGATGTCCGTGCCGCTGCACATGACCGAAAACGGTCTGCCGCTGGGCAGCCAGTTTATCGGCAGCCCCGGCAGCGAAGCGCTGTTGTTCCAGCTTGCTGCACAGCTCGAGGAAGCCGCACCGTGGTTCAACCGACTGCCGGAGATCGGCTGATATGGCGCTATCGCCCTATCCTGCCGGCCTGACCCGCCGGCTCGCGGCCGCTGTCTATGATCTGTTCCTGCTCGTAGGCCTCTGGCTGCTGTCCGGCATGCTGCTGCTGCCTTTTCATGGCGGCCATGCGGTAGACGGCCAGAACCTGTGGGTTCGCCTCTACTTCCTGTTCATCCCTTATCTATTCTTCTCGTGGTTCTGGCTGCACGGCGGCCAGACGCTGGGCATGAAGGCCTGGCGGATGCAGCTGCGTAATCACGACGGCGGCCCGGTGCGATGGCATCAGGCCGTGATTCGTTATGTCGCAGCATGGCTTTCCTGGCTGTCCATTGTCGGCATGCTGTGGTGCCTGTTCGACAGCCAGCGCCGCAGCCTGCAGGACATCGCCAGCCGCACCGAACTGGTCGTGCATCCGCGCGGCGATTGATCGGTCGCCGCGTCTGACCGAACGGCATCGCTAATTCAGACGCCGCATCCAGATAAAGGTCGCCACTGCGAGTAGCGCGGTCGGAAGACTGGCCGCGAGCATCGGCGGCACCCCGTAGACCGGCCCGGTGGCCGCAACGATCTCGTTGACGAGAAAGAACACCAGCCCGATCAGCCCGCCCATGAACAGACGCTGCCCGGCGCTGGCACTGCGCAGCGATCCGAACGCAAACGGCAGCGCGAAGACAACGAGCACCCAGACCGTGATCGGGTTGACGATGTTGCGCCAGAGCGCGAGGCGGTAGTCCTGGGCGTTGATCTCGTTGCGATCCAGATAGTCGATATAGCGCCACAAGCCCGGCGTCGACAGCTCGCTGGGTTCGGTTACCGCCAGCTCGAGCACATCCGGGTCGATATCGACATCGAGGGTCAGCGTCTCGGGCGTGCCGGTTTCGGTGCTGTCCTTCTGGATACGGGTGAACTTCGGGCTGGCGAGTTCCAGGCCACTGTCGGTGAGCGTGCCGGTTTCGGCGGTCAACGCCTGTTCGAGCTGACCGTCGCCGCTCATGCGGAACACGTCGACGCCGGTAATGCGCCCGCCCGGTAAGGTGCCGTCAATGCGCACCACCGTGGTTCCCTGTCTCAGCCAGAGCCCGTCCTCGATCGAGTCGGCCACGCGGCCATGGCGCGCCTCGTCCCGCATCGCATCGGCAGCCCGCACACCGGCCGGGCCGAGATACTCGCCGACGCCCACTGCCAGCACGGACAGCAACACACCGGCGATCGACACCGACAGCGCCAGCCGGCGCATGGATACACCGGAAGCGCGCACCACGATGAGTTCGCTGCCGGCTGCCAGCGCGCCCAACGCCAGCAACGAGCCCAGCAGCGCGACGACCGGCAGTACCAGATAGAGATTGCTGGGCAGCTTGAGCAGCGTGTAGAAAATCACCTGCAGAATGCCGAAGCTGCCATCGCCGATGTTGTCGGCCTCGCCGATGAAAACCGACAGCGCCACGAGCGCGCCCACGACCAGCGCGACCACGCCCGTGGCGACGAGAATCGTGCGGCTGATATAGCGATCAATGATGTTCATGCCGCGGCTCCCTTGCGACGCGCGAAGAAGCCCTGCTCGCGCATGACCATACTCACGGCCACCGCGAGCACGATCAGATGCACCCACCAGACACCGATAACTGCCGGAATGGTTTCGTCCTCCACGGCGACGGCGGCCAGATGCACCGCGTTCACATAGATCACGTAGATGAGAATACCGGCGATCACCCGCGCATAGCGGCCCGCCCTCGGGGGCACACGGCCCAGCGGCAAGGCCAGCAGGGCAAGAATCAAGATCGAGACGGGCACGGATACGCGGGTCTGCCATTCCGCAGCCGCTTCCGGGTCATCACTCGCCAGTAACGCGGACAAGCTCTGCGAATCGACGTCATCGCTGGCCTCGCCTGCCGGCGCGGCCACCTGCACGCCGTGCTCGGCAAACTCAATGACACGATAGTTCGCCTGGCCGGGGTTGCCCTCGTAACGCCAGCCCTTGTCGAGAACCAGAGTGACCCGTCCGGTCTCGTCGTCGGTCTGCTGGCGTGCGCGATCGGCGGTGACGATGGTCTGGCTGGGCTCACCTTTCTCGTTTTCGCGCTCTACGCGGATGAACACATCGCGCAGATTGTCATCGCTATCGCGGCTCTCTGCGTAGAACACTGCATCGCCATCGAGAAAAGTCCGGAAACGACCCGGGGCCAGGGTTTCCAGGACGGTGGTCGCACCTTCTGCGCCGATACGGGCCATGGCCTGTTCGGCCTTGGGCGCGGCGAAAATCGACATTGCACCGGCAGCGATCGCCACGATGACAGCCAGGCAGATGAACGGTGCATAGACAGTGCGCAGCCCCGCGCCACCGGCAAACAAGGCCGCCATCTCGTTGTCCCGGCACAGCCGCCCCAGCGTGAGCAATACACCCAGCAGCATGGACACCGGAAGCACGATTTCCAGATTTTCCACCAGCTTATACACGGCGAGTTCGAGAACCGTGTTCACAGGCAACTCGCCGGCTGCCGCATCGGCAATGAAGCGCGCGAAGCCGAGACCCAGCGTCAGAAACAAAAGTACGCCCGCCACGACCAACCAGGTCCGGCTGACCTCGAGGAACAGATAACGAAAGATGACTCTAGTCATGATCCCGCCTGGCTTGTATTGCGATGGAAGACTTCATTATTGGCGGTAACGACTGCGACGGGGATGAATTTTTCGTGGTTTTCTGTAAACTGCGCGGCCTTCGAACATTACAGCGTAGACGTGCGTTCGGCGCGTAACCCTTTCCAAGGGCTGAAACTGCCGACGCTTTACGCGGTCTGAAATATTCAGCCTTGCAGGAGCACTCCATGGAATATCTCGTCAAAAGTGGCAGTCCAGAAAAGCAGCGCGTGGGCTGCGTGGTCGTGGGTATCTTCGATCGCCGCAAGCCTTCAACGCAAGCTGAAGCACTGGATGCGGTCAGCGGCGGGTTGATCGCCTCGGTCATGCGGCGTGGCGACATGGATGGCAAGCTCGGCCAGACGACGGTTCTGCACGGCCTGGAAGATCTGTTCTGTGATCGTATCCTGCTGGTCGGCTGCGGCAAGGAACGTGATTTCAATGCGCGCTCCTATCGTAGCGCCTGCCAGGCCGCCGCGAAGAAACTCGACGAGATGGGCGGCGTGGATGCCGCAATCTACCTGACCGAACTCAACGTCAAGGGCCGCGACGATTACGGCTGGCAGGTCAAGCAGGCACTGCTGACCATCGAGGACACCTTCTATCGCTTCGAGGCCTGCCGCGGCCCGGGCTATGAAAAGCACAGCCGCAAGCTCTCGCGCATCGTGTTCCAGGTTCCGCGCCGCTCCGACCTGCCGGCAGCCGAGCGCGGTGTCGACGAAGGCGTGGCCACGGCCAACGGCGTGAAGTTCGCGAAAGACCTCGGCAACATGCCGGGCAATATCTGCACCCCGACCTATCTGGCCGAGCAGGCGCAGTCGCTGTCCGAGCGCGCGAACACGGTCAAGACCAATGTGCTGGAAGAAGCCGACATGGAAGCGCTCGGCATGGGCGCGCTGCTGGGCGTGTCCCAGGGCTCGAGCCAGCCGGCCAAGCTGATCGTCATGGAATACATGAACGGTCCGAAGAACGCCAAGCCGATCGTGCTCGTCGGCAAAGGCGTGACCTTCGACGCCGGCGGCATCAGCATCAAGCCCGGTGCGGCCATGGACGAGATGAAATACGACATGGGCGGTGCCGCCAGCGTGTTCGGTGCGGTTCAGGCCGCCGCCGAGCTCGGTTTGCCGATCAACGTCGTAGGCGTGGTGCCGGCGACCGAGAATCTGCCCGACGGCAACGCCTACAAGCCGGGCGACATCCTCACCAGCATGTCCGGCCAGACCATCGAGATCCTCAACACCGACGCCGAGGGCCGTCTGGCCCTGGCCGATGCGCTGACCTATGTCGAGCGCAACTACCAGCCGGACGCCGTGGTCGACATGGCCACGCTCACCGGCGCCTGTGTGGTGGCACTCGGTTCGCATGCCGCGGGCCTGTTCTCAAACAACAGCCCGCTGCGTCGCAGCCTGCGTGATGCCGGCGAGAACGTGGGCGACCGCGCCTGGCCCATGCCGCTGTGGGAGGACTACCAGTCGCAGCTGGATTCCAACTTCGCCGACATGGCCAACGTAGGCGGCAAGCAGGCCGGCGCGGTCACCGCCGCGAGCTTCCTGCATCGGTTCGCGCGCAAGCTGCGCTGGGCGCATCTGGATATTGCTGGCGTGGCCTGGAAGTCCGGCGCGGAAAAAGGCGCGACCGGCCGCCCGGTCGGCCTGCTCGTGCAGTACCTGATCGAGCGCTCGCAGCAGGACTGATACGCCACCCGCGATGACCGAAGTCTTCTTCTACATCCTGGAAGACGAGGCCGCCGACGCGAACATGCGCTTTGCCTGTCGTCTGACCGAAAAGGCCTACGACGGCGGGCACCGCATTTATCTGCATGTCGCCGACGACGCGCAGGCGGACGCACTCGACAAGCTGCTCTGGCAATTTCGCCAGGGCAGTTTCGTTCCGCATGCGAGCGTCGCAGCGCTGGCCGCCGATGACCATCTCACTCCAGTGGTGATCGGCGCCGGGGCGCCCCCGGCCGGCTTCGACGACATACTGATCAACGTCGGCGGAGATGTCGGCGGGTTCTTCTCGCGCTTCGCCCGGCATAACGAGATCGTCGCACCCGCCGATGTCGACAGCGCCCGTTCGCGGTATCGTTTCTACAAGGATCGCGGTTACACGCTGACCACGCACAAGATTGCGGCCGGTTAACGCGCGCCTGCTTCATTTTTAACGAACGACAGGCCCGGGATTCGGGCTGAAAGGCTTTTTCTGATGGCCGAGCTGGACAAGACCTTCGACCCCCATACCATCGAAGCGCGCTGGTACCCCGTATGGGAGGAGCGCGGCTATTTCGCGCCGGATTTCGACGCCCCGGGCGACCCCTACTGCATCATGCTGCCACCGCCGAACGTCACCGGCAGCCTGCATATGGGCCATGCCTTCCAGCACACGCTGATGGACGCGTTGACACGCTATCACCGCATGAACGGCCAGCCCACACTCTGGCAGCCGGGCACCGACCATGCCGGCATCGCCACCCAGATGCTCGTCGAGCGCAAGGTCGACGCCGAGGGCGAGTCGCGGCATTCGCTCGGTCGCGACGCCTTCACCGATCGCATCTGGGACTGGAAAGCCGAATCCGGCGGCCATATCACGCGCCAGATGCGGCGCATGGGCACCTCGGTGGACTGGTCGCGCGAACGTTTCACCATGGACGACGGCCTGTCCGAGGCCGTGCGCGACACGTTAGTCGCGATGTACGACAAGGGCCTGATCTATCGCGGCCAGCGCCTGGTCAACTGGGACCCGGTGCTCAACACCGCGGTTTCCGACCTCGAGGTGGAGAACGCCGAAGTCGCCGGCCATATGTGGCACTTCAAGTATCCGCTCGAAGACGGCCAGACCTACGAATACATCGAGAAGAACGACGACGGCGAAATCACCCGGCGCGAGACGCGCGACTACATCTCGATTGCCACCACCCGGCCCGAAACCATGCTCGGTGACGGCGCAATTGCCGTACATCCGGACGACGAACGCTATGCGCCCATCGTCGGCAAGCGCTGCGAGATCCCGGTCGGCCCCAAGGCGCAGCGGCGCCTGATTCCGATCATCACCGACGAATATCCCGACCCGGAATTCGGCTCCGGTGCGGTCAAGATCACCGGCGCCCACGACTTCAATGACTACGAAGTCGCCAAGCGCAATGACATTCCCATGTATCGCCTCATGGACAGCACCGCGCACCTGCGCGACGACGGCGAAGCCTACGAGCGCGCGGCTGTCCGTGCGGCCGAAATCGTTGCATCCGGCACCACGCCCAGCGCGGCGGATGTCGACGCCATCAACCTCGTGCCCGACGAATATCGCGGCCTGGATCGCTTTGAGGCCCGTCGCCAGATCGTCGCAGCGATCGACGCCGACGGCCTGATGATCGCGGTCGAGGACAAGGCGATCATGCAGCCCTACGGTGATCGTTCGGGCGACGTGATCGAACCGATGCTGACCAACCAGTGGTTCGTGGACGCGAAGACGCTGGCCAAGCCGGCGATCGCAGCGGTCGAGGACGGCCGCATCAAGTTCGTGCCCGGCAACTGGGACAAGACCTATTTCGAATGGATGCGCAACATCCAGGATTGGTGCATCTCGCGCCAGCTCTGGTGGGGCCATCGCATCCCCGCCTGGTACGACGCGGACGGCAACGTCTATGTCGGCAAGGACGAGGCCGACACGCGGGCCCGCAACAATCTCGCCGACGACGTTGCGCTCACCCAGGACGAGGACGTGCTCGATACCTGGTATTCCTCCGGCCTGTGGCCGTTCTCCACCCTCGGCTGGCCCGAGAACACGCGCGCGCTGGAAACCTTCTACCCGACCAGCGTTTTGGTCACCGGATTCGACATCATCTTCTTCTGGGTCGCCCGGATGATCATGATGGGCATGGAATTCATGGGCGACGTGCCCTTCCGCGAAGTCTATGTGCACGGTCTCGTTCGAGACTCCGACGGCGCCAAGATGTCCAAGTCCAAGGGCAACGTGCTCGATCCGATCGACCTGATCGACGGCATCGGCCTCGAGGATCTGGTCGCCAAGCGCACGGCGAACATGATGCAGCCGCAGAAGGCCAAGGCGATCGAGAAGGTCACCCGCAAGGCGTTTCCGGACGGCATCGCCGCCTACGGCACCGACGCGCTGCGCTTCACCTTTGCCGCGCTCGCCTCGCCGGGCCGCGATATCCGTTTCGATCTCGGCCGCGTCGAGGGCTATCGCAACTTCTGCAACAAGCTCTGGAACGCCGCGCGTTTTACGCTCATGCAGGTGGGCGACGACTATGTGCCAGCCGCCGACAGCGAGATCGAGCTTTCACAGGCCGATCGCTGGATCGTGTCGCATCTGCAGAAGCTCGAAGCCGAAGTCGCGAAACAGTTCGACGGCTATCGTTTCGACCTCGCATCGAAAGCAATCCACGATTTCATCTGGCACTACTTCTGCGACTGGTATCTCGAGCTGATCAAACCCGTGCTGTCCGGCGACAGCAGCGACGCCCAGAAGGCCGGCACCCGCCGCACCCTGCTGCGTGTGCTGGAAACCACGCTGCGTGTCGCCCATCCGCTGATGCCCTTCATCACCGAAGAAATCTGGCAGCGCGTCGCGCCCCTGGCGCGCGGTGAAGCACTCGCCGCAGAAGGCGAAAGCATTTCCGTTCAGCCGTTCCCACGTGCAGACGAAGCGCGTATCGATGCGGCCGCCGAGGCCGAGATCGACTGGCTGCGTGATGTAATAGCCGGCCTGCGCACGATCCGCGGCGAGATGGATATCGCGCCGAGCCAGACCATGCCGATCATGGTCGCCAACGTCAGCGACAGCGACCGCGAACGGCTTGCCACCCACCGCGCGGCCATCGACTTCCTCGCCCGGGTCGAATCGATCGAAGAAGTTACGGCAGACGACGCGCCCGAGGCCGCCACTGCGCTGGTCGGCGAGATGCAGCTGCGCGTGCCGCTGGCCGGACTGATCGACCAGGACGCCGAACTCGCCCGCCTGGACAAGCGTATCGCCAAGCTCGAAAAGGACCTGGCCGGCATCCGCGGGCGTCTTTCCAACGAATCGTTCGTCGCCAAGGCGCCGCAGGACGTGGTCGACAAGGCCCGCGAACAGCAGGCCAGTGTCGAACGCGAAGCCGCCGAGCTGGCGGAACAACGCCAGCGTATCGCGGCCTTATAGACAACGATCGAGGATAGAACATCATGGCCGCACGACTGCTGATCCTGTTCATCGCCCTGCCGATTCTCGAGCTCTACCTGCTCATCAAGATCGGCGGCGCGATCGGCTTCTTTCCGACCATTGCGTTGGTGCTTCTCACCGCCGTGATCGGCAGCCAACTGGTTCGCCGTCAGGGCCTCACCGTGCTGTCACGCATTCGCGAGTCGCAGGCCCGGGGCGAAATGCCGGCGCTGCCCATGCTCGACGGCGCGGCCCTGCTGCTGGCCGGTTTCATGCTGCTCACGCCGGGATTTCTGTCCGACGCACTGGGCTTTGTGCTGCTCGTACCCGGCCTGCGCCAGAAGATCGCGCGACGGCTTCTCTCCCGCGTGGTGATCATGCAACCGGCAGGCGGCGCCAACGAGCGCTATGCCGGCCGCGGCCAGCATTCACGGCCCAACCCGAACGCAGTGATCGAGGGTGACTACGAGCGCGGCAAGAGCGGCGACGGTCAGCGCGATCCGGCCAGCCCGAACGCCGACGACAACAGCGAACGCACGGGGCGCAACGACGGCGCCTGAGCCTCTGCCGGCAACGCAGCCAGCGCATAGGGCTTGAGCGCCGGCTCGGCCATGCCGCGGGTCAGAAAGATCGAGGCGCCGGCCGGCAGGTAGGTCGACGCGTTGATCAGCGCGTCGACCGGGGTCATCCCGTCGGCGACCAATCGCGTACAGACCCGCTTGCGATCGATACGCTCGGGATCGGCCGCGCCCTCGTTGTCCAGGGCATCGCGCACGAGCGCATAGGCGACCGTGTCGGTGATCATCTGGATATGCGAAACCGGGCGGAACGGGCAGATTTCCTGCACTGCCGTATTGCTTGCGCCCGCAATCGCCGGCGAGGGATTGAGCGCGCTGGTGACCACGATTTCGTCGGTGAAACTGTAGATGCTGCTGTAATCCGGCCCGGCCGGCGTTTCGTCGCCATTATTCAGCGCGGCCAGAAACAATGAACCGGGGCGCTGCTGGGCGACCGACTCGGTACAGCCCTTGAGCTGCTGCAGACAGATCGCATCGGCCGCGATCGTGCCATGATTCGATCCCGAGAGCATGATCAGATCATCGAGCTTGTCGCCGATATCCGGCCAGAAACGAACCGCCCAGCGGGCTTCGAGCGCGCCCTGGCTGTGCGTAATCACATCCACCGCGCCGCCAAAACGTTCGTAGAGTTCACGCACCGCGTACACCACGTATTCGCTGGAGACCTGGGCATCAGCCAGGGCGCGCATCGGCAGACGCACAGTACAAACGCTGTAGTCATCGGCAGTCAGTACCGGCACATAGGTTTGATCCCAGCTCTCGCTGGCCGTGAGTCCCGTGCCGTGCACGAGCAGCACCGCCCCGTCGCGACTACCCGCGTCGTTGCATGCCAGCGCTTCGGCCAGCAACGCCGGATCTACACTGAGCCCCGGCCCCGGCCCCGGCGCGGCGACCGCGGCTTCCATGATCGCCGCCGCATCGGTCGCCGTGTCTTCTTGCGACGGCGCGGCGTGGGCGACCATCGTCAGGCCCATGACCCCGACTACAACCACGGCCACCGCCGCCCGTCGCGCCACTCGACCCGCTGCCCATCGCATGACCGCCATAATCCATCTCCCCGAACCGTGCCCGGCCCGCTCTTATTTTCGGTAATCTATATTTTCATATTACCGGCGACCCCCGAAGTGTCAACGTGCGCGCGCATTCGGTAATCTGGCGCTCAGCATGTCCCGTCCTAGCCGTGATACCCGCCCATGACGCCCAGTGCTTCTGCCGGCCGCCGCGCTGCGCGCGCCGCCGATACCGCCATAGGCGCCGAACTTGCCGAGGTTCAGCGCGCCGTCGCGAGCCGTGTATTCGGCAAGGACGAACGGATCCGGCTTGCCCTGGCCTGCCTGCTGGCCGACGGTCACCTGTTGATCGAAGACGTGCCCGGCGTCGGCAAGACCACGCTCGCGCACAGTCTTGCTCAAGCTCTGGGCCTGACTTTTTCGCGGATTCAGTTCACCAGTGATCTGATGCCCAGCGACATCCTTGGCGTTTCGGTGTACGACCGCAATGCGGCAGCGTTTCATTTCAATGCCGGGCCGATCTTTGCGCAGCTGGTGCTGGCCGACGAAGTGAACCGCGCCAGCCCGCGTACGCAAAGCGCGTTGCTGGAGGCCATGGCCGAACGCCAGGTCACCATCGAAGGCCGCACCCGTGAACTGGGCAACCCGTTTGCCGTGATCGCGACCCAGAACCCCGTCGACCACAGCGGCACCTTTGCGCTACCCGACAGCCAGCTGGATCGCTTTCTGATGCGTATCGATCTCGGCTATCCGCCGGACAGCGCCGAGCGGCGCCTGCTGGCCGAAGGCAGTCGCCGGCGAGCGCCGCTGGAAGCCGTCGCAGATGCCGAGACACTGCTGCGCTGGCAGCAGGCGGCTGCCGATGTGCACACGCGGGATGCGGTGATCGACTACCTGCTGCAGCTGGTGGGCTTCACGCGGCGTAGCGGGGTATTCGAGCAGGGCCTGTCGCCGCGTGCCGGGCTTGCGCTGCGGCGCGCTGCACAGGCTTGGGCGCTGATCGACGGCCGCGACTTCGTCATGCCCGAAGACGTCCAGGCAGTATTGCCGGCCGTGGTCGATCATCGCCTGATCCGTCGTGATGCAGGCGACGGACGTGCCTCCGCGTTGCTGCGCGAACAGGTTGGCGTGATCTAGCGCACGCGGGCCAAAACCAGCCCGTATCTGCAAACAAACCAGGGCCTTTCAGTACGGTCGCGTCGGTTCGTGATCGAGGGGAGTTTCTTGCACGAATTGCTGTACAACCTGTGCCGCGAACGAAGCCGGCATCTTCCGCCATGCCGACAATGAGCCTGCGCGGACGCGCCCGCGACGCCCGCGCGCGGTTCATTGATCGCCGCACGCCGGTTCGGGGCCTGCCGCTCGCGGTATCGCGGCGTCGCCTGTATATCCTGCCCACGCGCAGCGGCGCGCTGTTCGCCCTGCTGCTGACCGTGATGCTGCTGGGCGCGACCAACTACGAGAACAGCCTCGCCTTCGCGCTCACCTTCTGGCTTGGCGCGGTCGCGCTGGTCTCGATGCACCATGCCCACGCCAATCTCGTCGGCGTACAGATCACCGGTGTGCACGCCGTGCCGGTGTTCGCTGCCGATACCGCGCGCTTCGAGATCAGCCTGAACCACGTCACCGGCCGCGCGCGGCGTGCCCTGCGCATCAGCGCGGACGGCGCAGACGCTAGCGTGTGCGTGGATATCGGCCCGGGTGAGACGCAGACGGTGACGATCGCCTGCAAAACGGGACAACGCGGACGGCTGCGTTGTCCCCGGCTGCGCCTCGAAAGCGTCTACCCGATCGGCCTGTTCCGCGCCTGGAGCTGGCTGCAGCCGGATGTGCAGACGCTGGTTTATCCGAAGAGCGCCGGACGTGACCGCCTGCCGGCACGCGCCGGCGGCGACCAGCCGGCTGAACAGCTCACGGCCCGAGGTGACGAGGATTTTCTAGGCCATCGCCCGTATATCGCCGGTGATTCGCCGCGCCGTATCGACTGGAAAGCCAGCGCGCGTAGCGACGATCTCCTCGTGCGCGAATACGCGGAGCGCCGCAGCCAGACACTCTGGCTCGACGAGACACTTGCCGGCGCGGGCGATCGCGAAGCGCGCCTGTCGCAGCTCACCCGCTGGGTACTGCTCGCCGACCGTGCCAGCCTGGCCTACGGCCTGCGCGTCAACGACGAACGCATCGGCCCAGACAGCTCTCCGGCCCACCGGCTGGCCTGTCTGCGCGCGTTGGCGCTGGCATGAGTCGCGCAAGCGACATACCGGATGGCCCGGACGACAGCCAGCGGCTGCGGCTGGTCGTATGCCTGAGCCTGATCGCCATTCCGCACGCGCTCCACTTGCCGCTGTGGGTGCTGGGCCTCGCGGTGCCGATCATCATCTGGCAGTTCATCTCTGCATCCCGCGGCTGGCCGCTGCCCGGTCGGCTGGTGCGCTTCACGCTCGCCGCGGCCGCCTTCACGGCCGTATTCGTCGGCTTCGGGCGGGTGAACGGTCAGGAGGCGGGCGTATCGTTGCTGGTGCTTCTGCTCGCGCTCAAGCTCTGCGAGATCCGCAGCCATCGCGATGCGATGGTGTTCCTGTCGCTGACCTGTTTTCTGCTCGTCACCCAATTTCTGTTTTCCCAGAGCCTGGCGATGGCGGTGTATCTGGTGGTCGGCACCTGGGTGATTGTTGCCGCCTTTGTGGATATCGGCAGCGGCGGGCCGCCGCGGGCCACGCTCGCCGAAAGTGCGCGCCTGCTGGCCCAGGCATTGCCGATCGCTGCCCTGCTGTTCGTGCTGTTCCCGCGTATTCCCGGGCCGATCTGGGGCCTGCCGTCGGATGCCGGCGCGCGTGCGACCAGCGGGCTGTCAGAGAACATGTCGCCGGGCAGCATCACCAATCTCGCCTTATCCGGCGGCGTCGCGCTGCGCGCCCGGTTCGATGACGACATACCGCCGCCGGCCGAACGCTATTGGCGCGGGCCCGTGCTCTGGGATTTCGACGGCCGCACCTGGTCGATCAACCAGGCCAACGAACGCCTGCCGGACGCCAACCTCGACGCCGCCAACGGGCGCCGATGGCGGGTTGATATCACCCTGGAGCCGACCCGTCACGACTGGCTGATCGCGCTCGACGTGCCGGTCGGCGCCGACCGACCGACCACGCGCAGCGCCGGGGCGACGCTTACTGCGCGTGACGATATCGATCAGCGTATCCGCTACCGGGCGACCTCGATCAGCGGTGGCATGCTCGACGGCGAACTCGCCTACACCACCCGTCGACGCGCGCTCCTGCTGCCGGTAGACGGCAATGACAGGGCCCGCGCGCTGGCGCGACGCTGGCGCGCCCAGGGTCTCGATCCTGCCCAGGTCGTCGACGCGGCGCTCACGCGCTTTCGCCAGCAGCCTTTTCACTACACGCTGACGCCCCCGGCGACCCGTCGAGATAGCAGCATCGACGATTTCCTGTTCGAATCGCTCGCCGGTTTCTGCGAACACTATGCTGGCGCCTTCACTTTTCTCATGCGCGCGGCCGGCGTGCCGGCGCGGGTCGTGACCGGCTATCAGGGCGCTGAAAAGGCCACCGTCGGCGACTACTGGGTGGTGCGTAATTCCGATGCCCATGCGTGGGCCGAGGTGTGGCTCAAAGGTCGCGGTTGGGTACGGATCGACCCGACCGCTGCGGTCGCGCCGGGGCGTATCGAATCCGGTGTCGCGGCCTCGATCGCCGATCGCGATGCCCTGCCCTATATGGCCCGCGGCGGCGGCGATGCCTGGTATCGCGTGCAGATGCTCTGGGATGGCATCAACGCCGGTTGGAACCGCTGGTTTCTCGCCTACGGGCCGGGCCTGCAACAACGCGTGCTCGACATGCTCGGCCTCGGCGGCGGCTGGGGTAAGGCGTTGCTCGCGCTGACCGTGGGCGTGGTCGGCCTGCTTACGCTGGTCTCGGTCGGCATCGCCTGGCGACTGCGCAAGGTTGCCGACGCCGACCCGGTGGTACGCGCCTGGCGGCAGGTCTGTGTACGCCTGGCCACGATCGGTTATCCGCGCGGGCCCAGCGAAGGACCGCGCGCCTACGGTGAACGTGTGGCGGCCTTGCGGCCCGACCTGGCCGGCGCGATCGACGACCTCACGAGCCGCTATGTGCGGTTACGCTATGGGCATAGCACCGTCGATCAGCGCGGCCTGCGCCTTGAATTCATGGCGCGAGCCCGCGCTTTTCGCCCGCGTCGCCACGCACGACGCCGTCACGCCACGGAGTAGACCATGACCGATCCCCGCCGTTTCTGCCCTATCTGCGCGAGCGCACTCGAACAGCGCGAGATCAACGGCTTCGAACGCCCGATCTGTTCCGACCCGGGCTGCGGCTTCGTATTCTGGGACAACCCGATTCCGGTCGTGGCCGGCATCGTCGAACATGAAGGCAAGCTGGTGTTCGCACGCAACGCGCTCTGGCCCGTGGGCATGTACGGCCTGGTCACCGGCTTTCTGGAACCGCGCGAAACGCCGGAGGACGGTGTCGTGCGCGAGGTCGCCGAGGAGCTGGGGATCGACACGCGGATTACCACCTTCGTCGGCGCCTACGGCTTCGCCCGCAAGAACCAGCTGCTGCTGGCTTATCACCTCGTCGGCGAGGGCGAAATCACGCTCGATCCGGAGCTGGTCGACTATTTTCATGTCGAGAAGGCCGCCGCCGAATATTGGCCGGGCGGCACAGGGCTTGCGGTACGCGACTGGCTGCGCAGCCAGGGTTTTGATCCGCAGCCACGCGAGCTTCCCGAAGCCGTACAGCAATGGATGAAGGCGCCGCCGCGCGACGACAGCCAGATCAGCGGCTAGCCTTTGTCGGGCGCGTTCAGGCGGCCCCTGGCGCTTCACGCGCATCGACCCGGGTCAACAACCAGCCGCCGGCCACGAACAGCACCAGCACCGACAGGATCGACAGGCGCGCGCTGCCGGACAGCGCCGCGGTCACACCCACCAGCAATGGCCCGATCACGGCGGCGAACTTGCCCATCATGTTGTAGATGCCGAAATACTCGCCGGCGCGCCCGTCCGGAATCAGGCGTGCGAAATAGGATCGCGACAACGACTGCACGCCGCCCTGCACCAGCCCGATCACGGCCGCCATCACATAGAACTGCCATTCATAGGCGAGGAAATAGCCCCAGGCGGTGACGCCGGCATAGACCGCGAGCCCGACGTAGATCGCCTTCTTGGTTTCCCATTTCGAGGCCAGCCAGCCGAAAGCGATCGCGGCGGGGAAACCGATGAACTGCACCATCAACAGGGCTGTGATCAGGCTCGTCTCGCCAAAACCGAGATTGAGGCCGAAATCGACCGCCATGCGGATGATGGTGTGCACGCCGTCGATATACAGCCAGTAGGCGATCAGAAACGTCAGGACCGGCTTTTCGCTGAAGATGCGGCGCGCGGTGAGCCGCAGTTCGGTCAGCCCTTCGCGCATGGCGCGGCCCGCACTCGGCGTATCCGCATCGCGGCCTTCGTCGACGAGCAGGAATACCGGTAG
The DNA here is from genome assembly GCF_040361215.1 of Salinisphaera dokdonensis CL-ES53. Taxonomy (NCBI): domain Bacteria; kingdom Pseudomonadati; phylum Pseudomonadota; class Gammaproteobacteria; order Salinisphaerales; family Salinisphaeraceae; genus Salinisphaera; species Salinisphaera dokdonensis. Next base: position 400,794 of record NZ_APND01000001.1, read on the forward strand.
CGAGAACAGCGCCCACCAGACCGCCACGCTCAGAAACGACCAGCGCACCGCGGCGGCACGATCGGCCAGTGCAAACGCCTCCGGCCAGAGCGTCATCGCCACGTTCACGGCCAGCAACAGCCCGCCGCCGAGATAACCGAGCCCATAGCCGAGCGCGGAGACGCGGTCGTAGTCCGCCGGCGTGCAGACATCCACGATCAGGCTGTCGTAGAACACCATGGCGAGAAAGAACGCCGTCGAGGCGATCACGAACAGCGACAGCGCCAACAGCCATTGCCCGGCACCCACGAAGAACAGGCCGGCCGTCGCGGCGACTGCAATCCCCGTAACCGCGGCGAGCCACGGCTTCTTGCGCCGGCTGCGATCGGCAATCGCGCCGAGCAGCGGCGCGAGGAAGAGCACGATCAGACTCGCCAGCGCACTGCCTACGCCGAGTTGCAGCGTGCTGGTTTCGGCGGGATGCCCCGAACTCCAGTACGTCTTGAAGAAGATCGGAAAGAAGCCGGCGACCACTGTGGTCGAGAACGCCGAATTCGCCCAGTCGTAGAAGGCCCAGCCGAACTGCGCGCGGCGGTTGCTCGTGTCGCTCATTGAGATTCTTTAGTCCTCGGGCCTGAAAGCCCCTAGATCAGATCCAGCGCGAGCAGCAGTGCATCCTCGCGCCCGTCGGGCGAGGGATAATAGCCCGGCCGCGACGCAATACGCTGGAAACCACGTTGCTTGTAGAGCCTGCGCGCTGCCTTGTTGGAGGGGCGGACTTCCAGCAATACGCGTTCTGCACGCTCGGCTTTCGCCTGATTGATGAGCGCCTCGAGAATGAGGCCTGCCACCCCGCGCCCGCGCGCATCCGGCGCCACGCAGAGGTTGAGTACGTGCGCCTCGCCCACGGCCACGGACAACATCCCGTATCCCACCACAGTCTCATCGAGATCTGTCGCGACCCACCCGTGATAGCCCACCCGAAGGCAGTCGCGGAATATGCGCTCACTCCAGGGGTAGCCATAGGACAGCTGTTCGATTTCGAGCACGGCCGGCACATCGCGCGAGCGCATGCCGCGCACCCCGATGAGCTGGCGCGGCTCGACGCTCATGGCGCGGCGATCCGACCCGCGATCTGCTTGAGATCGTCCCAGGCCTTGGCTTTCTGGCCCGGGCTGCGCAACAGGAATGCCGGGTGATAAGTCACCAGCACATCCAGCTCGCGACGCGGGTAGCGATGCAGGCGACCGCGTAGCTTGCCGAGCGTGTCCTTGCTGTCGAGTAATGTCTGCGCGGCCACGCGCCCGACGGCAACGACCAGCTTCGGGTCCATCAACTCGATCTGACGCTCCAGGATCGGCCAGTCCGCAGCCACTTCATCCGGATTCGGGTCGCGGTTGTTGGGCGGCCGGAACTTGCAGATGTTGGTGATATAGACGTTGGTCGCGCGCGAGCAGCCGATGGCGAACAGCATGCGATCGAGCAGCTTGCCGGCACGGCCGACAAAGGGTACGCCCTGTTCATCCTCGCTGGCGCCCGGCGCCTCGCCGACGATCAGCACGTCGGCATCACGCGCGCCCACGCCGAACACGGGCCGCGTCGCGCCGCGATGATCGCGCGTGGCGAGCCAGGCTTCCAGCGCGTCCCAGTCCATTGACGAGACCGGGCCAAACTCGCCGCCGCCCTCGACCACCGTCGCTTCAACCGGCGCGTCGGCTTCAGGCGAGATTTCCAGAGACTCTTCAGCGCTCGCATCCGACTCGGACGCCGCGGCCTCGACCGGCTTGTCGACCTGTGTCGCGGCGTTGCTCTCCGACTTCTGTACTTCGCTGGAGTGCTCGGGCTCGACAGGCGTCGGCGTGGCCACGACCTCGGGCGCCTCTGTAAGCGCCGATCGAGCGAGCACACCGTCGGGCCGCGTCCGCCAGTCGACCAGCCCGAGGGCCGAGAGCATGTGCTTGCGTTCGCCGGGTGTCATGAATCTAGCCTACCCGCTCGCTTGAGGTTTGCCAGCCGTTACCGCGCCGAGGCTGCCGGACGGACTCAGGCTTGCGGCTGATGACGCCGACGGCGCCGACGCAATGCCTGGACCGGGCCCGACAACGCATACACGAGGAAGCCAAGGAACAGAATACGCGGCGGGTCGATCACGATCAGCACGAACACGATCAGCATGAACAGGATGTAGCGAAACGGCACGCGCTCGCCGAAGTTCAGATCCTTGAAGCTGTCGTAGCGCACGTTGGAGACCATGAGCACGCCGGCAGCAACCGTCAGCGCGAACACGAACACCACCAGATTACTGCCCTGGATACCGAAATCGGCACCCACCCAGACAAAACCCACCAACAGGCCAGCCGCCGCCGGGCTCGGCAGACCGAGAAAGATCTTCTTCTCGGTTGCGCCGCCGCGCGTGATGTTGAAACGTGCCAGGCGCAGCGCAGCGGAGGCCGCATAGAAGAACGCCGCCAGCCAGCCCAGCTTGCCGGCCACGTCGCTGTAGTAAGCCAGGCTTTCCAGACTGTAGAGATAAGCCAGCAGACCGGAGGCCAGACCAAAAGCGACCAGATCCGCCAGGCTGTCGTACTGAATGCCGAAATCGCTCTCGGTATGCGTCAGTCGTGCAACACGCCCGTCGAGCATGTCGGTGAGCATCGCCACGAAGATGGCGACGGCCGCAACCTCGAACCGGCCCTGGGTGGCGGCAATGATCGAGTAGAACCCGGCGAAGAGCGTGCCGGTCGTGAACAGATTGGGCAGCAGGTAGATACCGCGCTTGCGGCGGCTCTCCCGGACGGTGTCGGAATCATTCATGGAACAGAGTCTAAAGCAGTGCGGCCGGCAGACCTATCATTGTCGCCGTGATTTGCGTCGGAAACCTGACAGGCTCTTATCCCGCGTCATTATCCCCGCGGCCGTTGCTGCTCTTGTGCACCAGCTTGGCCAGCACGCAGGCACCGCCACGGACGCGGTCGCCGAGTTCGACTTCCACCCGGGAATTCACCGGCAGGTAGAGTTCGACACGGCGCGCCAACCGGCGCATGCCACAGCAGCGCCCTTGGCCAACACGCTCACCGTAGTTGCTACGGCATGGGCGCAGGCCGAACAGGCTGCCTTCGCGGATGACGATCACCAGATCGTCGCCCTCGTCGGTGAGAATGCGTGATGCGCAGCCATCGAGTTGCTCGATGGCCTCACCGGTGAGTTCGAGTACCGTGCCCTCGACCGGCGAACGGATCAGGTAATTGCCGAACACATCGACCTGCAGCGACAGCTTGATCGCTTCACGGTCGAGGAAAGGGTCATAGCACTCGCGCCGATGTACGACGCGCCCGTCCACCGGCGCGATGATCGCCAGTGGCTCGGCCGGCACGTTGCGCGGCGAGTCCCGAAAATACAGCCCGCCGCCGATCAAAAGCAGCAATAGCGGGCTGGCGGCCCAGAAACTGACCGTGGCGTTCACGATGAAGAACGCCACGGTCAGCCCGATGAGCACGACCCAACCTTCGGGTACCAGATGGAAGAGCGTCTTGCGCCGCATGCGGCGGAATCCGTTCTAGAGGGACGGTTGCGTCGTCAAGCCGATCAGTTGCGCGACTTGTCGACGATCTTGTCCTTGGCGATCCACGGCATCATGCCGCGCAGTTTGTCACCGACCTGCTCGATCGGGTGCTCGGAGGCCAGACGACGGCTCGCCTTGAGCGTCGGATTGCCGGCCTGATGCTCGCCGATGAACTCGCGCGCGAATTTGCCGGTCTGGATCTCGGAAAGGATCTTGCGCATCTCGGCCTTGGTCTCGTCCGTGATCAGACGCGGACCGCGCGTGATGTCACCGTACTCGGCCGTGTTGGAGATCGAGTAGCGCATGTTGGCGATGCCGCCTTCGTAGATCAGGTCCACGATCAGCTTCACTTCGTGCAGGCACTCGAAGTACGCCATTTCCGGCTCGTAGCCTGCTTCCACCAGGGTTTCGAAACCGGCCTGGATGAGCGCGATGGTGCCGCCACACAGCACGGCCTGCTCACCGAACAGATCGGTTTCGGTCTCGGCGCGGAAGGAGGTCTCGATGATGCCGGCACGGCCGCCGCCGTTGGCCACGGCATAGGCCAGGGCCACGTCCTTGGCCTTGCCGGATGCATCCTGTGCGACCGCGATCAGGCTCGGCACACCGCCGCCCTTTTCGTAGGTGGCACGCACGAGATGGCCCGGGCCCTTGGGCGCGATCATGATCACGTCGAGATCGGCACGCGGCTCGATCAGCTCGAAGTGCACGTTGAAACCGTGAGCAAAGCCCAGGGCCGCGCCCTGCTGAATGTTCGGCTCGATCTGCTCGTTGTAGAGCGACACCTGGTGCTCGTCCGGGGTCAGGATCATGACCACGTCGGCACTCGCGGTGGCGTCTTCGATGCTGGCGACCTTCAGGCCGGCGGCTTCGGCTTTCTTGGCCGAGGAAGAACCTTCACGCAGGCCGACGACTACGTCGACGCCGGAGTCCTTGAGATTGTTGGCATGGGCGTGGCCCTGCGAGCCGTAACCGATGATGGCTACTTTCTTGCTCTGGATCAGGGACAGGTCACCGTCCTTGTCGTAATACGCGTTCATGCTCAAGGTCTTTCTCCTGCTTTATAGGTAAGGACACGCCCCGTGCGTGTCACGACGTCTTGAATGAATTAGAAGTGCGCCAGCGCTTCGCCGTTGGGATCGTGATAGTGCAGCCCTTCGGCGCCGGGCGTCATGGTGACCGCGCCACTGCGTGCGAGCTCGACCAGAATGCCGGCGTTCTCAAGCGTGGCAATGAAGGTGTTCAAGTCATCGCCCTCGCCCAGATAACGCAGCGTGACGAGATCACCGTGGCGGCTGATCTCGGCCACATCATAGGGATCGGCCAGCGCGTTGATCGACGTACCACCTTCTTCGACACGCACCTTGATGAGCGCCAGTTCGAGTTCGAGGTGTTCGTCGCCGGTCATGTCGATGACATCGATCACGTCGACCAGCTTGAGCAGTTGGCGGTTGATCTGCTCGACCACGTCCTCGGTGCCGCTGGTCGCCAGCGTCAGGCGCGATACCGCGCTGTCCTCGGTCGGCGCCACGTTCAGGCTTTCGATATTGAAGCCGCGCTGCGAGAACATGCCGGCCACGCGCACGAGCGCGCCCGCCTCATTGGCCATCAGAACGGATATGACGTGTCGCATGCCTGAAAATTGCCTGCCGGCCCGTGGAAACCGCGCAAAATACGCCCAATACCCGGTCGAAGCAACCGGATCATCAAAACCTGCCCCGGTGCATGATTCTTGTAGGCTATAATCCGCCGTTTTCCACGCCGTAACAGGGTGCAATCATGCGCAACGCCCAGTCCGCCGCCTCGACCGATCCTCATCCGCTCAGCGGAACCGTGCTTTCGGGCGCGGACACGATCGTACAGGTACTGGCCGACGAAGGCGTCGACACCATTTTCGGCTATTCCGGCGGCGCTATCCTGCCGACCTACGACGCGATCTTCCGCTACAACGAAGACAATCACGACCGCATGCCGCTGATCGTGCCCGCCAACGAGCAGGGCGCGGGCTTCATGGCGGCCGGCTATGCGCGCGCGGCCGGCAAGGTCGGCGTAGCGATGGTCACGTCCGGCCCGGGCGCGACCAACTGTGTGACGCCCGTGCGCGACTGCATGGCCGATTCCGTGCCGATCGTGCTCATCTGTGGCCAGGTTGCGCGTGCCGCCGTCGGCACCGACGCATTCCAGGAAGCGCCGGTCTCCAACATCATGAGCAGTGCAGCCAAGCATGTGTTCATGGTCACCGACCCGGACAAGCTCGAAGCCACAGTGCGCACGGCCTTCGAGATCGCGCGCTCCGGCCGTCCCGGTCCGGTCGTGATCGACGTGCCCAAGGACGTGCAGAACTGGGAAGGCGCTTTCCAGGGTTCCGGCCTGCTGCCGGTGCCCGGCTATCGCCAGCGTATGCGGGCCCTGCGCGAGAACAAGCTCACCGACGACAAGTGCGCCGAACTGTTCGCCCTGCTCGCCGAGAGCAAGCGCCCGCTCATCTATGCCGGTGGCGGCGTGATCAACGCCGATGCCGCGCGCGAGCTGGCGGCCTTCGCCCAGGCGTTCGGCATCCCGGTGGTGACCACGTTGATGGGCATCGGCGCGTTCGACACCACCGACACGCTGTCGCTGCACATGCTCGGCATGCACGGCACCGCGTTTGCCAACTACGCGGTCGAGGACTGCGACATGCTCATCGCGGTCGGCGCGCGTTTTGACGACCGTGTGGCCGGCGTGCCCGAGAAGTTCGCGCCCAACGCGAAGTCGCTCGTGCATTTCGATGCCGACGCCTCCGAGATCAACAAGGTCAAGGCAGTGGAATGGCACCACGTCGGCCTGTTCTCGCAGTCGCTGTCGCGCGTACTGGCCTACGGCCGCGAACAGGGTTTCTCGGCCGACTACGCCGAATGGCATGAGCACGTGAAAGCGCTCAAGCGCGACTACGCGATGGGCTATGCGCAGGACACGGCCATGATCCAGCCTTATGCGGTGATCGAGGAGATCAACCGTCATACCGAGGGCAAGGCGGTGATCGCCACCGGCGTCGGCCAGCATCAGATGTGGGCCGCGCAGTATTTCGACTTCTGCGAACCGCGCCTGTGGCTGACCTCCGGCTCCATGGGCACGATGGGCTTCGGCCTGCCGGCCGCCATCGGCGCTGCATTCGCGCGGCGCGACAAGCTGGTCATCGATATCGACGGCGACGCCTCGATCCGCATGAACATCGGCGAGCTGGAAACCGTGACCACCTACAACCTGCCGGTGAAGGTCGTCGTGCTCAATAACAACGGCGACGGCATGGTCAAGCAGTGGCAGAAGCTGTTCTTCAAGGGCCGCCTGTCCGCGTCGGACAAGTCGCTGCACAAGAAGGACTTCATCAAGGCCGCCGAGGCCGACGGCTTCGAATACGCCGCACGCCTGCGCGATCCGGCCGACATGGAACGCGTGGTCAAGGAATTCCTGGAATTCCGTGGCCCGGCCTTCCTCGAGGTGATGATCGACCCCGACGCCGGCGTCTATCCGATGGTCGGCCCCGGCAAGGGTTATCGGGAGATGATCACCGGCGACCACATCAACAATCGCTACGACCCGTCCGGCGGCGAGCGCGAGATCGATGCGTCGGAGATGTTCTAGTCAGGGTTTTCGAACGACGCTAGACGAAAAAAGGCGGGGCCGATCGGCCCCGCCTTTTTTATGCGTGTTCGCCTACGGTCTTGTTCAGACGTCGCAGTCGGCGCGCGCGACGCCGATATCGCCCAGCGCCGTGCCGTCGTCCAGCTGATACCGGTAGGCCACACGAAAGTCTTTCTGCAGCATCCGCCGCAGCCGGCCTTTAGCGCAGATGATCTGCTGAATACCGGACCCGTACTGCGACATGAAATTCTGCGTATCGAGGGTGTCCGCGAGCGGCGGCAGCAGCGTGTAGTTGAACTGCAGCGTCTCGCCGTCGACCGAGGTGCTGTCCAGGCGCGTGCTTTCATCCACTTTCGTGGGCAGGTCCGTGTTGATCTGGGCCGACACCTTGTCGAGGAAGGCGGTGCGATCCTCGGTCGATTCACCGACGAAGTACGGCGCCACGACATACCCGATCAAGCCGAGCGCGAAGAGAAGCACCAGGCCGCCCACGACGGCGGCGAGTTTGGAAAGATTGCTCATGGTGGCGGACTGTCGCTCCTTCTACTGATCTGTTGGTTTCGCGGCACAACTCGGAGGCTGTAGCCGATCGACGACTCCGACTCTAGTCGTAAATGCGAGACGCGATCGGGTTGTATCCCGCAGGCTCTACGACCCAAGCAGAATCCACGCGCCCGCGTTTCATCGGCTGACCGCTGGTCAATCAACCAGTTGCCGCATGTTGGCAGCGATTCACCCGCTCGAACCGTCGAACGCCGGCCGCGCCGGACACAGGAAAATACACCATGGGCCTGATCGGCATCTTTCTTTCGCTCGCGCTTCTGATGTTTTTGGCGTATCGCGGGATCAGCGTACTGATTCTTGCGCCGCTGCTGGCCTTGCTGGCCACGCTGTTCGCCGGCGGGCTGCCAGTGCTGGCGACCTATACCCAGGTCTTCATGCCGGCGCTGGGTGATTACCTGGTCAAGTTCTTCCCGCTGTTCCTGCTCGGCGCGATCTTCGGCAAGCTCATGGCGGACTCGGGTTCCGCGCGCACCATCGCCGAATGGTTCACCGAAACGATGGGCGCCAAGCACGCGATCGCAGCCGTGGTGTTCGCCTGCGGCGTGCTCACCTATGGCGGCGTGTCGCTGTTCGTGGTCGCGTTTGCGGTCTACCCGATCGGCAATGAGCTGTTCCGACGCGCCGAGACGCCCAAGCGCCTGCTGCCGGCCGCGCTCGCGCTCGGCTCCTTCACCTTCACGATGACCGCGTTCCCCGGCACGCCGGCGATCCAGAACGCGATCCCCATGCCCTACTTCAACACCACGCCGTTCGCCGCGCCGATCTTCGGCACGCTGGCCGGGCTGGGCATGCTGATATTCGGCACCCTCTGGCTGAACCGCCGCCGTGCGCGTGCGGCGGCCAACGGTGAAGGTTACGGGCAACACGAACCCACCGATTCCGACGCCCAGACCCGGCCCGCTACGCTGCCGCCGATCTGGCGCGCACTGCTGCCGGTCGTGGCCGTGATCGCGCTCAATGCGCTGTTCACCTACCTCGTCATTCCCTGGATGGACACCAGCTATCTAAGCCAGGAGGACTACGGCGGCGCTGAAATCGGCGACGTGCGCGGCATCTGGGCCATCATCGCCTCGCTGGTTTTCGCCATCGCGCTGGTCACGGCGCTGAACTGGCCGCGCTTCGACGATCTCAAGCAGAGCTTCAACCGCGGCACGCTCGGTTCGCTGCTGCCGGTGTTCAACACGGCTTCCGAGGTCGGCTATGGCGCAGTGATCGCATCGCTTCCGGCATTCATGGTGATACGCGACGCGGTGCTCGGTATTTCCAGCAACCCGCTGCTGTCATCCGCGGTGGCGACTAACGTGCTTGCCGGCATCACCGGCTCGGCCTCCGGCGGCATGTCGATCGCGCTGGAAACACTCGGCGGCGAATTCATGAGCCGTGCCCAGGCCGCCGGCATCGATCCCGAAATCATGCACCGCGTGGTCGCGCTGTCGTCCGGCGGCTTCGACGCCCTACCGCACAACGGCGCGGTCATCACCCTGCTTGCCATCACGGGGCTTACCCATCGGCAGAGCTATGCAGATATCTTCGTCGTCGCGGTGCTGATTCCGTTCAGCCTGACGCTGCTGGTGATTCTGGGGGCTTCGATATAGCGATACTCGGCCGGCCACCCGCTGACCCACAACCGCTACACCGGCATACTCTCGCTCGGCCGCGTATTGCACGCGCCACGCATACCCCACCCGGCTGCGTTTCGATGCGCAAGCGCTGCGCGCCCCGCCGCGAGGAACATCGTTTGTCGAACAAGACCCTGCTCCGGCTGGCCCTGCTTGCCGTCGCCCTACTCATCTTCGTGCTCGGCTCGACCGTTTTCGATATCGGGCAGTTGTTCCAGGCGACCCGCAGCCAGTTCGAATCCCTGGGCTGGGCCGGCCCGGTACTGTTCGCGCTGATCTACGGCGCGCTGGGCGCACTCGCCGCGCCCACCGGTCTGGTCGAACTGATCGCGGGCGCGATCTTCGGCTTCTGGACGGGCAGTGCGGCGGTCCTCGCGGGCGCCCTACTCGCTGCCAACGTGGGCTTCGTTTGCGGGCGCTGGCTCGCGCGCGACTGGGTGGCGAAGAAGCTGGACGGCAAACGCCTCGCGCAGCAGATCGAAGCCGCCGTGGAACAGCGCGGCTTCTGGATCACCGTGCTGATCCGCCTGTCGCCCGCCGTGCCGTTCAACCTCACCAGCTACGTGCTCGGTGCGAGCACGATCCGGTGGACGACCTTTATCGTCGCGTCGCTCCTCGGCATGTTGCCGATCAAGCTGTTTCTGATCTGGCTCGGCGCCAGCGGCCAGCACCTGCTGGGCGCGACCAAGCCCTCCGAATGGGGCGGCAACGAATGGCTGCTCTACGGCGGTGGGTTGGTCGCGACGATTGTGGTCGTCGTGCTGATCGGGTGGACCGTGGCGCGAACCAGTCAGCGCGTGCTTCGGGAAGCGGAAAAAGCGGAGAGTCGTTAGCGGTTCCGCGGCGAGCGAGCGCGCCGGCAGGAAATCGTACGTCCTTCCCCACTACGCATAGGCGGCGGCCTGCGAACGTGTCGCGATAATCGGCGCGCCATCGGTCACGATCACGGTGTGCTCGAACTGCGCCGAGCGGCTGTTCGGATCGCCCACCAGCGTCCAGCCATCGTCCATTTCCGACACGAACGTGCTGCGCGTCGACAGAAAAGGCTCCACGGCAATCACCTGCCCGTATTCCAGTCGGCGGCGATCCTTGCGATCGTAGAAACCGACAATGGCTTCCGGCTCTTCGTGCAGGGAGCGGCCCAGACCATGCCCGGCCAGATTCTCGATCACCTTGAGCCGATGCGATTTCGCCACCCGCTCGATCGCCTTGCCGATCCTGTTGATCCGCGCGCCCGCACGCACCTCGGCCAATGCGCGCTCAAGCGCCAGCTCCGTGGCCTGACATAGCGACGCTTTTTCCTGCGCCACCGGGGCAACAACGGTCGTACCGCCCGTATCAGCGAAATAGCCGTCACGCTCGGCGGACACATCGACGTTCACGATATCGCCCGCGCCGATCACCCGCGCGCCGGGCACGCCATGGGCGGCCTCTTCGTTCACGCTGATGCAGGTGAAGCCCGGGAAGTCATAGCATTTCATCGGTGCCGAGGTTGCGCCCAGGCGCGACAACATCTGACCGCCGACTTCATCGAGTTCGGCGGTTGTCATACCTGGTTCGATTGCGGCCAGCATGGCGTCGCGGATTTCGGCAACGATTCGGCCTATGGCCAGAATGCCGTCGAGATCGCGTTGGTTTTGGATGGTCATTGGAGTCTTTCAGGCGCTCGGAAGGACTCATGATACCGAGCGCGCTAGCCGGACGCCGTATACATGCACCGGGAGGCTGGGCATCGGCTTAGGGACCACAGTACGCGCTTGATTATTGTTGCTCCGAAACCACACCTCCGCCCACGCAGGTGCATCACCCGAGACCCGAACCTATATACAAATAAGGGTTAGTGCTTCGAAACTACTAATTCATTTAGGAAGCCGAGCTTCAATAGGCGCAACTTCACAACGCTTCTCGACACTTGAAACAGCCGCATAAGAGGTGCGGTCACCTTACAGAATGTTGCGATGTTGCAAGGTTGATGGTCGAGGTAAAGCAAACCATAGCCTCGATCGAATAGACCATGTAGCGAAACCTGTTTTAACAACTCCTCCTCGAATTGTTTTTTCGGCAACAGTAAACAAGATGCAAAATAGTTAGCCTGCCATTCCAGTCGCCGGATATCTCGCAGCTCCACGCCACCGGAGCTCTCAATCTCAATGTCTTCCTCATGGCACGTTTCACGCCTCATGAATTCGCGATGCCGCAAAGAAAAATGCCCCAACTCGTGGGCGAGGGTAAATCTCCCTCGCTCTGGCGTTGAAGCTTGATACGTGTCTATCGAAACTAAGTCTGGCTCGAACGATATCTGGCCAAGCACTCCAGTCTCGAGCCTCGAACCATGTTCAACCACAAGACCAAATCGCTTGCGGAACAAATGGCAGACTTCATTTAATGGTACGGAGCCGGTCTCGTAATTGACTTCCGTCAGAAGATGGAGTGCGACTTGTTCGATTTGCCCCTCATGTAAATAAGGAACAAACGGCTTAAGATCTGTAGTCGCTTTCTCAACATGCGAGAGAGCATCAAGGGTAGCGGAGCTCGCTGAAAACTTAGCCAGGGATTGAAAAAACTCTCTTAAAGAGACCGTGTAGGCTCCACCCACATAGCCGTAAAAATCGAAATATTTGCTTTTATAGTCTTTATCGCGGAGAGCTTGATAAATACTGGATTTATCGAAAGACCCAAATTTAGCTAAAGCCATACTGGAAGGCGAACGTGTCAGAACCCATTCGCGGTCGTCGTCGCCGAAATAGCGCAATAGACCTATACCCTTGGATTTAGCGAATTCAAACGATCCTTCTTGATAAAAACTTTCTGAAAGCACGATCCCTTTGCAGTTGGCACCCGAGACCTGTTGTATTTTAGAAAAAAACTCTTCCACATCGTCCACAGGAATGCTGTGGCCGTAATTTTTGCACTCAAACAGGAATAACAGTGAGTAACGATCCTCGCCCGCCAACGTTACCTCAACGGAAATATCGAATACTATGTTTTTCTTCCGGTCTCTAGAGTAGTAGCCCTTTTTTCTGAATATTTCGCAGTATTCTTTCTTTGCGAAAAAGCGATCTTCTGCGATCTGTTTTTTAATATCAGAAAAGGCGCGATCTTCGAGCCGATCTCCCTTCTTGGTCGTATTCATGATCTCAGAAAAGCAACAGGGTCAGAACCGATTGAGCCATAGAGAGAGGTCAAAAGAGATTTGATTGGATCTCGCATTCTAAGTCACAGCTGCTCTCTTGATCGTCACACCACTCTTTTATCAAATGTGACACTGTCTGGATAGGCGACGGTGATAGCCGGTAACACGCGCCGGATATAAACTAGGTTAAAAAACAATCGACTTAGTTTGTGAGCGTTGAATTGCGCATCCAGGCGAATTCAACTTGGGGTTTCGCACTGCTGTGCGAGTGTCTTTTATTTGCTTGTCCAAATAAAAGACACCAAAACAAAAGACACCCCGTCTTGCGCCGATGCTTCGCATCGGTGCCCTGCGCTGCTCGCCCGGCCGGGCGCAGCCGGAACTCGCTGCGCTCAAACATCCGGCTGCTTGATCCCGGCCGCGCTCCGCTGCTCGGCGCTACACCCAAGGGGCCCAAATACAGGCAGGCTCGCTTTCGCTCGCTGGAGGTAGCGTCGCTACTTCTGTAGCTCGGATTAGCCGGAGGCGCAATCCGGCGGAAACGCGGACAAGCGCCCTCATTCCGGCTGCGTAGTTGCGCCGTCCTTACGCCCCGAACCGCGGTGCCTGTATTCGGGCCCCGTTGCACGGCGACGGAGACACGTAGTGGCGACGGGGGTCCGGCGCACTGCGCCGGTGCGTACAGCATGTCTGAGGATCGCCCAAGCGATCCGAGTTCTGTACGCATCCCGTCGCCGCTGCGTGTCGGAGGGCACCGGCGCAGCCGGCGCTGTGCCCGGGTGTCTTTTTGTTTGCTTACTTTCTTTTGGACAAGCAAAAGAAAGTGAGTCGCACAGCAGTGCGAAACAAAAGGCGCGACTGACTGGTGAGCCGAGATAGCCGCGTACCTAAAGCACCAATTCGTCTACACCCACAGCAATTCTCAAGCCATAAAAAAAGCCGGTTTCCATTAAGTGAAAACCGGCTTCCAGGCTTTTCTGACATCGAAAGCGAGGCCGGTCAGCCCGTCCCCTTAACGAAACAGATCAACGCTTCTCGTACTGCTTGTTACCAAACATATTCTCCAAAGCATCCTTGTCCTTGCTGAGATCCGTGTGATGATCCGCCAGCACCTGCAAGCCCTTCTTCACGTTCTCACGGTCACCAATCATCTCGAACCAGCGGCGAACATTTGGATAATCGTCGATATTCACGCCCTGGGTTTCGGCGCTGCGCAGCCACGGCCAAGTCGCGATATCGGCGATGGAATAGTCGTTGCCGGCGAGGAATTTGAAGTCCGCCAGGCGACGATCCATGACCCCGTAAATACGGTTGGCTTCGTTCTCGTAACGCTTGACCGCGTACTCAATCTTCTCCGGCGCATACTTGTTGAAGTGATGCGCCTGGCCGAGCATCGGGCCGACGCTGGCCATCTGGAACATCAACCACTGCATGACATCGTTGCGCTTGACCGTATCGGTCGGCAGCAGACGGCCGGTCTTTTCGGCCAGATAGATCAGCATGGCGCCGGATTCGAACATCGAATACGGCTTGCCGTTGGGGCCGTCGTGATCGACCATTGCCGGAATCTTGTTGTTCGGGCTGATTCTTAAGAAGTCTTCGCCGAACTGGTCGCCCTTACCGATGTTGATCGGGTGCGCTTTATATTCCAGCCCGATTTCCTCGAGCATGATGTGGATCTTGTGCCCGTTGGGCGTGGTCCAGGTATAGAGATCGATCATTGATTGTCCTTCGCCGTAGAAAACGGTCGCTTGCAAATCGTTGACCCAACCTAAGGTTGTACGGTGCAGCAATGATTTCAACCGCTCGCGGCGATGCCGTGGGCCGCTCATACAAGCACAGCACGACAGGAAGGTCTGACATGAACGTATTGATCGTTGGATCCCACGGCAATATTGGCCAGCGTTTGGTACGCCAGATGGCCAAGAGCGCACATACCGCTCGCGCGATGGTTCGCGACGAATCTCAGCGTGACGAGATGCTCGCGCTCGGAGCCGCAGAGGTTGTGGTCGCCGATCTCGAAGGCGACGTGAGCGATGCGCTCGCCGGCTGCGATGCGGTGATCTTCACCGCAGGCTCCGGCGCGCATACCGGCCCGGAAAAGACTGAAGACGTGGATCGCAACGGCGCGATCTCGATTATCGACCAGGCCGAACGCGCGGGCGTACGCCGTTTTCTGCTGGTGTCGTCCATGAACGCGGACACGCCGGAGAAAGGCCCCGAGAAGATGCGCCACTACTTCGAGGCGAAGAAGGCCGCGGACGATCACCTGCGCGCGAGTGATCTGGAATACACGATCGTGCGCCCCGGCAAGCTGACCGACGAGGAAGCCACCGGCACCGCCGATATCGCCAAGGATCTGAACCGCTACGGCGAGGTCACACGTGAAGACGTGGCACACGCCCTGCTACTCACGCTGGATTCGCCGAGCACGATCGGCCAGCACTACGAGATGCTCGCCGGCGATACGCCGATCGAGAAGGCGTTGCGGGGCGTCTGATGGCTGATTCTTCCAAGCAGGAAGTGGGCACGGCCTACACCGCTGGCCGGGCCACGCCGCTGAGTTTTGACGCCGAAAAAGCCGTACACGAACTGAGCGCGGCCGATCCGGTGCTCGGCAAACTGATCGCACGCGTCGGCCCGTATTCACCGCAGACCGTGGCGGCGCCCGATGCGTTTCATGCGCTGATGCGCGCGATCGTCTATCAGCAGCTCTCCGGCAAGGCCGCGGGCACCATTCATCGGCGCGTGCTCGCCGCGCTCGACGGCGGCGATACGCCGGGTGCCGAACGCATTGCCGCAGCCGAGGACGCTACCCTGCGCGGTGCCGGGCTGTCGCAGAACAAGATGCTCAGCCTACAGGCGCTCGCCGCCGCACAGCTGGCCGGCGAACTGCCGGACGAATCGCGGCTCGACGATTACGACGACGCCGAACTGATCGAACGCTATTCCGCCATTCGCGGCATTGGCCGCTGGACAGTGGAGATGCTGCTGCTTTTCCATCTCGGCCGGCCGGACGTGATGCCTATTCACGATCTGGGCGTGCGCAAGGGTTATGCGATGACCTACGGGCGCGATGAGCTTCCCAAGCCGAAGCAGCTGGAACGCGAATGTGAGATCTGGCGGCCTTATCGGTCGGTGGGGAGTTGGTTTATGTGGCGGGCGACTGAGTTGGAAGATTGAGTCGCTCGCTGACGCGCTGAAACCGTAGTCGATCTAGTGCAGTCTTCGGTCCTGACTCGGCGGGTTCAAGCCACGAGTTCTTCGGCACTCACGAGTTTGTCGGCCCTTTCGTTTCGCACTGTTGTGCGACTCCCTTTCTTTTGCTTGTCCAAAAGAAAGGAAGCAAAGAAAAAGACACCCCGCACGGCGCCGGCGCGAAGCGCCGGTGCACTCCGATGCTCGCGACGAAGGGATGCGGCCAGAACTCGGATCGCTTTGGCGATCCTCAAACAGCTGGCCGCACCGGCGCAGTGCGCCGGACACCCTTCGCCGCTGCGCGTCTCCGTCGCCATGCGAAGGGGCCTGAATACAGGCGCCGCGGTTCAGAACGTCAGGCCAGCGCAACTACAGAGATGGATTGAGTGCGCCTGCCCGCGTTCCCGCTGGATCACGCCTCCGGCTAGTCCAAGCTAGAGAAATGGTGACGTGACCTTCCGCGAGCGACAGCGAGCCAGCCTGTATTGGGGCCCCTTGGACGTAGCGCCGAGCAGTGGAGGCCGAAAGCGGAAACAGACAGCCGGATGTTTGAGCGAAGCGAGTTTCCGGCTGGCCCGCTTGCGGCCGGAGCCGCGCAGGGCATCGGCGCAAAGCGCCGACGCAAGACAGGGTGTCTTTTGCTTTGGTTACTTTCATTTGGACAAGCAAATGAAAGTGACTCGCACATCAGTGCGAAACCCCAAGCTAAAATCAAGCGCCGCAGTCGATCACGATCCTCGCGGAGTGACGCCGCCCTCTTGTGTTACTCAAGAGCCCTACAAGGCAGCCGCCCGCTCGGCAGCCGCCCGAACAGCTTCCCAATCGCCAGCGTTCACAGCATCCGCCGAGACCAACCAACTCCCCCCCACACAGGGCACACAATCCAGAGCCAGATAATCATTGGCCGTGTCTTCCTTGATGCCGCCAGTCGGACAGAACACCAGATCGGGAAACACGCTTAAAAACGCCTTGATCGCGGCCGGCCCGCCCACGACCGAGGCTGGAAACAGCTTGGTCGCATCCACGCCCTGGCGTCTGAGATGCGCGATCTCGCTGACCGTCTGCGCGCCCGGCAAATAAGCCACATCGCGGGTCTGGGCAACGCCGTTCACCTCATCGGCGATGCCGGGCGAGACCATGAACTCGGCGCCTGCATCGATGGCCCGGGCCGCCTGGGCCGCAGTCCAGACCGTGCCGGCGCCGACACAGATACCGTCAACCTCGTTGGCGATCGCCTCGATCGCGGCCAGCCCGGCCTCGGTTCGCAGCGTGACCTCGATCACCCCGATACCGCCTGCGACCAGCGCACGGGCGATCTCGACGCCGGAGGCGGCGTCGGGCACGACCACGACCGGGATCACCGGCGCGATCGCCATCACGTCGCGTGTTTCGTTGTATCTCATTCGGCCGGCTCCTGCTCCGCGACCGTGGTGCGTGTTTCGGTCTCGGCCGGCTGGGCATCGAGCAGCGCACAGGCGCCCTCTTCGGCCGAGCCGACGTTGCGGCGGAATACCGCGAACAGCTCGCGGCCGAAGCCGAATTCGGTTTCCGGCTTATCCTCGAACGTGGTCGGCTCGCGCGCCTCGAGTTCAGCGTCGTCGACCTCGACGCGCAGCTTCCCGGCCTCGGCGTCCAACGCGATCATGTCGCCATCGCGAATGCGCCCGATCAGCCCGCCGAGGCGTGCTTCGGGCGTGATCTGGATCGCCGCCGGGATCTTGCCGGAAGCGCCAGACATGCGCCCATCGGTGATGAGCGCGACCTGATAGCCCTTGTCCTGCAGCACGCCGAGCGAGGGTGTGAGTTTGTGCAGCTCGGGCATGCCGTTGCCCCGCGGGCCCTGGTTGATGACCACGATCGCGGTGTCGCGTTCGAGTTCGCCGGCCTGATAGGCCTCGAGCACATGTTCCTGGCTCGGAAAGACCTTCGCCGGGGCATGGATGGTGCGGTGTTCTTTCTCGACCGCCGAAATCTTGATGATGCCGCGGCCAAGATTGCCGGTGAGCACGCGCAGCCCGCCGGTGGCCGCGAACGGTTCGGCCACGCCGCGCAGCACATCGGTATCGTGGCTTTCGCTCGCGCCTTCGCGCCAGACCAGCTCATCGCCGTCGAGAAACGGTTCCTGCGTGTAGCGATGCAGGCCGTCGCCGACCACGGTGGAGACATCGTCGTGCAGCAGACCGGCGGCGAGCAGTTCGCGAATCATGAACTGGATGCCGCCGGCCGCCGCGAAATGGTTCACGTCCGCCACGCCGTTGGGATAGACCCGCGCCATCAGCGGCACCACGGCCGAGATTTCGGCGAAATCGGTCCAGTCGATCTTCACCCCGGCAGCGCGCGCCATGGCGACGATATGCATGGTGTGGTTGGTGGAACCGCCCGAGGCGAGCAGGCCCACGATGCCGTTGATGACGGCTTTTTCGTCGACGATGCGCCCGATCGGCCGGTAGTTGTCGCCCATCGCCGAGAGGCCGACGACATGGGCGCCGGCCCGACGTGTGAGCGCATCGCGCAGCGGCGTGTTCGGGTTCACGAACGACGAGCCCGGCAGATGCAGGCCCATGAATTCCATCAACAGCTGGTTGGAATTGGCGGTGCCGTAAAAGGTGCAGGTGCCCGGCGAGTGATAGGACATGGACTCGGCCTTGAGCAGCTCGTCGCGGCCGATCTCACCGGCCGCGAAGCGTTGGCGCACCTGCGACTTGATCTTGTTCGACAGCCCCGAGGTCATCGGCCCGCCCGGCACGAACAACACCGGCAGATGGCCGAACGACAACGCGCCGATCATCAGCCCCGGCACGATCTTGTCGCATACGCCCAGGCACAGCGCGCCGTCGAACATGTTGTGGGTGAGCGCGATGGCGGTGGCCATGGCGATGTTGTCGCGCGAGAACAGCGACAGCTCCATGCCCGGCTGGCCCTGGGTGACGCCGTCGCACATCGCCGGCACGCCACCGGCGAACTGGGCGACGCCGCCGGCGGCCCAGGCGGCCTCCTTGATCAGCGGCGGGAAATCGCCAAGCGGCTGGTGTGCCGACAGCATCTCGTTGTAAGCGGAGACAATGGCGATATTCGGCCGCTTGCTGCCGGCCAGGGCGTCCTTGCCCGGCTTGTCTTCAACCGCGAAACCGTGGGCGAGATTGCCACATGACAACTCGCCGCGGTGCGGGCCGATACGCCGGGCGTGTTCGATCTTGGCCAGGTATTCGGCACGCGGCGCGCGACTGCGCGCGATGACGCGTTCGGTCACTTCGTCGATGACGGGATGCAGGCTCATTGCTTGTCGCTCCGGCGGGCAGGCCGCCCGCTTCTAGTCGGACCAGTAGACGTCGACGGGTACGTCATCCTGTTGGATCACGCCCCGTACGGGAAATTCGGTGGCCGGGCCGGGCCGGCAGGCCTTGTCGTATACGCGGCGCTTGTCGTCGCCGAAGAACAACAGATAAAGCGAACGCGTGGCCAGCAGGCGCTTCAAGCTCAAGCTGATACGGGCGGGCCCGTCGTCGTTCGGCCGATCGGGCACCACACAGTCGGCATCACTCGCCAAGCAGGCTTCTATATTCGACGCGTCCGGGAACAGCGACGCGGTATGGCCATCGTCGCCCATGCCGAGCACGACCGCATCGAACGGCCGCGGCAATTCTGCCAGCGCCGTATTCAGATCGGACAGGGCTTCGCCGGGCGTGGGCGCGTCGCGATACAGGCCGAACAGCCGGGCGGCGTTGCCCGGCCCGTACAGCAGATGCTGGCGCAGCGCGGCCTCGTTGCTGTCGGCGTGGTCGGACGACACCCAGCGTTCGTCGCTGGGCAGGACGGTCACCCGCGACCAGTCCAGCTCGATCAGCGCGAGGCGTTCGAACAGATCGATCGGCGACGAGCCGCCACTGAGCACGAGCGTTGCGCGGCCGTTCTTGGCGATGCCTTCACGCAGCCGTTCGGCCAACGCATCGGCGAGCGCCTGCGCGCAGGTGCCGCGGCTCGGGTATTCGTGCAATGCGGGCATGCTCATTCCGGCTGTGCCCAGCGGCGGTCGTCGCGGTCGAGCAGTACGAAGGAATCGGTCGGCCCCCAGCTGCCGGCCATGTATTCGTGGGTACGCACGCCGCGCGTATGCCAGCTGTCGATGATGCGATCGATCCAGCGCCAGGCGGATTCGATCTCGTCGCGGCGCATGAACAGCGCCGGGTTGCCGCGCAGCACTTCCATGAGCAGCCGCTCGTAGGCATCCGGATAGGTAACCGAAAACGCGTCCGGGAAATTGAGATTGAGCGGCAGCGAGCGCATACGGAATCCGCCCGGCCCCGGCTCCTTGGTCATCAGCGTGAGCTGCACGCCCTCTTCCGGCTGCAGGCTGAGCACGAGCCGATTCGGCGTGAGCGGCTGATCGCCGAAGATCGAATGCGGCACCGGTTTGAACTGGAACACGATCTCGGAAAGCTTGCGCGCCATGCGCTTGCCGGTGCGCAGATAGAACGGCGTACCGTTCCAGCGCCAGTTGTCGATCTCGGCCTTGATGGCGACGAAGGTTTCGGTGTCCTGTTCCGCCGTTTTCACCTCCGGGTCGTCGCCCTCTTCGCGATAGCCGGGCACCGGCTCGCCGCCGACGATACCGGCGGTATAGCGCCCGCGTACCGTAACGCGGTCGACCACCTCCGGCGTGATCGGCTTGAGCGCACGCAGCACCTTGATCTTTTCGTTGCGGATGTCGTCGTGGTCCATGCTCGCCGGTGGCTCCATGGCGACCATGCACAACAGCTGCAGCATATGGTTCTGGACCATGTCGCGCAGCGCGCCGGTGCGGTTGTAGAAATCGAAGCGCTGACCGACGCCGAGATTCTCGGCCACCGTGATCTGTACGTGATCCACGGCCCCACGCGCCCAGAGCGGCTCGAACAGGGAGTTGCCGAAACGCAGCGCCAGCACGTTCTGCACCGTCTCCTTGCCGAGATAATGATCGATGCGATAGATCTGCGATTCGGCGAACACCTCGCCGACGGCGTCATTGATCTCGCGCGCGGAATCGAAATCGTGGCCGACCGGCTTTTCCAGAACGATGCGCGAGCGCTCGTCGGTCAGCCCGGCCTGGGCGAGCTGGCCGGCGATGGTGCCGAACAGCGACGGTGAAGTGGCCAGATAGAACACGCGGTTGCGGCTGTGGGTGTCGTCGAGCTTGTCGCCCAACCCGGCCCAGCCGCTGTCATCCTGCATGTCGAGGCTGTAGTGGTACAGCCGCACGGCGAAGCGTTCCCAGACCGCGGGCTCGAGTTCCTTCGTGGTGAGCTGTTCCTTGAGCGCGTCGTGGACCCATTCGGCATAGGCCGCATCGTCCATCTCGCCGCGCGAGACGGCGATGATGCGGCTGTCGGCGCTGAACTGTTCGTCGCGATCGCGATGGAACAGCGCCGGCAGCAGCTTGCGCCGCGCCAGATCGCCGGTGCCGCCGAATATGAGCAGGTCGAAAGCATCGACGGGTACGAATTCAGCCATGGGCAGCGTGTTCCATGTCGTATGGCGTTGGCGTGCGCCCGGCGGCGCTGCCATGAGAGGCGGATTGCGTGATGACGATCCTCGCTTGAAAGAACGAACACTCGTTGAAGAAGCAAACAGCCTGCCATCGTTCGAGAGCAGGCGGCCGAATCAGGCGCGAAAACCGGCACCGCCGCCGCGAAAACCGACACAGGCTAAAGAAGTCTGTCGCTTTCACAATACACAGACTTTCGTCTCATGTAATCGCGTGTACACATCTGGGACGATGCCGACGTTCCGATGCGCGGGCGCTGCCCGTCTGCCCAGCCACCACAGTTTCTCAGGGAAGAACGCCATGGATCAGTGGTCGCAGACCCTGTCGGCCGGACCCCTTCTCGGCATCGCGATTGCCGCAATCGCGCTCCTTCTGGTCCTGGTCATCCGTTTCAACATGCACGCCTTTCTGGCCCTCGTGCTGGTCAGTCTGGCGACCGCGTTCGCGACCGGCATCCCGGCCGGCGAGATTGTCGATGTGCTGGTCGGCGGTTTCGGCGAGACGCTCGGCTCGGTCGCGCTGCTGGTCGGTTTCGGTGCGATGCTCGGCAAACTGGTGGAGCATTCCGGCGGCGCGCACGCGCTGGCCGAACGCATGGTTGCCACCTTTGGCGAGCAACGGGCCCCGTTCGCGCTCGGCCTGGCGTCGTTGTTCATGGGTTTTCCCATCTTCTTCGACGCCGGCCTGGTGGTGATGCTGCCGATCATCTTCGCGGTCGCGCGTCGCCTGGACGGGCCGGTGCTGCTCTATGGCCTGCCGGCTGCGGCGGCATTTTCGGTGATGCATGTATTCGTGCCGCCACATCCCGGGCCGGTCACGGCGATCGAACTCTACGGGGCCAATCCCGGCCTGGTGCTGCTGGTCGGCATCGTGATGGCGTTTCCGCTGTGGTATTTCAGCGGCTATCTCTGGGGCCGCTTCGCCGCCGCGCGCCACCCGTTCGGCATCGGCGCCGGTCTGTTCGGCCAGGTCGATACCGATCAGATCGAGAACCCGCCAGCGGTCTCCACGGTGATCGCGCTGCTGTTGTTGCCGCTGGTGCTGATCTTCATGAACACGAGCCTGCTGTTCGCGGCATCTGTCGGGATGATCGACGGCGAACAGGGCTGGGTGCAGCTGCTGGTGCTGTTCGGCAACACGCCGGTGGCGTTGCTGATTTCCGTTCTGGTCGCGTGCTATGTGCTGGGCTGGCGGCGTGGCGAGCACGGCAGCGCACTGGAGAAGATCCTCGACAATTCGCTCGGCCCGATCTGCTCGGTGGTACTGATCACCGGCGCCGGCGGCATGTTCGGCGGCGTGCTTGAAGCCTCCGGTATCGGCGATGCGCTGGCCGGATCGCTGGGCGATATCGGCCTGCCGGTGATCGTGGCCGCCTATATCGTCGCCGTGCTGGTAAGGCTCGCGCAGGGCTCGGCGACCGTGGCACTGGTGACCGCGGCCGGGTTGATGGCGCCGGCCGTGTCCGCCGGTGATTTCTCGGCCATGCAGGTGGTCGCCATCACGCTCGCGACCGCGGGCGGCTCGGTGTTTGCCGGCCACGTCAACGACTCGGGCTTCTGGCTGGTCGGGCGCCTTATGGGCATGGACGTCAAGACCACGCTCAAGACATGGACCGTGCAGCAGGCGCTCGAATCGATGCTGGCCTTCGTGTTCACCTACCTGCTGTTCGTTCTGTTCTGATCCACATTTTTCGGAGATCAATCCCATGGCCGACTCTCTGTTCGATATCGAAGGCCGGCTCGCGCTCGTGACCGGCTCGTCGCGCGGACTGGGCCACGCGCTCGCCAAAGGCCTGGCAGAGCGCGGCGCGCGGGTCGTGCTGCACGGCCGCGATGCCGACAAGCTGGCCGAGGTCGCGCGGGTCATGCAGGCGGTGACCAGCGGCGAGATCGGTTATGTCGCCTTCGACGTCACCGACGCCGCGGCCGTGAAGGCCGGTCTGGATGAAGTCGTGGCCGCCCACGGCCTACCCGATATCCTGGTCAACAACGCCGGTCTGCAGCGGCGCGCGCCGCTGGCCGAATTCGAAGCCGCCGACTGGGATGCGGTGATCGCGACCAACCTGTCGAGCGCGTTCTATATGGCCTCGACGCTGGCCCGGCGCATGAGCGAGCGCGGCTCGGGCAAGATCGTGAATATCGGCTCGGTACAGTCGAAGCTCGCGCGCGAAACCATCGCGCCCTATGCCGCGAGCAAGGGCGGCGTCGCGATGCTCACCTGCGGCATGGCGGCCGATCTGGCCCGTTACGGGATTCAGGTGAACTGTATCTCGCCCGGCTATTTCCAGACCGACATGAACACCCAGCTCTGGCAGGACGACGAATTCAACGCCTGGATCGAAAAACGCACGCCGGCTGCGCGCTGGGGGCGGATCGAGGAACTGGTGGGCACGCTGGTCTATCTGTGCAGCGATGCATCGAGCTTCGTGTCGGGCCAGAATATCTTTGTCGACGGCGGCATGACGTCCGTTGTCTGATACGCGCGCGGTGCAGGCCATGACACATAACGTCGCCGGTGATTCTCTCGGGCTCACGCGCTCGCGCCGCATCGTGGTGATGGGAGTCTCGGGCAGCGGCAAATCGACGCTCGGCGAAGCACTGGGCGCGCGCCTCGGCGTGCCTTATCTCGATGGCGATACCTACCACCCGCCGGCCAATATCGAGAAGATGGCCAACGGCGAGGCGCTGACCGATGCCGACCGCCATGGCTGGCTGCATACGCTTGCGGATCTGATCCGCAGCAGCCGTGAACACGACGACTCGCTGCTGATCGGCTGTTCGGCGCTCAAGCACCGCTATCGTGAACAGCTGCGCGGCGGCGATGAAGACCTGACATTTGTCTATCTGGACGGCAGTTACGAACTGATTCTGGCGCGCATGCAGGCGCGCGATCATTTCTTCTCGCCGGCCATGCTCAAGACCCAGTTCGAAACGCTGGAAGCGCCGGGCGACGACGAGGCCATCCGGGTAAGCATCGCGCCGCCGCTGGAGGGCGTGGTCGATACCTGCGTGCAGCGGCTCATCGCGGGGCACGGCGAGCGCTAGCTGGAAGGCGCCGGGCACAGGGCCCGGCACCCGATCAGGAGGGCGCTATTCGCGCACCAGCACCAGCTTGCCGGCGTGTTCGCCGGATTCCATCATGCGATGCGCCTCGACCGCCTGATCGAAGGCGAAGGCCTGGTCGACCATCGGCTTGAGCTTGCCGGCCTCGAACAGCGGCAGCAGGCGATCGTTGAACATCTTGGCGAGCATGATCTTGCGCTCCAGCGGCAGGCTGCGCATGGTCATGGCATTAATGCTCAGGCGACGCATGAGCAGCTTGCCCATATCGATTTCGCTCTTGCGACCGCCGATGAGGCCGACCTGGACCTGCCGGCCTTCGTCGCGCAGCGCGCTCATGTTGTCGTCCAGCGCCGGGCCACCGACGAAATCCATGATCACGTGGGCGCCGCCCGTCTGTTCGCGCACGGCCTTGGCCACGCCGGCGTCGCCGTCCTCGAGACCGATATCGAAGGCGCAGTCGAAACCGAGTGCCTTGAAGCGCTTGTCGAGCTCGTCGAGACGCGCCTGCTTGCGGCTCGTCGCAATACTGCGAGCGCCCAGCGCGTTGATCAGCTGCAGGCCGGCCTGACCGACGCCGGAGGTCGCGCCGCGTACCAGCGCCCACTGGCCCGCCGCGAGTTCGCCCACCAGAAACAATGCGCGATAGGCGGTGAGGAACGCTTCCGGCATGGCCGCGGCCTGCTCGAAGTCGTAGTGCGCGGGAATCGTGAGCGCTTCGTGCTCGTGGACGACGAGCTGCTCGGCATAGGAACCGCCGCCGATCAGGCCCATCACACGGTCGCCGACGGCACGGCTTTTCACTCGGTCACCCACGGCAGCCACGGTGCCCGCGTATTCGAGGCCGGGCCGACGCACGTCGTAGCCATGGGGCGGCGGGTAGCCGCCCTTGCGCTGCAGCACATCGGCCTGGTTGATGCCCACCGCGCGCACGTCGACCAGAATCTCGTCGGGGCCCGGCTCGGGCGTGTCGACGGTCTTGAGTTCGAGTGCTTCCGGCGCACCGGGTTTTTCTACCAGCCATGCACGCATGTTGTTCTCCTGGAATGGTTCGGGATGCCCGCATCCTCGCCCCCGGCCATGCCTGCTGGCAAGACGCCGGCGCCCACTAGCTGTGCGACAGGTTCAATCCGATCACGCCAATCAGCACCAGGGCGATGCAGCCGGCGCGCCAGAGCGTCATGGGCTCGTCGAAGAAGGACACGCCGATGAAAGTGATCAGCACGATGCCGAGCCCGGCCCAGATCGCATAGGCAATACTCACGTCGATGCGCTTGAGCGCGAGCGTGAGGCAGGCGAACGAGGCGAGATAGAACACCACGATGCCAAGCGACGGCCACAGCCGCGTGAAGCCGTCCGAAAGTTTCATGCACGTCGTGCCGGCGACTTCCAGCGTGACTGCGACAGCGAGTAGCCACCAACCCTGCATGCATCTCTCCCGGCACAACGAGCGATCGGCAAGGCTACGCCGCGGCGTTCGCGAAGGCCACCGGCCAGCCCGAGGCCACGTTCAGCCGCCAGCCATGATTTTGGTTACACTTGAGTGGAACGTTATTGATAGCGGACAGGTTTTTACAGCCTGCGACATCGGGAGAACATCATGACCAAGACTCTGAGTTTCATCAGCGCACTGGCGCTGTCAGTCGGGCTGCTCGGCGGCTGTGCGAACTGGAGTTCGGGCGACACCGGCACCGTGATCGGCGGCATCGCCGGCGGCGCCGCCGGCTCGCAGATCGGCAGTGGCAGCGGCACCACCATTGCGACCGTGGTCGGCACCCTCGCGGGTGCGGCGCTTGGCCGCCGGGTCGGCGACAACTTCGGTCAGCGTGACCGCCAGCAGTTCGGCACCGCACTGGAATCGAACCAGACCGGCAGCACCTCCAGCTGGACCAATCCGGATACCAACGACAACTATTCGGTCACGCCGACGAACACCTACAACAATGGCAACCAGCCGTGCCGCGAGTTCACCATGAACGCCAACGTGAACGGCAAGCCGGACAAGGTCCGAGGCACCGCCTGCCGCCAGTCCGACGGCACCTGGAAGGTTCAGTCGTAGACTGATAAAGATGCATGACAGGAAGCCGGGCACTGCCCGGCTTCTTTTTTGAACGAGAGCCAAAGCCATGTCCCGAGAATGCCCGCTTCGCACCGACTATCAGTGGTTCTGCGAGATGCCGACCCGCTGGATGGACAACGACGTCTACGGACACGTCAATAACGTCACCTACTATTCCTACTTCGATACCGTCGCCAACCGCTACCTGATCGAGGTCGGCGGGCTCGATATCCACAACGCGCCGGTGGTCGGCTTCGTGGTCGAGTCGCGCTGCCAATACCACGCGCCGGTCGCCTTCCCGGAAAAACTCGAGGCCGGGCTGGTGGTCAAGCATCTGGGCAATCGATCGACGACTTACGGCATCGGCATATTCAAGGCGGGCGAAGACGCCGCCGCCGCGCATGGCGACTTCGTGCATGTGTTCGTCGACCGCGCGACCAACCGCGCTGCGCCGATCCCCGAACCCCTGCGCGCCGCGCTTCAGGCGATCGCCCAACCCGACACGGATCAGAGCTAGCCGCCGATGAGCGCCGCTGCCCTGTCTGCGCGCGATTATCGCGCGACCGCCATCAACCCGAACGACGGCGTCGAGATCGCGCTGACCGTCATGCAGCCGGCATTGGCCGCCGGCGAGTACGCGCCGCTGATCCTGCACGGCCACGGCTTCGGCGGCGCGCGCCTGCGCAACCGCCACGAACGCTCGGTCTACGAAACGCTGTCGGGCGGCATTCTGCCGTCGACCGAAGCCGCGCGCCGCGCGGCTGACGCCGGCTATTTCGTGATCAGTTTCGACCAGCGCGGTTTTGGCGAATCCGGCGGCTGCGTGGAGATCATGGATCCGGCCATCGAAGGCGCGGATATCAGCGCGATTCTCGACTGGGCGATGCAGAACATGTCCGAGCGCGAGCGTCTGGCCTGCGACGACGGCGACCCGCTGGTCGGTGGGCTCGGCCTGTCCTACGGCGGCGGCTTTCAATTGATCGGCGCCTGCATGGACCCGCGCTTCGACGCCATCGTGCCGACCGCTACCTGGTACGACCTGCGTTACAGCCTGGCTCCGGACAACGTGGTGAAGACGGCCTGGGGCGCGGCCCTGGTCGCACTCGGCGTGCCGACGTCCGGCGTGCGCCTGGACCCGATGCTGTATCGCGCGCTGTTAGAAGGGCTGATTTCACCCTTGACCGGCCGTGGCCTGTCGCAGGCGATCACCGATCGGCTCTACAACAGCAGCCCGGTTTCATTCTACGACGGCGAGATCGCGCGTGATGGCGAGCGCGTGGCCGATCCGGATCGGCGCACCCCGAAGGTCGATGCGCTGCTCGTGCAGGGCGTGGGCGACACGCTGTTCAATCTCAACGAAGCGCTGCACAACGCCGAAGCCCTGCGTGCGGCGGGCAACGACGTGCAGCTGATTGCCATGCAGTACGGCCACAGTCTGCCGTTCCTGCAGGACATCGATCGTATCGCTTACCAGACCGACGCCGCGCTGCATATCGACGGCGAGACCTACGAAACCGCGGCGCTGGAACTCGCCTGGCTGGACTGGAAACTCAAGGGGCGCACGCCGGAACGGCCGATACCGCGGCATACGATCATCCTCGACGACGAAACCAGCCTGACGTTCGACACGCTCCCCGTGGGCACCGGCGATCATGGCCCGACGGTCGAATTCGCGGGCGAGGCCACCACCGGCGGGCTGGACCTGCTGCTGGGCATCCTGCGCCGCCAGAGCGTGTCGCGGCTGTGGTCGCTGGTCACTGGCACGGCGGCCAATGCGTTGAACGTGATCAAGCGCGTATTCGACAGTGAAAAACCGGCCAGCGGCGACGAAACCGCGCTGATCGCACGGCTGGTCAACGCCCTGCCCTCGGATCATCTCGACGAGCTGGCCAGCGGCGGCACGTTTCTTCCGCTGACCACCATCGAGCGCGATGACCAGGCGATCGCGGGCGTGCCGCATGCCGAGATCGAGGTCAGCGGCGACGATTCCAAGCCGATTGCCTTCGTGGGCATTGGTGTCCGTCGCAGCGCCGGCGGTGCGACGATCCTGCTCAATAAGCAGGTCCGGCCTATCCGCGGCGCGGGCCGCCGCAGCCTCGAGCTCAACGGCGTAAGCCATCGTCTGCATGCGGGCGACGAGCTGGGCCTGATGGTCTACGGCTATCATCCACAGTATCTGGCCAGCTTTTCGGCTATCCCCGGCCGAATCGCCGTGACCGGCCGCATCGCACTACCGATCTTCGACGTAAGCTGAGCCATGAGGCGCCTGCCGCGGGTGGTAGGCTGATTCGCTTTCTTTTTCGAAGGACATCCCATGACCCCGCTCGCCGCATTCGGCGTAGGCCTGGCCACGGCCGCCGTACTGCTCACCATCGTCTGGGTCATCCAACTGTTTACCCGCAATGCGGGGCTCGTGGACGCCGTCTGGTCGGCAGCTGTCGGCATCATCGCCGCAGAATATGCCCTGCTGGGCGACGCGCCGGCGGGCACCCGTATCCTGCTGGCCGCGCTGGCACTGGCCTGGTCGTTTCGACTGGCCAGCTATCTGGCCAAGCGCATGCGCGGCGCGCCGGAGGACTCGCGCTACGCCGCCGCGCGCGAGTCCTGGGGTGCCAAGGCCGATCTCTACATGTTCGGTTTCTTCCTGTTCCAGGCGCTGATCGCCTCGATTCTGTCGATCCCGTTTCTGGTGATCGCCTATATGCCGGAAGCGCCCTCGCTCGGCGTGGCACTCGCTGCAATCGCGGTATGGTTCGTATCGGTGGTCGGCGAAGGTACGGCCGATGCCCAACTGCATCGCTTCAAGCAGAAGCCGGAAAATCGCGGTCATGTCTGCGCCGAGGGGCTCTGGCGCTATTCACGGCACCCGAACTATTTCTTCGAATCGCTTCACTGGGTAACGTATGTTGTTCTGGCGATCGGCGCGCCGTACTGGTGGGCAACGCTGGCCAGCCCCGTGATCATGGCGTGGCTGTTGCTTCGGGTTTCGGGGATTCCGACGATCGAGAACAAACAGGCATCGGAAAAACGGCGCGGTCACGACGAGTATATGCGCCGCACCAGCGCCTTCATTCCCTGGCCGCCGAAAGATTGATTTCGAAGATAAAAGAGGACTGCGCACTTGGATAGCCTGCCGATTGAGATGTGCGAACGGGGCATGATCCCCGACCCGATCGCCCGTGCCGGCATGCGCCGCCTGATCGCCACCCGGCTGACCAGCCGCGAGGCGCTGGATTCCGAATGGCGCAGCAAACAGATGCGCCGTTTCATCGAGCGCGCATCAACCGGCCCGATCGCTCAGCACACGGAAGACGCCAACAGCCAGCATTACGAGCTGCCGCCGTCGTTCTTCGAGCACGTGCTCGGCTCGCACCGCAAGTACAGCGGCTGCCTGTTCGAGCCGGGTATCGAATCGCTCGACCAGGCCGAGCACGCCATGCTCGCGCTGTATGCCGAGCGCGCGCGCCTGCACGACGGCCAGCGTATTCTGGATCTGGGCTGCGGCTGGGGCTCCTTCGCGCTCTGGGCGGCCAAGCGTTATCCGAGCGCCAGCGTTCTGGCGGTATCGAACTCCAACGCCCAGCGTGCCGCGATCGAGCGCATGGCCGGCGAGCGCGGGATCAAGAACCTGACCGTCGAGACCTGCGACATCAACGCCTTCGACCCGGGCGAGCGCCAGTTCGACAGGATCGTGTCGGTCGAGATGTTCGAGCACATGCGCAATTACCGCGAGCTGTTCGCGCGTATCAATCGCTGGCTGGTCGACGACGGCCGCCTGTTCGTACACGTATTCGCACACAAGCTGCTCGCCTACGAATTCCAGGACGACGGCGAATACGACTGGATGGCGCGCCATTTCTTCACCGGCGGCGTCATGCCCAGCGAAAACCTGTTCGCGCGGTTCCAGAACGATCTAGTGCTGCACAACCAGTGGTGGCTGTCCGGCAACCACTATCGCGACACGTCCAACGCCTGGCTCGACCGCATGGACGCGGCCCGCGAACCGATCATGGCGATCTTCCGCGATACCTACGGCGCCGACGCCGAGCGCTGGTTTCATCGCTGGCGCATGTTCTTCATGGCCGTGGCCGAACTGTTCGGCTATGCCGACGGCAACGAATGGGGCGTCGCGCACTACGTGTTCCTGCCCCGTCGCGACGCCTCGTCGTGAAACTGGAGACCACCCGATGAAGACAACTCCTGTGCTGGCGCTGAGCGGCGCCCTTTTCATGCTTGCCGGCACGGCCTCCGTAGCCTTGGCCCAGGCCGACGACGTAAGCGGCTCGCGCTGTTTCAACGGCTATGCCTATACGCTGCAGGGCGGCGAATACCGCTACACCGAGCACCACGAGCAGCAGCGCAGCAACGGGAAGATCACGAGCTGGGACGTGGACTATGTCGGCACCGACGGCGAATCGATCGCGCAAAAGCATCTGGAGTTCGGTGCGAACGACACCGTACCGACCTACACACTGGAGATCCCGGCCGACGGCTACCGCGAAGGCATCCGCCGCGACGGCAACCAGTGGGTGATGTTCCGTCGCGACAACGCCGATGCGGAGGAAAAGACCAAGCCCTTCAGCATCGAGGAACCGATGGCCGCCGATTCCGGCTTCGACATGCTGGTACGCGAGAACTTCGACGCGCTGGTCGCCGGCGAAACGGTGCCCTTCAACTTCGCGGCCGCCGGACGTCAGGCGGTGGTAAAACTGCGTGCGAATCAGACCGGCACGACCCAGTTCGAAGGTAAAGAGGCCGTGGTCTTCGACGCCGAACTGGACATGTTCCTGGTGAACTTCTTCGTCGATTCGTTACAGCTCACCTATGACCCGGAGACCAAACGCCTGCTCGAGTATCGCGGCATCGGCAATATGCACAACGCCGCCGGCGACGTCTATCCGGTACGGGTGACCTATGCGAGCGAAATGCCGAACGAGGCGAAACAGGCCGGCGCCCCGGCTGCCGAGTGCGGCTCGAGCAACAGTTGATCTGCATAGCGCGCCACGCGCGCACAAAAAAGCCCGGCGCTCGCTGACGAGGCCGGGCTTTTTCGGTTCTGGCTATTCGGCCGCGCCTAGCCGTGCCCTTCCAGTTCCGGCTGACGCGCCATCCACGGCTGCAGCCGCTGGAAGGCCTCCTCGATATTCTCCATCGAAGTCGAGTAGCTGATGCGCATCAGGCTGTTCGAGGCTTCGCCGAAGGCATCGCCGGGGATCACGCAGACGCCGGTCTCTTCCAGCATGCGCATGCACAGCTTGCCGGCATCGACGCCGTTGGGCAGCGACGGCGCAATATAGAACGCACCCTGCGGCCAGTAGCCGGTCAGCCCCGGCGTATCGGCGACCAGGTCCACCACCCGATCCCGGCGACGCGAGTATTCGCGCACCATGCTGTCGACACAGCTCTGATCGCCCAGCAGCGCAGCGACGCCCGCCCACTGTGCCGGTGTGCTCGCCACCGTGGTGGTGAACATGTGATAGCGGCGCAGCGTACGAATGGTGTTCTGGTCGGCGACGATCCAGCCCACGCGCAGGCCGGGCATGGCATAGGTCTTGGAGAAACTGGACACGACCGATACGCCGTCGAGGTCGGTCGCACAGGACAGCACGCTCGGGTAGTCGATATCGTCCAGGATCAGGCGGTCATAGACCTCGTCGGACAGGATCTCCACGCCGCGATAGGCGGCTTCCTGGCACAGCCATTCGATGGTCTCGCGCGGATACACCGTACCGGTCGGGTTGCTCGGCGAATTGAGGATGATCGCGTGCGTATTCGGCCCGATCATGTTGATGATGCGCTCGGGATCGATCTGGTGGCCTTCGCTGGCCTTGGTCGGCACCGTGCGCACCTGGCCGCCGTTCATGCGGATCAGCGGCGCATACAGCAGGAAGGTCGGATCCGCGATGATGAACTCGCGGCCGGGAGCCGCCATCGCCGTGATCATCAGGTAGATGCCTTCGGTGGCACCGGTGGTGATCAGGAAGTTGTCTTCCGAGAGCGTGCTGCGGTACTTGTCGTTGTAGTAGTCCTTGAGCGCGGTCAGCAGCTCCGGCAGGCCCGCATCCATGGTGTAGCCGGTCTGGCCGGCTTCCAGCGCGTGGATATGCGCATCGATGATGTGGCGCGGGGTCGGAAAGTCCGGCTGGCCGATCGACAGATGCAGCACATCGTCGAGCTCGGCGGCCCGATTGACCATGCGCCGGATACCCGAGATCGGAATCGCGTGCATGGCGGGGTTCCAGACCAGACGATCACGCACATAGCGCTCGTCGGGATCCGACGATAGGAGCTCGTTGCTCTTGTTCAGATTCGCGACCATGACTGTCCCTTGCGACCAGATGATGACGGCCGGAGCCGGTGTAATTCGGCGAGCGTAGTCAGGTCTTGCGAGCGGGGTCAAGACAAGGTTCGAACAGGCTTTGCGGGCCCTATTGACGCTTGCCTCGGGGTCTGGGTACCGTGCGGCATGATCATTGACCCCGCGCGGTTCATGTCCGCGAGCGCCCGGGAGCGCACATGAGCCACGAGACCCTCGAAAATTCGCCCGCCGACGGCGCGGCCGACAGCGACGAGCCGCGACCCCGGATCACGGTTCTGAGTGACAGCCCGGCGGGTCCGGCGTCTGTCGATCGGCTGCGCGATTACGGCGAAATTCGTCTCGCACATGACGAAACCAGCCTGCGCGAGTCGCTACCCGGCAGCGATATTCTGCTGGTTACCGATTTCCGTACCGAAGCGCTGGAAGCCGCCTGGCCCGCAGCCGATTCGCTGCGCTGGGTGCATGCAGCGAGCGCGGGCGTCGATCAGCTGATGTTCGACGCGTTGGTGGATTCGGATATTCCGGTCACCAACGCGCAAGGCATATTCGATCGCTCGATCGCGGAGTATGTGCTCGGCGCGATCCTCATGTTCGCGAAGGACACGCGCAACAACATCCGCTATCAGCAGGAGCGGCGCTGGGTTCACCGCGATACCGAGTCGATCCACGGCAAGCGCGTGCTCGTTGCCGGTGCCGGCTCCATCGGCCGCGAGATAGGTCGCCTGTGCAAGGCCGTGGGCATGGACGTCAGCGGAATCGCGCGCCGCGCACGCGATGCGGACGATGTGTTCTCGGCCGTCCATGCAGCCGACGATATCGACGCGCACCTGCCCGACGCCGACTATGTGGTCGTCGCCGCGCCGCTGACCGAGGCCACGGAAAACTGGTTCGACAAGCAGCGCTTCGCCTCGATGGCGTCCCACGCGCGTTTCATCAACATCGGTCGCGGGCCGATCGTGGTCACCGACGATCTCGTCGACGCCCTGGTCAACGAACAGATCGCCGGCGCAGCACTCGATGTGTTCGAGCAGGAACCGCTACCGGAAGACCACCCGCTCTGGGGCCTGGACAACGTGCTCATGTCGGCCCACATGGCCGGCGACTTCATCGGCTGGCGCGATGCGCTAATGGACCAGTTCCTGGCCAATCTGGAGCACTGGCGCGCCGGTGAGTCGCTATTCAACGAGGTCAGCAAGAGCCACGGCTACGCGCCGGGCCGCGGTTGAGCCAGGTGAATCCGCATACAGGCTTTAATCCGGGGATTTCGCCCCGATCACTCAGACATTACGCGTCGATGCGATCCACGATGGCTATTCAAGCCGCTCGCATTGCACCGCTCACGAATTCGTCGCCAAGACAGGACCGAGGACACCCATGATCGAATCGTATCTGCTCAAGAATATTTCAGGTTATATCGACGGCCAGTGGGTCGAGGCCGACTCCGGCGAAACGGTCGATGTCTTCAACCCGGCCAACGGCAAGACGCTGGCCAAGATCCCGAAGATGGGCCAAGCCGAGACGCAGCGCGCGATCGCCGCCGCCAAGGCCACGCTTGCCGAGCCGAACGATATCGAGACCCGGCGCGAGTGGCTCGAGGACATCCGTGACGCGCTGATCGACGAAAAGGAAGAGATTGGCCGCATCCTGTGTCTCGAACACGGCAAACCGTGGAAGGAAGCCCAGGGCGAAGTCGAATACGCGGCCGGCTTCTTCGACTACTGCGCAAAGAACATCGACATCCTCAAGCCGCACGAGCTCGAGGAAAAGGCAAAGGACTGCACCTGGACGATCCACCACCGCCCGATCGGCGTAGTCGGCCTGATCACCCCGTGGAACTTCCCGATCGGCATGATCGCCAAGAAGATCGCTCCCGCGATCGCGGCGGATTGCCCGAGCGTGATCAAGCCGGCCACCGAAACGCCGCTGACCATGATCGCCATGTTCCAGCTCTTCCATGAGCGCCTGGAACTGCCCAAAGGCTATGTGAATCTGGTGATGGGCTCGTCCAGCGCGATCGGCGGCGAGCTGACCAGCTCGGTCGACGTGCCGATGCTGTCGTTCACCGGCTCCACCGAGGTCGGCAAGCTGCTCATGGAGCAGAGCACCGATCAGGTCAAGAAACTGGGTCTGGAACTGGGCGGCAACGCGCCGTTCATCGTCTTTGACGATGCCGACATCGACCATGCCACCACCCAGCTGCTGGGCAACAAGTTCCGCGGCGGCGGCCAGACCTGTGTCTGCGCCAACCGCATCTACGTGCAGTCCGGCGTGTACAAGGAATTCACCGACAAGCTGGTCGAGAAGGTCAAGGCGCTCAAGGTCGGCGACGGCATGGACGAGGACATCGACGTCGGCCCGCTGATCAACAAGGGCGGCTTCGAGAAAGTCCAGAACCACGTTGCGGACGCCCTGTCGAAAGGCGCCAAGCTGGTCGCCGGCAAGCACCCGGACGAGCTCGACGCCGAGAAGAATCTGTTCTACACGCCGACCGTGATCACCGGCGTGACCCACGACATGGCCTGCTGCAAGGAAGAGACCTTCGGCCCGCTGGTGCCGATGATCGAGTTCGATAACGAGAACGAGATCGTGGAACTGGGCAACACCACCGAGTTCGGTCTTGCGGCCTATGTGTTCACCAAGGACGAAAAGCGCGCCGAGAAGACCATCCGCGGCCTGCACTTCGGCCACTGTGGCTGGAACACCGGCACCGGCCCGGCCCCGCATGCCCCGTTCGGTGGCATGAAGCAGTCGGGCATCGGCCGTGAAGGCGGCGACGACGGCATTCTGGAATTCACCGAAGCCCAGACCGTGCCGCGCGGCAAGTAGCCACAACGCGCCGCAGGTAATCCAGGCCGGCGAGTCCGCTCGTCGGCCTTTTTCATGCCCGCTCTTCGCGCGTCGCCGTCAAAGCATTGCAGCGACAAGCATTGCGGGCGTATGTTGCGAGGCGGTCCGGCCGATACAGTACCCGGCCGATCCATTTGTTGAACAACCGGAAAATCGTCGCCGTGAAAGCCTATTTCGATCCGATCCAGAACGAGCATGTGCCCCAGAGCTACCTGACCCGCGGTCAGATGCGCGCCCCGCAGGAAATCCCGGCCCGCACCCCGCCGCTGGTTGCAGCCCTCGAGGGTCTCGATATCGAGGTCGGCAAGCCGGTCGATCACGGCATGTCGGTGATCTCGCAGGTGCACGATCTGGGCTATCTGCGCTTTTTGGAGTCCGCGCACCGCCGCTGGATGGAGATCCCGGACGACTGGGGCAACGAGGTGATGTCCAACATCTTCGTGCGCTCGCCGAACCCGCTCAAGGGCATCCTCGCCGAGTCGGCCCGCTACCAGGCCGACGGCAGCTGCCCGATCGGCCCGGGCACCTGGAAGGCCGCTTACGCATCGGCACAGACTGCACTGACCGCCGCTGACGACATCCTCGCCGGCGAACGCACCAGCTACGCACTGTGCCGCCCGCCGGGCCATCACGCTCGCCGCGACGGCGCAGGCGGGTTCTGCTATCTCAACAACGCCGCGATCGCCGCCGAGGCGCTGCGCACCAAGTTCGATCGCGTGGCCATTCTCGACCCCGACATGCACCACGGCCAGGGGATTCAGGAGATCTTCTACGAGCGAGACGACGTGCTCTATATCTCCATTCACGGCGATCCGACCAACTTCTATCCGGTGGTCACCGGCCATGAAGACGAACGCGGCGCCGGCTTGGGTTATGGCTACAACATCAACCTGCCGATGCCCCACGGCTCACCGGAAGAGACCTTCTTCGAGAAACTCGACGAGGCCGTGGCCGCGATCAAGCTGTTCGCTGCCGACGTACTGGTGCTGCCGCTGGGCTTCGATATCTACAAGGATGATCCGCAGGCCAAGGTCTCGGTCACCAGTGAAGGCTTCAATCGTATCGGCAAGGCCATGGCCGGCCTCGACATGCCGGTCTGCGTGATCCAGGAAGGCGGCTACGACGTCGACAGCCTGGAAACCAACGCCACCCAGTTCTTCACCGGTCTGCTCGAGCGCTAGTGATCGTCAGGCGCCGGGCGGCGGCCTCGCGGCACCCGGCGCCATGCTCCCGGCACTGCACGGTCGAAAGCTCGCTCAAAAGAGCCGACCGGCCGTTCTGCGCGGCATGAAAACCCGCACAATTACGGAGGCGTATCGCGGTTGCCCACTGTTAGCCTGTGTCGCTTCAATCACGAAAGAAGCAGTCACGAATGACCAAGAACATGACCGGTTGGGAAACCCTCGAAAGCGACGACACGCGCGGGCACCAGATCCTGGGCCGCGAAGTCGAGAACGGCTGGGAAATCGAAGTGCGCTTCGACAACAATGCCGAACCGCGCCGCCCCGCCGCCGATCGCATGCCCAAGACCCGCGAAGAAGCAATCATGACCGGCCAGGAACTGGCCAAGATGGGCTGACACGCCATCTGTGACACGGTCGGGCCGCCCTGTTTCGCCCATGATCCGGGCGGCCGACCGTTTCTTTCAACGCGCCCCTGTATCGCCTCAGCGTGGGTCTACAGACTTCCAAAGCGACCTTCTCCCGTCCGGCTGCGCTCGCCGCTAGTTGCGG
Source organism: Salinisphaera dokdonensis CL-ES53 (assembly GCF_040361215.1). NCBI lineage: Bacteria > Pseudomonadati > Pseudomonadota > Gammaproteobacteria > Salinisphaerales > Salinisphaeraceae > Salinisphaera > Salinisphaera dokdonensis. The sequence continues at coordinate 438,008 of NZ_APND01000001.1, forward strand.
CACACTCGAAGTACGCCCGCAATAACCCCGGCCCGACACAGCTCGACGACCGACGTCACGCGAATCCGCACGATGAGGTGCACGAGCCTGCAATGCGGCAGCGATCGACACGCTTCAATGTGCAACGCATGGATTTGGCGCCCCGTGCTTGATCTCGCAGGCTACGCCCGCACAGCTGAAGGGCACACGCTGCCAAACCGTTTCTATCCAGGAGTGCGGTATGTCCCGCAAGATCGCTTTCATCACCGGCGCCAGCCGTGGCCTTGGCCGCAGCATGGCGCTGCATCTGGCCGCCAGCGGCGTCGACGTGATCGGCACTTTCAATAGCCATGCCGACGAGGCCAAGGCAGTGGCAGACGAAATCGAAGCCGCCGGCGGCACCGCCGCCATGCTGAAGCTCGATGTCGGCGACAGCAGTGGTTTCGAAACGCTGAAAACAGACCTCGCCCGAACGCTGGAAACCACATTCGGCCGCAGCGATCTGGATTTCGTGATCCATAACGCCGGTAACGGCATTCTGGCGCCCTACGAGGAAACCACCGAGGACGATCTGGACGCGCTCTATCGCGAGCATTTCAAGGGGCCGTACCTGCTCAGCAAGGCGCTGCTGCCGATGATCGCGCGCGGCGGTCGCATCCTGAACGTCTCAACCGCGGCGACCCGCTTCGTGCTCGAAAACCACTGCGCCTATTCGGCGATGAAGAGCGCATTGGAAGTGACCACCCGCTACATGGCCAAGGAACTCGGCGACCGCCAGATCACGGTGAACGCGATCGCGCCGGGCGCGGTGGAAACCGACTTCGCCGGCGGCGCGGTGCGAGACACCCCGGAACTGAACGAGCATTTCGCCTCGATCACGCCGCTGGGGCGCACCGCCAAACCGGAAGACATCGGCGCCGCGGTCGCCGGCCTGCTGTCCAGCGATTTCGCCTGGCTCAACGGCCAGCGGATCGAGCTGACCGGCGGCCAATCGCTTTAAGTAGGCCCTAGAGCACGACCGTGCGTCGCCCGCTGATCAGCACACGGTCCTCGAGATGATGGCGCAGGCCCCGGGCGAGCACCGCCTTCTCGATATCCTTGCCGTAGCGCACCAGATCACGAACGGTGTCGCCATGATCGACGCGGGTCACGTCCTGATCGATGATCGGCCCCTGATCAAGTTCGGGGGTGACGTAATGACAGGTCGCCCCGACCTGCTTCACGCCGCGCTGGTAGGCCTGCAGGTACGGCTGGGCGCCGACAAAGCTGGGCAGAAAACTGTGGTGGATATTGAGGATGCGCCCCGGGTGGCGATCGCATAGGTCGGCCGGCAGGATCTGCATGAAACGCGCGAGCACCATGGTCTCGCCGCCGGATTCTGTGAACAGCCGCTCGATCTCGGCCCAGGCCTCGGGCTTGTTGTCCTTGGTGATCGGCACGTGGTGGAAGCGCAGTCCATGCCACTCGACCAGGCCGCGCGCGTCGGCATGGTTGGAGATGACGCAGGGAATCTCAATATCGAGTTCCCGCGACTGCCAGCGCTCGAGCAGGTCGTAGAGGCAGTGCATCTGTTTCGACACCAGAAGCACGACGCGCTTCTTTACCGCGCTGTCACTGATCTGCCAGTCCATGTCGAGTTCGCGGCCAACCGGCTCGAAACGCCGGCGCAACTCGCTCAGATGAAAATCCAGCGAGTCGGCGCGTACCTCGACGCGCATGAAGAAACGCTGGCTGTCTTCATCCGAATGCTGGCTAGAGCGCAGAATCCAGCCGCCATTGTCGGCAAAGAAACTCGCCACGCGCGAGACGATGCCAACGCGGTCAGGACAGGAAAAACGCAGGGTAAAATGACGCGGACGATCCATGATGAAACCGTTGAGATGAACACAGGTCAGGCGCAAGCGCGGCCGGCCAGAAAGCCGCCTATGGTAGCGCGAGAAACGCGCGATTTCGTCGCTCGCATCACGGTGATGTACAGCGAGCGCACGCCCGCTCTATGAGCGAAACACTGCGCAAGATCGTGCATGTCGACATGGACGCCTTCTATGCGTCGGTCGAGCAGCGCGACGACCCCAGTCTGCAGGGCAAGCCCGTGGTGGTGGCCAAGCGCGGACTGCGCTCGGTGGTAACCGCCGCCAGCTACGAGGCACGCGTGTTCGGCGTGCGCTCGGCCATGCCGGCCGTACGCGCGGAACGGCTGTGCCCCCAGGCGATCTTCGTGGATCCGCATTTCGACCGCTACCGCGAAGTCTCACGTCAGATTCGCGCGATCTTTCTGCGCCATACCGATCTGGTCGAGCCGCTGTCGCTGGACGAGGCCTATCTCGACGTCACCGTTACCCACACCGGTATGCCCTCGGCCACCGAAGCCGCGCGCGTGATCCGTGCCGAGATCAAGGCCGCGACGGGGTTGACCGCATCGGCCGGCATTGCACCCAACAAGTTCCTGGCCAAGATCGCCTCCGACTGGCGCAAGCCCGACGGCCAGTTCGTGATCACGCCGCGTCGTGTCGAAGCCTTTCTGCTGCCGCTGCCGATCGGCAAGGTGCCCGGCGTGGGCCCGAAGATGAAAGAGAAGCTCGCCGCGCTGGATGTGCACACGGTCGGCGATCTACGTGCTTTCCAGCGCGAGGAACTGGTCAAGCGCTATGGGCGGTGGGGGCGTCGTCTGTACGAACTGGCCCGGGGTATCGACGAACGACCGGTCCAGCCCAAGCGCGACTCCGTTCAGGTTTCCAGCGAGGACACGCTCCGCGAAGATCTGCCGATCGAGGATCTGGCGCCGCATATCCAGCGCCTCGCCGAAAAGACCTGGGCCAATCACGAACGCAAGCAGCCGCGCGTGGCGCGCACTGTAGTACTCAAGCTCAAGACCACGGATTTCCAGATTCTCACCCGTAGCTTTACGCCGCTCAGCCGCCCGACCTCGGCAGCCGAGGTGGCCGAGATCGCCTGTGCCCTGCGCGACCGCGTCGAGGCTGACGCCCGCACCCGCTACCGGCTGGTGGGCGTGGGGCTGTCCGGCTTCGTGGATGGACGTGAGGAAGCCCTGCAACCGAGCCTGATCTAGCCGCGCAACGGCGGGCCGGCAGACGTCCACGGGTGGCGCGATCGCTTGCGGCACGCAGGCCGCGTCCCCAGTACCAAGCACTCATCACCTGCAGAAACAAGGCAATCAAAGATCGTACTTGACCCCTCACTCGGGCCCTGCTGCGATAACCAAACGAGGCCAGACCGGGGATATGAGCATGCGCTACGAGCTTTACTACTGGCCCGGTATTCCCGGGCGCGGCGAGTTCGTGCGGCTGGCGCTCGAAGACGCCGGCGCCGATTACATCGATATCGTCAGGGATACGCACGGGAACCGGGGCGGACTCGATGCCGTCGGCGGCGGTCTGCGATTCGAGAACAACACCCGTGCGCCCTTCGCCCCACCCTACCTGCGCGCGGGCGATATCGAGGTGTCGCATGTGGCCAATATCCTGCAGTTCCTCGGCCCGCGTCTGGGTCTCGCACCGGCCGGCGAGGCCGACCGGCTCTGGTGCCACGGCCTGCAACTCACGCTCGCCGACTTCGTCACCGAGATTCACGACACCCATCATCCGCTCGGCCCCGGGCTTTACTACGAGGAGCAACGCGCCGAGGCCGAGTGCCGAGCGGCCGTATTCATCGACGCGCGACTGCCCAAGTTTCTCGACTACTTCGAGTCGGTACTGGCCGCCAAGCCGGAGGGCGACCGCTGGCTCGTGCGGGATGGCTGCACAACCGCCGACCTGAGTCTGTTTCAGATCATGGTCGGTCTCGACTACGCGTTGCCTAACGCCATGGCTTCGCAGCGGGGGCGTATACGGCGCGTGCGGGCACTCGTCGAGCGCGTGGCGGAACGCGAGCGCCTCGCCAGCTATCTGGCCTCGCCTCGGCGTATGCGATTCAACAAAGACGGCATATTCCGGCACTATCCCGAACTGGATTCGACGGCCTGACGGCCGCTTGCAAGGACGCCGCATGGATCACGACTTCTGGCACGAACGCTGGGCTCAGCAGCAGATCGGCTTTCACCAGCCGGAAGGACATCCCATGCTGGCCACCCACTGGCCAACGCTCGATATTGCGCCGGGCACGCCTGTGCTGGTGCCGTTGTGCGGCAAGACACCGGATCTGCGATGGCTCGCACGCCAGGGCTACCCGGTGACCGGCATCGAACTCAGCGAGCGCGCCGCGCAGGATTTCTTCAACGAACAGGCACTGACCGCCAGCGTAGACCGCGTGGGCCGCTTCAACCGATACAGCGCCGCGGGCATCGACATCTGGGTAGGCGATTTCTTCGCTGCCGATATCGCGACGCTCGGGCGTTTCGAGGCGTTCTATGACCGCGCCGCGCTGATCGCCCTGCCCGAAGAAATGCGCCGCGAATACGTGCAGCATCTGGGCAGACTGCTGACGCCCCGCGCGAAAGGGCTGCTGATCACCCTCGACTACGATCAGAACGAGATGAAAGGCCCGCCTTTCGCAGTGCCCGAATCCGAGGTGCATCAGCATTTCGACGATGCCACGGTCGACCTCATCGACAACGACCACGGACGCGCCGGTCAGGGCATGCTGCACAACCGCCGGGTGAAGAATGCCAGCGAGTACGCCTACCGCATCGCGTATCGCTGACGGGTCTCGCGCCTATTCGGGGTCCTCGTGGTGGCGCAGGCGATACATCAGGCCGCGTGCGGCAAGCGTCAGGCCACCGACGATAAGCAGCGCAACCATTCCGTAGACCCACAGCGGCAGATCACGACCCACCGCCAACACGTAAAGATAGGGCGCGGTGTAGCACAGCGCCCAGCAGAAGATCAGCAGGGCCAGCGGGCGCTGCTTGCGTATGTGGTGAAACAACCAGCCGCTGACAACGAGGAACGGGCCGGTACTGACCAGATAGATCAGGACGAACAACAACGGGTCCACGGCGTGAGCTTCGGCGATGCCACTGAGGTAATCGATCATTGCACGCAGATGGGTGGTGGACAGCAGCAGGCCGTCGTTGAAGCCAAGGGGCACGGGACGCAGTCACGATACGATCTTTGACGGATTTTCGACACCCGCTGACGCGTTCGTAGCTGTCGGCGTCGTACGACGATCTGGCCTCTTGCGATGCAGTGCGGTGCGGTCTGTGCCGGCAATGCTAGGTGGTCCTTTGTCCAGACGCTAGAATGAACCGATATTTCCAGCCGGGAACCCCCCAATGCGCCCCGCCGTACTCCGCCGGATGATGAACGTCTGGCCGCCTTTTGCCGCCAGCGGTATCCATGTCACCCACATGGCGTCGGACTGGTCGCACGTGCGGGTGGAGCTGAAGCTCCGGCCCTGGAACCGCAACTATATGGGCACCCAGTTCGGCGGCCATCTGTTCAAGATGTGCGACCCGTTCTGGGCGATCATGGCGCTGCACCGCATGGGGCGTGACTATATCGTCTGGGATGCCGCCGGGGCGATCGATTTTCTCGCCCCGGGACGCGAAACCGTGCATACCGACTTCCGTCTCGACGAAGCCACCTGCGACGAGATGCGGGAGGCGACCCGCACGGGCAAGAAGCACTTGCGCTGGTTCGAGAACGATATCGTTACCGCCGACGGCACGGTCGTGGCCCGGGTGCGCAAGCAGCTCTACGTCCGGCGCAAGCCGAAACGCGGACAGAAAAGAGCGAGCGGCTGACATATCGGCCCGATCATCGGGCCGGGCAACTGGCGCTTGCTTGCACGCTTCGGTACGCGCCGGCCGCAGGGCTGGCACGCTTTGCACAATAGTTTTGATTCGGCTCGACAGGCGCCATATATAGCTTGAAGAGTCAGCCGCGGCGTGTCGGCCGCACGGAGCAATGGGTTGGAATACAAGGACTACTACAAGATTCTCGGCGTTACGCGTAAAGCGACAGACGATGAGATCAAGCGTGCCTATCGCAAGCTCGCGCGCAAGTACCACCCCGATGTAAGCAAGGAAAAAGACGCCGACACGCGCTTCAAGGAGGCCAACGAGGCCTACGAAGTGCTCAAGGACCCGAAGAAGCGCGCCGCCTACGACCAGATCGATCCCAGCCGCCCACACGCCGGTCAGGGTTTCCAGCAACCGCCCCACTGGAACAGCGGTGCGGGCTTTCGGCGCGCCGGGCCCGCCGACGATGCCTCTGCGAACTTCAGCGACTTCTTCGAATCCATGTTCGGGCAAGGTTTCGGCGGCATGGGCGGTGGCCCACGTGCCACGCGCCGGCAAGCCGGCGTGAAAGGCCAGGACCATGTCTCTCGGGTCGAAATCGATCTCGAGGACGCATTCAGCGGCGGCACCCGTACCATCCGTCTGCGCGCCCCCACGCTCGACGACCGCGGTCGCACCGTGGAACGCGAACGCTCTCTAAAAGTGCGCATCCCCAAGGGCGCCCGCACAGGCCAGCGCCTGCGCCTGTCCGGCCAGGGTACGCCCGGCCAGCACGGCGGCCCCGCGGGTGATCTGTACCTGGAGATCGCCTTGCGGCCGCATCCCTATTTCACGGTCGATGGCGCCGATCTCATACTCGAACTGCCGGTCGCGCCCTGGGAAGCGGCGCTGGGCACGACCGTGAAAGCGCCCACCCCTGCCGGCGCAGTAGACCTGCGTATCCCGCCGAACTCGAACGCGGGCAAACGGCTACGGCTGAAAGGCCGCGGCATGCCCGGCAAGACACCGGGAAATCTCTATGTATCGCTCGTAATCACCCTGCCGTCCACCAGCGAGGGGGAAGCCGGCGAAAAGCAACGTGCTCTTTACGAGCAAATGGCCGAAGAGATGGCTTTCAATCCGCGCGCGCGCCTGGGCGTTTAACCCGGGCGTCCTGAGCGCGCCGAAGCGTTCCTGGGCGAGCACAAACTCGGATTGGTCGGATCGAGCGTGCTCAGCCGCGCTTGAGCCCCAACTCCTCGATCATCTGCTCGCGCATGCGGTATTTCTGCACCTTGCCCGTCACGGTCAGCGGAAAGCCCTCCACGAAGCGCACGTAGCGAGGGATCTTGTAGTGGGCGATCTCGCCTTCGCAGAAGGCGCGCAATTCACGCTCATCGAGCGTCTGATCGGCGGCGAGCTGTACCCAGGCACACAGTGCCTCGCCATATTTCTCGTCGGGCACGCCGACCACCTGCACATCGGCCACCGCCGGATGGCGATAGAGATACTCCTCGATCTCCCGCGGGTAGATGTTCTCGCCGCCGCGGATGACCATGTCCTTGAGTCGGCCGACGATCTGGCAGTAACCGGCCTCGTCCATCACCGCCAGGTCGCCGGTGTGCATCCAGCGCGCGGCGTCGATGGACTCGGCGGTGCGTTCGGCATCGTCCCAATAACCCAGCATCACGCTGTAACCGCGCGTGCAGTATTCGCCCGGCTCGCCGCGCGGGACCACCCGGCCCTCGACGTCCACGATCTTGATCTCCAGATGCGGATGCACGCGCCCGACCGTGGATACGCGCGCCTGCATTTCGTCGTCTACCGCGGTCTGGCAGCTCACCGGCGAGGTCTCGGTCATGCCGTAGCAGATCGTTACCTGGTCCATATGCATCTCGTCGATCACCCGCTGCATCACGGCCTGCGGACACGGCGACCCAGCCATGATGCCGGTACGCAGACTGGCGAGATCGTAGTCCGCGAAGTCCGGCTGGCCCATCTCGGCGATGAACATGGTCGGCACGCCGTAGAGCGCGGTGCAACGCTCGGCAGCGACTGCCTCAAGCGTGGCCACCGGCTCGAAGGATGCCGCCGGGTAGATCACCGCGGCACCGTGGGTAAGCGCACCCAGATTGCCCATCACCATGCCGAAGCAGTGATACAGCGGCACCGGCACGGCGATACGGTCGCTATCGGTCAGTCCCATGCCCTCGCCCACGAACAGGCCGTTGTTGAGAATGTTGTGGTGCGAGAGCGTCGCGCCCTTGGGCCGGCCCGTGGTGCCGCTGGTGAACTGGATATTGATCGGCTCGTCCGTCTGCAACAGCGGCGCGAGTTCGGCGATCCGCGTGACGTGCTCGGGCGCGACCCGTTCGGGTAGCTCGTCGAAATTGAGCATGCCCGGCGTGCGTTCCTCGCCGAGCCGGACGATCATTTCAAGCGTGGGCAGCGCACTGCTTTCAAGCGCGCCGGGCGTGCAGGCTTCGAGTTCCGGCGCGAGCGACTGGAGGATGCCGATATAGTCGCTGCTGGAATGGCGCGGCATAACCACCAGCGCGCGGCAGCCGACCTTGTTGAGGGCGTATTCGACCTCGGCACGCCGATAGGCCGGATTGATATTGACCAGGATCAGCCCGGCCTTGGCGCTGGCGTACTGGGTGATCAACCATTCGGCGCAGTTGTGCGCCCAGATGCCGATCCGGTCGCCCGGTTCGAGACCCAGAGCGACGAAGGCAGCCGCATAGCGATCCACCTGTTCGCCAAGCTCGGCATAACTCCATCGAATCGACTGGTGACAGCTGACCAGCGCGTCGTTATCCGGCCATTGATCCACAGCGCGATCGAACGCTCTGCCGATGGTGTCGCCCAGCAGCGTTTTCGAGTGGGCCCCGTGTGTATAGCTCGGCTCGGCCGTGCTCATGTTGTCGCTCCTCCGGCATCCGCCGATGCCTGCCGCTGCGAGCGCTGGACGCCCGCTATTGTGATCACCCGATTAGCGCAACAACGGCGGGCAAAGACAAGCGACACAGAACGAACGAGCCGGCACGGGTTCGACAAACGTTCGCAGAGACAGCGCGCACGAGCGGATTCGCGCACGTGAGCACCCAGGCCGAGGGGCTTATCGACTTTGGTCGGAGCGGCGCTCACGCGCCTCGAGTCGCGCCCGATACGCGCTGATAACGGGCGTCACGATCAAACAGCGCAGGCCGTGCGGCGTTCTAAAAGGCAGCGCGACGATAGCGCCGATAGCGGGGGTACCAGAAATGCCGCTCGACGCTTTCTCGAATGGCCTCGTCACTGGACTTGAGCGCCACGCCTTCGGCCTGTGCCTGTTTGGCCACGGCAACGGCGATCGCCTGGCTGAGTTCGCGTACCGCATCCAGCGGCGGCAGTAGCGCGCCTTCGCCGTGAATCGCCAGCGGCGAATTCTCGGCCAGTGCCCGGGAGGCGGCCATGAGCATCTCGTCGGTCACCCGCGTCGCCCGGGCGGCGATCACGCCGAGGCCGATACCGGGAAAGATATAGGCGTTGTTGCACTGGGCGATCGGGCGCTGCTCTTCGCCCACCGTCACCGGGTCGAACGGGCTGCCGGTCGCCACCAGCGCATCGCCATGGGTCCAGTCGAGAATCTCCTGTGGCGTGGCCTCGACCTTCCAAGTGGGGTTCGACAGGGGCATTACCAACGGGTGCGCGCAGTGCGCATGCATGGTCTCGATCACCTGCTGCGAGAACAGCCCGCGCTGACCGGACACGCCGATCAGCACCGTCGGCCGCGCGTTATCGATGACATGCAACAGCGCGTCGTCTCCGGCCTCTGGCCAGCCCTCGACAAGCGACCGAGGCTGGGCCAGACGGCGCTGAAAATCGTACAGACCGCTCATGGCGTCGGTGATCAGGCCGTCGCGGTCGATCATGTAGATCCGTTCGCGGGCTTCCTTTTCGGTGAGCCCCGCATCGGTCATCGCCACCACGATCTGTTCGGCGATGCCGCAGCCGGCCGAACCCGCGCCGACGAAAGCGATCCGCTGATCGGCGATCGATTCGGTCTTGGCCTTGCAGGCTGCCAGCAGCGAGCCGACGACCACGGCCGCCGTGCCCTGGATGTCGTCGTTGAAACAGCACATCTGCTCGCGATAGCGCGCCAGCAGCGGCATGGCGTTGCGTTGCGCGAAGTCCTCGAACTGCAGCAGCACGTTCGGCCAACGGCGCCGGATCGCCTGCACGAACAGGTCGACGAACTCGGCGTACTCTGCATCGGATATCCGCTCGTGGCGCCAACCCATGTACATGGGATCGTCGAGCAGTTGCTGATTGTTGGTGCCGACATCCAGCACCACCGGCAGCGTGTAGGCCGGGCTGATGCCACCACAGGCGGTATACAGCGACAGCTTGCCGATCGGAATGCCCATGCCGCCGATGCCCTGGTCGCCCAGGCCCAGAATGCGCTCGCCGTCGGTGACCACCAGCACCTTGACGTTGTCCTTGGTCGCACTGCGGATGATGTCGTCGATGCGGTGGCGATCGGGATAGGAAACAAAGATGCCGCGATGGTTGCGATAGATCTCGGAGAACTTCTCGCAGGCGCGCCCGACCGTCGGCGTATAGATGATCGGCAACATCTCCTCGAGATGATCCTCGAGCAGACGAAAGAACATGGTCTCGTTGTCGTCCTGGATGCCGCGCAGGTAGATGTGCTTGTCCAGATCGTTGGTGCAGGTCTGGTACTGCTGATAGGCGCGCTCGACCTGCTCGTCGATGGTCTCCACGTTCTGCGGCAACAGGCCCACCAGGTTGAAGGCCACCCGCTCGTCGGCGTCGAAAGCGTTGCCCTTGTTGAGCAACGGCATCTCCAGCAACGTTGGGCCGGCATAGGGGATATAGAGCGGTCGCTTGGCGTCCTGGGTCATTCGGCGATCAGCAGTTGGTGACATTGGGCCTATACAGCATAACGCTTGTAAGGGCTGCTCGGCCGCACGAGCAGGCCGCTCGCCCTGAAGCTGCCCCTATCCGTTTCGCCATCCGCGCCCCGGCGTGCTATATCAGGCGTGCCGTTTCGATCCCACCGATGCCATGCCCATCACCAAATCCGCCAGCCAACTCGTCGACGATGCCCGTGCACGTATCGTTTCGCTGACGCCCGAGGAAGTCGCCAGCCAGCGTGACCTGCCCGGCGTGATCCTGGTCGACCTGCGCGATGTGCGCGAACGCCAGCGCGAAGGTTATATCCGCGGCTCGATGCACGTACCACGCGGCATGCTCGAGTTCTGGGTGGACCCGGACAGTCCGTATCACAAGCCCGAACTGGCCAAGGCGGAGTCGCTGATCCTCTATTGCAACAAGGGCTGGCGCTCGGCGTTGGCGGCCGCCACCCTGCTCGACATGGGCCTTGAACAGGTGGCCGACCTGGACGGTGGCTTCACCCGCTGGTGCGAAGACGTCGGCGAGGTCGCACGCGACTGAGCGGCGTCCGAGCCGCCATCGGCTCGCCCCACGTTCGAGAGCACATTGAGCCGACGCGCTATGCTCTGCATACCGCCTTGATTCAGTAGCGAGAATGCCCGGCTTGTCGTCCCCCGCTGCACCCGCTTATAGCGGCCTGGCGAACCACGCATGAGCCTCGACGCGCTCCTAACGCTCGGCGTGCTCGTCGGCGTATTTGCCATGCTCACGCTCACACGCATCGCGGTCGACGCGGTGCTGGTCGGTGGCTTGATCGTGCTGTTGCTGACGGGCGTCGTAAATGCCGAAGCGGCGTTTGCGGGCTTTTCCAATCCGGGCCTGGTGACTATCGCCGCGCTTTATATCGTCGTCGCCGGCCTGCGCGATACCGGTGCCACGCAGATGCTGGCCACGCGCGTGCTGCGCCGGCCGCGCTCGGTGCCCCATGCGCAGGCGCAACTGGTGCTACCCACCGCCCTGCTCAGCGCGTTTCTGAACAATACACCGGTGGTGGCTGCGTTGATCCCGGCCGTCTCCGACTGGTGCCGCAAGCACGGCCTGTCGGTATCGCAGCTGATGATGCCGTTGAGCTTCGCCGCCATTCTGGGCGGCACCTGCACTCTGATCGGTACCAGCACCAACCTGCTGGTCAACAGCCTGCTCGTGCAGCAGGGCATCAGCGACGGGCTGGGCATGTTCGAGCTGGCCTGGGTGGGCCTGCCCATCGCGTTGCTCGGCATCGGGTTCATGATCGGCGCCAGCCACTGGCTTCTGCCCGATCGCACGCCGGCGCTGGGCCGCATGGACAACCCGCGCGAATACAGCGTGGAAATGATGGTCGCCGCCGGCGGGCCGCTGGAAGGTCAGACGATCGAAGGGGCTGGGCTGCGCCAGCTGCCCGGCATGTATCTCGCGGAAATCGAGCGCGACGGCCATATCCTGCCGGCCGTGTCGCCACGCGAACCACTGCAGGGCGAGGATCGACTGGTGTTCGTGGGCATCGTCGATTCGGTAGTCGACCTGCAAAAGACCCGCGGACTGGTACCGGCGACCGAACAGATCTTCAAGCTGGACACGCCACGGCGGGCCCGCGTGCTGGTCGAGGCGGTGGTGTCTCACAGCTGCCCGCTGGTGGGTATGACGATCCGCGACGGCGGCTTTCGCGGCCAATACAACGCCGTGGTGCTCGCAGTCGCCCGCGACGGTGCACGTATCCAGCGCAAGATCGGCGATATCGTGCTCCAGCCCGGCGATACGCTGCTGCTCGAGGCACGCCCTTCGTTCGTGGCCCAACAGCGGCATTCACGCGATTTCTTCCTCGTCAGCCAGGTCGCGGATTCACAGCCGCCGCAGCATCACCGCGCCTATGCAGCGATCGCCATCGTCGCGGGGCTGGTCGCCGTGGTCACCGTCGGACTGACGGATATCCTGCATGCGGCGCTCGGTGGCGCGGCGCTGATGCTGCTCGCGCGCTGTTGCACGCTCGGCTCGGCACGCAAGACGCTCGACTGGCCGTTGCTGGTCGCCATCGGTGCGGCTATCGGCATTGGGGCGGCGGTGGAACAGACCGGGCTGGCTCAGGCGATCGCCGGCGGCTTCATCGGCCTCGCGGGTTCGTCCACGTATGCGGCACTCACCGGGCTGTTCGTCACCACGGTGCTGATCAGCTCGATGGTCACTAACAATGCCGCAGCGGTAATCATGTTTCCGATCGCCGTTTCGCTCGCGCAAGGCGCCTCGCAGTCGCCCATGCCCTACGCGATCGTGGTACTGGTTGCCGCATCGGCAAGCTTTCTCACCCCGATCGGCTATCAGACCAACCTGATGGTCTACGGCCCCGGCGGCTATCGCTTTACCGACTTCCTGCGCCTGGGCGCGCCGCTGACATTGCTCGTCGGCGTGATGACGCTGCTCATTGTGCCGTGGGTCTGGCCGCTCTGAAACGCATCCCGGGCCTGTGATCACAAGCCCGGGCGCCCTGCCCTCAGCTTTGTTCGCCCGCAATCGGCTTGATGCCACCGAGCGCCTGACGACGCATATGCAGGAACGTCAGATGACGTTCGTACTGATCGAGAATGTCGTCGATGATCTGGGCCTGGCTGTAATGCATCAGGTCGTAGCCCTGGCTGCCGTCGATCAGGTGGACTTCCAGTCGATAGTATTCGGTCTTGCCCGACTGCGGCCGCGTCGCGAACGCGGGCTTGATGGCCGGCGTCGGCCAGATGCCGTAGATGAAATCCTGCTCATCGGCCATCGCCGCCCTTAGCACCAAGCCATTCCGGTCGCCCGCGCCGCTTTCAATCTCGGCGGCAACATCTTGACCGCCGAGTGCCTCGCGAACATCGTTCATCGCCGCGCGGGCTGTTTCGCCCATGAATCGCTCGGCCTCGGCGCGATCGGGGAAACGCATCGCCCGCGACAGACGCTTGCGCCAGGCCCCCGGCTCGGCGCCGCCGTCCGAGATACGCCCGGACAGATAGCCCGACATCGCGGCGATATGGCTGCGTTCCTTGAAGCCTTCGGTCCGCAGCGCACGGTAGAGCCCGAACATCATGAAGAACAGCACGATCGAGAACGGCAGGCCGGTCACGACCACCGCGCTCTGCAGTGCGTTCAAGCCGCCGGCCATCAACAACGATAGTGTGAGCGCCCCGATAATCGCGGCCCAGAGGGTACGCATCCAGGCCGGCGCGTCGTTGTTCACGTTCTCCAGCCGGTAGGTGAAGTTCGACAGCACCAGCGCGCCCGAGTCACCGGAAGTGACAAAGAACACGATCGCCAGAATCGTTGCCACGATGGTGGTCAGCCCAGCCCAGGGCAGTTGCTGCAGAAACAGGTAGATAGACGAGGCGGGATTGTTCATGGCCTCGTCGCCGAAATCGCCGGCGCCTTGCAAGACCATGTCGATCGCGGAATTACCCATGATCGACATCCACACCATCATGAAGGCCATCGGCAGGATCAGCGTGCCGGCCACGAACTCGCGAATGGTGCGCCCACGCGAAATACGCGCGAGGAACAAGCCGACGAACGGGCCCCATGCAATCCACCAGGCCCAGAAGAACAGCGTCCAGGCATTGAGCCAATCGCTGGGCGGGTCGAAGGCATAGGTATTGGTGGACAGCGAGACGAAACCGGTGAGGTAGTCACCCGCGTTCATCACCAGGGCATTGAGCAGGAACAGCGTCTTGTCGCTGAACAGCACGAACAGCATCAACACCAGCGCCAACAGCATGTTGAACTCGGATAGCCGCCGGATGCCCTTGTCCACACCGCTGATTGCGGACAGGGTTGCGAACACGATGATGAGCACGACGAGCACCGCCTGCACGACGGTGCTCTCCGCGATCCCGAACATCAGGTTCAGCCCGTAGTTGAGCTGGATCACGCCGATACCCAGGCTGGTCGCAATGCCGAACACGGTGCCCAGCACGGCGGCAATATCCACGGTATGGCCAATCGGCCCTTCGATACGCTTGCCGAAGATCGGGTACAGGGCCGAGCGGATCGTGAGCGGCAGCCCGTGGCGGTAGGAAAAGAACGCCAGCGACATGCCGACCAGCGAATACACGCCCCAGCCAGACAAACCCCAGTGCAGATAGGTGAGTTTCATCGCCTCGCGCGCGGCTTCTACCGTACCGCCCTCACCGACCGGCGGCGCAAGAAACTGGGTGACCGGCTCCGCGATACAGAAGAACAGCAGGTCGATGCCGATACCGGCCGAAAACAGCATCGCGGCCCAGGACAGCATGCTGAACTCCGGTCGCGAGTGCTTGGGGCCCAGCCGGATGTCGCCATAGCGTGACAGCGCGATGCCGATCACGAAGAACAGATAGATCAATACGACAAGGAAGTAGTACCAACCGAAACTGTTCGAGACCCAGCCCAGCATCGTGTCGATGAAGGCCTGGGCCGACTCGGTGAAGATCATGGTCCAGAGCGCGAACAGCAGAATGCCCAGCGATGAGCCGTAGAACACAACCGGATTGATCCGGTCGCCGCTCGGCGTGGATTTCTGATCGTTCATGTCGTCCCCCTGATGAACCGACAGTGCATACCCGCCGGCTGGAAATCGTGTCTGGTTCGGCTTAGCGCTGGCTGGTCTGCCAGTTGGACGGCTCGTACCAGCCCTGGCTGGACGGCTTTAGCGGCTCGCGCCCGCGTACCGCGTCGGCGAGCTTCTCGGCCATCATGATGGTCGGCGCGTTGAGATTGCCCGAGGTGATGCGCGGCATGATCGAGGCATCAATCACGCGCAGCGCCTCGACGCCGTGCACCCGGCCCTCACCGTCGACCACGGCGTCGTCATCGGTCCCCATGCGGCAGGTGCTGCAGGGGTGATAGGCACTTTCGCCGTTCTCGCGTACCCAGGCGTCGATTTCGGCGTCGGACTGCACGTCGGCGCCCGGCCCCAGTTCCTTGCCGCGATAACGGTTGAACGGCGACTGGGCGATGATCTCGCGCGTGAGCCTGACGCCTTCGCGCATCTCGAAGCGGTCGCGCTCGGTGCCCATGTAGTTGAAGGTAAAATGCGGCGCGCTCTTGGGATTTGCATCACGCAGCGTGAGCCGGCCGTGGCTTTGCGGGCGCATCGGCCCGACGTGGGCCTGGAAACCGTGACAGACCGCCGAGCTGGAGCCGTCGTAGGAGACCGCCATCGGCAGGAAGTGATACTGCAGATCGGGAAAGCGTACGCCCGCCTCGCTGCGGATGAAGCCACCGGACTCGAAGTGGTTGGTCGCCCCCAGGCCCTTGCGGGTGAGCAGCCACTGGCCGCCGATCTTGGCCATGTTGTGCAGCCGCTGCGAACCGTAGAGCGTGATCGGCTCCTTGCACTCGTACTGCACATAGACCTCGAGGTGGTCGTGCAGGTTGCGCCCCACGCCGTTGAGCGTGGCCACCGGGCTGATGCCGTGTTTCGTCAATTCATCGTCAGGGCCGATACCCGAGAGCATCAGCAGCTGCGGCGAGTTGATCGCGCCGGCACAGACCAGCACTTCCTTTTTGGCATCGACCGATACCCGCTCGTCTCCATGCTCGAGTTCCACACCCACGGCCCGGCGGCCATCGAAACGGATTCGGTTGGTAAAGGTCTTCACTGCAATGGTGAGGTTGCCGCGCTTCATGGCCGGGCGCAGATAGGCATTGGCCGTGGACCAGCGCACGCCGTCCTTCGTGGTCATGAACATCGGCCCCACGCCTTCCTGCTGGTGGCCGTTCATGTCGTCGGTGTAGGGGTAGCCGGCCGCCATGCCGGCTTCCACGAAGGCGTGATAAAGCGGATTCTTCATCGGGCCCGTGGTGACATGCAACGGCCCGCCGGCGCCGTGATAGTCGTTCTCGCCCTGGTCGAAATCCTCGGCCTTGCGGAAATACGGCAGCACGTTGGCATAGCGCCAGTCGTCCAGATCGAAATCGTCCGCCCAGCCTTCATAGTCCAGCGCGTTGCCGCGCACATAGGCCATGCCGTTGATGGACGACGACCCGCCCAGCACGCGGCCACGCGGGCAGTACATCCTTCGATCGTCCATATGCGGATCGGGATCGGTCTCGTAGTACCAGTTGTACTTGTCGTCGGCCAGCGGATAGGCGAACGCCGAGGGCATATGGATATAGATGCTGTAATCCATCGGCCCCGCTTCGACCAGCAACACCGAAACGTTCTTGTCCTCGGTGAGTCGATTGGCCAGCACGGCGCCTGCCGAGCCGGCGCCGACGATGACATAGTCGTAACTGTTCTCGAGTTTCATCGGCGGCTCTCTCAATAAGGCGCGTCGACCGCGCCCCGGGCGACGAACACGCTTTTCAGGCGGATGTAGTGCTCCAGCGCGCGGCGGCTGTTTTCCTTGCCGATACCGGATTCCTTGATCCCGCCGAAGGGCATCTCGATCGGCGTGATGTTGTAGTGGTTGATCCAGAGGATGCCGGCTTCGAGATCGGCCGCCACGCGATGCCCGCGCTCGATATCGCGGGTAAACAATCCGGCCGCCAGGCCGAACGGCGTGTCGTTGGCGCGCGTCACGACCTCGTCCTCGTCGGTGAACGACAGCACCGACATTACGGGCCCGAAGATCTCCTCGCGCACGATCTGCATGTCGTCGCTACAGCCGTCGAACACGGTCGGCTCCACATACCAGCCGCCTTCGCAGCCGGCGACGGTAGCCTGCGCGCCGCCGATCAGGCATTTGGCCCCTGCGGCCTTGCCGGCCTCGATATACGACAGCACATGCTGCATATGCGATTCGCTGATCATCGCGCCGACATCGGTATCGGCGGCCATCGGGGCACCGATCTTCAGCTTCTTCGTGCGGTCCAGCAGGCGTTCGAGAAACGTCTCGCGGATCGATTCGTGCACGAACACGCGCGTGCCGTTGGTGCAGATCTCGCCCTGGGTGAAGAAGTTCGCCATCAGCGCGCCGGACACGGCGTTGTCGATATCCGCGTCGTCGAACACGATCAGCGGCGACTTGCCGCCGAGTTCCAGCGACACCGCCTTGAGCGTGGATGCCGAGGCGGCCATCACCTTCTTGCCGGTATCTGCGCCGCCGGTCAGCGAGATCTTGTCGATATCGGGGTGATTCGTCATCGCCTGGCCGACATCGCCGAAACCGGGGATGACGTTGATCACGCCATCCGGAACGCCGGCCTCTTTTGCCAGTTCGGCGAAACGCAGCGCCGACAGCGGCGTGAGTTCCGAGGGCTTGAATACAATGGTGTTGCCCGCGGCCAGCGCCGGCGCGCTCTTCCAGCAGGCGATCTGTAGCGGATAGTTCCAGGCCCCGATCGCGCCGACCACCCCCAGCGGCTCGGGCCGGGTATAGAAGAAGCCTTCGTCGACCTCCTGATACTCGCCCTGGATCGAGGCTGCCTGACCGGCGAAATACTCGAGGCAATCCGCGCCGGAATCCACATCGGCCTCGGGCGTCTCGGCGATCGGCTTGCCGCCGTCGAGGGTTTCCAGCTCTGCCAGTTCGTCCCGATGCTCACGCAGCTTGTCGGCTAGGGCCCGCAAAACGCGCCCACGCGCCACGCCGCTCATGCGCTTCCATTCACCGAAAGCGCGTCGCGCGGCGGCAACCGCGGTGTCTACATCCGCGCTGCTGGCCTGGGCGACCCGGCAGATCGATTGACCAGTTCCTGGATTGAAGGTGTCGAACCAGGCGCCGCCTTTGGCTTTCACGGCACGGCCGTCGATCCACAACAGCCGATCGTGTGCATGACTCATATCAAGCTTCCTTCTTGCTGTGCGCTGTC
Source organism: Salinisphaera dokdonensis CL-ES53 (assembly GCF_040361215.1). Lineage (NCBI taxonomy): Bacteria > Pseudomonadati > Pseudomonadota > Gammaproteobacteria > Salinisphaerales > Salinisphaeraceae > Salinisphaera > Salinisphaera dokdonensis. Next base: position 456,357 of record NZ_APND01000001.1, read on the forward strand.
ACAGCGGCCAATGGGCCGCGCAGGCTACCCGAAGAGGCATGAGCCACGCACGTTCAAAACGGCTATCCCTGCATAGTGTTTTGCACACCGGCTTTTGACAAGCCTGTGGACAAGCCGTTGGCGGGCGCCGCCAGCCCTTTCATGTCGGGCCCTGCGAGCGAACTGGTTATTAATTAACCAGTTTTGAACCGAACGAGCCGCGCGCTGCTAGAACTGGTCCAGAGGAATTTTCAGGTAGCGCTGACCGTTCGATTCCGCCGGCGGTAACGCACCGCCCTGTGTATTGATCTGCAACGCGGCGAGCATCCGCTCGGGTAACGGCAGATCGGCGTCGCGCTCCTCTCGCATGGCCACGAATCGCTGCTCGTTCATGTTCTGCAGGTGTGGATTATCCTGTTTTTGTTCGGCCACGGTGGCCATCCAGCGTGGCGCGCGGCCATTCGGGCAATAGTCGTGGCCGGTGAACAGACGGGTCTCGTCCGGCAGCGCCAGGATCGCCTCGATCGAGTGATACAGCGTGCGCGCATCGGCGCCGGGGAAATCGGCGCGTGCGGTGCCGAAATCGGGCATGAACAGGGTGTCGTGGATGAATGCCGCATCGCCAACGACATATGTGATCGACGCCAGGGTATGCCCGGGTGAAAACATGACCTGCCCGGCCAGACTGCCAATCGTGAATCGATCCCCGTCATCGAACAGTCGATCCCATTGCCGCCCGTCGGTTGGAAAGTCGGCGCCGAAGTTATAGATCTCTTTCCACAGCGCTTGCACCGCCGTGATTTGGCTACCAATGGCGCGTGGCGCGTCGAACAGCGACTGGAGGTATCGGGCTGCTGAAAAATGATCGGCGTGTGGATGAGTATCGAGAATCCACTCGACTTGCAGTTCGCGTGTCCGGATGAAAGCCGCGATCGCGTCGGCATGCACCGTGCCGGTGCGAGCCGCCACTGGATCGAAATCCAGCACCGGGTCGATGATCGCGCAACGCTTCGTCGCATTGTCGATCACCACATACTGCACGCTACCTGTGGGTTCATCGTAGAAGCCGACAACTTCCGGGGCGTTCTCTTGCATATCGTCCTTGCTGAAACGCGTATGTAACCGGCTGGAACAGCCACAGCGTTATAACTTTTTGCGCTTTCCTTATTCTAACACCGCTCACATGTGATCCAGCGGCGGTAGTCGTCCGCGAAACCTCCGGCACGTTCCATTAACGAACGCAATGGTCGGCCCGGCGCGCACAGATGCGCAACGAGCGAACTCAAGCTGCAGCATCACCGCTGCCGCGTACTGCAGACCGATCCTGTGATGTTTTACCCAGAACCTCTGGGCAACCTTGTGGACGAACCGGGCGCAAGCGCCTGAAATACGCTCATGGCAGGCCTTGAGCCTTGAATGGTTAAATATTGACCAATACGGCCTGGGTACGGAACGGAATCGATAGCCGAACAGCGTTCCCCCGCAGCCGCATCTATAAACCCACGGACCGTCCCTCGGTAAAGCTGCTCGTTGCAAATGTCGGGGCCGCTATGCGATTGATGGGGGCCAATTCAGTCTCCGAACCGGAACTTCAATGCCCTACCTGCAACTCGATGTGCCAACGGAATACCCTGAGGCGACCAAGAAAGCGTTGGCCGCCAAACTGGGCGCGACCTACGCTCGGCTCATGCAGACCACGCCGTACCGGGTCAGCGTCGGCTTTCGAGAGCTCACCAATGGCAGCCTCTGGCGCTGCGCCGATGGCGACCCGGTACCGGGCGTCGTTCTGATGTGCGATATCCGTCGCGGCCGGCCTACCGAGTGGCGTGAGCAACTCGCGGTTGCACTGCTCGACCTGGTATCTGAACACCTGGAACTGCCCCGCGATCGCATGGCTATCGAATTCACCCAGCACGCGGGGGACGAAATGTTTCGTGCTGATGAAGGCTGGGCCAAGGATTGGACCGAAACCGAGGCGCAGCCCGCCTGAACTCTTTTCACAGCGCCATGGGACAAGCCTGTGGACAACCCGTCGGCAACTACCCCTAGCGCTTTGCCGACGGGCACTCGCCCATCTCTGATCACATATTGATCAACACGCGGGAGGCCTTGACGGCCGGCGTTTTCGTGGGTCTCGCCACCCTCCTCGATCGCCTGTGTGTTTGTGCACACGGCCTCGGGATAACATTGTGGACAACGCGGGCACAAAGCCGTAGAACCCCGGTCGTCATAGGCCCAGACCACCGGCGGCGAATTTCTGTCCAAAAACCGGCTACCGCTGCCCCGCGACATGCTGCGTCGCGCAACGGTGCGCCCGAACGGGCCATTGTCGGTCTGGCCGATAAAAAAATTCCGCACCGGGCCTGATTTTTCACTACACGCATAAAAAAACCCGCGGCCCCGAAGGACCGCGGGTTGTCTGCCTGAGGATAGCGGCAGCGGATCAGTTGTCGGCCGGCGCGTCCCCCGTTTCGGACGGCGCCGCATCGTCGCCCTCGCGGCGTGCCTTGAGCGGCGCGTCTTCGCCGCCATCGGCCGCCCCCTCGATGATGCGCAGGTTCGCCGGCGGCGCCTTGCCGTCGCGATCCTCGCCAAAGTAGAGGGTCTGATGGGGGAACGGGATCTCGATACCCGCTCGATCGAAGTGCATCTTGACCAGCCGGTTGAAGGCACGGCCAACGCCCCACTGGGTGCCGGGCATGGTCTTGATCATGATGCGGATATTGATCGAGCTGTCGGCCAGCGCGGTCACACCCGGGACCGCGATGTCCTCGAGAATGTTGGCGCCCGCGACCGGATCTTCCTTGAGCTCGGCGAAGGCCTCGCGCAGGTGGTAGATCGCGTTGTCGATATCCTCGCGGTAGGCAATACCGTACTCGGTGCGGAAGTAAGCGAACTCACGCATGTAGTTCGTCACTGTATCCGCGGAGGAGAACGGCACGATGTGATACGCACCGTCCAGATCGCGGATAGACACCGAGCGGATGGTCAGGCGTTCGGCCGTACCGGTCACACCGCCGACGGTTACCACGTCGCCCGTGTTCATCGCGTTTTCGAGCTGGATGAACACGCCGGTGATGATGTCCTGCACCAGTTTCTGGGCGCCGAAACCGATCGCCAGGCCGAGCACACCAGCGCCAGCGATCAGCGGGCCGATATCCACACCGATCTGCGACAAGGCGATCATCAGCGTCATGGTGAGGATCAGAATAGCCAGCGCGTTGCGGAACAGCTCGAGCAGCGTTTCCTGACGGGCTGTGGGCTTGCCGCCACCAGTGTTCGGATTCAGCCGGTGTTCGATCACACTCGCCGCAATCAGCCACAGCAGCGCTGCGGCGACCAGCACGATCGCTACGCGGGTCAGCGTCGAAACCGTCTGCAGGCCGACATCCGAGGCGAGCCACGCGCCGAGATCGAACAGATGCCAGGCGTTGGCCACGACCAGCGCCACCGCGACGAGGATCACGACACGAATCACCTTGAGTGCGTTCGGCACGTAGGAATTTACACGTGCCTCAAGCATCGGCAGCTTCTCGCGGACGTTGTCCGAGAACGCTACCCGCTTGCCAATCGCCTTGGACAGCATGCCAGACACACCGAAGCCGACAGCGGCTGCGACCAGCGTCTGCATCGTCGCGTTGAGCATGAACGGTAGTGCGCCAGTCGGATCCATCTGGCTGGATACAAACAACGTCGTGAAGTAGGCGACGGCCAGCAATACCCAGAGCTTGGAGGCGAGCTTGAACAGCACGCCGAAGAAGCCGACGGAGGCATTATCCGCCATGCTCTTGAGACGCGCGTTGAACAGCTTGCGATTCTTGAAGATCACGCTCAACGCGTAGATATAGGCGCCGCCCATGAGCAGGAAGCTCACGATCGCGCCGACAAAGAACGACAGCTGCACGTTCACGATCGGCACCAACACCAGCAGGCCGTAGCCGATCACGCCGACAAACCAGCGCAGGCGTACGCTCCACCAGCCGGCGATAGAGCTCGGGATATTGAGCAGCCGGAGGTTTTCGTAACGTGCGGCAAACACGGCACGAATCGCGACCTTGGTCAGCTCGATAAGGGCGAAGGCGTTGATGAACAGCGATTCGCGCGTGCCCATGCTGCCGGCTTCACCGAACGCATACAGCCCGGCCAGATAACCGGCACCGCAGGCGAGCAGCACCACGGCGATGTCCACCACCAGAGCCATGAAGATGGCGGTGCCCCGTCGAATGAGTACGCCAGCGCCGGTCTCCGCGCGCTGCGAAAAGCGTCCGATCGCAGAAAACAGCGTGCCCGCCAGAAAACGCAGCACGAAGAACGCCGCCACGGTGGACACCGCCACGAGCGCAAACGCCGTGACTGCCGCGAAAAACAGGCCTGCATTGAATTCCGGTCCGGGGCCGCGATCCTCGTTGATCGAGGTGAGCATCGCCCAGGTGGCAGAAACCCGCTCGCCGATCACTTCGGCCCAGTCTGCGGTGGTCTGCGCGAAGCGTCTCGCAAACGAAACGCGTTGCTCACTGGCTGCCGCCTGCTCCACCGTGGCCGCACTGGCGTCGTCGGACGGCGCCTGCTCAAGCGCGGGATCGCTGCCTTCCTCAGGCGGCGCCGGCAGCGCCGGGTCTGCTTCTGCCTGCGGGCCAGCGGCTTCGCGCAGGCGGTTTACGATCTCCTCGCGTGCTTCGTCGTTCTCGAGCAGATCGGCGAGCTGGCTGAGCGGCACCACTTCGCTGGCGTTGTCACCGTTGGGTGCTTCACCTTGCTGCTGCGCCATGGCCTGGGGCGCCATGACCAAAAGCGAAATCGTGACGAGAAGAACGAATATCCGCAGGGCGTCAAAGGCCGTTCGCGAAGCACAGGCTCGATTCATGGTGCGTCTTTCCTCGGCAGATACCAGAGAGCAAAGGCGGCCTTTTTCGCGCACCGACAGGGCGCAGGCCGACCGTAATATGCTGCGTATGATGACCGCAGCAGGCCGCAGAGACAAACTGCGGCAAGCATTCTCAAGCGTTTAGGACGTCGTGCAGGCTTGTTCAGTTCCCGGACGGATTGCTTTCACGCGCCGTTCAGGCCGGTCGCGCAACGCTCGTTAGGCGCTCTGCTACCGAGACACGTCATGCCCAAGAAAATCCTCTGCCTGCTGCTGCTGGTCTATCTCGCCGGCTGCGCCTACGACGGCCAGGGCCGCTATGCGGGTCATCACAACGTCGGCCACGTAACCCATCGCAACTACTACGACGACCGCCGTGACCACCGACGGCATCAGCCCGTCTATCGCCACACCAATCAGCATCGGCGCGACAACAAGCATCACGGCTACAGTCACAAGCGCCGTCAGGACGCCTATCGCGAACGCCGGGCCCGTCACCATGCCGCCGAAAGGCGACGGCACGAACGCGCGGTACAGAAGCGCCGCTCGCACAAGGCTACCCAGCGTCGCGTGGCGCACTCACGCCACGACAGTCGTGACGACCGCCGGGAGCACCGCGGACGGACCAGCGGCCGTCGAGATCATGATGGCCATCGCCGGTCGGCGCACCGCGACTAGAACGCAGCGACGTCAGCTTTATTCAGATGATGGCTGGCATCGCGTGGCGCCGCCGACGACGCCAGCCGAGGGTGAGTGCTGCCGCGCATAGCAGCAACACCAGGCTGGCGTCGCGCCCATTGCCCAGGGTGCAGCCGCCGCCCGATCCGCTGCCATCGTCATTGTTGTCATTGCCGCCGGCCCCTTCGTCCCCGCCCTCGCTGGCGCGCGAGAGATCGAAACTGGCCACGATCGGATCGTGATCGCTGACCTGGTCGGCGAACTCGGCGTTCACATGGGCGACCCGTGCCGTCGCAGTAGCGGCCAGTGCCGGGCTGGCGAAGAAATGATCCAGCGCCTGGGAATTACCCTCGAAGACGTAGGTGTAACGCTCGGTGGCATCGAGACTGTCCAGCAGATCGGCGACCACCGGCACGGCCTCGTCTGCGCCCGTAAGCGTTGCCATCGGCGGCAGGAAGCCGAACTCGTTGAAATCGCCCACCAGCCCGATATGCGCCTGCGATACGGTGGCGAGCGCGTCGTCGACGAAAGCGTTGACGACTGCCGCCTGTGCCGTACGTGCGTCGGCCGAGCCGTTCTCGTACGGCTGAAGCGTGCCGAACAGCGGCGAACTGCCGCCTTTCGAGGAGAAGTGGTTGTTGACCAGCAGCACGCGCTCGTCTTTGAAGGCGAACAGGGCGGCAACCGGCTTGCGGCTGTTCTCGAAAGCCGGATCGGTGGGTGCGATGCGCCCGGGATTGAGCGTGAGTGCCAGTTGTCCCTCTGCATCGGCGGAGACCGCGGTCGCCGTGTTGGCATCGCCGGCCCCGTCGCTGCCCTCGACCAGGCTCACGCGGGTAGCGTCATAGAGATAGGCGACGCGAATATTGCCGCCCGGCTGGCCGCCATCGGCCAACGCTTCGGGCGCGACTTCGGCATAGGCGTAGCGTGGTCCGCCCGCCTCGACAATTGCATCGGCCAGACGGGCCAGCGTCTCGTCGCCATCGACGACGAGATCGTCGGCCGAGCCGCCCTCCGGTACCGAACTGCCGGCCGAGCCGTCGTTATCCTGCACTTCCTGGAGGGCCACGATATCCGGCGCCCCGAGGCGGTCGACGATCTGTGCGGCAATGGCTTCGAACTTGCCGTCAGCCACGTCGGTATCGCCGTCTTCATCGTTGGGATCGAGATTCTCGACGTTGTAACCCGCCACGGTGAGCGTGTCGCCACGGGCAAGCACGCCGATACCGCTGCGCGACAGTGCGGACGGCTGCGGATCGGCCAACGTGTCGGGCAGAATTTCGAAGTTGCCGAAACCGTAGCCAAGCACACCGACTACCTCACGGAACAGCGCGCCGGTATTCACGGCCGGCATCGCGTCGTCGAGTAGCGTGTCGTCGATCTGGATACGCTCGGGGTTATAGTCGACCGCATCGCCACGCTCGACCAGCGTGATGCCGCCCCGGGTATTGATGCCGGTCGCGTTGGCGCCGGCATCCGGCACCAGAAAGACCTCGCCGAAGCGACTGGTCGGGCTCACGGCCATGCCCTGGGCAACGCGCACGCGCATAGCTTCCAGGCTTTCATAGAAGTCGAGGCCGTCTTCCGCCGGGTCGAAGGTCGCGCCCGTGCTGTCGATCACGTTGCCATTCGTATCGTTGTCGATGATCGCGTTCGGCGCCTGACGGCCGGCCTGGCCGATCGTGACCGGGGTGATATCGGTATTGTCGAACACCGCGCCCGGATCGGCGATCAGGCGCGTGCTGCCATCGCTGCCGGTCGCGATCTCGGTGGTCGGCAGATTGGTTTCGTCGCCACCGGGAAAGAACTCGGTGACCGTGCCGGCCACTGCCACCACATCGCCGACCGCGACGGGCATACCGTCGAAGCGCATCGGTGTGCCGCCGGTGAATACGAGCACCGCATCGCTGGTGGCATCGTCGCCGTCGCCGGCCGGGTCCTGAAAATAAAAGCTGTTGCCGGTCACGGCCGTGACCACGCCCGGCACACCCGCGACCGCGTTGCCGGCCCGCGGCGAAAGATGGCCCGCGCCCTGAATATCGAAAATCCGCAGGCCGGTAATCGCATCCGCAGGGATACCGTCGTCGTCACCCGGATCACCGGACCCGCCGCCGCTGCCGTTCTCTGCATTCGGCGTGGCAAGCGCGGCCATGAACACGCTCGTGTCGCGGCCGGTGCCACTGCCGTCCGGCATGCGCTGCAGCGATTCGTTGTCCTTATCGCCGTTGGCTGCTTCGTTGAGCTGCGGCGCGCCGTCGGCGAGCAGTACGGCCAGTTCGGGGTCATCGCTATCGTCGGTGCCATAGACCACAGCATCGACAAGATTTTCGGTCGTTACCGCCGTACCGGTGGGAAAATCGTCGGCGTCGGCCCGATAGAGCGCGATCGCATCCTGGCCGTTTTGAAGGCCATTGCTGCCGAAGGTCGTGATGACACCGGGCACGCCGGCATTACCCAGCAGGTAGTAACCGTTGGCGGACGTTACCGCGCCGTCTAGATCGTAGGCGGCGTAGCTTTCGTCGTTGCTGCCGTTGTAGAAAACCAGCACGAAGCCGTCCAGCGCGGTGTTGCCCGCGCCGCCATCGCTGAGTTCGACGAACTCGGCACTGTCGATGCCGGGCGTATCGGCATCCAGTTCGTTGATGAGAATCGACGACTGCGCGTAAGCACTGGTCGCGACACAAGCAACCAGCGCTGTTGCCGCCAGACGAAGTGCGCGCAGCGCACAGAATGAACATGCCATGAAATCCCCCCGGGCATTGTCGAATTCGTCCAGCCTGCAGCTCCTGCATGACAGGTTGCGGTCCCGGGCATCACGGGACGATGACAGCGCAGCGAAAACGCGGACGATCGCCCGGCGTCAGCCGCTTCCGGTATTCCCGGGGTGCAGAACTGTGGCCGCATTATCGAACAGCGTGGCCAGGCACTTGCGATGAAAATAATCCTTGTGCTTGCGCAGCGAGAACAACCGCGGGGAAAACAGCCAGGTCTGGGTAACGCCCATGAGGTAGGTATAGGTCTGCAGCGCGAGCAGATCGGCGGGGTCGCCTGCGGGCAACAGCTCCTGTGCGCGGGCATCGTCGACCAGCGATTCGAACAGCGTGATGATGGCACGGGTGAGCTCGCGTTCGCGGCGCACGGTACGCGCCATGCGCTGGGTGAGCTCGGTCTTGTTCATCAGGATCTCGAACGACTGGCGATGGCGTTTATCGCTCACCAGCAGATCGAACCACCCCTGGATGAAAGCGCTCATGCGCGCGACCGGGTCCGGCGTGTCGGCTCGGGCGGCATCGACAAGCCGTTGCAGCGGCGTCTGCGAATAGGCGATGACGGCCTCGAACAGCTCATCCTTGTTCTCGAAATGCCAGTAGATCGGGCCACGGCTCATGCCGGCCTCTTTCGCGATCATCGCCAGCGTGGTGCCGGAATAGCCCGACTGGCTGAACAGCCGCAGACCGGCGTCGATGACCTTGAGCCGGGTCTGTTCGGCCTGTTCGGGGGTACGTCTCATGGCGTCATGATCGACAAGTGCGGTGGTTGCACGCAAGAAAGGCGGCCGGTTTTCATGCCGGCCGCCAGTTTCCTGGCCTACGGTTCAGGCGACGTGCTGTCTAAAGCGCGTCGTCGGCGGCCATCTGCATGTAAGTGGTATCGAAACGCAGGTTGACGTTGTTCTCGTCGCCGAGAATCTTGTCGTCGGGGAATTCGATACCCACGAAGTCGGCGCTACGTGCGCCCTCGCCCAGCAGGCCCTTCTGGAAAGAGAACTGGCGCACGCTGTCCATGGCGTCGAACGCTTCGTCGCTGGAGATGAACTCGATCGCAGAGTCCGGCGTCCAGAACATCTTCATGCCGTCGAGCTGCGCCTCGTAGCCTTCGCGATCGGTACCGGAGGCTTCACCCAAGTAGGCACGCACTTCGCGACCCTTGTCAGTATCCGCGCCCAGATCGCCCATCATCTCGTACCAGGCGCCGACCAGTGCCTTGCCCAGCGCCGGGTTGGCTGCCAGCGTTTCTGTGTTCACCAGGGTCAGATCCTTGATATGGCCCGGGATCTGGCTGGAGTCGAAGATGGCGTTGGCGCCGGGTGTCTCGGCAACCGTGCTGAGCAGCGGGTTCCAGGTCACGACCGTACGCACAGTCTTGCCCTGGAACGCCGCGACGATATCGGCATCGGAGGTGTTCACCAGGTTTACATCCGGCTCGGAGAGGCCGTTCTCTTCCAGCGCACGAGCCAGCAGATAGTGCGATACGGACAGCTGCACGAGATTGATCGTCTCGCCTTCGAGATCGGCGACCGATTCCGCATCCTTGGAGACGATGCCGTCATTGCCGTTCGAATAATCGCCGACGATCAGCGCCGTGGTATCCACACCCGACGCGGCCGGAATCGACAACGCATCCATGCTGGTCGCAACCACGCCGTCGAACTGACCGGTGGTGTACTGATTGATGGACTCGATGTAGTCGTTGATCTGCACGATCTCGACATCGATATCGTACTTGTCGGCCCATTTATCCATAATCCCCGACGTCTTCACATAGTCCCAGGGAATCCAGCCGGCATAGATCGTCCAGGCGATCCGGAACGAATCGCGTTTCTCGGCGGCCTGGGCGCTGCCCAGGGTCAGGGTGGTCAGTGCGATCGCCACTAGGGCGAGCATCAGGCGTTTCTTGAGGTGCATCGGTCGGTTCTCCCGGTTCATGATTCAGTGGCCTCGATGAAAAGACGGTCTAGAACAACTTGAGGTAGCGCTCGATCTCCCAGGCGGAGACGCCGGTGTGATAGCTCTCCCATTCGTCCTGCTTGAAATCGACATAGGCACCGAACATGCGCTCGCCAAAGACTTCGCGGGCCAGCGGATCGGCCGCGAAATCGGTAATTGCCTCGCCGAGCGTGCGCGGCAGCATGGTCACGCCCATCGCATCGATCTCCTGATCGCTGTAGCGATACATGTTTTCTCGGTGGGGCTCGCCAGCATCCATCGCGTTCTCAATGCCTTCGAGACCCGCTGCCAGCACCAGTGCCGCACCCAGGTAGGGATTACATGCAATATCCGCTGCACGGCACTCCACGCGGGAGCCGACGCCGGGAATACGGATCATGTTGGTGCGATTGTTATTGCCGTAGCAGGCAAACACCGGCGCCCAGGTGGAGCCGGACATGCTGCCCTGGCGTACCAGGCGCTTGTAGCTGTTCACGGTCGGCGCGATCACCGCACTGATCGCCCGCGCGTGCTTGAGCACGCCGGCGATGAACTGATAGCCCAATTCGGATACGCCGCAGCCGTAGGGGTCGCCGGCGTCGGGTGAGAACAGATTCTCACCGGTCTCGGCGTCGGCCAGCGACATGTTGTAGTGCGCGCCGCTGCCGGTCTTGTCGGAATACGGCTTGGGCATGAAGCTTGCGAACGCACCGTGCTTGCGCGCGATCTCGTTGGCCATCATCCGGAAGAACACGAAACGGTCCGACATGGTCAGCGCGTCGGCGAACTTGAAGTCGGTCTCGAACTGGCCGTTGGCGTCTTCGTGGTCGAAGGAATAGACATCCCAGCCCAGGCCGTTCATGGCCTCGACCAGCTCGTCGATGATTTCCAGGTTGTCCATCATCCCGCGCGGGTCGTAGCAGGGCTTGGCCAGTGAATCGCGTTTGCTGATCGGCGCGAAGCCGCCGTCCTCGGTTTCGCGGAACAGGAAGAACTCGGTCTCGATACCGAGATTGAACGTGAAGCCCATCGCCTTCGCGCGATCAAGCTGACGCTTGAGAATGGTGCGCGAGCAGGCTTCGAAGGGCTCGCCGTCGAGATGCAGATCACCCGCGAACCAGGCCAGACGGTTGTCCCAGGGGCAGACCGCGACCGAGTCGGCATCCGGCATGGCGGCGACTTCGTTATCGGAAATATCCTGCGGCACGCCGTCGAGCGCCGCCCCCGTATACAGCTCGCTGCCCTTGAACATGTTGTCCAGATGGTCGAGCGGCACGAACTTGCCTTTCACGCAGCCGTGGATATCCACATAACTGGCCATCGCGTACTTCACGCCCTGTTCTGCAAGACTCGCCTGCAGCGAAGCGGTATCCACGACATTTCCCATCGAATCGGTCCTTGGTTCCGGTATGAAACGGCAGAGCAGAATCGCCCTGCACCTCGAACGCAGCTGCACCGCGTTCCAAACCAGGACTTACAATATACATGCCAGCCTGTATATTTAATTCGAATACCCCATTAACGACGACGCAGATGACGAACAGAAATATGAATGAAGAACAATGGGTTGAGGACTATTTCGAGCTTGGCGATTTCACGCTCGACAGCGGCACTGTTCTGCAGGACGCCCGGATCGCCTACCTGGCGAAGGGCCCGCTGAACACGAAACGAGACAACCTCGTGGTGCTACCGACGCACTATGGCGGTGCGATGGCAAGCAATCGCACCTGGGTCGAGCATCCGGGCAGCCCGCTCGCCGCCGGCGACTACTGTGTCGTCGCCCCGGCCCTGTTCGGCAACGGCGAATCGACTTCGCCGAGCAACGCTGCCCCGCCCCAGCGCGGCGCCGAATTCCCCAGCGTCACGCTGGCAGACAACGTGCGCGCCCAGCAGCAGCTGATTACGTCACGCTTCGAAGAAGCCGCCCCGCGACTGGTTGCCGGCTGGTCGATGGGCGGCATGCAGGCGCTGCAATGGGCGGCGCTGTATCCGCAGCACGTGGACGCCATACTGGCGGTCTGCGCGACCGCGCACTGCTACCCGCACAACGCGCTGTTCCTCGACGGTGTAAAAGCCGCACTCGAAACGGATCCCGCGCTGGCACGTGGCGAGACGCCCACACGCGGGCTACGCGCCTTCGCCCATGTCTATGCCGGCTGGGCCTATTCGCAGCGCTTCTTTCGCGACGGCTTATATCGCGCGCTCGGCTTCGAAAGCATCGCCGCCCTGCTCGCCCACTGGGAGACCGACCATCTCGCCCAGAACGCCCATGACCTGCTCGCCATGCTCGATACCTGGCAACAAGCCGATATTGCCGCCATGCCACGCTTCGCCGGCGACACGGCACAAGCCTTGGCCACGATCCGCGCGCGCACCATCCTGATTCCGTCCCGCACCGACCTGTACTTCATGGCAGAGGACGCTTGCAACGACGCCGCGCAGATACCCGGCGCCGAATGCCGCGTGCTCGAATCCGACTGGGGCCATTGTGCCGGCGGCCCCGGTCGCGAGCCGGCGTCAATGGCCGCGATCTTCGAGGCGATGCGTGCCCTGCTCGCGCCTGCGCGCTGAGAGCAAAGCACTCAGCCGGTTCGTTCGGCCTGTAGCGCCTGCATGGTCGACTCGAACTCGCGATCGATAAGCTCGATATCGTGGGTCTCGCTCAGACCGTTGTGGGCCGCGTCGCAGATCACTTCGGCATGGCGACTCAGAGCGACCTTTTCGTCCGCCCGCGCGGCAACCGGCGCCAGGCGCGCGATCACGCGCAGCATCTGACGGCTGGTCATTACGCTCGAGCGGCCGTAGTGACGAATCGGCATGAAGGCGGCGTCGAGCGCATCCTCGAGGCCGGGAATACGCAACAGGAACCGCGGCGTACCGCCGTCGTCACAGTGCGCAAACGAAGGGCGCGGCCGCCGCGCGAGCATGGCAAGGGAAAAGCCCAGCCGATTGATACAGTCCACCGCCGTGAACGGATTGTTCAGCGCCGGCGAAAGCGCGCGCACCGCGATCTCGGCCAACTGATTGGTGGCAAACAACAGATCGCGCTCGGTAAGGCGCGTATTGCCCAGCACATACGCACGCGTGACGGCGTCGACGAGTTCGTCGCTCGTATCGTCCGTACCATCTTTGCCGTGAACCCGAGCCAGTATCCCGCCCGGCAGCAGGTATTCGCCATATTCGGCCACTGACTCGATCAACACGTCATGGGATTTCGCCATCTCGACGAGCGCCTCGAGCCCGACCGTCTGCAGGTAGCCGCCGCCCGTCGCGCGCACGGCAACACCGCCGGTTTCAGGCCAGTCGCAGACCGGCGCATCGTCGCAATCGGCGTCGGGGTAGAGCCGGTCGATGGCGCCGTCGAGTTCAACCGCGACCGTCTCAAGTACTTCCGGAGCGGCGATGAGCTGCGCGATGTGATGGGTGAAATAGATCAGCGTGCAACTGGCAAACAGCGCCAGCGCAAAGCCCACGGTGACCGACAGCCCCGGCACGAATTCATTGGCCGGGTCGTTGCCCACCATGTGGAAAACGAGCATGCAGTAGACGAAGGTGCTCAGGAAGATGCCGAGCACGGCCTGGTTGGCACGATCGCGCATGAAACTGCGAATCAGCCGGTGGCCAAACTGGCTGGTTGCGAGCGTGAGCACCAGCATCAACGTGGAAAACACCACGGTAGCGATCGCGACCATCGCGCCGGTGAGCGTCTGCAGCAGATAGATCGCGTTCTCGACGCCGCCCGAATAGAACACGCGTGTCAGCCACGCGTCGGCCAGGCCGCTGCGATCGAGCCCAAGCGTGATGCTGAACAGCAGCACGCCGACGAGCATCATCACGCTCGGCAGGAACCAGAAACTGGAGCGGGCCAGCTCCATGAACTCGGCAAGATGAATGCGCATCGATCAGCGTTCCGGCACAAAGGATTTTATTGTAGCGATGCGCTGCGCCAGGTGATCGCACGGCGGACGGCGAACATAAAAAAAGGCCGCCATCCGAAGATGGCGGCCTTCTCGGCTTTCAAGGGCTGGCGCGCCCTATGCCGTAGCTTCGACCGCCTTGGCAAAGATATCCACGCCGGCGTCGATCTGCTCGCGGGTCACGACCAGCGGCGGCAGGAATCGAACGACCTGCTTGCCGGGGCCACAACGCAGCAACAACAGGCCATGCTTTTCGCACTCCTTGGCGATCTTGCCGGCACGGTCGCCGTCCGGCTTGCCGTCTTTCTGGAACTCAACGCCCGTCATAAGGCCTTTACCGCGTACGTCGCCGATGCCTTTGTCCTTGTCGGCGAGCCGATCCAGGCGCTCCTTGAGATGCGCGCCCTGGGCGCCGGCATTCTCGACCAGGCCTTCTTCCTCGATCACGTCGAGCGTAGCCAGCGCTGCGGCGCAGGCGACGACGTTGCCGCCGTAGGTACCGCCCTGGGAACCGGCCAGGCCTTTCTCCATGATCTTGCGCGGTGCGGCACAGGCCGACAGCGGGAAACCGCTGGCCAGACCCTTGGCCGTAACCACGATATCCGGCTGCACGTCGTAATGGCTATGCGACCAGAACTTGCCGGTCCGGCCATAGCCCGCCTGGACTTCGTCCGCGCCCAGCAGCATGCCGTGCTTGTCACACCGCTCACGCAGGCCCTGCATGAACTTGGTGTTGGCCGGAATGAAACCGCCCTCGCCCTGGATCGGCTCGATGAGCATACCCGCAGTATCGCCCGGCGCGCTGATCGTCTGCAGGATGTAATCCAGTTCCTGCAGGCAGAACTCGGTGGCCTGATCTTCGGACCAGCCGTAGCGGTAGGCGTTGGGGAACGGTGCGACCACGACGCCGCCCATGATCGGCTGCAGACCGGCGGTGTAGGCCGTGCCGGAGGTGGTCATCGAGGCGGAGCCCATGGTGCGGCCATGGAAACCGCCGTGGAAGACCACGATGTTCGGGCGGCCCGTGGCATGACGCATCAAGCGCATGGCCGATTCGGCGGCCTCGGTGCCGGCACTGGCATAGAAGACAGAATCGATATCGCCCGGCATCTTTTCGGCCAGACGCGCCGACAGATCCTGAATCGGCTTGTGCATGATGGTCGTGTACTGACCGTGGATCAGCTTGCCGATCTGTTCCTGGGCCGCGGCAACAACCTTCGGATGACAGTGGCCGGTGCTGGTCACACCGATGCCGGCCGTAAAGTCGAGATATTGCTTACCGTCAGTGTCGAACAGGTAGCAGCCTTCGCCGCGATCGACGTGAACGTCGGTGGCCTGCTGGAGCAGGGGCGACAGATTGCTCTTGTTGCTTCCGATCATGACGGGTCTCCTGGGTGATCCTTGGATACTTTGCGCGCGAGCCTAGACGCGATGATTCCGAGTTTCAATGCACGCGCTTTCGGAGCACGACAAACGCGTGCCCGCAAACAATAAATCAGAGGGCGGCGACGATCGCATCGCCAGTTTCATCAGTGGCCCGCCGCTCACGACCGTGATCGGCCAGGTCGGCCGCGACCACGTCGCGAAGCCGGTTGCCCGCACGTGCGGCGGCTTCGTCTTCGACGCCCATCCAGTCGAGCATCATGGCCGTGGTCAGCAGCATGGCGGTGGGGCCGGCCATGTTCTTGCCCGCGATATCCGGCGCGCTGCCGTGGGTCGGTTCGAACATGGGCGGGCGCGAGCGATCCGACGGATTGACGTTGGACGACGGCGACACGCCCATGCCGCCGTTCAGTACGGCGGCCAGATCGGTGAGGATATCGCCGAACAGATTCGATGCCACCACCACGTCGAACATCCACGGATGGCTGACAAACTTCATGCAGGCGGCATCCACCAGTTCGTGATGGGTGGCGACATCCGGATAATCCTTCGCGATCTCGGCGAACATGTCGGTCCACATATCGCCCCAGAAACGCTGCGCGTTGCGCTTGGTGATCACACAGACCTGACTGGTCTTGCCGTCACGTCCGAAGCTGCGCTCCCGGCCTTCGGCCTTGCGCTCGGCGGCTCGCACCCGCGCCTGTTCGAAGGCATGCCGGATGATGCGATCGGTGGCGCGATGGGTGAACAGCGCGACCTGGGTCGCGATCTCGTTCTTCGTGCCGACCGCCATGCGGCCGCCCTGATTGACGTACTCGCCCTCGCTGTTCTCGCGAATCACGAGCATGTCGATATCGTTGGCGCGCTCGTCGGCCAGATATTGCGGCGCGCCTTTCATCGGCCGACAGGGCCGCTCGCAGCACCACTGGTCGAAACCCTTGCGGATTTCCAGCAGCGGCGACAGCGATACCGCGTCCGACAGCAGATAGCGATTCGGATCGTCAGCCGGGCCCGGATCGCCGAGCGCGCCGAGCAGGATCGCGTCGAATTTCTCCAGTCGCTGGAGATAATCCGCCGGCGCACTTTCACCGTGCTTCTCGTGCCAGGCGTGGGACGGCCACTCAAAGGTCTCGTATTCAATCGCCAGTGCCGGGTCGGCTGCGACGAGCGCGTCAATCGCGCGCGTGGCCTGGGCGATCACTTCCGGACCGATACCGTCGCCGGGCAGGACTGCGACGTGCCATGTCTTTTGCTTGTTCATGGCGGCAGGCTATCACTGTCGTCGCGCCCTGCGCAGGGCTTTTTTGCGACCGTCTCAGCGGCGCGCGCGACGCGCCCGGAAGAAGGCCCGCAGAAGCGCGGCACTCTCCTCGGCCAACACACCGCCGACATGGGTCACGCGATGATTCAGCCGCGCCTCGTCGAACACCGAAAAGATCGAATGCACCGCGCCGGCACGGAAGTCGTCCGCGCCGTAGACCACGCGCTCGATACGGGCATGGCCAATCGCGCCCGCGCACATCGCGCAAGGCTCCAGGGTGGCGTAGAGCGTCGCCCCGGGCAGCCGGTAGTTGTCGGCCTCGGCACAGGCCGCACGCAGCGCACGGATCTCGGCATGGGCGGTGGCGTCGTGCTCGGCGATCGGGCAGTTCCAGCCCTCGCCGAGCAATACGTCGTCACGCACTACAACCGCGCCCACCGGCACTTCGCCTGCTGCTTCGGCGCGCCGCGCGAGATCCAGCGCATGGCGCATCCAGCGCTCGTCGGCTTCGCTGACCGGTGGCTTGTCGTCTGGCGTGATCTCGTTCATGGCGACGAGAGGATACCGTCACTGACAGCGCAGCGCGGCATCCCCACTCGCAGGCCCGCTCTCAACCAGCCGTCGGCACCAGCGGCGCCCCGGCGCGATGGCGGTGCCAGAAGACCACGACGGCCAGCAATCCGATGCCCGCCAGATCGGTCCAGCTGCCCGGCTTGAGCAGCAGCAGCGCGCCGACGAGCATCAGCAGCCGCTCGTACCAGTGCATGCGGATCTTCAGATACCCCTGCGTCGCGGCAACGAAGCCGAGCATGCCGACCAGCGCGGTGACGATCACCCAGCCCGCGTAGTACCAGCTGCCGACATTGATCAGCAGTAGTTCCGGGTTGAAGAAGAACATGAACGGGAGGATTGCGGTACGCAGGTCGTAGATGAAGCCCTGCACGCCGGTCGCAATGGGGTCGGCCCGCGAGATCGCGGCCGCTGCATAGGCGGCCAGGCCGACCGGCGGCGTGTCGTCGGCGAGAATACCGAAATAGAACACGAACAGATGAACCGCCACCAGCGGCACGACCAGACCCGCCTCGCCGGAAAGATTGACGATCACCGGCGCGACCAGCGCGGCCATGACGATGTAGTTCGCGGTGGTGGGCAGGCCGATGCCGAGAATCAGCGACGTAATCGCCGACAGCACGAGCACGATCCAGATATTGCCGCCGGAGAGCACGTCCAGCACCTGGGTCAGGCCATAGCCGAGATTGGTCATGGTGACCATGCCGACGATGATGCCGGCCGCACCGGTGGCGATCGCGATCGTGGTCATGTTGCGCGCACCCGTTTCCAGCCCGGACACGATCAGGCGCAGGCCCTGCCACAGGCCGGCCGCGAGGTTGCCGCTGCGCACGCCCTTGACCAGCTCCTGAACCAGGATGAGCCCTGCCAGAACCACCGTGGCATTGAGCGCACTGCGTTCCGGGGTGAGGTTCGCCCACATCAGCTCATAGAGCAGGAAGGCGACCGGGATCAGGTAATGCACGCCGCTTACGAAGGTTTTCCAGAACGGCGGCAACTCGGAACGCGGCAGCCCCTGCAGGCCGAGCTTGAGCGCTTCGAGATGCACGACATAGAGCAGGCCGAGATAGGTCAGCACCGCCGGCACCAGCGCATGGATGATCAGCTGCGAGTACGGCATGTCGATGAAGGTGGCCATGATGAAGGCCGCCGCGCCCATGATCGGCGGCATCAATTGGCCGTTGACGGACGCCGCCACCTCGGTTGCCCCCGCCTTGACGGGCGGATAGCCGATCTTCTTCATCAGCGGAATGGTGAATGTGCCAGTGGTGACCGTATTCGCGGTCGACGAGCCCGAAATCACGCCGGTGAGCAGACTGGCCACGACCGATGCCTTGGCCGGCCCGCCGCGGAACGTGCCCAGGCCGCTATAGGCGAGATCGACGAAATACTGGCCCGCCCCGGCCTTGTCGAGCAGCGCGCCGAACAGTACGAACAGAAACACGAACGTTGCCGAGACCTGGATCGGTGTGCCCCAGATGCCTTCGGTAGTGATATAGAGCTGCTGGATGATCTGCGCCCAGTCATAGCCGTTGTGCAGATAGATCACGTCCGGCGGCGTGAGCGGGATGATGCCGGCCGGCCCGGTGATGCCGTAGATGACCACCAGTGCAGCAATGATCGGCAGCGCATAGCCCAGCAGGCGGGTCGCGCCGATGGCGAGAAACGCCAGCAGCGCGGTGCCGACCCATATATCGCGCGGCTCGGGCAGACCGCCCTGCAACACCACGATGTTGTAGTAGCTGAACAGGATATAAAGCGCGCTGGCCACGCTCGCGGCGGCCAGCAGCCAGTCATACCAGGGAATACGATCCAGCGGCCCGCCCTTGCGCGGGTAGGCCAGAAAGGCGAGCGCAAAACCGAAGGCCAGATGGATCGAGCCGATCTTCTGCGGATTGAGCGTGCCGAAATAGCTCGCATACAGCTGGAACAGACTCCACGACACCGCAATCGTGACCAGCAGCCACCGCTGCCAGGCGATCGCCGGCGCGCGGCCGCCGTATTCGCTGGCTTTTACGATGTCCTCGGCTTCTGGCTTTACATGTTCAGTCATCGATCATCCCTGCACTTATCCGGGCTAATTTCATGGCCCGCCTGCACCGACCGCGGGCAACGCCCCGACCACAACGCAAGAACCCCGGCCGCAGCGACCGGGGTTCAGGATTTTTCCGTCCGGTCTTTACGGACCGATCAGGACGGCGGCATCTGGCTGTCGTTGATCTCGATGCCCTGTTCCTTGAAGAACTTCACGGCACCGGGATGCAGCGGGATGGACATGCCTTCCAGCGCGCTGTCGAGGGTGAAGTATTTCTTCAGGTTCGGGTTCTGGATATCGTTGTAGAACGCGTCCTTCTTCTCGTTGAAGACCGTATTCATGAACTGGTAGATCGCGTCTTCGGACAGCTCGGACGAGGTCACGAGCATGGCCTTGAGCGTCACCGCGGTGGCTTTACCCATCTTGGGATAGGTGCCTTCCGGGATATCGATCTGGGTATAGAACGGATACTTGGCGTGCAGCTGCTCGATCTTTTCCGGTGACACCGAGACCAGCTCGATCGGCGCCGTCTGTGCGGCTTCGGTAATGGCGGATGCGCCCAGGCCCACGGTATAGAACATGGCATCGATCTGGCCGTCGCGCAGCAGGCCCACGGCGCTGCCGGCACTACCGCGCACGGGCGCCTTGAGGTCTTCGATGCTCATGTCGAAAGCACCGAACAGGTTCTTCACGTCCTGTTCCGTGCCCGAGCCGATATCGCCGACATAGACCCGCTTGCCCTTCATGTCGTCGAGGCTGTCGATGTCCGCGTCCTTGCGGGCCAGCACCTGGATCGTTTCCGGATAGAGCACGGCCACGCCGCGCAGGTTTTCGATCGGTTTGTCCTTGAACGCCTCGACGCCGGTGCCGTTGTAGGCGTAATAGGCAACGTTGTTCTGGCTCACGCCCATCTGCAGCTGGCCGGCGCCGACCGCACGGTCGTTGAATACCGAGCCGCCGGTGGAACGCGCGTTGGCGCGGATATCGATACCGGCCTCGTTCACGATCTTGGCCATGCCGACCGCGGTCGGGTAGTAGAGACCAGTGGTCGAACCGGAACCGATCGTGATGAACGTGCGCGCGCTGGCGAGTTGCGCACAGCCGAAGACCAGCGTGGCAACGACGAGCGTCTTGAGAATTCGGGAAAACATGATGATGACGGCCCCCTGTGTTTTATGTAGTTCGGCCTTCGCGAGCGCGAATTGGCCATGAATCGAGTCTAGTCGAGGCCCCGATAAACGCAAGGAGCACGCCAGCCGCCCTCTGTGGCCGCCAAATGCCGGCCAGTCAGGCCGGAATCGCCGTCATTTCGGGCAATGCAGCCGCCTGTTCGGCCAACCGCTCGCGCAGGTAATCGACACACAAACGCACCTTGGGTGCGACGAATCGACGATGCGGATACATGGCATGAATAGCCGCACAGGGCAGCGGATGCGCATCGAGCACCGTCTTCAGACGGCCACTCGCGAGATCCTCCTGCACGTCCCAGATCGATTTGAGCACCAGTCCAGCGCCCTGCAGTGCCCAGAGATGGGCGATCTCGCCGTCGTTGGAAGTGAAGCGGCCGTTGACGTGCACGCTGGTACCGTCCGCGAACTGCCAGGTCGCCAGCGGCGGATCGCCCATCAACACACAATCGTGATGCACGAGCTCGTCCGGGTGGCTCGGGCGGCCATGGCGCGCCAGATAGGCCGGCGCGGCACAGATCACCCGGCGATTCGGCGCGACCTCGCGGGCAATCAGACTCGAATCGGCCAGCGTTCCAAAACGCACCGCCAGATCGAAACCGCCTTCGACGATATTCACGACCGCATCGCTGGCGTGCAGGCGTACACTTAGCCCCTCGTGGGTCTGTTGAAAATCGTGCAGCAGCGGCGCCAGGCGTCGTGCGAAGGCCACAGACGTGGTCACACGCAGTTCGCCACTGGTTGCCCGCGCGCCAATCGCGGCCTGGGTTTCGGCCTCTTCGATCTCGGCCAGGATGCGCAGGCAAC
Source organism: Salinisphaera dokdonensis CL-ES53 (assembly GCF_040361215.1). Taxonomy (NCBI): domain Bacteria; kingdom Pseudomonadati; phylum Pseudomonadota; class Gammaproteobacteria; order Salinisphaerales; family Salinisphaeraceae; genus Salinisphaera; species Salinisphaera dokdonensis. Next base: position 477,744 of record NZ_APND01000001.1, read on the forward strand.
GCGCCTGAAAATCCGCGCCCTCGTCGGTCAGCGACAGGCTGCGTGTGGTGCGGTTGATCAGGCGCACGCCGAGGCGCTTTTCCAGCGCGGCGAGCCGCCGGCTCACCACCGCCGGCGACAGGCCGAGCTCGCGGGCCGCGGCCGACAGGCTGCCGGCCTCGATCACCTGCACGAATATGCGCATCTGGATGAGCTGGTCTGCCATCGGTGTGCTGTCCTCTCGTTTCGATCAGCGTCGCCAACCGCCGCGTGGGGCAGAAATGGGCGACGGGCGGATTATTGCACAATGCACAACAAACCCTTGGCGATTCTGTGCGTTCTCCCTGCCGGCAACAAAACCCACACTAAAACCATGACCAGCACAGCAGAAAATCAGGCGTGGCCTGCGACAAGCGGCCCGGCCGTGACGCTTGACCACGCCACGCTGCGCACCACGGACCTTGCCGCACATCGGCAGTTCTTCGCGTGTCTGCTGGGCCTGCAGACCGGCTACCGGCCCGATTTCGGCTTTCCAGGCGACTGGCTCTATGCCGGCGACACGCCCCTGGTTCATCTCATACCGGCCGGCGCGACAGGCGACAAAGACCGCTGCGACGCTGAAACGATCGATCATGTGGCCTTCGCTGTCACCGATATCGAAGCCGCCCGCGCGCGGGTGCAGGCCGCCGGCTACCGCCATGCCGAAAGCCGTATCGATGAACTGGGCGAACGCCGCCTGTTCGTGGAATCACCCACGGGCATTCGTATCGAACTGGTCGAACGCGGCAGCGGGACTTGATCGACCCACGACCGAACGCATTTTCCAACTCGATAACTCTTTCAACGCTTCAGGAATCCATCATGCAGATCGAACTCAACGGCAAGACCGCCCTCGTCACCGGCTCGACGCACGGCATCGGTTTCGCTATCGCCACCGGGCTGGCCCGCGCCGGCGCGACCGTCATCCTCAACGGCCGCAAGCCGGATCGGGTCGATGCGGCACTGGAAAAACTGCGCGAGACCGTGCCGAACGCCGACGCGCGCGGTATTTCAGCCGATCTCGGCACCGCCGAGGGCTGCAATACGGTGGTCGAGGCCGAGCCGCGCGTGGATATCCTCGTCAACAACCTGGGCATCTTCGGTCCCAAGGATTTCTACGAGATCCCGGATGACGAATGGCAGCAGTTCTTCGACGTGAACATCATGTCCGGCGTGCGCCTGTCGCGCGCCTACACGCCCGCCATGGTCGAGGCCGGCTGGGGCCGCGTGGTCTTCATGTCCTCGGAGTCCGGCCTGAACATCTCCGACGAGATGCTCCATTACGGCATGACCAAGACCGCCAACCTGTCGGTTTCGCGTGGTCTCGCCAAGCGCCTGGCCGGCACCGGCGTGACGGTGAATGCCGTGCTGCCGGGCCCGACACTCTCCGAAGGCGTGCAGTCCATGCTGGCCGACAAGCAGGCCGAAAGCGGCAAGTCGATGGAAGAAGTCGCTGCCGAGTTCGTGCAGCAGGCCCGCCCGAGCTCGATCATCCAGCGCGCGGCCACGGTCGAGGAAGTCGCTAACATGGTGGTCTACGCCGTGTCCGAACAGGCTTCGGCAACCACGGGCGCAGCCCTGCGCGTGGATGGTGGCGTGGTCGACAGCATCGCCTGATGCCTCACCACTGATGGCCTCACGAATGCGCCGTATCGCGTTTTCGGTACGGCGCATTCATCGTTTCGGCAGCAATGCACGAGCCTTGTGCGGTAAATCCCGCGCTATGCTCGACTCCAGCATTCCGATCACCGATCGCCATGAGCCAGACCACGCTTTCGTCCGACAACACCACCGCCCTGCCGGCCCCCCAAGTCGGCGCCACCACGGTCGGCCTGGGCGCCAGCGCGCTGCTCGGCGCCTGGCTCTTCGCCATGCACGGCCTCGAGCAGGGCCTGTTCTTTCTGATCGGCATCGGGCTTGGCGTGTCGCTTTATCACGCCCGCTTCGGCTTCACGTCGGCGTTTCGCCAGCTCATGGCCGTCGGCCAGGGTACGACGCTGCGTGCGCATCTGCTGATGCTCACCGTGGCCTGCATCCTGTTCGCCCCGCTGCTGGCCTACGGCAGCAGCCTGTTCGGGGGTGAGCTGCAGGGCTATGTGTTCCCGATCAGCATGGGCGTGGCCGTCGGCGGCTTCATGTTCGGGATCGGCATGCAGCTCGGCGGCTCCTGCGCCTCCGGCTCGTTGTATACCGTCGGCTCCGGCCAGAGTTCGATCGTGATCACCCTGCTCGGCTTCATCGCCGGGTCCGTCTGGGCTGCCCACGACTTCGCGTTCTGGATGCAGCCCGACCTGCAGTGGCGCACCGTGTCGCTGGCCGACACGAGCTGGGGCTATCCGGGTGCGATCGTGATGCAGTTGGGCGTGTTTGCGGTCATCGCCGCGGCAACGTACGCAATCGAAAAACGCCTGCGTCCGCCGCGTCGGCAGACGCCGCCGCATGCCAACGGCTGGGCGCGGGTGCTGCGTGGTGCGTGGCCGCTCTGGGCCGGTGCGATCGCACTCGCCGCGCTCAACGCGCTAACGCTCTGGACCAGCGGCAAGCCCTGGGGCATCACCAGCGCGTTCGCGCTGTGGGGCTCCAAGGCTGTGGCGGCGACGGGCGCCGATGTCGGCCAGTGGTTCTATTGGTCCGAACTGCACGCGGGCGCGCTCGACAAGCCGATTCTCGCAGATCGCACGAGCGTCATGGATTTCGGCATCATTCTCGGCGCGATGACCGCAGCGAGCATCGGCGGGCGCTTTACCATCGCGAGTCATATTCCCTGGCGCACCGTGATCGCCCGCATCATCGGCGGCGTGCTCATGGGCTATGGCGCGCGTATCGCCTTCGGCTGCAATATCGGCGCTTATTTCGGTGGCATCGCCTCGTTCAGCCTGCACGGCTGGCTTTGGGGCGTGGTCGCGCTCGGCGGCACCGTGGTCGGCATCAAGCTACGACCGCTGTTCGGCCTTGGCGTGCCCAAGCGCAGCGACGGGGTGTGCTGAGCCAACCCCCGTGTGTCGCAGACCCGCTCTGCTAGGGTGAATCTGTTCACCCTGCGAGCGGATACGCGATGAGCGGCGAAGTCATGCCTTACGAAAAACGCCATGTCACGGTCAACGGCCGAAGCATGGCCTATGTCGAGAGCGGGACCGGCGACCCGATCGTGTTCCTGCACGGCAATCCCACGTCGTCCTATCTCTGGCGCAACATCATCCCGCATGCCGAAGCATTCGGCCGCTGCATCGCGCCGGATCTGATCGGCATGGGCGATTCCGAACCCAGGGGCTCGACCGGGCCCGATGCCTACGATTTCTTCGAGCACCGCCACTATCTCGACGGCCTGCTCGACGCCCTGGGCGTCACCGAGAACGTGATTCTGGTCGTCCACGACTGGGGCTCGGGGCTGGGTTTCGACTGGGCCAACCGTCATCGCGACCGGGTTCAGGGCATCGTCTATATGGAGGCCCTGGTTCGTCCACTCGCGTGGTCCGAATGGTCGGCCAGCGCCAAGGATATCTTCGCCACCATGCGCAGCGCCGCCGGCGAGGAAATCTGTCTCGACAAGAACGTGTTCGTGGAAAAGATCCTGCCCAGCTCGATTCTGCGCGACCTCACCGACACCGAAATGGCCGAATACCGCCGTCCCTTTGCGGACGCCGGCGAAGCGCGTCGCCCGACCCTGTCCTGGCCGCGCCAGATTCCCTTCGACGGCGAGCCGGCCGCGGTGCATGACGTGATGGACGGCTACGGCCAGTGGCTGGCCAGCGACGAGAGCCCGCCCAAGCTGTTCATCAATGCCGAACCCGGCATCGTCCTGATCGGCGAGCAGCGCGAGTTCTGCCGGACGTGGCCGCGCCAGCAAGAGATTACGGTCTCCGGCCTGCATTTCGTGCAAGAGGATTCACCGGCCGAGATCGGTGCCGGTATCGCAGCGTTCGTCGGCGAGTTGCGCGGTCAAGAACCGGGCTAGCACCAAGCGTTCGGCAGGCCCGGCTCGATTCCTGCTGCGTCTTTTCCAATCGTTGCGATCACGTCTTCAGGAAACCGCCGATGGGCTTTCATTTCATGCGTTTCAGCCGCGAGGAACTGGTGCTCGACGAGATCGATGCCCACAACCGACGGCTTAGCCGCGCCGACCGGGCGCGCAAGTACGAGAAGATGTCGCGCTCGCCCTATCGCTTCTTTCGCGGCACCAATCATCTGTACTGGGGCGATGTCTGGCAGGACTGGCGCTATTACCTGTTCGGCGGTCTCAAGGACACCCAGACCTGGTTGCAGGGCGATGCGCACGTGCACAACCACGGCGCCTACGGCGACCCGCGCCAGGGCGTGCACTACGGCATGGACGACTTCGACGATGCCGTGATCGGCGACTACCAGTACGACCTCTGGCGCCATGCCGCGAGCATGGTGCTAGACGCCGAGGAGAACGCCGGCCTGTCGCCCGACAAGACCGCGCGTGCGATCCGGCATCTGCTGACCACCTACTTGGATACGCTCGTCGACCACGCCGACGGCCGCAGCCCGGAAGACATCCACGTCAAATACATCAAGAAGCCGCTTGGCCCTTTCATCCGCAAGGTGATGCGCAAGAAAGGCCATGCCAAGCACCTGGCGAAATGGACGACGGTCGCTGATGACGGACAGCGCCGTTTCGATCTCGGCAAGAAGAAGATGAGCGCGGTGAGCGCCGTCGAACGCCGGCGAATCATCGCGGCACTCGACCGTGAATATCCGCAGACCCTGCAGGGCGGCACCGACCGACCGCGCTCGCATTTCGCGGTCAAGGACATCGCCCGTCGGTTGAATGCCGGCACCGGCTCGCTCGGCCTGGCCCGCTACTACGCGCTGATCGAAGGCGATAGCGAGAGCGTCGACGACGACATCATCCTCGATATCAAGCAGCAGACCGCGCCGCCGGCCTATCGCTTCATGAACGCGCGCGAAAAACGCGCCTGGCGCCAGACGTTCGACCACGAAGCCCAGCGCCACGCCCTGGCCTTTCAGGCCCTGGCCAATCACCCGGACGATTATCTCGGCTGGATCACGCTCGGCCACAAGGTGTACTCGGTGCGCCAGCGTTCTCCCTACAAGAAGGACTTCCCGACCCACAAGATCGATGGCTTCAAACAGTACCGACGCCTGACCCAGCAGTGGGGGCGAATCCTCGCGCGCGAGCATATCCGCGGTGCGCACGCGCTGCGCCCGGACGATCCAGCGTACTTCGCCCGCGCCGTGTTGTCGCGCTGCGACGACCATCGCGAGGCGTTCAAGGCCATGGTGGTGGACTTGGCGTTTACCTACGCCCGCTGCATGAAACGCGACTACCGCGTGTTTGTCGCCAAGCGCGGCGTCGGCTGAGCGACCACTACCAGCCTTCGGTGCCCGGCTCGCCCTTGAACGGGCCGACCACGTCCGGCGTCACCCAACCGCCATAGAAGCCGCCCGGCTGGGCAAAAGCACGCTGACCGTCGACACGGCAATCGAGCCGATCGCAATAGAAGGCGATACAGCCGGCAATCGCGGCTGAACGCCCGCCGGCATCGGGATAACTCCAGGCCGCTCGCGCCACGGTGCGGCGCCCATCGGTGACATCCCAGTAGCGCGCCACGCCTTTCCATTCGCAGAAACTTTGGGACTCGCCCGCGACCAGCGCATCGAAATCAACCGTCTCAGGCGGCAGGTAATACGTCGGCGCACCGGCGGTTTCGAGTACACGAAAAGCCGCGCGCGTGCTGGCGATCACCCGCCCGTCCAGGCGCACCTCGACGCGCCGGTCGCTGGCCACGATGGCCGGCGGTCGCGGGTAGTCCCAGACCGATTCCTGACCGGCCTGCGGCGCGATCGCGAACGGCGGACGCTCGCCGCCGCGGTAGTGCCAGCCGAAGGTTTCATTCTCGTCCGATAGCTTCACAACAGAATCGAACTGGCGAGAAACAGCATCAGGCCCATGCCGAGAATATCCGTGAAGGTGGTCAGGAAGATGCTACTGGCCATAGCCGGGTCCGCGCCAAAACGCTTGAGCGTGAGCGGCACGACCACGCCGAAGATACCGCTGCCGGTACAGGCGCCGAGCATGGCGACCAGAATCACCAGACCGAGCATCATCGCGTTTGCTTCGCCCGACATCGAGGCATACAGCCACATCGCGATACCGGCAACGATACCGACCACAAAACCGTTCAGCGCGCCGAGCAGGATCTCCTTGCGCAACAGCTTGCGCACCGGATATTCGTCGAGCTGGCCGAGCGTGAGACCACGCAGGGTAATCGCCAGTGCCTGGCAGCCCGTATTTCCGCTCTGGCCGGCAAGCACCGGCAGGAAAGCGGCGAGCGCGACGATCTGGGTGATGGTGTCTTCGAACATGCCGACCACGAAGGCGGCCGCGAACGCCGTGAGCAGGTTCACCTGCAGCCAGGGATGGCGCATACGGAACGCGCTGAGAATCGGCGTGGTGATCTGTTCTTCGCGCGATACACCGACCTGGGCGCCCGCCTGACCGGTGACCTCGACCACCACGCGCTGGAACAACTGCCAGCCACGCACGCTGCCGATCAGCCGATCCTCCTCGTCGACTACGGGATAAACCGGGTAGTGCTTGACGAGGGCCGCGCGGACGGCGTCGTCGATGCCGCTGCCGCTTTTGAAGCGGAATGGCTCCGGCACCATGATCTCGGACAGCGGCTGGCCGGGGCGCGCGAGTACCAGATCGCGCATGCCCACCACGCCGACGAGTTTTTCGTCGTCGACGATGAAGATATAGGTGATCTCGGCAACCGATTCGCCGCTCTGCACAAGAAACGCCACCGCCTGCGCAGCGGTATGCGACGACGGCAACACGGCCGGCGCCGGCATGACCAGATCGTCGATCGGCGCATCGATATCCGCAGCAGCGGCCTCGGTGCTCGCGTCGTTGGCCTGTGCGGTCGCCGCGCCGGACAGCTGGGCGGCCACGGCCAGCGCCTCGTCGTGAGGCATCTGGGCCAACAACGCCTGGATCTCGTCTGGCGGAAGGCTGCTCAGCGTACGCGCGGCATCCGCGGGCGCCTGGCCATCGATATCCTCGCGCGGCGACTGGGCTGTCGACACATCGTTCATGAAGTCCTCGGGCAGCGGTCTGCCGGTACAGGGGCGGTATCGCATTATTAGAGCGCCGGGGTGCAGCAATTCAAGCACGATGTGATGGCGCACAACTGGCGCACGCTGTCCCCGCTCGAACGTCTTGTCGATCACCACGTTTTTCCTTGATTCCAAACCCTCCGGCAGAATGGCGCGGGTGATCACAGCCGAGTTGCCCATGTCCCTTCCCAGCTTCGACGACGTCTGCCGCGCGCAGGATCGCATCGCCCCGTGGATTCACCGCACGCCGGTGCTCACCAGCGAAACCTTTGATGCGATGAGCTGCGCGCAGCTGTTCTTCAAGTGCGAGAACTTTCAGAAGGCCGGCGCCTTCAAATCACGCGGCGCGGTGAATGCGGTGTTCGGCCTGAGCGAGACGGAAGCGAAGCGCGGCGTGGCCACCCATTCCAGCGGCAACCACGGCATGGCGCTGGCGCGCGCCGCGGCCTGTCGCGGCATCGATTGCACGGTGGTCATGCCCGAAACCGCCCCGCAGCCCAAGATCGACGCGGTCCGCGGCTATGGCGGGCAGATCGTGTTCTGCGAACCGCGCAACGCCGCACGCCAGGAAACCCTCGACGCGGTGATCGCCGACAGCGGCGCGAACTTCGTGCCGCCCTACGACGATGCGCGCGTGATCGCCGGCCAGGGCAGCTGTGCGAAGGAACTGCTGGAGGACGTGCCCGATCTGGATATTGTCATCGCCCCGGTCGGCGGCGGTGGGCTGATTAGCGGCACGGCGCTCAGCGCTCGCGCGCTGTCGCCCGCCACCCGGGTGATCGCTGCCGAACCCGCCAACGCCGACGATGCCAAGCGTTCGCGCGAGGCCGGAGAACGTCTGGTCGAGGATGCGCCGAACACGATCGCCGACGGCCTCAAGGCTTCGCTGGGCGAGCTGACGTGGCAGTTCGTGGCCACCGAGATCGACGATATCCTGCTCGCCGATGAAGCCGAGATCGTCGAAGCCATGCGCCTGACCTGGCAGCGCATGAAGATCATCATCGAGCCCTCCTGCGCGGTCCCACTGGCGGCGATCCTGCGCCATCGCGATGTATTTGCGGACAAGCGCGTAGGCGTGATCCTGACCGGCGGCAACGTCGATCTGCAGCGCCTGCCCTGGGCATAAGCGCGGGCAGGATCGGCCCTGCCTCGACGCGCCGTTTTCGTGAATCCCGGCCGACGCGCACAATCAAAACTGATCGACCGAACAACGAGTTTCGAGCATGAGCGACGACGACAAGAAAACGCCCATGAGCTTCATCCCGGGCGTGCCGCTCTGGGCCCAGATTCTGGCGGGGCTGGTGCTCGGCGCGATCGCCGGCGCGCTGCTAGGCGACAACGCCACCGTGCTCAAGCCACTCGGCGATATCTTCATCAGCGCGATCAAGATGCTGATCGTACCGCTGGTGTTTTCCACGCTGGTGGTCGGCATCACCGGCATGGGCGATCCGCAGAAGATGGGCCGGATCGGCCTGCGCACGATCGCGCTGTATCTGTTCACGACTGCGTTCGCGATCGCGATCGGCCTACTGGCCTCCACGATCTTCCAGCCGGGCGCGGGCCTGGATCTGACCTATGACGCCTCGGTCGAAGCCAAGGAGGCGCCATCGCTGGTCGAGATCCTGGTCGGCCTCGTGCCGCAGAACCCGATCGATGCGCTGGCCAACGGCAACATTCTGCAGATCATCGTCTTCGCCATCGGCCTGGGCATTTCGCTGCTGCTGATCGGCGAGCGCGGCGCGCCGATGACGCGCGTGTTCGAAAGCTTCGCCGAGGCGATGTACAAGCTCACCGAGATTGTCATGGCCTTCGCGCCGTTCGGCGTGTTCGGGCTGATCGCCAATGTGTCCGGCCAGTATGGGCTCGACGTACTCCTGCCGCTGGCCAAGGTGATCGGCGTGGCTTATCTGGCGTGTGTGGTGCACGTGCTGGTGGTCTATACCGGGCTGATCGCCTTGCTCGGCCGGCTCAACCCCGTGCGCTATTTTCGCGGCAGTATCGATGCGCTGGTGGTTGCCTACTCCTCGGCCTCCTCGTCGGGCACGCTGCCCGTTTCGCTGCGCTGTGCGCAGGACAATCTGGGCGTATCGCGGGGCGTGTCCGGTTTCGTGTTGCCGGTAGGCGCGACCATCAATATGGACGGCACCGCGCTCTACCAGGGCGTGGTCGCGCTGTTCGTGGCCCAATTCGTGGGCATCGATCTCTCCTGGGCCGACTACGGCATGATCATTCTTACCGGCACGCTCGCCTCCATCGGCACGGCCGGCGTGCCCGGCGCGGGGCTGGTAATGCTCTCGATCGTGCTCACCCAGGTCGGCCTGCCGCTGGAAGCCGTGGGCCTGGTGGCCGGTATCGACCGCATCCTCGACATGGCCCGCACCAGCGTGAACGTGGCCGGCGATCTCATGGTCACGGTGCTGGTCGGCAAGAGCGAGGGCGAGCTGGACGAGACGACCTATAACCGGCGTCTTAAGAGCTGATCCGCTAAGGCATGGCGGCGTAGGCGCCGCAGGCGCGCCTGGCATGCCTGCAGTGTCGCCGCGATTACTTCGTCGCCCCGTCCGGCGGGCGACGCCCGTCAGTCGTCCAGATGCTCGGCGCTGGAACGCAGCTCGTATTTCTGCACCTTGCCGGTGGACGTCGTCGGCAGCGCGCCGAACACGACCGTTTTCGGGCACTTGAACTTCGCCAGCCGCTCGCGGCAGTAGGCGATGATCTCGTCCTCGGTGGTTTCTTCACCGGGGCGCAACTCGACGAAGGCACAGGGCGTTTCGCCCCATTTCTCGTCGGGCCTGGCGACCACGGCCGAGGCGGCGATGGCCGGATGGCGCGAGAGCACGCTTTCGATTTCCAGCGAGGAGATGTTCTCGCCGCCGGAAATGATCACGTCCTTGGCGCGGTCGGCGATCTTAATATAGCCGTCGGGCTCGACATAGCCGAGATCGCCGGTGTGATACCAGCCGTCGGCGAAGGCTTCTTCGGTGGCAGACGGGTTCTTGAGATAGCCCTTCATCACGATATTGCCCGCGAACACCAGCTCACCCATGGTCTTGCCGTCGTGCGGTACGGGTTCACCGGTCTCCTGATCGACCACCGTGAGCAGTCGCTGGGTCGGATAGCGCACGCCCTGGCGGCCGTTCAGGCGCACCCGCTCGTCGAGGCTGACGTTGTCCCAGGCTTCGTGCTTGGCACAGAGCGCGGCCGGGCCGTAGGTCTCGGTCAGGCCATAGACATGCGTGAGTTTGAAGCCGATACGCTCCATGCCCTCGATCATGGCAGCCGGCGGCGCGGCGCCCGCGACCAGGCCGTAGACCGTCTGCTTGATGCCGGCCAGCTTGTCGGCCTCGGCGTTGATGAGCATGGAGTGCACGATCGGCGCGCCGCAGTAGTGGGTCACGCCGTGTTCGCTCATGGCGTCGATGATCGGGTCTGCCGCGACCTGGCGCAGGCAGACGTTGGTGCCGGCTTTTGCCGCCAGCGTCCAGGGGAAGCACCAGCCGTTGCAGTGGAACATGGGCAGCGTCCACAGATAAACGGCATGCGTGGGCATGTCCCAGGCCATGGCATTGGTCATGGCATTCAGATAAGCACCGCGATGGTGGTAGACCACGCCCTTCGGGTTGCCGGTCGTGCCGGAGGTGAAGTTCAGCGAGATGGCGTTCCACTCGTCTTCCGGCAGGCGCCATTCGAAGTCGGCGTCGCCCTCCGCGAGGAAGGCCTCGTATTCAATCTCGCCGATCAGCGACTCATCGCCGTCGTAGACCGGGTCGTCGATATCCACCACGGTCGGCGGATTGTCCATCTGCTCGATCGCTTCGGCCATCACCGGCGCGAAGGCGCGGTCGACGAACACCATCTTCGCTTCGCCGAACTCGAGCATAAAGGCCAACGTGGCGGCATCGAGACGCACATTGAGCGCGTTGAGCACGGCGCCGATCATCGCCGGGGCGAAGTGCATCTCGTAGGCGGCCGGGATATTAGGCGCCATCACCGCCACCGTGTCGCCAGCGCTGATACCGCGCTTTACCAGCGCACTGGCCATCTGCCGGCACCGGCTATAGGTCTCGCCCCAGGTCTGGCGCAGCTCGCCGTGGATCAGGGCGGTGCGATCGGGATACACCTCGCCCGACCAGGCAAGAAAACTGGTCGGCGACAGCGCGGCATGGTTAGCCGCGTTCTGCGGCAGGCTCTCGAAGGGGTTGGACTCGCCCATGGTCGGCTCTCCTCAAAATCACTAGGACGCATCGTGCCATAACCCAAGGCCCATGCTGGACTTGGCCATCAGTCGGCCGGGCGTGATCTATCCGATGTCGCGGTATGAGCGACCAACTCGGCGCGCGCAGGCGCGGACAGACGAAATAGCCTCGAACCGCGCCAGTACTCTCGCGCGGGAGGCCAAGGTTCAGGCGGGCAATGTCACGGTGTAGTCGTTGCCGGCAATGAGAGGGAAATCGGCTTCGTTCGCCTCGGAGACGGTCACCGTGAAGGTGCCGCTGTCGGTGCCCTGTTCCGTGGCGTGGCGCTCCGCTGCGGCGCGCGCGGCGTCCTCGAAGCTCTCGGCGTCGATCAGGTGCTCCTGATTGGCGATCTCGCAGATGAAGCGCATGCGGTTTCCGATTTCGTTACGTTCTCTAAGGGGCGGCCCGCCCTGTGCCGTGTGGCACAAAACCGGCAATGGTCAGCGCAGCTGGCTGTCCTTGCTGCCGCGCCGGTTGAAGCCGGCGTTGCTGCGATGATCCTGGTCGACGGCTTCCTGGCAGGCCACGCACAGACGCACGCCGGGGATCGCCTCGCGTCTGCGCTGCGGTATGTCGTCGCCGCATTCCTCGCAGTGCTCAAGACTCTCACCGGCCTGACCCAGCCTTGCGCGGGCAAGCTCCACGCCTTCGGCCACCGTACTGTCGATCTGTTCCTGTACCGCGCCTTCGCGCGCCCAACCGGTCGCCATGGTTCGCTCCCGAATATGGTGAACGATCAGCATTACCGATGCGAGGCCGGGTTTCAACCAGCCGCAAGCCGCGTCCACCGGGAGCGTCGACACATCACCGCTGCCCCCTCCTCGACTCGCGGGCTGTGACAGCTGGCTTTAGATGGCCCGCATGACGTTTCTACAAGCTGCCTTGATCAGCGCTTTGTATAGCGCTTGCCTGCATGTCATCTGACGCTCTTTATTGCGCGCCACCGGCCGCCTCGATGATCAGCTGGCCACCGCGTTGGCGCAGATCGACATGCCGCAGGAAGGTCATGCCCAGCAGCACGAAGTCGCTGTTCATCGCGGGATTGATCGAACCACCAACCCGCGACACCGACAGCCCGCCGATCGCAATCGTGTCGATGGTGGTGTCGTAGGCGCTTGCCCGACCGGCTGCCGTGTTCACGGCAATACGCCGGCCTCGTGACAGACCCAGCCGCTCGGCAAGATGGGCCGGGACGGCAACGTGGCTTGCGCCTGTATCCACGAGAAAGCTGACTGGCTCGCCGTTGATCTCGCCCGGCACCAGATAGTGGCCGCCGGGACTGGCCTCGAGCACCAAACGCTGTGCGCCGTCCGCGCCGGTCGCAAGCGTGCGATTGGGATGGGCACGCTGGTTCAGCAACGTATCGAAGCCCCACCAGAGCAGCCCCAACAACACGAATGTCGCCAGCACCGGGCGTAACGGCTGAAGCGCGCTGCTCATGAACTGCGAATACCCGAGGTCGTCATGCCACTACGATATCGGACGAGTGCCCGGCCCCGCTCGTTGACCCACCGATGCTAGGCTCGCGCTCCTCCGGTTCGCTCGTCACCCGCCATGTTCAAGACCTGGGCCGCGCTGCCCCGCGATACCCGCCTGTTGCTCGGCGCGCGCGCCGCCCGCAGCATCGGCCAGGGCGCACTCATCGTCACCTTTGCGCTTTATCTACGCGCGCTCGGCTGGTCGGCGCCGGCGATCGGCGGCCTGTTCACCGCCGGTCTGCTCGTCGACGCCACGCTGATCACCCTGCTCGGCCCCTTGAGCGATCGCGTCGGGCGCAAGCGTTTTCTACTGGTATACGAGGCAGCACAGGCGATCGCTGCGTTGATCGCGATCACGACCAGCGCCCCAACTCTGGTTGCAGGCGCGGCCGTTGTCGGCGGCTTCGGGCGCGGCGCAAACGGCGGCAGCGGGCCGTTCGCACCGGTCGAACTGTCGTGGCTGAGTCAGACGCTGTCGGCGCGGGCGCGCGGGCCGGTGTTCAGCCTCAACATGGCGGTGGGATTCAGCGGTATGGCTCTTGGCGCCCTGCTGGGCGGGCTGCCCGAGCTGTTCGACAGCGTGCTCGACGGCGCACTGGCCTATCGACCGCTTTTCCTGTTGTCGCTGCTCGGCTCGCTGACCTGTTTCGGCCTGCTCGCGCTCACCCCCGATCGCGCCACGCCACCACCGGAACCGCCCAAGGACCGCGATACTGCCAACGAGGACGCCGCGACCCAGCGCAAAGAGAACGGCCTTCTATTGCGACTGTTCGGTATCAATGCGCTCAACGGCGTTGGCATCGGTCTGATCGGCCCACTGATGGCCTATTGGTTCGCTGTGCGCTTCGGCCAGGGGCCGGCCGATATCGGCCCGGTCATGGCGCTGGCCTACGGCGCGACGGCACTGTCCTCGGTCGGGGCCGGACGGCTTGTTCAGCGGGTGGGCGTGATCCGCGCCGTGGTATGGATGCGCGCGATAGGCGTGCTGATTCTCGTCGCCATGCCGTTGGTGCCCAGTTTCTGGATGGCCGCCACGTTGCATGTGGTCCGCTCGGCCTTCAATCGCGGCACGGCGGGGGCACGTCAGGCCTTGACCGTGAGCCTGGTCCGGCCCCACCGGCGCGGCGCCGCGGTGAGCACGGGCAGCGTGGCAATCCAGCTACCACGTGCGGCTGGGCCGCTGTTCGCCGGCCTGTTCTTCGGCAGCGGCATGCTCGCGGCGCCGTTCTATATAGCGGCCGGCTTCTTCAGCGCTTACATCGTGTGCTATCGGCAGGTATTCGCGGCCTACGATCCCGCGCGAAGTACCCCAAAACGTGCCGGAGAGCGGTAGACAAGCACGGGCAATCAAGATTACTACTAAGAGCCTGTAAACGAGCCACCTTCGAAACGAATGATGATCAAACCGAACCCGAATCGATCCCGCGCCTGTCTGCTCGGCAGCCTGCTGGCCGCGGCTGGGCTGGCCGCAGCAGCCGATACGTCATCCTCGAACGCCCGTGCGGGCATCGCCGCCGAAAACGGCAGCAATCCTTCGAACGTCCCGGAGCAACTCGACGACCCCAAGACCGCCGATGTCACCGTGACCGGCCATGTCTTCAAGCCCACACCGATAGCCCCGAACGCGTCCAACCGTGCTCGGTTGTCGGTACCCGACGGGCTCTCGGTCGATGTATTCGCCGAGGGTCTGGGCAATGCACGCATGATGGCCACGAGCCCTAACGGCGCAATCTATGTCACGCGCCGCAAGGAAGGCGACGTGCTCATGCTCGTCGACAGCGACGACGACGGCCGCGCGGACGATCGCAAGGTCGTGGCGAAGAAGGACGCGATGCACGGCATCGAAATCGACGGCAACACAGCCTGGCTGATGACCGTCAACGACGTGTATCGGACCACGATCCAGGACGACGGCAGTTTCGGCGAACTCGAAAAGATCGCCACGGGCTTTCCCTCCGGCGGCCAGCATCCCAATCGCACGCTGGCGCTGGGCCCGGACGACGCGCTCTATGTCTCGGTGGGCTCGACCTGCAATGCCTGTGGCGAAACAGAAAAGCTCAGCGCCACCATGGTGCGCATGTCCCGTGACGGTAGCGAGCGCGAGATCTTCGCGTCGGGCCTGCGCAACACCATCGGTTTCGACTTCGAACCGCAGACCGGCGAACTCTACGGTTTCGACCACGGTATCGACTGGCTCGGCGACGACGAACAGCCTGAGGAGTTCAACCATCTCCAGCAGGGCAAGCAGTACGGCTGGCCCTATGTCTATGCCGACAGCCAGCTCAACCCGCAGGACGTACCGCCCGAGGGTACAAGCAGGCAGTGGGCCGAGCAGAGCGTCGAACCCATCCTGATGTGGACACCCCACGCCGCGCCCATGCAGATGCGCTTCTACGAAAGCGATGCCCTGGGCGCGACGTATCGCGGCGACGCGTTCGTGGCCATGCGCGGTTCCTGGAACCGCAAGCCGCCCTCCGGCTACGAGATCGTGCGCGTCGATTTTGACGACGGCGAACCGCAGTCCATCGAACCGTTCATCACCGGCTTCGTGCAACAGACCGATGACGGCTGGCAGCAGATCGGCCGGCTGGCCGGCCTGACAGTGGCCGAAGACGGATCGCTGCTGTTCAGCGACGACGAAAACGGCGTGATCTACCGCGTCAGCCGCGACGACTGACGCAACTGCGCGGCCCGGCGACGCGATACGCCGGGCCGGCCCACCTGCCTTCCCGGCAATCTCGCCGGCGGCCGTTCGTCAATTGCCCTACCGGCGAGCGCGGCGCTTGTGCGCCGCGCCTGTTGCCGGGCGACCAAGTCCCTTCACACCACCGTTATTCGCCGCTTGGTCACGGTTCGCCCTGGCATCTTCGTCGCCGACTATCCGCACTGGTCAAAAATTGATCAGAACAGATGCAGCCATTGGCACATAAGCGATCGGCGGCTGCGTACACGATTTATCCACAGTGCTGTGCAGAGCCGGTGTGCAAAAGTCAGCGTTGTTTCGGCTTATGATGGCGAATTGCCTTTCACAAGCAGCGAATCGACTATGGCCGGCACGAATAACCGCGTTCTCAAACTCTGGCAGAGCATGGCCGGCAAGCCGCGCGGCAAATGGCTGTTCACGCGCATGATCTGCCTGCGTGCCCCCTATTTCGGCAGCATCCGGCCAAAGTTCGAGGCGCTCGAACCCGGCCATGCGCAGGTGAGCATGCGCAAGCGCCGCGCGGTGCATAACCATATCGGCACGGTGCACGCGATCGCGATGTGCAACATGGCCGAACTCGCCGGCGGCGTGCTGACGGACGTCACCGTGCCGCCCAGCCATCGCTGGATCCCCAAGGGCATGACAGTTGAATACCTGGCGAAGGCCGAGACCGACCTGCTTGCGACCGCCTCGGCCGGCGATGTGCCAAACGCTGACGGGGGCGAGGACTACCCGGTTCAGGTCGACGTCACCGATACCCACGGCAAGACCGTGTTTCGTGCGGTTATCACCATGTGGGTGACGCCCAAGCAAAAGCGCGCCTGACCCGGCAATCGAACCGGGCGGCGCGCTTGCGTTTCCTCGTCGCTTATTGCTCGGCGTTGAGAAACAGCGCTGTTTCCGCGAACAGCTGCGGTGCGTGCTTCTCCATGCAGACGAAGTGAGTACCGTCGCCGATGACCACATAGCGCTTGGTCGCCGAGGACAGTTCACCGTAGAGCCCACGCGCGTCCGCATCGGTCGAGGTCGGATCGTCGTCGCCGCGGATGACCAGTGTGGGCACGTCGATCTTCGACGCGTCATAAACCGGGCGGTCGTGAAATATCTCCCAGATATCGACGAGCACGCCGTTGGGTGCCTTGATCTGCTTGGCACCGGCGTCCGGTTCCATGGCCAGCATCGCGCTGTACCAGTCGTCGAACACGGCCGGATCGCGCCAATCGGTCGGGTCTTCGGCATCGATCTGGGCGGCCCAGCGTTCGTCGGCCTGTTCGCGGGTGACCGTGCGATAAGCACCGATATCGGCGAGTTGATCCGGGTTGTCGGGATCGGCGAGCTTCGCCGTCCACGCTTCATTGTTCGCGCTGTATACAGGAGCGAAGAGCACCAGCCGCTCGACCTTGTCGCCGTGGCTGGCGGTGTACATGCCGGTGGTCACCGTGCCCCAGGACCAGCCAACCAAGTTGACCTTGCTCACGCCGGTGCGCTCGCGGATGAATTCCACAACGTCGTCGATATCGTGGATCACGGTTTCGGCGCGGGCGAAGGGTGCATTGTCTCCGGCCGGCGCGCTCATGGCCGCCGGGCGTGTTGAGTGGCCGTAGCCGCGCACGTCCATGGCAAAGGCGTGGTAGCCATCGTTCGCGGTGCGCTCGAGCCAGCTTGGCCCGTTGGCCAATGGGGTGTCGAAAGTCACGCTGGGATAAGTCGCGCCGTGGACGAACAGTACGGCAGCATCGCGCGCATTGGCTGTGGCCGGCGCGCGTTCGCTTACATGAATTTCGATGTTCTTGTCGGTCGTGCTCTGTACGCGATGCGACTCCGCGGCGGCGTTCGCCCAGCCCGGTATTGCCAGCAATAAGAGCAGTGCGGTCGCGGCGGCCATACGCACCCCGCCACGATGTGAAATAGAACGTGCCATACCCATCTCCTCGTGCATTATCGTGGGCGTGAAGCTAGCAGTACCGGGCCGCGTGCCCTACGCGACTTTCGTCCATACGCCCATAGCGGACACAGCCGCCCCACAACCGCTCTACAGGACCGACCCCGCATGAACTGGCAATGGATCACGACTACCGGCACGACCCTCGCGATGGTCCTCGTCTCTGGCATAGGCATCTATATCGTGCTGCTCGCGCTGACCCGGCTGGCCGGGCTGCGCAGCTTTTCGAAGATGTCGAGCTTCGATTTCGCCACCACCGTGGCCTTCGGCTCGATCATCGCGTCCACACTGCTGTCCAGGAACCCGCCGCTGGCGAGTGCGGCCTTCGGGCTCGTCGTGCTCTACGGACTGCAATACGCGGTTTCGCGTGCGCGGCACTTCAGCCCGCGTATTCAGCGTCTGGTCGACAACGAGCCGCTGCTGCTGATGGCCGGCGAAGAAATCCTCGAGGACAACCTGCGGGCCGCGCGCGTCACCGAAGACGACCTGCGCTCGAAGCTGCGCATGGCCGGCGTCACCGATCGGCGCCAGGTGATCGCCGTGGTGTTCGAGACCACGGGTGACTGCTCGGTGCTCTGCGAGGGCGACACCCTGGACCCATGGCTGCTCGCCCGTGTGCGCGGCGCCGACCGCCTGCCGGCCGAGCTGCTCACCCGGCACGCGCAGCCCTAGCCGCCTGACGCGGCAGACCTACAGCGCGCAGGTCATCATCGCGCCATGCCGGCGCATCGGCATGTGCACGGCGCGTGATATGAATCGATCGTTCGACTGGCCTTGAAATTGCTGCATACAGAAACGATCTACCTCCGTTCTGTGTCACTCCCCGGAGCCCCATGTCGAGCCCGACTCGTGCCCTGCCCGTTCTGATCGCGCTCGCCACCGGCGGTTTTGCGATCGGCACGACCGAATTCGCCACCATGAGCCTGCTGCCCTTCATCCAGCGGGGATTCGACCTGGACCCGTCCACGGCCGGTCATATCATCAGTGCCTACGCGCTGGGCGTGGTCTTCGGCGCGCCGATCATCACAGTGCTGGCCGCGCGCGTGGCGCGCAAACCGTTGCTGATCGTGCTGATGGCCGTCTTCGCACTGGGTAACGCCTTGAGCGCGCTCGCGCCGAGCTACGGCTGGCTGATGCTGTTCCGTTTTCTCAGCGGCGTACCGCACGGGGCCTACTTCGGACTGGCCTCGCTGGTTGCGGCGTCGGTGGTCGACCCCGGCAAGCGCACGCAGGCAGTCGGCTACGTGATGCTCGGGCTGACCGTGGCCACGGTGGTGGGCGTACCGCTGGCGACCTGGCTGGGCAATCTTGCCGGCTGGCGGTCGGGCTATTGGGTGATCACCGCACTCGCCCTTCTGGCAGCCACGCTCATCGCGCTTTTTGCACCGCGCGACAAGGCTTCGTCTACGGCCAGCCCGCTGCGCGAGCTGAGCGCCCTGGCCCGCACTTCGGTGTGGCTGACGCTAGCGATTGGCGCGGTCGGCTTTGGCGGCCTGTTCGCGGTCTATACCTATCTCACCTCCACGCTCGAGCATGTCACGGGCATGACCGCGGCATGGATGCCGCTCGTACTTGCGGTGTTCGGCGCTGGCATGACGCTCGGCAACATCGTGCTGCCGCGATTGGCCGATCGCGCCCTGATGCCCACCGCGGGCGGGCTACTGGTCTGGAGCGCGGTATCGCTGGCCCTGTTCCCGTTGGTCGCGCACAGCGCAGTGGGCATCAGTATCGATGTGTTCTGTATTGGCATTGGCGGTGCGCTCGGCCCGGTACTGCAAACACGGCTGATGGATGTGGCCGGTGACGCCCAGAATTTCGCCGCGGCCCTCAACCATGTCGCGTTCAATGCCGCGAACGCCCTCGGGCCATGGCTGGCTGGCCTGGCGCTCGCCGCGGGCTATGGTCTGTCGTCCACCGGGCTGGTCGGTTGTGCGCTGGCGCTCGGCGGTTTGGCGATCTGGGGCGTAGCGGTCATGCAACGATCCCCCCTAAAGACTTGATCGGGGCGGGCCACAACGCTTTACAAGCGGCCCGGCTCGGCGTCTGATAATCGAATGATCGATTATCCACAGCGCGCGCCGAACCAGAGCGCGCGCGTTCGGAGTAGTTTCATGACCCTGCGACCTGTTCTGTTCGTATGTATCGCCGGTCTTTTCGCGATGCCGGTGTTTGCGGCAGACGCCATCAACGGCGCTGCATCCGGCCAGCGCGCCATTCAGCCGGATTCCTCGAGCAGCGGCCGTGCGATCACGCCGCCGACTCAGCAGCGCGAATCCGCGCCCGCCCGGCTGAAAAGCGCGCCCGCGACGGGCAACACCGGCTCGATCAGTAACGGAACGAGCGGCTCCAGCGGCGCCGTGACGGAGCGCCGCGAGCGTTTCAAGAGCGATTCGCGACCGTTGAGCGACAAGATCGACCAACGCCGCAGGGAATTCGAAAGCGGCTCCTGATTGGACCCCATCCCTTGATCGAAACCAAACGCAGGATCACTGGCGCCGCGCCGGACGGTACGGCCGCATAAAACTTTCGGCGACGCCTTCTGTCACAGCGAAGAACCTCGATTCTTGCTGAAGGAGCCCATGCGCTGGCCCACGCTGATCACGACCCTGCTCTTGGCCGCCGCCCTCGCCGGCTGTGCCTCCACGCGCGAGACTCAGCCGCCACGCACGGCGAACGAGGAGCTGCTGCTCTCCAAGGCCGTGGACGAAGCCACGGACCAGATCGACCCGACCGTCGCCAGCGACAGCAACGTGTTCGTCGACGAAGCCGACTTCAAGACCGAATCGGATCGCCATTACGCGATTAGTGCCATCAACGACCGGTTGCTCGAACGCGGCTACCATTTGGTGCCGTCGCGTAGCGAGGCGGATACGATCGTGGCCATTCGTTCCGGTGCGCTGTCGATCAACAAGGCAAGCCAGCTGTGGTTCGGTATCCCCAGCGTCACCGTGCCGGTTCCGCTGGCCGGGCCGCTGGAGACCCCGGGTCTGGATCTGTTCCGCACCATCGATCGCACCGGCGTGGCCAAGCTGGGCCTGAGCTTCTACGACGCGCAGACGGGCGAGTTGCAGGATACGATCGGCCCGGTCTACGGGTTCTCGCATCTCAATCGCCGCAAGATTCTGATGGTGAGCTGGACCGAGAGCACACTGTTGCCGGCCGAGGCGGCAGAACAGGCCGAGTCCACCGAGCCGTAGTACCACCGCTATCCTCCACGGCCCGCAGCAATCGTCGGGCAAAAAAAAGCGCGCCGGGACGAACCCGACGCGCTTGTTTGTCGTGCGTTCAACGCAAGCCGATTACAGCTTGTCGCGCACCTTGTCCTTGGCTTCGCCGTACTTGTCCTGGACTTCGCCCTTCTTGCGCTGGGCCTTGCCCTCGGCTTCCTTCTCTTCGTCACCGGTGACCTTGCCGATACCTTCCTTAACTGCGCCCTTGACGCGCTCGGCGGTGCCTTTCTTGCGATGCTCATCAACCATGGATTTACTCCGTGTGATGTCGACGTGGGTCCTGCAACGTTCGACGGGATGGTTCTCGGATACACCAACCGGTTCGTCCAGGCAGGACGGCTTGGCGCATACGGCGGCAGAGAGCCGCTATCAGTCAGACCCTTGGCGGGACTGATCGTTCAGTATGCGCCCGCCCGCACTACAGGCCTATCCGCAGAAATACTGTTCGAGTAAGCGGCGTTCAAGGGTCGGGAAAGCCCGTCATCCCGGAGTAAAAGACGACCGTCCGATCGCGCGGCACACCCGGTTCGAACGTGTCCGTCCCGCAGGCCGTGTCGATTGGACGTCTACGCCAGGCCGCGCCGACAAGTCGCCGCCCTGCCATCGCGCAGAACGGCGACCGACGCAGATCAACCGAAATGGAAGAAGGCGATCTTGTTGCCGTCCGGGTCGCGGATGTAGGCGCCGTAGAACTGGTCGGGAATGCGCTGGCCGGGCTCGCCGTCGCAGGTCGCGCCGAGATCGATAGCCTTTTTATAGAAGCTGTCTACCGCTTCCTTCGATCCCGGATGCAGCGCCAACATGTTGCCGTTGCCCGGGTGATTCGGTTGCTCGTCGTAGGGAATGCAGACGGCAAGCATCGGCTTGCTCATCTTCTCGCCGATGAAACAGATACGACCCATATCCAGCAGCACGCGGGCATTGAGATCCGCGAGCAGGGATTCGTAAAAGCTTTTTGCGCGGGTCATGTCGCTCACGCCAATCGTCACATAGCCGATCATCGGCCTCTCCTCTTGTTGTCGAGCGCTGAGCGTACACGAGCGCGACGCGCGGCAAACGCCTACCGCCGTGGCTCGAGACAGCAGGCGTCGCACGCCGGTCTGCATCCCACGTTTCGCTTTGTCTCGTACCGCCGTAACCTAACGCCCTTTCGGCCCCTTCGGCCGGGCGCGCTCTGCCTTGAAGGCGGGCCTGCGAACTCAGTGACAAGGATGACGCGGTGCAGCCGATTATCTCGATCCGGGGACTCAACAAGCGCTATGAGTCCGGCTTTCATGCCCTGAAGAATGTGGACCTGGATATCGCCGACGGCGACATCTTTGCCCTGCTCGGCCCCAACGGCGCGGGCAAGACCACACTGATCAGCGTAATCTGCGGGATCGTCAATCCCAGCGACGGCGAAGTACGCGTCGACGGCCACGACATCATCAGCGACTATCGCGGCGCCCGCGAACGGATCGGCCTGGTACCCCAGGAGCTGACCACCGATGCGTTCGAGACCGTCTGGGCGACGGTAAGCTTTTCGCGGGGGCTATTCGGCAAGCCCAAGAACCCGGCGCATATCGAAAAAGTGCTCAAGGACCTGTCGCTCTGGGACAAGCGCAACGACATGCTCATGACGCTCTCGGGTGGCATGAAACGGCGCGTGATGATCGCCAAGGCGCTCTCGCACGAGCCGAAGATCCTGTTCCTGGATGAACCCACGGCCGGCGTGGATGTGGAACTGCGCCGCAGCATGTGGGAGGTCGTTCGATCGCTGCGCGAACACGGCGTAACGATCATCCTCACCACCCATTATCTCGAGGAAGCCGAACAGATGGCCGACCGCATCGGCGTCATCAACGCCGGCGAGATCATCCTGGTCGAAGACAAGAACGAGCTGATGTCCAAGCTCGGCGAGAAACGCCTCACCCTGCAGCTGGAGGACACGATCGAGCGCGTGCCCGACACACTGGCGCGCCACGAACTCGACCTGGTCGATAACGGCAACGCGCTGCTCTATACCTACAACGCGAACGACAAGCGCACCGGTATCAATTCGCTGTTCCGCGACCTGGACAGCGCGGGCATCCGACTGCGCGACGTGGATACGAAACAGAGTTCGCTGGAAGAGATTTTTGTGGATCTGGTGAAGACACCGACACCCGAATCGACGTCTGGCGCGCAGGCCACAGCCAAGGACAACGCATGAATTTCCACGCCATCGCGGCCATCTACAAGTTCGAAATGGCCCGTACCTGGCGCACGCTGTTCCAGAGCGTGGTATCGCCGGTGATCTCCACCTCGCTGTATTTCGTGGTCTTCGGTTCTGCTATCGGTTCGCGCATCGACGAGGTCCAGGGCGTGAGCTACGGCGCATTCATCGTGCCCGGCCTGATCATGCTGTCGCTGATGACCCAGAGCATTTCCAACGCGTCGTTCGCGATCTATTTCCCCAAGTTCATCGGCACCGTCTACGAGCTGCTCTCGGCGCCGATCTCCTATGTCGAGATCGTGATCAGCTATGTGGGCGCCGCCGCGACCAAGTCCGCCGTGCTGGGCCTGATCATTCTGGGCACGTCGTTCTTCTTCGTGGATATCAGCATCGCTCATCCGTTCATGATGCTGCTGTTCCTGGCCCTGACCGCGATCACCTTCAGCCTGTTCGGCTTCATCATCGGCATCTGGGCGGATAATTTCGAGAAGCTGCAGATCGTGCCGCTGTTGATCGTCACGCCGCTGACCTTTCTGGGCGGCACGTTCTATTCGATCGATATGCTCCCGGACATCTGGCAGAAAATCACCCTGCTCAACCCGGTGGTCTATCTGGTGTCGGGTTTTCGCTGGAGCTTCTACGGCGTGGCCGACGTCAACGTGGGCATCAGCCTGCTGATGATCAGCGTGTTTCTGGCGAGTTGCCTCGTCATCGTGGCGTGGATATTCAAGACGGGCTACCGCCTCAAGTCATGAGGCGTCGGCTACCTGGTACTCGATCTCGATCTTCTGGCGGCCCCACTCCAAGGCCCGTGAGCGCTTCTTGAACAGGATGTCGATCTTGTTGCGCCAGCGCTTGTTCATCTTGTCCTGCACGGTATAGGTGCCCGGCAAGCCTTCCACGCGTACCTTCGTGCCATGGGTCAGACCCATGCGGATAAGATCGCGCGAGACGGCGAGCGCCTTGTCGCCCGGCTCGAGCTGATCGCCGAAGGCCGTCAGCCCTACGTTGCCGCGCTTGGTCTCCTCCTCGGCGAGGGTGAACGAGGTGGCCGTGACCTCCATCGTTTCCCAGGCGACCGCGCTGTCGGCCTCTTCGCTGGCGCAGCCCATCACGCCGAACGCCAGGGCGAGTCCTGCGATCCAGGCGCCACGTGCGGGAACGATCTGCGTATTCGTCATCGAATCCTCCATGCCGGCGAATCACGCGAAACGCCGATGTGTCTGGTATCAACTATTATCATGTTCTCATCTGCATAGCCGCATCTGCTCATCCATTACCTGCGACGCGGATCACGGCGGAGCCACCCTGTCGCGGGGCCTGGCGGCGTCCT
Source organism: Salinisphaera dokdonensis CL-ES53 (assembly GCF_040361215.1). Taxonomy (NCBI): domain Bacteria; kingdom Pseudomonadati; phylum Pseudomonadota; class Gammaproteobacteria; order Salinisphaerales; family Salinisphaeraceae; genus Salinisphaera; species Salinisphaera dokdonensis. The sequence continues at coordinate 501,985 of NZ_APND01000001.1, forward strand.
TGGCCCGCTGCCCACCGGGCGCTTAAAAACACGAATTCCCGCGTTTTTCGCGCGCTTCCCATACGCGCCAGCGAGCAGGCTTCACGCCAGCCCGAGCGGCCCTATCCGCCCAGCGGCAGTACGACGAAAGCCGGAGGCAACGAGCTGGCGGGTCTGTTAGCGTGATTACCATCCCTCATCACCGACCGATCGATGTATAGATTTCTACCGCTGCTCCTGCCCGTGCTGCTGGTCGCCGCCGGCTGCACCACCATTCGCGAGACCGAGCCCGGCCAGACTGCGCGGCACCAGATGCTACTGACCAATGCCGCCGATGATGTCGGCGCCCAGATCGCGCCGAATCTGCCGGCCGGCACGCGTATCTATGTGGACACCACGAACTTCGGCTCGGAAGGTGAATACCGCAGCCAGTACGTGATCAGTGCGATCAAGGCCGCGCTGCTGCGCCAGGGCTACGGGCTGGCGCGCGAGATCGGCGACGCCGACACCATCCTCGATATCAGCAACGGCGCGCTATCGATCGATCGCACCGAAAAACTGTTCGGCATCCCGAGTGCCGATGTACCGATCCCGCTGGCCGGCACGGCTTCCACGCCGGAAGTCGCACTCTGGAAAAGCAAGAAGCGCACCGGCATCGCCAAAGTCCTGCTCACCTTCTACGACGCCGAGACCGGCACGCTGCAGAGCGGCGGCATGCCGCTGTACGGCTACTCACACTACGACCGCTCGTCGATCCTGTTCTACGGCCGTACGAAAACAGATCTCAAGGACACGCCGCCCAAGGACAGCGACGACGAATAACGCACGGCTGGCCGAAGAGTCGCCTCAGTTCGGCAGCAGCCGCCAGCCGCTGTCGGCCTTGTCCATACGCACCGTCGACGTCTCGATCTCGCGACTGTCGCCGGCGACGACGTCGTAGCGGATCTGGAGTTCGTAGTCGCCATTGTCGAGTTCGCGCGTGTCGAATATCTCGACGTTCTCGACCGTAATTTGTTCCGCCTCGGGTGCGCCGAGTGCTCGCATGAATTCGACGCCCTGCTCGCCACCGAGCGCTCGCATCGTGGACTCGTAGTTCGCCACGCTCTCTCGCAGCTGCTGTTGCAGTAACGGTTGCAGATCGTCCGTGTTCGGCGTGTCGGAACAGCCGGCCAAAATGAGCGTAGAAAGCAGCGCCGCAGTGGCCAGCAGGCGTCGGCCTGGACGGGACAGTGGAAAAGTGATCATCGCAGGATATCGGCCGATCGGTATGTTGAAGACAAGGGTATAGCCAACCCGGCCAGCCGGGGTAATCCGCGCACGCTACCCAAGGCGTGACCAAGCGATTAAGCTCCAGTCAGGGACTTGTGGGGCGATACGGCAACCGGTGCATTCCGGTGGCCTGCGGCCATCCGACCGATTTCGGAAACAACCAATCCATGCTGGCTCAAAAGAAACTCTTTTCGGCGATCGCGCTCGCCGGCGTGCTCGTGCTTGGCTTCATCGCGACCAGCGTGATCAGCTATTTCCTGGCCCAGGACTCCGTCAGTAACCGCATCGCCCGGGAAACCCTGCCGCTGACCAGCGACAACATCTATTCCGAGATCGAACAGGATCTTCTGCGCTCGGTTCTCATTTCCTCACTGATGGCGCACGACACCCTGCTACGTGACTGGACGCTGGCCGGCGAAGCCGACCCGGCCCAGATCGTGCGCTATCTCAAGGAAATCCAGCGCAAACACGAGACCACCACGGCCTTCTACGTCTCCGACCAGACCCGCAATTACTATCATGCCGACGGCGTGCTCAAGCAGGTCGCGGCCGACGATGATCAGGACGCCTGGTATTTTCGCGCCCGAAACATGAACGCGCCCTACGAAATCAATGTCGATACCGACACCGCCGATCCCAGCCGGCTGACCATTTTCGTCAACTATCGCGTCACCGATTATCAGGATCGCTTCATCGGCGTGACCGGCATTGGCCTGTCGGTTAATGCCGTGGCCCGCCTGATCGCGAGCTACCAGAACCGCTACGGGCGCGAAATCTACCTCACCGACCGGGAAGGCCACGTCACCCTGCGCGGCCCAGGCTTCGAAGGGCCCGAAACGCTTCGCGAACGGCACGGCATGCAAGGGATCGCGACCACCATTCTGACCAACCCGAGCGCATCGGTCAGCTATGAAGGCCATAACGGTCGACAGGTCTATGTGAACAGCCGGCTGATCCCGGAGTTCGACTGGTACCTGATCGTCCAGCAGGCTCAATCCTCGGCCGAGGCCCGTGTGCTGGGCGCGCTGCTGATCAATATCGCGGTCGCCCTCGCGATAGCCGCCGTGGTCGGCGTCATCGGCTGGTTCTCGGTACGCAACTACCAGGCGGGGCTCGAGCAGATGGCCGGCACCGATGCGCTCACCGGCTGCACCACCCGCCGCGTTTTCGAGGCCATTTTCAACCAGGCGCTCAAGAATGCGTTACGCAATGATGTGCCGCTGTCGCTGCTGGCCATCGATATCGACCGCTTCAAGCAGATCAACGACCAGCACGGCCACGCGGCCGGCGATCTGGTGCTGCATACGCTTACCGATATCGTCCGATCGCATCTGCGGGACAACGACACGGTCTGCCGCTGGGGCGGCGACGAATTCCTGATCCTGCTGGGCGACTGCACGCTGGCGAACGCCGTGCTGGTGGCCGACACCATTCGCGCGGACGTGGCACGCCACACGATCCGTCCCGGCGAAGACGCGATCGATTGCACCATCAGCGTCGGCGCGGCTGAGTATCAGAAAGGCGAGGAGCTACGCTCGCTCGTCGCGCGTGCAGACCTCGCCATGTACACCGCCAAGCGCGAAGGCCGCGACCAGGTCGCCAACGCCTGATCGGCGCCTACCGCAGCACTATCGGATGTTTGCGCTTCACGCAGCCGCGCGAACGCTTACTGCGCGTACCAGTCGCGTAGTCGCACTTCGGTTGCGACGTCCGCTGCGGCGACCAGATCGCGGAACTTGTCCGTGTCTTGGCCACGATAGTGGTACGGATAAACAACCGCAGGCGCGAAATCCACGACCGCGTCGGCTGCCTGTTCCACGCCCATGGTGTACGGAAGGTTCATGCATACGAAGGCCACATCGATGTTCTCGAGGGCGCGCATCTCGTCGATGCCTTCGGTGTCGCCGGAGATATAAACCCGTTTGTCACCCAGGGTGAGCACATAACCATTGCCCCAACCCTTGGGATGACGTGACTCCGGACCTTGCGGCAGGTTGTACATGGGCAAGGCGTGGATGCCGAGGCCAGCGTCGGTATGCACGGTCTCGCCATTGGCCATCACGGTTTGCGTCTGGCCGTATTCCTCACCGATCTCGTCGGCTACCGATTGCGGCATCACCACGATGGTGCTGCGAGTGTCGAGGCCGGCGAGCGTGTCGCGATCGAGGTGATCGCCGTGCGAATGGGTGAGCAGTATCACGTCGGCGGTCTCCAGGCCGGCATAGGATTGCGCGCCACCGGTGGGGTCCACATAGATCGTCTGACCTTTCCACTCGAGCACGAAACTGGCGTGCTTGATCGGGTACAGCGTTACCGGGCCTTCATCCGTTTCGAGCGCGGTCTCGCCAGCGGGCTTGGCAAGGGAAGGATTGGCCGTGACGAAAAGCAGGCCAAGCAGCAGTGCAGCGGTCATTTTCATGGTTGTTCTTTTCATGGAGGAAGCCTCTGTTGGCGAGCGTAATCCGTCTCGGTTTTCCGCGAATCGATGATCCGCCATTGAATCTACGTCCGCCGGAAGCACGCCGGATTCCGCCCTCGCCCGACGCTTCGATAGAATAGCGCCATCGACCGCAGCCACCGAACGAGACCACCGATGGCGAAATCACTACAGGAGCAGTTGCTCCAGTCCGGCATTGCGAAGCCCAAACAGGCCAAGAAGGCCCGCCGCGAGAAGACACGCCAGGCCCAGGCCGCCCGCCGTGATCCGAAGACAACCGGCGAACAGGACGCATTGGCGCGCGAGATCGCAGCCAAGGATGCCGGCAAGCGCGACTACGACCGGCGGCTCAACGAGCAGCGCAAGGCGCAGCGCGAGGCGCAGGAAAAGCAGCAGAAGGCTGCGCAGATTGTCGAACAGAATCAGATCAAGCCCGAGGGCGACGGCGACAACGCCGTGGCCTACAACTACACCGACAAGGGCAAGATCAAACGACTCATGGTCAGCGATGCCCAGCGGCGCAATCTCGCGGCCGGGCGCATGGCGATCGTGCGCCATCGCGGCAAGGCGGCCCTGGTCACGTCGGCCATCGCCGAGCGCCTGCAGCCGCTTATCCCTAACCGCGTCTGGCTCGCCGCGCCCGAGGACGATACGCCGGATCCGGACGATCCCTACGCCGCATTCCAGGTCCCCGACGATTTGATGTGGTGAACATCGGCGGGCGTACGCGCCCGCCGTTCAGACAAAGGCACCGGACCAGTCGCGAATGACCCGGGTGACGGCGACCGGGCTGCGTGCCCAACGAAAGTGATCGGCGCGTTCACCGAGGGTAGCCGCATCCAGTGTTTTCTCGGTCAGGCGCGCGCTGACGAATTTCTGCGTGACTGCTTCGACGGATGATGCCGGCGCGAATGAATCGTCAGCCAGACGAATAGCAAGCACGCGTGACGAGTAGCCAGCGATCCGGGCGTCCAGATTCTCGTCGAGGCCAGAGGCGCGATAACGATTTTGGCAGGCCAGCACCCGCCAGTCGTCCATCACCGAACGCGCTTCATCGCCACCGAAACCAATACGCCGTCCCGGGTAATAGCCCAGGCACAGATGGCAGACCGGTATCGCGGCAATCAGAAAGTACAGCTTCCGACGCATCGCGCCATGAAACGCCCCGCGCCATGGGCTGCCGGTCGCGACCAGAATGAGACCGTCGACACGCTGCGGATAGAGTCCGGTAGCCATTGCCGCATAGTGGCCGCCCAGGCTGTGGCCCATGAGATAGAGCGGCGCGCCTTCCGAGCGCGCCCAAGACATTACAGCCGGCAAATCATTGCGTAGCACCTCGGCGAACCCCCAGTCGCTTTGGCGCGAAGGCCGCAATTCGCTTTCGCCGTGGCCGCGCTGCTCGACAAGCGATACATTGAAGCCTTCGTGCGCCAGTCGCTCGCAGAGTCCCGTATAGAAACGCCCGGCAAGGCCGAGTGCGGCCATCACGACAATCACCGGCGCGCCATCGCGGCCGGCAAACCAGGTGACGGGCACGGTATAGCCCGACGGCGTTGGCACGCCACGCGTTACCCCCGTGTCCATTCATCCTCTCCTAACGCACGGCACGCCCGGAGATACCGAGGTCGCTAGCGCGTTTTATTGCTGTATTGCGCTACGGCCATGAAAGCCTGCCACTCCTTTCGTTGCAACCCGGCGGCACGCGGACGGCGCGTCAGGGGGCTTCGGGCAACACGCCAAGCAGAGGCAGATTCACAACGCCCGACACGCGCACCGTGGTGTTCTGCAGGTTGCGATTGAACTGGAGCGGATACTGCGGCAATGCGGTACCGGAGACGATGAGCTGTATCTCGTCACCGGCATTCAATCGCTCCGCGATACCGTGCAATTCGATCTCGTGTTCGCCGAGGCCACGTACCGGGCGCACCTGATCGTCGATGATCTCCAGATTACCCGGCTGACCCGCGCGGCCGCGGGCCAGCGCCACGAAAATAATGGCGTCGCCATCGGGGTCGCCAATGACCGGCGGCGGCTCGATCGTGATCGTGGCGGTCGGAATACCGGCGACGACCTCGCCCTGTTCCTCTGCGGTATAGAGCGTGACCGGTACACCCGTGGGCAGCGCGAGCGCCCCCTGGGCGACTGTCATGTCGAATGCCGGCGTGGCCGTGCCGCCGACGGTGACCTCGTCGACGACTACACCGCGTCCCGTGCCATCCGTGACCAGGCAATGCTCGGGCAGATTCTCGACATACGCGATCGCCTGTGGATCGCGCTTGAGCTTGGCATCGAACCAGTTCATCGACAGCGTGAACTCGTCGAGCGATCCACACTGGAACAGGCCGGCATTGCGAATATCGGGCGGCGTGAGCAGGATCGAGCCGCCGCTGGGCAGCACATGCCCGACCGGATAGGTATACAGGCGCACGTCGCCGCCGGCATCTTCCATGCACTGATAGTTCGCCAGCGCTTCGTTCATGTTGAACAACACGTCGAACGAGCCCTGCAGGAACAACGCATCGACCGGCGGCGGCGAATCGGACGCCACCGTGCGTCCGGGCTGATCGATGTTCTCGCAGAAATAACGATTGCTGTGGTAGGTGAATTCCTGCTGTGCCGAATCACCGATCGTGCCGGTCGCCAGACCTTGAGTCAGTGCATTGACGAACTGCTCGTCCAGAAATGAGCCGCCGGTGCCCGACAAGCCGGTCAGCGCCGTCGCGTAGCCTGACTTGGGCACGTTGCCGACGTTGAGGCTGTAGTTGAGGTCGTACCAGGTGATCTGCGGAATGATCGCGTCGAGGCGCTTGCGCGGATCGACGTTATTCAGCAGCAGCTGATAACCGCCACCGTAGGAGCCGCCCCGCGCGCCCAGCACGAGGTTGTCGTCGCGGTAGGCAAGCCAGTCGAGATTGGCTTCGGCCCAGTCGACGATCTGGACCAGATAGCGGCCCTCGATCTCCGGATCGAGCACCCGCACGCTGCCAGTGGACTGGCCGAAACCGCGCTGGTCGATGGATATCTCGCCGTAGCCGGCCTGCAGGTAAGCCTGCGGCGGGCCGACGATGCTGATCCCCGGCTGGTTGGACAGCGGCGTGTCTCGACCCAGCGCCGGAATACGCTGGGCGCCGAAGCCGTGGCCGAACAGCAGTAGAGGGTAAGCTTCCCCGCCGACCAGCGTTTCAGGCTCGTGCACGGTAAACGCGATGGTTTCGCCGTCGAAACCGGTAAGCGTGACGTCGTAACTGATGCCGGCGCGCTGCTCGTCCTCGCCCGGTCCCGGCTCACCCTGGCCGTCCGGTTCCGGCAATAGGGGCGGATCGGAGTCGTCGCCCTCGGATTCGTCGGGCAGCGGCGGCGCCTCTTCGTCGGTATCGTCGGGCTCGCCTGCTTCCAGCGACGGCGTACCCGCGCTACTGCTCCCGTCGTCGAGCACCACGTCTGCCTCATCCTTGCAGCCGACCAGCGCCAGGCTGATCACCAGCAGCGCCGCCCAGGCGATCCATCGAATCCGGTCCATATCCCTCTCCCCTAGTTCGCGATCCGGCGCGGCAACTCTTACAGCCCCCTGCCTTCGTCAGACATTAGAACCGGGGTTTCGGCATTTCGACAAGTTCTCTTTTCCGACGACGCGGGCGAACGTTCACATCCCGAGTGGTTATTTTCGTGATCGCGGTAAGGAATTCCGGCCCTCGCCGGTCTACTCTTCCATGAACGCTCGCATACCCCGGGAACGCCGATGATGGGCGCAAAGCAAAGACGCTTCGATGCGCTGATCGGGGCGTTGACCGACGATCTGTTCCGCTATGCCTGCTGGCTCAGCGGCGATCGCCATACGGCCGAGGATCTGGTCCAGGAAACACTCATCCGCGCCTGGCGATTCATGGATTCGCTCCACGACACGAGTGCGGTAAAGGCCTGGCTGATCACTACGCTGCGGCGCGAACACGCCCGTCTCTACGAGCGCAAGCGCTTCGACTACGCCGACAACGACCTGATGGCCCTTGCCGACCCGAATCCCGACGACCTGGAAGCACACACCGAGCAACAGTGGCTGCGCGAACGTATCCGCGCCCTCCAGCCCGAGTACCGCGAACCGCTGGCCTTGCAGGTCATCCTGGGCTGCAGCGTGCGCGAGATCGCAATCGCGATGGAGCTTTCCGAGAATGTCGTCACCCAACGCCTGTTCAGAGCCCGCAAGAAACTGATGCAACAGATCGACAACAGCGCCGGTACGCGCCTGGAGCGTGTGCGATGAACTGTATGGATTGCCGTCGCCAGTTATTGACCACACCACAGGTGCGCGATGCCGAGATCGCGGCCCACTTGGCTGAATGCCCGGGCTGCGCACGGCTGGCGCGTGAGCAGAGCGGTTTCGAGCATCAGCTGGCCGCGGCCATGCGCGTGCCGGTACCCGAGAACCTGCACGACCGTGTTCGCTTTGCGGCGAGCATGCGGCGGCGCCGGCCGGCCCGCTGGTTCGCGGCAGCGGCTGCGATAGGCGTAGTGGCCGTGAGCCTGACGCTGGGCGGCTGGGAGTACCGCACCAGTACACAGCTGGCGCGTGGAATGCAGACAACGCCCGCTGCAGCTCAGTCGGTCACCGATCCGCGCCTCGCTCGGCTCGAAGGCCGGCTCGAAGCGTTTCTTGAAGCCGAGAACATGGGCACGATCGTATCCGCTCGTGAACGGCCGATGCTCGGCCGGCGCGCAGCGGAATTCGAGATCGTGCACGGCGATGAGCGTGCCAGCGTTTTCATGGTGCCAGACACCTGGCTGGCCACCACCCACGACGTCGAAGCCAACGGCATGCCCGGCATGCTCATTCCATTCGACGGCGGCGTGATCGGCGTGTTCTGCCCGGATCGCGAGATGCTTCGCCGCTTCGCGGCCAACGTGCGGGCCTCCATGAGCCTGCGCGGTTGATCAACGAGGCCGAAGCAAACCCATTGGCCGATCGTCGGTAATGAAAACCGTGTTGTCCCGGTCTACTAACCAAGAGACTCGGAAATCCATTGGCCGGACCCCGTGATGCACTTGGTCCACGGCGCGCTGAGCGGATGACCGATCTCCCCCTGACCCGGCCATCAGCATTCCCTTTAGCAACACGCCCCCAGGCAGTTCTCGACACCTCGGCGACCTCTTGGCTTCGCTGATGTTCAAACAACCCACACCAGGAGACGACCATGAAGAACAAGACCACGCTGATCACCGCCGCTCTGCTCGGCGGCCTCGCATTCTCGGGCGCCGCGCTCGCCGACGATCAGGCCGCGCTCACCGATACCAACGCTTATATCGTCCTGGCGCAGGCGGAAGCCGTCGAGGACTACAATTCGCTATTCGCCGAACAGATGATGAGCAATCACGACGAGCTGATGCCGATGCTGGACAAGGACGGCGACGGCATGTGCTCACGCGACGAATTCATGCAGGCGCATGACCGTATTTTCCGCGCCGTCGACGCCAACAACGACGGCATGCTCAGCGAGGCCGAGATGGCGCGCGTAGAGGAGTCGCTCGGCAAGACCGCAGTCAACTGAGCGTCCGCGGCCTGACCGATGCCCGGCTATATGCCGGGTATCGGTTCTCCACGCTTCGCGCATCGGGCGGATCGTGTTCAGCGCGTCGGCCCCTGGCCGTTGAGTTTTCGAACCACGGTTGACTGGCTGATGTTCAACCGCGCGGCCACCGAACGCGTGGTGCCATATTTCTTTAGCGCACGCTCGATCAGGCGGGATTCAAAACGGGCGACACGCTGACGATAGTCGAGGCCCTCCTCTTCCGATCTATCCGGTGCGGGCAGGATCTGCGATGGCAAATCGTCGGTCTCGATAAGCACGTCTGCAGTGGTCACGACCAGACGCTCGATGATGTTGCGCAGTTCGCGCACGTTACCGGGCCAGTTGTATTCCAGCAGATGACCCAGCGCCGATTCGGATATGCGTTTTTCGAATCCGTAGCGGCTGTTGAACTCGTCAAGATATTGCCGGATCAACGGCAGCACATCCTCGCGACGCGACTTGAGCGGCGGAATCGCGATTCGAACCACGTTGAGCCGATAGTAAAGATCACTGCGAAACAGCCGCTCTTCGACCATGGCTTCGAGATCGACATTAGTGGCGGCGATGATCCGCAGGTCCACTTCTATACTGCGCGTGCCGCCGACCCGCGAGAAACTGCGGTCCTGCAGCACCTGAAGAATCTTGACCTGCAGATCGAGCGGCAACTCGCCAACCTCATCCAGGAACAGCGTGCCACCGCTGGCAGTCTCGACCAGGCCGACCTTGCCCTGACGCAACGCGCCGGTGAATGCGCCACTTTCGTAGCCGAACAGCTCGGACTCGAGCAGCTCTCGCGGAATCGCTCCGCAATTGATCTTGATGAAAGGCCCCGACACGCGATGACTTTCCCGGTGCACGAAGCGCGCAATCACTTCCTTGCCCACCCCGGATTCACCGGTGATCAGAATCGTCGTGTCCACCTTCGCGACTCGTGCGGATAGCGCTGCAATACGCTTCATCTCGGCGCTGTCGAGCACGACGCCACCCAGTTTTAGATTCTCCAGTCGCAACTCGTAGGCTTCGGATTCCATACGCCGCACATGATCCCGAGCACGCGCCAACTCCTCCTGCAGTTCCAACAGCTCGGTCGTGTCGCGTGAGTTGATGATCACCTTGCGCACATGCCCTTCCGCGTCCAGCAGCGGGATACCGGTGACCATGATCGTCTTGCCGGCGTGCGTGTGTTGCACGGCAGTCACGCGCTGGCGCTCGGCGATGATGCGCGCGCCGATGACCGGTTTGATCAACCCCTGCTCCTCGAACTCGGAAACGTGACGGCCGACCATGTTCTCGGCCTTGAGGTCGTAGTTGCGCTCACAGCCTTCGTTGACCATCAGCGTCCGACCGTCGCCATCGACGATGAAAATGCCGTCGAAGGAGTTGCGAAAGATCTCCTGGAAGTCGTTGCATAGCTGATCGAGTTGCGAAAACGACGGCGCGATCCGGTCCAGCAGGGACACGGGCACGAGCACGACCGCTCTTTGCTCATCGTGGATCGACCAGCTATACAGCAAGCATCGACACGGGCCGATCGAAATCGCCTCGGCCGGCGGCGCCGACCCGGCCAGAACATCTGAAAGCAACGGGTGGCTTTCGGCGAGTGCCGCCAGATGTTCCGGCAGGAACTGGACGATGTCGCGTGCCGCGGCGTTGGCATAGAGGCTTCCCCCGGCTTCGGCAGCGAGTACCGCGAAGGGAAGTTGCTCCAGCAGCGTTGCCGCGCTGTATTGATCCTGCATCGAGTACTCCAACGCGGCCGCCGGTGTATACCGGAGCCTTGAGGCGAATACGGACTCGCCAGCGACTAGCGAGGCCGCGCCTCGTTTGAGTCAATACTGCATCAAGCATCGTCATTTCTGCATCAAACACAAACTAGAATATGAGCGATGGAGACTCATCGCTCTGTTTTTTATAGTTTTTATTTAATGGCGCGATCGTTGCTTTGACGGTTCACCAACACAGTGCGATCCAGGCCAGCGCACTGAACAAAACGATAAGAGGGGGAGCTGTATGGGTGCATACAAAAAAGAAGCGGTGATGACCGTAGGGTTTTTCGTCGCCTACCTGCTCATGGCGCATACCGCGCCCTGGGCGATTCTGCTGGGCATCGATGACTCGGTGCGGATGTTCGGTTACCCCGTGCACTACTTCATCGCGATATTCCTCGGTTGGTTCGGAGTGCTGGCGGTATCGATCGCCTGGAACATATGCGCCGATCGTCTCGAGGAGGAAATCGAGCGGGAAAACGATGCGGCCACCGCCGACAACCGCTGCGGCCGACCCGCGACGACTGGTTATGCGGAACGTGACACCCAGGATTCCTCCACCGGGCGCGCGCAATGAACGAAATCGTCTGGCAACTCGATAATCTCTGGCTCGGCATCGGCGTGACCGTTGCCGTGTTTTTCCTGTATTACGCCGTCGCGTTCTACTCGCGCTCAAGCACCGAAAACACCGCTGATCTCTATGTCGCGGGGCGCTCGATCGGGCCGGTTATGAACTCCCTCGCAGCTGCGGCCACATGGATGAGCGTGGCCACTTTTCTGGGTGTGGTCGGCCTGATTCAGCAATTGCACATGCCTTTCGTCTACATGTGGATCCAATTGATCCTGAGCGTGCCGCTGCTGGTGCTGTTTTACGGCGCCATGCTCTGGCGGCTGGGCATGTTCACATCGGTATCGTTCGTGCGCGTGCGCTACGGCCAGCCGGCAGCTTACCTGGCGGCCGTATGGATGCTTCTGATCATGCTCATGTACATGATTGGCCAGTTCGTGGGTGTCGCCAAGGTATTCGAGGTGCTGCTCGGCCTGCCCTACATGCCCTCACTGATCATCTCGGCGCTCGTGATCACGGGCTATATCACGATCGGCGGTATGAAGGGGGCGACCTACAACGACGCTATCCAGATGGTGGTCATGTTGCTGGCGCTACTGGTGCCGCTCGCGGCCATTCTCAAGGCACTGGGTGCGACCGCCTACGCGTTCCCGCCACTGGGCTACGGCAACATGACCGACGTCATGCTGGCCGAGTTCCCCGACTTCTTCAGCCTGAAATACGACCCGCGTTTCTACCTTGCCCTGTTCGTGGCCCTGACGCTCGGCGTGCTCGGCCTGCCGCAGCTCGCACAACGCGTGCTGACCTCGGCAAGCCTCAAGGCCGCACGGCGCGTCGTGCCCTGGTTCTGTCTATGGGTCGGCCTGGCATTCTCGGCCACCTACGCGATGGGCTTCGCGGGCGTCTACCACTTCGCGACGCTCGGCCAGGAACTGCCGCCGGACGCCGCCGACAAGACCACCCTGCTGCTCAATCTGGCCTATAACCCGGAATGGGTGAGTGCATTCGTGATCGCCGGCGTTCTGGCGGCCGGTGTCTCGACTATCGCCGGGCTCATGATCGGCGTGGCCACGATTATCGCGCACGATATCCTGGGCATGCTCAAGCCGCAGCTGGACGACCGCAAGCGGCTTCGCTGGGGCTATATCGGGCTGGCCGGCACCGGCATCGTTTCACTGCTCATCTCCCTGAATCCCCCCGCGTTTCTCATAGTCTCGATCTTCTGGGCATTTGGGCTGTGCGCGAGCGCCATCACGCCGATGCTCGTGCTCGGGGCCTGGTCGACACGCATCAATCAGGTCGGCGCCTTTACTGGCAGCATCGGCGCGGGGCTGGTCTATATCGTGGTCTCGCCCTATGTGTTTTCAGGCGTGGCGGTCGGTGCCGGCATCAGCGCGAAGCTCGGCTTTGCAGCGGCACTTATCACTGTGCCGCTTGGCTTCATCCTGACCGTCGCTGTCTCGATCGGCTATGAAAAGATCGCCGGGCCCGGATATCGCGACGTGATCGCACGAGCCCATGAACTCGTCGAAGGCATGCACGGCTGGCGACAGATCTCCGGTCTGCGCTATGCCGGATCGACCTGGCTTTGGATCCTGTGCGCGCTATGGGTACCGGTACTCGTCTGGGGCTTGGCGCCATGGTAATTCGTTCGCTGGCCCTACCCAGATATATCGCCGGCGCGGGCATTCTGGGTCTTGCCCTGGTCTGGAGTCTGGCCAATGCCTGGCGGCACGCTGACGTGATCCAGGCTGCCGACGTGTCTCTCGCACAGGCCCTTCTGCTGGTGTCTGTCGGCGGCACGTTGACGGTCTGCGGCGTCTGGGTCGGTGTCGGCGCGGTGACTTGGACGATGGCGCGGGCCGTGGGCGCGCGCATTCGATTCCGTGCCGCACTGCTCGCGGTTTCGGCAGCAACACCGCCGTTATGGCTGGCACTGCCGGCCACCCTGATCGCAACCGACCAGAACAGCGTGCTGGCGCAGCGTCTGCCCGCTGCGTTGCTCGCATTGGTCTGCGCAGGCGTTTTTCTTCGACTGCTCGTCAACACGTTGCACGCGGCCAGCGACTTTCAATCGTGGCAGCGCGTCTGGGGCTGTGTCGCTCTCGCCGGGCTGTTCTGCGTCAGCTTTCTATCGCTTTCACTCTTCTAGCCGCAGGCCGGCGAGGCGCCAAGAGCACCCTTTTTTGTCACTCCACACCAGGAAAACAGCATGAGCACGTTTGTCTTCGATGCCTACGGCACGCTCTATGACGTCAATTCGGTCGCCGAAGCGACAGAGCAGGCCTTCCCCGGCCACGGTGAAACGATCACCCAGGTCTGGCGCCTGAAGCAGCTCGAATACACCTGGTTGCGCACGCTGATGGATCGTTATGTGAATTTCTGGGAAGTCACCCGCGAGTCCCTTGTCTATACGCTCGACAGCCTGGGCTTGTCCTGCGAGCCGGCGACCTTCGACCATATTCTCGATCGCTATCTGCACCTGAGCCCTTACCCCGATGCACTAGGCGCACTCGAAGCACTCCGGGCACAAGGTCATACGTTGGCTATCCTGTCCAACGGCAGCCAGGAAATGCTTGATCGTCTGGTCGCCAATACGGGCTTGAAGCACGCGCTCGACGCCGTAATCAGCATCGACCCGAACAGACGCTTCAAACCCAGCCACAGCGCCTACGAACTGGTCGGCGACACGATCGGTGCAACCACGGATGACGTGGTCTTTGTTTCCTGCAATCCGTTCGATGTATGCGGCGCGAAGGGCTTCGGCTTCAAAGTTGCCTGGATCGAACGCGTACCGCCGCAGATGATGCGGGATGAAGTACGTGCAGCATCGGTTGTCGGCCCGGGCACGATGTTCCGGCTATTGCGCATGCAGATGGACACGCTCGATTTCCGTCCGGATTTCACCATCGAAACACTGACCGGACTCACCGATCTGCAAACCGCCGGCTAGACCAGGCTGAACCTTGACCGACGCGCTGCGGCGGGGCCGTCCACCATCGTCTTGATCACGGTCACATCCAGTAGCAGGTCGGGGATGATCCGGTAACGGAACACCGCCAGGACGGCGCGGATATCGTTGCGCACGCGCGCATCCAGCGTGACGGCGTCGGCCGGCAGAAACGTCTTGGCGAGCGTCTCACCGAGTTCGATCACCGACTGTTTGCGCGCGGTGTAGGCCGGCGCTGTCACATGAGTTCGTACGCCGGCCCAGGCCGTATTTAGAAAATCCGGAAAATGGGCGAGGCCACGGTAATAGCTGGCGACCCCCGGATGCTGATGCGTATCGCGAATATCATCGAAGATGCGGCGCACGGCATCGTCTACCTGCGCCGGGTCGACAAAGCTCAGCACGCGCGTGCCCTCGGCAACGCCGTCGACCGTGCGCGGCGAAAGCGCTGTCGCACGCCCAGGGCGCGCGCCGCCCAGCTGCAGATCCAGACACGTCGCGACCAGCAGCAGCTTGGGCAGCACATAGTGAATCGAATCGGTGAAATCGAGCACGGCCTGCCGGTCGTCCGGCGCCAGCTTGTCGTTCGCGATCGACTTGACCGTGATATCCGGCACCGCAGCAGCACGCAGCCGGTCGGCCGCCTGTTCGAATTCCAGCGTGCGCAGATTGGGCGCAAGTCCGCGCCAGGCCGGCTCGAAATAGGCTGGAAAATTCGCGAGCATGCGAAATATGAAATTGACGAACGGCACCCGCAGCGTCTGCTCGATATCGTCGTAGAGCGGGCGCAGCTGCGCGCCCGCCTTGTCGACGGTAAGATCGGCAAGCTGCGGCACGCGCGCCATGCCGTCGGCTACACGCTGTTCCAGACTCATACGCTTTTCCGGTGGGCGATTCGGATTCGCCAGTGTTGCATGACCAGACCGCGGGCGCTTCGCAAACACGGGCAGTTAACGAAGAACGCCAACGTACGTACCAACACGTCGGCGGCACCAATCGTTAGAATTCGCGGATGAACAAAGTTGCGACCCAGATTTGACGCCCGACTATCCCGCGCTGCGCGCCATCGGTTGGCCTCACGAAGGCGCGCCGGCGGACAGCAACTGGGCCGAATTGATGGCGGCCCACGCCGCGGCGCGGCCCGCGCGCGTGGTCGAACAGCACCGCAGCGGCTATATCGTGGCCGAGAACATCGAAACGAGTTACGCCGTCGAGTCCCTGCCCGACTGGCAACGCCCCCGGCTGCCCTCGGACCAGCGCCCGGCCGTTGGCGACTGGCTTCTGGTTACCGGCGGCCCCGATGGCAACGCACAGGCCGCTGCCCTGCTGCCACGGCGCACGACGATCAAGCGCAGCAGCGCCGGCAAGCACTACGGCCAGCAACTCATCGCCGCGAATATCGATATCGTGTTCATCGTCTGTAGCCTCGACGGCGACTTCAATCCACGCCGGATCGAGCGCTACCTGCTGCTGGTGCGCGGCGGCGCGCGCCCGGTGGTCGTGCTGACAAAAACAGATATCGCCGCCGAACGCGATCCGAGCGGAGTGGACGATACTCGCGCCGCCGTAGCCGAGCTGGAGGCACAGGACGTCGCCGTCTGTAACGTCAACGCCACCGATGCCGCCAGCGTCGCGCAACTGCGGGCCTGGCTCGGCCCTGGCACGACCGCCGTGCTGGTCGGCAGCTCCGGCGTAGGCAAGTCCACGCTGACCAATACGCTGCTCGGCGAACAACGCATGAAGACCGGCGCCGTGCGCGCGACCGACGCACGCGGGCGTCACACAACGACGCACCGCGCTCTGATACCGCTGGCGTCCGGAGCCTGCCTGATCGACACGCCCGGCATGCGCGAGCTGAAGCCGACCGGCGAAGAGGATCTGGCCGAAGACGGTTTTGCCGACGTCGAAGCGCTCGCTACAGAGTGCCGTTTCCGCGATTGCCGACACGCCAGCGAACCGGGCTGTGCGGTACGCGCCGCCATCGACGCGGGCACGCTCGAGCCCGGACGTTTTGCCAACTATCAGAAGCTGCGCGACGAGATCGCCGGTGCCGCGGGTCAACTCGCAACTCAGACCGCGCGCCAGAGTGCGGCAAAGAAACACCCCGGCACGACCAGAAAACCGCCCGCGAAACCGCGCCGGCGCTGAACCGGCAACGCCGCTCGTGCCTTGCGTCGCAGCCTGGCTGCATCAACCCCTCTGACGGTGCGCAAAAGCCGTTGCCGAATCCGGACTGGCGCGTAACGCTGACGGTGTAACGCGCGTTTCTGCCGCGGCGCCGGACGCGCGCTTCGTAAGCAACAAAATTTCGCGCCTGGCGGCATCACTTGTCCGGTAATGGATGCGCTATCCCCTCGACGCGCCGCCTCGCTCATGCCGCTTGCCTGGCGAATACAGGGAATGCTTATATTTTCCTCGGGGGATGTGCAGGCCGACCTTGCCGGGTCGGCAACGCTGCACAACGGGGAAAACACAGGCGGGCCGGCTCGCACGGCCGACGGGAATCAGGCAACCCATCCGGTACCGCCCTACCGCTACAGGTCAAAAACAATGAATCAGTCGATTTCGGCACGGGCCACGCGCGCCTGTCTTTTGTTCGGGGTCAGCGTGCTGTTGCTGGCTGGCTGCGCCACCGAGTCACACCGCAGCGTGCAGGCCGAAACGGTCAGTAGCTACGGCACCGCCTACAACGGCCCGCGTTATGTACTGGTCGTCGGCAACTTCCAGAATCGGTCGACCTATCGACAGGGCCTGTTCAGCGACGGCACCGATCGGCTGGGCAGCCAGGCCAAGACCATTCTCAAGACCCATCTGCAGCAGACCAATCGCTTCTCGGTGGTGGACCGCGACAACATGCGCCAGATCGCCGAAGAGGCCACGATCCGCGGGCAGAAACAGAACCTCAAGGGTGCCGAAGTTGCGATCAGCGGCGACGTGACCGAGTTCGGCCGCAAGACCACCGGCGACATGCAGCTGTTCGGCATCCTCGGCGCCGGCAAGACCCAGGTCGCCTACGCCAAGGTGGCGCTGAACGTGGTCGACGTGAACACCTCCGAAATCATCTATTCGGTCCAGGGTGCCGGTGAGTATCAGCTGAGCAATCGCCAGGTCGCCGGCTTTGGCGGTACCGCCGGCTATGACGCCACGCTCAACGGCAAGGTGCTCAACTTCGCGATCACCGAAGCCGTGAACAAGCTCACTGGCGGCATGGAGAACGGCGCCTGGTCGCCGGCCCGCTGATCATGCGCGTAGCAATCCAACCCACACGCAGCGCTTGCATCGCCGCGCTGCTTATTCTCGCCCTGCTGTCGGGCTGCGCGGCCCAGCAGACGCAGCCGCTGTATCGCTGGGGCGAGTACGAAAGCCTCGTCTACAAGATGTACAAGAAACCCGGCGAAGCCGAACCGGGGCTGCAGGTGCAGAAACTCTCGGCAGATATCGAACGCACCATCGCCGAAGGCAAGCGCGTTCCGCCGGGCGTGCATGCCCAGCTGGGCTACATGCAGTTCCTGCAGGGCAACGACGGCGCCGCGGCGGAAGAGTTCGCCACCGAGCGCCGGCTATATCCGGAATCGGTGACCTTCATGAACACTTTCATCGAGCGCCTCGAGGCCGGGAGCTGAGCATGCGATATCAACCTTTGGCGACGATCACCCTGCTCCTCGCCGTGCTGCTGGTCAGCGGCTGTGCAACCGCGCCGGGCTACGACTACAGCGCCTATCGCGCCGACCCGCCGCGTTCGATTCTCGTGCTGCCGCCGATCAACAACACGGTCGAGGTCGACGCGCCTTATGTGTATATCTCGACGGTGACCCGGCCGCTGGCCGAGGCGGGCTATTACGTCTATCCCGTAGCGGTGGTCGACGCCTTCATGAAGGAAAACGGCCTGCCCGATCCGGCCGAGATGCAGTCGGTACCGCTCGACAAGATCGACGACATAATCGGGCCGGACGCGGTGCTCTACACGACCATCGAGCAGTGGGGGCAGAAATATCGGGTGCTTTCGTCGGACACGACCGTCGAGGTCAAGGCACGACTCATCGATACCGATACGGGTGTGCTGCTCTGGGATGGCTCCGCCCATGCCGTGGAAGGCTCCGGCAACGGCCAGGGTGGCCTGCTGGCCGCGGTGATCGTGGCCTTGGTGGATCAGATCGTGGATACGACCGCCGATCGCAGCCACGAAGTGGCAAGACAGGCCAATTTCAACATGGTGAGCAACAGCCAGACCGGCCTGCCGCTCGGGCCCTACAATCCCGAGCACGTCACCGACCCGCGGCGCCAATAGACAGGGCAGATCCCGCGCCGTCACGACACACGTTGCCGTGACTGTGGGAAACCGGACCGCCGGGCTTTCTGGGCCGACGGTCCGGGATCAGGTTACGACGCCTTGTTCTGCGGGAACATGTGGCGCCGCGCGTCCTCGTCCATCTCGGTCTTGAACGCATGCTTCTGCTTGAGTTCACCGGCGCGCTGGGCGGCCGGACGAGCGCTGATCTCGTCGAACAGGCGCTTGGCGTTCGGGAATTCGTCCCAGGCGTTTTCGCCCAGCACGAACGGCACCGGGCCGGCCCAGCCCCAGACCGCCATGTCGACGATGGTGTAGGTATCGCCGCACATGTATTTGCGGTCGGCCAGATGGGCGTCGATCAGGCCCCAGTGGCGCCGCGCCTCGAAGTCGTAGCGGTTGATCGCATAATCCAGCTTCTCCGGCGCAAAGTGCTTGAAGTGCACGGCCTGGCCGGCGTATGGACCGATCCCGGTGCCCACCAGCATCAACCACGACAGCATCTCGGCGCGTACGACCGCGTTATCCTCGGGCAGGAACTGGCCGGTCTTGTCGGCGAGATAAAGCAGGATCGCGGTGCTGTCGAACACCGTCGCGCCGGTGTCGGTATCCACAATCGCGGGCGTCTTGGCGTTCGGATTGATCTTGAGATACTCAGGGTCGAACTGTTCGCCCTTGCGCGTATCCACCGGCATCAGCTCGTAGTCGAGGCCTGATTCCTCGAGGAACAGCGCAATCTTCGCGGGATTGGGAGATGGGTGATAATAGAATTTGATCATTTGGCACTCCGGCTGGCCAAGTTGAATCGATTGGGCAAAAAAACCGTGTTCGACAATACATGAGTGATCACTCAACGCAAGCGCCGCCACCGATGATGGAATGCATTACCTCGCGCCCCGTTTAAGCATGCAATGCGCGCGCAACGGCTCAAAATGGGCGCATCATGCCCAACCCGGCGTCACTTGAACCGGGATCAGACCATGTCCAGCTCCAGCCCGCGCTATACCGTTGTCGCCATTCTGCTGCACTGGATGATCGCCTTCGCGATCCTCGCCAATCTCGGCCTCGGCTGGTGGATGCACGGCGCTATCGAGCACAGCGCAACCCGCTCGACCGCGGTCGCCGTATTCCAGATCCACAAGTCGATCGGGCTGACGGTTCTGTTGCTGAGCGTTATACGTCTGGGCTGGCGACTCGGCCATCCGCCGCCCGCACTGCCGGGCGGAATGTCCGGCCTGGAGCGCTTCGGGGCACGGACCACGCATGGTCTGTTCTATGGCCTGATGATCGCGATACCGCTGAGCGGCTGGGTCTACGTCTCGACCCAATGGCGCGGCGACACGCCTTTGCAAGTCCCCACCCTCTGGTTCGGACTGTTCGAGGTGCCCCATCTGTTCGGCCTCGACCAGGCATCGAACGCCCTGCGCGAACAATGGGCGGGCTGGAGCTTCGATACCCACTGGGCCCTGGCCTGGAGCATGGCGGGGCTGCTCGCGCTGCATGTGGCGGCCGCGCTCAAGCATCAGTTCGTGAATCGCGACGGCGTGCTGGCCCGCATGATTCCGGCGCTCGCGCGGAATCCGGAACGCAGTCCGCAGCGCACCTTCGCATTCCGGATTGGCGGCGCGGCCATAGCGGCGACCGTCTTGGCGATCATCGCGCTGCTATGGCAGCCCGTACCGATACCCCGCGGGGAGCGCTCGACCGCCGCACCGCCAGCCACACCGGCCTCAACGTCCGGCGACTCTCCGACAGCCGAGGCCACGACCGATGCTTGGGTGCTGGATCGCGCAGCAAGCGCTATAGAATTCTCGGGCAGCCAGGGTGGTAGCGTATTCGAAGGCCGCTTCGAACGCTGGACCGTCGATATTAGTCTCGATCCCGAGAATATCGAGGAAGCCCGGATCGAGGCGCAAATAGAAACAGCGTCTGCGACCGACGGGAACACCCTGCACGATCGCACTCTGGCCGAGAGCGAATGGTTCGACCCGGACACGTATCCGTACGCGCGCTATCGCAGCACCGAGATCGAGCCACTCGCCGAGGGCGGTTATCGAATCGCGGGCGTGCTCACCATCAAGAACAACGACATCCCCGTGCCGAGCCTGCGCCTGACGTTGAACGGCGACACCGCGACCATTCGTGGCCAAACCGTAGTCGACCGGGCCGCGGCGGATCTGGGCATGTCGTCCGATCCAGAAGGCGAATGGGTTTCACGACAGATCGAAGTCCACGTCAATGCAGTGCTAAGCCGGCCCTGATCGAACGTTGAGCTATCGCGCTCAGCGATAGCCAGCACTGGAACATATGACCGCACCGGGGTAGATTCGAAAGCACAACAAGAACGGCGTCAGGACAGACCATGTTTCACCACAGGATCGTGACCACACTGGGCCTCGCGATAATGGGCAGCATGACTTGCACCGCACTGGCAGACGACCACGAAGGCGTCGAGGCGGATGCGTCTGCCATGACCCAGACCGAAGGCCAGGCTTCGACCACCGGTGACGTCGTCACCTCGCTCGCCGACAAGTTCGCAGAACTCGACAGGAATGGCGACGGCCTGCTCAGCCAGACCGAAGCCGAGTCCGACCCGACCGTCGGCGCCGCCTACGAATCGTTCGATACCACCGGCACGATCGAGGACAGCGCACAGAACGCGCGGCCCGGCGGTCTCACCGTGGAGCAGTTCGAAGCCGGCATGCAGGCCGCTGCAAGTAGCGGTGCGATCGGCCCACCCGTGTCCGGCGGCGAGACCTACAAGGTCTATCCCGACGGCACCATGGAACGGGTCAAGGGCACGGGCGTCGACGCGCAGGGCAAGCTGCAACCCGCACGACCAAACAAGTAGCCGCGCCGCCCGGCAGCGCGCCATGAAAGCGACGCGGGTCGTTTAACGGCCCGCGCCGCGGTTCACAGCATCATCGTGGGCAACGCCGGCTAGTAGCCTTTAGCCTGTGCGAAACGTTCCGTGCAGAAGTTGGCATCGCCCAGCAGTTCGCTGGCCGCCCGTGCCCGCTTCATGAAGAAGCCGATATCGAACTCGTCGGTCATCCCCATGCCGCCATGCATCTGCACGCCTTCGGCTGCAGCCAGGCGAGCCGTATCTGCCGCGCGGGCCTTGGCTGCCAGGATCTGCTGGGTGGCGTCGGCTGCGCCGGCGTCGAACGCTGCCAGCGCCTGAAAGGCCATCGCTTCACTGATCTCGATCTCCACCGACAGATGCGCCGCGCGATGCTGCAACGCCTGGAAAGCACCAATCCGCAGGCCGAACTGCTTGCGCTCGGTGAGATAGGTCAGCGTGCGCTCGAACACCGCACGCGACAGCCCCACCAGTTCCATTGCCAGCATCGCGCGGCCGGCGTTCAGTACGTCGTCGAACGCGTTGTCGTTCGCATCGAGGCGTTGAGCCTTGGCGTTGTCGAAACGTACGTTGGCCATGCTGCGGGTATCGATGGATGTGACCGCATTGACCGTAACGCCCGAATCCGCGGCTTCGACGGCAAACAGAGCAGGCTTGCCGTCGTGCATGGCACTGACCACGAAAAGCCCTGCGTTCGGGCCATCGACAACGAGCGTCTTCTCGCCGCTGATCGTGACGGCATCGCCCTCGGCATTGGCCTGGGTGGCGACGCGCTCGGGCCGGTGCTTGCCGGTCTCGTCGATCGCCAAGGCCACGATGAGACTGCCTTCGGCGATGGGGCCCAGCCATTGTTTCTGCTGCTCGGCATGTCCCGCACGACCGATCGCGATCGCGCCGAGTACGGCGGTCGACAGAAACGGCGTCAACGCGAGCCGGCGGCCGGTCTCGCGTGCGACGAGCCCGGCACTGACCAGGCCGAAGTCCATGCCGCCATGCGCTTCGGGCACGAGAATGCCGGTGAGACCGGATTCGACCATCGCCTGCCAGAGTGCGGTGTCGTAGTCGGCGTCATGGCGGCCGCCACGAATCGCGCGCAGGGTATCGACGCTGGCCTTGTCGGCGAATAGACGCTCGGAAAGGTCCGCGAGCATCTGCTGTTCTTCATTCAAAATCATTGGGATGCCTCGTTAACCTTTGGGGAGTTCGAGCACGGCCGAGGAGATGATGCCAAGCATGATCTCCGAGGTGCCGCCTTCAATCGAGTTGCCTTTGGAACGCAACCATTCGCGGGCATAGCGCCCGCCGCCGGTCTGTTCACTCTCCCATTCCAGGCCGAGCCCGCCCATGGCATCCATCATCAGGTTGTAGCGACGCTTGTTCAGTTCGGTGCCGTAGTACTTGAGCATCGCCGAACGCGCGCCCACGCCCTCGCCGGCCTCGGCTTTGGCGCGGGTCTGTTCGACCAGAGCGCGAAACGCCATGGCATCGATTTCGAGACGCGCGATATCGGCGCGCAGCATCGGATCGTCCAGACGGCCCTGGTCATCGGCGCCCACCGCTTCGAGCGCCATCTGGGCCAGATCGCGGCCCTTGAGCAGGCCCGGCGGCTCGCCGCCGATGTTGTCGCGCTCATGGGTGAGCAGGTACTTGGCGATCGTCCAACCCTGATTCATCTCGCCGACGAGATTGGCGCGCGGCACGCGCACGTCGTCGAAGAAGGTTTCACAGAACGGCGACTCGCCGGAAATGAGCTGGATCGGTCGGGTCGAAACGCCGGGTGTGTCCATGTCCAGGAGGATGAACGAGATGCCGGCCTGCTTCTTGGCGTCCGGATCGGTGCGGACCAGACAGAACATCTTGTCGGCGCGATCCGCGTAGGACGTCCAGATCTTGCGGCCGTTGACCACGAAGTTGTCGCCGTCGATCTCGGCCGAGGTCTTCAGGCTGGCCAGATCGGAGCCGGCGTTGGGCTCGGAATAACCCTGACACCAGCGGATCTCGCCGCGGGCGATCTCCGGCAGGTGTTCGCGTTTCTGTTCCTCGGAGCCGAACTTGAGCAACGCCGGGCCCAGCATCCAGAAACCGAAGTTGCTGACCGGGCTGCGGGCGTTGATGCGGTTCATTTCGGACTTGAACACGTCGTGCTCGTCCGCGCTCATGCCGCCACCGCCATACTCTTTCGGCCAGGCCGGTGCGGTCCAGCCTTTTCCGACCATGCGGTCGAACCAGACCCGTTGAGCGTCCGACGAGAATTCCCACTTGCGTCCGCCCCAGACGTGTTCAGCATCCGATGCCAGGGGCTGGCGCATCTCCTCGGGACAATTGTCTTCCAGCCAGGTACGAACCTCGGCTCGGAACTCCTCCAAATCGCTCATGCATCACCTGCGTATTTTTATTTGTGAAATCGCGTTTCGACGGCGAGTATCTTTGGCTCGCGTGAGCGACGTCAAGCATATATCGCACGAAATCGAACGATCGTTCGGCAACAACTCAGCCATCCGGAAGCATGCACTGACCACGCCGTCGCCTGAAAATCCGTGGCAGGATGCGCACCGAATCAGCCGGCACACGGACGACAGGAGTAGCCCCATGACGACCACCACGGCACAAAGTGTATTCATTCGTGAGGGCGAAACCTTCGTGCCGACCGGCTTGTCGCGCGGCCCCTGGGACGAGAACGCGCAGCACGGTGGTGCACCGGCCGCGCTGCTGGCCCATGTCGCACAGCAGTCTGCCGGCGAGGAGTTCTTCCTCGCCCGGCTCACCTTCGAGCTGTCTCGCCCGGTGCCGATCGCAGCGCTCACCGTGCGTGCCGAAGCCAGCAAAGGCCGCACGGCACGGCGCGTCAATCTCACCCTCGAGCACAACGGCCAGACGATCGGCCGTGCAATCGCGCTCATGCTGCGTGAACAACCGGTCATGGTGCCGGCCGCGACCGAACAACGGCTCGAACCCGCGCCCGGTCAATGCGACGAGCGCTTTGCGACGCCCGGCATGCCCAGTGGCGAGTTCTTTCATCACGAAACCATGGATATCCGGGTGGCGCATGGCAGCACGCACGTCCCCGGACGCGCGGCGGCATGGCTTCGCCTGCGCTACCCGATGATCGACGGGGTCGAAACCACACCGACGATGCGCGCCGCAGCGGCCGCGGATTTCGGCAACGGGCTGAGCTGGGTTCTACCGTTCGACGAGTATCTGTTCACCAATACCGATCTGACTGTCTATCTTCATCGTGCGCCGATCGGCGAATGGATCGGCCTGGACGCCGAAACCATCGCGCAGCCGAATGGCGTAGGCCTGAGTACATCTACGCTGTATGACAGCGAAGGCCGGATCGGCGTAGCGCATCAGAATCTGCTGATCCGGGCCCGCTGACTTCAGCTTGGACCGCCACTCGGCACGTCAGGCCACTCTGCGACGCCGCCGATAGAGCACGATCGCGTATATCGCGAGATTGAACCCAATCACCAAGACGCCCAGCGCGACTTGTCCGGAACGCGTGAGCGCTTCCGGGTAGATCAACGGCACTAGATAGTGGTCGATGAAACTGCCGTTGTAGCCCTGCTCGCCCGCAGCTCTTCTTAGCTGCTGCTCCAGCGGCGTGAGCGGACAGATCCGCCCGGCCAGCGATACATAGACGCCCCAGCACAACGCCGGCAGATGCAGCGCCGCAATCCACGCACGCCAGGCGACCGCCACCGCGCCGAGCGCGACCCACAGGATGAAGCACAGATGCACGACCAGGACCGCGTCGGCTGCCAGTGCATGAATCATCACCCGTCTCCCTGTTCGCTTGTCATGAGCTATCGCGGCACCGCGCCAGCGTAGCGTGATCTCGCGACGACCATAACGGGCGTCGCGCCACGGTGAACGATCGTTCGATTTCGCTTGCCGTGCCCCGCCGGAGCTTCTAAGGTGCTCCCACGAAATACCGTTCAACAAGGCGTATTGCCATGAGCCAAGCAGATCAGAATCGCCAGTTCCGTCTGGCCAAGCGTCCCGAGGGACTTCCCAAGACGAGCGACTGGGACTTCGTCACCGAAGCCGTCGCTGACCCCGGCGCCGACGAGATCCTGGTGGCCGTCGAATATATTTCGCTGGACCCGGCGATGCGCGGCTGGATGAATGCCGGTCGTTCGTACATCAAGCCCGTCGAGATCGGTGAAGTGATGCGCGCAGGCACCGTCGGCACGGTGCTGAAATCCAACCACTCGGATTTCGCCGAGGGCGACAAGGTCAGCGGCAACTTCGGCGTGCAGACCCATGCGGTCGTCGCCGGCAAGGAAGCGCGCAAGGTGGATACGTCCATCGCGCCGCTGCCCTCGTATCTGGGCGTGCTGGGCATGCCGGGCATGACGGCCTATTTCGGCCTGCTCGACGTAGGTGGCGCAAAGGACGGCGACACGGTCGTCGTATCGGCCGCGTCGGGCGCGGTCGGCGCGTTGGTCGGCCAGATCGCCAAGCTCAAAGGCTGCCGGGTGGTCGGCATCGCCGGCGGCGCAGAGAAATGCAGCTATGTCGTCGACGAGCTCGGCTTCGACGCCGCCATCGATTACAAGAACGAAAGCGTCTACAAGGGCATGAAGCAGCACTGCCCGGACGGCATCGACGTGTTCTTCGACAACGTCGGCGGCGAGATCCTGGATTCCGCGCTCGCCAATCTCGCCTTCAAGGGTCGCGTGGTGATCTGCGGCGCCATCTCGCAGTACAACGCCACCGAGGGCATGTACGCGCCCAAGAACTACATGTCGCTGCTGGTCAACCGGGCCCGCATGGAAGGCTTCGTGGTCTTCGACTACGCCAGCCGCTATGGCGAGGGCGCCCAGGCGATGGCCGGCTGGTTGAGCGACGGCAAGCTCAAGCACAAGGAAGACATCGTGGAAGGCTTCGAGAATTTTCCCGATACGCTGCTGAAACTGTTCAACGGCAGCAATTTCGGCAAGCTCGTGCTCAAGGTCTAGCGCTAGCCAACGACGGGCACGGCCTCCTCCAGGCCGCGCCGGTCACCTTTTAGCGCTGGATCAAAGCGACTCCAGAAAGCGCACCAGGGCGCGCTTGTCCGCAACGGGCAAGTCATTGAACTGTGATCGCGTACCGGCCGCCTCGCCGCCGTGCAGTTCAATCGCCCGGACGAAGTCGCGCCCCGCCCGGCCATCGTGCATCAACGGTTTGGCCATGCCACCGATACCCCACAGCGGTGTCGTTCGCCATTCGCGACTCGTACCCAGCCCCTCAGGCGCACCGTCGGCAAGGGCCTCGCCCATGTCGTGCAGCAGCAGGTCCGAATAGAGCGGCACGTCGCGATACGACAAGGCAGCGACGGTATTGCCGTCGGTCTCGAGCGTGGGGGTATGACAGCTGGCGCAGCCAATATCCGAAAAAACGGTTTCGCCGCGTTCCACCGCAGGCGTTATCGGGCCACGCGGTGGTGGTGCCAGAAAACGCATGTAGTCGACGACCTCGCGGACCTCCGCCAGCGATACCGCTGTACCACTGAACGGCGTGCAGTCGCGGGGCGCGAATGTACCCTGCGGCCGCACTGGCAGGAAGAACAGCGGGTGCGGCGTGGCGATCCCCATTTCGGTGCGGTAGGCGCCTTGCGTGAAGCTCGGGATGTCGGCGACGAAGCCGCGCGCGCCAAACCGCCCCACTAGCCGGCCCAGACTGCCGAGATCATTGATACCGCCCGGGAAAAGCAGGCCGGCGCGGCCCGTGACGCTCGGATCCGCGCCGCGGCCGTTCACATCCGGATGGCGATCGGCCGACGCATAGCCGTTCTCGATCAGCGTCGAATCCGGGATCGCTTCGATCAGCCCGAGCCCGAATAACGGCGGCGTGACCCGCACGGTTTTCGCCAATGTGCTCTCGGGCGCGGTTTCGGGCGCCACGTCACAGCCGGGCACCTGGTCGGGAAACTCGTCCGCGACCGAGCGGCTCTGGATATGCGGACTGCCGCTCGCCTGGGTGACCAACCCGGCAGCGAAGTTCAGCGACAGCGGCGTGCGGAATCGGGTGATCGTGATCGTATCGTGAGCCCCGCCGGTGGCCGGCTGGGCGTGACACTCGGCACAGCTCTGAGCATTGAATACGGCACCGAGGCCGGTACGCGGCGTGAACACGCGCTCGAACGCCGCCTTGCCTGCCTGAAACCGGGCCCGCTGTTCGTCGGTCAGGTCCGGCAAGGGGGCACCGAAGCCTTCCCGCGTCTGCGGCGGGCTGGTTCGCGGCACGGGCTCGGCCTCGGACCACGCGGTCTGGCTGGCAGATATCAATAGAACGACGAGCGCGGACGACGCCGCAAACCAGCGAAAGAGTGGCATGGCGGTTAACTGACCGATTGGTTTATTAAAGCAATAGCACGACCGCACCGCAGCAATCAAAACGCCGCGAGCCACTCGCCCGTCATCGGTTCTCCAGGGATTCCAAGGGTTCCCGCCGCCCGTCATCTGCCCGCCATCGCCGAATAAACGCAGTGCGGCGGCAGATTTTCAAATAGTTCGCGGCGACCGGCGAATTCGTTCGCGAAATGCCATTTCAATAAAACTTTCTAAGGTTCCTCACCCGATCGCCGATAACACCTTGAAATATAAATCGGGTTCCAGACTCGACAGGCACGAATCACAGCCCCATCGCTCGGCATAGCCAGTCCGTGGCCTTCCGGCTCGCCGAGCAGGCGCCATGCCTGAGCGCTGAGCCGGCGACCGACAACAAACCAAGCACCCGACAACCGAAATGCCCAGCGACCCCTACGATCGCGCCTGCGTGTACCGCGCCTGCCCCGGCCGCCTACGTCAGTTCGTCCGGCGCATGGGCGTCTGGCGCGGGGTTCTTCTGTTCACGACCGCAAGCACGCTGATCGCGTTCGCAATCACCGGCATGGCGATGGAAATCGCCGGGCACGAACACCGGCCGCTGGGCTATATCATCGCGTTCACCTGTTCCGTGAGCATCATGCCGGCCATGGTCGCCGGCCTGCTGTCACTGATTCGCCGGCTCGATGAAACCGAGAACGAACTCTATCGGCTCGCGCGTACCGACGAGCTCACTGATCTGCCGAACCGCCGCGCACTGATGGAGGCCGCCGCGGAGCACGTCGCGGACGCCCGGCCGGTCGCCTTGTTGTTCATCGATATCGACCATTTCAAGCGGGTTAACGACACCTACGGCCACCAGACCGGCGACGAGATCCTGCGCCAGGTCACTCGGGCGCTGGCGAGCCAGCTGGGCGACGACGATCTGCTCTGCCGCTACGGCGGCGAGGAATTCGCGGTCTTGATACGGGGTAGCGATGCGGCCCGCCCGCGCGCGCTTGCGGAGCAGATCCGTCGCTACGTCGAGCGAACCTCCATCGATGCGGGCGCAGCCAAATCGCTGCACGTCACCATCAGCATCGGGGTGGCCTGCGCGCCGGATGCGCGCGACGCCGGCATCTATCAGCTGATAGACCAGGCTGACCGAGCGCTCTATCTCGCCAAGCACGAAGGCCGGAACCGCATCCGCGCCGCCTGAGCACTTTTACCGCCATCACGCGCGGCCGGGGTGCTCGAAATGGCTTAACGAATCCTTCTACATGCCCGTGTGCCGCCGTCCCGGCGAACGACCGATGGCACACACAGTATTTGTACCTAGGCTGGTATAGGGCGATAGTTCCTTTATCAGGCGGGGTACCCACGCACACTACGGCGCGATGCGACACCTGACGCATCGCCGCCATGGCGCTGTGCCGTCGTTCCGCCGGCCATCCAAGGGAGACGCTCGAAAACATGTCGCAAACCAAGGAAATCCAGCCGGGCATCAATCCGCCGGTGTTCTACCCCGCAGTGATTCTCATCGGGTTGCTGGTGGTCTTCGGCGCCATCTTCCCGGACGCAGCCGGCACCTTCTTCTCGGCGATGCAGTCCTGGCTGGTCTCGACCTTCGGCTGGTTCTATCTTGTTTGCGTGACCGCCTTCCTCGTGTTCGCGATCGCCTTGGCGCTGTCGCGTCACGGGCAGATCAAGCTCGGCCCGGATCATAGCGAACCGGATTTCTCGTACCCCTCCTGGTTCGCAATGCTGTTCTCGGCCGGCATGGGCATCGGCCTGATGTTCTACGGTGTAGCCGAGCCGGTGCTGCACTACGAGACCCCCTCCACGGTCGATCCCGAGACCGCTGCCGCAGCACGCGACGCCATGCGCGACACCATGTTCATGTGGGGTCTGCACGGCTGGGGCGTGTACGCGGTCGTCGGCCTGTGCCTGGCCTATTTCGGCTTTCGCCAGAACCTGCCGCTGCGTATCAGTTCGGCGTTATACCCCCTGCTCGGCCGGCGCGTGAGCGGACCGATCGGCAATACCGTGGACGTGGTCGCGGTGTTCGGCACGCTGTTCGGGGTGGCGGTCTCGCTCGGCTATGGCTCGCAACAGGTCAACTCCGGTTTGAATCTGCTGTTCGGCGTGCCGGACAGCACCATCGTCCAACTGGGACTGATTGCAATCATTACAGCCATGGCCACGCTGTCCGTGGTGTTGGGTCTGGATGCGGGCATCCGGCGCCTGTCCGAGTTCAATATCGGTCTGGCCGTGATCCTGCTGCTGTTCGTGGCCATCGCTGGGCCCACGCTATACCTGTGCAACATGCTGGTAGAGAACATCAGCTACTACCTGGTGAGCCTGCCGGCCATCTCCATGACCGGTTATCGCTACCTTGGCGGCGAGCAGGAGAACGCCTTCCTGGTGGACTGGAAGCTGTTCTACTGGGCCTGGTGGGTGTCCTGGTCGCCGTTCGTGGGCATGTTCGTGGCGCGCGTCTCGCGTGGTCGTACCATCCGCGAGTTCGTGCTCGGCGTGCTGCTGGTGCCGACCTTCGCCACGTTCGTTTGGTTCACGGTGTTCGGCGATACCGCCCTGCACCTGATCATGACCCAGGGCGCGACCGATCTGGTCGGCCAGGTCAGCGACAACGCCTCGACCGCCCTATTCCACTTCCTGGACTACTTCCCACTCAGCGCCATTTCCTCTTTGCTGGCTACCGTGCTGGTCATAACGTTCTTCGTGACGTCTTCGGATTCCGGCTCGCTGGTCATCGACATCCTTACCGCCAAGAGCGGCGCCGAGCCGCCCGTGTGGCAGCGCGTTTTCTGGGCCGTGCTGGAAGGTATCGTCGCCTCTGTGCTGTTGCTGGCCGGCGGCATGGGTGCACTGCGCTCCGCCACACTGGCCTCGGCGCTGCCTTTCTGCGTGATCATCCTCGTGATGATGTACTGCCTGTATCGTTCGCTGCGCGTGGAAGCCATCAAACAGGATACGTTGCGTTATCCCGTCGGCGTGCCCGCGACGCTGGGCGAAGGCCGAAACTGGAAAACACGACTGGACTCCCTCGTCAGCTCGCCCAAGTCTGACCATGTGCAGGAATTCCTGAATCGCGTTGCAGAACCGGCCCTGCGCGAAGTCGCAGCCCACTTCGAAGCGCGTTCCATGTCCACGCAGCTGCGTATCGAGGAAGGCCGTGTCCGGCTGGAAGTGGACCACGGCGCCGAGGTGGACTTCGTTTACGGCATCCGTGCCCGCCGCTTCGTGCCGCCGGCCTTCGCCCTGTCGGGCATGAGCAGTCGTGCCCACAAGGGCGACGACAGTCACTACCGCGCCGAGATCTATCTGCGCGAAGGTGGCCAGCGCTACAACGTGATCAGCTACAGCCATCAGCAATTGATCGCGGACGTGCTCGACCAGTACGAAAACCACCTGCACTTCTTGTACATATTGCGTTCGCAGGAAGGCTAGCCGGCACACGACCGTCGTCGCCACGCGCGGCGGCGGTCGACTCTCGCTTGGCCAAAAGTTCTAAAAGCGGCAAGGTCAATCAGGCGGATCAAGCCACGCCTGCAGTGCTGAAGCGCCCATGCCCGAAGATCTGATCACCGTATTGGCAACGCTTGGCCTCTATGCCGGGCTCGTCGTCAGCCCCGGGCCGGGTTTCGCCCTGGTTTCGCGCCTGGCGCTGTCGGGCGCGCGGGCCGAGGCCTTCACTTGCACACTCGGGTTCGCGGTCGGCGCGACCTTCTACGCCGTGCTATCCATGACCGGACTGGCGCTGATGATCCAGCGCATGGGCAGCCTAGTCGACCTGATCCAGATTGCCGGAGGCTGTTATCTGGTCTGGTTTGGTCTTTGTGCCTGGGGCAACAAGCCCGCGCCGGAGGCCGAGCGTCCGACACACACGACCAACAAAGCGTGGCGCGGCTTTCGCACCGGCCTGCTCGTCGATCTTTCCAACCCTAAAGGGATCGCCTTCTTTGTCAGTCTCTATGCGGTCGCAATACCCGCGGATACAGCCCTCTGGGCAAAGACGGCCATCGTCGCCGGCGGTTTCGTCCTGGAGCTTGGCTGGTACAACATGGCCGCGGCGACACTCGCGACTCCACCGGCACAGCGTGTTTACCGGCGTTTTGCGGGCGTGATCGAACGCTGCATCGGCACCGTGCTGGCTGCGTTCGGGCTGCGCTTGATTGCCGAAAAAACGCTCTGACGCGGGAACGCTAGAGCCCCGTAGACAATCCAATCTTGCCGAAAGCGATCAGTTACCGGCACGCGTATCCGCGTGTTCTGCCTGGGTGGCTTCAAATCGCTGCTTTTGTTCCGTGCTGGCTTCATCCTGGTAGCGATCCTTCCATTCCGCGTACGGCATCCCGTAGATATGTTCACGCGCCTGATCGTAATCCATGGCTTCTCCGCGCAACTCGGCTTCGGCGCGGTACCACTTGGCCAGGCAGTTACGACAAAAACCCGCTAGGTTCATCAGGTCGATGTTCTGGACGTCGGTACGAGTCTGCAGATGATTGATCAAGCCGCGAAACGCGGCGGCTTCGGCTTCGACACGGGTCTGTTCGTCCATATGCACTCCGGTCTTGAACGGTAGGAATAACGATTAGAGCGCGATTCTGACAGTTCGTGCGGGGCATCTGCCCTAGAACCGGTGCCTCGGGCGCGCCGCAGGCTCCATCTCGCGTAAGGACCTCGTTCGACGCGAGACATCGTCCTAACGGAATATCCATGCAAACGACGTGTTCGCTACAGGCCCTGACGGTTTGTTCTCGTACCGCATCGGATTGATCGGGCGGCGCGGCATGCGAGACTCGGCCAAAGTTCGCTTACGTAACCGACGGCCCATGCTGACGTTCCATTCCCAAGACACCAAGAAGCGCCAGGCGAAAACCGAACTCGACGGCGGTCGACTGGTCACGCCATACGAATGCCCGGAGCGCGTCGACATGATCATCGACGCGGTACGCCAACGTGGCCTCGGCGAGATCCGCTCGACGCAGGCATACGGCCTCGATCCAGTGCTGGCCGTGCATGACGCGGCCTACGTCATGTTTCTCGAACAGGCCTGGCACGATTGGGTGGCGGCGGGCCTGCACGGGGAACCCATCCCGTCGATCTGGCCCGCGCGGCGGCTTCGGGCGGACGCCATTCCCGACCACATCGCCGGCAAGGTCGGCTACTACGCACTCGCTGCCGAAACGTCGCTATGTGCCGGCACCTTCGAGGCTGCCCAGGCCAGCAAGGACGTCGCCCTCTCCGCACTCGATCACGTTCTCGACACTGGCGAGCACGCCTTCGGCCTCTGCCGGCCCCCGGGTCACCATGCCGCGATCGATCAGTACGGCGGCTACTGCTTTTTCAACAACGCCGCCATCGCGGCTCAACGCGCTTTGGATACGGGCGCCAACAGAGTCGCGATCCTCGACATCGACTTCCATCACGGCAACGGCACGCAGGACATCTTCTACGAGCGCGACGACGTGCTGTTCCTGTCCATCCACGGCGATCCACGCCAAGAGTTCCCGTTCTTCCTCGG
Organism: Salinisphaera dokdonensis CL-ES53; assembly: GCF_040361215.1. Classification (NCBI taxonomy): domain Bacteria; kingdom Pseudomonadati; phylum Pseudomonadota; class Gammaproteobacteria; order Salinisphaerales; family Salinisphaeraceae; genus Salinisphaera; species Salinisphaera dokdonensis. The sequence goes on from NZ_APND01000001.1 coordinate 535,507, forward strand.
CCACGCCGACGAAACCGGCCGCGGGGCGGGCAAAGGTTTCAACTGCAACTACCCGCTAGCCAGCGGCACCGCCTATCCCGAATGGAGCGACACACTCGACGACGCCATAGACCGCCTTTCCGACTACCAACCCGACTTGCTGATCGTGTCTGTTGGCGTGGATACATTCGAGCACGATCCGATCAGTTCGTTTCGCCTGAAAAGCGACGATTTCACTGACTGCGGCCAGCGCCTGAAACAAGCGGGCCTGCCGACACTGTTCCTCATGGAAGGTGGTTATGCCGTGGATGAGATCGGCACCAACACGGTCAACCTGCTATCGGGATTCGAGGCTTGTTGATCGATAATCCTCGATACCAAAAATGAAATAACAGCTTGCCCAAATACCACCACAAGGGGCTGAAACTCGTAAGCGAACACCGTGATTTCGGCAGTAGATCGTACGGATTCCAGTCCCTTCGACACCCGAGTGTTTCGGTAGGTTGGCCATGGCGTTACAAGACATTCGGCTCTTGCGTAAAGCACACCAATGCCTGCGCGCCACAACTGATTTTGCCCGCGCTCGATAGAGCGAGCACGCGCTTCGAATACGCTGCCGCGCGGCACCGGCCGGTTTTGACACCAGACCTCCGGGCCCATACGCTCTTTCAGCGAATACCCGCGATTACTGCATCTTGAGCCCATGCTCGCTCGCGTGAGGATCGGTGCCGGCGGGCCCATCAAGCTACGGGGAAGCGTATGAATACGAGTGAACGGGTCGACGAACTCGAAGAACGCTATGATTTCGATTACGAAATCGGCGAAGACAATATCCACCCGCTCGGGCTGGATCTGCATAACCCGGTGTTCATCTGGAGCTCCGTGCTCATTCTGGTGTTCGTCATCGGCTCCATGCTGTTCCCCGAAGTCTCGAAGACCGGCCTGGCCGGCGCACGTGACTGGGTGATCAACAGCTTCGACTGGCTGTTCCTGGTATCCGGCAACATTTTCGTGATTTTCTGCCTGGCACTGATCGTGTTGCCATACGGTCGCGTCCGCCTTGGCGGTCAGGACGCCAAGCCCGATTTCTCGCTCATGTCGTGGTTCGCGATGCTGTTCGCAGCCGGCATGGGCATCGGGCTCATGTTCTGGAGTGTGGCCGAGCCGGTGGGTTACTTCACCGAATGGGCCGGCACGCCGCTTAACGTCCCCGGCGGCGATGAAGCCTCCAAGACCGCAGCGATGGGCGCCGTGATGTATCACTGGGCGCTGCATCCCTGGGCGATCTACGGCGTGGTCGCACTATCGCTGGCGTTCTTTGCCTATAACAAGGGCATGCCGCTGTCGATCCGCTCGACGTTCTACCCGCTGTTCGGCGAACGCGTCTGGGGCACGCTCGGCAACGTGATCGATACGCTTGCCGTGCTCGCGACCATCTTCGGCCTGGCGACCTCGCTCGGCTTCGGTGCACAGCAGGCCGCGGGCGGCATCGAGTTCCTGTTCGGTGTCCCGGCCAACCTGCCGCTCGAGATCGGCATCATCGCCGGCGTGACCGCGGTTGCGCTCGTCTCGGTGCTGCGTGGCATCGACGGCGGCGTGAAGCTGCTCAGTAACATCAACATGGGCCTGGCAGGCATCCTGCTGCTGTTCGTCATTGTCGCCGGGTCGATCGTGGCCTTCGCGGGCAACCTGCTGACGACCTACACCGGCTATTTCGAATACCTGCTGCCGCTGAGCAACCCGGTCGGCCGTGAAGACCAGAGCTTCTACCACTCCTGGACCATCTTCTACTGGGCATGGTGGATTTCCTGGTCGCCGTTCGTGGGCATGTTCATCGCACGTGTTTCGCGTGGTCGTACCGTGCGTGAATTCCTCACCGCGGTGCTGATCGTGCCGACGGTCGTGACCGGCATCTGGATGAGCGCTTTTGGCGGCGTCGGCGTCGACCAGGCGCTCAACGGCGTCGGCTCGCTGGCCGGCGGTATTCAGGACTCGTCGCTGACGCTGTTCCGCATGTTGGACAACATGCCACTGACCAGCGTCACGTCCTTCCTGGCGATCGTTCTGGTGCTGGTGTTCTTCATCACCTCGTCCGATTCCGGCTCGCTGGTGATCGACACCATCACCGCGGGCGGCAAGACCGAAGCCCCCGCCGCGCAGCGTGTGTTCTGGTGTGCGGCCGAAGGCCTCATTGCCGCTGCACTGTTGGTGGTTGGTGGCGCCGACGCATTGTCGGCCCTGCAGGCGGCATCCGTCACAACCGGGCTGCCGTTTACCTTCGTCCTGCTGCTCATGTGCTATTCCCTGCTCAAGGGCATTCAGCACGAGCACAAGCTGCTGACGCTGCTGGAGAAGAAGCAGGCAGGGGCGACTTAAATCGTCCAAGACAACTTGGCGTAAAAACGAAACGGGGCAGGTGTAACTCACCTGCCCCGTTTTACGTTTACTCCGTGGCGAGAAGCGCCCGCCACGAAAATCAATCGGCTGCAGAATCGCCGTTGTCACGGACGACGAGGTTTAAATACGTCGCACCTTTTCGTCCCTGCTCCTTTCAGTGAACAATCGCTCGACGATGGTTTTGCCAGCGAACGGGCCTCCCACTTTGAGCGGCGCGAAGAATGCAAGCGCACGATGCGCGCTCACATCTCCGGACACCAACTCAATACGTCACCACGGCTGACTTGATTGCGGCGACCATGGTGCTCTGCGATTCAACGTCCGCAGTTTCGCGCCATCAAGAACTTCTCTGACGAGATCGCCGGATACGCTGCCAGATCGAAAAACTTCGACCTAAGACACTTACCTCGGAAACTCTTGCCACCGCCCCGTGGACGACGGGACCGAAAAGGTCCTGCGGAGCAACGCCGCCAACAGCTCAAGAATCGAGTCTCGCGTTCTACTCCGGCAGCCGGAAAGCACAACGCAAGACCCGATTTTCCATTTCCGTTTAGCCGCCCGAAGCTCCTTCGCTGTAATCAAGCCACGTACCGTCCACGGAACGCTGGCCTACGCCTGTGCCGCTGTAATCACACACGCCCTCGGGGAACACGGTATTCAAACGCGTCTGCTGATCGACCGTGAAGACAGCGGTGCCGTAATCGAAGTCGGCCGTGGGCTGGAGCTGGCACTTGATGATGTCATCGACGACCGGCCCGCCCGCGGCGATCCGCGGCGTCGGTGTCTTCGGGTAGAGATCGTTGCACACGCCCTCGTCATCAAAGGTCGCCACTTCATTGACGCGTTCGCCATCGTCCACCCGCCAGCAAGCATCCACTGCCGCCGCCGGCTTGTGGGCGACGACCTTGTCCGCGCTTAACGGTGCCGGGTCGGCGACAATCGCATCGAGCCAATCGCGCATCAGATCAAACTGTTGTTCCGAGACCTCCGCGCTCAATGTCGACAGCGCCGCGGCCTGTTCTTCTCCGAAACCTCGAAGAAGCGCCAACTGTGGATTCGGAAATAACCAGATCACCTGGTTGTCGGCGCGGCCGTTCTCTCGGATCAGCTTTTCGCGAATCTGGATGTCGTTATAGATGGTGTGAATATCCCCGGCCGGCTCGGCATAGAAACGCCGGTGGAAGATCGGCGTAACGGCCAGGCCACCACCGCCGCTACCGACGCGACCGCGACCGTAGGCGAGCTCCAGCGCCTTGAGATTGGCTTCGGTACGCGCGGGGGCGAGATTGCCGTCCACATCGAAGCCGCCCACGCCTTCATTTACATCCAGGAATTCGTCCACGGTAATGGTGCCGGCCCGCAAGGCCTCCAACCCGTACTGGACGCCTACGTTATCCAGAGGTCTTCTGACGAAACCGGTTTCCGGATCGATGCCCAGCGTATTGATATTGATGTCGTACAGCGAGCAACGCACGCCGTCGGGATTGGTCACCGGGTCATACACCAGACCGGCCTGCTGCAACCCGCACACGGGTGACGCCGAACCGTCGGTGGCGACAATCGCGTCGCCATTGCCGAAATCCCAGTTTCTGCAGGTTCCGGGCAGATGCCCTTCGAACGCCTGGCGTACGGAGTCCCCGGCCGGGTTCGCGGTGAAGTAACGGTTCAGAAGCCGACAGTCAGAGACCGCCAAAGCGGTCCCGAACACACCGGGGAAAGCGGCGCCAGGCAGGATGCCGTCCATCAAGCCCGGGTAATTCTGCGTGATCAATATCTGTTGAATGGCGCCACCGGAACCGCCCAGGCCCACCATCCACAACGGCACACCGTAGGTTTCGATAAAGCGTTCCTTGACCATCATCATGGTCTCGGCCGCGACCACATCGTTCACGTTCACCTTGTTTATATTGAGCGTGGAAACGATATAGCCATAGCCTTCCGTAATGGCACGGAAGCTGGCACCGTCATCGAATACGTCGCCGAAATCGTTATCGCCCTGGTTGTACTGGGCCGCCGTCGATTCGCCTAAGCGGAACACCAGCCGGCCATTCCAGCTGCTGTCATTCCAGCCCCCTTCGGTCTGAGGGTCCTCAAGAACGGCAATGCGATAGATGGAGCGGTTAATGGTGCCCGACTCCACCCGCACGATATAAGGCACAGTGTCGCCGGATAAAGTGGTAACCATGGCCATGTCGTCAGGCCGGGGCCCGTAAGGGTCGGCCAAGAGCTGACGGTCGCCGTCCTGATTGAAATAGAAATAATCGACCCGGGTTTCCACCGAGCAATCGGCGTCCAGCGGCATGCCGAGGTCGGATTCGACCGTGCGGCATTCGAACGGTGTCAGGTGCGGACCGGAGAACACCGGGCCGGTGATCGGATGATTGACCACGTCGACCGCGGCGCTAAGTGCTTCGCCATCCGTCGTCGTTGCCTCAACGACAACGCGATTATCGCCGAGCGGCAAACCGGAAATCACGCCGGACAGACCATCGCCGCGATCTTCCAGAGTCACGTTCTCCGCCAGCTCGGTGCCGTTGGCCAACACACGCACTTCCGGCTGGAGAGTCTCACCCTCCGACTCGACCCGCACGCGCATATCACCACCGGTGACCCGCGCGGCATCGCCAGACACAACCGCCACGGTCATCGATGGAGATTCCGAGTCGGAACCACCATCATTATTACTGCCACTGTCGCTGCAGGCCACTAACGTCAGACACAAAGCCGATAGCACACAGCTGTTCAGCCAGCGTCCCAAGCGCCCAGACTTCTCATTCTTGTTTTTCATAAATCCCCTCGTCGCTTTTTATAGTATTTATTTTCTGGCAATTCAGCGGCTTCCAACCCCACGGAGCGCAGAATAAACCGGCCTTTATGAAACTTCCCTCCCCACTCGTAGAAAAACAAAGAAGAATCGAAAATCGCAGCTAAAGATGTTTCCATATAACCAATAAATTCATATTAGTCACGGCTTCGCGCAGCGAAAGAACGAAAAGACTGAATACATCGTTTTCAGAACGCTCGAGTTAAACCGCTAAAGCCGCCATCCATTATTTCATCGGCGATTTATCGATCATACCCCAGATTCAACAGCACGCCAGCGCCTATTAAATCGGCCACGAAAGCGCGCCCCTATAAGCGCATTCTTTATCACCACCTCATGCATTGACGCCAGTATCGGCGAATGCTGCGTGATGATTCAAAAGAAGATCCAAAAGTGTCTCGATTTCCGACACCCAGACCGAGCGACTCGGACATCGCGTCACGGCATCCTCAGCGGCTTGATCGCCCGTAGGAGGATTCGGCGAGCCTCAACCCAAACGGGCGAAACTGAGCGACGCATGTCGGCGCTTTCTCGAACCGCGGGGCTGCATCAATTCCGAAGAGCCGACACCGCCTCGGCCAGCGCGCGTACGGATAACGGCGAACTGCCCTCGGCCTTGTTGTTGACGGTGACGAACGCCGGCTGACCGGCGCCGACCGTGCCCGCGATCACCCGAGCGAGCGTCGCCCGCGTATCCGGATCGGGATCGATCAGCTTGTCGAACGGCGAATAACGGTCACGCGCCCGTTCGTAGCCGAAGGCACCGTGCTTGATGTTGAGATTCCACCGGCACACGAACGGCCCCGGCCACAGCCGCCGCAGAATCGGCAACTGCGCGTCGATCGGCGGCATCTTGGGATGTAGGCCAAGGCAGTAGGTCGCACCCGCATCTTTCAAGGCATCCACGAATGCGGGCGTCAGCCACTCGGGGTTACGCACCTCGACCGCGATCACGGCATCGGGCGAACGGCTTCGGGCCTCGGACACCACTCGCAACAGCGCATGCAGGCGCTCGATCAGCGTATCGATCTGCCCGAGCCGTGGGCGCGGCAACGGGCTGATCTGGAACACCAGCGCGCCGACCTTGTCGCCGAGGCCCTCGAATGCCGGCGCGACGAACTGGCTCCACGCCAGATCGCCATCCAGAAAATACGGATTCGCCTGCTTGCCCTGGCCACCCGGCTCCCGCACCAGCGCATCGGTGACCAGACTCGGCGCTTTGACCACGAACCGGAAGTCATCGGGCACGTCGTCAGCATAGGCGGCGTACTGCGAAACCGTCAGCGGGCGATAGAAACCGCGATCCAGCCCCACGGCACCGAACAACGGATGCTGTGCGTACGCGGCCAGACCGTCGCGCGACAGTTGCTTTTCGCTATACAGCCGATCCCAGACCAACCCGGCCCAGCCCGGAAAATACCAGGACGACGTGCCCAGCCGTAGCCCGCTTGGCATGCGTTGAGCCAGATCCACGATCGACGCATCGAACGTGGCCGGCGCGACGCCGCTCAGCTTCGTGTCGTCTTCAGGAAATAGCGAACCGCTCTGCGGCGGTGGATCGGCAGGGTGCGAACTCATTACGGCGAAGGCAGCGGTAAATCGGGCCTATTGTAAGAGAGCCGGCTACCGGCCTGTCTCCCTACGCAAAGCGCCGGTGGGCGCTGCAAGGACTCGACGCGCGTCCTACGGGAACCGGTGCGCCGCAACCCGGGACGACATCCCGCAAATCGTCGCAAAAGGTGAGCTCACGTCACCGGCGTCAGTAGCGGATCACCGCGAAAGTGAGCCCGCAGATTGTCGACCACCAGCTGCCCCATCGCCAGGCGCGTCTCCACTGTGCCGCTCGCATAGTGCGGCGCCAGTACGACCTGGTCCATCGTGCACAGCGCCTCGGGCACGTTCGGCTCATCGGCGAGTACGTCCAGTCCGGCGCCCCGGATACGGCCTTCCGCGAGCGCGGCCACCAGCGCCGGCTCGTCCACCGTGGAGCCACGGCCGACGTTGATCAGGACGCCTTGCGGCCCTAGCGCATCCAGCACCCGCCGATCGATCATGTTCTCGGTCGCCGGACCGCCTGGCACAACCACCATCAGGAAATCGCTGTCGGCCGCGAGGGCGGCAACATCGTCGTAATAACGGTACGGCAGCTCGTGGTCGGCCCGTCGCTGGTGATAAGCAATGACCATATCGAAAGCCTCGGCGCGACGCGCGATCGCGCGGCCGATACGGCCCAGCCCGACGATACCGAGCCGCTTGTTGTTGACGCGATGCCCCAGCGAAAGCCCCTTGAGCCAAAGGCCGTCGCGAACATTGCGATCGGCATGCAGCAGCTGTCGCGAAACCGCCAGCATCAGCATGATCCCCGCATCCGCCACGTCTTCCGAGAGCACGTCGGGCGTATTGGCGACCACGATTCCGCGGCCGTGCGCATAATCGGCGTTCAAAGCGTCCGTGCCGATACCGGAAGAGGCGATCACCTCCAGATTGGGCAAGACGTCGAGCACCGCCACCGGCGGCGCCTGGACCGCATTGGTCGCCAGACCGCGTATACGCGGGCCGACGTCGCGAAGCATCGTTTCGGCCTCGCTTTCCTGCGTCGGCAATACATGAACCGTGAAAGCCGACTCCAATTGCCCCAGGACGTTCGGCGGCATCCTTCCCACGACCAGAATATCCGCTGTCACTTGTTCTCCCTTGCGCGATGGGCGGCCACCGGCCGCGGTGAAGCCATAAACCCTATCGGATACGGCCGGCCGTCGTCATGAGCAAATATCGCGGAGCAGAACGTCGCGCGAGGAAAGCGCCGATCGATACGGCCTGGCGTCCAGACAGCGGACATGCAATACACAGCCGCATGTCGAACGAATCAGTGACCGGCCGAGCGCTAAAAGCGCGAATTTCACCTCTCTATGCCTTCGGCGGATGACCCGTCGATAACGCCAGGGATTTTCCGGCGACGGTCGGGCTGAAATTCAGCAACAAGACGCGCCTGCCGCTTGTCTACGACCCCGTCGCTACGAGCATAGAAACGCCCGAGAACAAACTCGAAGACGCGATCACTCGAGCACTTCAATAGCCTGTCCCAGAATCACCTCGCCGCGATTCTCCGCCACGAGGTTCTGCCCGAAATAGACGTTGTTATCCGTGCCTTTGCGATAGCGCATCAATGCGTGCATGGGTTGCCCGTCCGGCCGGCGCTCACCGCGTTCCGGATCGACGGTGATCATCACGCAGCGCGCACAGGGCGCATCCACGCGAAACACGACGTCGCCGATACGAACCCGCCGCCAGCCGTCCTCGGCAAACGCCTGTGTACCGCTCGCCACGAGATTGGGCCGGAACTGCGCCATCACATGCGAGCCATCGGTACGCGAATTCACATCCGCCAGCGAAGCTTCGGATGTAAGCAGTAGCGGATAACCATCCGCGAAACTCACGCGGGTTTCGGTTGCACTGCGGTAGCGGCTCGATCGCTCGCCCAGCCATAGCAGGCTCACCGGCTCGCCCACCACACGGCTGAACCAGGCGTCTAGGCGAATCGTCGTGGTCAGCGCCGGGAAGTCATCGGCCCAGACATGGGTATCGAACGGTTTAAGTTCGAAGGCATGCCGCGCCTCGGTGAGCGCGACCTGATCATCATGCATCACTGAAAGCCGGTCGCCGTCGAACCGCGTGACGACCCGCTGCAGTCCCGGATACTTGCGGGCGGTCACGAACGAACCGTCCGGTTTGACCACCATGAATCGACGATCCTGTTCCAGCCCCTCTTCGAAAACTCGCGCGTGGCGCAACGACTCGCCGGCCGTCGATTTGATCGGGTAGCGGTAAATCGCAGACAGCGTCGGCAAGGTTGTCTCCATTGAGTTGAATACCGGCCTATCGGGCAGGGGCGATGGGATGCACCGCGAGCACGCGCCGAGATGAAGAACCGTGGCCGGTCACTCTATTATCCTTTCACGAACAACGGCCCCTGCCCCAGTGTTCCAGGCCGCGGTTGCAAAAGCGTAGCCGATCGCGTTTTGATGCGGTTGGCGTCAATACCCCCAGCAAAGGAATTCCATGGTTCGCGTGTCCGCTCTGATCCTCGCGGTTGTCCTGGCGGCCACGGCGCTGTGGTGGCTGAGCCGGGATATTATCCCGCCATCGACCGTTCGCTTCGCGGCCGGCGTCGAGGGCGGTGGCTACTGGCGGATCGCCACGCAGTATCGCGACATACTCGAAAGAGACGGCATCGATCTGGACCTGATCGCGACCGCCGGCTCGGTCGAGAATGCGCGGCTGATGGCCGAGGGCAAAGCAGACGCCGCGCTGCTGCAAGGCGGCATTGCCGTCGGCGACGATATCCAGACTCTGGGCGCGGTATTCACCGAGCCTTTTCTTATCTTTGCACGCCCGACCGCGGACGTGGACGTGCCGCGCAACCCCGCGCAATGGTCCGGCCTGCGGATCGCGGCGGGCGACGAAGGCTCCGGGACGCGGGCCGCGGCCCAGACGTTTCTGAAAGCGGCAGGTCTGTCCGGCAACGCAAATACCCTGCTGCCGCTCGGCGGCGCCGATGCAGCCCAGGCGTTGACGTCCGGCGATGCGGATGTCGCGCTGTTCGTCGCGCCGCTGTCGGCGCCCTATCTTTCGCAGCTATTGGCAGACGGCGACGCGACCCTGCTGCAACTCGACCATATCGTCGCGCTGTCCCGGCGGATGCCGCAATCGATACTGGTCGACGTGCCCTCCGGCGCCTTCGCCCTCGACCCGCCGCTGCCCGTGCGCGAACGCCAGCTGCTGGGGCTGGTCGCCCGGATCGTCGCACAACCAGAACTGCATCCCGCAATCGTCGACCGGCTGGTCGAAGCCGCGCGGGAAGTCCACGAGCCCGGCGACGTCATCACGCCCGAAGGCCAGTTCCCCTCAATGGACAACACCTCGCTGCCACAGGACGCCTACGCCCGCGACCTGATCGCCGACGGACCGAGCCCGCTGAATGCGTTTCTGCCCTACTGGGTCGTAGCCCAGATCAGCCGCTTCGCAATCCTGTTACTCCCCATCGTGTTTCTGTTGCTGCCGCTGCTACGCACGCTGCCCGGCCTCTACAAATGGAGTATCCGCAACCGCGTCTTCCGCCACTACGCCCGCATCCGCGAAATCGACGAAGCCGCCGCCGAGACCAACGACCCGCAACAACTGCGAGAACTGGAAACCGAACTCGCCGAGCTGGACCGGGAAATCGCAAGCCTGAACCTGCCGCTGACATATCGCGGATACGCCTACGATGCGCGGCTGCATATCGATCTGTTACGTAAACGGATTGCTAATGGTGTGGGGTAAGTAGAACGGCGGGCACGGTCAATACAAGACCTGACACTCGCTCTCGCGTGGTTTGATTGCCGACGGGTTAGGCACGGCGATTAGGATGGAGTGCGAGTAGCGCTATGCCGGTAGCGCATAAGAGGTTTGGTTCGGCATATGTATACCAGCCGTTGGCAGGTTGGAGGTCGCGACCATTACGGCTATCGAGCCAAGTTCATCTGACCAAGCCGCCACTTCAGCGTTTCGATCCGATCCTGTCCAAAGAACGGTTCGCCATCGATCACGAAAGTCGGCACACCCCAATGGCCAGCGTCTGCAAGCATGCGTTGATTCTCTTCTATCTCATCTCTATGGCTTGCGCCATCGCCGATCGAGGCCTCCATTTCCCGTAAGTCCAGGCCGGCTTTTCGCGCGGCGCCGGTGAGGTGATCACCCTCGTGCCAATTCCTTAAACCACCAAAAATGAGTCTCGACACTTCCGCGGCGAACCCCGGCCCGAGGCCTCGACGCTGCGCTTCGACGCCGAGACAACTCAACCAGTAGATATAGGGCTGCTCCGAAGACACAGTGGAATTTTCTATATCCATAACGATCGGGTCAGGAGACGGCCAAGCATGAGGCATCCCCAGGAATTCAGCCCGGCGCTCCCAGTCCAGCAGAATGTATTTGACCTTGTTCAAGTTCTCTTTGGTAAAGAGGATATCGGGACTTCTGAGTGCGATCGGAAACACCACCCGGATATTCACGCGAACGTCATAGCTCTTCTGAACTTCGAGTATTCCGGGCGTCGCGAGATACGAGTAAGGACTTCTAAAAGACCAGAAAACATCAATTTCTTTCATACAGCCCTACTCCATCGGCGATATCGAATTTTTAGCGGCAGCCAATGCATCCGCAGAACGACCTGCGACCTAGACGTCGGACTCGATAGCGTAGCGTCAGCCACGACCGTCATAGTGCAACAATAAGCAATAAGAGTCAGGCTTTACGGCTTTTCTGGGCTGGTTGAAAATAGGTTGCACCCGCTGTCTCTGTATCGTTCTTTCAATCTGCTTGCGAGACGCGCCGTCTTCACGCCCCCTGCCGCACCAAGGCCGAATAACGAAAAAAGCCGCTGCGAAACAGCGGCCCTTTTCAAACCTAACCGATTAGTAGCATCGCTACTCCCACTCAATCGTCCCCGGCGGCTTGCCGGTCACGTCGTAGACCACCCGCGAAATCCCACTCACCTCGTTCACGATCCGCGAGGAGACGTGTTCGAGCAGTTCGTACGGCAAATGCGCCCAGCGGGCAGTCATGAAGTCGATGGTTTCGACGGCGCGTAGCGCGATGACATGTTCGTAGCGGCGGCCGTCGCCTGTAACGCCGACGCTGGAGACGGGCAGGTAGACGGCGAAGGCCTGGCTGACTTTGTCGTACCAGCCGGATTCGCGCAGTTCGTGGATGAAGATGGCGTCGGCCTTGCGGAGCTTGTCGGCGTATCCCTTCTTCACTTCGCCGAGGATGCGCACGCCGAGGCCCGGACCGGGGAACGGGTGGCGCATCAGCATGTCGCGCGGCAGGCCGAGCGCCAGACCCAGTTCGCGGACTTCGTCCTTGAACAGTTCGCGTAGCGGCTCGACGAGGCCGAGCTTCATGTCTTCAGGCAGCCCGCCGACGTTGTGGTGGCTTTTGATGACATGCGCCTTGCCGGTGGCCGAGCCGGCGGACTCAATGACGTCCGGGTAGATGGTGCCCTGGGCAAGCCAGTCGATATTGGTGAGTTCGGCGGCGTGGGCGTCGAAGACTTCGATGAAGGTGTTGCCGATGATCTTGCGCTTGGCTTCCGGGTCTTCCACGCCTTCGAGCTTGCTCATGAACTGGTCTTCCGCATCCGCGCGGATGACGTTCAAGCCCTTGTGCTCGGCGAAGGTGGCCATGACTTCGTCGCCTTCGTTTAGACGCAGCAGGCCGTTGTCGACGAACACGCAGATGAGGTTGTCGCCGATGGCTTCATGAATAAGTGCCGCGGTCACAGAGCTGTCCACGCCACCGGACAGGCCAAGCAGCACGCGCTGATCGCCGACCTGCTCGCGGATGCGCGCGACCAGATCTTCGATGATGTGTTCGGAAGTCCACAGTTCGCCGCAGCCGCAGATCTCGTGGACGAAGCGCGAGAGGATGCGCTTACCCTGGGCGGTATGGGTGACTTCCGGGTGGAACTGGATGCCGTAGTAGCCGCGTTCGTCGTCGGCCATGCCGGCCAGCGGTGCGCTATCGGTGGTGGCGATGACCTTGAAGCCCTCGGGCAGCGTTTTAACTCGGTCGCCGTGGCTCATCCAGACATCGAGCAGGCCGTGGCCTTCTTCGTTGACGTGATCCTGAATATCGGTAAACAGTTTCGAGTGGCCGCGGGCGCGTACGCGCGCATAGCCGAATTCCTTCACCTCGGAGGTTTCCACCTCGCCGCCGAGCTGGGCGGCCATGGTTTGCATGCCGTAGCAGATGCCGAGCACTGGCACGCCAAGTTCCCATACGGCTGCCGGGGCACGCGGGCCCTCTTCTGCCGTCACCGATTCCGGCCCGCCGGACAGGATGACGCCGTTGGGGTTGAAGTCGCGCACGTAGTGATCAGCCACGTCCCAGGCGTAGATCTCGCAGTAGACGTTGGCCTCGCGCACGCGGCGGGCGATGAGCTGGGTGTACTGACTGCCGAAGTCGAGGATGAGGATCTTTTCGGCGTGGATATCCTGGGTCATGCGCAGTGTCGTGCTCGGCTGATGGACTGGATCAGTAACAAGTTACTAAGCCGGGCAGGATACCGAATCACTGCGTGCGCGGCAGCGCTCGCGCGCCCACCCTGCGGCCCGATAGAATAACGCCTTGATGACAGGCGGCCTGCGGCCTTTGCGGCTTGCGATACGCCCGCCTGGTCATCCCGATCACGCGACATTTTGCGCTGCACTGCGGCGTTGCAGCCTGCGTTCATGTGCCACGCACAGGCGAAAGCCGCGCCGCCATTCAAGCCACGCCCAACGGACAACCCATGGCCGACTCCGATTCCTCGACCGCTGGCGCGAGCGCGCCTGCGACTTCCAGCCGCCGCCTATTCCTGCGCTTCGTGATCCCGTCGCTGCTCGGCGTCCTGGCGTTCCTGACCCCGATGTTCGAGGACGGCAAGATCACCATCGGCCTGGCGATTTTGTCGAACGCGCTGGCCGCGCTCATGGACGGCTGGCTCGGACCGATCGCCGGCGTGGTGCTCGCAGTGTCGGCGCTGCTATCGATCTACGCGAACGCCACCGGCGCCGGCAAAAAACACGGCGCTCTGTTCGCTTCGCTGTTCGATATCGGCAAGCCGTTCGTGATCGTGCGCATCGTGGGCGCGATATTCGCGGCGATGACGCTGTTCGGCGTCGGCCCGGAATGGATCGTCGGCGAAAATACCGGCCAGGTCGTGCTGTTCGACGTGATCGCCGCGCTCGTAGCGTTCTTCCTGTTCGCGTCGTTCCTGCTGCCGCTACTCACCGATTTCGGCGGCATGGAGTTCGTCGGCACGCTGCTACACCGAACCTTTCGCACGATCTTCCGACTGCCCGGCCGTTCGGCAGTGGATGCGACCGCTTCGTGGCTGGGCGACGGCACGGTGGGCGTGATCATCACCTCCAAGCAATACGAGAAGGGCTACTACTCGGCGCGTGAGTCGGCCGTAATCGCGACCAACTTCTCGATCGTGTCGATTACCTTTGCGTTGCTGGTAGCCAACTTCACCGAGATCGGGCATCTGTTCATCCCGTTCTATCTCACGGTTACGGCGTCGGGGCTGGTTGCCGCGATCATAGTGCCGCGTCTGCCGCCGCTGTCGCGTAAGCGTGACGACTATTGGCCGGCGACGGGCAAGCAAGTGCCGGAAGACACCGGCGAAGGGCTGTCGCTGTTTCGTTGGGGTCTGCAGCGCGCCATGAAGCGCGCCGCGCACTCACCGGGTTTCGGCCAGCTGCTGCGCGACGGCGCGAGCACTTATGCCGAGATCCTGTTCGGCCTGCTGCCGCTGATCATGGCGATCGGGACCACCGGCATCGCGATTGCGGAGTACACGCCGATCTTCAACTGGCTGACCTTCCCGCTGGTGCCCGTGCTGGAAGCCATGCATGTACCTGAGGCGGCCGCCGCTGCGCCCGCCCTGCTCGCCGGCTTTGCCGATATGTTCCTGCCGGCCATCCTGGCCACCTCGATCGAAAGCGAGTTCACGCGCTTCGTGATTGCCGCGCTTTCGGTGACGCAGCTGATCTATATGTCCGAGGTCGGCGCGGTGATTCTGAAATCGAACGTGCCGCTGAACATTTTCGAGCTGGCTTCGATCTTTTTGATCCGCACGGTGATCACGTTCCCGATCATCGTGGCGATCGCGCATTTGTTTGTGTTCTAGGTTTGAGCGAGCCTGCGGTAGTTGCGCTGGGAGCCGTGGAGCCGACTGATTCGTATAGCGTCGATTCAGCAATCGCGGCTTTAGGCTAAGCGTCTAATAGCCGCTCACGAGCTCTTCGTACCTTTTGTTTCGCACTGCTGTGCGACTCACTTTCTTTTGCTTGTCCAAAAGAAAGTAAGCAAACAAAAAGACACCCGGGCACGGCGCCGGCTGCGCCGGTGCACTCCGACACGCAGCGGCGACGGGGCCCAATACAGACGCCACAGCAACAACGAAGGCCATACCGCCTGCCAAACCGAAATTGACCGTACGACTCCGCTCCCATCGGATTAGGCCTTGCCTAATCCGATATAAAAGAGCGCGGCATTGAGCGAGCGATAGCGAGCTTGCCCGTATTGGGGCCCCTTGGGCGTAGCGCCGAGCAGTGGAGGCCGAAAGCGGAAAAAGACAGCCGGATGTCTGAGCGAAGCGAGTTTCCGGCTGGCACGCTTTCGGCCGGAGCCGCGCAGGGCATCGGCGCGTAGCGCCGACGCAAGACGGGGTGTCTTTTTTTTTGGTGACTTTTATTTGGACAAGCAAATAAAAGACACTCGCACTGCAGCGCGAAACCCCGAGTCGATTACTCCCTAACCGTTGATCCAGCGACCGTTAGCCATAAGCGCTTCGCATCATTTGCTATAGCTCGCGCCACGTTCCCGTCGAATTAAACCTACGACCATTGACAAGCCGGCTCTTCCAGTTGCCGACTCAGCCGTTAAGCGGCTGGCTGATCCGCGAAACAAAAAAGGGCGCGAACCCTGCGGCCCGCGCCCTCTTTCATTCCGAATTCCGCCGTCGATCAATCCACGCGATAGTTCGGCGCTTCCTTGACGATATGCACATCGTGCACATGCGATTCCTTCACGCCGGCCGAAGTGATCTGCACGAAAGTCGGCTGGGTGCGCATCTCGGTGATGTCGTGGCAGCCGGTGTAGCCCATGGAGGCACGCAGGCCGCCGATGAGCTGGTGCACGATGCCGCCGAGCGGGCCCTTGTACGGCACGCGGCCTTCGATGCCTTCCGGGACAAGCTTCTGGATTTCCTCGGAAGGGTCCTGGAAATAACGATCGGCCGAGCCGGAATCGCCGCTCATGGCGCCGAGCGAGCCCATGCCGCGATAGGCCTTGTAGGAACGACCCTGGTAAAGCTCGATCTCGCCCGGAGCTTCTTCGGTGCCGGCGAACATGCCGCCGATCATCACCGAATAGGCGCCGGCGGCGATTGCCTTGGATACGTCACCCGAATAACGGATACCGCCATCGGCGATCAGCGGTACGCCCGTGCCTTCCAACGCGGCCGCGACGTTGGCGACCGCGGAAATCTGCGGCACGCCGATGCCGGCGACAATACGCGTAGTGCAGATCGAGCCGGGGCCGATACCCACCTTGACCGCGTCCACACCAGCCTCGACCAGCGCCTTGGCGCCTTCGGCCGTTCCGACATTGCCGCCGATGATCTGTAGATCGCCGAAGCGCTGCTTGAGCTGGCGCACGGTATCGAGCACCCCGGAGGAATGGCCGTGGGCGGTATCGACCACCACCACGTCCACGCCGGCTTCGGCGAGTGCCTGCACACGGGCAAAGGTTTCCGGACCAGGACCAACCGCGGCGCCAACACGCAAGCTGCCTTGAGCATCCTTGCAGGCGTTGGGGAAGTCGGAGGATTTCTGGATGTCCTTGACCGTAATCATGCCGCGCAGCTCGAAGTCGTCGTTGACCACGAGCACCTTCTCGATGCGGTGATGATGGAACAGGCCGAGGATCTCGTCGCGGTCGGCGCCTTCGCGCACGGTGATGAGCTGATCCTTGGGCGTCATCACGCTGGTCACGGGTGCGTCGAAACGGGTCTCGAAACGCAGATCGCGGCTGGTGACGATGCCCACCGGGATGCCCTTGTCCACCACCGGCACGCCGGAGATGCGGCTGCGGCGGGTGAGTTCGAGCACTTCGCGGATGGTCGCCTCAGGTCCGACCGTGATCGGGTCCGAAATCACGCCGGATTCGTATTTCTTGACGGTGCGCACGTGCTGCGCCTGCATCTCGGGCGGCATCGATTTATGGATGATGCCGATGCCACCTTCCTGCGCCAGCGCGATCGCCAGCCCGGCTTCGGTCACCGTATCCATCGCCGCGGAGATCAGCGGCAGATTCAGGGTGATGTCGCGGGTCAGGCGCGTCGAAAGATCGACGTGACGCGGCAGAACGTCGGAATAGGCGGGCTGGAGCAGGACGTCGTCGAACGTCAGGGCTTGCTCGCTGATTCTCAGGGTCATAGGCTCGCCGGCAGTGGGCGGCTTTACAAGAGCAGTATCGCCGCCGCAAAGACCGCGGATTATAAAGGAAGCCCGGACCTATTCATACACGCCCGAGGCTGCGCGTTCAGGTACGCCGCCGCACGGCAGCCATCGCCCGAAACGCGCTCGCGGCGCCATGTCGGGGCTGAACCGCTTATCGTCGCCGAAGCAGAACTGGCGGCTTTGATACACCGATATCTAAACGATCGCGCGCTGTCGCGCGAGATGCGAACCCCGGCCGCGCAGCGCGGTCTATCGAGCGCGGCCGATTGCAGTCTTTACCACGGTCGCCAATGCCAGGAACATCGCCGCCCATGACCAGCGCCTCCCAGCAGAACGGCCAGGACAATCGCATCGTATTCAGCGTCAGCGAGCTGAATTCGTCGGTGCGGCAGCTGCTCGAGCACAGCTACGGCCTGCTCTGGGTCGAAGGTGAGATTTCCAATCTTGCCCGTCCGCGCTCGGGGCATATGTATTTCAGCCTCAAGGACGGCGACGCGCAGGTGCGCTGTGCACTGTTCCGCGGCAAGGCCCGGCTGATTCGCACACCGCTGGCCGATGGCGACCAGGTGCGCGTGCGAGCGCGCGTGAGCCTGTATGCGGCGCGCGGCGATTATCAACTGATCGTCGAGCACGTCGAGCCGGCCGGCGACGGCGCCCTGCGCCGCGCCTTCGAGCAGCTCAAGGCCAAACTCGATGTCGAGGGGCTGTTCGCAGCCGAACGCAAGCGTGCCCTGCCCGCTGCGCCGCAGCGTATTGGCGTGATCACCTCCGCCACGGGCGCGGCGATCCGCGACGTGCTCAGCGTGGTGTCGCGGCGTTATCCGCTTGGCGCGGTGCGTGTGTACCCGGTGCCGGTTCAGGGCGACGCCGCCCCCGCGGCCATCGTGAAAGCACTCACGCTTGCCAGCGCGCGTGCCGATTGCGACGTACTGCTGCTAGTGCGTGGCGGCGGCTCGCTGGAAGACCTCTGGGGCTTCAACGACGAGAACGTTGCCCGCGCGATCGTCGCCAGCCGTGTGCCGGTGGTATCCGGCGTCGGCCACGAGGTCGACGTGACGATCGCCGATTTCGCGGCTGACGTACGCGCCGCCACACCCTCTGCTGCCGCCGAGCTGGTCTGCCCGGATCTCACCGCCCAGGCGGCAGCCCTGCCACGTATCGCCGAGCGTCTGAGCGCACGCATGGCCGCACGCCTGCAGGCCGCGCGCGAGCGCCTGGCCAGCCTAGAAGCACGTCTGGCGCGACAGCATCCGCGCCGACGCCTGGAAGTGCCCATGCAGCGCCTGGATATGGCAGAACAGCGCTTGCAGCGGGCGATGAACCGTCGTCTTGCTCTGTCGCAGGAGCGCGTTGCCACACTGGGCCGGCGCCTCGGACAGGCATCGCCGCAGAGACGCCTTGAAGCCGCGCGCCTGCAGCGCGATACGCTCGCCCGTCGTCTGGAAACCGCCATGCGCGCGCGGCTGCGCAACGCCGAA
The DNA here is from genome assembly GCF_040361215.1 of Salinisphaera dokdonensis CL-ES53. Lineage (NCBI taxonomy): Bacteria > Pseudomonadati > Pseudomonadota > Gammaproteobacteria > Salinisphaerales > Salinisphaeraceae > Salinisphaera > Salinisphaera dokdonensis. The sequence goes on from NZ_APND01000001.1 coordinate 554,232, forward strand.
CAACAGCTCAGCAACGCCGGGCGCGCCCTGAATGCGGTCAGCCCGTTGCAGACACTCGAACGCGGGTATGCTATTGCCCGCGACGATCATGCTCATGTCGTACGATCGGCCGATACAGTAGGACCGGGCGATCGCCTGAGCGTGGATCTGGCCCGCGGACGCCTCGACTGCGAGGTGCGCGCGGTTCATGCCGAATCGGGAGAACGCTCTACCTGATCACTGCCGCAAAGCCGGCGGCGCGTGATGCGAGGGGTATGTGTCAGCCGGCCAAGCGAAATCAACGTCAAAGGGGTTTTTCAGACCTATGTTCCAACCTTCGCCCGCCGCCCTGCGCGGCCGTTCGACGATCGTCGCCGCACTCGCGGCCCTGTTTTTGCTCAGTGGCTGTGTGACGGGCCCGCAAGTCGTCACCCCCGAGCCGCCCGCCATTCCTGAAGGCGGTGAGGCCGTACCCGAAAATAACGAAGTCGTGCTGGAAGACGGCACCCAGCTCGTCGCAGCCGCGCCCTGGGGCCGGATCAAGATCGAAGCCGGGCCGGGCATGCGTCGCGTCTACACCTGGCGTGGCCATCGTCGAGGTGTGATCCTCGAGCCGCGCACGGAACGTTTTGCCGGCAGCATGGGCATCCATTACGAAGGCCAGCCGCCCGTATGGGAAGCCGCCGACGGCATCACGAAGGTGGATATCGAGGAAGGCCAGCGCCGCTTCGAGACCGTGGACGACGCCATGATCTGGATGCAGATCCGTCGCCTTCGCTATAGCTACACCAACGATGGCCTCGTCGTGGGCTGGAAGCCCAAGGGCGACACGCTGGTGGTCGAACTCTGGCAGTTCTATATCGACGGCGAGAAGCCGACGAGCCTGCCCAACGCCGACGACACGCGTATCGCCACCGGTCCGCTCGAAGTCGTGCCGCAGGAAATGAAGCCGGTATTGATGTTCGCCGACGGCCATACCGAGCCGTATACGCCGAAGACGGCTTCGAAGCCGGCGGCCGCGCAAAGCAGCCAGGCGGCCAAGGCAGCGGAGAGCAAGGCAGAGGCCGCAGCGGCTTCCGCGGCAGCGAGCGCCGAGAAGGCGGCCGCGGCAGCAGACAAGAAAGCTGCCGAGGAGGAGGAAAGCGCCCCGCGTGCCGAGATCGAAGGCAATGTGGTCAACATCCGCAGTCGTGCGACCACGGATTCCGACGTGCTCTGGCAGGCGAAGAAAGGCGATTCGGTCGCTATCCTGAAGGAAGACCGCGACTGGCGTTACGTCGAGTTCGAGGACGGCCGCAAGGGCTGGGTCGCCAATTTCCTGCTCAAGCACGAGAAATAGATACCGCTGAGACTGGAACGGCCGCCGCGTAGCGGCCGTTCCGCAGGGTTCGATTTCGTTCGTATTGCCAGAACGATCGATCACCTGCCAGCGGAGACAAACCTAGGGCGAGCTATCCGTTGCGGTACGGCCGCGCTGTCGCCCGGCAATTTCTGGAAACCGACGCCGACACGTTTATCCGTGCCGGCGTCGGTTTTTTTATGTCTGCTTTCAGCAGATCGCGCTGACGACGACCGCGCTAAAACGCGTCTAGAGTCAGGTCTCTGATCAGCGTCAATCCGGGGTGCCTGCTAACCGGACCACCGCGGGAATGCGGATGGCGCTGGCTGAGCGCTGCTGCGCGGCTGGCCAATGCAGGGGCCGGGCTCGTCGTGCGCGCAGGCGCCCACGACAGGACTTGCTCGACGCCCTGTCGCGTGTTCCAACCCTGCTCTATTAGGCGCGAGGTTGGTGCGCCTACGTTAGCGACTACGGCGTGGGGAGCCGCTTTTGCTCTTGCCGCCTCGGCCGTCCTTCACATAAGGATTATCGCTGTTCTTGAACACCAGATTGATTGGCGTGCCGAAGAGATTGAATTTCTCTCGGAAGCGACGCATCAGATAGCGCTTGTACTCGTCGGACAGGCGCTGGGTCTGATTGCCATGAATCACGATCGTCGGCGGGTTGCGGCCGCCCTGGTGCGCATAGCGCAGCTTGATCCGCCGGCCGTGCACGGCGGGCGGCGAATGGCCCTCGACCGCATCTTCAAGCGTGCGCGACAGCGCGTTGGTGGTCATCTCGGCAAACGCGGCTTTATGCGAAGCCTGCACCGCATCGAGAAGTTCGCGCAGGCCGGAACCATGCAGTGCGGAGATGAACAGCAGCGGCAGGTAATCGAAGGCGCCAATACGCTCGACCAGCTCGGCATGCAGCTTTTCGCGCGCCTTGCTCTTGAGGCCGTCCCATTTGTTGACCGCGATCACGGCCGCCCGGCCACGCTCGATCGCCAGGCTGAGCAGGCGCACGTCCTGGGCGGACAGGCCACTGGCCGCGTCGAGCATCACGATCACCACCTGCGCCTGTTCGGCCGCCTGCATGGCCTTGACCACGCTGACCTTCTCGACCGGGTCGTCGATACGCGAGCGCCGACGCACCCCGGCGGTATCGACAATGACGTACGGCTTGTCGTCGAAGGTGAATTCGCTGGCGACCGCGTCGCGCGTCGTGCCCGGCGCGTTCTGCGTCAGCATGCGGGTTTCGCCCAGCAGACGATTGACTAGCGTCGACTTGCCGGCATTCGGCCGCCCCAGCAGGGCCAGACGAATGGCATCGCGATGATGCGGAAGCACCTGGGCACGCGGCTCCGGCAAGCTGGCGAAGACATGTTCCAGCACGGCCGAAATACGATCGCCGTGGGTCGCGGAAATGGCCCAGGGGTCGCCCAGAGCCAGTGCATGGAACTCGGCCGATGCGCTGACCGCAACCTGGCCTTCGCTCTTGTTCACCACGACATGCACGGGCTGATCGATCCGTCGCAGCTGCTCCGCGATGGTCTCGTCGCCGGCGAGCAGGCCTTGGCGGGAGTCGACCACGAACAGCACGACATCGGCTTCTTCCAGAGCCGCGCGGGTCTGGGCGAACGCCTGGCTGTCGATATCCTCGTCGTCCTGACCGATACCGCCGGTATCGATGACAATGTAGCGCCGCCCGGCATGCACGGCGAAGCCGTAGTGGCGATCGCGGGTCACGCCCGGCTGATCGGCCACCAATGCGTCACGGGTGCGCGTGAGGCGGTTGAACAGCGTGGACTTGCCCACATTGGGCCGACCCACAAGGGCCACCACGGGTAGTACGGATTCCATGGGGCCAGCCTCGGCGTTGCGGTTATCGATCGCCGCTGGGCGTGAAACGCAGCGCGGCGATCTCGCCGTAGGCGCCAAGCACGATCACATGGTTACCCGTCACGATCGGCTGCGAGCGGATCGGCTCGTCGAAGACGTGCCCGCGGGCGATCACGCTGCCGTCGTCAGCCGACAACCAATGCACATAGCCTTCGTAATCGCCGACTACCAGATCGCCCTCGTAAAGCGCGGGACCGGTGAGCTCACGATATTTGAGGCCTTCCTGCTTCCACGTTTCACTGCCAGTGAGACGGTTGACCGCAGAGACGTCGCTGTCGCGATCAGCGGCATAGATATTTCGCTGGTCGTGCCCAAGCGCCCGCTCGGAGGCGATCTCGTGCTTCCAGCGTACGCGGCCCGACGTGATCGCCAGGGAGGCGAGCTGACCGCCGGCGCTTACGGCGTACAGTTCGTTGTCCATCACCAGCGGGTCGGCATCGATATCGACGATACGCTCGAGCTCGGAGCGGCCGCTCGGAAAAGCGATCGCCTGCGACCAGCGCTCTTCGCCGGTGTTCACGTCCAGCGCGAGCACCTTGCCGTTGTCGAGCCCGGCATACACGGTATTGCCGTCGATCACCGGCGACGACGTGCCGCGCAGGGTCAGCGTGGGTACGCTGCGCTCGATGGTCCAGCGGCGGTTGCCGGTGGCCAGGTCAAGGGCGACCAGACGGCCGTCCAGCGTACGCGCCACGGCCAGCTCGCCGTTGGCGGCGGGTGCAGCGATGATCTCGCTCGACAGCTCCGCGGTCCATTCGCGTTCGCCAGTCGATGCCGACAGCGCGACGATCTCGCCGTCACGCGTGCCCATGAGCAGCAGGCCGCCCGACACCGTCGGCCCCGAGATCAGGCGATCGCCGGTACGCGAACGCCAGATGCGATCGCCGCTGGCCAAGTCGAGCGCGACGACATAGCCGTCGCTGTTAGCCACATAGACCCGATCGTTCTTGATCGCGGGATCAAAACCGCTGACGTATTCGCCGGCGCCCTCACCTGCGTCCGTCTTCCAGACCGTATTCATGCGATAGGCCGGCGCGTTGAGCTCGGTCAACGGGGTCGGCTCGGTCACATTGGCGCCACCGCCACAGGCCGTGAGTACCGCACCCGACAGGGCCAGCGCGGCGATCAGGCCGGTCGTGCGAACAGAATTCGTGCGTCGATCATTCATGATGCAGAAGCGCTCTCTTTATCGGTCGGCGCGTCGGCCGCATCGGCCGGCGCGTTATCGGCAAGCTTGGTCTCGAGCGCACGGCTCGGGGTGTCCTGCGGCAGGTTCTCGAGGGCCAGCTGGTAGGCCTTGTAGGCCGCTTCACGATCGCCCTGGGCCGCGTGAATATCGCCCCGCACCTCAGCATAGAGTGCGTCGAACGACGGGGGATGCTCGGCGTCGAGCATCTTCAGGGCCTCGTCGGCGTTGCCTTCAGTCCATGCCAAACGTGCGGCACGTACCCGCGCGATGTGGGATACACCCTCGCTGGCAGCGTTCTCCACCACCCAATCGAGCTGCTCACGCGCTTTGGCGTAATCTTCCTGTTCCACATAGTGACCGGCCAGGCGCAGCGCGGCGTTGGCCGCATACGGCGTGCCTGCGTAGTCGTCCTTCAGACGGGTCGCAGTTTCCAGCACCGTCTCGTTGACCTCGCCATTGGCGACGCCCTGCTCTACCTGCTGGTAGATGTCGGCCGCCTCGGTGGCCTGGTTCTCGCTATGCCAGCGCCAACCCTGCCAGCCGATGATCACGACCAGCCCGACCACGACACCGATTACCAGTGCCATGCCGTTGGAATCCCACCAGCGCTTGAGGCTGTTCATTTCTTCGTTTTCGAATTGGGCCATGCGTCGAGCTTTGCGTTGTTATTGGAGAAAGACGTTGTAAAGACTGCAATCAAGCCAGCAGGTTCATTCACTCGCCGGCCAGCAGCGCAGCCAGCCGTTCGGCGGCCTGATCAATGGCGACCTGTTCCTGCGGGCGCCGATCCGCCAGCGGCTTGATCTGGATTTCGTCGGCCGCGGCTTCGTCGTCGCCGAACACGAGCGCGAACTGCGCGCCGCTCTTGTCGGCGCGCTTGAACTGCGACTTCATGCTGCCGCCGCCGGCATGCACACGCAGGCGTAGCTCCGGCAATGCATCACGCAATGCCTCGGCCAGGGCCGGCACACGGGCACTCGCCGCATCGCCGGTATGGATGAGATAGACCTGCGGCTTGAGATCATCAAGCGGCACGTTCTGATCAAGCATGAGCGCAATCAGGCGTTCCACACCCAGGGCGAAACCCATGGCTGGCGTTCCGCTGCCGCCAAGCTGTTCGACCAGACCGTCGAAGCGCCCGCCGGAGCAGACCGCGTCCTGAGCACCGAGGTCCGAGGTGATCCACTCGAACACCGTGCGCGTGTAGTAGTCCAGCCCGCGCACCAGCCGCGGATTGATCGTGTAATCGATCCCGAGCGCGTCCAGGCCTTCGCACAGGCCGTCGAAATGTGCGGTGGATTCGTCGCCGAGATGCTCGCGCAGTGTCGGCGCCTTCTCGACCAATTCGGCCATCGCCGGGTTCTTGGTATCGAGAATACGCAGCGGATTGCGGTCGAGACGGCGCTTGCTGTCCTCGTCCAGCGTATCCGGACGCGCGCTGAAATAGGCGTGCAGCGCATCGCGGTAGTCGGCGCGTTCGTCCGGCGTGCCGAGGGTGTTGATCTCGAGGCGCATGCCGGTCACGCCGAGGGCGGCGAACAGACGCGCGGCCATGGCGATCTGTTCGATATCCACATCCGGCCCGGTCTGGCCGAAGGCCTCGACACCGAACTGGTGGAACTGGCGATAACGGCCCTTCTGTGGCCGCTCGTAACGGAACATCGGGCCGGTGTACCAGAGACGCTGGGTGGCGTTGTGCAGCAGGCCGTGTTCGATGCCTGCACGCACCGCGCCGGCCGTGCCTTCCGGGCGCAGCGACAGCGATTCGCCGCCACGATCCTCGAAGGTGTACATCTCCTTCTCGACGATGTCGGTGACTTCGCCGACGGCGCGCTTGAACAGCCCCGTGCGCTCCATGATCGGCAGCCGGATCTGTTCGTAGCCGTAGCCGGCGAACACGCGCGCGGCCACGCGTTCGAGCGTTGCCCAGGCCGCGTTGTCGGCCGGGAGGATGTCGTTCATCCCGCGGATGGACTGGATACGCTGGCTCATGGGTCGAGTCGGGCTTTTAGTTGTCGCGGGCTTCGACGGTGAGTCGGGCGGTGCTGTTGCTCGTGGTCTGGGCTTGCACGTCGACGTCTTGGCCGCCGATCTGCATGCTCACCCCCGGCGCATAGCCGAGCGTGATGCGATACGGCGCGTCGGCTTCGAACTCGCGCGTCTCGCCGGCTTCGTAAATGCCGGTGAGCAGCCGCGAGCCGTTGGCATCGCGGATATCCACCCAGGAGCGATCAGTAAAGTTCACGGCCAGATGGTTGGGCGCAACCTGCGGCTCCGGCGGCGCCTGCTCGGCTTCACGCCGGCGGCGCTCGGCCTCGCGGTCGATGCCGAGCGTATCGTTCACGTTCCGCCCGCCGCTGCGCTGCCCGGTGTTGGGCATCGCGCTGCGATCGGCACTGCCCGGACCATCCGAGGCGCCGGGCGAGACGCGCAGGCTGGTGCCCGTCTCGCGTGAACGTTGCGAGGTCGGCCGACCATTGCCTGTCGCGCTGCTGTTGCCGCTGCCAATACGGTTGCCAGAGCTGCTGCCGCCCTGGCCGCTGGCCAGCGCCGCCGTATCGCCATCTGCGCCCGCATTTTCTTCCGGCAGGTCGCCGTCCGGCATGAACAGAAACACTGCGCCAACCACCAGGGCCAGCACAACCAGGCCGATGATGCCGAAGGCGCGCCAGTTCGGCGGTGTAACGTCTTGCGGTACCACGTCGACGGCGGCCGGCGGTGCCGTTTGCGACGACGTCTTCTTGCCGCCCCAGGCCGCATAAGCCTGATTCATCTGTTCGGCGTCGATGTCGAGCACCTTGGCGCATTGGCGGTAGTAACCGCCGGCGAAGATCGGCTGCGAAAGCTGGTCGAACTCGTTGTTTTCGAGCGCGTGAACGGACTTTTCCGAGAGCTTGGTTTCGGCACACAGATCCTCGACCGACCAGTCGTGCGCCAGACGCGCCTCGCGCAACAACTCGCCGGGCGACTTCATGTCGGACCGGTTGCGCGCAGGACGCTCGGGTACGCTTTCATCGGAAGGCTGCATGGATTCGTTCATCAGCGCGATTGCTCCAGTTGGCGCAGTGACAGCGTCGCACTCGGTTTACGGCTGTTATGGCGTTCGACGTAGGCGCTTGCGGCCTCGCGATCGCCCAGGGCCAGTTCGATACGCGCGCCGAGCAAAAGCTGCTCGGGGGCGAGCTGGCTGACCGAGTCCGCTCGCTCATTGAAAGCGCGGGCTCGCAAAAAATCACCCTGTTCAAACTTCAGCCGCGCCATGTCCGACAGCGCGGTGAACTGATCGGCGTTGGCCGCCAATGCTTGACGATGATAACGCTCGGCCGCTTCCACTCGGTCAGCCCGATGCAGGCACAGCCCGGCGTTGGCGAGTGCGTCCGCACGCCCGGCGTAGCGCGGGTCCTTGGATGCACGACTGAAATACTTCACCGCACGATCCACGTCGCCCTGCTTGCACAGGAACGCGGCATAGCTGTTGTAGATGGGCGCACCAGGCTGCAGGTCGAGCGTCTTTTCGTAGTAGCGCTCGGCGTCCTGGGTCTCGCCCAGCCGATCGCTCACGATCGCCATGCCCCAGTTCGCGGCCAGGTTGTTGCTGTCATACCCCAGGGCGCGCTGAAAACGCGACAGCGCCTGTTCGTTGTCTTCCTTGCGCAGAAAATCCGCGCCGAGGCTGGCATTGGCTTCGGCCGCGCGCTGGTTGTCGACCGCGTTACGGCTGCCGGCACAGCCGGCAGTCGCCACGAGCACGGCCAACAGCAACAACAGGACTACAGCACGCCGCTGCCTCATACCGACGCAACCGGCTTGGACTCGACCCGGATCGGCACATCGCGAAAGTGCCGTTTCTGCTTGCTCCGCACACGGCCGACCAACTGCCCGCAGGCCGCGTCGATATCGTCACCGCGGGTACGCCGCACCGTGGTGCGCAGCCCCTTGTTGTGCAGGATGTCCTGGAACTGGCGGATTCGCGCTTCGTCGGGGCGGGTGTAGCCGCTGCCTTCGAAAGCGTTGAACGGGATCAGATTGATCTTGGCCGGCCGATTGGCCAGCAGCTTGACCAGCCCGCGTGCCTGCTCGGGATTGTCGTTGACGCCGTTGAGCAGCACGTATTCATAGACCACGTGGGCCCGTCGCTGCTTGTCTTCGACATAGCGATCACAGGCCGCCATGAGCTCGGCCAGCGGATACTTGCGGTTGATCGGCACGAGTTCGTCGCGCAGATCGTCAGTCGGCGCGTGCAACGACACGGCCAGGGCGACATCCACTTCTTCGCGCAGGCGATCCATGAACGGCACCATACCCGAAGTCGACACCGTAACCCGCCGTTTAGACAGGCCGAATCCGTAATCGTCGAGCAGGATACGAATCGCCGGCACTACCGCGCGGTAGTTGGCCAGCGGCTCGCCCATGCCCATGAACACGATGTTCGACAGCGCCCGATCGCCGTGGACCAGGCCCTGGGCACGGAGGTCGTGCTCGGCCATCCACACCTGGCCGACGATCTCGGCCGTGGTGAGGTTACGGTTGAGGCCCTGCTTGCCGGTCGCACAGAAAGAGCAATCCAGCGCGCAGCCGATCTGCGACGAGATACACAGCGTCGCGCGGTCTGCCTCGGGGATGTAAACCGCCTCGATGGCGTTATCCGGATCCAGATCCTCGGTTACCGCCAGCAGCCATTTACGGGTGCCGTCGGTAGCCTTCTGCTCGCGAATCTTGGCCGGCGGGTGGATCTCGGCGATGTCGGGCAGACGCTCTCGGAGCGCCTTGCTCAGATCCGTCATCGCCGAGAAGTCGGTCACGCCGCGGGCATAGATCCACTGCATGACCTGCTTGGCCCGGAACGCCGACTCTCCGTGCTCACGAAAGAAGGCCGCCATGGCCTCGCGGTCCAGACCAAACAGGTTGACGCGCGTCGCTTTCGCGGCGGCGGAGCTGGTCGTTTTGGTTTCGCTTGCTTTCGTGCTCATGGACAGACGACGCGTTTCGGATTTATCGCGGGCAGAGGCCATCCTGACCGAAGAAGAACGCGATTTCCTGCTCGGCGGTTTCCGGGGCGTCCGAACCGTGCACGGCGTTCGCGTCGATGGACTCGGCGAAATCACCACGGATGGTGCCGGCTTCGGCTTCCTTCGGATTGGTCGCGCCCATCAGGTCGCGGTTCTTGGCGATGGCGTTCTCGCCTTCGAGAGCCTGCACCATCACCGGACCGGAGATCATGAAGGAGACCAGCGCATCGAAGAACGGGCGCTCGGAATGCACGGCGTAGAACTTCTCGGCATCCTCGCGGGACAGATGCACCATGCGTGCACCGATGATGCGCAGGTCGGCCTTCTCGAAACGGCTGAGAATCTCACCAACAACGTTCTTGGCTACGGCATCGGGTTTGATGATGGACAGGGTGCGCTCAACGGCCATGGTCTCTCCTACTGGAACGGCAAATCGCTAAAAAATGCGCACCAGCGAGTGGCTGGCGCGATGGCTAACCTCCCATTGTAGCGTTCTGCCCCACCGCTTGTCAGGGCGCGCCGCGCCGCCGCGCGCTAGACCGTGAACGACTCGCCGCAGCCGCAGGCATGCTTTGCGCGCGGATTATCGAATCGAAACATGCGGTTGAGACCTTCGGACTTGAAGTCGAGGGTGGTGCCACTCAACACCGCCAGGTGCTTGCGGTCGACCACGACTTTTGCGCCAAAGCCTTCAAATACGCCGTCGTTGGCGCTGATCTCGTCGGCATAGTCCATCGTGTACATATAACCGCTGCACCCGGACTTGCGCACACCCACCCGCAGACCGATGCCACTGCCCCGCTTGGCCAGCTGGGCATTGATCCGCTCGGCTGCGGCCTGCGTCAGCGTTATTTCCTCGGTTTCGACTGCTGTTTCACTCATAACCTCATCATCCCAGATTGCCCAGTGCGCTGGCCAATGCGTCGATTGCGAGCAGCGCCGCATAGCGCTCGCCCGGCGCAAGAGCCAGTGCCTGTTCGATGTCCCGCAGTTTTAGACTGCGGGCGTCATTGATCGTTCGGTCGCGCAACTGTTCACAGAGCCAGTCCGCACAGGCCACCACCACCGGTGGGCCGAATGCCGCGAACGCCGCCGCGACGATACGCCGTTCGTTGTCTTCCTGCTCGCAGGCGAGATGGATTCGACAGTGCGCATCCTCGCCCGGGGTGTCGGCATCGCCCACACCTTGCCATTGAATAATGGCACATTCAGCGAGCGCGTGTCTCGGCGCGAGAAAACGCGCCAGCCAAGGGTCCTCCGCCGTCGACGCGCTCATGCCGCCGGCGCCAGCGCGCGCAGCCGCTCCACCTCGGCCACGAAACGCCTGCCCGCCTGCTCGATTGTGGCGTCGTCCGTGTTCGCGCCGAGACTGAAACGGATACTTGCGCCCGCTTCGCGCGGCGTGCGCCCCATCGCGCGTAGCACATAGGACGACTGCCCCTTGGCCGCGCTACAGGCCGCGCCCGACGAGACCGCCAGCGCCGGTGTGCCCTCGGTGAGCCCGATCAGCAGCGCTTCGCCATGCACGCCGGCCACGCTGACATTGAGAAACGGCGCTGCGACCTGCGCGGGCGCGCCGTTGCGCATCACGCCTTCGAGGCTGTCGATCTGCCCCCACAGGCGATCGCGTAGCGCGCCGAGACGCGCCTGCTCTTCGCCACGCGTCGCTGCGACATGATCCGCCGCGGCGCCAAAGCCCGCAATCTGATGGGTAGCGAGCGTGCCGGAACGCAATCCACGTTGCTGACCGCCGCCATGCAATTGCGCAGCAATGCCGGTGCGCGGGCGCACGAACAGTGCGCCGATGCCTTTCGGCCCGCCGATCTTGTGAGCCGAAACCGACAGCAGCGCGATGTTCATGGCGTCCATATCGATCGGCAACCGCCCGAGGCTCTGGGCGGCGTCGACGTGCAATGCAACGCCATGCTCGCGGCACAGGTCCCCGATCGCGGCAATCTCCTGGATCACGCCGGTTTCGTTGTTCACATGCATCACCGAGACCAGCGTCGCGCCGTCGGCAATGGCGCGATCGAGCGCTTCGAGATCAAGCCGACCGTGATCATCGACGCCCAGACGCGTCACCCGGGCCCCACGTTTTTCCAACCAATCCAGCGTATCGAGCGTGGCGCTGTGTTCCGTGACCACGCTCACGACGTGCGCATCGCCGCCGGCGAATTCTGCCGCGCCCTTGAGCGCGAGATTGATCGATTCGGTCGCGCCCGATGTCCAGATCAGGTCGCGCGGCCGGGCGTTGACGAGCCCGGCCAATCCTGCAGCGGCAGCGGCGACCTCGTCAGCGGCCGCGCGACCCGGGGCATGCAGCGAAGCGGGATTTGCAGACGTATCGAGCAGCGCTCGCTGCATGGCCGCGAAAACGCCGGGCGCGAGCGGCGCGGTCGCAGCATGGTCGAGATATAGAACGTCGCCCGCCGCGCTCATCCCAGCACGGAGGCGCTGATGCTTCCGGGCATGGCTACACCGCCGCCATCGGACAGGCGCCCCAGCACAAGCAGGAACTGCTGGATTTCCTCCAGCGTGTTCTGAGGCCCGAGGCTGACGCGAATCGCGCCCTGGGCAACGGCCGGGTCGATGCCCATGGCCAGCAGCACCGGGCTTGGCTCACCGGTGCCCGCAGCACAGGCCGAGCCGGACGACACCGCAATATCCTCGCGATCGAGCAGCATGAGCAGGCCTTCGCCGTCATAGCCGGCGACCGCGAACTGGCAGGTGTTGGCCAGACGTTCGGCATGTGCCGAGAAGCGGGTGATACCGGGCATGGCGTCCAGCCCGGCCTCCAGCTTGTCGCGCAGATCACGCATGTGCGCGATCTCGGTGTCGCGATGGACCATGAGCCGTTTCGCCGCCGCGCCGAAGCCCACGATCCCGGCGACGTTGTAGCTGCCCGAGCGCAGACCCTGTTCGTGGCCGCCGCCGTGGATGAGCGGCGCCATGTCCATCTGCTTGTCGACGATCAGCGCACCCACACCTTTCGGGCCCTGGATCTTGTGCGACGACAGGCTCGCGCAATGCGCGCCGCTGGCCGCGAAATCGAAGCCCAGCTTGCCGATCGCCTGAACCGCGTCGGTATGTAGCCACACCCCGGCCGCGCTCACGATCTTCGCGATCGCAGCCATATCCTGGATCACGCCGGTTTCGTTGTTCGCCGCCATGATCGAGACCAGCGTGACGTCGCGGGCCGCGAGTTCGCGTTCCAAATCGGCCGTATCGACCCGCCCTTCGCTATCGACCTTAAGACGGTCGACCCGCCAGCCGTCGCGCTCGAGCGCTTCCGCCGCATCGGTGATCGCGGGATGCTCGATCGGCGAAATCAGCATCCGACCCGGTTTTCGCATGGCCGCCACGCCCTTGAGCGCCATGTTGTCGGCCTCGGTACCGCCACCGGTGAAGATCACCTGCGACGGATGGGCATTCACGCAGTCCGCCACCCGCCCGCGCGCTTCGTCGACCGCGGCGCGTGCCTCGCGACCGGCACGATGCAGCGACGACGCGTTGCCGTGGCGTTCGGTCAGCCACGGGCGCATCGCCTCGAATACATCGGGATGCATCGGGGTGGTCGCGTTGTGGTCGAAATAGATGCTCATGGCGCGGGGGCGACCTGAATCAGGCCTTGTCTGTCTGCTGCTCGCCAAGCTGCTCGGACAGACGCTTCGTCAGCGCTTCCAGCTCGTCCTGGCGACGTTCCAGCGAGTCGATATGATCGAGCATGGCGTCGATGCCGTTGGCGACCGGATCGGGCATGTCCTGGGCTACGCCATAGGTCGAGAAGCCGATTCGATCGGCGGTCTCGCGGCGCCGATCCTCAGGGGTGCCGTCCTTGCACTTGACCAGCTTGGCCGGCACGCCGACTGCGGTGCAGCCGGGCGGCACTTCCTTGACCACCACCGCATTGGAGCCGATCCGCGCGCCGGCGCCGACCGTGAACGGACCCAAAACCTTGGCGCCCGCGCCCACGACCACGTCGTTGGCCAGCGTGGGATGGCGCTTGCCGGGATTCCAGCTGGTGCCGCCGAGCGTTACGCCCTGATAGAGCGTCACGTCGTCGCCGATTTCGGTGGTCTCGCCGATCACCACGCCAAAGCCGTGGTCGATGAAGAACCGCCGGCCGATGGTCACGCCCGGATGGATTTCGATGCCCGTCACCCAGCGCGACATGTGCGATACGAAGCGCGCGACCCATTTCAGCCGGTGCGTCCAGCACCAGTTCGCGACGCGATGCCACCAGAGCGCGTGCAGGCCAGGATAAGAGAAGACCACCTCCCAGACGCTGCGCGCGGCGGGGTCGCGCTCGAAGATGGTCTGAATGTCTTCGCGCATGCGGGCGATCATTTCGCGCCCCAAAGCGCAGCCAGCGCAGGCGCCTGCGCGACTGATGGCGAATCGTGCTGATTCATGCTGTTGTCCTCGCGCCGATCGGGCGTTATTCGGTCAGTACCCCACTATTTCGGGTCGCGCGCCACCGGATCAAGTCTTACGAGTCGTTCTTCGACAGACAGTCAGTTCTGATCGGTGCGCGTATCGCCCGTATCCATCGCGCCGCGAAGCGGTCGCCGGCGCGGGTCCAGCGCGCGCAGCGCGCCGCGCAGGATATTGAGTTCGGTACGATCCGGCGCGGCGCGATTGAACAGTCGACGCACCCGGCGCATCAGTACACCCGGCGCTTCGGGATCGAGAAAACCGCTGGTCTCGAGTACGTCCTGCCAGTGGCTGAACAGGCCCTCCATGTCGGCCGTGGATACCGGCTCGTGCGCCGGCACGGCTTCCGGCGCGTCGCCCGCCGCCATGCGCAGCTCGTAGGCCACAACCTGCACGGCCGCCGCCAGATTAAGCGAGCGGTAGTCCGGATTGGTCGGCACCTGCAGATGCAGCTGGCACAGATCAAGCTCAGCGTTCTCCAGACCGCTGCGTTCACGCCCGAATACGAGCGCCACGGTCTGATCCTGCGCCAGCTCGACCGCGCGCACGGCGGCCGTACGCGCATCGACCAACGGCCAATGGGTACTGCGTCGGCGCGCACTCGCGCCGATCGCCAGCACGCAATCGCCGATCGCCTCTTCGAGCGTATCGACCACGCGCGCATTCTGGAGCACGTCGTCGGCGCCGGAGGCACGGGACGTCGCCTCCGCATCCGGATAACGCTCGGGCGCGACCAGCGCCAGGTCGTGCAGACCCATCACCTTCATGGCGCGAGCCGCCGCCCCGATATTGCCGGGGTGCTGGGCGCCGACCAGCACAATCCGCAGTCGGCCCAGGCGGGCCGCGTCGAAGGTCGGATTTTCGGGCGTGGCCGGGTCCGTCATAACCGCGTCTCGCATCGCATAAGGCGTGCAGATGGTACGCTACCCGGCTTTTCATGGCTCGCCGGGCACATCGATGCCGGGGTTCGACAAGGATTCGCCGATGCAACCGTTGACCAATATCGCCGTAACGGCCGCCCGCCGTGCCGGGGACGTGATCCTGGGCTACTACCGGCGTGGCGATACCGGCGAGGTGACCGCCAAGAGCGGCCGCAACGATTTCGTCACCGAAGCGGACCAGCGCGCCGAGCAGGTGATCATCGACACCATCAGCCGCGTTTACCCGGATCATGCCTTCATGGCCGAGGAATCGGGCGAAGCCGGCGATTCGGACACCGTCTGGATCATCGACCCCATCGACGGCACCGCCAATTTCATTGCCGGCATCCCGCATTTCTGTGTCTCGATCGCCTGCCAGGTCAACGGCGTGCTCGAACACGCGGTGATCTACGATCCGGTCAAGGATGAGCTGTTCACCGCCGATCGCGGTGCCGGCTCCAGCCTGGATGGCAAGCGTATCCGCGTGACTCGTACCGTGCGTCTGCGCCAGGCCCTGCTCGCGACCGGCTTTGCCTATCGCAAGAAACAGGACATCGCCACCCATATGCCGGTGTTCAACCGCCTGCTGTCGGCGAGCTCGGACATCCGTCGTGCCGGCTCGGCTGCACTGGACCTGGCTTATGTTGCCGCCGGGCGCCTCGACGGCTTCTGGGAAATGGGTCTGGCGCCCTGGGATATGGCGGCGGGCATACTCATGGTGCGCGGCGCGGGCGGTATCGCTGGCGATATCAAGGATCGTGATCCGATGGAAACCGGCAATGTCATTGCGTCCAATCCCAAACTCTATCCGCAGCTGATCGAGAAGATCGAGCGCACGCCGAGCGGGCGCGCTTCTTAGGTCACACCAGCGGCGCTCTTTTAACGCGGTCATCACGCTCAAGAACCGCTAACTTCGGGCCGCAAGTCTTTCGGCGCTCACGAGTTTGACGGACCTTTTGTTTCGCACTGCTGTGCGAGTCACTTCTCTTTGCTTGTCCAAAGAGAAGTGCCCAAGAGAAAGGACACCCGGGCACGGCGCCGGCTGCGCCGGTGCACTCCAACACGCAGCGGCGACGGGATGCGTACAGAACTCGGATCGCTTTGGCGATCCTCAAACATGCTGTACGCACCGGCGCAGTGCGCCGGACACCCGCCGCCACTACGTGCCTCCGTCGCCGTGCAACGGGACCCGATACAAGACACCAAGCTAAAAGCGAGAGTCGCGTCGCCTGCCGAACAGAAATTAGGCGTGCGACTCTGCTCTTGTCGGATTAAGCGAGTGACAGCGAGCCTGCCTGTATTGGGGCCCCTTTAGCGTAGCGCCGAGCAGCGGAGCGCGGCCGGGATCAAGCAGCCGGATGTCTGAGCGAAGCGAGTTCCGGCTGCGCCCGGCCGGGCGAGCAGCGCAGGGCATCGGCGCGAAGCGCCGACGCAAGACGGGGTGTCTTTTGTATTGGTGACTTTTATTTGGACAAGCAAATAAAAGACACTCGCACAGCAGTGCGAAACCCCAAGCGGCGCCCGCCTACGCCGTTGATTCAGAACTCATTGCTTCACACCACCAGCGTTTCAGCTCTTCCAGACGAGCTCCGCTTTCGCCGTACGCCACTCCGCCCAGAAAAGCTAACGCGTAACCCGCGCCGCCTTCTCGGCGTCCTCTTCCTTCGGCGGGAACAGGTCGTGGGCGTTGATATCCAGCCGTAGCGCCAGCGCGCTGGCGACGAAGATCGACGAATAGGTACCGATCAGCACGCCAATCAGCAGCGCGGTGGCAAAACCGTGGATGATCTCGCCGCCGAGGAAGAACAGTGCCAGCAACGTGAGAATCGTGGTGCCGGATGTCATCAACGTACGCGCGAGCGTCTGGTTGATCGAGGCATTGACCACATCGGTCGGCGTTGCCTTGCGCATGCGCCGGAAGTTCTCGCGAATACGGTCGTAGACCACGATCGTGTCGTTGAGCGAGTAACCGATCACCGCCAGCAGCGCCGCCAGCACGGTGAGATCGAAGTCCAGATGGAACAATGAGAACACGCCGAGCGTGATCAGCACGTCATGCACGAGAGCGGCGACCGCGCCCGCGGCCAGCTTCCAGTGGAAACGCACGATCACGTAGATCAGGATCGCGATCACGGTATAGAGCAGCGCCAAGCCGCCCTTGTTGATCAGCTCGTCGCCCACCTGCGGGCCAACGAACTCGACGCGGCGCAGTTCGGCCTCACTGTTCTGGCCCTGGAGTGACTGCATCACCTGCGTGCTGACTTCGGAGCTCTCGGCGCCCTCTTCGCTGGCGAGACGGATCATCACCGCATCGGAAGCGCCAAAATGCTGGACCGTGGCATCCGGATAGCCGCCTTCGCCCAACGCGCTACGGACATCCTCAAGCGGAACCGCGTCCGGGTAGCCGACCTCGACCACCACGCCGCCGGTGAAGTCCACACCGAAGGACAGCTTCTCCATCGAGAACGACACGAAAGTGATCAGCACAAGCAGTGCCGAGAAAACGATCGCGTACTTGCCGTAGCTGACGAAGTCGATCGATGTATTGGGCTTGATCAGGCGCATATCGGACGACTCAGATGGAAAGGCCTTGGAGCCGACGCTTGCGGCCGTAGACCAGATTGGCGATGGCGCGGGTGCCGACGATGGCGGTGAACATCGAGGTAACGATGCCCAGCGACAGGGTCACCGCGAAGCCCTTGATCGGGCCGGTACCGAAGCCGAACAGCACAACCGCCGCGATCAGGGTCGTGACGTTGGCATCGGCAATCGACGAAAACGCCTTGTCATAACCGGCCTTGATCGCAGACTGCGGGGTATTCCCCGCGTCCAGCTCCTCACGTATTCGCTCGAATATCAGCACGTTGGCGTCAACCGCCATACCGACGGTCAGCACGATGCCGGCAATACCCGGCAGCGTGAGCGTGGCCTGCAGCAACGACAGCAGCGCCACGATCAGGATCAGGTTCATGAACAGCGCGGCGTTGGCGAACAGCCCGAAACCGCGGTAGTAGATGACCATGAACACCACAACCAGCAGGAAGCCCACGACCACCGCCATGCGGCCCTGCTCGATGTTGTCAGCACCCAGGCTCGGGCCGATGGTGCGTTCTTCGACGATGTTCACCGGCGCGGCCAGCGCGCCTGCGCGCAGCAGCAGGGCCAGATCGGCGGCTTCCTTGCGCTCCAGGCCGGTGGTCTGGAACCGCTTGCCAAAGGCGCTGCGGATATTCGCGACGCTGATGACCTCTTCGACCTTCTTGCGTTCGCGGATCTCTTCCCCGTTTTCGTAGCGGGTCTCGATCTTGTTCTCGATGAACAGCACCGCCATCGGATCACCGACATGCGCCGAGGTGACGTCGAACATCTTGCTCGCGGCCTGGCCATCCAGGGTCACGAACACGGCCGGGCTACCCGACTGCTGGTCGAAACCGGACGACGCATCGACGAGCTGATCACCCGAGGCGATCACATCCTGCTCGAGCAGCAGCGGACGGCCATCGCGGGTCTGGTAGAGCTCCGTGCCGGCCGGCACCGTGCCACTGGACTGCGCGGCCTGGGCGTCCTTGCCCTGGGCAACGAGCCGGTATTCCAGCGTTGCCGTCTTGCCGAGCAGACGCTTGGCCTCGGCGGTGTCCTGCACGCCGGGCAGCTCGACGACGATGCGCGAATCGCCCTGACGCTGCACCAACGGCTCGGCCACGCCGAGTTCGTTCACACGGTTACGCAGGGTGGTGAGGTTCTGCTGCAGCGCGAAATCGGTGATGCGCTGCTGCTCGGTCTCGTTGAGCGTGGCCACGAGCATGTTGTCGCCGCCCGAGGCCTCGCGGAATTCGAGCACGCTGAATTCGCTGGTCAGCGCATTGCGCGCTTCGCTCATGACATCGGTGTTAGGGAACTGCAGCCGAACGGTGTCGCCGTCGCGTGTGGCGCGGCTGTAGCGGATCGACTCGTCCCGCAGGAAACGCGGGAGGTCCCGGGAGTAGCGGTCATAGGTCTCGTTGAAGACCGTTTCCATGTCCACTTCGAGCAGGAAATGCACGCCGCCGCGCAGATCCAGGCCCAGCGCCATCGGCTCCGCACCGACCGCGCGCAGCCAGTCCGGCGTGCTCGGGGCGAGATTGAGCGCGATGGTGAAATCGTTACCGAGTTGGCGCTTGAGCACGCCGGCGGCCTTGAGCTGGGACTCGGTGTTCTCGTAGAGCGCCAGCAGACGCCCTTCCTCGAGCGTGATGTCTCTGGGCGCGGCATCCGCCTCGGTCAGGGTCCGGCGCACGCGCTGCACGAGCGCCTGGCTGGCCGGGTCGCCGCTCGCCTGCGATACCTGCACCGCCGGCTGCTCACCGTAGAGGTTGGGCAACGCATAAAGCACGCCCGCCGCAAGCACGAACAGCAGCAGCAGGTATTTCCACAACGGATAGCGATTCATAGGGCCCCGACCAAAGGTCTACGGTCCTGCCCGACCCACGCCTCGTCACGCGGCCGGACAGACCAAACGAGGATGCGCTCTAGAGCGATTCCAGCGTGCCTTTGGGCACGACGCTGGCAACAGCGTTCTTCTGGATACGGATTTCAACGCCGTCGGATACTTCCACGACGATGAAGTTTTCGCCGACCTGGCGAATCTTGCCGGCTACGCCACCCGAGGTAACGACCTCGACGCCCTTGTCCAGGCTCTCGAGCAACTTCTTGTGCTCCTTCTGGCGCTTCATCTGCGGCCGGATGATCATGAAGTACATGAACACGAAGAACAGACCGACCATGATGAGCGTGGGCATGATGCCGCCCGCTTGGCCGCCCGCCTGTGCATAGGCCGGAGAAATCAGAAAATCCATAGGTCGCCTCTTTCGATGACTAGTGGTTCAGGCGTTGAACAAGCGGCGTAGTATGCCACAGCCGATCTCACCCCCGAGCTACGATTTGCCGCCTCAGGCACCGGCGGCTCCGTAGCCAAACCAGGCGGCCTGGGCCGTGCCCGCGCCTTCAGGCGAATCGAAGAATTCGCGCATGAAGTCGGCATAGCGATCCGCCTCGATCGCGCTGCGTATGCGCTGCATAAGCGCCTGATAATAGTAAAGGTTATGCCAGGTATTCAGCCGCGCGGACAGAATCTCGCCGCAGCGATACAGATGGTGCAGATAAGCCCGGCTGTAATTCGCACAGGTCGGACAGCCGCAGTTCGGGTCCAGCGGGCCGGTGTCGCGCTTGTGCACGGCGTTCTTGATCTTGACCACGCCCTCGGAGGTGAACAGATAGCCGTTGCGCGCGTTGCGGGTGGGCATGACGCAATCGAACATGTCGATACCGAAGGACACCGCGGCGACCAGATCCGACGGCGTGCCCACGCCCATCAGATAGCGCGGATAATCCGCCGGCGTCACCGGCAACACGCCTTCGAGCACGCGTGCCTTGAGCTCCCAGGATTCGCCCACGGACACGCCGCCAATGGCATAACCATCGAAGCCGATATCGACCAGCGCGGCCATGGACTCGGCGCGCAGATCGTCGAACACGCTGCCCTGATTGATGCCGAACAGCAGGTTGCTGCTGTCGCCGTGGGCCTCGCGGCAACGCGCCGCCCAGCGCATCGACAGCTGCATGGAGGTCGCGGCGTCTGCCTTGGCGACCGGGTAGTCCGTGCACTCGTCCAGGCACATGACGATATCCGAGTTCAGCGCATGCTGGACCTCGATCGAGCGCTCCGGCGACAGATACTGCGAGGAGCCGTCGATCGGCGAGCGAAAGGCCACACCGTCCTCGGTGAGCTTGCGCATCTCGGCCAGGCTCCAGACCTGGAAACCGCCGGAGTCGGTCAAAATCGGCCGGTCCCAGTGCATGAAGTCGTGCAGGCCGCCGTGCAGGCCCACAATTTCGGTGCCCGGGCGCAGCATCAGGTGATAGGTGTTGCCCAGCACGATCTGGGCGCCGAGACCTTCGAGTTCCTCGGGCGTCATGCCCTTGACCGTGCCGTAGGTGCCTACCGGCATGAAGGTCGGGGTATCGACCACGCCGTGCGGCAGGGACAGGCGGGCGCGACGGGCGTCGCCGGATTGGGCCAGACGTTCTAGATGCATGGCGGCGCAGTGTAGACACGCCATCGCATGGCGTCGACGCCGGCATGCGGCAATTCGTCAAATTGAGTCCGCGCCCACGCTACCCCTACACTGCCGCTTTCGCCGCGCCGCACCGGGCTCACCGGCCCCAATGGGGAACACATGTTCATTGCTCGCAAACCGGCCCGAGGCCAGTCTGTTTCTGGTGTCGTACCGGCCATGGCCGTGGCGCTCGCCGCCCTGCTGTTCAGCACGAGCGCGCTGGCCGCGCCCTATCTCGACTCGCTGCGCGAGCTCTCGCAGCGCGCCGATGTCAGCGCACTGGTCATCCGTCTCGACGACATGTCGGTGATCGACGAGATCAACGCCGACCAGCGCCTGACGCCGGCCTCGGTGAGCAAGCTCTATGCCGCCAGCGCGGCGCTAGAACAGTTCGGCCCGGCGCATCGATTCACCAGCCGCCTGACCAGCCACGGCAGCGTCTCCGGCAATACTCTCAACGGTGACCTGGTATTCGTAGGCGGCGGGGATCCAGCGCTCGACAACCCGCGCCTGTGGTCGCTGATCAACCGGCTGCGCGAACGCGGCATCAACCGGGTGAACGGCAACCTGATCGTCGACGACGGCCTGTTCGGCAGCGTGCCGTGTCTGACCAAGGACCGCTGCGATGCCCAGCGCGTGGCCTCCCATGCCTACAGCTCGCCGCTGTCCTCGGCAGGCGTCAATTTCGCAACCATTCAGGCGAATGTCTATCCCGGAGAGCGTTCCGGCGATGCCGCTCGCGTGGCCCTGCATCCCATCGGACTGTCCGGCTACAACATCGACAACGAGGTCACGACCGGGCTGCCGCATACCCGACCGAGCCTGCGCGTCTGGCGCACCTACGACGGCGGCCGCTCGACGCTGCATCTGCGCGGCGCGCTACCGATGGGCACCGGCCCCTATGAAGTCCATCGCGCGGTCACCGGCCCGGCCAACGACACGGCCCGCGTGCTTATGGCCATGCTGGAAGATATGGGCATTTCGGTCAGCGGCCAGCCGCGTGTGCAGACCAATGCCGGCGGCGGCGACACGCTGGCCTACGTCGAAAGCCGCACCCTCGCCGAACAGCTGATCCCGCTGATGGCCTACTCCAACAACTACATGGCGGATACGCTCACGCTCGATCTCGCCGCCGACAGCGGCTACAACCGCCCGCTCACGCTGCCGCTCGCCTCGCAGTCGCTTGAAGCGCTCGCCGATCGCGCCCTGCGCGAGAACTTCCCAAGCCAGGCCACGGCCGGCACGGGTCCAATAATCGAAAGCGGCAGCGGTCTGGCGGTGAGCAACAAGCTCTCGGCGCGCGATCTGGTTGCGCTGCTGTCCTATATGTATCGCCAGCCGTCGCTCTTTCCCGCCTTCTACGGCAGCATTCCGGTGCCACTGTCGGCGCCGTCGCGCACGCTCAAGCAGGGCAACTTCGACTGGCTGACCCGTATCAATGCCAAGACCGGCACGCTCAGCGAGCCGGTGACCGTGCGCGCGCTGGCCGGTTATTTCCGGCTGCAGAGCGGCGGCTACGGCGCCTTCGCCTTCGTGATCAACGGCACCCGCTCGCGCCCGTCGCTGAGCTATCGCCAGACGGTGACGGCTTACCAGACCGATATGGAGGCGATTCTCGCCGACTACTGACCGGACTCGGGATTCTTTTTGCGCCAAGCATTGGTCGCGCCCGGTCACAGCGGTATACTCCGCGGCGTTCAGCGGCCCAGGTGGCGGAACTGGTAGACGCGCCGGATTCAAAATCCGGTTCTGGCAACAGAGTGCGAGTTCGATTCTCGCCCTGGGCACCACTGAACGGCTTGTCCGACCGAAAACGCTGATGCGTCTCGCGGCGTTTCGATGGAGCCGCCCATGGATATTTCGTCTGCGCTGATCAGCTTTTCCCTGGCGGCAGGCCTGATGACGCTCACCCCGGGTATCGATACCGCGCTCGTGCTGCGCACCGCCGCGGTCGAGAATGCGCGCAATGCGCTGTTTGCCGCCTTTGGCGTAGTCATCGGTGTGCTCGCCTGGGGGCTGCTGGCCGCACTTGGCCTGGGCGCGGTACTGGCCGTATCCGAAATCGCCTATCGCATCCTGCAGTTCGCTGGCGCGGCGTATCTGATCTGGCTCGGCGGGCGGATGCTGTATGCCGCCACGCGTGGTGCGCGTACGGACTGGAACGACAGTCACACGCTGCAAGCGCAGGCCCAGAACGACGAAACCGGCCTGCGCTGGTTCTTTCGCGGGCTGACCACCAACCTGCTCAATCCCAAGGTCGGCGTGTTCTATGTGAGCTTTTTGCCGCAGTTCATGCCGGCCGACGTGAACGTGGTCGCCTTCAGCGCGCTACTCGCGGCCATTCATGCGGCGCTGAGTCTGATCTGGTTCATCCTGCTCACGCTCGCGACCCGCCCTTTCGCGCGCGCGCTGGCGCGTCCGAGCACGACGCGCGCTCTCGATGGCATCACCGGCAGTGTGCTGGTCGGCTTTGGCCTGCGCCTGGCGCTGTCACCCCAGGCACACTGACGAAGACTTCAGCGCAGGAAGTCGAAGTCGAACGAGAGATCGACGCCGAAATAGAAACAGGCGCCGAGCACGGCCGCGACCACCGCCAGCACGATCCAGAAGTACTTGTTGGATACGAAGGCGAAGATGAACATCCCCGCGACGACGGCGAAACCCGCCATGAGCAGGCCGGACCAGCCGCCACCCTGAATAACGTCGATCCAGCCTCTGATTACTTCCATTGTGCCCCCGGTTGATCCACGGCAGGCGCGTCGACCGCGCCCACGAAACAGTGCGCCCCGGAGCGATCTTATACAATGGCGCGCTCGGCGCCGAGCGCGCCGATCGTTTTCGAGCCGCCAGGCGAATGCCCATGCAAATCAACGACCAACTGCTCGCGGATTGCCACGTGCTCGGCACGCTCGACCGCGCCAGCGTGCTGCTCAATCGCAATGCGGCCGTCGGCTGGCTGATTCTGGTGGTGGATACGGACGCGGTCGACTGGCACGAACTCGACGATGCCGAACATGACCGCGTGAGCAAGCAGGTCCGCTCGCTTTCAAACTTCGTGGCGCACTGGTTCGACGCCCACAAGCTCAATGTGGCCACGCTCGGCAATCAGGTGCGCCAGATGCATGTGCATGTGATCGCACGCCACGCGGATGATCCCTGCTGGCCGAAGCCTGTGTGGGGCAACCTGGAGTCCGGGCGGGCTTACGAGCACCACGAGATCGACGCGCTCCGCCAGGCGCTCACGCGCGAACTGAACCTGACAGCCGAGGACGGCGCGACCGATTGACCGGCGCCTTTTCCGCCGCGCGCTATCGCTGCGGATACGCCTCGAGCGTCGACCCGGCGGCCGTATGGATGATCAATTTTTCGGTGCCATCGATCTCGAAACCGCGCGCGTCCTCAAGTACATCGAGAAAGCGGCGCTCCTGATTGTTGAGCGCCGGCGCGCAGGCCTTCATGGTGACCGTGGTGCGGCCCACGCTCAGCTGATCGCCTTCGAGTTCGTAGGTGCCGCTGTATTGATTGCAGCTGGCGCGCCCGTACAGCCGGCCATCGGTGTCGAAGTTCAGGGTCACGCGGGAGAAGTCGATGATGCCGGCATTGGCGATATCCTCGACCACCCACTCAACGCCCGTCAGCGGCCTGTCTGCGGCCTCGCGATCACGCGAATCGGAATGCACGCGCTTGAGCATCAGCAGACCGAGATCGTTGACGCGCCGGTCGGAATGCACGGGATGGTGGGTGTCGGTCGTCCAAAGCAGCCGACCATCCGGGCCGATGATCATCGCGCGCAGACTGTAACGGCCATGCGGTGCCAGCTTGTCGCGCGGGATAACCAACTCGAATGCAGCGGGTACGCCGCGCTCGGCGAGATCGAGGGTCTGGCTCGCGATCACGGGCGCCTTGCGATCGGCGATGGCGACATCCTCGACACGGACCCGTGCATGGCTGCCGGGAACCAGGGCAATGCGCTCGCGATAGGCGATCTGGCCCTTGACGGTGGTCGCATCTCCGGCAGCCGCTGAAGGCCGCTGGCTGTTTGCGGCGCAGCCTGCCAATACAATGCTCGACAGAAGAAGAACAAGAACACGAATCCGACGATGCATGAGAACAGCCTTTATCCGGTGCCGGCGGTGCCAAGGCCCGCCGAAGCGCCCTGAATTGATACGAGACAATCCGATGCCGACGAACAACCTCGAGGAACTCGAAATGCGGATGGCGTATATCGACGACACGCTGAATCAGCTCAGCGATACGATTTACGCACAGGCCCGCGCGCTGGACCGTCTTACCCTGCGCTGCGAACAGCTGGAATCACGGATTTCTTCGCTGTCCGAAGGCGGCGACGCCAACGAGACCGATGAAACGCCGCCGCATTACTAAGCCGCGGCGGCGTTCATCCGCTGCACCGTCTGACTGGCGCCGCTAGAACTGGATGCGGCCGCCACCTTCCTGGCCGCCGCCACCGTAGCCGCCTTGCCCCGGCACCTGAATCTGCTGGCTCTGCTGGCGCTGCATTTCCTTGAGTTCCTCGATCGCGCGCTCGGCGGCGGCGTTGACCGCGTCCGGGAACTTGTCGATGGCGCCGGAAAGCGTGTCTGCCTCCAGCTCGAAAGACAGCGGCAGGTTGCCGGCGGGGGTCATCAGGCTGGCGGAACCTTCGAAGATGATATCGCGCGAGTTGTCGTCCTCGCCGTCCCGGGTTACGGGCGTCAGGCGACGGATGCTGCCGACCTTGAGGTCCGTGAAGGACTCTTCGCGGTACATGCTGTCGGCATCGACCTTGATCTCGGGCATTTCGTTTTCGGCCATGACGTTTTCCTTGAGCGTCAAAAACAATGGCGGCAAGGATAACAGCGCAGCCCGCCGGGGCTAAGCCGGCCGGCTCGCACCGGCCGAAACGTCGTCGTGCGGGGCCGCTCCTGGAGCTCTATAGCGCTTCCGCGTTCTGGAAGGCCGAACTGATACGCGCCTGCAACTCTTTCTTGAAGGCAATGCGCAGCTGCTCACGGGCACGGGTGACGTCCGGGCCCTGCACCAGCGTCTGCTGCAGGCCGTTGTAGATCGAGAACGTCTGGATATCGCCGTCGCCCTCGGCGGACGTGCGCAGCAATTCCGTGGACGCGGCCACCGCGGCAGTCACGCCATCCGACTCTTCCTGCTGGTGGACGATGTACATGATGCGCAGCACGCGCACGCCGGACGGCAGGTCCTGACCCTTCATGCGGATCGTGGCCTGGCGCGCGTCCGAAAGTGCTTCGTTCGCGAGCGAGGCGACGAGTTCCTCGGGCAGCATCGAGTAACGCGCGTCGGCGACCGGGACGATATCGAGATAGACCGGCCGCTGTGTCTTCGGCGCGGGCTGGGCGCTCTCCCCGTTCTGCGCCATCGCCGCGGGCGCGACAGCGAGCAGACAGATCAACCCGAGCAGCGAGAACGCGCGGGCAAAGGCGTTGGTTGCAATCATGGCGTCGTTATCTTCTTCTTGTGGCAGATGACATGGAAATCAGCCGGTATTGCGCATACCGGCCGCAATGGCGTTGATCGAGCGCAGCACCGGATCCAGCCATGCCCGATCTCCGGCCTCACGATAGCGCGTAAGTGCAGTGATCTGGATATGATTGAGCGGATCCAGATACGGCCGGCGCCGATCCAGCGAGCGCTTGAGCACCACGTCGTCGTCCAGCAGTTCGCTTTCCCCGGTTATTGCAAGGATATGCTCAACCGCGCGCTCGTACTCGCTGCGGATTGCCTGGAACACCTCGGCGTTGTCCGGCGCGAGCTCGGCATAGGTCGCCGCGATGCGCATGTCGGACTTGGCCAGCGACATCTGCACGCTGTCGATAATCGTGCGGAAATACGGCCAATCGCGATACAGGGCAACCAGCTCTTCGTTGTCGATGCCGCCGTCGGCCAACGCGGCCCCCACGCCGAGCCAGCCCGGCAATGTGTGGCGCGACTGGGCCCAGGCAAACACCCAGGAAATCGCGCGGATCGACGACTTGCCGCGGACTGCCTTGCGATGGCCGGGCCTGGAGCCGATGTTGAGCGCGCCGATCTCCGCGGTCGGCGTGGCCGCATAGAAGTAATCGAAGAAGCCGTCGGTGTCTTCAGTCAGACGCCGATAGAACTGCTCGCCGGTATCCGACAGCGCCGCGGCGACGCGCGAGTGATCGGTATCGTCTGTCGCAAAGCCGCTGGCCTTGAGCGTGCCGGTGATGCCGAGCGTGAGTTCGTGGACCGCGGTTTCCGGATTGCTGTACTTGGCGAAGATCATCTCGCCCTGCTCCGTAAACTTGATACGCGAGCGCACCGTGCCCGGCGGCTGCGACACGATCGCCTGATGGGTCGGCCCGCCGCCGCGCCCGACCGTACCGCCTCGGCCGTGGAACAGCAGGCTGTCCACGTCGTGCCGGTCGCAGACCGCGACCGCCAGCTGCTGCGCCTTGTAGAGCTGCCAGCGCGAGGCCATGATCCCGCCGTCTTTGCAGGAATCGGAATAGCCGAGCATCACTTCCTGCCGGCGCGTGCCGTCGGTCGCCTGGGCTTCGAGGAAGTCGCGATAGGCCGGCTGGGCGAGCAGGCCGTCGAGTACCGGCTCGATATGCTCGAGATCGGCCACCGTCTCGAACAGCGGCGCGATCGATAGCGGCGGCGTGCCCTCGCCCGGCTCGTAGACGCCGGTCGCGCGCATGAGCCATAGCAAGGCGAGCATGTCCGACACGCTGTGCGTCATCGAAATCACGTAGCTGCCAAAGGCATCGCCGCCCAGCGTGCGGGTGAATTCGCGTACCACGGCGAGGCTGTCGAGCGTATCGCCCACCTCGCCGGAGACGTCGACGCGGGCGACATCCGGTACCTCGTCGCGGGCCAGCTCGACGGCGAGAATCTTCGTGCGCGCCGCATCGTCCAGCGATTCGTAATCTGCGCAAATCTCCAGCGCGGCGAACAGTTCGTGCACGCACTGGGTGTGGCGCGTGGATTCCTCGCGCAGATCCAGCCGCGCCAGATGAAAACCGAAGGTCTGGACAAGCCGCTGCAGATCTTTGATCTCGTCATCGGCAATCGCCTGATCGCCGTGGCCCACCATGGACTCGCGCATGATCCTGAGTTCGTCGATCAGCGCGGCGGCGCTGTCGTAGGCCAGTGGGCTGCGTTCGCTGCGCTCGGCGCGCAGGCGCAGCTCGGTCTGCAGCTGATCGACCATCGCCGCAATGCGCTGGCGCATGAGATAGAGCTTGCGCCGGTACGGCTCGGCTGCGAAGCGTTCGGCACGCACGCCGGTATGGGCCGCGAGGCGCTGTTCGTCGTCGGCCAGCGATTGCCAGAACGCGTCGCTGGGTTCGCACCAACGCGCAGAAAACGACAGCCGACTGGCGAGATTGTCGATACGGCGCAGGTATTCGGTGAGCACTTCGCGCGCCTGCATGCGAAGCGCGTAGCGCGTCTCGCGCGCGGTGACGTACGGATTGCCGTCGCGATCGCCGCCGATCCAGGAACCAAAATCGAGCACCGTGGGCGGCTCCACGGTTTCGCCGTAGGCGTTGGACAGCGCGCGTTCCAGATTGCGATAGATCACCGGCACGCTGGCAAACAGCGAGGCACGAAAATAATAGAGGCCGTTGCGTATCTCGTCTTCGACCGTCGGGCGCGAACCGCGCAGTTCCTCGGTCTTCCAGAGCACCTGGATGTTCTGGCGGATATGCTCCTCGATCTCGGCGTGCCGGCGCTCGTCCGGCGTATCGAAAGCCAGTTCGCGGAACCATTCGAACAACCGGCGCAGCGCATCCAGCACGGCGCGCGGCTTGGCCTCGGTCGGATGCGCGGTGAATACCGGCATGAACGACAGCCGCTCGAGCCGCGCCAACGCGTCTTCCAGGCTCACGCCCTCGGCCGCCAGATCGGTGAAGCTACGGTTGAACGAACCGGTCCACTGCGGATTGCCGTCGGCGGCCAGCGCGCGCCGTGTGCGATGCGCATGCAGTTCCTCGAGCAGGTTGGCGAGATTGAAATAGATGGCGAAGGCGCGCGTGACCTCGGTCATGGTCTCGGCCGGCAGGTCCGCGACCAGCGCCTGCAACTCGGCGCGCTTGTCGGGGTCGTCCTGTTCGCGCAGCGCGATATAACCGCGGCGCAGCGTTTCGACGGTATCGAACACGCCGTCGCGCGCCTGCGATCGCAGCACGTCGCCCAGCAGGACCCCGGCCGCCCGCACCTGGGCACGCAGGGCTTCGTCGTGAGCGGCTACATCGGTTTGACTCATGGCGGGATGCTTTTCATTGATCGAAGGATTCATGGCTCTCCGGGCTGCATGGTTCGTGCCGTTTAAGACCATAGCAGTGCAGGGACGGCCTCTTCTTGTCTGCTAATCTTCCGCCATGCCGAAACCCATGACCTACTGCCCCAACTGCGGCGCCCCCACCGAATACAAGATTCCGACCGGCGACGATCGTGAGCGCAACATCTGCACGGCGACGGGTGAGATCTTCTACGACAACCCGCGCAACGTCGTCGGCTGCATCGTCGAGCACGAAGGCAAGATCCTGATGTGTCGGCGCGCAATCGAGCCGCGACTGGGGTTCTGGACCCTGCCGGCCGGCTTCCTGGAACTCGGCGAAACGATCTTCGAAGGCGCGGCGCGCGAAACCCGCGAGGAAGCGCAGGCCGAGGTGACCGACGCCGAACTGTTCACCATGATCGACGTCACCCATATCGGGCAGGTGCATATCTTCTATCGCGCGACGCTGTCGGGCAGCCATTATGGCGCGGGCCAGGAAAGTCAGTTCGTCGACCTGCTCGGCGAAGACGAGATCGAATGGTCCCAGCTGGCCTTCCCCACGATCTACCGCGCGCTCAGCCAGTATTTCGCCGACCGCAGGCGCGGGCGCTTCGAGCTGCATATCGACAACCTCGGCGCCGACGACTGGCGGGCCATGAATCTGGACCGCGTGGCGAACGTAGAGACCGGCAGCTCCTGATAAACTGTCGCCTATCTTAGGTTCCGTTACGAGGCCCGATCCAGGATGACGTTCGTAGTCACCGAGAACTGCATCAAGTGCAAATACACCGACTGCGTGGAGGTCTGCCCAGTGGACTGTTTCCACGAGGGCCCGAACTTCCTCGCGATTGATCCGGAAGAGTGCATCGACTGCACCCTCTGCGAGCCGGAGTGCCCGGTCGAGGCGATCCTCTCCGAGGACGACCTGCCTGAAGACCAGGCGCATTTCCTCGAGCTCAACGCCGAACTGGCCGCAAAATGGCCGGTGATCACCGAGATCAAGCCGGCGCCGGACGATGCCGACGAATGGGCCGACAAGCCGAACAAACTCGAGCTGCTCGAGCGCTAGGCCCGCGTGCCCGGATCGGCTTTGCCAGACAGCCGATCGATATAGGCGCCCTCCAGCAAGTCTGAATCCGCGATGCCGAGTGCCGCCATCAGGCGCTCGGCCTCGCGCTCGCCCTGAGCGATCGATTCATCAGCGCCGAGCACGACCTCCAGTTCCATGAAGTCGCCAAGCCGCTCGACCTGGTCGAGATGAATGCGCGCACGCTCGACGAAATAGAGCGTGCGCGTCTTGCGTACCTCGCCGCGAACGCCCCAGGCCTGGGCGAGCACGTCGGCCAGCGCCTCCGGGTCGGCTACCGGACTGCGTTCGTATTCGCAGGTTTTCGGCCCGGTCGCATCCGGCCGCCGATAGAAGATCAGCTCGGCGGTTCCGTCGTCGATCCGACGCAGCTTGAGCCGACCTCGGCTGCATTCGAAGAACGTATCGTGCTGTTCGAGCACATACGGACCATCCGTGGCGAGTGCCACAGCACGCCGATGTAGCGCGGCAGGGTCGGCGACCACAGCCTTGATCTCGATATTGCGCGCCATGCCGCCTATCAGCCGCGCGGATGATGGGTCGCGTGCAGCGCCTGCAGACGCGCCCGGGCGACATGGGTATAGATCTGGGTGGTGGACAGATCGGCATGCCCAAGCAGCATCTGCACCGCGCGCAGATCGGCGCCGTGGTTGAGCAGATGGGTGGCAAAGGCATGACGCAATCCATGCGGCGAAACGTCCCCACGTATGCCCGCCTGGGCGGCATAGTCGCGGATTCGATACCAGACATTCTGGCGGGTCATACCGCCGCCTCGGCCAGTCACGAACAGTGCGTCGCTCTGTTTCGCGCCGAGCAACAGGCCGCGCGCTTCGCGCATGTAGTGCTCGAGCCAATCGATCGCGGCCAGGCCCAAAGGCACAAGGCGTTCACGCTGGCCTTTACCGGTCACACGGATCACGCCCTGGCGCGTATTCACCTGCGCACGGGTGGCACCGACCAGTTCCGACACGCGCAGCCCGGCGGCATACATCAGTTCCAGCATCGCGCGATCGCGCAGGCCGATATCGCTGTCGGTATCCGGAGCCGCAAGCAGCGCCTCGACGTCGGCCTCGGTGAGCGTTTTGGGTAGCCGTCGCCCTTGGGTCGGCATCGCGATCAACGCGGTCGGGTCCTCGTCGATCGTGTTCGCGCGAAGCTGGTAGCGATAGAACTGGCGCAGACTGGACAACAGGCGCGCCGCACTGCGCGGGCTGGAACCCGGCGTGTTCTTAGCGGCCAGATAGGCCTGGATATCGGCACGGCCGACCTTAACCAGCCCGGTGCGGCCGTCCAGCCATTTGGCGAAATGTGCCAGGTCGTTGCGATAGGCGCCGAGCGTGGCATCGGACAGGCCGCGCTCGGCCCAAAGGCCATCGAGAAAGGACTCGATCGTCCGGGCGGTTTCGTCGTCTAGGGCATCGATAGCGGCCATGGCGCGGAGCGTATAATAGTTTTCATTTAGACGACGAGAGTTTGCATGGCAGTGTCAGCCGACAGCGCCGCGGGGCCCCGCGCGCGCTACGACGCGGATCTCGCGCGCGACGACTTCGTACGCGATCCGGCACAGGAGAAAGCCGTCGACGCGCTCCAGGCGATTCACGACGAACTTCTGGCAAACCCCACGACCAAGAAAAGCCTGTTTGGAAAATCCAAACGTGAAGCGGTCAAGGGGCTGTATCTCTGGGGCGGCGTGGGTCGCGGCAAGACCTATCTGATGGATTGCTTCTACGAGAACCTGCCGTTCGAGGAAAAGTCGCGTCTGCATTTCCATCGCTTCATGCAGAAGGTGCATGAGGCGCGCAAGAAATACGCGAACAAGACCGACCCGCTCAAGCTCATCGCCAAGGAATGGGCCAGCGATCGCGTGCTGTGCTTCGACGAGTTCTTCGTCTCCGACGTGGCCGACGCCATGATCCTCGCGCGCCTGACCGAGGAGCTGTTCGAGCGCGGCGTGACGCTCGTGACCACCTCGAACGTGGATCCGAACGATCTCTACAAGGACGGCCTGCAGCGTGAACGCTTCAAGCCGGCGATCGAACGCATCAAGCAATACTGCACGGTGATGCATCTGGACGACGGCACGGATTACCGGCTCGATCGCATCGACGATGCCGCCACCTACCAGACGCCCACGGGTGACGACGCCGACGGTGTGCTCGCCGATCACTTCGACCGGCTCGCAACCGGCCGGCCGGTCGAGGGCGGCAACGTGAAGATCCTTGGGCGCAAGATTCCGGTGCGCCAGCGCGCGGACAGCGTCGTTTGGTTCGAGTTCGAGGACCTCTGCCGCGGCAATCGCTCGGCCAACGATTACATCGAAATGGCGCGCGAGTACTCGACCATCATGGTCTCCAACGTGCCGGTCTTCGACGACGACGAGAACAACGCCGCGCGCCGTTTTATCAACGCCGTCGACGAGTTCTACGACCGGCGCGTGAACCTGTTCTGCACGGCCGAAGCCGCACCCGACGATCTCTATCAGGGTACGCACCTGGAGTTCGAGTTCGAGCGTACCGCCAGCCGCCTGCAGGAGATGAGCTCGAACGAATATCTCGGCGAGTCCCACCGCGCCTGACGCCTTGGCGTGCGCAAGGCACGCAACCCGCTGCGCCTGATCATCGTAATATCAGGACCTCAAGCGTCAGGGGGTCGAGATGGCAGGCTTCGACTCGAATCGCGGTCGTGGAGGCCGCCATGTTTGCGCAGCCGTGTGGCTAGCCGCCGGATGGGTTCTGCTCTGGGCGATCAGCGCGGACGCGATCGAACACGTTCGGTTCGTGGATACCGACGCCGGCCGTGTGCAACTCACGTGCAGCGGCCCGGCCGCCGACCCGGGCGAGCCTACGGTGATACTCGATTCCGGACTCGGCGACAGCGCTCTGGTCTGGTCGCGCCTGCAGCCGATGATCGCCGAGAGTCTGCCCGTGTGCAGCTACGATCGACCCGGCTACGGCGAAAGCGACGCCGCGCTGCCACCCCGCACCAGTGCCGTGATTGTTCATGAGCTGCACGACCTGCTCGAGCGCGCCGGCATTGCCCCGCCCTACCTGCTCGTCGGCCATTCCTTCGGCGGCTGGAACATGCAGCTGTTCGCCGCACGTTTTTCGCAGGACACGGCCGGACTGGTGCTGGTCGACAGCAGCCAGGTGAACCAGATTGCGCGCTACGAGACCGAGCTGGGCGTGCGCATCGCGCCCACCGGCGTATTTCATATCTCGATCAACAGCCATGTGCCACCCAATCTGGCGCCGGCCGAAGCGGCGCAGGCCCGCGCACTCAGCCACGATCCGGTGACCTGGCGTACCGCGCATCACGAACTGGCGGGCTTTCGTGAAAGCGAACATCAGGTGGCCATCGCGCCGCCGCTGCCGGATATCCCGATCGTGGTCGTCAGTCGCGGCGCGCGCATCGGCACCTCGGCCGACTACCCGCCCGCCAGCGAACGGCTATGGCGACGACTGCAGCAGGAGTATGTCGACGCCCATCCGGGCACCGTGCATTTCATCGCCCGCGACAGTGGTCACTATATTCAGCTGGAACAACCGGCACTGGTCGCGCGGGCCGTATGCCTGGTAGCCGAACGCGCCGGCACGTTCACGCCCGGCTGCAGCCTGCGGCTCGACCCGATGAGCGCCGGTCGCTGACGCGGAGTCAGTCGGGCTCGCGGCGCGCCATCATCGAAGTGGATACGAAACTCATCACCACGACCTCGTCCTGATTGCGTGTCTCGACTTCAAACTGCACCAACCCCATCTCCGGGCGAGACTTCGACAGCCGTTTGTCGGCGACCGTCACCCGCGCGGTCAGCGCATCGTCCGGATACACCGGCCGGCGCCAGCGCAGATTCTCGAAACCAGGCGAACCGAGACTGGCCAACGGTTCGTCGCGGCCGGTCATCATCAGACGCATGGTCAGTGCCGCGGTATGCCAGCCCGACGCCGCCAAGGTGCCGAAATAGGTGTTCGCCGCACCCGCGTCGCTCAGGTGAAACGGCTGCGGGTCGTAGCGGCTCGCGAAGGCAACCATCTCGTCCGCACTCGCGCTGGTCGGCCCGAGATCGACGCTGTCGCCGATGTTGAGATCCTCGTAGTGGATCATGCCGGGGCTCCTTCGCTGTCGCGACGCCGGAACAGGCCGTTGGAAGCGATATCGCAAACCGGCTCGCCGTGCTGGTTGAGCACCTCGAAACGATTCTTGATCAGACCCATTTCCGGCCGGCTTTCCAGAACCCGCTTGGACAGCGCCTCCTGGCGCACCGACAGCGTATCGCCGGCATAGACCGGCTTGAGCCAGCGCACCGAATCCACCCCGGGCGATCCCATCGAAGCAGCGTCCAGCAACAGATGATCGACCAGCAGACGCATGAAGATCGAACAGGTGAGCAGCCCCGGCGCGGTCAACGCGCCGTAGGGGCTGTCCTTCGCGGCCTCGGGGTCGACATGAAACGGCAAGGGGTCGTAAGCCGTCGCGAATTCGATGATCTCGGCCTCGGTCACCTCGTAGGCGCCGTAGCTTTCCACCGTCCCCAGTTCGAAATCTTCCCAGTAGCGCATGCGCCTGTCCCGTGTTCGACAACAGCGCAGAACTATACCGCCAAGTATGGGTGAGCAAAGGCCAATCGAGAACGCAGCGCGGACTCAACCGCCGTCCACGCTCCCGATACGCGCTTCTTCCGTCGGCCGGCCCTGTTCGCGAAAACGCGCCGGGGTGACGCCGGTCCAGCGCTTGAAGGCGCGCGCCAGCGCGCTTTCGTCGGCAAAGCCGAGGCGCTGGGCGATATCGCCGATACGCTCGTTGTCACGCAGGGCGCGCTCGGCGAGCTGCCGACGCAGACCATCGTGGAGCTGCTTGAAACTCTCGCCTTCGGCGGCCAGCCGGCGCACCAGATGGCGCGCGCTGATGTTGAGTTCGCCCGCGACGCGCTCGCGCCCCCAGCTCGGATGAGCAGCCAGAATATGACCGATACGCGCAGCCAGCGAGCGGCTGCCCAAGGCGTCGAGTTCGTCGGTCGCCAATCGCTGCAGATGCCCGTACAGCGCCGGATTGGCCTGGCTGAGTGGCAACGCGAGATTGGCGGCATCGAAGGACAACGCATTGCTGGCGCCGCGAAACCGTACCGGCACGCCCAGCCGCTGTTCATAACGCGCGGGATCGGCCAGCGGCGCGTGGACGAAGGTCACCGCCGCCGGCCGGAAGGTCTCGCCCGTGGTCCAGCGGGTCAAGGCAAGCAGGCAACCCATGACGGCCTCGACGCGTTCGCTGCAGCGCGTGGCGTAGTGCGGTTCGTAGATGAGCGTGCACAGGTTATCGCCGCGGTGCAGGGCAAAGCTGCCGCCTTCACCGACGATCGGGTGGTATTCGAGCAGCGCATCAAGCGCCTCGCCGATGGTGTTGCTGCTCATAAGGAGCATGCCGGCGGTATCCAGATGCCCGACCTGAATCGACAGTCCGAGCTCTAGACCGATCAAGGGGTCGTCATCGTGGGCGCACAGATAACCCCAGAGCCGGTCCTGTGCAGCCAGCGCGACACGATCGCCGGCTTCCAGCTCCGCGACCAACGCTTGCGGCACCGCTATGTCCCGCCGTACTGCGGCCTGCAGCAGGGCGCGGGTAAAGCGCGGGGTGACCGTGGGTTCGATGCGGAAAGCGCGTGCAGACATGACGCTAGCAGCGAATACCCGCCGAGGCCGGCCGATCGCCCGGATGTCCCGAATAGACGGCGGGGCTGTCCCGAAATGCCATGTCGCTTGACTCCGCAGCGTTCTACAGTCGAGACCATAGCAAAACCGCCACAGATGCCTTTCGATGTATGCCGTTATTGGCGCCGGGCCCATGGGCCTGGCCAGCGCCCGCAACCTAGATCGCTACGACATCGACTTCGTCGGCTTCGAACTGCACGACGACGTCGGCGGGCTGTGGGATATCGACAACCCGCACAGCACGGTCTATGAAAGCGC
The DNA here is from genome assembly GCF_040361215.1 of Salinisphaera dokdonensis CL-ES53. NCBI lineage: Bacteria > Pseudomonadati > Pseudomonadota > Gammaproteobacteria > Salinisphaerales > Salinisphaeraceae > Salinisphaera > Salinisphaera dokdonensis. The sequence continues at coordinate 590,399 of NZ_APND01000001.1, forward strand.
GCACCTGATCTCGTCCAAGGGCATGACCGAGTTCAGCGAATTCCCCATGCCGGAGTCGATGGCGACCTACCCCACGCATCGGCAGCTCAAGCAGTATTTCCGCGACTACGCGCGCCATTTCGATCTCTACCGGCGCTATGAATTCGCCACCCGCGTCGTGTCGATCGAGCGGCATGCTGACGGCTGGCAGATCCTGACCGAACACGCCGGCAACCGTCAGTTTCGTGTTTTCGATGGCGTGCTCATCGCCAACGGCACGCTGCACGAACCCAACCGGCCCGATCTGCCGGGCGAGTTCGACGGCGCGCTACTGCACGCGAGCGATTATCGTTCGCCTGACATGTTCAAGGACAAGCGGGCGCTGATCGTCGGGTGCGGCAACTCCGCCTGCGATATTGCCGTCGATGCCGTGCATCACGCCAAGCGCGTCGATCTATCCGTACGCCGTGGCTATCATTTCCTGCCCAAGTTCATCGGCGGACGCCCGACCGACACGCTCGGCGGCAAGTTCAAGCTGCCGCGCGGGCTCAAGCAGCGGCTCGACGCCAAACTGATCCAGATGGTGGTCGGCAAGCCCAGCGACTACGGCCTGCCCGATCCGGACTACCGCATGTACGAATCACATCCGGTGATCAACTCACTGGTACTGCATCATCTCGGCCACGGCGATATCACCCCACGCCGCGATATCGCCGACATGCAGGGCCATACCGTGACCTTCACCGACGGCGAGCAGGCCGACTACGACCTGATTCTGCTGGCCACCGGCTACAAGCTGCACTACCCGTTCATCGACGCGCAGCATCTGAACTGGTCGTCTGGCGATGCGCCGAGCCTGTATCTCAACGTCTTCCATCCCGAGCACGACAACCTGTTCCTAATGGGCATGATCGAAGCGACCGGCCTGGGCTGGGAAGGCCGCAACCTGCAAGCACAGATGGTCGCGCTCTATATTCGCCAGCTCGCCGCCGACCAGTCCGGCGCGCGCGAGCTCCAGCAGCGCAAGAAAGCGCACGCGGCCGACCGTATCGACGGCGGCTATGCCTACCTGCCCCTGCCGCGCATGGCCTACTACGTGCACAAGGACAGCTACCTGAAGCAGGTGCGCGGCCATATCGCGGCGCTCGAAAAGAACACGGCGGCCTGACCGATCATGCAGTTCGATCCCGCCGCGCTGATCGTGCTCAACGCCATCCTGGCGTGCATGATGTTCGGCGTTGCCCTGTCGCTGAAGGTCGACGATTTCGCCCGTATCGTGCGCGATCCGCGCGCGCCGCTGGTCGGGCTGCTGGCCCAGTTCCTGCTGTTGCCCGCGGCCACCTGTCTGGTTACCTGGGCGTTCAACGTGGACCCGGAGCTGGCGCTGGGCATGATGCTGGTGGCGGCCTGCCCGGGCGGTACGTTTTCGAACATCATGACCTGGATCGGACGGGCGAACGTCGCCGCGTCGGTGAGCATGACCGCGGTCTCCAGCCTGGCCGCGACCGTGCTCACACCGTTCAACTTCGCCTTCTACGGCTGGCTGAATCCGCAGACCCGTGCGCTGGTCACCGAGATCGCGCTCGACCCGCTCAATATCCTCATGCTGGTCGCCGCGGTGCTCGCTCTGCCGCTGCTGCTGGGCATGCTCACCGCTCGGCATGCACCGCGTTTCGCCGAACGCGCCCAGAAGCCTCTGCGGCTGGCGTCGCTGTTCGTGCTGCTGGGCTTCGTGGCCATCGCATTTGCCCAGAACATGGACGTGTTTCTGGCCAACGCCGAGCGCATCGTCGCGCTCGTGGTTGGCCAGAACGCGCTGGCGCTGGGCCTGGGCGCGGCCGGCGGCTATGCCCTGCACCTTTCGCGTGGCGACCGGCGGGCAGTCACGATGGAGGTCGGCATCCAGAATTCGGGGCTCGGGCTGTCGATCCTGTTCACCTTCTTTCCGCAGGCCTCCGGCATGATCCTGATCGCGGCCTTCTGGGGGACCTGGCATCTGGTCTCCGGACTCACGCTCGCCCTGCTCTGGTCGCGCAGCGCGGACGAACGCCATGACTAATCGCATCCTGATCACCGGTGCCGCCGGCTATATAGGCCGCCAGTTGGCGCAGCGTTTGGCAGCCGACCACGATGTCGTGGGGCTGGATATCCGCGTGCCGGCCGACCCGCCGTGCCCGATCATCGAATGCGATATCCGTGACGCGCAGCTGGCCACGATCTGTCGCGAACGGGGCATCACCCAGATCGTGCATCTCGCCGCGGTACTGGAAGATTCCGGTGACCGCGCTCGTGACTACGATATCGACGTCAACGGCACCCGCAACGTGCTCGAGGCCTGTGTCTCGGCCGGCGTTCGCCAGCTGATCGTCACCAGTTCGGGCGCGGCTTACGGCTATCACGCCGACAACCCGGCCTGGCTGGACGAGAAAGACGCCCTGCGCGGCAATCCCGAGTTCGCCTATGCGGACCACAAGCGGGCGGTTGAGGCCCTGCTGGCCGAATACCGCGGCGCACGCCCCGAACTGTCCCAGCTGATATTCCGCCCGGGCACGGTGCTCGGCGCGCACACCGACAACCAGATCACGCGCCTGTTCAGCGGCCGACGGCTGCTCGCCATCACGGGTTCAGACTCGCCCTTCGTGTTCATCTGGGACGCGGACGTGGTCGATGCCATCCTGCGCGGCATCGCAACCGGCGCCCGCGGCATCTACAACATGGCCGGCGACGGCGCTTTGACCATCGACGAGATCGCGGCCCGGCTGGGCAAGCCGTTGCTGCGCGTGCCGGCCGCCGTGGTCAAGGCCGGGCTGTGGCTCGGCCACGCGTTGGGGCTGACCCGGCATCGCCCGAGCCAGATCGATTTCCTGCGCTACCGGCCGGTGCTGTCGAACCGACGGCTCAAGCAGGAATTCGGCTTCACCCCGGCCAAGACCAGCGCCGAAGTATTCGACTATTTCTTCGAACACGCCCGCCGGCGAGCCCAGCTGTGACACGCGTGCTGATCACCGGCGCCGCGTCGGGGCTGGGCTGGGCGCTGGCGCAACGGTTCTTCGCCGGCGGCGCCGACGTGATTCTGGTGGATATCGATCGGCAACGCTTGCTCGAGCGGGCCGCGGATCTCGCCGCGGCGGCACCCGAGCGGATCCACCACTACGCAGTGGATCTCACCGACGACAAGGCGGTGGCCGAACTCATCGCCGCTATCGAAGCCGACATCGGCGGGCTCGACGTGCTGATCAACAATGCCGGCATCACCCATCGCAGCCTCGCCTGCCAGACCGACATGGCCGTGCTGCGTCAGGTCATGGCAGTGGACTGGCAGGCGCCGGTGGCACTCACGCTCGCGCTCATGCCGCTGCTGCGTGCCAGCCGCGGCCAGATCATCAATATCGGTTCGATGGCCGGCTGGATGCCGGTTCTCGGGCGCGCCGGCTATTGCAGCGCCAAAGCCGCGCTCGGCCAGTTCTTCGAAACCCTGCGCGGCGAGATCGCGGCGGACGGCGTAAGTATCCTCATGGTCTACCCGAGCTTTCTGGATACCCCGATCGAGACCAACGCGCTCGGCGGCGACGGCCGGCCCGCTGCCCACAAGCGGTCGACCGTGGGCAGCATCCGCAGCGCCGGCTGGATGGCCGAGCGGATCGTGACCGCCGCCAAAAAACGAGAGCGCCGGCTTTTCCCCGATCGGCTGACCTGGTTCTCCAGCCTGCTCTGGCGGCTCGCGCCCGATCTCTATCAGCATCTGATGACGCGCAAGCTCGCGAGCGAACTGGAACCGCGATGACGCCCGAACTGCTCGCCACGCCGTGGCTGCTGCTCGGCGTATTCATCCTGCTCGCCTACGCCGTGGAGGCCATGACCGGCTTCGGCAGCATCGTGATCTCGCTGTCGCTGGGCGCGTTGCTGCTGCCGATACCGGCGCTGCTACCGGTACTCGTACCGCTGAATATCGTCATGACCGGTTATCTGGCGCTGAAGTACCGCCAGCATATCGATCTACCAACGCTGCTGCGCGTGGTGCTGCCGTTGATGGCGTTGGGCACGTTGGCCGGCTACGCACTGCGGCCCTGGCTGGACGAAGACCTGCTCAAGCATCTGTTCGGCCTGCTGGTCGTCTGGTTTGCGGCACGTGCGCTCTGGGCAAGCCTGAACTCAAAACATGCGCCCGCGCGCCCAACATGGTGGACGCGGTTCTGGACGTTTGTCGCCGGTATCACCCACGGATTGTTCGCCTCGGGCGGACCGCTACTCGTCTATGCGCTCGCTGGTGTCGATCTGGACAAGGCACGGTTTCGCGCCACTCTGGTGGTGGTGTGGTTCACGCTCAACGCCGCACTTACGCTCGCCTTCGCGCTCGACGGCAGCCTGGGCCCGGCGCTTGGCCATATCGCGCTCTACCTGCCGCTACTGGTGCTCGGCGTATTCGTTGGCGAACGGTTGCACGATCGCATCGACGAGCTGCGCTTTCGTCGAGTGGTCTATGTCGTTTTGCTGGTTGCCGGGCTGGCGCTGGCCTGGCCGCGTTAGAACGCGGCGCTAGCCCGCGTTCTCGACGCTCATCCCGGTGGCGCTGTCCATGCCTTCAGCGTCGGTCAGGATCGCATCGGAAAAGTCCGCGCCGGTCGCATCCGCCCCGGTAAAGTTCGCCCCGCTCAGGTCCGCGCCGTTGAACTCGGCGCTGCGGATATCGGCATCGCTGAAGTCCGCGCCGGTCAGGTTGGCGAACCGAAACAACGCATGATTGAGCTTGGCGCCCGAAAAATCGGCCTCGGCCAGCTGGGCGCCTTCGGCTTCGAAGCGCATCAGGCCCATGGACTGGTTTTTCATGTCCGCGCCGAGGTTGGCTCCGCTGAAGTTCGCGCCATCACTATTGCCCTGCGACAGCTTGGCGATCACGCGTGCACCGCTGAAATCAGCGCCCGCGAATACCGGCGACTGCTCACGCGACGGTTCCAGACCCCGCGCCACCACCGGCCCGAACAGATGAATGTCCTGCATATTCGCGTTGGCGAAGTTCGCACCGATCAGCCAGGCGCCATCGAGATTCGCACCCAGAAGATTGGCCCCTTCGAGGTTCGTGTTTTCCAGCCGCGCATTGCTCAGATTGGCGCCCGCGAGATTGACACCCGACAGATCCATGCCGGACAGATCCAGCCGGCTCAGGTCGTGGCCGGAAAAGTCTGCCGGCTGTTCAGGCGTGGCGGCATCCAGCTCGGCCTGCATCTCGTCGACATTCAACTCACCGGCCATCACGCCGCCGGCGTGGCCTACGGCCAGAGCGGTGGAAAACAGTAGAGACAACAGTTGTTTCTTCATGACGTACTTCCTCCGTCAGTTCGGCGCCGAAGCGCGATATGCGCGCTACCGCCGCCCGGCACACAGACTACGCCGTCAGCCATATGGCAACTGAATATCGCCGCCGGTTCCGCATTCACCCTGTCGAAACGGCATTCTGACGGCCTTTTGTAACGATGATTACCGCTTTTGGCGTGCACCGGTTATAGGTATAGACCAACGAATATGGACGATCGATCAACGCCAATGCGATGCTCGGTGGCGGTGACAAGAACAAATCGTTACACCGTTAAACACTGACAAGAGGAGATCTCATGCAATCCACGATGATGGACCGACCGCTGCTGCTCGACGACATTCTTGAGCGCGCGGGGGCTCAGTTCGGCGACGTCGAAATCGTCACCCACATGCCGGACAAGTCGCTGCACCGGCAGACCTATGCGGATATGGTCCGGCGCGCCAAGCAATTGGCCCAGGCGCTGACCCAGGCCGGCATCAAGCACGGCGACCGGGTTGCAACCTTTTCCTGGAATACGCACGCCCATCTGGAAGCCTATTTCGGCATTCCGATTACCGGCGCGGTACTGCATACGCTCAACCTGCGCCTGCCGCCGGACGACGTGGCATGGATCGTCAATCACGCCGAAGACCGCATTCTGATCATCGACGACGTACTGCTACCGCTGTACGAGAAGTTCGCCGACAAGGTGAACTTCGAGAAGATCATCGTCGTGCCGCTGGCCGGCAAGCCGGTGCCCGACGGCATGGAGAGCTACGAGGATTTCCTGGCCTCGGCCGAAGGCGAATTCGTCTACCCCGAAAAAGACGAACGCGACGCCTGTGGCATGTGCTACACCTCCGGCACCACCGGCAAGCCCAAGGGCGTGGTCTATTCGCACCGTTCGAGCGTGCTGCACGCCATGGCCGCAGCCACGCCGGACACGCTGAATCTGTCCTATAACGACGTGATCCTGCCCGTCGTGCCGATGTTCCACGTCAACGCCTGGGGCCTGCCCTATGTATCGACGATGACCGGCGCCAAGCAGGTCTACCCGGGTCCGCATATGGATCCGGAAAGCCTGCTCAACGTCTACGAGGGCGAAAAGGTCAACGTCACCGCCGGCGTGCCGACGATCTGGATGGGCATCCTCAACGCATTGGACGCCGAACCTAATCGCTGGAAGCTGGTCGATGGCATGAGCATGACGGTCGGCGGCTCTGCGGTGCCCGAGTCGATGATTCGCCGTTTCGACAAGTACGGCTGCAAGATCGTGCAGGCCTGGGGCATGACCGAGACCTCACCGCTGGCCTCAGCCGCGCGCCTGAAGCCGGCGATCCAGAAGATGTCGGAGGACGAGCAATACGCCCGCCGCGCGACCGCCGGCATGCCGGTGCCCTTCGTGGATACCCGCATCATGGGTGATGACGGCCAATCCCTGCCCTGGAACGGCAAGGACATGGGCGAAATCCAGGTCCGCGGGCCGTGGATCACCGGCAGTTACTACCGTCTCGAGAATAGCGAAGAGAAATTCACTGCTGATGGCTGGCTGCGCACGGGCGACATCGCCACCATCGACACCGACGGATATATCACGATCACCGACCGCACCAAGGACGTGATCAAGTCCGGCGGCGAATGGATCTCCTCCGTGCAGCTCGAAAACGAGATCATGGGCCACGATGACGTCGCCGAAGCCGCGGTTGTCGCCCAGGCGGACGAGAAATGGGGCGAACGCCCTCTCGCCGCCGTCGTTCTGCGCGAAGGCCGAGAGCTTTCCGCCGAGGATCTCGCGGCCTACCTGCGTGAGCGCATGGAGAAATGGATGGTGCCGGACAACTACGTGTTCGTGGACGAGATCCCGCGCACGTCGACCGGCAAGTTCAGCAAGCTTGACCTGCGCAAGAAGCTGTTCGACAACGCCTAGCGTTTTAAGCGACGCGTACAAGCCCGGTCTGCCTCACGGCGGCCGGGCTTTTTCGTGCCTGCTGCCGATTGGGTAACCGTCTCAGCGCAGCCCGGTTAATTGTTGGCTCGCAGCGAAAAATTCACACGCGCGTGGGGACGCCTGGCCACGCCAACGACGCATTCGAGTCCCCGACTGAACGACAACAGGCCTTCCGCACGCAATACGGGGGCTCAGGCAGCCAGGCGTACCGGCTCGGCCGTGCCCGCCGACAACTGCGACACGATCTGCTGTGTGCGCCGACTGGAAAACACCTCGACCCTAAAACTGCGGATATAGTCGACCAGCCCGCGATCGCTCACGAGATGAGGCGGCCGATCTTCGGGCAAAGCGCCGGCATCGGCGATCAGCAACACCGGACTGACAAAGCTGACGTTTTCCTCGATTACATCGGCAATCTGGCGAGCCTGCTCGATGCAGTGATGCATCGGGTCGTCATAGCAGCTGACGACGGACCGACCGCACTCGAACCAATGGGCAGAACCCGATTCCTGTGGCTGCCGGGCATCCAGTGTCTCTACAATGAACAGTCCCCGCGTGCTGACGACGACCAGCCCGACGTGGATCGCAGTACCGGGCGTCTGGATGACGAGATTGCGCAGCACGATGTAGCGCCGGGAACGCAACATCCACCACCAGGCAAACAGCGCGCGCACGCGAGACAGACGCCGGTACGCCGCCGCGCAATCGCGATAGAGGGTCAGACCGAACGAAATCAGCGCTTTCACGGCAAATACTGAAGCTGATGGACGACGCTCGGCGAGCGCCGAGTAGCTTTGTCGCCGGTATATTACGGCTAACGCAAGCCATTCTGAATAGGCTGGAAGATTAAATTTTTGTGGCTGTTTCAGCTCATGGCCGTGCCCGCGTCCCGGACTCGAGAAAATCGATAAACGCCCGACGATTCTGTCGCCCCGTCACGCACCCGATACGCCGTCCAGGGACCGCGCTCGTGGCGAATTCGAGAGGATGCATCCATAGACCTCATCAGAATCACCGTCGAGCGAAAGGCAACTCTCGCAGGGATCTAGCGCTCCCACGGGGGGACCGGCGCGAACTGCTCGACGAGGAAATCGATCATCGCGCGAACCTTCGGTGCGACGATCCGATTCCTCGGATACAGCGCCGAGATCGACGACGTCGTGATCAACGGGTAGTCCGGCAGTACCTGGACGAGCCGGCCTGAGCGCAAGCTCTCGTAGGCATTCCAGACCGATTTTACCCCTACACACAGGCCATTTTCGATCATGTTGCGCATGGCCTCGCCGTCGTTGACGACGAACGACCGCGGCACGCGGATCGACTGGCCGTTCACGAATTTCCACTGCCCGCCGCCAGGAAAGGTGATGCAGCGGTGTTCGATCAGCTCTTCCGGCGTGACGGGCGTGCCGTGCTGAACCAGATAGCCGGGCGATGCGACCAGCAGACGGCGATCAGGCGCGAGCTGTCTTACGGCCAGACTGCTATCCGCCAGCGGTGCATTCCGAATCACCAGGTCATAGGCACCCTCGACCACGTCGAGTACCTCGTCGGATAGCCGCAAGTCGAGACTGACGCGCGGATGGCGATCTTGAAACGCAGCTAGAGCCGGAACGATATGCATGCGGCCAAAGGAGCCGGGCATCGTCATGCGCAACAGACCCTGTGCTTCTTCGCCCTTCCCGCTGACGGCGCCGAGGCCTGCCTCGATCGTCTCGATGGTGTGCTGCGCATAAGGCAGGAACGCAGCACCGTCCGTCGTCAACGACACCGCGCGTGTCGTGCGGTTGAACAGGCGGGCCCCCACCGTCTCTTCGAGCTTGGCGAGTCGCGCGCTCGCAGTCGCGGGCGATAGCGACAGGTCCCGCGCCGCCGCCGACACACCGCTTAGATGGGCAACTCGCAGAAACAGGCGAAGAGACAGGATATCCATTTATCAAAAATGTCCGAATTATAAAAACGCCACAAGCCTGATTATCTTTCATTGGGATAAGGATAGTCTTCGATGCATCAGGGGGATTCGCCCTCTCGGGAGATGCGCCATGACCTACTACTCCGTTCTGGAAGTCACGCCCACCAACGAGGACTGGATTCCGGACTATATCGAGCCGGCGAACGAACTCGTCGCCAGGCACGGCGGCCAGTACCTGGCCCGGACCGAAAGCCACGAACGCCTGGAAGGCAGCGGCGAAGACGCTGCCCTTCGCATCATCATCGAATGGCCTTCGAAGTCGGCCGCCCAGGCCTTCATGAACGATCCCGGTTATGTGCCCCACCGCGAGGCCCGGACCGCCGGATCGATCAGCCACCATTTTCTTATCGAAGCCAAGGACGACCTCGCCTGATCGCGCGTGACGCCGTGCCGTGTCGCCCACAGCGAGACCATCGATCGAGAAATATTCAAGCAAGGGAACGCAACAATGAAAAAGTTATTACTCGCATCCGTTTTCGGCATGGTCGTTTCCTCGGCGTCTGCCCAGGAACAAACGACCTACTATTCGATCCTCGCCGTCACGCCCATCACCGATGAATGGGTTGCCGATTACATCCCCGTCGTAAATCAGCGCGTCGCCGCGCATGGCGGAAAATTTCTTGCACGCACCTCGAACCACGAGCGTCTCGAAGGAAACCGCGAAGACGCAGCGCTGCAGATCATCATCGAGTGGCCATCCGAAGAAGCCGCGAAGGCTTTTGTGAGTGATGAAGAGTACAGGCCACATCTCCAGGCACGGACCGAAGGTTCCGTAAGCCACCACGTGCTTATCAAAGGCGAAGACGCATTAGCGGATTAAGCCGAGCGGCCCCGAAAACGGCTACACCGGCGGTTCGTCGGTGCGGCCCCGTTACGAGATGGAGAGAAACAACCTATGCAAGCCACAGCAACGGTCAACTACCATATAGCCAGCCCCGAGCAGCAGGCGTTTCATATCGACGCCGGCGGCGTAGTGGGCAACCTTATCTCGCCCGAACTCGTGCCGACCAAGATCCTGGTTACGGACGCGCGCGAAGACTTGGAGCCGGTCAGTTTTGCTGCGGACAGCGTGTCCTTCGTTAAAAGCGTCTCGGCTGTCAAAAAATTCGATGTAACAATCGATTGGGAAAAAGCATACAACAGCGAGCTCACGGACCTGCTAGCCGAACGAGCCGGCGCGCGGGAAGTCGTCATTTTCGACCACACCGTTCGAGTCAACGATCCGGACGCCACGCGCAAGCCGGCTCGTAACGTCCATAGCGACTACAGCCCGGAAGGGGCCCACCGCCGACTGAGAGACTTACTCGGTGATGAAAAAGCCAAGACTTGGGAAGCTGGGCATTTCAGCTTCGTCAATGTATGGCGCCCGGTCGGCAATCCGATCACGAACGCTCCGCTCGGCTTCGTGCGCCCGCGCTCGGTCGCCGAAAAGGACTGGCTCACGATCAAGCTGATCTATCCCGACCGGGTGGGTTCTATCCTGGGCCTGGTCGCAAACAACGCCCATGAATGGGTGTATCTGTCGGACATGACGCCCGATGAAGTGGCGTTCTTCAACATCTACGACAACCAGGGCAAGCCCTCGATTGCACACAGTGCGCTCGACATGGTGTGCGACCACAGCGCTGAAATACCGAGAAAGAGCATCGAAAGCCGAGCGCTCGTCAGGTACTGAGGCTGCCTGATTCTGAATGATCTCGACGATCCGAAACTCGAAGCGATCCATCGAACCCGTAACAGGATGTTTCGCCCGCACCTATTGAACCGCTAACCCGGTGGGCGAGCAGGCCTGCGACCGGCTCGACCTCCATCTCACACCCCAATCACGCTCAACGCCCGCGCTACGCCCGATATCGCCGAACCACGGTTCGAGTGCAGCGCTAAGGAGATATCCGATGAAAGCAATGACTCTTTATGAATACGGCGAACACGCCCAGTTCCAGGCCGCTGAAGTTCCCGAGCCTGCGGTAACGGCCGGGCACGTGCTGATACGCATCGCCGCAACCAGTGTGAACACGGTCGATACGATGATTCGCCAGCTGGGCCAGGACAATCTGCCGCTCGCGCCGGATCTGCCCGCGGTTCTGGGCATGGATTTCGCCGGTACGGTCGAAGCCGTAGGCGAAGGCGTGACGGCGTTCGCGCCGGGCGATGAGGTCTACGGCTGTGCCGGTGGGCTCGCGGATCTGCGCGGCGCGCTCGCAGAGTACATGCGGGCCGACGCGGCCTTGATCGCGCACAAGCCCCGGAGCCTGTCCATGCGCGATGCAGCAGCACTGCCGCTGGTAGGCATCACCGCCTATGAAGGCTTGAAGCGAGCCAATATCCAGGACGGCCAGAAAGTGCTCGTCCACGGCGGCGCGGGCGGCGTCGGCCATGTCGCCCTGCAACTGGCCCAGCATTTCGGCGCCGAGGTTTATGCCACCGGCACGGGCGACGACAAGCTCCGCGTGATCGAGAACTACGGCGTGCCCGCCATCGACTATAAATCCGAGGCCGTCGCGGACTATGTCGAAAAATACACCCAAGGCGCGGGCTTCGACGTGGTTTTCGACTCGGTGGGCGGCGCCAACCTGACGAACTCTTTCGAAGCGGCGGCGTTGAACGGCCACGTGGCCACGACGGTCTCCATGGCAGAACTGGATCTTACGCCCGCACACTTCAAAGGCTTGTCGCTGCACGTCGTATTCATGCTGATCCCGATGCTGCACAACCACCGGCGCGAAGCGCACGGCACGATCCTGAACCAGCTCAGCGAGATCGTGGACGCCGGCGCTCTCAAGCCACTCTTGGATGAACAGCGATTCAATCTCGAAGAAGTCGGCCAGGCCTACGATCGGCTGACGGGAGGACAATCCATCGGCAAGGTAGTTATTGATATCCGTTGATTACAAAACAACCGCACTGACGGCTTACTGGAGCACAGCGCATGGCAACGAAGAAGACGATTCTCGTGACCGGCTCGACGGACGGTATCGGCCTGGAAACAGCGAAACTGCTGGTCTCGGCAGGCCACCACGTGTTGGTACACGGGCGAAATCCCGCGAAGCTGGCACAGGCCGCTGAAACGCTTTCTGCGATGGCCACCGCCGGCCGCGTTGAAAGTATCGTGGCGGATTTGTCGCGTATGGCCGACGTGGAAGCGTTCGCCCAGGCGCTCACAGAAAAACACTCGGCGCTCGATGTGCTGATCAACAATGCGGGCGTCTACAAAACGCCGGAACCCTTCACGCCGGACGGGCTCGATGTGCGGTTCGCGGTCAACACGATCGCCCCTTACTTGCTGACGCAGCGACTCCTGCCGCTGCTCGGACCGCAGGGGCGTGTGATCAACCTGTCCTCGGCGGCGCAATCGCCGGTTGATTCGAACGCGTTGCGCGGCGAAGGCCGGTTATCCGACAACGCCGCTTATGCGCAGAGCAAGCTGGCACTGACCATGTGGTCTCGCAGCCTGGCCTTGTCGCTCGAAGACAGCGGCCCGGCAATCATCGCCGTGAATCCCGGCTCGCTGCTGGGCACGAAAATGGTGAGCGAGGCTTTCGGTATGAATGGCGGCGACGTGCGACAAGGCGCAGACATACTGGTGCGCGCCGCGCTGGATGATGAATTCTCGACGGCTTCCGGAAAGTACTTCGACAACGACAAGGGCGCATTCGGCCGGCCCCATGACGACGCCCTCGACGAGGCGAAATCGCAAGCGATCATCCGCGCGATCGAAGCGATTCTGGCCGACCTGAACCTGTCCGTTTGAATGCCCGACTTCTTCGGCACGCATCGTTCTGCCGAAGAATGAAGAAAGGCAGCAAGGCGCAACGCTGATCCCAGGCGCCAGGCCGCACTTTCAAGGCCTCGGTCGCCGCACCTTCGTCATCTACGGCGCTAGCCGCGCGCAACGTTCCGTAACGACAGAAACCGCCGCGCACTTTTCCAGCGGCCAAGAAGCAGACGCTCGACCATCAGCACGCACGCGAGCGAGGCACCGAACAGCGGCACGAGCACGACCAGCGCCAGTACGGCGATAACCAGCATCACGCTGCGCGGCCGTCTTCCCTTGGGCTCCGGCGCGCCCAGCTGTTTCTGTGGTCGGCGCCGCAGCCACAACACGACGCTGGAGACAGAAAGCACCACCAGGCCGAGCAGCACGACCAGATTGAATAGCTGGTTCGCCAGACCCCAGAACGCGCCTTCGTGCAGCGCAATACCGTAGCCGACCGTGCGATCGATCCAGTGCCCGTCTGCGAAGTCCCTCCGGCCCATCACCCGCCCGGTCGTCGGGTCCATCTCCACGCTGCTGCGCTGTGGCCTATTGGCGGTCTGCGATTTCACCAGCCAGTAGCGCTTTCCGTCGGCCGGTGGGGAGATCTCGACAGGAGGCGCGAGGCCGAGCGTACCGGCTTTCGCGATCATGCGATCGATCCTGACCGATGAAGCCTTGCCGCTGGTGGGCGCTGAGCCGTCGGTCGCAAGGGCCGCACGCGCGCCCGTATCGAGGCGACTTCGCAGTTCGGCCTCGGCGGCGCTGCCACGCGACCACTCCTGGGAAACGGACGCGGTGCCGGTCAGGCTGCGCACGGCGTTGAAATAGCTGCCCCAGTTCTTGGCCCAGGGCAGCCCCGACAGAATCAGGATGATCGCGAACAGCGATACCCACACGCCGGTCACCGCATGCATGTCGCGCCAGAATATGCGCCCGCGCCGTTGCAACCGCGGGTAAAGCACGCCGGCCAGTCGGGTCGTCTGTCGCGGCCACCACAGAAACAGCCCTGTCAGCAGCATCACGATCGCCCAGCTGGCGGCCAGCTCGACCAGCATCGAGCCCCAGCGCCCCGCCAACAGCTCACCGTGCAGATGAAACACCAGGCGCAGGAAACGGCTTTGCTCCTCTACCTGCTTGAGAATAGCGCCGGTGGCCGGGTGCACGTACACACGCGTCTGCTGCGCGCCCTCGCCCACCAGTATCTGGCGGGCATCGTTGTCGGCCGCCGGCAATACATAGCGATGCAGCACGGACCCCGGCACCGCGCTCTGCGCGGCCGTAATGAGCGCCGATGGCGGCAACGGCTGCCGCTCGAGCGCCAGATCGTTGTATGGACGATCGATCAGTGCCTGGATCTGCGGCTTGAACAGATAGATGCCGCCGGTCACCGACAGCCACAGGATGAAGGGCACGGTGAACAGGCCGGCATAGAAATGCCAGCGCCACACCGTGCGATACCAGCGCTCGGTTCGTGGCGGCGTGTCCTCGCGGCCGGCGTCGGTCGGGTTGACGGTAGCGATCAGAAGTCTCCGCGATAGCGCAGCCCGGCAACGAAGGTACGGCCCGGGTAGGGATGAAACACGAACGCCTTTTCGTTGAAGACGTTGTCGACGCCGAAGTCGAGATCCACAGAATCCAGATGCACCGTGGCCTTCATGTCCACGAAGTGGAACGAGGAGACACAGAAGTACGTCTCGCAGCGCGAGCTGCTGTCGTTCTCAAGGTTGCGCTCCGGCGTGCTCTGGTAGCGGAAATGGGTTGCGAGATCGAGTTTCGGCGAGACTGCGTAGCGCGCCGAGACATTGGCCCGCCACTCGGGCACCCGCGGAAAGCGGTTGCCTTTGAGCTCGGGGTTGAGCGCGTTCTCGCTGATCTTCGTATCGTTCCAGGACAGGTTGGCATCGAGGCCGAGTCCGGGGATGAACACGTCGTTTGCGGCCACGATGAGGTCGGCGCCCCAGCTTTCCACTTCGTCGATATTGGTGACCAGCGACTGGGTTGTCGGATCCCCCGACGCGGCATCCGGCACGATCAGCGACTGCGAGAACAGCGTGTCTTTAACCATCTGGCGATAGCCGGACAGCGTGACCGCGACATTGCCGAAGCGACGGGTACCGGTGAGCTGTAGATCCACACCCCGCTCCGGTTCGAGATCCGGGTTGAAGCCGTTGAGGTCCAGCGTGCCCACGTTGGGGCCGAACGCGATCAGGTCCGCCTGATAAAGCTCACCGATCGTCGGAAAGCGTGTCGCCTTGGCCGCCGAGAACACGATTTCGGTATCGGCGTCGGGTGTGAATGTCAGAGCGGCCTTCGGCGACCAGGCATCACGGCGGCGGGTCGGATACGTCACGTCGTTGTCGTCGTCGACTAGGAAGCCGTCGCTCGCACGCCACTGCTCGTAACGCAGCCCCAGCGTCAGCGTGAAACGCTCGGCCAGCGCCCAGGCATCCTCGACGAATGCGCCGAGCAGCCGCGTCTCACCGCCGGACGCATTGCGACCGGACAGGTTGGTGGCCGCAAGAAAGTCGTCGGTCGTACGGGTACGGCTGCTGCCCTTGTAGTTGCGATAGGACAGGCCCGTTGCGATCGCATGATCGCCGAACCCGCGCTCGCCGGTGACGCCGGCATTGTTCCAGCTGGAATCGTTGTCGGTGACCAGTCCGGTTCGCGGGATGATGCCGGTGTCGATGTCCGCGGCGTCGGACTGGCGCGCGCGATCGTCGAGTGTTTCGAAGCGGCTGACGGTGATATCCGTATCCCAGCCGGCCAGCCGCCCGGCCAGGCCCACGCCTGCCAGCAGCTCTGTCGATTCCGAGGTGTAGCGCTGCACACCCGAGATACCCACGAAGGTCGAATCGCCGGCGCCGTCGACGAGGAAACTCTCCGGGTTGAGCCGTTCTTCCTGGTCGATGAGTAGCGCGCCGAGACCACGCAGGCGCCAGTTGTCGTCCAGCCCGATCTCGCCGCGCAGGCGGAACTGGTCTTCGGTGGAATCGACCACCGAATCCTGGGCCGCGATACGCAGGGGAAACCCGAGCTCGTTGTCCACCGTGGCCTGATCAGCGAACGGCGATCCGGAGGCAGCGGTACGCCACTGCTGCGGCTGGCCCTCGTTGCTGAAATGCCGATACGCCAGCGCCACGCCGCCGTCATCGCCCACCGGCGTTTCGATCTGTGTATCGACCGCATAGCCGAGCAGATCCTCGCTGGTGTCGTAGTAGTCGTAGTCCTGCGCGAAGCTCTGGACGTTGACTCGCAGCTTGCGCTCGGTGATGTCGCGCGTTTCCAGCCGCAACACGCCGCCCAGCGAGTTGCCGGCATAACGCGCCGACGTCGGCCCGTAGATGATTTCGGCGCGGCCAATATCGCTGGGGCCCAACACGGCCCATTTGGGCGCGGTGTCGAAGCCCGCGCCGAGGAAGTCGGAAATCAGAAAACCGTCGACGGTTACCAGCGCGCGCGGCGTCTGCGTGGTGTGCGTGTTGCGAAAGGACAGCGTCGAGTTGGCGTCGCCGATATAGCGTTTGCGCACGATCAGGTTCGGCGCATAGCGGATCGCGTCCTCGGTGTTGATCGTGTTGGTGGCCTCGATCTGCTCGGCTTCGATCGCGACGCCGAGCGCCGGGGTCTCTAGGCTTTCCAGCCCATTCGCCGCGCCCGCTTCGGCGTTGACGGTCAGCCCCGGCAACGCCACCACGCTGTCGTCGCCCGTGGTATTGCGCTGACTTTCGGCGCCGGTCGAGGTCTGGGCAGCGACGCCAAGCGGGCTCAGGCACAGCACGGCCGAGGCGGCCCATTGGGCGGTGGACCACGGCTTGTGGTTGCGTGGGGGCATGACGGCTCCGATTGATCACGAAATACCGGCGTAAAAAGCCAGCCAGATCAGAAGCCTAAATAGCGCGTCGCCCCCGCGGAA
The DNA here is from genome assembly GCF_040361215.1 of Salinisphaera dokdonensis CL-ES53. Taxonomy (NCBI): domain Bacteria; kingdom Pseudomonadati; phylum Pseudomonadota; class Gammaproteobacteria; order Salinisphaerales; family Salinisphaeraceae; genus Salinisphaera; species Salinisphaera dokdonensis. Next base: position 607,261 of record NZ_APND01000001.1, read on the forward strand.
TGTGACAAATTGTCGCGCCTGCACAGGACCCGCCTCGGGGTACCCCATGCACGCTGCAGCGCCCCGCCCGGATTGCCAGGCGAGGAAACGCTGCGATCTGCGTTACAGCGAGGCCGCGTCAGGGCGCGACGCGGCCTCTACTTCTTCTACGCTCAGAGATGGCGTGCCGCGTCCACGGTATCGACCGCGTCCGGACCGCCGGCCACCATCGCGGCGTACCCCTGCGCCTTCGGCAGGATCTGGCGGATATAGAAACGCGCACAGGCCTGACGGGCTTCGTAGAAGTCCGTCTCGTCGGTGTCGTTGGCCAGCGCGGCCTTGGCGACGTCCGAGATCCGTGCGGCATACCAGCCGCCGAAGACGGTGCCGCAAAGCATGAGGTAGTTGAAGGCGTTGGCCATAGCAGCATCGCGGCCGGCTTCGAGCAGCGTGTCGGTGGCCTGTTCGAGCAGATCGAGCGCATCAGACAACGCCGGGTGTGCGTTGGCGCCTTCTGCGCTGCCGTCGGCGGTGGCACGGATATCCGCGATCAGCGCGCGCATGCCGCGACCCTCGTCGCGAATCAGCTTGCGACCGACCAGGTCGATGGCCTGAATGCCGTTGGTGCCTTCATAGATCGGCGCGATACGCGAATCGCGCAGATACTGGGCCGCGCCGGTCTCCTCAACAAAGCCCATGCCGCCATGTACCTGGATACCGGTATTGGCGATGTCCACGCCCAGTTCCGTGCCCCAGGCCTTGACCACCGGGATGAGCACGTCGGCGCGTGCCTGGGCGGCGGCGCGGTCTTCTTGGTTGTCGCTGCGCTCGGCGACATCCATGGCGGCAGCCGAATCCAGGCACAGCGCGCGCAGCACGTCGGTCTGGCTGCGCATCGTCAGGAGCATGCGCTTGACGTCGGCATGCTCGACAATGGCGCGTCCGCCCTGCTGGCGCTCGCGGGCATAGTCCAGCGCGTGCTGGTAAGCGCGATCGGCAATGCCGAGGCCCTGCAGGCCCATGGCATGACGGGCCGCGTTCATCATCGTGAACATGTGCGCGAGGCCCTTGTTCTCCTCGCCGACGAGATAGCCGAGCGCGCCCTTGCCGCTCTCGCCGAAGCTCATGGTGCAGGTCGGGCAGGCATGGATGCCGAGCTTGTGCTCGATCGAGGCACAGGCGAGGTCGTTGCGCTCACCGGGGTTGCCGTCGGCGTCGAGAATGAATTTCGGCACCAGGAACAATGAAATGCCCTTCACGCCCGCGGGCGCGTCCGGCAAGCGCGCGAGCACGAAGTGGATGATGTTATCCGCCATGTCGTGCTCGCCCCAGGTGATATAGATCTTCTGGCCGAACAGGCGATAGGCGTCGCCATCGGGCTCGGCCTTGGTCCGCACCTGGGCGAGATCGGAGCCGGCCTGCGGCTCGGTAAGATCCATGCACCCGGTCCACTCACCGGTGACGAGCTTGTCGAGATAGGTCTGCTTGAGCGAATCGCTGCCGTGATTCTCGAGCGCTTCGACCGCGCTGGCGGTAAGCACCGGACACAACGCGAAAGACATGTTGGCGGCGTTCCACATTTCGGTGGCCACCGCGCCGAGCACGCGTGGCATGCCCATGCCGCCGTGATCGGCCGAGCCGGTCAGGCCGTTCCAGCCGCCTTCGACAAACTGCTGATAGGCCGAGCCGAACCCCTGCGCAGGCGTGATGCCCTCGGCCGACCACTTCACGCCCTCGGCGTCGCCGCTGCGGTTGAGCGGCGACAGCACCTCGCCGGCAAAACGCCCCGCTTCATCCAGCACCGCGGAAACGGTGTCGGGATCGTAGTCGTCATAGCCCGGCAGGCTGCGGATTCGATCCGCGTCCAGCACTTCGTTGAGCATGAACAGCATGTCGCGGGTGGGCGCTCGATATTCGGCCATGTTTGTTCTCGTCTATTGAAACGAACGAAGCGGCACAGGCGCGCCGCCGGATACGCCGGTCATGGTATGGGAAAGCGCCATTACTGACAGCCCGTAGGTTCACGACCGAACGACCATCGACCTGCGGAACCCTCGGCGGCGCACATCTGTCTTGGCATGGTGCCCGATACCGCGACGGACCCGACACTCGGTAACCCGAATTGCCGGGCGGATCGGCCTGCCAGACGCGACTGGCCCTGTCGACACCGGGCCTGCGTACATTCCCGACTTGATCCACGCTATGGCGTTTGCGATAAGCTAAACGTATTCGAACACTTTGTTCGAGGCACGACGACTGGGGGTTCTTGAGCGGACGCGCGCGAGCGAAACGCGTCCCGACCGCGCGCCGGCTTGCGGCTGCGGTCTGTCGGAAACGAATCACCACGACTGCCGCCTTTTCGGCGTCATAGCAATGAGGCCGTGTCTTGCCGCGCATACGAACGATCGTCTTTTCTCTAGCCCTGGCACTACTGCTGTACGCCACCCTGGTGGCCGGCATCGACGCCGAGCGCACGCTTGCCGCCATGCGCAAGCTGGATATGCGCTGGTGGCTGGCGATTCTGGCGTTGTCACTGTTCAACTACGGGCTGCGCTTCATACGCTGGCACGGTTATCTGCGCTGGCTCGGTGATCGCGTCGGACTCTGGCGCGACGGGCTCATCTATATCGCCGGCTTCGCACTGACCACGACACCCGGCAAGGCCGGCGAAGGCATGCGCTCATTCTATCTGGCCCGCCACGGCGTGCCTTATGCGCATAGCCTTGCCGCCTTCTTTGCCGAGCGCTTCATTGACCTGCTGTCGATCGCCTTGCTGTCGATGCTGGTTCTGATCGCCTTCTCGAACTATGTGTGGTGGGTAGTCGCACCGCTGGCCGCACTCGCCGGCCTGCTGATCGCGATCCGCCAACGGCGCTTGCTGGAGCATATGCAGCGCCGAACCGCCAATCCCCACGGCAAGATTCAGACCCTGCTCTACGGACTGGTCTCGGCCTGGAATCAGGCCTTTGCCCTGCTCGGCCGACGCCCGCTGTATGCCGGGCTCGGCGTTGGCCTGGTGGCCTGGGCGGCCGAAGGCGTGTCGCTATACGTGATCGCCCACGGGCTGGATATCGAGCTGGCCTTGACCACCGCCATCGGGATCTACGCAGTAAGCATGCTCGTCGGCGCACTGTCGTTCATTCCCGGCGGTCTCGGCAGTACCGAGGCGGTGATGGTCCTGCTGCTCAAGCTGTCCGGCGTGGATGCCACCACCGCGCTGGCGATGACGCTGATCGCACGGGTGGCCACGCTCTGGTTTGCCGTCGTGCTCGGACTGATTTCGCTGGCCGCGATCGAACTCGATCGGCGCCGCGCGGTCTCGGCTACCAATCGCAACGTTTCGAACAGGAATCCCGGATGAGTTCTCAGGCTACGCCCTCGCCCAAGTCCGCCGGCACAACGGATATCGCCGCGATACCACTGGTCGTCGATATCGACGGCACGCTGGTACATTCCGACCTACTCGTGGAATCGGCCTTCGTGCTGGCCAAGAGCTCGCCGCAGAGCTTGATCCGATTACCGATATGGTTGCGCGCCGGCAAGGCCACGCTCAAGGCCGAAATCGCGCAGCGCGCGGACCTGGGTATCGAGCAGCTGCCCTACAACCGGCCGCTGATCGAATACCTGCACGAAGAAAAGGCCAAGGGCCGCCGGTTGATTCTGGCGACTGCAGCGAACGAGAAATACGCCCACCAGGTCGCCGAACATCTGCAGCTGTTCGATACCGTGCTCGCCAGTGATGGCCAGACCAACCTGGCAGGAGACGAGAAACTCGCCGCCATCCGTGCCGAAGTCGGCGACAGACCGTTCGACTACGCGGGCGATCACGAAGTGGACAACGCGATCTGGCGCCACGCCCGCAAGGCGGTTCTGGTCAATGCCAGCGACAAGCTCGAACGCAGCGCGAACGAATCCTTCGACGTGGGCGCCAGCTTTCCGCCGGAGAAAACCGACTGGCGGATCTGGACCAAGGCCCTACGCGTGCACCAGTGGGCCAAGAACGCGCTGATCTTCGTGCCGCTGCTGGCCGCCCATCAGTACGCCGATTTCGGGATGATCATGGCTGCGGTGCTGGCCTTCGTCGCCTACAGCCTGCTGGCGTCGAGCGTGTATATCCTCAACGACCTGGTCGATCTCGGCGACGACCGTCAGCATCCGCGCAAATGCGAGCGCCCCTTCGCGTCCGGTCGGATACCGATCCTGCAGGGGGTTATCGCCATTCCCATACTGCTCGGCGCGGCGGTGGTGATCGCAGCTTTCCTGCCGCCGTTCTTCTGGGCGGTACTGCTCGGCTATTACGCGCTTACGCTGGCCTATTCCCTCGGTCTCAAGCAGATCGCGCTTATCGACGTGCTCACGCTGGCCGCGCTCTACACCCTGCGCATCATCGCGGGCGGCGCGGCCACCGGCATTCCGCTGTCGTTCTGGCTGCTGGCGCTGTCGATGTCGATCTTCCTCAGCCTCGCGATGGCCAAGCGCTGCACCGAACTGCTGGTGATGAAAGAACACAGCGGCGATGCACCGCTCGGGCGCGGCTATATTGCGTCGGACCTGCCGCCGCTGCGCAGCCTCGGCACCGCCGCCGGCTATACCGCGGTCGTTATCCTAGCGCTGTATATCAACAGCCCGGACATCACCAACCAGTACGAGCATCCGGCACGAATCTGGGTGCTCTGCCCGGTGGTGCTGTATTGGATCAGCCGGATCTGGCTGAAAACGCTGCGCGGCCAGATGCACGACGACCCGATCGTGTTCGCGGCCAAGGACAACGGCAGCCGGATCTGTGTCTTGCTGGGCGCGCTGATCATGTTCATGGCGCTCTGATCGAGTTGCCCGCGATCGTTAGACTTCTGCCATGAGCGCATCGAATTACCCGTCCTGGGGCCGCTACCCGGCGAGCCAGCCGGCGGCCGTGCAACGCCCCGCAGCACGGCCCGCTGCGCTGCCCGCCTCGAGCACGCCGATGCTCGCCTATGGCAATGGGCGCAGCTATGGCGACAGCTGCCTGAACAACGACGGCCTGCTCATCGACATCGGCGGCCTGGATCGATTTATTTCCTTTGATCCGGCGACCGGCATTCTTGAATGCGAATCCGGCGTACTGCTGACCGACATCCTCGAACTGGTGGTACCGCAGGGCTGGTTCCTGCCGGTCACGCCGGGCACCCAGTTCGTATCGGTCGGCGGCGCAATCGCCAACGACGTGCACGGCAAGAATCATCATGGGGCCGGCACCTTCGGCCGGCATGTGCGTTCGCTGGACCTGCTGCGTTCGGACGGTACGGCGCTGACCTGCACGCCGAACGACAACGCCGAATGGTTCGCGGCCACGGTCGGCGGCCTGGGGCTGACCGGGCTGGTCACCAAGGCCACGATCGCGCTCAAGCGCATCGAAGGCCCGTTCATGGATGTCGACACGCTTCGCTTCCGCAATCTGGACGAGTTCTTTGCCATCTCGGCGGCTTCGGATAGCGACTACGAATACACCGTGGCATGGGTGGATTGCACCGCCCGCGGCGGCAAGCTCGGGCGCGGCTGGTTCATGCGTGCCAATCACAAGCCGGCGCTCGGTCAACAGCCGGATCCGCGCAAACGCGGCGGGCCGACGTTTCCGTTTGTCACGCCGATCTCGATGATCAACGGTGCCACGCTACGGCCGCTGAATACGCTGTACTTCCATCGCAAGCGCCAGCCGTGCAGTCGAGACACACAGCATTTCCAGCCATATTTCTATCCGCTGGACGGCATCAAGCACTGGAACCGGGCCTACGGGCCAAAAGGCTTTCTGCAGTATCAGTGCGTGGTGCCGCACGCCGATGCGCGCGCGTCGATCGCCGAGTTGCTCGAGCGCATCGCCGCGGCCGGCGCCGGCTCGTTTCTGTCGGTGCTCAAGGTGTTCGGCGATGTGGAATCGCCGGGGCTGATGTCGTTCCCGCGGCCCGGCGTGACGCTGGCGCTGGATTTCCCCAATCGGGGTCGCCAGACTTTCACCCTGCTCGACCGGTTGGACGACGTCGTGCGGGCCGCCGGTGGTGCGGTCTATCCCGCCAAGGACGCGCGTATGGGCGCGGCCGCATTCAAACAGTATTTCCCGGCCACCGAACGCTTCAAGGCATTCGTCGACCCCGCCTTTTCCTCGGATTTCTGGCGGCGGGTGACAGGAGAGGATTCATGAGAAAGGTTCTGATCGTCGGCGCCACGTCGACCATCGCCGAACAGGCCGCTCGCCGGTTCGCCGCCGCCGGTGACTCGCTGTTTCTGACCGGCCGCAACGAAGAGCGCCTGGCCGCGATCACGGACGATCTGCAGGTGCGCGGCGCGCCCACGGTCGCCGCACGCGTGATGGACGCCGACGACCTGTCCGCCCACGGCGCTACGATCGATGCCGCCGAAGCCGCACTCGGCGGACTGGATACGGTACTGGTCGCCTACGGCACCCTGCCGGATCAAACCGCCTGCGCGGCCGACCCGGCCACGGCTGTCGCCGCCTGGCATACCAACGCCGTGAGCGTGGTCGCGCTGCTTACCGATATCGCCAACCGTTTCGAACGCCAGGGCCACGGCACGATCGCCGCGATCTCGTCGGTCGCCGGCGATCGTGGGCGTGCGAGCAACTATGTCTATGGCAGCGCCAAGGCGGGACTGAATGCGTTCATGGACGGCCTGCGCCATCGCCTGTTCAAGGCGGGCGTAAAAGTCGTGACGATCCGCCCCGGCATGGTCGACACGCCGATGACCGCCGACTTCGACAAAGGCCCGCTGTTCGCCAGCCCGGAAAAAGTCGGCGCGGACATCCACTCAGCGATCGAGAAAGGCACGGCCGTGTGCTACACGCCCGGCTTCTGGCGGCTGATCATGACCATCATCACCGCCCTGCCGCGGGCGATCTTTCATCGCACCGGCCTGTGAACCGAACCATGAAAAAAGACGGGCTCGTTTATCCGCAACCCCGGCCGGCGCTCTGGCTGGTGGGTTTCTACGTGCTCTCGCGGCTGTGTTTCTTCGCTGCCGGCGTGCGCTTCGACCTGGCGCCAATCGACACATCCTGGCAGATACTCGACCCGGTGCTGCTGCGCGAAAACCTGCTGGAAAGCCTGTTCTACATGCCTGGCCAGCCGCCGCTGTACAACCTCGTACTCGGCGCGGTGCTCAAGATCAGCGACGACCCGCTGGTACTCGCCACGCTGTTTCGCTGCTTCTACGGCGCGCTGGCCATCGCGAGCGTACTGCTGCTCTATAGCCTGATCCGCAAGCTCACCGGCAGTCTGTGGCTCGCCTTCGGCGTGGCGCTGGTGTTTATGCTCACGCCGGCGCTCGTGCTCTACGAAGCGATCCCCTACTACACGCTGATGATCCTGGCGCTGCTGGGCGTTATTGCCTGGCTGTTCCATCTTTGCATGGAGCGTTTCACCTTCGGCCGCGCGTTCGCCATGTTCCTGGCCATGGCGGCACTGATCTACACGCGCTCCATGTTCCAGTGGCAGTGGTTCGTGGTGCTGGCCATATTCTGCGCGCTGGTACTGCCCGGCTATCGCAAGGCGGTACTGGGCGCGGCCATCGTGCCGCTGGCAATCGTGTTCGCGCTCTATGGCAAGAACCTGATGGTGACCGGCCATTTCGCCACCTCGGACTGGATGGGCATGAGCCTGTCCAAGCTCACCACGCTGGCCATCGACAAGGATGAGCGCCAGCGTATGGCCGACAGCGGCCTGATTTCCGAGATGTCTTTGATGGATTTCCCCTTCAACACGCCCGAGGAATACGCGGAATTCTTCGACGCCGTCGAGCCGACCGGCATCACCGTGCTCGATCAAAAGCGCAAATCCACCGGCCACGTGAACTACAACCATCTCGCGTATGCGGACGTTTCCGAACAGGCGCTCGAGGACGCGATCGCCGCGGTGCGAGTCCGTCCCGATATCTATCTGCAGTCCATGGGCACGGCCTGGCTGATGTTCCTTCGCCCGGCCAGCGACTACCCGTTCCTGCATGAAAACCGCCAGGCGATCGACCCCTACAGCCGCGCGTTTTCACTACTGCTCGCCGGCCAGCCGGAATATCCGGAAAAGCCCGGTTTCGATCTCGAGATGGGCCAGATCGGCGTGATGGTCGCGATCGGCTATACCTTGAGCGTGCTCTATGGCCTGTTCCTGCTGATCAAGTTCGCGATTCGCCGCGAGGTCAGCGCTACCGATGCCACGCTGATCTTCCTGTGGCTGAACATCATGTACGTGAGCGTGATCGGCAACGCTTTCGAGGTGGACGAAAACCAGCGCTTTCGCTTCTCGGTGAACCCGTTCATCGCCGCCACGCTGTCGGTCATGGCTTGGCGCCTGCTCAACTGGTCGCGGCGCGGCGAGCTCGACATGCGGCCACGGCCTATGCGCGAGCGTGCCCCGTCGGATCGATGATGGCTCGAATGCGCTCGAAGGTGGGCTTGAGGTCACCGTAGAGCGCGCCGAACACCTCGGTATAGAAGCGTTCGTAAGTCGCCACGGCTTCGGGCCGGGGCTCGAAGCGCGCACCGGAGTGGACCATGGCCCGCGCCGCCACACGGTGATCGGCATACCAGCCCAGCCCCACAGCCGCGTTGATAGCGGCCCCCAGCCCACTGGTCTCGTGGGTATGGCTGCGCTCGGCGGGCAGATCGAACACGTCGGCCAGAATCTGCATGGCCTGATCGGACTGCGAACCGCCGCCGGACACCCGTAGCCGTGTGATCGGTGTTTTCGTACGCTTCTCGATACGCTCTCGGCCCTCGCGTAGCGCGTAGGCCAGACCTTCCAGAATCGCGCGATACACATGGGCGCGGGTATGCGTATCGGTGAAACCCACCATGGCCCCACGCGCCTCCGGCCCCGGCACACGCACGCCGGGCGACCAGGTCGGCAATATCAGCAGACCGTCGCTGCCCGGTGCGATCGGCGCGATGCGCTCGTCCAGCAACGCCTCGGCCGCACGCTGTTCGCGCGCCGCGGCATCGACCGTATCAACAGCGAATTCCTGCTTGAACCAGGATACAAGCCAGAACCCGCGATAGATCTGGATCTCGTCGGTGAAGGCGCCCGGCATCGCTGCCGGATAGGCCGGTACGAAGCGGGTGACTTCGCGATAGGCATCACGGCAGGTATTGATCGTCGCAGTCGTACCCAGCGACACACAGGCTGTCTCGGGCGTGATTGCGCCGGAGCCGAGCACCTCGCAGGCCTTGTCGGCGCCAGCGCTGAACAGCGGCAGGCCGGCGCTCAGGCCCAGCGCTTTGGCGGCCGCGGCGTCGAGCGTGCCGAGCGTCTGGCCAGGTTCGACAAGCTCCGGAAGATGGTCGCGCTCGATCTCAATTGCCCGCCATTTCCAGTCGCCCTTCTTTGCCCATTGCCGGCGCTTGTAATCGAATGGCAGATAGCCGACCTGCGCACTGACGCTATCGCGCCAGGCGCCGGTCAGACGCTGCACGAGATAGCCCGAAAGCAGCAGCGCGTAGCGCATGCGCCTGTGCTGATCCGGCGCATGGGCCGCACGCCAGTTCGCCGGCGATAGACGTTGAAAGGTATCGATAGTGGACGCCAGACCTAGCGCGCCGAAAATACCGCGCCATAACGTAGGCAGCCGCGGCACGCGAGCCGCGTGGCGCTGATCGAGCCACGAGATAGCACGGCCGACCGGTTCGCCGTTGTCGTCCACGAACACGCTCGTCGCCCGCTGGGTGGTCAAGGCCATGCCCGCGATACGTTCGGCTAGCGCCGGGTCTGCAGCCCAAAGCTTCTGAGAGGCCGCAGCGATCGCCTCCCAGAACACGGCCGGGTCCTGCTCGGCATGGCCAGGCTGCGGCGCGTGATAAGGCGGCTCGATCGGCACCTGGGCGCGCGCGCAGAGCGTACCGACGTCATCAAAGACGAGCGCCCGCACGCTCTGCGTGCCGACATCGATCGCGAGCAGGCGGTCCGACGTACTCATGCGGGCGCGTGCACGGCCTGCCAATGGGCGAGATAGCGCTCGACCTCGCGGTCCCACTGCGCACTGTTCCAGCCGAGTGCATCACGAACCAGCGGTTCGATCAGCGGCAGTTGGTGCAGCCCGCCTTTGCAGAGCAACAGTCCTGCCCGGGTCCGACGCAGCATCAGGTCATCGAGATGCGCGACCGCCTCGTGCGTCAGCGCAAAGCGCAGTTCGCGCAGGCAGTAGTCCGTCGTGCCCAGACGCGTCGCGTCGCTCTGTCCCGCCGGCATGCCGGCATAGGCCGGACCATGGCGCACGCCGCGAGCAACTTCGAGGCTGGTGTGAGCGCTAGCCGTGCCAGCGTGGACGATCGGCGCTTTGGTATTGAGCGTGAACCGGCGGCCCAGCGCGTCGGCCACCCGTTCCAACACCTCGTGGGCGGTGACACGAAAGGTGGTGAGCTTGCCGCCGGTGACGGTGATCAATCCCTTCTCCACATCAATCGCCGATTCACGCGACTCCTCGGACGCCGACGCGCCCGGCTCGCCGCGTACCACGGGGCGCACGCCGGCGAACGCCGAGAACGCGTCGGCCGCACACAGGTCGCGTGACGGGAAATAATGCCGCGCCGCGGCGATCAGGTAGTCGGACTCGGCCGCACTCATGCGCGATGGCTCGTCCATGGGCTGTTCGTGGTCAAGGTCGGTCGTGCCGAACACCGTCGCGCCCTGCCAGGGAATCGCGAACAACGGTCGGCGATCGTCGGGATGAAACAGCGTGATCGCGCGTGCGACCGGCAGCGCATGGAAAGGAAAAACGAAATGCGAACCGCGCAAGGGGCGCAGCTGTGGTCGTCCGTCGACGCGCTCGCGTAGCTTGTCGCTCCACGGCCCGGTTGCATTGACTACGCTGGACGCTTGGATCGTAAAAGCGTCTCCGGTTTCGCTGTCGGTAACCCGGGCGCCGACGACTTTGTCGTTGTCGAAAATGAATTCATCGGCGCGGACATAGTTCGCGGCCAGCGCGCCATATTCATGTGCTTCGATGAGCACGCGCAGGGTCAGGCCGACGTCGTCGGTCACCGCGTCGCGATAGACGAAACCGCCCTTGAGGTCTCCGCTGTTGAGATACGGCATGTGGGTGCCGAAAGTCGACGGCTTCATGTAATGCGAGTAACGCTTGCCGGCCATCAGGTCGTACATGCCCAGTGCGGCGCCCAGCGCCCAGCGGCCGGGTTTGTCGTGGGCATAGACCGGCAGCATGAAATCCAGCGGCTCGACGAGCCCGGGCAGGTCGCGCATCAAGCGCTGACGTTCGTGTACCGACTCGCGGGTCAGCCGCCAGTCACCGCTGGCCAGATAACGCAGCCCACCGTGGACTAGCTTGGACGACCAGCTCGACGTGCCCGAGGCAAAGTCGTTCTGTTCCACCAGCGCGACCCGCAGGCCCGCACGCGCAGCTTCCAGCGCAATGCCGGCGCCGGAGATGCCGCCGCCGATGATCAGCACATCGAAATGCGTCTCGGCCGCCGCCTTGAAGCGTGACCGCCAGCCTTCAGTCCACATGCGAATCCTTGAACAACTTGTGTGGGTTCATCATGCCGTGCGGATCGAGCTCGGCAAGCGCAGCCCGGATCAGGGCGATACCCGTTTCGCTCTTCTCTGCGGCCAGGTACGGCGCATGGTCTGCGCCCACGCCGTGCTGGTGGCTGATGGTGCCCCCATGGGCAACGATCGCCTCGCTGACCGCCTGCTTGAGCGCGCGCCAGCGGCCGATGTCGGTGGCGTAATCCGCGCCGCGACGCCAGATCACCGTCATGTACACGCTGCAGCCGGCATCGTAGACATGCGACAGATGGGCGAAGGCGATGGCGCGTTCATCGAAGGTATCGAGGGCGATATGCGCGGCCTGCTGCATGGCCGTCATGGTGGCGGTGGCACGCGACCAGGGCACAGCGGTTTCCATGGTGTCGACCGCGAAACCGGCATCCCACAAGCCGTTACGCAGATAGGCGCCGGCAAAACGGTTCTTGGCCCAGATCCGCCCCATGGCCGCACCCACGTGCACACCGCCGGCGCGCCGCGTAGTCGCGAGGGCATCAGCCTTGATGCGGTACACCTGTTTCCGGCTACCGGTGGCCCCGAACATCATCATGGCCGGCCGATCGCCCAACCCGCGAACACCGAGATAGCGTCGCAACCACGCGATGGCGGACTCGTGGCCCGCGATACGCAGCTGGGTATCCGTCTCCACTTCGTTGGAGACACGCAGCATGGAAACCGGCACCTCGGCGTGGGTGATCGCGCGCGCCGCTTCGAGTGCCGCATTCCAGTCGGCGAAGAACACCGCATGGAAGGATTCCCGCTCCGCCACCCGCGTCACGTGCACCGCGGCTTCCGTGACGATGCCAAGTCTTCCTTCGCTGCCCAGCACCAGCTCGCGCAGGTCCGGCCCCGCCGACGAGGCGATCTGGCCGCCCACCTCGAAATCGCGGGCCGCGCAGGCCAGCCGCGCGCCATGGAACAGCTGTTCGATTCGGCCATAGCGGCGCGACTGCTGGCCAGCCGAGCGCGTGACGACCCAGCCGCCGAGCGTGGAATAGTCGAACGATTGCGGATAGTGGCCCAGCACGAAACCGTGCGCGCGCAGCTGCGCCTCCACCACCGGGCCGGCGGCCCCGGCGCCCAGCCGCGCGATGTGGTTATGCGTATCGAGATCGAGCAAGCGTGCATTGCGGCTCGTATCCACGCTGACCACCGGCCGGCCGTCATCGATCACCTTCAGATGCCCGACCACGCTGGTGCCGCCGCCATAGGGAATCACCACCGCCTCGGCCGCGCGGGCGGCATCGATCACGGCACGGGTTTCGTCGTGGGTCGCCGGCGTGGCGACGGCGTCCGGAAACGGGCCGACGTGACCATGGCGCAGCGCCGCCCAGTCGGCGAAGCTCTGGCCGTGGGCATGGCGCAGACGCGCTTCAGCAGACGTATCGAAACCGGCGATCGCGCCGAGTCGGGACTCGGGCACCTGCGCGCAGGCACTGTCGAGACTGGCATCGCTGCCGACCTCACCGCGACCGAGGCGCGATTCCAGAAACGCGCGCGCGCTGTCCGGTACCGGCTTGTCGAAAGTGTCGTCGCCCCAGCCGTTCCATCGCCGCATCGTGTCGTGCCTGTGGTGTTTGATCGAAGAACGCGGTCGAGGCTAAACAATGGCCACGTCAAAAAAATTGACTTCACGCGCAGATTGATCGGCAATAGCGTGATCAACCCTTTCGCCTCCAGCCGATGCCCGAAGCGACCGTTGCCGTTTCCATGCTCCGTGCGCTGCTCGCCTATCTCGGCACGCAGGACCTCGATACGGACGCACTCGCTCGAGCGTCCGGGCTGAATCGCGAGGTGTTGGCGCATCCCGAGCGCACGGTCGATGCCAGCCACTACGAACGCCTCATGCAGGCCGGTATCGTCGCCCTGCACAACCCGCTGCTCGGCCTCGAATTCGGTATGGCAGCCCAACCGGATCGCTGGGGCACGCTGGGCTTTTTACTGCGCCACTGCGCGACGCTCGGCGAGGTGCTGTCCTATCAGGCACGTTTCGCGCATCTAGTGAACGCCGTCGGCGAAGGGCGTTTCGTCGAACACGAGCACCACGTCGCGCTCGAATGGCACAGCGCGGGTTCGCAGATGCCGGCACTGGTGGAGGAAGCCTTCGGCGCCTGGGTGCGCTTTGCCCGTTGGGCCAGTGGGCGGGAGGAATCGCCGACATTGGTGGAATTTTCGCACCGGGCCCAGGGTGATCCGGCGCTCTACGAAGCGTTCTTTGACTGCCCGGTCGTGTTCTGCGCCCCGGCCTGTCGCCTGTGTTTCGACCCCGCCCTGCTCGACGTGGCCCTGCGCACGCCCGACGCCCAACTCGCCGCCCATCTGAGCGACCGGGTCGAAGCGCGCGCCCGGGCGGCTGGCGATCGCGATGTCCATATCCGACTCAAGGCTTGGCTCATGCAAACCATCGGCAACACCACGCCCGAACTCGGCCGCGCCGCCCAAGCGCTGGGCTTGGGCGAACGCGTTCTCCAGCAGCGCCTGCAGACCGGCGGCACCACCTTTCGCCGCTGTGTCGACGAAGCGCGGCACGAACTTGCGCTACGCCACCTGCGTGACAGCAGACTATCGATTGGCGATGTCAGTCACCGGCTCGGCTATTCCGAGCAAAGCGTGTTCCAACGCGCATTCCGGCGCTGGCAGGGGCAGACCCCGCTGGCCTGGCGGCGGCAGCACTAGACTGCCGCCCTCGCGGGGTGTCTCGAGATAACCGCGACCCGGTAAATTTCAGGCGGCGCCGCCCAGACTCGTCGGGCCGGCCGTGGCCAGACGCGCCATATCGCGTACTGCAACGGTGAGATGGGCATGGCCCGGCTGATCGATCGCCTGCAGTTCGCCCATGCGGGCACTGACAAAGGCGAGCGTGCGCTCGTGCGCTGCGCGCCATTCCGTCAATGGTTCGGCGCTGTCGACATCGAGCACCTGGGCCACGATCTGCTGATGGATACGGTAACTGTCGCTGCGCAGGCTGCTGCGCGCCAACGCGGCCCAGCGCCCGTTCGCGGGCAGGCCGTGAATGGCGTGCTGCAGCCAGTCGACCGACAGCTCGTCGCCAAGAGCAAAATACAGCGTGGCGACCTCGTCGATATCGCGACCTCGGTCCTCGGCGAGCGAGACGATATCCATGATGCCGCCGCCGGCATCCGCACTGGCGATTCGGCAGGCAAAGGCTTCGTCGACACCGGCTTCGATCCATTCCGTGCGATCGGCCTGCCAGCGCCGGGCATAGCCGCCGACGAGGAAATCGGGCAGTTGTTCGAGTAGCCGGCGGGCGCCGCCCTGGTAGCGGGATACCAGCGACGACAGATCGCCCTCGATACCCGGCGTGCCCAGCCACCAGCTCATCGCGTGCTTGAGCATGGCGATCACGATCTTGTGCAGCTCGTACTGATGCTCGGTCGGCAGACGGTTGTCCCAGGATTCGATCTCGCCGAACAGCGCTTCGCCGTCGAGCCAGGCATCGGCCAGCACATAGGCGCGTACCGCGGCGTCCATGCGCGCACCGAAGCCGGCCGGCAGCCGGTGGGCGGTGGCGATGCCCAGGCGATCGACCATCTGGTTAGTCACCAACGTGGTGATCAACTCGCGCTTGAGACGATGATCGAGCACGGCCTGCGGGAAACGCTCGACCAGTGCCGGCGGGAAACCGGCCTCGAGCAGATGTTCGAACCACGGATCGTCCGGCAGATCGCCGCCCAGCACTGCATCGGCGAGCGCGATCTTGCTGTAGGAGATCAGCACGGCCAGCTCCGGGCGGGTCAGCCCCTGGCGGTTCCGGGCCCGCTCTTCGATGGTTTCGTCGTCAGGCAAGCGCTCGAGCCGCCGGTCCAGCCGGCCGTCGCGTTCGAGTGCGCGCATGAAGCTGATCTGTTCGTCGAAGCGTGTCAGCCCTTCGGCTTCCATCAGGCTGATCTGCTGGGTCTGAAGATAGTTGGTCGCCAGCACCAGATCGATCACGTCGGGCGTCATCTTCGCGAGCAGCGTATTGCGGTCCTCGCGGCCGATCGCATCGGCGGCTTCGACCGTGCCGAGCGCGATCTTGATGTTGACCTCGAGGTCCGACGAATCCACGCCGCCGGAGTTGTCGATGGCGTCGGTATTCAGCCGCCCGCCGGCCAGCGCGTATTCGATTCGCCCGGCCTGGGTCAGTCCCAGGTTGCCGCCCTCACCGACGGCCTTGCACCGCAGGTCGCGCCCGTCCACGCGTAGCCCGTCGTTGGCGCGATCGCCGACCTGGGCATGGGCTTCCGAGCGCGCCTTCACATAAGTGCCGATACCGCCGTTCCAGAGCAGATCGACCGGCGCCTTGATGATCTGATGCATGAGTGCAGTCGGCGACAGCCGTCGTTCCTCGATACCGAGCGCAGCACGGGCCTCGTCAGAGAGTTCGATGGTCTTCGCGCTGCGATCGAAGATGCCGCCGCCGGCCGAGATCAGTGACTCGTCGTAGTCGCTCCACGCCGAGCGCGGCATCTCGAACAGGCGCTTGCGCTCGGCAAAGCTTGTCGCCGGATCGGGGTTCGGATCGATGAAGATATGCAGGTGATTGAAGGCCGCGACCAGCCGGATCTGTTCCGACAGCAGCATGCCATTGCCGAACACATCGCCGCCCATGTCGCCGATTCCGACCACCGTGAACGGCTCGGTCTGGATATCGTGATCCAGCTCGCGGAAATGGCGTTTGACGCCTTCCCAGGCCCCGCGCGCGGTGATGCCCATGGCCTTGTGGTCATAGCCGGCGGAACCGCCCGACGCAAAGGCATCGTCGAGCCAGAAGCCGTATTCCTGTGACAGGCCGTTGGCAATATCCGAGAAGGTGGCCGTGCCCTTGTCGGCCGCGACCACGAGATAGGGATCATCCGGGTCGCGCCGCACCACACGCTCGGGCGGCGCCACGGCGTCGCCGATGCGGTTGTCGGTGATGTCGAGCAGACCGCGGATGAAGGTCTTGTAGCAGGCGATACCGCGCGCCTGGCGGGCTTCGCGGGATTCGTCGACGGGCGCGTTCTTGACCACGAAACCGCCCTTGGCGCCGACCGGCACGATAACCGCGTTCTTGACCATCTGCGCCTTCATCAGGCCCAGCACCTCGGTACGGAAATCCTCGCGCCGATCCGACCAGCGCAGCCCGCCGCGGGCGACCTTGCCACCGCGAAGATGCACGCCTTCCACTTCCGGCGCGTAGACAAACGTCTCGAACATCGGCAACGGCCGCGGCAGCTCGGGCATGCCGCTCGGGTCCAGCTTGATGCTGACATAGGGCTTGGGCCGGCCCTGCCCGTCCGGCTGGAAATAGTTGGTACGCAGGGTCGCACTGATCACGCCGTGGAAAGCGCGCAGCACGCGATCCGCGTCGAGGCTGGCCACGGCATCCAGACGCGCCGCGATATCGTCATCGTCCGGCACGCCCGCGTCGTCGGCAACGCCTGCATGCTGGACATCCGGATCAAAGCGCGACTCGAACAGGGCAACGAAACGCGCGACCAGCTCCGCGTGGCCGGCCAGCTGTTCCTGGATATAGTCCGGCGAGAACGGCAGCTCGGTCTGCAGCAGATAGCGTGTGATGGTGCGCACGAGCACAACCTGACGCGGCGTGAAGCCCGCACTGATGATCAGCCGGTTGAGACCGTCGTTCTCGGCGCTGCCGGCGATCACGGCAGCAAACGCGTCGGCGATGCTTTCGCGCCGGCTCACGTCGGTCAGCGCATCGGCCTGGGGATGATCGGCTTCGTATTCGTGGATCCACTGCGGCGCATTGCCGGGCCGTTGCACGAGATACGGCCGCTGCGTGTGGACCGACAGGCCGAAGTTCTCGAGGATCGGCATCGTCGTGGACAGCGGCATTTCCTCGCCGCTGCCGTAGAGCTTGAGTTGCACGTCGCCGTCTTCGACGCCGATAACCTGGAGCACCGGCGTATCCCCGGCCGAGATACCCGCCAGCACGCAGGCATCGTCGACAGCGGCTTCGGCCGAAAAACGCTCGCGGTAGGCGGCGTCGAAAGCGCGAGCGTAGGCGGGCATGAGCGAGCCGGCAGATTCGGCCGCCGCGGCGAAGCGATCCGGCCAGGCGCGGGTGGCCGCGATGAGATGGGCTTCCAGCTCGCGCGTATCGAAGTCGTGATCGCCATCACTGTCGATCGCGATCTGGTAATGGATACGTACCAGCGCGCTGCGCAGGAACTGCGCATCGGATTCCTGGGCGACCCCATCCAGGCGGCGTTCCAACTCGGCCTGTATCTGTTCGCGCAGCTCCAACGTGTAGCGCTCGCGCGGCATGTAGACCAGGCAGGAATGAAAACGCGCATAGCGGTCGCGGCGCATGAACAGCCGCAGCCGCTCGGTCTCGCGCATGCCCAGCACGCCCATGACCGTGTTGTAGAGCTCGTCTTCCGATGACTGAAACAGCTCGTCGCGCGGGAAGGTCTCGAGGATATAGCGCAGGCTCTTCGCGCTGTGCGAGCGCGGGCGCAATGCCGCACGCGCGACCACGTCGCGTACTTTCTGGCGCAGCAACGGGATCTGGCGCGGGCTCACGGCATAGGCTTCGCCCGAGAACAGGCCGAGAAAACGATGTGCGCCAATCACGTTGCCGGTGTCGTCCATGCGCTTGATCGCGATCACATCCATCGTCTCGGCGTGATGAATCCACGAACGCCTGTTGGCCTTGGCGACGACGAGAATACGTGGCGACTGGGTGTACTTGTCGAGCGCGGCGGCCGGTGCGACATAACCGTCCGGATCCAGGCCGGCGCGATCTTCGCGCAGCAGGCCAAGGCTCGAGCCGGGCGTATCCGCCATGACTTCGGCATCGCCATCGCTCGCGCGGACCTCGCGCTGGCGATAGCCGAGCAATGTGAAGTGGTCGTCTGCGAGCCAGCGCAGGAACGCCTGGGTCTGCTCGCATTCATCGATATCCACGCCGCTGGGCACGGTATCGAGTTCCGAAACGACTTTCTGCAGTTGACGGCGCATGCCCTGCCAGTCGCCGACCACGGCCCGCAGGTCTCCGAGATTGCGGGCCACGCACTCCACCAGCGCCTCACCCACGAGCCCCGCGGGCGCGGCAAATTCGAGCCGCACGAGCGACTCCTCGTCGCCATGGGTCGTGCTATCGGCCGCGGAGCGAATGTCGGTCGGCGCCCCGGACTCGTCTCGGCTGACCCGCATGATGGGGTGCATCATCCAGTCGATATCGGCTCCGGTCTCGCGGACCGCCATGCTGATGGTGTCGACCAGAAACGCCATGTCGTCGGCGACGGCGATGAGGGTGGTGTCGCAATGACCTTCGCGTCCATCGAGTTCGTGCACGCGGATATGGGGTTCGCCGGGTTGGCGCGGCTTGCACAGCAGTTCGAACTGGTCACACACCGCGGCATAGAGCGCATCCACGGAGCGCGCCGCGATGGCGTCGACGGTGATGCCTTCGAACCAGGCATCGACAAAGCGCAGCATCAGGTCTCGCTGCGCTGCCGGCTCGTAGGTGCCCGCCCGGGCACGGACGTCTGCAACTATCGTGGCTATCGTGCTCATCACCCGCCGCCCTTTGGATACGCGTTGTCCGATGCCGCCACCCTAGACCCGGGTGTATGGCATTAACAAGCGCGGCGCACAGCGCGGTTACAAGGGAAAACTTGGCGTGTCGCCTTCCGCGCTCTGCCGGTGACGAAACGAACTCGCACAGACGCGGCGCCATGCCGTGACCAAAACCGCGCGGGGCGCGGTTTTCAGGCTGGCATCCAGGCTATTTGGTATCCGGCTGATTGTCCGGGTCGGCGGCCTGGAAGGCGGCCAGGGTCATGCAGGCACGATGAACGCGACGGATGGTCGGATAGCCGCTCAGATCGACGTCATAGCGCTCGGCCAGCGACACCTGCGGCACGAGACAGACATCGGCCAGACTCGGGCGCGCAGTGAAGCAGTAGCTGTTCTCGTCGTTCTCGCGCGCCTGGTTGGCCAGGATGGACTCCATCGGCGCGAACGCCTTGTGGA
Organism: Salinisphaera dokdonensis CL-ES53; assembly: GCF_040361215.1. Classification (NCBI taxonomy): domain Bacteria; kingdom Pseudomonadati; phylum Pseudomonadota; class Gammaproteobacteria; order Salinisphaerales; family Salinisphaeraceae; genus Salinisphaera; species Salinisphaera dokdonensis. Next base: position 626,766 of record NZ_APND01000001.1, read on the forward strand.
TCCAGTGCTCGAACCATTTGCGGCGGTTTTCATAATCGACGTTCATGCCGTCGCGCAGATAGCGCAGCACCCGCAGGTTGTTCAGCGGGTGGGTATCCGCGATCGCGATCTGGGCAAAGGAGCGGATACGCGCACGCTCGGCAATGTCGCCATGCAGGAGCGGGCGTTCAGGATAGCGCTCCTCCAGATATTCTAGAATGGCCGAAGACTGGGATATGACCAGATCATTCTCGGCCCAGAGCGCCGGAATGAGGCCCTGCGGATTGACGTTGAGATAGCTCAACCGATCGCCACGGGCATGATCCATATCCGTGAAGATCGACTTGTACGACACGCCCTTGTAGTTGAGCGCGATGCGCACGCGGTGCGCTGACACACTGCGATGGTGCGTGAATAGTTGAAGCATGCCGTGACCGGGCTTGTGAACGTTTCGTGATGTCGCGATTCTAGCAAACGCCGACACGCGAAAACCGCGCCACCACGTTCACGGTACTTCACCGACACGACTGATCCACCCGCTTTCGATTCGCATAGCCCGCAAATGAACCAGGAAATAGACAACACCCCCGTCACCCGCAGCGAAGTCGAGCGCAATGTGCTGCTCGTGACCTATGTGCTTTACGGGCTGGGCTTTTTCTCGGGCATCACTGCGGTGGCCGGCGTGATCATCAACCACGTCAAGCTTCGCGACTGCCGCGACCCCGTCGCCTACAGCCACCATCGCTGGCTGATGCGTACCTTCTGGTTCACGGTGCTGTGGTCGTTGGTGTGCCTGGTGCTCACCACGGTGATGATCGGCTTTCTCGGTTACCTGATTCTCTGGTGCTGGGGGCTGTACCGCTTCATCCGCGGCGTGCTGGCATTCGCCGAACATCGCGCAATGCCCGGTCCCACGCGATGAGCGAGAACGATCCGCCCCTGGCCGGGGAAGACAGCAACTTCGGCGTGACCTTCGGCTATATCGGCGCAGGTGCTCTGACCGCAGCACTCTGGCTGGGCGTCGGCCTGCTCCTCATACCCTTCATGGCCGTGATCGCACTGGTTCACTGGTGGGCGGCCGCAGGACAGACACCATTGGTGAACTCCCATCACCGCTGGCTGGGCCGCCATCATGCGATCTCGGTACTGGCGCTGCTCCTGGTGCTGTTCGCGCCGCTGGCTGCCCTGCCGACGCTCTACAACAGTGCAATGACGGTGCTCAATACGCTTGCCTATGCGCCGTATCCGATGGAAACACTCGCCGCCGCCTGGCCGGAACTCGGCATCGGCACGCTGATGCTGGCGCTGTTCATCGCGACGGCAGGCTGGCTCCTCGTCACCTTATGGCTGAGCATCCGACTCGTCCGCCGCTGGCTGCGCTGGGCGGATCGCAGGCCGGCCTGAGCGCCTCGAAGCCGACCGCTCAAGCCAAGCTCCGGCCTGCCAATGCCCGGACGCCCATGATCGCCCGTTCTCAAAGCGGACTTTAGATACGCCGCCCAGCGCCGATAACGTTGCCATGACAAGCACTCGCGTGCGCCCAGGAGCGCCTGCCCGGCTGTGTTAACGTCGCCTCTTTCATTTGCACGGGGATCCGACCGGATCACGACCATCCGCTACCATCTGAACGCCGCCTCAGCGGCTGGGGTAACGGCGAACGTGCCCGGCGCCGACACCCGATTGCGATGGCCCGAGTGGCCATTCAGATCACTGGAGGGCGATCCATGGCCCAAGTCACAAGCGGCGGCGTGAACAGTCCGGCCCGCCAGGCCGAAGATTTCGAACAGGTGCTGGAACGCCTGGAAGCCGCCCGTACCTTCGGCAAGGCCATGCAACAGCAACAGCTGATGGCCCGCGCACAAAAACTGCTGCGCAGCCCGGAAGGTATTGCCCATCTGTATGCATTCGCGCCGAGGTTCGATGCCGGCGGCGTATTCGCGGGCGGCGACTGGGAGAAGCCCCGGATGCTGCAACCCGCATTGGTGAGCGGCACCCTGCGCGGCGGCGGCATCAACGCCACACTCGAATGCCTGAGTGAGCTGCGCATGCTCGCCATTGCCGAAGGGCATAGCGAGCATGCCGGCATGCCGCCGGAAGACGCCCGCCGTTTTCTGCAAAAAATCCTGGCGAGCAATCTCGACCTGCTGTTCCCGGTGGCCACCGAGGAAACCCGCGAGGCCGACCCGGCGGCTGCAGAACGGGTCAAGAACCTGTTCGATTTCATTCTCGAGCGCCTGGGGACCGCAGCCATCCTCGATTCGCTGATCCAGGAAGCCGAGCGCGTCCTGTTGCAGCGTCCGATCATGGTTCAGCGTGTCGAAGCCCTGCTACGGGCCGCGGACCGCGCCACCCACGAACTCCCCGACGACGATCCGTCCGTGTCCCGCGCGCGCGAATGGATGCACGCGCTCAACGGGCCGACGCCGCTGTCGCGAGCGGGCACGCGTGACGATTACGCCGCGGCGCTCACCAAGCTGGATATCAACGCGCTCGCCGAGGAAGCCCACAACTTCGGGCAGGCGATGGCTCGTACGGGCTTAGTGTCCCCACATCACGCGGATCTTCTGCGTCATCTGGTGGACAACGCCCCCGAACTGGTTGGGCCTGCGCTGGCTCTCAACGCGGTCGGCAAGGTGAGTCTCGGCGCCCATCAGACGCTGATCTCGGATCTGATTCGTTTTGCGATCTGGCGGGAAACTGCCCGCTCGATCTACGGCCTGTCGAAACTGCTCGAACAGGGCATGACGTTCATCCGGCCCGTGCTGCCCGGCCTGCGCCGCCTGATGGTGCTGGCGATTCATCCCAGCGTGGGTGAACAGCTGCGTGGCGCCAGCGAATGGCAGGATCCGCCGGACGCCAACGTGCTGCTGCTGGCCGGCACGCTGTCCGTGCTTGGCCAGCCGCGCGGCGTGGACCAGGGCCACAACCCGACCTGTCAGGCAGCGCGCGCGATCAGTTTGTGGGCCCAGAATGACGTCGGCTACCTGCTGGAGCTGATCGCTTTCGCCGCCCGCGAGAACGAGCTGATCATGCATTTCGAGGGTCAGACCATCCGCTCGAGCGAGCTGTCGTTCGGGCTGGCGGCAACGCTGCATACGGAACTCGATTCCGTCTCGCTGCTGCTCACGACGCATCTGGACCGTATCTATATGGAGATGAGTCGGCAGACGATCGGCCGCGCGGGCGACGGGCATCGCTGGGTCAACCCGGAGCTGCACGGCTGGTGGGTCCATCGTGGTTTCGGCGAACTGCTCGACACGGCCACCGGGGGCGTTCACCGCTGCAACGACTTCATCCGCGCATTCTATGCCGCCTATCACCCGCTCTATAACGGCGGGCGTGATCTGGTCTATGCCCAGCCCTGCGGTATCGCGACCACCGACTACAGCGGTGCGCTGGTCGGCTGGCACGCCATATCGATCCAGCGGGTCGCCTACGACCCCGCCGGTGAGTGGCGTGTCTACTTCTTCAACCCCAATCGCGACAAGGGCCAGAACTGGGGTCAGGACATCATCACGTCCACCCACAGCCATGGCGAACTCGAGGGCGAGTCATCACTGCCCTTCGAGCAGTTCATCGCCCGTGTATATGTCTTTCACTACAAGACGCGGGAGATCGGCGACGCCGGCATCGTGCCCGATGACGCAGTCGCACGAATTCGCGCCCTCATTGCGGAGAGCTGGGCCGCTCATCTGCCGTGGAACGACGACTGACGGGTAACGGTCGCCTACCGCGAGTGACGCCCATAAAAAAAGGCCGCGCCGGGAATCCCGGCGCGGCCTTTTCGTTTCGGCTTATACGTCCGCGTTAGACGTAGAAGTCGAGTTCTTCCTGATGCTTGAGCAGATCGCGCACCTTGTGCGGATCGTCACCGAAGAAGAAGATCAGACCCCAGTGGGTGCCGAACGCCGTACGCTTGGTCACGGTGTCCTGCAGCGGGGCGGTCAGTTCGTGGAAATCGAAGTACGGATGCTCTTCCGTTTCCTTCGGAATTTCCAGCTTGCTGACCACGCGCTTGCGCGGGTACACGCCGAAGCAACCGGCATAGCCCTTCGCGTCCTTGACCGGCTCAGGGAAGAAATTGTCGATCTCTTCCTGCTTGGTCTTCGGATCCATGACCAGGATCGTGGCCTGGTAGGCGTTGAAGCCGTAGGCGCGTTCGATCAGCTCGAAGGCCTTGAAGCCCGGCGGACGATAGGCGACTTCACCGAAGTACATGGTGCCGTCCGAGGTCACGAAGTACTCGGGATGGATCTGGCCGAACTTGATGTCGAAGGTCTTGATGAGCTTCTCGATCTGTTCGGTGATTGCCGCGCGCCAGCTTTCGAGTTCCGGCGTAGCTGGCACGAACACGGAGTAGCCGAGGGTGACGTACTCGGAGATGTTCAGGAACTGGATCTTGCCGTCCCAGACCCATGCCTCGACCGCGAACTCCCAACCGTCGAGATGGCTTTCCATCAGCAACGGATATTCGCTGTCCGGAATCAAATCGATTTCCTCGACCGTCCGAATCATGCGGTGGCCGAGACAGCCGGCCTTGTCGAACGCCTTCAGATGGATCGGATCCTGCGGGTCGCCGTCTAGCTTGAGCAGCGTCTGGTTGACGCGCTTGAAGAAACGATAGACGTCGTCCATCTCATGGGCTTCTTCGAAAATGCCCACACGGATACCGCCCAACTGGGCACGACGCTTCATCAGCGCCTTGTCACGGAAAAGCACCGCCTGACCATGCAGACGCGGGTTGTCCATGAGCACCGAGTTGATGGCGCCGGACCATTCAACTGTCTCCTCGAACAGCGGAATGGCGACGTCGACGCCCTCTTCCTTGAGTTTTTCCGCAATTTCCATGGAACGGTCATTCAGACGCTCGAAATTCCATGGAATGTAGGGGATATCGTGCTGTTTGCAGTAGTCTTCAGCCCAATCCGGGGCGACGACAACGTAACGGCGATCGAAGCGATCTGCAGCTTCGATCGCGCCCAGCGACCAACCGAGCAGCGCGACATAACCCTTTTCGGGATTCTTTTCTGTCATATTTGCCTCAAAGTCGAATTCCCATAGACCGTAGCATATACGGGGGTTGGCTGAAGGATCGGGCCGGTCTGATCCGGCGCCGAAACCCGCACAGCGATCATCTCTTGTACGCCGCAGTCGGGTTGCGCGCAATACCATTCGAGATCGCCAACTCGCGTGGGCTGAACGCGACGCTCACGGCGTCACGAACGGCAGGGAAAAGGCCGTTACGGCAAAGGCCAGAGCCGCGCCGCGCCGCGTACGCCGGACGCGTCGCCATGCTGTGCAGCGACCAGCGGTGTGTCGATCGATTCGGCGAACGCATGCTCCGCCCAGATCTTCGGCACCTCACTGTAAAGCCAGCGAATTTGCGATAGCCCGCCGCCGACTACAATCACCTCGGGGTCGAGAATGTTCACGATCATGGCCATCGAGCGGGCCACTCTCTGCAACCACACCTTGAGTGTGGCCCCCGCGAGGCGCTCGCCCGCTTCGGCGCGTTCGACAATGTCCTGGGCAGGAATGTTGTAACCGCCACGGCGAACATGATCCGCGCTCATGCCGGGCCCGGAGAGCCAGGCTTCCAGGCAGCTGTCCAGACCGCACCAGCAGCGCGGCGGCTGGCGCGTCTCGGCCGATGTCGGCCAGGGCAGGCAGGTGTGGCCCCATTCCCCGGCCAAACCGTTGCGGCCGGTAATCAGCTGATTGTTGATGACCACCCCGCCGCCGACGCCGGTGCCGAGAATCACGCCGAACACGTTGTCGAAGGCCGCTCCCGCGCCATCACGTGCTTCCGAGAGCGCGAGACAGTCCGCGTCGTTGGCCAGCCGCACGTCACGCGACAATGCGGTCGACAGATCGGCGCCCAGGGGCTTGCCGTTCAGACACTGGGAATTGGCATTGCGCAAACGCCCGGTCGATGCAAGTACGCTACCCGGCGTGCCCACGCCCAGGGGCAGCCCAGCGGTGCCGACTTCAGCTTCCAGGGCATTGACCAGATCGACAATCGCTTCGATCGTCGCCAGATAGCCGCCTTCCGGCGTGTCGATCCGGCGTTCGGCGCGTACGCCCGCATCGCCGTCGAGCACGATACCGGCAATCTTGGTGCCGCCCAGGTCTACCCCCAGCCGCAGGCCGTGCGCATTCTCGACTTGATCGCTCATGTCACGCCTCTGTCATAGCTGGGAACCATGCTTGGGAACACGGCGTAGAAAAGAACGCGGACATTCGAGGACAGACTCATGATTCGCCAGCAACTCCAGTTTATCGGCTATGTTATCGCGACCCGACTGGTCGTGGGCGCTATACCCTTCGGCCGCGTGGACGGCGCCACCCGGGACGCCTGAAACGCACCGCCCGCCGCCAGCGGGCTACGCGGGCGCGATCGCCGCGTCGAGCAGTGCGCCGCAGTCGTCATCGAGCTTGTGCGTGATCAGCGCGTCTGCACGGGTACGGCCACGATTGACCGCCATGATCGGCAGTCCGTTTCGCGCGGCCTCGCGCACGAAACGATACCCCGACCACACCATCAGCGACGACCCCACCACCAGAACCGCGTCCGAACGGGCCAGCCCTTTCCAGGCACGCGCAACGGTGCGCTGCGGCACTGCGCCGCCGAAGAACACGACATCCGGCTTGAGAATTCCGCGACAGACCGGGCAGTCCGGCACCACGAATTGTTCGTAGTCGACATCGCCAAGCTCGATATCGCCATCCGGCCGTATTGCATCGCTGTCGTGCAGCCAGCCGGCATTCGCGGCGACAAGCATCTCCTGCACGCGGTGGCGTGAAAGACGCGTGCCACAGTCCAGACAGACCACTCGATCAAGGCGACCATGCAGATCCACCACGGAACGGTTACCCGCGGCCTGGTGTAGCCCGTCCACGTTCTGGGTCACCAGCAGCGACGTCTGGCCTGCCTTGCCCAGTCGGTAGAGCGCATGGTGCGCCCGGTTGGGACGAGCGCGCGCCACAGCAGGCCAGCCGGCCATGCTGCGCGCCCAGTAACGCCGGCGCTTGGACAGCTTGCGCACGAAATCCTGATGCTGGATGGGCGTAGCGCCCTTCCAGCCGCCGTCACGGTCGCGATAGTCGGGAATGCCGGATAGCGTGCTGATCCCTGCCCCGGTAAGCACGAACACCTGCCGGTGGCTGTCGATGAAGTCATGCAACGCATCGACGTTACCTGCCCGCGATGGCGCGTCGACCGCATCAGACAAGCCTGCATCGGGCGTCATCATGGCCTGCACTCGAAGTCCACGCCGAGCGCGCTCAGATCATTAGCCAGCGTAGCGGCATCGCTGAAATGCAACGCCTGCCAGCCGGCCGCGCGGGCTCCGCGCACGTTGATCTCGCGATCGTCGATCAAAAGACAGCCCGCAGGGACGGTATCGAGCACGCGCGCAATATGCTCGAAGCCACGGGCATCGGGCTTCGCGATGCCCAACTCCTGAGAGGCAAACGTCTGATCGAAATGCCGGAAGAAATCGAACGCTCGCGCCATATAGCGCCAATGCGTGGCGTTGGTATTGCTGTAACAAGCCACGCGATTACGTGCCGCGAGCCGCGCCAGCAGGTCGACCGTGTCGGGCTTGACGCCCAGAAGCATGGCCTCCACCTCGGCGATCAACTCACCGAAGGCCAACGGCCGCGCGAGTGCGGCGTTGAGCTCGGCATGGAAAGACGCTTCGTCGAGTTCACCCGTCTGGAAACGCTCGGCGGGGGAGTACGGCGTCTCGACAAAACGCTCACGCAGCAGGGGCGCAAGCGTCGCTTCGGTCGTCTCGCTACGCCGCGCCAGCGTCGCGAGGGTCACCTCGGCAGGGGCTACATCGACAAGCACGCCGCCGAGATCGAATACGAGCCAGGATACGGGATCAGTCATAGGGCCTATTTTACGTGGATCGACATGATGCCGATGCGTCACCACAGCCCATTGTCTTGGTCACGAGAATACGCCGCATATCGAACGCCGCCCTGCTCGGCTTGAGTGCCCTGACACGCGGCTGCGCCACGGTGCGCGAAGCGAGCAGGCCGCTGCTGCCGGCGGGCAGCACGCGTCGGCTCGACCGCGAACTCGTCGCACCCGAGCGCCGATGGAGCGCGTATTCCCAGCATGGTCATGCCGAGCGACTGGGCGAGATCGACGACGCACGATCCCGCTGCGAGCTCAAGGTGCATGGCCCCAAAGCGGCGCCACAGACTATTCATCCGGCGACCTTCACCGTGACGCATGCCGAGCAGCGGCCGGATCGCACCGCGTCTCGCGAGATCCGTTTCGCCTCACGCGGCTCGATGGCCGCGCCGGCTTTCGAGCGCCGCTACGGGCACGACATCAGTGACATATCGCCCGCCGGGGCCGACTCGGTTCATGCATTCACCTGCACGGTTCCACAGGAAGCCGGGCTTGGCCGCTACATGACGCTGACCGAAGCCCGGACCGTGGTCGGCGACACTCTGTCGCTACGACCGGTATCAACTATCGGCGTCGAGTAGCGAATTCACCTTGTTGATATAGCCTTCCATCGCATCGTCGGCGCTCGTGCCCTTGAGCTTGGACCACGCGTCGTACTTGGCGCGGCCCTTGAAATCGGTCATACCGGGGCGCTTGCCTTCAACATCGCCGGCCGTCGCCTGCTTGAAGTGCGCATAGAGGCCAAGCAGATCATCGTTGCTCGGGCGCGACGACAGCGTCTCGACATCTTTCTGGGCTTGTTCGAAGCGGGCCTTGAGGTCTTCTGCCATATCCATCTCCTGGGAAACGCAGTAATACGAGCGAGCAGTTTATGCGTGCCGGCGGCGCCATGTCATGAACCGGTGCGCCGGCGTTGTATCGCTTGCCGCGACAGGCGCCTCGTCGACCAGGGTCCACTCCGACCAGTCGATCGCCGGGAACCATGTGTCGCCATCGTAGGCGGCCTCGATCCGAGTCAGCTTGAGAGCCGTCGCCTGTGCCAGTGTCAGCGCATACACCTGGGCACCGCCGATCACCATCAATTCGGTCGCCCCGTCAGCCGCGGCTATACGCTGCGCCGTTTCGATATCGGCGACTCGCTCCACACCCTCGTGGGCAAACTCGGCATCCCGGGTCAGCACAAGATTGCGGCGCTTCGGCAACGCCCGGCCAATCGACTCGAAGGTGCGCCGGCCCATGACGATCGGCTTATTAAGCGTCTGCTGCTTGAACCAGCGCAGATCGCCGGGGATATGCCAGGGCATGCCGCCATCGGCGCCGATCACCCCGTTCTGATCCATCGCTGCGATCAAGGTGAGGTCGACGCGGGAATGCGAGTCTTCGGGCTCGGCTTGCAAGGTGTGTCTCCGGGCGAAAACGCGGCAGGCTACTACAGTCTGGGGCAGCTCAGGCTTCGAGGGCGGCCTCGTCCTCGAGGTCGTTCAGCTCGATCACGAACGTGGTACCACTGTCGCTCGTGTCTGCAATCGTGAGTTCGCCGCCGTGACGACGGCAGATACGCCGGCATAGCGACAGCCCAATGCCCGTGCCGTGATCAGTCGCCTCCCGATTTCGGAACGGCTGAAACGCCAGTTCCGGAGACGGGATACCGCGAGCATTGTCTTCGTAGTCAATCACGACACCGCTGGCCGCATCTGCGCTCGCAGCGGCCGCTATACGAATGCGCGGCGGAACATCACGGCGGCGATAGCGAATGCTGTTGTCGATCAGGTTCTGAAACAGGGCACGCAGCTGCGCGGCATCGCCGGTGATTGTGCCGGGAGAAGTGATCTCGAAGGTGGCGCCGTGCTCCTCGATCAACACCGCGAGATCGGCGCGCACCTCGTCGATAAGCCCATCGATCTGCAGGCGTTCGATCTCGACGCTGCCGGTATCGATTCGCGCCAGCCGAAGCATGCCGCCAATCATGCCCTGCATGCGGTCGGCGGCGCTCTGAAGACTTTCCAGCTGACGCCGGCCCTGGTCTGTAAGCCGCGGCGCCTCGGCAGCCTGCAGCTGTCGGGCGTTGTGTTGCATCTTGCGCAGCGGCTCACGCAGGTCGTGGGCGGCCGCGAGAACGCCCGCTCGATCACTGGCCCGGTCCAGCGGTGTGCGCTGGCTCGAATTGGCAGAAGGCTCGACGTTGGCGGTCGCAAGTTCGGCAGACTCCACCAGCAACGTGAAACCGTTCAGCCGCCCCTCGGACTGGCGCAATGGCAACAGGCGCGCAGTACGCTTCGCGGCATCGCTTGGCCCCTTCGGGGCCACATTCAGGCTGATGGGACGCCGCGAACGCACGGCGCGGTGTAGCACGACCGACCAACTGGCCGCATCGCGCAGCTCTATGCATACATCGATACTGCGTCCCAGCGTGTCTTCCACGTCGCAACCCAGCCAATGGGCCGCGCCTTCGCCCATGCCGGTTACACGACCGCCGAGATCGATACCAACCCAGGCCGGATCGTCGCTGGCCCGGGTCAGATTCAGTCGATGCGCCGCGGCCAGATTCTCGCTGGCAGCGACGCTATCCACCGCTCTTCGCGGGCCCGAGGCACGGATCAGCACGATGAAGCCGGCAATATCCTCGGCACCATCCAAGCGCGGAGATAGATCCAGCGCACAAACGCGCCGCTGCCCAGTGCGAGTCATCAATGCGGCCTCGAGACGACCGCGCCCCTGTGCGCTGGCCTCAAACAGCGCTCGCGGTAGCTCCGCTTCGAAGCGACGCTCTTCCGGCAGCAGGGTCTCCAGCCGCTGGCCCTGAACCTGCGAGGCGATATGCCCCAACAGCGCTTCTGCGCTGGCGTGCCATTCCTCGATCACCCCGTTGGGGTCCAACAGACATATCGCGGCATCCGGCATCTGCTCGAGCAATAGCGAAAACGCAGCCGCCCCGAGTGACTGTGCGCGCGTTTCCGAGTCGTCGCGGAACATCGTGCTCACGCTGCGTATCCCCTGCCGTTCAACTGAATGCGACTGCGCTTAATGGTACAGAGCACGCTTGGGCGCGCTTTGCTGCAACAGACGTGTGCAATCGGCCACGGGCAGACCAGGCGCATAGAAAAAGCCCTGCCCGAACGAGCACTTGTTCTCTACGAGGAATTGGCGCTGATCGTCGGTTTCGACGCCCTCGGCCACGACCCGCAGACCAAGGCTGGCGCCAAGCGCGATGATCGCCCGTGCCATCGCGCGATCGCGATTGTTCTCGGTCACGCCTTGCAGGAAACTCAGATCGATCTTGAGCGAATCCACCGGCAGGCGCGTGAGATAACTCAGCGAGGAATAGCCCTTGCCGAAGTCATCGATCACGACCTGCACACCTAGATCCTTGAGTTGCTCGACCAGCGGATTGGTATCGTTCGGGCCAAGCATCAGCGCATTCTCGGTGAACTCGAGCTCCAGCAGCGCCGCCGGCATCGCCAGAGACTCGATGATCTGCTGCACCATCGGCAGAAAATCTTCGTCGCGCGCATGTTGGGACGACACGTTCACGGCCAAGACCACATCCGCATCCAGCACCCCTGCATCACGCCAACTCAAATACTGCTGGCAGGCGTTGCTCAGCGCCCACCGCGTGAGCGCGCGAATACACCCGCGCGATTCCGCGAGCGGCACGAATTCCTCGGGCGGGATGGGCCCAAGCCGCGGATGATTCCAGCGTGCCAGGGCTTCAAGGCCGATCACGCGGCCAGTGCCGAGATCGAACTGGGGCTGATACACCAGATGCAACTCGTTCGCTTCGATCGCTGCCCGCAGCTCATTCTCGAGGCCGACCCGCGCATGTGGCCGGCCATCCTGTTCGTTATCGAACCAATGCGCCGTGTCACGCCCGCCCTGCTTGGCCAGGTACATGGCCGCATCGGCATTGTTGATCAATGTATCCGCGTCGGTACCGCTCGCCGGATACATCGCCACGCCAATGGAAATGGTCACGAAGATATCGTGCTCGCCCACCACGATGGGCTTGCGGAAAGCGTCCAGTACCGATTCGACTAGATCGCGTACAGCCTGTTCGTCGTCGGTATCCAGCACGGCAACGAATTCATCGCCGCCGAGTCGCGCCAGCAGCGGATGGTCGCCGCACTGTGTCTTCAGACGATTGGCTGAAGTATTCAGCGCTTCGTCGCCGACGCCGTGACCAAGGCTGTCGTTGATTGACTTGAAGCCGTCCAGATCGAAATAGAGCACCGCGAACGGGCTTCGATCACCTCGTGGTCGCTCGAGCATGTAAGTCAGGCGTTCGAGCAACACCGTGCGATTGAACAGGCCCGTGACCTGGTCATGACGCGCCAGATAGGTGAATTTTCGCTGGCTCTCGTAGTGCTGCATCGAGTAGCGGATCGTGCGCTCGAGCAGTGTGGCGTTGAGTTCGCCCTTGGGAAGGAATTCGGCAGCGCCCGCTTCCATCACGGCAAGATCGATCTCGTAGTCGTCGTGCGCGGTGAGCACGACGATCGGCGCGCCAAGCGCGACCGCAGCTGGGCTGCGGATCAACTCGAGGCCCGTGTGGCCGTCGAGTTCGTAGTCCAGAAGACAGATATCGAAACTGCCTCGGCGAAGCGCAGCCAACCCGTCGGCATAGGAGCCGGCCATTGTCAGTTCGTAACGGCTACGCGGCCCCGAACGCAGCAAATCTGCGAGAAGTGAACGATCCTCAGGATCGTTATCCACAATAAGCACACGTACCGTTCGGGGTTGCGTCATAGCTCCCGTGCCCAGTCAGCCGAGGTTCAGGGAAGTCTAGCGCAGAATTCGACGCCACGACCGTGCCCCGGTCCGCAAATCTCATACATTTGTTCGGCTACTATCGGCCGATCGCCGCAAACCTTGTGAAAACGGTTGAAGCCCATGTTGCTGATATCGCAGGCAAGCCTGCCCTGGGTGCCGAATTGGCCGTCTCGATAGTGAAGGTTGCGCCCACCGGCGCAATCCTCGACTAAAGAAGCAAACCCGCGGCCGCACCGGCGGCGCGGCCGCCGCCCGCGATCAGACCGCGACTGGGGCGCTGATCCGGGCGTGGCTTTCGTAACCCTGCAGACGGATGTCGTCGAAGCCGAACGCGAACAGATCGTCGATCTCGGGATTGAGCCAAAGCCGCGGCGCGGCCATGGGTGACCGCGTGAGCTGTTCGTCGGTCTGATCGAGATGGTTCAGATAAAGATGCGCGTCGCCGAGGGTATGGACGAAATCGCCGACCTCGAGATTGCAGACCTGGGCCACCATGTGGGTGAGCAGCGCGTAGGAGGCGATATTGAACGGCACACCGAGAAAGATATCCGCGCTGCGCTGATACAACTGGCAGGACAGCCGCCCTTCGGCCACATAGAACTGGAACAACAGGTGGCATGGCGGCAAGGCCATATCGTCGACCTGGGCCGGGTTCCAGGCGGTCACGATATGCCGGCGTGAGTCCGGGTTGTTCTTGATCGATTCGACGACGCGGGCGAGCTGGTCGACGCTCTCGCCGTTCGGCGCCGGCCAGCTGCGCCACTGATAGCCATAAACCGGCCCGAGATCGCCGTTCTCGTCGGCCCACTCGTCCCAGATCCGGACCTTATTGTCCTTGAGATAACCGATATTGGTATCGCCGGCGATGAACCACAGCAGTTCGTGGATGATCGCGCGCAGGTGCAGTTTTTTGGTGGTCAGCGCGGGGAAACCACGCGAAAGATCGAAACGCATCTGGCGGCCGAACACGGAGACCGTTCCGGTGCCGGTGCGGTCGGCCTTGCGGGTGCCGTGATCACGCACCTCGCGCATGAGATCGAGATACGGCTGTTCGAGCGGCGTATTCGCAGTATTCATGACGTCGCCGCCTCACGACGATAAGCCAAGGCCAGTAGCAGGATGCCGCCGAGGATCATCGGCGTGCACAACACCTGGCCCATGGTCATCCAGTCAAAGGCGACAAAGCCGAGGAATGCATCCGGCTGGCGGTAGAACTCGGCAAAGAAACGCAGGCAGCCATAGCCGATCAGGAACAGGCCCGATACGGCCATGCGCGGCCGCGGCTTGCTCGCAAACCACCACAGGAGTGCGAACAGAACCAGGCCTTCAAGCGCGGCTTCGTAAAGCTCGGACGGATGGCGCGGCACCATGTCGATGCGCGGATAGACCATCGCCCACGGCACATCGGCCGAACGGCCGATCAACTCGCCGTTGATGAAATTGGCAATACGCCCGAAGAACAGCCCGACCGGCACGATGGGGGCCACGAAATCGGTGATATCGAAGAACGCTCGATTCGTCGCGCGGGCAAACCAGCCGGCGGCGGCGAACACGCCGAGCATGCCGCCGTGGAAAGACATGCCACCCTGCCAGATATAGAACAGCTGCAGCGGATTCTCAAGCAACATGCCGGGCTGGTAGAACAGCATGTAGCCCACGCGCCCGCCGATCACCACGCCAAGCACGACATAAAACAGGAAATCGCCGACTTCCTCGCGCTGCCACTGGATATGCGCCTGTTTCGTGCGCACGATGCCCAGCCCCCAGCCGACGAGAAAGCTCAACAAATACATCAGCCCGTACCAGTGAACGGCAAGCGGACCAATGGCAATGGCGACGGGGTCGATATCGGGATGCACGAACATGGCGACGGATTCTAGCAGGAAGGAGTGACGTCAATTAGTCATTCGGCTTACGGGTGTCTTATGCGCGTCAACGCACCCAGGCATACATGAAGACATCGCGCGGCGTGCCGTCGGCATCGTCGGCGTTGGGCCGCTCGGACCAGCGGCGCAGGCGGCCTTCGCAGACCATGCCGAGCTGCTCGAGAATACGCATGGATGCGCGATTGTCGGGATCGCAGCTCGCCCAGATTCGATAGATATCGTCGAGCGAGCGCGCGGCATCGAACACGGCCCGCGCGGCTTCCAGGCCCAGTCCCTGACCCCATGCGTCGCGCGCCAGCACATAGCCGATCTCGGCGCCCTGCTCGCTGAACACGCAGGCCACGGTGCCGATCGCCCCGAGCGTCTCGTGCTCGATCAACCAGCAGTATTCCTCGCCGGACGACCAGCCGGCCGCCACGTCGTCGAGGAAATCGTGGCTATCGTCGAGATCGACATGTCGCGCCCACGTCATGTAACGCGCGACTTCGGGATCGTTGGCGAAAGCGAAGATCGCCTCGGCATCGGCCGGCCCCGGCTCGCGCAGAGCGAGGCGGGGCGTCGTCAGCGTATGCGGCATGCTGATCACGGCGGGTAGCGGTCGATCGGCAATCGACTAGAACATGTCCCGCTCGAATTCCTTCTTATAGCGCGCCGCGAACTCGTCCATCGTGAAGCGATGGTTCTGGGTACCCGGACGCTCGATCTTTATGGTGCCGATCAGCGACGCAACGCGGCCGATGGTTTCCCAGTCCATGCCCTGCTGCAGGCCATAGATCAGGCCGGCACGGAAGGCATCGCCGCAGCCGGTCGGGTCGGCCAGCGCGGTCGGCGAACCGGCCGGAATCTCGATACGCTCGCCGTCGGCATAGATCACCGAGCCTTCGCCGCCCTTGGTCACGATCAGCGCCTTGAGCTGGCCCGCCATCTCTTCGAGCGACAGGCCGGTGCGGTCCAGCATCAGCTGCGACTCGTAGTCGTTCACCGTCACATAGCTCGCCTGGTCGATGAAGCGCTTGAGCTCCTCGCCATTGAACATCGGCAGGCCCTGGCCCGGATCGAAGATGAAATCGATACCGGCCTCGGCGAACTGCGCCGCGTGCTGAACCATACCGTCCTTGCCGTCAGGCGAAACGATGCCCAGCGACACGCTGCCATCGGTCGGCACGGTCTGCTCGTGGGCATGGCCCATCGCGCCCGGGTGGAAGGCGGTGATCTGGTTATCGTCCAGATCGGTAGTGATATAGGCCTGTGCGGTGTAAGCCGTGTCGATCTGCTTGAGATAGTCGCGGCTGATGCCGTGCTTGTCCATCCAGTCAGCATAGTCGTCGAAGTCGCTGCCGACGGTGCCCATTGGCGCGCCTTCGCCGCCCAACAGCTTCAGGCTGTAGGCAATATTGCCGGCACAGCCGCCGAACTCACGGCGCATCTCCGGCACCAGGAACGACACGTTCAGCATGTGCACGCGATCCGGCAGGATCTCGTTCTTGAAGTGGCCCGTGTAGACCATGATCGTGTCGTAGGCGAAGGATCCGCAGATCAGAGCTGACATAAATCGTCCTTGTATCTTGTAAAACGCAGCGCGCACCACGGGGTGGAGCGCGCCGAGATCAGCCGCGCATCATGCCACAGCGGGCCGACGCGACTGTCTGAGCGACGTCTGGAATCAGGCGTCGGCGGCAGTGGCCGACTCATGCTTGAGATCGAGGTTCTTGGCCGCCGCCACTTCATCGAGCCGGCGCACCGGCAGATTGACAGGCGCGTCTTTCAGCGTCGTGGCATCGGCCTTGGCCTCGTCCCAGATCGCGACCATGGCCGCCACGAACGCATCCAGCGTCTCCTTGGATTCGCTCTCGGTCGGCTCGATGAGAAAACATTCCGGCACGAGCAGCGGGAAATAGATCGTCGGCGCATGGAAGCCGTAGTCGAGCAAACGTTTGGCGAAGTCGGTCGCGGTGACGTCCAACTGCTGTTTCTGGCGCTTGAGAGTGACGATGAACTCGTGGCTGGCGCGCCGATCGGCAAACGCCAGGTCGAAGCCATGTTCACGCAGCCGCGCCATTAGGTAGTTCGAGTTCAGCGTCGCGAACTCCGCCACCCGCGTCATGCCCTCCGCACCCAGTAGCCGCGCATAGACATAGGCGCGCAGCAGCACGCCGGCATTGCCCATGAAGGCCGACAGGCGGCCGATGGTATGCGGCACGTCCTGCTCGGTGAGCCAGCGATAGGTCGCGGCATCACCCTCGCCGTCCTTGCCGACCACCGGGATCGGCATGAAGTCGCGAAGGCGCTTGCCCACGCCGACCGCGCCGGAACCCGGCCCGCCGCCGCCATGCGGCGTCGAGAATGTCTTGTGCAGATTCATGTGGATGACGTCGAAGCCCATGTCGCCGGGCCGGACCTTGCCGAGAATGGCGTTGAGATTGGCGCCGTCGTAATACAACAGCCCGCCGGCGCCGTGCACGATCTCGGCGATCTCGAGGATGTCCTGCTCGAACACCCCGAGCGTGGACGGATTGGTGAGCATGATGCCGGCTGTGCGCTCGGATACCGCACCACGCAACGCGGCGATATCCACGTCGCCGTCCGAATCGGTCGGGATCTCGACCACCTTGCAGCCGCACATCACGGCGGTGGCCGGGTTCGTGCCGTGCGCCGCGTCTGGCACGAGAATCTCGTCTCGCGCGGTGTCGCCGCGCGACTCGTGATAGGCCTTGATCATGGCCACGCCGGTGAACTCGCCCTGAGCGCCCGCCATCGGCGTGAGCGAGACCGCGTCCATGCCGGTCACGGTGGTCAGCATTTCCTGCAGTTCGTACAGGCAGGCAAGCATGCCCTGGCCGTGGCTCGCCGGCGCCAGCGGATGCCGGTTCAGAAAACCCGGCAGCGAGGCGAGCGTGTTACAGGCCCGCGGGTTGTGCTTCATCGTGCACGAACCCAACGGATAGAAATGCGTGTCGATCGAGAAGTTAAGCTGCGACAGCCGCGTGTAGTGGCGCACCACGTCCATCTCCGAGGCTTCCGGCAGGCCCACGCCCGACTCGCGCCGTAGCGCGGCCGGAATATCGTCGATGGACGGCGCCTCGGCCGGCGCCTGTGCCAGTGCGCGGCGGCCGGGACGGCTGTGTTCGAAGATCAGCTTTTCGGTCATGGGGTATTCGGCCCGCCGCTTTCGCTCCGGGCTGTTCCAAATAGGTTGTGGCTTCAGACCTTGAGCGCAGCCAGGGCGTCGTCGTAGTTCGGCTCTTCCGCGATCTCGGCGACCAGTTCGCTATGGAGCACGGTGTCGTTCTCGTCGGCCACGATCACGGCACGCGCACACAGGCCGGCCATGGGGCCATCGGCGACGAGGACGCCGTAGTCTTCGGCGAAACGCTTGTCGCGCATCATCGACAGGGTCGTGCCGTTTTCCAGGCCCTCTGCGCTGCAAAAGCGCGCATGAGCGAACGGCAGGTCGGCTGAAATCTGCAGCAGCGCCACATTGTCCAGCGCATCGACCTCGGCATTGAAGCGCTTCACCGACAGCGCGCAGGTCGGTGTGTCCATGCTGGGGAAGATATTGAATATCTTGCGCTTGCCCGAGAAGGACTCGAGGCTCGCATCCCGCAGGTTGGAACCGGTGAGGCTGAAATCGGCCAGTTGGTCGCCTGCAGCGGGCAGCTTGCCGCCGACTTGAACCGGATTGCCCTTGAGCGTGATCTGCTGGGTCATGTGAGTCCTTGATTGATCGATGGAATCGATGGATGGCTAGGCGACCGACACCGCGGCGTGCGTGCGCAGCACGTCCGCCAGGACATCGGCATAGGTGTCGAGATCGGCGTCGGTCTTGGTTTCGGTGGCGCAGACGAGCACGGTGTTCTCGAGCGTGTCATAGAACGACGCAAGCGCCAGCCCGCCGAACACGCCGCGTTCGGCGAGGGCGTCCAGTACGGCCTGCGCATCGGCGGGCAGCCGCAGCAGGGTTTCGTGGAAACAGACGCTGTCGAACACACGCTCCACGCCGTCGATCGCGGTGAGCTTTTCAACCAGACGACGCGTGTTGGCGATCGAGGTCGCCGCCACATTCTCCAGCCCCTGGGCCCCCAGCAGGCTCATGTGGATGGTCGCAGCGGTGACCAGCAGCCCCTGATTGGTGCAGATGTTCGAGGTCGCCTTCGAACGGCGGATGTGCTGCTCGCGCGGCTGCAGCGTGAGCACATAGCCGGAGCGGCCATCGAGATCCTGTGTGCGGCCGACTACACGGCCGGGCATCTGGCGCACATGCTTCTTGCGACAGCACAGAATGCCGAAATACGGCCCACCGGACGCCAGCGGCGCACCCAGCGGCTGGCCTTCGCCAACCACGATATCCGCGCCCTCGCCATTGCCCCAGCGGCCCGGTTCCTTGAGCACGGCCAGCGACAGCGGATTGACCACGCCGATCGCCAGCGCGCCGTTGTCGTGCGCCCAGTCGGTGAGCGTATCGACATCCTCGAGCGCGCCGAAGAAATTGGGCTGCGGAATCACCAGCGCGGTGACGTCCTCGCCGGACCAGCGCTCGAGCGCATCGCGGTCGATGGTGCCCTTTGCGGTATCGAAATCGATCGATTCGAATGTGATGCCCTGGTTCGCACAGATGTTGTGCGCGACCTGGCGATAGAAAGGGTGCACGCTCGCCGGCATGAGGATGCGCGACGCCTTCGACTTGCGGTTCGCACGTACCGCCATGAGCACGGCCTCGGCCAGCGCTGAAGCGCCGTCGTAGAGCGAGGCGTTGGCCACGTCCATGCCGGTGAGACCGGTCATCATGGTCTGGTATTCGTAGACGACCTGCAGGGTGCCCTGGCTGGCTTCCGGCTGGTACGGCGTATAGGCGCTATAGAACTCGCCGCGCGTGGTCAGCTCCCAGACCGCAGCCGGGATGTGGTGCTCGTAGGCGCCGGCGCCGATGAAACACAGCCCGCCGCTATCTCGGGCCGCGCGCTCGCCCATCAGCCGCGATACCGCCTGTTCACTCGCACGGGTCGGAATCGAATCCAGACTGACATCGCGCAGGCGCGGATCGATCTCGTCGAACAGATCGTCGATGTCTTTTACGCCGATGGCGTCGAGCATCGACCGGATATCGTCTTCGGTATGCGGAATGAAGGGCATGGTGCCTCGCTGGTCGTTTTCCGGCTGCGCGACGCCGCCCCGCCGGATCATCGACCGGCGGGCGGCACGCGCAGCGCGCTAGTCTTCTTCGTCCTCGACGATGCCTTCGTAGGTATCGGCATCGAGCAGATTCTCGACCGCGTCCGGGTCGGAGACGTTGATCTTGAACAGCCAGCCTTCTCCGAACGGGTCTTCGTTGACCAGTTCCGGCGAATCCTCGAGCTGTTCGTTGATCTCGGCGATTTCACCGTCGAGCGGCGCATAGATATCGGAGGCCGCTTTCACCGACTCGACCACGGCAACCGCATCACCCGCGCCGACCTTGGTGCCAGTCTCGGGCAGTTCCACGAACACCAGATCGCCGAGCGACGACTGCGCGTAGTCGGTAATGCCGACGGTGCAGGTGCCATCGCCGTCGTAATCGATCCATTCGTGGGTCTTGGTGTAGGACAGATCCTTCGGGATTTCACTCATGGGGCTTTCCTTTAAGCAGAAGTCGCGCGCTGCGCTTTAACAGATGGTCGGTAGAGGCTACTCAGAAAGCCCCTCAGTCGTCGATACGGCTCTTGCCATTACGCACGAAGGGATAGGCCACGATCCGCGCGGGCAACCACTTGCCGCGCAGGCAGACCTCGACGCGCTCCTCCCATTCCGCCGGCACGCGCGCCAGCCCGATCGAGCGCGACAGGCTCGGCGCATAGCTGCCGCTGGTGACCTCGCCCTTGGCCTGCTTTTCGTCAGCGTCGCTGTCGGCGGCACGCACGGCCGCATGGCTGCGCATCACGCCGCGGCCTTCGAGCACCAGACCAACGAGCTTTTCGGCCACGCCCTGCTCGCGTATGTACTCGAGTGCCTCACGGCCGACGAATTCGCGATCGGCAGGCTTGAACGCTACGGTCCAACCCAAGCCCGATTCGAGCGGCGTGCGGTCCTCGTCCATGTCCTGGCCGTAGAGATTCAGGCCCGCCTCGAGCCGCAGCGTGTCACGCGCGCCGAGACCGACCGGTGCCACGCCGATATCGCGCAGCGTCTTCCATGCGCTGACCGCCTCGTCGGCCGGCAGCACCAGTTCGAACCCGTCCTCGCCGGTATAGCCGGTACGCCCAACCGAACGATCGCCCTGACTGGCGACACGGAACGGTTTGAGCTGCATGGCCGCTGCGCCGAGTTCGTCATCGAGCACCGACGCGCCGAGGTCGCGGCCTCGAGGGCCCTGTACCGCGATAATCGCCAGATCCTGGCGGTGCTGAATCTGGACCTCGAAATCGCGGCCCTGGCTGTGCAGCCAGGCGAGATCCTTTTCCGTGGTCGCCGCGTTGACCACGATCCGGTAAAGCTCGCCCGCCAGGTGATAGACGATCAGGTCGTCGATCACACCGCCGCGGGTGTTGAGCATGCAGGTGTAAAGCGCGCGGCCGTCTTCGTTGATCTTGACCACGTCGTTGGCGAGCACACGGCGCAGGAAAACGCGTGACTCGCTGCCGGTGATATCGACCACCGCCATATGCGATACATCGAACATACCGGCACTCTCGCGCACTGCCTTGTGCTCGGCGATCTGCGAACCGTAGTCGATCGGCATGTCCCAGCCGGCGAAATCGACCAGCTTGGCGTTGTCCGCGACATGCGCGTCGTATAGCGGGGTGCGTTTGGCCATCGGATTCTCAGGTTGAGCAGCAGTAAACAGGCACGACCGAAGCCCATGCTTCGTTCTGTCGCCCCTCTGTCCTGGCACCTGAGAGATTTGCCCCTTCGGTGAGCCGTGGTTGCCCGCGGCTGCTCTCCAGAGTCGACCGTGCCGCACGTCATGGCGCGGCGGCCGCGTGGTTCGGGTACCTGAGCGTTTCCGGGCGGGTGCGCCTTCGGTGACGGGCCGCAGCCCGTTCTCTCCCACGCGGTTCTTGACCGTGAAACCGACTATACCGACGCGCTCGGCTTGCGCCAAGCAAGCCCCCGATCGCTGGCTACTGCAGCAATCGCGGCCCGTCGGCGGCCAGTCCGACCGCTTGATGGATCATGATCTGGCGGATCGGCGCGAGATTCGAAGCCACGCCGATCGCCTGCTGGCGCAGGCTGCGCAGCAGCGGATTGTCGCTGCCATAGACGCGCTTCAGCGCGTCGGTGGCGCCCATCATCATCAGGTTTTCGGCCATGCGCGCGCGCTGATAACGCCGCAGATAAGTCATATCGCCCGCATCGCGATTAGCCGCGCGGCCGGCTTCGAGCGCGGCGGTCAGTTCGGCAACATCGAGCAGGCCCAGATTTACGCCCTGCCCGGCCATCGGGTGCAGCACATGCGCGGCATCACCAGCCAGCGCGACCCGCGGCCGGCAATATTCACGGGCATGCATCAACTTGAGCGGAAACGCCGCGCGCGTATCCATGCGCTCGATACGGCCAAGCACGCCGGCACTGGCTTCGGTCAGACGTGCGCAGAACGCGTCGTGATCGAGCTCGGCCAGCTCTGCTGCCAGCGCGTCGTCCGCATGCCAGGCCAGCGAACAGCGTCCGTCCGCGAGCGGCAGAAACGCTACCGGCCCGGTCTCCATGAACCGCTGCCAGGCGATATGACGATGATGCCGCTCGGGCGTGACCGCGCCGACCGTGCAGCGCTGACCATAGGCCCAGCCCGCGGTCTCGATACCGGCGGCCGCACGCACCGGCGAGTTCGCGCCCTCGGCACCCACCACGAGCGCCGCCTTGATCGTGCTGCCGTCGTCGAGATACAGATGCACGGCGTCTGTCTCGATGGCGAGGCTTTCCAGCATCGCCGGGCAAAAGATATCGACGTCGGTGAGCGCCTGCCAGGCGCTGTCGACGACCAGATCGTTCTCCACGATATGACCGAGTTCGGGCAAGCCGACCGCCGTATGTTCCAGAAACAGTTCCGCCGCACTGCCCGCATCCCAGACCTTCATGCCCGTGAACGCACAGCAGCGACGCCGCTCGACCGAATCCCAGAGACCGAGATTGTCGAGCACGCGACGCGGACCGGGCGCGATCGCGGACAGGCGCAGGTCGTAATCGTCGTTCGTATCGAAACGCTTCGGGCGTTTGGCCTCGACCAGCGCCACCGAGAAATCGGCGCGGCTGAGCGCCACCGCCAGAACGGCGCCCACCATGCCGCCGCCGACGATGGCGACGTCGTATCGCGATGTGCGTGTACTCATGCCGATCCCTCGCGAACGCTAGATGATGTCCTGGCCGGCGCCAAGGCCAAGCCCATGCTGCGCCGGGCCATGTCATCGCGAATCGCCGGCAGCAGCGACAGGCCGAACAAGCCGGCACCCCGGGCATGATCGAGCCCTGGGATACGATTGGAGAAAACACGCACGATGGCGTCGGTGAAGTTGGCCACGCGATGCTGATCCGGGCGACGAGCTTCGGCCCAGCCGTTCAGCAGATCGGCGGTTCCCGGATCGAATTCCGGATCGGCCGCCAGACGTTCGCGCAGCATGGCGGCGAGCACCAGCGCATCGCGGATGGCGAGATTGAATCCCTGGGCCGCGGCCGGATGCAGCGCGTGCCCGGCGTTGCCGATCAGCACCGCGCGGTCCACCGCAGCTCGATCGCAGAGCACGCGCGCCAGCGGATAGCTGCCGCGCGGGCCGGCCAGTTCGAGCGCGCCGAGGCGCTGACCGAAAGCGTCCTGCAAAGCGTCGATGAATTCATCTTCGCTCGCCGCACAGAGCTGCTCAGCGCGTTCGCTCGGTAGCGTCCAGACCGCGGCGCAGGTTTCGCGAGTGCGCGGCAGCAGTGCGACCGGGCCGTCCGGGGTGAAACGTTCGTAGGCGCAGCCACCGTGGGCACGCTCGGGCTCGACAATGGTAATGACGGCGCGCTGGTGATAGTCGTCGGTACGCGCGCCGATGCCCAGCGCGCCGCGCACCGACGAGCGCGCGCCGTCGGCGCCCACCAGCAGGCGCGTGCGCAGGGTTTCGACATCGCCATTTTCACGCGTGCAGCTGATCTCGATACGTCCGTCTGCCTCGTCGCGCTGTAGCGACTCGAAGCGCGCCGGGGCGATGACATCGACGCTCGGCATCGCCGCCAGGCGCGCACGCAGCGCCTCGATCATGGTGAGATTGGGCAGCACATAGCCCAGCGCCGGCAAACCATAATCGGCTGCATTGACGCGCACGGTGCCAAATCGACCCTGTTGGGAGACGTGCAAGCGCTTGATGGGTGCGGCGTCGCGGGCCATATCCGCCCACAGGCCGAGTTGTTCGAACAGCGCGCGCGTGCCCCAGGCGAGTGCTGTGGTGCGGGCCTGCATGTTCGCGTCGGCCGGGGCATCGAACGGCACCGCCTCGACGAGCGCGATGGACAGGCCGCTATCAGCCAGCGCACAGGCCAGGCTGGCGCCGGCAAGCCCGCCACCGACGACGGTAATGTCGTAGTCGCGGCTCACGCGCTTGCCCCGACCGTCTCGCCCGCCATCAAGGCCTCGATCTCGTCGGCGTCCTTGGGCACGTCGGAGGTGAGCACTTCGCAGCCGTCGTCGGTGATCACGATATCGTCCTCGATCCGTATGCCGGTATTCCAGAAACGCCGCGGCGCGCCCTCGCTATTCGCCTGTACGTAGAGACCGGGTTCGACGGTCAGGGCCATGCCGGGCTCGAGCAGCCGCCATTCGCCATCGCTCTTGTAGTCGCCCACGTCGTGTACGTCCATGCCGATCCAGTGGCTGGTGCCGTGCATGAAAAAGCGCTGGTAGCTTTCGGTTTCGATCACGTCCTCGGCGTCGCCTTCGAGCAGTCCGAGCTTGAGCAGGCCGTCGACGAGTACATGCAGCGCGGCTTGGTGAACGGCATTCACCGGCGCGCCGGGACGTGCGGCCGCGATAGCAGCGCGGTTGGCGGCCAGCACCACGTCGTAGAGTTCGCGCTGGGCTTCGGAGAAGCGCCCATTCACGGGAAACGTGCGGGTGATATCACCGGCATAGCCGCGATACTCGGCACCCGCGTCGATGAGCACCAGATCGCCGTCCTTCATCGGGGCACTGTTCTCGATGTAGTGCAGCACGCAGGCGTTCTCGCCGGCCCCGACGATGCTGGGATAGGCCCAGGTCATGCCGTCGACCTCGAACTCGTAGTGCAGCACGGCCGCGAGCTGGTATTCGTACATGCCCGGCTGCACCGCCTGCATCGCGGCGACGTGGGCTCGGGCCGAGGTCGCCGCGGCCTGGCGCATGAGCGCGACCTCTTCGCCGGATTTGCGCAGCCGCATTTCCTGCACGATGCGATCGAGCGCAACGATCTCGTTCGGCGGCGTGGCCCGGCGACCCTGGCTGCGCAGCTTTTCCATGCGGCGCAGCACATCGTGTTCGAATTCCTTGTGCGTACCCAGCGTCAGATACAGACGCCGGCGGCCGTTGAGCAACTTCGCAAGCCAGTTGTCGAAATCCTCGATATCGAATGCACTGTCTGCGCCGTACCAGGCCATAGCGCCCTCGGGGCCCGCGCGGCGCCCGACCCAGATCTCCTGCTCCACATTGCGTTCGCGGCAGAACAGCAGATAGTCACCTTCTTCAAATCCGGGCGCGATCACGGCGACCGCTTCCGGCTCGCTGAAGCCGGTCAGATAGCGAAAATCGCTGTTCGGCCGGTAGGGATAGTCGACATCGTTATTGCGGTTGCGCTCGGGTGTCGCCGCAATCAGCGCGACCCCGTCGTCGCCGACCACCTGTGCCAGCCGACGCCGGCGTGCGGCGTGATCGGCCTGACGATCCTGATGGCGCAGATGCGACTGATCCCTCATTCAATCCTCTCTACCGACGGACGGCTTCATATCGCCAATGTCGGCCCGGATCGGCCAACACCGGCCCACGGACAGAAATGCCCGGCGGGTGTTGTGACTAGTGCAGCGATTCGCGGGTACTCGGGCCCTCGCGCTTGGGCTGGAGCTCGAGAAAGATCATCTGTACGCCCACGCGAACATACTCGACCAGCTCGGCGTAATCCGCCTCGGCGGATTCAGACTGCGCCTCGTCCTCGGTCAGTCCCACACGGGACAGCTCGGTGAGATCGCTGATCACTTCCCGGATCTCGGGCGACAGCTTGTCGAGCTCGAACTGGCCGCTGTTGCTCAACCCGTACAGGAAACCGTCGCACCAGCGACCGAGCGAGCGTACCCGCTGGTCCAGTGCGACCTCGTCGTCGGGCAGCAGTGGCTTGAACCCCATATCCGGGTCGAACAGGCCTTCCAGCGTCATCTCGCGCAAGGCATCGAGCGCGCTGTCGAGCATGTCGGACTGCACGTCCTCGACTGCCCGCGATCCGCTGGTTTCATTGTCGATACACAGCATGCCGGTGAGGATGCCGTGGATTTCGCCCGGGGTCTGGACCGACTTGGCCTGGGTCAAGCCGACCTGAAGGGCTTCAAAGATATTTTCCTGACTCATCGCGCTTCTCTATTGCAATGCCGCATGGTACCAAAGCCGGGCCTCAGGACACGCCCGTCGAGCCACCCAGAAGACACAGATAAGCAGCGTTATAGAAGCCGTGCACGCTGATCGGCGACAGCAGACGGCCATGGCGTTCCCACAGCGCGCCGAACACAAGGGCCGGCACGAAAGTGGCCAGCGCCCAGGCCGGCGGGTGCTGCCAGAGATGCGCGGCCGCGAAACAGATCGCGGTGAAGACATTGGCCAGGGTGAGCGCGCCGATACGCCCGCGAAGACGAGCGGCCAGCGCATCCTGCACGCCCAGGCGGAAAACAACCTCCTCGAGAACCGGCAGTACGACG
Source organism: Salinisphaera dokdonensis CL-ES53 (assembly GCF_040361215.1). Taxonomy (NCBI): domain Bacteria; kingdom Pseudomonadati; phylum Pseudomonadota; class Gammaproteobacteria; order Salinisphaerales; family Salinisphaeraceae; genus Salinisphaera; species Salinisphaera dokdonensis. Next base: position 653,202 of record NZ_APND01000001.1, read on the forward strand.
ACCGCCAGTAGCATCGGCGTGATGCCCGGCCAGCGTAACGTCAGCGACAGCGGCGTCAGCCATGCGAGCAGAAAGACCGCAGGCAGAGCCGCGGCGAGCGCGACGCCATACCAGCGATCCCGCCACGGCTGCAGCGCAGCGGGCACGAGACCTCAGGCAGTACGCCGCCTGCGCAGCACCGCGCCGGCAGCGGCGACGAGCAGCAGCATCCAGAGCGGATCGAATCGTGCGTTGTCGGCGATCGTGCAGCCGCCACCGCCGCTGCCACCATCGTCGTCATCACGCGACGCGGACTGACCGCCGGCAACCATTTCCACGGGCTGCTCGACCTCGACGTCGTCAGCGGTCATGTCGCCTTGGATTGCTTCATTACTGTCGTCCGGGCAGCGCGTCCCGTTCGCCAACGGCCAGCCGATGTCCTGCAGCACGCAGGACGACAAACCGATGCCGCGAGTCACAGTATCCCCGCCGGTCGCAAACGGTTCCATGATCTGGTCCGGGCCGAGCGACGGATCCCAGTGGGCGATGGAACTGGAGCGGCTCAGCGCGGCCGGCGTGTAGATCTTCACCCGGCCCTGGTTGGTGCCTTGGGTCAGGGCCGGCGCACCGTTTGCGTTCGTACTGTCGCCCGCGAACACCACATTCGGCGTATTGGTCAGCGACTCACGGCGCTGCTCGTCGGTGAGATCGGGCCAGAACGGCTGGCCGCTGACCTCCAAGTCCTGAATAAAGCTGCTGTAGATATCCGGATAGCGAGTGCCACTTGGCGAACGCGGAAACTGGCCCGGCTGATTGCCGTCGCCGCTGGCGACCGCGACCAGCGAGACGAAACCGAGACCGTGGGTGAGCTCGTGGCCCACCGTGCTCACGAAACTCGGCTGGTCGTCCGGCGTGGCGCCGTCGATGCCGTAATACCAGCCCTCGCCGCCCAGGCAGTCGGCGTTGCTGTCGAGCCCCGGATTGAAGCGCGCGGTGACGTCGTTGACGGTATTGCTCACGCGCCGACCACGCAGGGCGTTGGCCAGTGCAAGCGGGTAGAAGATATTGGCTTCACGAGGACTCTGGGACGTGAAGTTCGCCACGAACGTCACCGGCGATGCGCTGGCGAGCGTGGCGCTATTACGGCCACAGGCGAATGTGCTGTCGAATGCCGCCTCGATACGAATCGGCACCGTGCTCTGTACACGACTGCCTAAAATCGCCGCCGCATAGCGAAAAGCGATTCGGCGCTGCGCCCCCAGGGTGTTGCCCCCGTTGCCGCCCACCGGTTCGACAGGCGTCGGGTCGTTGAAACCGCTGTTCGAACTGTCGCCCACGACCAGCACGATATCGGCTGCCTGCGCGCTGAAACTCGTCGCCGCGATGGCTGCCGCAACTACGGGCACGGTTAAAAAATGCAGGCGCCGGCCCAGCCGGCGATCGGTCAATGCTTGGCGCGTTCGCATAGGGCCTCCCGCTCGCTCTGGCTGGGCGCGCTTTCGGCATGGCCCATACGCAGCGTGCCGTCGTCACAACGCACGGCCCGCATGGCCGGCCCCGCATCGGGCGCGGGCGTCAGCATCTCGTCGCCGTCGTCGTTGGTCCACGCCTCCGGCTCGGCCGGGCGCGTGCGCTGGCTGGCGCCCTGTCCTTCGGACTGGGACTCGACCCGATCCGCGGCCGGCGCTTCGAGCACTTCGCCAGTCTGGGGATCGAGATATATCTTCTGCTGCGGCTGGTCGACATCCGCGCTCGCGGTACGGAGCGCGCCGGCAGCAAACACGCTGCCAACACCCATCACCGCAACCGCCAGCACTGTCGCCAAGGCTGACCCTGATTTCATGTCTATCTACCCGTGCAAGACCTTATGAAAGTCTGTCGGCGTCTTTTTCAATTCGCGCCTGTATGCAGGTATACCATGGCGGCGTTTCAGGGAATACGCGCGCCGACGAAAGGAATCGGGAACATGGCAGCACTGGACTGGCAGGACACGCTTGCCGAAATGATCGGCCACCGCACGATCAGCAGCGGCAACCCGGCGCTGGACTGCGGCAACCGCGAGGCGGTCGACGACCTGGCCGCCCGTCTCGAATCAAATGGTTTCGACTGCACAATCACGCCCATGCCCGGCCGCGACGACAAGGTCAACCTGGTCGCTCGACTCGGCCCGGCCGAGCACGCCGCCGAGCATGGGCTGGTGTTCGCCGGCCATATCGATACTGTCCCTTACGACGACAGCGGCTGGCATAGCGACCCGTTTACCCTCACCGAGCGCGACGGCAAGCTGTACGGACTGGGCACCTGCGACATGAAAGGCTTTATTGCCATCGCGGCCGGCGCGGCCAGCGAATACGCGGCAGGCGATCTCGCCGCCCCGATAAGCCTGCTGGTCAGCGCGGACGAGGAGTGCGGCATGGACGGCGCGCGTGCCCTGCTCGATGCGCATCGCGAACACGGCCAGCGCCCGGGCCGTTTCTGTGTGATCGGCGAGCCGACCAACCTGGTGCCGATCCGCCAGCACAAGGGCATTTTCATGGAGACCGTCGAGGTGCACGGCGCCTCGGGCCATTCCAGCGATCCGGCGCTCGGCGCCAATGCGATCGAAGGCATGTATCGCGCAATGAGCGCGATCCGTGAACTACGCGAAGAACTCGCCCAGCGCCAACGCATCGCCGGCTTTCCGGTGCCGCACGCCACGCTCAACCTCGGCGCAATCAGCGGCGGCGACAACGCCAACCGTATTCCCGCTCGCTGCCGTCTGGATATCGACCTGCGTTTCCTACCCGGCATGACCATCGACGATCTGCGCGCCCAGCTACGTGAGCGCGTCGACGCCGCGCTGGCCGGCAGCGACTGCAGCGTCGAGTTCCGCGAGCTGTTCGCGGGTACGCCGGCGTTCGAAACCGCGGGTGATTCGCCGATCGTGACCGCCTGCGAAGAACTGGCCGGCCACGAGGCCGCCGCCGTCGATTTCGGCACCGAAGGCGCCTTCTACAACGCCATGGGTATGGACAGCGTGATCCTCGGCCCCGGCGATATCGCCCAGGCGCATCAGCCCAACGAATATCTCGCGCTCGATCGTGTCGAGCCCATGCAGCGCATCCTGCACGGGCTCGTCGAGCGCTTCTGTCTCGCCGAATAAGGCCCGCGCACGCATAATGCGTCCATGAACACGCGCACCGCCCCACTACGAAGTGCCGACGCGCCCAGCGAAGACACCGGCGTGCCGGCCCAGCAGGCCGCCCTGGTCGCCTCGCTGCGCGCGAGCGCGCCCTATGTGCACGCCCATCGCGGCCGCACGTTCGTGATCAATATCCCCGGCGAAGCCGCGGCCTCGCCGGCGTTTGCCGATCTGGTCTACGACATCGCCCTGCTCGCCAGCCTCGGCGTGCGGCTGGTGATCGTGTTCGGTGCCCGCCCGCAGATCGATGCCGCGCTCACAGAAGCCGGCGTGGCCACGCAGTTCGTCGACGGCGTGCGCGTAACCGACAGCGCCGCACTGGCCTGCGTGAAGCGTGCGGTCGGCAGCCTGCAGATGGATATCGAAGCACTGCTGTCGACCAGCCTCGCCAGCACGCCGATGGGCGGCGCACGCGTCGTCACGGCCAGCGGCAACCTGGTTACCGCGCGTCCGGTCGGCATTACCGGCGGCGTCGATCACGGCCATACCGGCGAAGTACGGCGGATCGACGTGGCCAGCATCAATGCGCATCTGGAACGCGGCGCGATCGTGCTGCTGTCCTGTATCGGTTATTCGCCGTCAGGCGAAATCTTCAATCTCTATGCCGAGGAAGTGGCGACCGCGACTGCCACCGCATTGTCTGCCGACAAGTTCGTCGTCCTGCATTCGGGCGCGGCGCTGCACGAGCGCTTTGCCGATACACCGGCCGAGCTCGACCCGCAGGCCGCCCGCCAGTTGCTGGCCGCACCGGACGCGCCGCTGGAAGCGGCCGACCGCGCTCGCCTGCAAGCCGCAATCGGTGCCTGTCAGGCCGGCGTGGCACGCGCGCATCTGGTGAGCTTCGATAGCGACGGCGCCCTGCTGCGCGAACTCTATTCGCGCGACGGCGCCGGCACGATGATCGCGGCCGACACCTACGACATCACCCGCACCGCCACGCCCGAAGATCTGGGCGGCGTGCTCGCGCTGATCGAACCGCTGGCCACGGCCGGCATCTTAGTCGGCCGCTCGCGCGAACAGATCGAGCTGGATATCGGCCATTACCTGGTCATGGAACGCGACGGGCTGATCACGGCCTGCTGTGCGCTCATGCCCTACGTCGAAGAAGCCGTGGGCGAGCTGGCCTGTGTCGCCGTGCACCCGGACTATCGCGGCCAGGATCGTGCCGCTCAGTTACTCGTCGAAGTCGAAAGGCGCGCCAAACGGGCCGGGCTAGCCCGCATCTTTGTGCTAACCACGAAGACGCCACACTGGTTCGTCGAGCACGGTTTCGTCGCGGCCGATCTCGAGGCCCTGCCATTGGCGCGGCGCGCGCTCTACAACTACCAGCGTAATTCCGCGGTCCTGATCAAGAATCTGTAGTGGGTAGAGGCAGTCACACACCGCGCGTGTATCTCGACGCGCCGCTTTCGGTGGGCGAGACCGTCACGCTCGACGATGCCAAGCGGCATCATCTGGGCACAGTGCTGCGCCTGTCCGTCGACGCCCCCGTCACGCTGTTCAACGGCGACGGCCACGAGTACGACGCCCGTGTAGAACAGGCCGATCGCAAACGCATGACGCTCGTCGTGAACGCGCAGCACGCGCCGCAACACGAATCGCCGCTGTCGATCACCCTCTATCAGGCCATCGCCCGCGGCGACCGGATGGATTTCGCCTTGGGCAAAGCGGTGGAGCTGGGCGTAACCACCATTCGCCCGGTCTTCACCGATCGCGGCAAGGTCAAGCTCGAAGGCAGCCGGCTGGAGAAGAAACAGGCCCACTGGCAGGCCGTGGCCGAATCCGCCGCCGAACAGAGCGGCCGGCTCGTACGCCCGACGGTCGCAGATGCCCTGCCGCTGGCGAGCTGTCTCGCTGCCGACGAGGACAAAGACCGCCTCCGCCTGATGCTCGCGCCGACCGCCGATGGCGGCCTTTCATCGATCACCCGCAGCGAAAACATCGCCCTGCTGGTCGGCCCCGAATCCGGCCTGTCAGACCACGAAATCGATACCGCCACGGCGACCGGCTGGCAGCCAATCACGCTCGGCCCGCGCGTGCTGCGTACCGAAACCGCCGGCATGGCCGCACTCGCCGCGCTGCAGACCCTGTGGGGCGATCTTGGCTGAGTTTCGACGCTGACCCAATCGCCATGCGCTGCGCTACCATGCGCGCTTGTTCGTCATCGTAGCGGCGCGCTCCGGCGTGCCCGAAGTTCCAGGAGCCCGGCATGGCCACCCGCCTCGGCGTCGTGATGGATCCCATCGCGGATATCACCCCGTATAAAGACACCACCCTTGCGCTGCTGCTTGAAGCGATGCGCCGCGAGTACGAGATCGTCTATTTCGAGATGTCCGATCTGTTCGTGCGCGACGGCATCGGTTACGGCACGGGTCGTCGGCTCGAAGTGTTCGACGACAACGACGACTGGTATCGCTTTACAGGCGAGTCCGAGATCCTGCCACTCGCGGATCTGGACACGATCCTCATGCGCAAGGATCCGCCTTTCGATACCGAGTACATCTACGCGACCTACATCCTCGAGCTGGCCGAGAACGAAGGCACGCTGGTGGTCAATCGCTGCGACGCGCTGCGCGACGTTAACGAGAAGATGTCGATCAACCGCTTCGCGCACCTGACCGCACCGACGCTGGTCGCCCGCCGCAGCGAAGACTTCAAGCGCTTCATCGCCGAGCACGGTGACGCGGTGATCAAACCGCTCGACGGCATGGGCGGCTCGCGCATCTTTCGCGTGAGGACTGGCGACGACAACATCAGCGTCGTACTCGAAGTGCTCACCGAGCACGGCACGCGCTACGCGATGGCGCAGGCCTATCTGCCGGCGATCAAGGAAGGCGACAAACGCATCCTCGTGGTGGACGGCAAGCCGGTCGACTATGCGCTGGCGCGCGTGCCGGCCGAAGGCGAACTGCGCGGCAATCTGGCCGCCGGCGGGCGCGGCGTGGGCCGACCGCTGACCGATGCCGATCGCGCCATCGCCGAGGAGATCGGCCCCTATGTACGCGAGAAGGGGCTGCTGTTCGTAGGCCTGGACGTGATCGGCGACAAGCTCACCGAAATCAACGTCACCAGCCCGACCTGCGTACGCGAGCTGGACAAGCAGTTCGGCATCAACATCGCCGCCAAGCTGTTCGACGCCATCGAGCTGCGGCTGGCGTAGACCGATCGGATGTCGAGCGCGCGGGCCCGCTTCTGTTTCTGCCTGGCGATCGCATTGATCGCCCATGCGCTGCTGCTTGGCTGGTCGTCCGACAACACGGAACCAGCCGGCAGCGACGCGCTGGCCGCCACGCGCGCGGCCGGTGCGCCAGCCGCGCAACAGGACACGTCGGTACGCGCAATCCAGCACCAGCGCGGCGACGACTCGTTCTCGCAGAACGCAGTGGCGGCCCGCCAACCTGTCGCCGCTCAGGCCCCGGTCGAGGCCTCGCGCCCCGGACAGAAGACGCTCACCCGCTTCGTGATGGTGACCGAGCGTTCTTCCGAGGCGAGCGAGCAGGAACAGCCCAGCACACAGGCCGCGGTCGACACACCGCAGTCGGCGCAGGCGCAACGCGTGCTCTCTGCGGCCCAGGACGCGCGTGCCGAATATCTGGCCGCGTGGCAGCAACGGATCGAGACACGCGGCAGCCGGCGCTATTCGCGCCAGTTGCTCGAGGCGAACAAGCCGAGACGCCTGACCATGGCGGTACGCGTAGGCGCAGACGGCCGTCTGCGTGAAGTCCGCGTGCTGCGTTCGTCCGGCAACAAGGCGCTGGATGCTGCCGCACTCGCCATCGTGCGCAGCGCGGCCCCATATGACCCGTTCGACGTTGCCCTCACCCGGATGACCAGCGAACTCAGCTTCGCTTACGACTGGCTGTTCGAGCCCGGCGGGGCCAGCGAACTCAGCCCCAGCGGCTAAGCGCTCCGCGGGCCGGCAAGGCGCAACAGCCTCGCGCTCATTTGCCGGGCTGCAAGCCGGCGGCGGATAATGGGCACATGACCGACGGACTTTTTCGTAACCAGTTCCTGCTCGCGATGCCCGGGCGTGTCGGCGGCGATTTCGCTGCCAGCGTGACTTTCATCGCCGAGCACAATGACGACGGCGCCATGGGGCTGGTGATCAACAAGCCGAGCGAGATGTCGGTACGCGACATGCTCGCGCATATGGATATCGAGGCGCACGTCCCGGCCACGCAGCCGGTTTACTGGGGCGGGCCGGTTCAGACCGAGCGCGGCTTCGTGCTGCATCGGGACGAAGGCAAATGGGAGTCCACCCTGAAGGTCGGCGGCGGACTCGCCTTGACCACGTCGCGAGATATTCTCGAGGCGATCGGTAACGGCTTCGGGCCGAGCGATTACCTGATCACCCTAGGCTACGCCGGCTGGGGCGACGGTCAGCTCGAAAGCGAGATGCTCGCGAACAGCTGGCTGAACACACCCGCCAGCGACCAGATCATCTTCGATACCGCTGTTGAGGCCCGCTGGGCCGCGGCCGCTCGTCTGCTCGGCCTTGAAGCCCATCAGCTATCGGGACAGATCGGTCATGCCTAGCGCAGACGTCATGCTCGGCTTCGACTTCGGCACCAAGCGCATCGGTATCGCCGTGGGTAATGCGATCACCGGCAACGCCCAGGCGCTGACGACGTTGCACCATAGCAACGCCGACGGCGGCCCGGACTGGAAAGGCCTGACTCGGATCGTCGCCGAATGGCGACCGGGCGCGCTTGTGGTCGGCCTGCCGCTGGCAAAGGACGGCAGCAGCCAGCCGATGACCGAGAACGCCCGCCGCTTCATGGACCAGCTCGGCGAGCATTTCGATATTCCCGTCCATGCCATGGACGAGCGCTTCTCCACGATCGAAGCCATGGATCGCCTGCGCACCGCGCGGGCCAGCGGCAGCCGCGGTAAGCGCCTGTCCAAGGGCGATTCGGACTCAATGGCCGCCCAGGTCATTCTCGAAGGCTGGCTTGCCAGCGACGGAACACAGGACACCCTCTGATGAGCCCTTGCGCATGAACGACCGCCCCCAGCAATTCGATGTCGACGCGGCAATGGCTGCACTCGAAGCCCAGCTCGCGCCGCTGGTCGCCGCCGACCCGGATGCCGTGATGGTGGGCGTCGAGACCGGCGGTGCTTGGATCGCCAAGCATCTGCATGCGCGCTTTAGCCTCGCGGCGCCGTTGGGCACGCTCAATATCAGTTTCTATCGCGACGACTTTTCCACCATCGGGCTGCACCCGAGCGTTGGCCCGTCGCAGATCGAGGCCGATATCGACGGACGTACCGTGATCCTCGTCGACGATGTCCTCTATACCGGCCGCACCGTGCGTGCCGCACTCAACGAGCTGTTCGACTACGGCCGCCCGGCCGCGGTGAAGCTCGCCGTGCTGGTCGATCGCGGGGCGCGCGAACTGCCCTTCGCTGCCGATGCCACCGGGCTGCATATCGATATCGAGCGCGGCCGTCAGATCAAGCTCACCGGCCCCGAGCCGCTGCGCCTGGAGATGCGATGAGCGGTGCGCCGAATGCTTCCATCCAGATCGACGATGCCGGCCGGCTGCGGCATCTGATCACCACGGAAGGCCTGCCCCGAACACTGATCGAGCGCATTCTCGACACGGCCGAAACGTTCGTTCCGGCCGCCGGCGCGCCGCCGAAGAAAGTGCCGCTGCTACGCGGCAAGACAGTCTTCAACCTGTTCTTCGAGAACTCCACGCGCACCCGGACGACCTTCGAGCTGGCAGCCAAGCGCCTGTCTGCGGACGTGATCAATATGGACGTGGCGCACTCGTCGCGCTCCAAGGGCGAGGATGACCTCGACACGCTCTATACCCTGGAGGCCATGGGCGCCGACATCTTCGCGATCCGTCATCCGGAGAACGGCGCGGCGGCACGCTTCGCCGCCCACGCAGCCGACAACGTGGCGATCATCAACGCCGGCGACGGCAGCCACGCGCATCCGACCCAGGCGCTGCTCGACGTGTTCACCATTCGCCGGCACCGGCCGGATTTCGCCAATCTTTCGGTGGCGATCGTCGGTGATGTGAGTCATTCGCGGGTGGCGCATTCCACCATCCATGCGCTGCGCACGCTCGGCACCACGGATATTCGCGTGGTGGGGCCCAAACGCTTCCTGCCCGACAATGCGGAATCACTCGGCGTGACCACCACCGGCGATATCGCGGCCGGACTTTCCGGGGCCGACGTGGTGATGGGGCTGCGTATCCAGCGCGAGCGCATCGCCGGCGACGCACTCGAAGGCGTCGCCGATTATCACGAACGCTTCGGCCTGACCGCGTCCAATCTCGCTCATGCGAAACCGGACGCGCTGGTCATGCACCCCGGCCCGATCAATCGCGGCGTCGAGATCAATGCCGATATCGCCTACGGCAACCAGTCGGTGATTCTTGAGCAGGTCCGCAACGGTATTGCCGTGCGCATGGCGGTGATGGCGATCATTGCCGGCAACAGCAACGCGCGCTGAGCGCGTCGGCGTGTGGCAGGGGCTGTCGCCCCGACAGGATCGAACCCCGCCAACCAACCTGTGCCTCGCCGCTTCAGGACACTGCCAGCGTCATCAACATGGCTTGCCGGATTAGTGCGGCGGCTCACTCGCGCCCGCCACACAAGCGATCCGTTCAGAGCGTCCGCCAGACGGTCGGCTCCGGCGCTACGAGGCTTTCACGAATCGCCTCCAGTGCACGCACGAGCGCCACGCGATCTCGGGCCGCGCTGATACAGATCCGCACGGCCTGCGGTGCCGGCTCGCTGCCCACGCAAAACGGCTCGGCGGCGGTGACGATCACGTCGCGGCTGGCGAGCTGTTCCACGAACGTGCCAGCGCGGCGCCCGGCCGGCAATCGCAGCCAGATATAAAAACCGTCGGTCTGGCCGCTGTAGTCGTAACCGTCCAGGTGCTCGTCGACGAGCGCATGACGTGCGGCCATCTCCTCGCGCTGCCATGTCAGCACCCGGTCGGCATCGCCGGACTCGATCCAGCGGCAGACCAGGCTTGCGATCAAAGGCGGCGGCATCCAGCTCTGATTGCGTAGCGCTGCAGAAACCCGCGCACGGATGGATGGCGGCACACGCATCACACCCGAACGCATGCCGCCGCCGAGGATCTTGGCCACCGAAAACAGATACACCGTGCGTTCCGGCGCGAGTTGATACAGCGGCGTGCCGCGTTCGCCGGTGAACTGCACGCCGTCCTCGATCAACCAGAAGTCGCGCTCGCGGGCGAGCGCTGCAAGCGCGTGCCGGCGCGCCTCGGAGAGCGGCGCGGTCGTCGGATTGTGATGTTCGGGCATGAGATAGAGCGCACGGAACGGCTGTCGTTCATGGCGCACGGCCAGCGCCTCGATATCGATACCCTCACCATCGTGATCCACAGCCACAGTGCGAATACCGAGCTGCTGGACCACGCTGATCAACCCGGGATAGGTCAGAGTCTCGGCAGCCAGACGCTCGCCGGGGGCAAGCAGCGTCGAGACGCTCAGGAAGATGCCATTCATACCGCCCTGGTCGATGAGCAGTTCGTCGGCGTCCATCGGCAACCCGAGCCGCGTTAGCCATGCGGCATAAACGGCACGATGCGAATCTAGGCCACCCTCCAGCTGATAGTCCATGGCATGTCGCAGCGCTGCCGGATCGGCTTGCAGTGCCGCCATGGCACGCCCCAGGCCCAGCGCGCGTTCATCGCAGGGCGGCGGCAACGACAGCGATAGATCCACCCGCTGATCGTCTGCCTGCGGGCTGACATGCGTGAACACGGATTCGGCACGCGGGCATACATATGTGCCGCTGCCGACGCGCGCCTCGACCCGGCCCTTGCGCTCGACCTCGGCATAGGCGCGGGTGACCGTGCCGGTGGTCACGCCCAGCGCGTGGGCAAGCCGGCGCTGTGGCGGCAGCTTCTCGTTTTCGCCGAGTTCACCGGCGTCGATGGCGGCCACGATCGCTTCCGCCAGTTGGCGATACCGTGGACCGACGCCGGACAGTTCTGGCTCCCAGATTGTCATGGTGACAATAAAACCGTTGACGCGATAAAACGCTGCATTAGAGTGAATTCGTCCGCATACGAATTATCTAACCACGACTTTTGTACCCGTACAATAATTAATAAGAAAGACCCTGGAAATGAAGCCGATCCCCCGCCCAGCGCCAGACCGGGCAACCGACACCAACCACGGCACCACGCGCGACCGGAACAAAGCCGACCGTCGTTACGTGACCAATATCCAGAACCGGCATACGGGCGGCCGGTCGTGAGCTCTGTCACCTGGCTGGCGTCGATCGTCATGTTCAGCGTGGCCATGTCGGGCACGCCGGGGCCGAACAACGTCATGCTTACAGCGTCGGGCGCGCGCTACGGCTATGCGCGCACGCTGCCGCATATCGCCGGCATTCTCGGCGGCTGTGTCGTGCTGTTCATGGCGATCGCTTTAGGGTTGGGCGCGGTATTCGAACGCTACCCGAGCGTGCAGTGGTCGCTGCGATTCATCGGCAGCGCCTACCTGCTCTATCTGGCCTGGCGCATTGCCACGGCCCCGCCGCCGACGCTGGACGCGGCCGGTGACGCACGCCCGCTCAACGCCTGGGAAGCCGCGGCGTTCCAGTTCGCCAATCCAAAGGCGTGGATCATGGGCCTGACGCTGACCGCCTCTTTCCTGCCCGCGAACGGGTCGCTGGTGGTCAACGCCTTCCTGCTGGCGCTGCTGATGGAAGCCGTGGCCTTTCCATGCGTGTCGTTCTGGGCATTGTTCGGGCGCACACTCGGCACGCGCCTGCGCACGCCGCGCGCCTGGCGGATCTTCAACGGCGTGATGGGCCTACTGACCGCGGCCTGCGTAATCCTGATCTTCAGTGATTGAGCCCGGCTCGCTACGAAGCCGGTTTTACACGATCGGCGGCTCGCCGGATTCGCCACGGTCGTCGAAGTCGTCCGGCTCGTTGTCGGACTGATAGGCCTCGACACGGCTGGCGAGTTTCTGCGCGCCCTTGACCCTTGCGACGTGGTAAAGCGCGTCGCCGGCATGGGCGAGCGGTAGATAGGAGCGGCCGATAACGATGCCCGGGTGCTCCGATTTCACTGCGACCTCGGTCTCGCCGAACGGGTCGGCAATATACGCCAGCACCTGATCCTTACTGACGTATTCACCGAGTTCGACCAGCGAGCGCAGGATGCCGGACTCGGGGGCGCGCTCCCAGTTCGAATCCTGAGCGACCACCGACTTGTGCGGCGCGCGACGGCCGCGCATGGGCAGCATACCCAGTTCGCGCATCACGCCCGAGATGCCGCGGACACCGGCACGGATCGAAAACTCGTCGAAACGCAGCGCTTCGCCTGCTTCATAAAGTAGCAGCGGCACGCCTTTCTCATTGGCGTGTTCGCGTAACGAGCCTTCGCGAAGGCCGGCATCGATAAGCAGCGGGCAGCCGAAAGCTTCCGCCAGCCGGCGCGTGGTGTCGTTCGATAGGTCGGCTCGAATCTGCGGCAGATTGGAACGGTGAATAGCACCGGTGTGCAGATCGATACCGTAATCGGCCTTGGACAGGATCTCGTCGACGAACACCTTGGCCAGGCGCGCCGCCACCGAGCCTTTCGAGGTGCCGGGGAACGAGCGATTGAGATCGCGCCGATCCGGCAGATAACGCGAATGGCGCAAAAACCCGTGCACGTTCACAATGGGCACGGCGATCAGCGTGCCGCGCAGCTGCTTGAGGCCACGCAGCTTGAGCAAACGGCGAATGATTTCCACCCCGTTGAGCTCGTCGCCGTGCACCGCGGCGGATACGAACAGCACCGGCCCGCCGCGCTTACCGCGGATCACGTTCACCGGCATGGTGAGCTTGGCGTGGGTATAGAGATCGGCAACCGGCAGATCGATCGTCGTGCGCGTGCCCGGCGCGATGCTCTGGCCGCCGATTTCCAGCGGCTTGGCGTGGCCGGGCTCTTTAGCGCGGGTCGTGTTCGTGGTGTCTTCGGTCATACGGCTGTGGTGGATACCTTCTCGACTGGCTCACAACGAAAAACGGCAGCGTCGAAACGCTGCCGTATAGCAGTATAGCCCTTGCGTCGCCAGACAATCAGCCGCCGCCGCGGGTCCGGGTCTTGCCGCGCTTCGAGTAGGTCTCGATGAAGCTTATGATCTGGCCGGCGACGTCCTTGGTGGTCGCCGTCTCGATGCCTTCCAGACCGGGAGAGGAATTGACCTCCATCACCACCGGGCCATGATTGGAGCGCAACAGATCCACACCGGCCACGTTGAGCCCCATGATCTTGGCTGCGCGCACCGCGGTGGAACGCTCTTCCGGCGTGATCTTGATCACCGACGCGGAGCCACCGCGATGCAGATTGGACCGGAACTCGCCTTCCTTGCCCTGGCGCTTCATGGAGGCGACGACCTTGTCGCCGATCACGAAGCAGCGGATATCCGCGCCCTTGGCTTCCTTGACGAACTCCTGCACCAGAAAGTGGGCGTCCAGACCGCGGAAGGCGTCGATTACCGATTCGGCCGCACCGCGGGTCTCCGTAAGCACCACGCCCTTGCCCTGCGTGCCCTCGGTGAGCTTGATCACGTACTGGTTGCCGCCGACCAGCTCGAGCAGATCGTCCGTATCGTCCGGCGAATGCGCAAAACCGGTCACCGGCAGGCCGATGCCCTTGCGCGAAAGCAGCTGCATCGAGCGCAGCTTATCGCGCGAGCGGGAGATCGCCACCGATTCGTTGAGCGGATAGACACCGATCATCTCGAACTGGCGCAGCACCGCGGTCGCATAGAACGTGATCGACGCGCCGATACGCGGGATGATCGCGTCGAAGCCTTCCAGCTTGCGGCCCTTGTAATGGATCTCCGGCGCGTGCGGCACGATATTCATGTAGCAGCGCAGCGGATCGATCACGGTCATCTCGTGACCCCGCGCCTTGCCCGCTTCGATCATCCGGCGGGTCGAATAGAGGTTGCGGTTACGAGACAGGATGGCGATTTGCATAGGTGGAATCTCTGATTAAGCCGAACGCGGATCGCGTTTGTGTCCCAAGCCGTGTGTCTGCAAGGCGCCCCGCGACGCATCGTGGCGGGCGTCGACCCGAGAGGCGGAGCAGGGTCTTCCCGCGGCATAGCTGTGGGATGCGACCCTCGGCGGGACGAACCCGTACGAGTCGTAGCCTCGGGTCTCTGGCCGCACGCCGGCGGTCGCATCCCGGCTGTGCCGGGAACCCTGCTCCTCGCCTCGTACGGCCCGATCGAGCGGGACAACGCCGCAGGCGCGCGGCTTGGGCCAAACCTCGGAGAGGCCGGGCCTTGGCGCGCGCCTGGTCTGCGTCATTCGTCGTTCATGTGCAGCCAGCACATTTCTCTCCTCATTCCTTGCCAAACGCGCGCCAAGACGCCGGCGCGACCGTGTTCGGCTTAATCAGAGATTCCTTACTCCGGCGGTCGGCCGGTGAGAAAGGATGCCAAGGGGTCAACACGGATCGACCGCATGGCGGTTCGACCGACAAGCATGCGGAAAAGCATTGTATCGCGTGCAGTCAATGTAATCTCGATCGGCCACTCGCGATTTGCCATGCGCACCGGGGTTTCGATCACGAAACGCCATTCGCGATGGCCGCCGGAGTCGCGCACGCTGCGCTCGTCGACCACCGGCGCATCGCACCAGGTGACCGTTTCGGTATCGCGTTGATAAGGATGGACGCCGAAACGCGCGATCTTTACGCCCGCCTCGTGGGCCACATCGAGTTCAAAGGTGTGCAGCGCCGACGTACGGGCACCGGTATCGATCTTCGCCTTGATGTATTCGATACCCAGGCCGGGCAAGCTCACCCATTCACGCCAGCCGATCAGCGTGCCTTCGGCGGCGTCGGCCGGATTTATGAGGTTGTCGCCGTTGGCGCCATTGCTTGTCATCCACCCATCCGGGAACTCAAATCTGAAGTGAATCGTCGCCGCAACGCACCTGCGCTGGCAAGGCGCGCGTTGTATCTACAGCTGGGCAAAGGCGAGTTTGCTCTGCAGATTCTCGCGTGAATCGGCATACGCCAACGCCTGTTCCGAAGTGATCTGACGATTGCGCACCAGCGCGAGCAGTGAGTCGTCGAACGTCGCCATCCCGTCGCCGCCGTCGCCTTCGGACATCGCCTCGCGCACGCTGTCGATACGGCCCTGCCGGATCAGCTCGGCGATGTAGGGCGTGTTAAGCAGGATCTCGAAAGCCGCAACGCGCTTGCCGCCAATTCCGGCGACCAGGCGCTGGGAGATGATCGCGCGCAGGTTGAGCGACATATCCATGAACAACGCATCCCGCGAAGCCTCGGGGAACAGCGCAACTAGACGCTGCAGCGCCTGATAGGCGTTATTGCCGTGCAAGGTGGTGAGCGCCAGATGGCCCGTACCGGCGAGCTGAATCGCGGCTTCCGCGGTGGCCAGGTCACGCGTTTCGCCGATCTGAACCACGTCCGGCGCTTCACGCATGGCCGAGCGCACGGCGCGCGCGAAATTGAGCGTATCCGCGCCCAGCTCGCGCTGGTTCACGATCGATCGCTTGTGGCGATACATGAATTCGATCGGGTCCTCGATGGTGAGGATATGTCCGTTCGCATTTTCGCTACGATGGTTGATCATTGCGGCGAGCGTGGTCGACTTGCCGGAGCCCGTGGCACCGACAACAATCACCAGGCCACGCTTCTGCATGGCCAGCCGCTTGAGCACCGGCGGCAGATCCAGATCGTCGAACGTCGGCATTTTGCCGATATTGCGCAACACCATGGCCGCGGAGCCGCGCTGGCGAAACGCGTTGACACGAAACCGGCCGTGATTGCCCAGCCGAAATGCGAAATCGACTTCCTGCTCGCGCTCGAACTCCGCCCGCTGCTCGTCGCTCATGATGCTTTCGACCAACGCCTCGATTACTTCGGGCGTGAGCGGCTCGATCGATTTACTCTTGACCGGGTAGATCTCGCCCTCGACGCGCAGCATGACCGGCGCATGGGTCGTGAAATAGACGTCCGATGCGCCCTTGTCTATCGCGAGCTGGAGATAGGGGTAGACCTGATCGGCAACCGACGCGCTATCCGCCATGGCCGAACTCTTCCTCGTCTTCCTCCGGTTCGTCCTCGCGCATCGACAACGACTGCACACCGGCGTCGTCCTTGAGATTCTGGCGCGCGCGCTGGCTGTTGAGCTTGATGTTCAGGCGCAGTTCGTTCTGCGAATCGGCATGGCGCAGCGCTTCGGTGAAGTCGATTTCGCCGGCCTCGAACAACTTGAACAGGCTCTGATCGAACGTGATCATGCCCTGCTCGTTGCCGCGGCTCATCACCTCCTTGAGCTCGCCGACCTTGCCCTTGAAGATCATGTCCGCGACGTGCGGCGTGTTGAGCAGGATCTCGGTCGCCGCACAACGACCGCCGCCGAGCTTGCGTACCAGCCGCTGCGAAATCAGCGCACGCAGGTTCAGCGACAGATCCATGAGCAGCTGTTCGCGCTTGGCCTCGTCGAAGAAGTTGATGATGCGATCGAGCGCCTGGTTGGCGCTGTTCGCATGCAGAGTGCACAGCACCAGATGGCCGGTCTCGGCGAAGTTGATCGCGTATTCCATGGTCTCGCGGGTACGCACCTCGCCGACCAGAATCACGTTCGGCGCCTGGCGCAGCGTATTCTTTAGCGCGTTCTCCCAGGACTGGGTGTCCACACCGACTTCACGCTGGGTCACGATCGATTTTTTATGCGGATGCACGAACTCGATCGGGTCCTCGATGGTGATGATATGGCCCGCCGAGTTGTTGTTGCGGTGGCCAAGCATCGCCGCTAGCGAGGTCGACTTACCCGACCCCGTCGCGCCGGCCATGATCACTAGGCCACGCTCGGCGAGTACCACGTCCTTGAGCACCGGCGGCAGGCCGAGCTCGTCGAAATTCGGAATCTCGGTGTTGATCACGCGCATGACCGCGCCAACCCGGCCCTGCTGCACGAACGCCGAGACGCGGAAACGCCCGGAGGGCGGCGAGATCGCGAACTGGCATTCCTTGAACTCGTCGAACTCGCGCGCCTGGCGGTCGTTCATGATCGAGCGCACGATCAATGCCGACTGCTCGTTCGTGAGCGCGCGCTCCATGAGCGGCGAGATCTGGCCGTCATGCTTGATCGCCGGCGGAAACCCGCTGGTAATGAAAAGATCCGAGCCGCCTTCCGAGACGAGCCGCTCGAGCAATACGGTGAGCAGCTTCGTTGCCTGTGCACGATCCATGACGTTGCCTTTTTCTTTTGGAGTCTAGCCGGCGAGCGAATCGCGGTTGCTGGCCCGTCGCGAGGCCTCTTCGCGCGCCACCACGCCGCGGCGCACCAGGTCCTGCAAACACTGATCGAGGGTCTGCATGCCCACCGACTGGCCGGTCTGGATCGCGGAATACATCTGCGCGACCTTGCCTTCGCGGATGAGGTTTCGGATGGCCGGCGTGCCCATCATGATCTCGTGGGCGGCCACGCGCCCGCCGGCCTTCTTCTTCATGAGCGTCTGCGAGATCACCGCGCGCAGCGATTCCGACAGCATCGCCCGCACCATGTCCTTCTCGGCACCGGGAAAGACGTCGATGATGCGGTCGATGGTTTTGGCGGCGGAACTGGTATGCAGCGTGCCGAACACCAGATGACCGGTCTCGGCCGCGGTCATCGCCAGGCGGATGGTTTCCAGATCGCGCAGCTCGCCGACCAGAATGGTATCCGGATCCTCGCGCAGCGCGCTGCGCAGGGCTGCGGCAAAGGAATGGGTATCGCGCTCGACCTCGCGCTGGTTGATCAGGCACTTCTGCGAACTGTGCACGAACTCGATCGGGTCCTCGACGGTGAGGATATGGCCGAGCTCGCTCTGGTTCTTGTGGTTGATCATCGCCGCAAGCGTGGTCGACTTGCCCGAGCCCGTCGGCCCGGTGACCAGCACCAGCCCACGAGGCAGGCTCGCGATCTCGCGGAAAATCTTGGGGGCGTCGAGATCGTCCAGGGTCAGCACCTCGGACGGAATCGTGCGGAACACCGCCGCCGCGCCGCGGTTCTGGTTGAACACGTTGACACGAAAACGCGCGAGATTCGGAATCTCGAAGGAGAAGTCGGTCTCCAGGTGTTCGTCGTAGGCCTTGCGCTGACGATCATTCATGATGTCGTAGACAAGATCGAACACTTCCTTGTGTTCCATCGGCGGCAGATTGATCCGCCGCATATCACCATCGACACGAATCATCGGCGGCAAGCCGGCCGATAGATGAAGATCCGAGGCGTTCTGTTTGACTGAGAAAGCCAGTAACTGGGAAATATCCATGTGCCCCCAACGTACTCCCTAGAATGCCGGCCACGTTATCCTAATCCTAACCTAACGCCGCCAAATGAAACGATTTTCATGACAACCACCCAGCCCGACGACTTCGATGTCGCTACCGCACTGACCCAGGTTCGCGAGCGGATCGCAGCGGCCGCTCATGCGGTAGACCGTGATCCGGCCAGCATCACACTGGTCGCCGTCTCCAAGACCAAGCCAGCCGCCCTGGTGGCCAAGGCACTCGATGCCGACCAGCGCGATTTCGGCGAGAACTATCTCCAGGACGCCCTTGCCAAAATCGAATCGCTCGCCGATCGCGAACCTCTCTGGCACTTTATCGGCGACATTCAGTCGAACAAGACCCGTGATATCGCATCCAGTTTCGCCTGGGTGCATGCGGTCGATCGGTTCAAGATCGCACGCCGACTTTCCGACCAGCGCCCCGAAGGCATGGCGCCGTTGAATCTGTGTATCCAGGTCAATATCGACGGCGAAGACAGCAAGTCCGGCCTGGCCCCGGAGCAGGTCGCTGAACTCGCAGACCAGATCGCGACACTCGACAACGTTAAGCTACGCGGATTGATGGCGATTCCGGCTCCGGCCGACGATCCCGAAGCGCAGCGGCGGCCCTTCGCCGCTCTGCGCACACTGCTGAAGGATCTGAACGCCAATGGCCACACAATGGACACCCTTTCCATGGGCATGAGCGCCGACCTCGAAGCCGCGATCGCCGAGGGCGCCACCCATGTACGCGTCGGCACCGCCATTTTCGGCGCGCGCACCGCTTGACGTTTAATTTCGACACGACCGCAGGAAATCTTTAATGGGCAAACAGGACGATCTGAAACGCGCCGCCGCCGAGGCCGCCTACGAATACGTCAGTGAAGGCGAATATCTGGGCGTGGGCACCGGCTCGACCGTGAACCACTTCATCGACGTGCTTGCCGAACGCAAGCCCGAGATCCCCGGCTGCGTTTCCAGCTCCAAGGCCACCACCGAGCGCCTTCGCGCTGCCGGCTTCGACGTGGTCGATCTCAACAGCAGCGGCGAACTGGGCGTGTATATCGACGGTGCGGACGAGGCCAACGAACACCTCGAGCTGATCAAGGGCGGCGGCGGCGCGCTCACCCGCGAAAAGATCATCGCCGGTGCGGCACGCAAATTCGTGTGCATGGTCGACGGCTCCAAGCAGGTCGACCTGCTCGGACGCTTTCCACTACCGGTGGAGGTCATCGAAATGGGCCGCTCCAGCGTGGCCCGCGCGCTGGTCAAGCTCGGCGGCGAACCGGAACTGCGCAGCGGCTTCATTTCCGACAACGGCCATCCGATCCTCGATGTCTACAACCTCGACATCATGAACCCGATCGAACTCGAAGACGCGATCAACGCCCTGCCCGGCGTGGTCACGGTCGGCCTTTTCGCTCGCCGGCCGGCAGACGTGCTAATCGTCGGCAATGACTCGGGCGTCGAGACCCGCGAGCGCTAGCTCGCTGGCGCGGCCGGTAGCTGCAGGCGCGCTGATAAACCGCCTGCGGCGCTGCGCTCAAGCGCCAGCGATCCCTCGTAGGCGCCGGCCAGGTCGTTGACGATGGCCAGCCCCAGGCCAGACCCCGGCACCTGTTCGTCGAACCGACGACCCGGCTGGGCGGCACTTTCCCGCTGATCCGGGTCGAGCCCCGGGCCGTCGTCGTCGATGACGATTTCCACGACGCCCCGGGCTTCAACCGACGCCACGCCAACCGTGATCACGCCATGCGCCCACTTGCAGGCGTTCTCAAGCAGGTTGCCGAGCATCTGTTCCAGATCCTGGCTTTCTCCGGCAAACAGCGCGGCCGCTGACGACGGCTCAATATCAATCACCACGCCACGCTCCGCATAGAGACGCTGCAGCGTGCGCTGCAGCCGCTCGAGTACCGGCACGACCGGCGTTGCCTGGCCGGAACGGCGACCGCCGGCGATACGCGTACGCGCGAGGTGCCAGTCGATCTGGCGCTGCATGGCCTCGACTTCATGTCGCAACCGCTGGGCACGTTCGACCTCGCCGTGGCGCTGCATGCGCGCAGCCTCGTTGCCGACTACCGATAGCGGCGTCTTCAGCGCGTGGGCCAGGTTGCCGGCCTGGCGCCGGGCGCGCTCGATCAGCGAGGCATTGTGCGCGAGCACGCTGTTGAGATCCTCGACCAGCGGCGATACCTCGCCCGGATAGTCGCCGGACAGCCGTTCCGCGCGCGCGCCGCGAATAGCCGCCAGTTCGCGGCGCAACCGGCCGAGCGGCTGCAGCCCGAGGCGTACCTGAAGCGCCGCGGCGAGAATCAGCCCGAGCGCCAGCAAACCCAGCGCGATAGCCATCGTGCGGCGGAAATCGTCCACGGCGGCTTCGACGGGCTCGAGGCTCGCGGCCACGGTCAACCGTAGCGGCGCCTCGATACGCGGCAGCGTCACGTCACGCACCACCGCCAGCAGCGGCATGCCGCGCGGGCCGTCGATCCGCTGTAGCGATCCGCCGTCGGAGTCCGGCGCGAGCGCCTGATCCCAGAGCGAACGCGAGCGGATCAACACGTCGTCGTCGCGATCGACTTCCCAGTAATAGCCGGACAGCACGCGCTGGTAGAGCGGGTCGCTCATCGCGCGCGGATGGGTGATGTTGCCGTCGGCCGTGGTTTCCAGTTGAGAGACCAGCTGCAGGAAATCAGCGTCCAAACGCCGCGCCAGCTCGTCTTCCAGATGATCGCGAAACAGCACCGACAACAGCACGCCGGTGGCAACCAGTGCCAGTACGATCCACGCGACGGCGCCGAGAAACAGTCGCCGCTGCAGCGATGCGCGCCTCATGCGTCGGATGCCGCTGCCGGCTGTTCACCAAAGCGATAGCCAAAGCCACGCTCGGTATGGATCACGGCCAGATCCAGCTTGCTGCGCAGACGACGGATGAAGACTTCGATGGTGTTGGAGTCGCGGTCGAAATCCTGAGCATAAATATGTTCGATGAGCTCGCTGCGGGACACGATCTCGTCGGCGTGATGCATCAGATACGACAACACCCGGTACTCATGGCCGGTGAGCTTGATGGGCCGGCCGGCGACGCTGACCCGCGCCGAACGCGTATCCAGGGTGACGCCGGCGATGGTAAGCACCGCAGACGCCATGCCGCTCGCGCGACGAATCAGCGCTCGCAGGCGGGCGAGCAACTCTTCCATGCGAAACGGCTTGGCCAGATAGTCGTCGGCGCCGGCGTCCATGCCGTCGACCTTCTCGTGCCACTCGCCGCGCGCGGTGAGCACGAGCACCGGCGTGGTCATGTCCTCGGCACGCCAGCGGCGCAGTACGCTCAGGCCGTCGAGTCGCGGCAGCCCGAGATCGAGCACGACGGCGTCGTAGGGTTCGGTCGCGCCTCGGTACGCCGCGTCCTCCCCGTCCGTGGATACGTCCACGGCATAGCCCGCCTCGCCGAGTGCTTCGACGAGCTGATCGGCGAGCGTGGGTTCGTCTTCGACTATTAACAGCCGCATCAGGGAAGTCGCATCAGTCGGGCGTCCCGGGCGGTACGCATTCGAGCGCGCCCAGGCGCTTGCCCTCGGCCTCGAGCAGGCGCAGGTCGGCGGCATCGTACTCCAACTCGGCAACGTCGCCCTGCGGGCCGAGCATCTTGATTTCGTAGATCCAGCGGCCGTCGTCTTCCTCGAGTTCCATCTCCACGAAGCGACCGCGGCAATCGCGCTCGACCTGGGCGAGGAGTTGCCCGAACGGCCGGATCTCGCCGGCGTCGAGGGCGCGGCGCGCGGCGCGCGCGTCGGCCGCGTCCGAGTCGTCGGCTTTTAGCACGCCTACGCTGCTCACGGCGCCGATCGCCACGAGCAGGCAAAAGATAGTCGAGAGGAATAGAAGTCGCATGACGCTATTGCATGGCCGCGGCGATGAATTGGCGATTAACAAGATGTTCACCATGAATTCGATGGCAGCTGTCCAGACTGGCTCTCGAACTCAACGCAAGGAGGACATATGTCCCGTTTCAATAACCGTATCGCACCCTTTGCCCTCGCCGCCGCCTTGGTCGCAGGCCCGGGCGTCGCCCTCGCGCAGACCGGCACCAGCGACAACACCAAGTCGATTGTCGACGTTGTCCAGATGCTCGAATCCAAGGATTACACGAACATCGACAGCATCGATCGTGAAATGGATCGCTACGAGGTCGAGGCCACCGACCCCGCCGGCCAGCACGTAGAGCTGACCGTCGACGGCAAGACCGGCGAAGTCCTGCACAGCGAGCGCGACGACGACTGATCGTCGACACGCGCGGCAAGGCAAGGCCCGTCTGTTTTCAGGCGGGCCTTTTTCATGCCACGCGCCTGCGCCTGCGGATCGCATGGCCGACATCATTGCAGCATACAGCGGTACAATCGCGCGCCTTGCCGTGTCCAATGCCTAATTACCGTGAACGCTGAAACGACCGAACTCACCCCGAACACACCCCTCGTCTGGCTGATGGCCCTGGCCTGTGGCCTGTCGGTGGGCGGTTTGTATTACGCCCAGCCGTTGCTGGATCTACTCTCGCGCACTCTCGACGTTTCCAGCACCGCCGCCGCCAGTATCGTCACCGTGACCCAGCTCGGCTACGCCGCCGGGTTGGTGCTGCTCGTGCCGCTGGGTGATTTCTTCAACCGTCGCCGACTGGTGCCGCTGCTGTGTCTCGGTTCGACACTGTCGCTTGCAGCGGCCGCCTTCGCGCCGGGCTTTGGCGGTTTCATCGTCGCCAGCATCCTGATCGGCGTGACCGCCACGGCGGCACAGATTCTCGTACCCATGGCAGCCCATCTGGCCGCCCCGAACGCGCGGGGCGCGGTCGTCGGCCGGGTCATGAGCGGGCTGCTCATCGGCATCCTGCTCGCCCGGGCATTCTCCGGACTGATCGCGGACATCGCGGGCTGGCGTGCGGTATTCGGCTTCGCTGCCGTCGTCATGCTCGGTCAGGCAGCCGTGCTGCATCGTGTGTTGCCGAACACGGCCAGCACCGCCGGCGCGCTGCGCTACGGCCAGGTGCTGCGCTCGGTCGGCGCGCTGCTCGTCGAGGAACCGCAGCTGCGCCAGCGCATCGTCTATGGGTCGCTCGGCTTTGCGGCCTTCACCATCATGTGGACCACGCTGCCGTTCCTGCTCGCGCCCGCCCCGTATCACTACAGCGAAACCACCATCGGCCTGTTCAGCCTGCTCGGCGCGGCCGGCGCGCTCGGCGCCTCGTTGGCCGGTAACCTGCACGATCGCGGCCACGGCCGGATCGCGACCGCCGGCTTCATGCTTATCGCGCTGACATCGTTCGCGCTCATGGGCCTGCTGCCCCATCAGCTGACCGCGCTCGTGGTCGGCATTCTGCTGATGGACCTGGGAGTGCAGGGCGTACAGATTCTCAACCAGAGCACGATCTATACCCTGCGACCGGAAGCGCGCAGCCGAATCACGACGGCGTATATGGGCTGCTTCTTTCTCGGCGGCGCAGCGGGTTCGCTGATCGCCGGCGTGGCGTTCGAGGTCGCCGGCTGGCGCGGCACGATGGCGGTCGCCGGTCTGCTCGAAGCGGTCGCGCTCGGCTTCTGGTGTCTCGAACCGCGGCAGGTTATTGCGCGCGAAGGCACGGGTTGAACCGCGCCGCCGCGCTTGAACTCCAAGCCGGGTGCGTGCGGTTCACGCTGGGTGCGGCCACAGGTAAGCTGGCGAACCCACGTTTGCCCCGCCTGCCGGCGAAGCGATTGCCATGAGCGAAACGATCCGCGTCACTGTCGAATGCTTCGGCGAACTCGAGCGGCTGATGCAGGCCGAGTCGGTCACCGTCGACGTCGACGCGCCGCATACCTCCGCCGAACTCATCGTCTGTGCCCAGCGCCAGTACCCGGCGGCGGCCGATCTGCTCTCGCGTACCGCCTGTGCGCGCGGTGACAGACTGCTCGCGGCAACGGACACGCTGGCCGAGAACGACACGGTCGCGTTGATTCCACCGGTATCCGGCGGCCAGCCGGCATCCGACTCGCATCATCTGACCGACGCGCCGCTCGACCTCGACGCGCTCATGGATGAAACCGCTGACGACGAATGCGGCGCGCTGGTCGTGTTCGGCGGCACCGTGCGGCTGGCCAACAACGGGCGCGAAGTCGCGTCGATGGATTACTCCGCCTACGGCCCGCTCGCCGCCCGTACGATCGCGGATATCGAGGCCGAGACGATCGAGCGCTTCGATGTATCCGCCTGCCGTATCCAGCATCGCACTGGCCGGCTCGGCCTCGGGGCGGTCAGTGTCTATATCGTGGTCCGCGCGGTGCATCGCGCCGCGGCCTTCGACGCCGCGCGCAATGCGCTCGAAGAGCTGAAGGCGCGCGTCGCGGTATGGAAGAACGAACACTATGCAGACGGCAGCAGCGCCTATCTCGAAGGCACGGAAGTCGTGCAACCCGAACGTCCGCGCAAGCCATAGAAGGAAGCACCGATGAAAGACGTCGGCATGAAACCCGAGACGCTGCGCTCGGCGACCGCGACCACCAGCTTTTACGCACCCGGCCATTGCCTGCAGCGCATCGCCGATCGCGACACGGAGAAAGGCGATCCGCAGGCCTCGGCGCGTATCGCCGGCATTCTCGCGGCCAAGCGCACCGACGAACTGCTGCCGCTATGCCATCCGCTGCCCATCCATGCGGCCGAAGTGCATTTCGCGGTGGAGAGCGATCGCGTGGTGATCGAGGCCGAAGTCCACACGATCGGCCCAACGGGCGTGGAGATGGAAGCGCTGACCGCTGCCAGCATGGCCGCTCTCACGCTCTACGACATGCTCAAGCCCTATGCCGAGCCCGAGGAACTGGCGATCGGCGATACCCGCCTGCTCGACAAGACCGGCGGCAAGAGCCATTTCAAGCGCACGCTGAAGCAGCCGCTGTCCGCCAGCGTGCTGATGGTGTCCAACCCAGTGGCCGACGGCAACAAGCCGGACACCGCCGGCCGCCAGGTCGTCGAAGGGTTGGAACAGGCCGGCTTCACGCCGCTGGATTACCAGATCCTGCCCGACAGCGAATCACGTGTGCGCGAAGCGATGCAGACCGCGCTGGCGGCCGGCACGAATCTGATCATCACGGTCGGCGGCACCGGCATCGGGCCGAAAGACCGCGTGGTCGAGACCATCGAGCCGATGCTCACCACGCCCATGCCGGGGCTGATGGAAACCGCCCGCGCCTTCGGTCAGCGCCGCACGCCCTATGCGGTGCTGTCGCGCGGAGTGGCCGGGTTTGCCCATAACTCGCTGGTGCTGACTTTTCCCGGCAGCCGCTCGGGCTCGGAGGAAACGCTGGCGGCCCTGCTGCCGAGCATCGTGCACGTGCTGGAAATCCACGAGCGCTTCGCTGGGCACGCGGGCTAGAACGAAAAAGCCGGACGCGGTTTCGCGCCCGGCCTGTCGTCATCAACACATGCTCAGGCCTAGGACTCGGGCTCTATGGCGACCCAGCTCAGGGTGCCGGTACCGCTGTTCTTGTCCATCTTGCAGACGTAAGGCTTCTCGTTCATCGTAACGACCGAGCCTGCGCTATAGATGTTGCTGCGCTGCAGACAGACCTTGTCGAGCGGCAACTCGGAAGCCTTTGTCGCATCGGTCGACTTCGAATCAAGGGTCTCCGATTGTTGTGCGAAAGCCGGCCCTGCCGCGGCCATCGCCAACACCATCGCACCCGTTGCCAGTAACGCTCTCCTCATCGCTTTCTCCTTGGAAGACGTGCGATTCGAATCTAGCAGAAAGCGTGTTCTGCGCCGCAATCACAGGCCGCCAAGACGCTCCCAGGCCTGTTCCGCGAGCGCCAGACTCTTGATCACCGAATGGATCGGCTGCCCCACCGCCAGTTCAAGATGCTCGGCCGAGCGCCGCGTGACCCGCGCTTCCAGGCGCTGATCGCCCACGCCGATCAGCACGTTCACGGCATAGTCGCCGTCGGCCACAAGGCTTTCGATCGTGCCGGAGAGAATATTCAGCGCACTGATCCCCTGCGGACGCTCGCGGGCGAGCATCACGTCGCGGGCCCGCACATGCACGGTCACCGCACTGCCCGGCGCCTGATCGACCCGCGGCACGAACAACGACTGGCCGCCGCAGTCGAGTTCCGACAGGCCGTCGGCCTGCTGGTGTTCGCGTACCCGGACCCGTAGCAGCGCGCCGGCATCGCGGGCCTGATCGGCGCCCAGCAGTTCGGGGCGGGCGAGAAACTCCGCCGTGGCGCCACAGTAGGCGACTCGACCGTCGCGAACCGCGACAACCTGCCGATTGGCCAGTCGCAGCAGTTCGTCGAGCTGATGGCTGACGAACACGATCGGCAGCTGCGTCTCCACGCTCAGCCGCTCCACATAAGGCAGCACTTCCTGCTTGCGCGCCGCATCGAGCGAGGCCAGCGGCTCGTCGAGCAGCAGCATCGCGGGGTTCGACAACAGCGCCCTGCCGATGGCGATCCGCTGCTGCTCGCCGCCGGACAACCCGGCCACGCGGCGACCGAGCAGCGGCCCGATATCGAGCATGTCCACGACCTGATCGAAGCGCTCGGCATCCGGCTTGTCGCGCGCAAACCACGCGCCATAGCGCAGGTTGTGGCGCACGTTCAGATGGGTGAACAGGCGCGCCTGCTGGAACACATAGCCAATACGCCGGCGATGAGCCGGCACATGGATATTGCGTGCGCTGTCGAACACGCAGCGCCCCGCCAGTTCGACACGCCCCCGCTCGGGCCGGATCAGCCCGGCCATGATGCGCAGCAGCGTGCTCTTGCCCGCGCCGGACGGGCCGAACAGCCCGGTCACGCGCGCGTCGCTGTCGAAACGGCAATCCAGCGAGAAATCGCCGATGCGATGAGCGACGTCGATCGAGAGCATCACAGCGGCGCCTGTAGGCGCTTGACCCGGCGCGCGATCAGTTCCGACACGAGCAGCGCCGACAGCGACACGGCGATCGAGATCAAGATCAGCTGCAGCGCCTGGTTCTCACCACCCGGCACCTGGATGAAGGTATAGATCGCGATCGGCAGCGTGCGCGTCTCGCCGGGGATATTGGAAGCGAAGGTAATCGTCGCGCCGAACTCTCCCAGTGCGCGGGCGAACGCGAGCACCATCCCCGCGATCAGCCCCGGCAAAACCAGCGGCACGGTGACCGTCAGCGCGACCCAGGCCGGCGACGCGCCCAGCGTGGCAGCCGCGGCCTCGACGCGTGTATCGATGGCCTCCAGCGACAGGCGGATTGGGCGCACCAGCAGCGGAAAGCCCATGATCGCCCCAGCCAGCGCCGCGCCGGTCCACTGGAAAGCGAACACCAGGCCGAAGGTATCCGCGAGCCAGCCGCCGACGAGGCTGTTGCGCCCGAGGCCGACCAGCAGCAGATAGCCGGTCACGACCGGCGGCAGCACCAGCGGCAGATGCACGAGCGCATCGACCAGCATCTTGCCGCGCCAGCGCGAGCGCGCCAGAAACCAGGCCGCAGCCAATGCAGGCAGCAGGCTGAACAGCACCGCGGTGCTCGCCACCCACAGGCTCAGCGACAGCACTTCGGCCTGGGCCGGGTTCAACATCTATTCGGCGCCCGCAATGCTGAAGCCCCACTGCTTGAACAACTGCCGTGCCGGCTCGCTCTGCAGGAAGGCGAGGAAATCCCGTGCCGCGGGCGTATCGGCATCCGTGACCAGCGCGGCGGGATAGATGATGGGATCGTGGCTGTCCGCGGCAAAGGTTTCGATCACACGCACACCGTGCTCGGCCACGGCATCGCTTGCATAGACAACGCCCAGCGGCGTCTCGCCTCGGGCGACCAGCGCGAGCGCGGCGCGCACATCCTCAGCCTGGGCGATACGACCTTGCAGCTCGTTCCACAACCCGAGCTGCTGCAAGGCCTGCCGACCGTAGATTCCGGCCGGCACGGCCTCGGTATTTGCCATGGCGAGATAACCGTTCGCACCGAGCGCAGCGAAAAGGTCTGATTTCTGCGCCAGCGTCGGTCGAACACCGCGGTCCGAAGGCGCAACCAGCACGAGGTCGTTGCGCAGCAGGTCGACGCGAGTGGCGGCCATGATCCGCCCGCGCTCTTCCAGCCGATCCATCCAGGCCTCGTTCGCTGATATGTACACCGCGGCCGGCGCGCCCTGCTCGATCTGTCGGGCCAGGGTGGAGCTGCCCGCATAGCTCACACGCAGATCGGTGTCGTGCGACGCCTCATACGCACTCGCCACGTCGTCCACCGCGTTCTTCAGGCTCGCCGCGGCGAAGACCAGCACCCGGTCGCCCTGGGCAGCGGCCGGGAGCGCAACGCCCAGACCGCCGACCATGAACAGAACTGCCAGCACACGAGCCAAAGCGCTCTTCATCGCCGTTGGCCTCGGGCGAGGTAGCGAACGCGGCCGTATTGCATATGAGAACCGTTGTTACCCGATGTATTCAAAGCACAACCCTGTTTTAAAAGCCATCTATTCGAAATCTATCCTGCAAAGTGACGATCCCATGAATCCGTGTATTTTCGGATACCGTTGCCAAGCCACCGGTCGCTAGTATCCGGG
Organism: Salinisphaera dokdonensis CL-ES53; assembly: GCF_040361215.1. NCBI lineage: Bacteria > Pseudomonadati > Pseudomonadota > Gammaproteobacteria > Salinisphaerales > Salinisphaeraceae > Salinisphaera > Salinisphaera dokdonensis. The sequence goes on from NZ_APND01000001.1 coordinate 682,212, forward strand.
AAGTGCCATCGGGCCGTCGCAAACCATAAAGCGCCGGTTCAGCGGACGATCCGTACTAATGGTCATACCGCACGGGGCAAACACTCTCGCCCCGTGTCGCATGCACAAGGAGTTGCATATGCGTTCCAACAAGAAATTCACCTCGTCCCTGCTCGCTTCGCTCGTCTGCGCCGGCGTGCTCACCCTGAGCCCGGCCGCGTTCGCGGATGACCACAGCGGTGACGAAAGCATGTCCGGCGAAAGCAGCATGTCGACCGAGGGCAGCATGTCGAGCGACTCGATGAAGTCCGACGACAACATGATGACCGAGGAAAGCGGCGCCGCCAAAGACGAGTACGGCACGTCCGACGGTAGCAAGGACGGCGAAGACTACGACGAGTCCGGCGAAGCCGGCCACGGCAGCATGTCCGGAGATGACGGCATGGCCGACAAAGAGGACGTAACCAAGGAAAACATGTCCAAGGACGGCAGCATGGATAGCGACGACATGAATCAGGACGAATCCAGCATGTAAGTCGCTGCGATCGGCCGATCGCGCCGGTCCGTTTGCGAAAAGGCAGCCCGTGGGCTGCCCTTTTTTATGCGCGTCATTCGGCCGACTACCTGGCGGCTTCTTTCGTTCAGTGCGAGGCTGTACGCGCCCTTTCGAGCGCCGCCTGCCCGGCACCGACAATCACCCGGTCATCGTCACGCTGCACGAATACAACAACCAATAGATCGTCGCGATCGACATCCGCCGGACTGGGCAGTTGCGCACGGTAGCTGCGTACCGTGTCGGCATTCGCGGGATGATGGCCCGCCCGGCGCAGCGTACGCACGACGCCGTTCTCGATCAGCTTTCGGCCGCGGTTTTCACCCGCCCCGATATGCGAGACGACCTCGTCCTGGGTGAGTGCAAACCAGACGCTCGCGGGTGCAGCGATCTGCCCGCGCTCTACGCGCGCGGTGACGTCGATAGAGCCGTCGCCTGCCGTGCGCGCGTCGACCGTAACGCCGAGATCCGCGGCGTCCGCCGCGCGCTCGATCGCCGCGCGCACTTCGTTGCCGCGGCTGGCCACCATCTCGTCGCTGCCGTTGACCACCAGCTGCGGCGTATATACACGCCCGCTGCCGAACACGTCGCGGGCGTACTCGCGCTGGCGTTGGGTGAAGTCCGCGCTGGAATAGCGATCGACCCAGCCCAGCCGGTTCCAGTAGTCGACGTGCTGACTGAGCAAGATCAGTCGGACGTCATCGACCGGCGGGCGAGCCTGCAGCTCACGCAAGAGTTCATAAGCCGGCGGACAGCTCGAACAGCCGTTTGAGGTAAACAACTCCAGCACCACCGGCCGCGGCGCGGCCTGAGCCGCCGGAACGAGCAGCAACGCGAACAGAGTAAAAAGCGTTGCCGGCAGAACAGATCGAATACGGGTCATGGCGCGCTCCGGTGGTTGGCGGCCGTTGCGACCGCTGGCCGCCAGTCTGGGGCGTGCCGGCACGCCAATCCTCACGATTCGATCACGCGATCGGCAGATCGAACGCCGCCTGTGTCCCCTCGCCCGGCGCGCTGCACAGGCGCAGCCGCGTGCCGTGCCGCGCACAGATTTCCTCGACGATCGACAGGCCCAGACCCGATCCCTCGCCGCGCCTGCGCGACGCGGGCGTGCGATAGAAACGCTGCGTGACCAGCGTGAGTTCGTCGGCCGACAGGCCGACGCCGCTGTCGCTGATCTCCACCACGACCCGGCTGTCCGACACGCTTGCCACGACGGCAACTTTGCCGCCCGGCGGCGTGGCCGCGATCGCATTGTCGATGAGATTGGCGAGCACGCGATCGATCAGCGCCAGATCGGCCGCCACGGGTGGCAACGTGGGCGCGCAATCGACCGTCAGCTCCAGGCCCGCATCGAGCGCCTGCGAGCGGAACTTGCCGGCGATGTCGTGGATCAACTCGGCGAGCGAGAACGCATCCACGCACAGCGGTTTTTCGAAGGCATCGACCCGTGCCAGCGTCGACAGCTGACGCGCCAGCCGCGTGAGGCGATCGGCGTTGGCCAGAATCGCAGCCAAGTGCGCATCGCGGGTTTCGGCCGGCAGGTTCTCGGCCTTGCGCAGCTGTTCGGCATAACCGCGCAGTGACGTCAGCGGGGTACGGAAATCGTGCGACAGGTTGGCAACCAGCTCACGGCGCTGGCGATCGTTCTCGCGCAGGGCGTCGAGCTGGGCTTCGATGGTCGCGGCCATATCGTTGAACGCGCGCGAGAGATGGCCGATCTCGTCTGCACGCCCCGGATCGATACGCTGGCCATAGTCGCCAACGGCGAATCGTTCGACAGCGGCCGTGAGCTTTCGAAAACGCCGGGTCAGCAGCGCGAACAGCAGCAGCCCGAGCACACCGGCCAGTCCGACGGCCAACGAGCCGGCGATAAGCAACGTCCGGGTAATGCTGCTGGTGCGCAGCATGGCGAACATCGACATGCGCGCGCCGGCATCGAGCACGGCCAGCAGATAGCCGGGCTCTCCGGCGGCGCCGAAACGCACCGGCGCCACCGAAAACACGCTGTCGTGGTGCGAGCATGGCGCCTCCACCAGCACCGGCAGCATCGGCTCATCCGAGAGCAGATCCTCGATCGCGCTCAGCGGAACCTGGGCGTTATCGCTGCAGCCGGCTTCGGCATAGTCGCCGACCACGCGCCCTTCGGCATCGAGCACATAGAGCGAAACCGCCGGGTTGATGGACAGGATCTGGTCGGCCGCATCACGCGCTGCGGGCGAGTCCGGGCCGGCGCCGAGCGGTGCCTGCATGACCCGAACAAGATTGTCCGCCAGATCGATCTGAGTGCGCTGCTGCCACTCGCGGCCAAGTTGCTCGAACTGGCTGACCGCTACCCATGCCGCTGTCACCGACAACAGCAACAGACCAGCCAAATAAACGAAGACGATGCGCGCATAGAGGCTGCGCGAAACATTCGCGATACGTTGCCAGGCGCGCTTCATACGCCATCGCCCGGCATGTCGTGCGGATCGACAAACCGGTAACCCACGCCCCAGACGGTCTGGATATAACGCGGCTCGGCCGGATCGGCTTCGATCTTGCCGCGCAGGCGATTGATATGCGTGTTGACGGTGTGATCGAAACCGTCGAATTCCGACCCCCAGACCTGGTCGAGCAAATCGCTGCGCGAAAAGCCGTGGCCGGGATTGCGAGCGAACAGGGCCAGCAGGGCAAACTCCTTGGCGGTGAGCGAGACCGGGGTATCGTCGACCCGCACCTCGTGCTTGTCGATATCAACGCTCAACGCGCCTACGGTGATCGGCGCAGCCGCCGCAACGTCGGCCGGCAGTGCCGCCTCGCGGTGACGGCGGCGCATCAACGCCTGCACGCGAGCGAGCAGAATCTCCGCATCGAAAGGTTTGGTGATGTAGTCGTCGGCACCAATTTCCAAGCCCAGAACCACGTCGCGGGTGCCCGCAAGCGCGGTGAGCATGATCAGTGGGATGCCGACATCATGCGCGCGGATCTCGCGGCAGACGGCAAGGCCGTCGATGCCGGGCAGCATCAGATCGAGCACGACCAGCGCGGCATCGCGCCAATGTTCCAACGCCTGTTCACCACTGGTCACCCAGTCCGCCGGATAACCGGCCTCGCCCAGGATGGCGACCAGCAGCCGCCCGATATCCGGATCGTCCTCTACACAGAGTATGCGTTCTGCCATGCCGTGCTCCCTGTCGACCGACGCCCATTCTCTATCTATCGGCACACCACGGGCATCACGAAACCATAAATCGCCCCGCTACGTTATCTATTCGTGATGATTGCGTCGGGCGCCCCGCCTAATGTCGTCATCAGCCGCCTATTCGCGGCGGCCGACCGGGCCCTCTATGAATTGCACACACCCGGTCGGATCATCCAAAACGGAGAGTTGCAATGACCAAGTCCCAATCCATCCGCACCCCGCTTCTCGGCGCCCTGCTGTTCTCGGCCTGCCTGGTCTGGAGCGTCGCGGGTCTGGCCGCTGAAGACAGCATGTCGGGCGAGGAAGGCTCGATGTCGCAGGAAAGCGGCATGACGCATGACGATGGCATGAAGGCGGATCCGGGCAGCAACGGCGCACAGAGCGACACCTATCAGGCGCCGCTCGACGGTGACGAGCCCATGGCGGGCGGCGACGAAAGCATGTCTGGCGAAGCCGGCATGTCGAACGAAGACGGCATGAAAGAAGACAGCATGTAATTCGCCCTCCCGGTTGCCTGCCGGCCCCGGCCGGCGGGCTGCTCTTCTCGGAAGACGGGCCTGATCATGGATAACGCCAACAACAATCCACACAGCACGGCCCGGCGGCGCGGCCGGTTGATCAAACGTCACGGGCTTTTCACGCGCGTCTGGCACTGGATCAACCTCGTCTGCCTCGTCGTGCTGCTGATGAGCGGGCTACAGATTTTCAATGCCCACCCGGCGCTCTACTGGGGCAACGACTCCAACTTCGACGACCCGGCCCTGCAGATCACCGCCATGCGCGGCGACGACGGCGAACCGATGGGCGTAGTCCGGATCGCCGGCTATCGCATCAACACCACCGGCGTGCTCGGGCTATCACGCGACGGCAATGGCGAACTCGACCAACGCGGTTTCCCCGCCTGGGCGACCCTGCCCGGCCCGCAGTGGCTGGCCATGGGCCGCTACTGGCATTTCGCGGCGGCGTGGATCTTCGTGCCCATGCTGCTTGCCTATCTGATCTACACCCTCGCCAGCCGCGCCCGGCGCCGGCTGGTCTGGCCGACCGCTGCCCAGTGGCGCGGATTGCCGGCCACGATCGCGCACCACGCGCGGCTCAAGTTCGATCACAAGGCCGACTACAACGGCCTGCAGAAGCTCACTTATCTGCTGGTCCTGTTCGGTCTGCTGCCGCTGATGGTGCTCACCGGCCTGACCATGTCGCCGACGATGAACGCCGCCTGGCCCTGGCTGCTCGACGTTTTCGGCGGTCGCCAGAGCGCACGCACGCTGCATTTCATATTCAGCTTCGCGCTGGTCGCATTCTTTGTGATCCACCTCGGGCTGGTGCTGATCTCGGGCGTGCTCAACAACCTGCGCTCGATGATCACCGGCCGCTATCGCATCAGCAGCGACGCCCCGACCGCCAAGGACAACCGCCATGCGTGACCGCAAGCTCATCGTCCCCGACCCGAAACGCCGGCGCCTGATCACCGGCCTGGGCGCGCTCGGCGCGAGCGCTGCACTCACCGGCTGCGACAGCCTGTCGCGCAACGATCAGGTCAAGGATCTGCTCGGCGCGACCGACCGGCTCACCCGTGCCGCCCAGCGGCTGGTGTCGTCACGCGCATCGCTGGCCCGCGAATTCTCGGAAAGCGATATCGCCGACACCATGCGCGCCAACGGCAGCACCAACCCGAGCAACGACGACTACAAACGGCACGCCGCGAACGGCTTCGCCGACTGGCGCTTGCGTATCGACGGGCTCGTCCGCCAGCCGGCCGATTTCTCGATCGACGACCTGAAAGCCATGCCGTCGCGCACCCAGATCACCCGCCACGACTGCGTGGAAGGCTGGAGCTGTATCGCCAAGTGGACGGGTGCGGTGCTCGGCGACGTGCTCGACCAAGTGCGCCCGACCGCCGAGGCCCGCTACGTGGTCTTCCACTGTGCGGACAACATCTACGGCGGGCCGGTCAAGTATTACGAAAGCATCGACATGGTCGAGGCTTATCACCCCCAGACCCTGCTGGCTTACGGGCTCAACGACGACCGCCTGCCGATCGCCAACGGCGCGCCCCTGCGCCTGCGGGCGGAACGCCAGCTCGGCTACAAGATGGCGAAATACGTTATGCGCCTGGAACTGGTCGACAGCTTTGCGGCGATCCAGGGCGGCAACGGCGGGTACTGGGAAGACCGCGGCTATGAATGGTGGGCCGGCATATGAAAACGACGAACGACATCCAATCTGTTACCAATCCGGTCGACAACAACCGGCGCCGGCTACTGACCGGTGCGCTCGCCGCGACCGTGCTGCTGACAAGCCTGCCCTGGGCACGACGCGCCTCCGCGGCCGACCCGGCCAGCGTGCGGATCGTGGTCTTCGGCGACGACGGCCAGCGCGTGGGCGAAAAGACGCTCGACAAGATCGTGAAAACCGATGCCGAGTGGCAGGAACAGCTGTCGCCTGCGGCGTATCGCGTCGCCCGCCAGGCCGGCACCGAACGGCCCTACAGCGGCGACTACGAAAAACCGGACGCACCCGGTATCTATTGCTGTATCTGCTGCGATACCGCGCTGTTCGATGCCGCCACCCAGTTCCACTCCGGCACCGGCTGGCCGAGTTTCTGGCAACCGATCGCGGCGCCGAATGTCACAGAACACGTCGACCGCACGCTGGGCATGCGCCGTACCGAGGTCGTCTGCACGCGCTGTGATGCGCATCTCGGCCATGTCTTCAACGATGGCCCCCCGCCGACCCGGCTGCGGTACTGCATGAATGCCGTGGCAATGCATTTCGTTGCCACGCCCCAAGTCTGAACACCAGAGGATTCAGTCATGAACCCAGTCACCCATACGAAACGCCTGGGCCCCCTGGGCATGGCGCTGGCCGTGATCGGCTGCGCCGGCGCGCTGCTCTGGCCGCTGCTCGTACCGGCGGCGGCAGAGGCCGAAGCGATCGACGTACCGACCGCCGAGCAGCCGATAGCGACCGCGCCCACCGGCATGCAAACGGCAGTGCTCGCCGGCGGCTGCTTCTGGGGTATCGAAGCCGTGTTCGAACACGTCGAAGGCGTAACCGATGTCGTCTCCGGCTACGCCGGCGGCGATGCCGATACCGCCAGCTACCGGGCCACCAGCAGCGGGCGTACCGGTCATGCCGAAGCGGTGCGTATCGAATACGACTCGGCAGTGATCGGCTATACCGATCTGCTGCAGATCTATTTCTCGGTCGCCCACGATCCGACCCAGGTCGGCGGCCAGGGGCCCGATCGCGGCAGCCAGTACCGCTCGGCCATCTTCGCGCTCGATGCTGGCCAGAACCGCGCGGCGCAAGACTATATCGCCCAACTCGACGACGCCGACGTCTACGACGCGCCGATCGCCACCGAGGTCACCCCGATCGCGGCCGACGCGTTCTACCCGGCCGAGGCCTATCACCAGGATTTCGCGACCCGTAACCCGAACCATCCCTATATCCGCCACTGGGATGCGCCCAAGGTCAGCGCGCTGCAGGCCCGCTTCGGGGATCGCTACCGCGCGCGGCCCGCGTTGCCACTCGCCAGCGGCTGAGCGCGCCCGTAAAGTCCATCGTTCGCGTTTCGGTCGACAGCTCGATAGCTCGACGCATGCACGCCAGTGAGTCCATCCTCTAGGATGGACTCATGAGTGATCGCCACGCAGATATCATCGCTCCGCCTTGGCAACTCGAAGGCCGCGGCCTGATTGCACTGTTCGCCTGCAGCCGGGAGTTCGGCAATGCCTGTGCCGAAGCCGTACCAGCACTACGCGGCCGGGCCCGCGGCGGTATCGGGGCGCTCATGCTGGTCGACTACGCGAGCTCCAACGTCGGCCCCTATCGCGAACTGCTTATTGTTCCCGGCCGTTTCGCCAACGAACACGGTGTACCCATGCCGGCCGTTACGCATATCTGGGTGTCCACACAGGAAAGCGTCGACGGCGGACGGTTCAATTGGGGCCTGCCCAAACAGCGCGCCAGTTTCCGCGATCGCAATCAGGCCGACGGCCATGCCCGCCAAGTGAATATTCACCGCGGCGGCAGTGCGACTATTCGCCTGGCCTATCGTGCGTTTGGGCCACCGCTACCGGTGACGACCCGCCTGTTGCGACCGCGCTGGCATACCCTCGATCAGCCCTGCGGCGATTATCGCTATCGCACCCGGATCTCGGCCCGCGGCCGGGTTCGTGCCGCGCGGCTTACAGATCACGCCATACCGTCGGATGCGGGCTTTGCGGATATCTTCTCGCAGCGTCATCTGGCGACGCTCGCGGTCTCGCGTTTTGCCATGACCTTTCCCACCGCCGAGATTCAAGCCATGCCCGCAACCACGCGAATTGCCGGCTAGAGCTGCGCCGGCACCTCGCCGCCATGGCACGAGGCTTGCTTGACCGGAAGCCGGCATAATCGGCCTGCAAAACCGCTCCGGGGAACAGCGACCTACATGGCAGAACAGCACACGGACTACGAACTCGAACAGGTCCCCGCCGGCGCGCGGCGCGGCTTCTGGACCATGCTCGCGGTGATGCTCGGCTTCACCTTCTTCTCGGCCAGCATGTGGGCCGGCGGCACACTCGGCGAGGGGCTCTCGCTCGCGCGCTTCGCTGCGGTGGTGCTGTGCGGCAATCTGGTGCTCGGCGCCTATGCCGCGCTGCTCGCACTCATCGCCAGCCGCACCGGGCTGTCCACCCATCTGATCAGCCGCTATGCCTTCGGCAGCCGCGGTTCGTGGCTGCCCTCGGCGCTGCTTGGCGGGACCCAGGTGGGCTGGTTTGGGGTCGGCGTGGTGATGTTCGCCCTGCCGGTCCAGGTCGCTACCGGTATCGATACGCTATGGCTGATAATCGCCGGCGGCGTGCTGATGACCGCGACGGCCTATCTCGGCTTCAAGGCACTTGCCGTGCTCAGCCTGATCGCAGTCCCGGCCATCTTCGTTCTAGGCAATCTCTCGGTCGGCATGGCGGTGAACGAGGCCGGTGGCCTGGGCGCGCTGGCCGCAATCCAGCCGGAGAACTCGATCACCCTCGCGGTGGCGCTTTCGACCTGTATCGGTTCGTTCATCAGCGGCGCGACGCTCACGCCGGACTTCGTGCGCTTTGCGAAGACCCCGAAGATCGGTGTGAGCACCACGCTGATCGCCTTCTTCCTGGGCAACTCGCTGATGTTCACCTTCGGTGCGGTGGGCGCGTTGGTCTATAGCGAGTCGGACATCTCGCAGGTCATGTTCGCTCAGGGGCTGATCATCCCGGCCGTTCTCGTGCTCGGCCTGAATATCTGGACCACCAACGACAACGCGCTCTATGCCGCGTCGCTGGGTTTTTCCAATATCACCGGCTGGCCCAAGCACTGGATCGTGCTCGTCAACGGCATCGTCGGTACCGTGTTCGCGCTGTGGCTGTACAACAACTTCGTCGGCTGGTTGTCGTTTCTCAGCTCGGCGCTGCCGCCGATCGGTGCGATCCTGATTGCGGACTATTTCCTTGTCGCGCGTCGGCGGTATGCCGCCCTCGAACAGGCCGCCTTCGACACGGTCAACTGGATCGCCGTGGGCGCATGGGCACTGGGCTTCGCGGCAGCCAATCTGCTGCCGGGCATTCCGCCGCTCAACGCCATCGTGACCGCGCTGGTGGTCTACGTAGTCGCCAGCTATGCCCTGGGCCGCGCCGGCGCCCGCGCGCCCGCCGCAAGCTGACACACAGCGGCGGCTCGGCCGCCGCTAGCCCTGCCCCGCTGGGTGCTGCGTTAGACTGCGCGTCATCCACGACCGGCGCAGGTCGGCACGCATGGGGCGTGCGGAACCATCGAATTCAGCCTTAGCAGCGATGCCCGCGGCTGGCACGTGGACTGCCGTGGACAAGGAGATCACCGTGCCGGATGCGCGTGCGCCCCGACGCCTGCCCCACCGAATTCGCTGTCGTGAAGCGACCGGGCCAACCCGCAGCGCTGCCGGCGCTATCGCTCGCATAACGATAACCGCCTGACCTGTATGGACACGCGTGCACCCCGTATCGGACTCGCCTACGGTCTGCTGCTGCTGACCACCATGTGCTGGGGCGCGAACGCGGTCGCGGGCAAACTGGCCGTGGGTCATATCAGCCCGCTGCTACTGACCCAGTTGCGCTGGCTGACTGCCGGTCTCGTCGCCCTGCCGTTCGCCTGGCCGTATCTCAAACGCGACTGGCCGCAGATCCGACAGCATTTCTGGCGGCTACTGGCCTTCGGCGGTATCGGCCTCGGCTGCTTCAACGCCGCGCTTTACAGCGCCCTGAACTACACCAGCACGATCAATGTGGTGATCGAGCAGGCCGGCATGCCGATGGTGATCTTTGCGCTCAACTTCCTCGTGCTGCGCCATGCCGCGCGGCGTACGCAGTTGATCGGCTTCGTGATGACAGTGCTCGGCGTCGCGCTCGCGGTATCTAACGGCCAGCTTTCGCAGCTGCTGCATCTCGACCTGAACCGCGGTGATGCACTTATGCTGCTCGCCATTCTCTGCTACGGCGGCTACACCTTCGCGCTGCGCTTCAAGCCGCCGATGCACTGGCTGAGTTTCATCACCGTGATCTGTATAGCCGCATCGGTGGGCGCGCTCCCGTTCGCGTTATGGGAAGGCCTGCGCGGCGCGACTATCGCGCCCGATCTGCAAGGCAGCGCGGTGGTGCTCTTCGCGGCCCTGTTCCCAGGCCTGATTGCACAAAGCTGCTTCATCTGGAGCAACGAGCTCATCGGCAGCAACCGCGCGGGGATTTTCATCAACCTCGTGCCCATCTTCGGCACGCTGTTTTCGATCGTACTGCTGGGCGAGACCCTGCATCTGTTCCATGTCGTCGCGCTGCTGCTGGTGCTCGGCGGCATCAGCCTGTCCGAACGCGGCAAGGCCTGACGCGAACAGGCGCCTGCGACATATTGTCGCGCCGATACCGCCGATCGCGCGCATGGCGGTATCCTGCGCGTCTCGCTTGCCGACCCATCGCCCATGCAGGCTGTTTCCCGGCTGACGCCCGTCAAACTGCTCACCTGGCTGCATCGCCTGCGCTGGGGCGCGGTCGTGTTTGTGCTCGCCGCGATCGCGACAGCGGCACTCACGCCGGGCGTGGAAACCCGTTCTGGCCCGCTATTGGCCAGCATCACGGTACTGGCGGCGATCAACGCGCTCATCGGATGGAGTCTGCGTCGCCCACGCCCGGCCACCGAAGCCGAGCTGTTCGCGCATCTGGTGTTCGACACGCTCGCGCTCAGCGCGCTCCTGTACTGGGCCGGCGGCTCGTCCAGCCCGTTCGTATCGCTATACCTCGTGCCGATCGCGATCGCAGCGGCCAGCCTGCCGCGTGCCCTCGCGTGGCTGATCGCCCTGGTGGCAGCGAGCGCCTATACCGCTCTGCTGCTCCAGTTCCTCGTGCCGCCACATGCCATGCATGGCGGATTCACCATGCACGTGCTCGGCATGTGGGCGACGTTCATGGTCTCGGCAGCGCTGCTGGTGATCTTCGTGACCGGTATGGCGGCCACCGTGCGGCGCCGCGATCTGGCGCTGGCCGAGGCACGCGAGCAGATGTTGCGCAACGAGCAGATCACGTCGCTCGGTGCGCTCGCGGCCGGCGCCGCCCACGAACTGGGCACGCCGCTGTCCACCATGGCGGTAGTGGTATCCGAACTGCGCGAGGCCTATGCCGACGACCTGGCGCTTCGGCCCGATCTCGAATTGCTCGACCAGCAGATCGGGCTGTGCAAACTCCAGATCACCCAGCTGCTTGGCGCGGCGGAGCAACCGGACCGCGATGCAGAAACCCAGCCGGTCGATCTGGCCGTATGGCTGCGCGCGATAATCGAGCGCTGGCGCGTCATGCGTCCGGAAATTCAGGCGCGGCTCGATCTGGGCCCGGCGCTGGACAGCGCCCCGATAACCGATCGCACGGCATTGAGCCAGTCGCTGATCAACCTGCTCAACAATGCCGCCGATGCATCGCTGGTGAACGGCAGTGCGCGGGTTGCCGTCTCGGCCACGCGCGAACACGACGTGCTGCAGGTCACCATCGACGACGAAGGCCTGGGCATCGCCGAGCACGACACGGCCCGCGCCGGGCGGCTGAGATTCTCGACCAAGCCCGACGGCCAGGGCCTCGGCCTGATCCTGTCACACGTCAGCCTCGAACGTGTCGGCGGCGAAGTCAGCCTCAGGCGCCGCGACGGCCGCGGCACGCGCACCCTGGTGAGCCTGCCGCTCGACGCCGGGACAACGCCCGAATGAACAAGGCCGACGCCAGCGCGATGCGCGTACTGCTCATCGACGACGACACCACCTTCACCGACGCCCTCGCCCGCGCGCTCGGGCGCCGCGGCCTGGTCATTGCCACGGCCCATACGCCCGACGAGGCACTGGCACGCGCCAACGACTGGGCGCCGACCCATGCCGTGCTCGATCTCAACCTGAACTGCGAGGTGTCGGGACTGGATCTGATCACACCCCTGATCGAGGCCGCACCCGGTCTGCGCGTTACCGTGCTGACCGGCTATGCAAGCATCGCCACTACCGTGAGCGCCATGCAGCGCGGCGCGGTGGGCTATCTCGCCAAGCCAGTCGATGCCCCGGCGGTAATTGCCGCGCTCGGCGACGATGGCGCGGATACACCCGTCGAATCACCCGAGCAACGCATGTCGCTCAAGCGTCTCGAGTGGGAACATATTCAGCGCGTGCTGGCCGAGCACGATGGCAATATCTCGGAAGCCGCACGAAGCCTCGGCCTGCACCGGCGCACCCTGCAGCGCAAGCTCGACAAGCGACCGGTGAAGTTCTAACCGACCCGGGCCGTCACGGACGTTCAACCGTGCGGCGCGATACCACTTTCACCGAGAGTGACCACGTCCGTGATTTGCTCGCCGTTCCAGATATAGCCGAAATGCCGGCCCTGCACCGCCGGCGCCAGCACGCGCGGCCTGAATATCGCCACGCACTCGCCGTGCGGATCGCGCACGCTCGGGTAGACGATGCCGTTGCTACCGGCGGACCGCTCCGCGCCGCCAAACGCCTGTGGGACATGGTAGTCATCAGCGTCGAGCAGCGGTTGTACGGTGGCGCTATCCGCGCGCAGATCACGCAAATCGCCGGTCACGTCGACGTGATAGACCCGCATCTCCACGGTCATCGGCGGCTGCGCGCTGTCGGCAAGAAAACGCTCGCGATGAAACACGGTCTCGCGTACGGCGGTGGCTTCGCTATGCGCGGCATAGAACACGCCGAAAGTGCCGTCCGAAAACCGCGAGCCGGCCGGATTGAGATGTGTAAACGCAGCCATGACCGGCGTCGTACCCGGCCCGGCGAGCCGCTCATTTTGCGGCACGAGTGCGAGATCGCCGACTTCGTCGCGCAGGCGGTCATTGGTCAGCGACTCGACCGCGATCGTGGCTTCCAGATCGGCCGGGTCAGATACCCGGTCGAACAGTCCGCGCGGCGGGAAGCGCGACGGCACGATCCGGTGGCTTGGCCGCCAGTCGACCCGAGTCGTCGGAAAATCATTTGGACGCGGCCGCGTCATGCCCAGCCGCCGCGCTCGGCATCCAGATGGCGGCGCACGATCGCCAGATCCTCGATATGGCCGGCAAGCATGCGTTCCAGCGGCGTCGCGCCGCCGAAGATCGGGTTGCTGTTCGGTCGCTTGACCCAGGCATCGGCGGCATCCGCCCGCGGCAGCAGCATCTCCAGCCCCTTGTAGATCCCCAGCAACAGCGACAAGCGCTCGATCTGGCCGACGTCGAGCGTGACGTCGGGCCTGCGCTTCCAGCGTCGATAGGTGCTTGCCGGTGTGCCCAGCAGGCGCGCGGCCTGCACGTCGGTGAGCGCCCATTGTTTGGCGATCCCGAACCAGGTCCGTAGCGCGCCCGGGCTCATCCGCCGGCGCAGTTGCGCATCGTGGATATCGGGGCTTGTGTCGAGCCGTTCAGCAGCCTGGGAAGCCATGGTGTCGACCTCGCGTGTAACTCATATGATCACTTTATACTATTTATTGATCATTTGATAATTAACCGCCAGCGGCCCGTCGTGCGGATTCAGGACTTTGCACCGATTCCGTCCTGCCTCGATAATGCGACGCCGTTGTATCAGGGCGTGTTGCCGTTTCATACGAACCCGCGCCGACGATCATTGAGCCGCAAGACAAGGCGTCGTGTGCGTGGTGTAGCGAGCCACAGTAAGTGCGCGACAACACCGTATTGCGGCTCAATGACCGTCGTCCCGACGGGTTGGGCCAAAAAAAGCGTCATACAGCGTTGCGAATCTTGATCGTGGCACGCCACGACCGGCGACTCGCGCCTTGTCTGACGCTTTTTTTGGACTCCAACGCGGGCTCGTATGAAACGGCAACACGCCCTAACCAAGAGAATTCGCATGACCGCCGACACGATCACAATCGATGCCCCTGACGGCAGCCGTTTCGATGCCTATCGCGCTCGGCCCGAGTGCGGCTACGGACCGGCGGTGATCGTGTTGCAGGAAATCTTCGGTGTGAACAAGCACATCCGCGAGGTCTGCGACTTCTATGCGGAGGAAGGTTATGTCGCCATCGCGCCGGATCTATTCCACCAGTTCGAGGCAGGCATCGAACTCGGCTACGAACCGGCCGATTTCGAACAGGCTTTCGGCTATTTCCAGCGCCTGGACGTGGACCGCACGGTGGCCGATATCGGCGCGACCGTAACGGCCGCTCGCGCGATGGACACGGTGGTCGCCGACGACAATACCGGCGGCGTGGGCGTGGTCGGCTTCTGCCTGGGTGGCAAACTGGCTTATCTCGCGGCCGCGCATTGCGATGTCGATGCCGCGGTGGGGTACTACGGTGTCGGCATCGACGATTCACTCGACCTCGCCGATCAGATCCGCTGCCCGATGGCCCTGCATTTCGGCGGGCTGGACAAGTTCTCTCCGCCGGAGACGATCCAGAACATCCGCGCGGCCTTCGACAATCGTGACGACGTGCAGATCTTCGTCTACGACAACGCCGATCACGCGTTCAACCGCTGGGGCAACGACCACTACAACCCCGGCGCGGCGCGGCTGGCGCATACGCGCACGCTGGCCGTGCTGCGCGCAGCCCTCGGGCCGCATTACGATCTGGCCGCCCTCGCCGACCATCACTTCGAGCTGGAGTTCGCCGCCCGCGACGTGGACGAAACCATGAAGACCATGGTCGCAGAGCCGTATGTGAACCACGTGCCGACCATGACCGGCGGCACCGGCTACGAAAAACTCAAGCGCTTCTACAAGCACCACTTCATTCCGAAGAACCCGGCCGATCTGCAGATGAAGCCCATCTCGCGCACCGTCGGCGTCGACCGCATGGTCGATGAGTTCGTGCTTTGCTTCACCCACGACTGCGAAATCGACTGGCTGCTACCCGGCATCAAACCAACCGGCAAGTACGTCGAGATCCCGTTCGTGGTGATCGTCGCCTTCCGTGGCGACAAGCTCTACAACGAGCATATCTACTGGGATCAGGCCTCGCTGCTGGTCCAGATCGGCAAGCTGGACCCGACTGGCCTGCCGATCGCTGGTATCGCAACCGCGCACAAGCTGCTCGACAAGGAACAGCCCAGCAACGACCTGATGCCCAACTGGGCAACCAGCGCCGACACGGACTGAGCACAATGCGACCTGACACGCTCGCCGCCGCGGCAATCCCGGCGGCGCGACACTGATGCTCGAACGCCTACTACCGCTGTTCTTCGTACTGATCTGGTCGACCGGCTTTATCGCCGCGCGGCTGGTGGTGCCGCACTCGGACCCGCTGACCTTTCTTTGCTACCGCTATCTGCTGACGGTTGCTGCCTTCGTGGCGATTGCCGCGGCAGTCGGTGCGCCCTGGCCGCGTGGCGTGCGAGCCTGGGCCAATGCGCTGATTGCCGGTGTGCTGCTGCAGGGCATCTATCTTGGCGGCGTGTTCTGGGCGGTAAGTCACGGCCTGCCGGCCGGCATCGCCGCGCTCGTGGTCGGTCTGCAACCGTTGCTGACCGCCCTGCTCGCTTTTCCACTACTCGGCGAAACCGTCGGCGCACGCAAGTGGATAGGAATCGTGCTCGGCTTCGGCGGTGCCCTGCTCGTGCTCGAGCCAAGACTCGCGGTCGACGTGCAGGACATCTCGCCAGGCCCGCTCGTAGCCGTGTTCGCGGCCATGCTCGGCATCACGCTGGGCACGATCTGGCAGAAACGCACCGGGGCGGCGGCGGACATCCGCACCAATGCCGCAGTGCAGTTCATCGGCGCGGCCGTGGTGACGATCCCGGTCATGCTGCTCACGGAAGACGGCCGTTTCGAGATGGTGTGGCAGAACTGGGTCGGCCTGCTCTGGTCGTCGCTGGGGTTATCGGTGGGCGCGATCTCGCTGCTGCTGTTTCTTATCCGTCGCGGCTCGGTCGCCAGCGTGGCGTCGCTGTTCTATCTGGTGCCGCCGGTCGTGGCCGTACTGGCCTACCTGCTGTTCAGCGAGACGCTCAATGGCCTCCAGGTCGCAGGGATGCTGGTCGCGGCGGCCGGCGTGGGTATTGCCAGTCGCGGGCCGCGCGAAGCAGCGCAGTAGACCTCGATCACGCGCCCCTGAACCAGGGCGCGCGACATCCTCGCCGCGGGTTCAGTCCTCGCGCCCGAGTCTTTCCTTGAGATGCGCGCCGAGGCGTTGCATGGCCGGCGACGCATCGCGCGGTTCCAAGCGCACGTTGATAATGCTGGCCGTGTCGGTGTTCGCCACTGCGGCGGCCAGCGCTTCTTCGAAGGCCGGCTCATCCGGCGCGTTGTAGCCATCCAGCGGGCCGAACAGCTCGCCCAGACGATGGAACTGCCATTCCGGAATATCGTTGAACGGCCCGTCGAGAATGAAGCGCTCCGTGGAATAGCCGCGGTTGTTGAACACGATCACGATCGGTGCCAGGCCCTGGCGACAATGGCTGACCAACTCCGTGCCGGTCATCTGAAAGGCGCCGTCGCCGACCAGGATCAACGCCCGCCGCTGCGGCCGCGCGATCTGGGCACCGAGCGCGGCCGGTACCGCGTAACCCATGGTCGTGTAATAGCCCGAGGCGAGGAATTCAGTCTGATCATGCACGCGCAGTTCCACGCCGGCGAACAGGCAGTCGCCGGTATCGCAGACCACCATCATGTCCGGCGTGAGCATGGCGTTGAGGCGGCCGATCAGCCGCGCGATGGTCATCGCACGGTCCTTCTCTGGAAAATTGGTCGCCTGCGGACCGGTCGTGAACGCGGGCAATTCTTCGCTGCGCGGCTGCGTCGCTTCGCCGAGCCGGCCGAGGAAATCGCCGAGCGGCGCGCCCGGATAGCGATGATGGCGGATGAACACGTCGCCCTGGGTGGCGCGGATCATCTGCTGCGGGTTGAGCTGGATGGTGTAGCCGCCGGTATCGATATCGTTGAGCGTCATTCCGAGCATGAGGATGCAGTCGGAATCCTCGACCACACGGCGGGCGTCGTCGTTGCTCAGCGCGCCGCTGTAGATGCCCAGATAGTTGGGGTGGCGTTCGCGGATCACCGATTTGCCGGTGAGCGTGGCGGCGATCGGCAGATTCGTCTGCTCGATGAAATCCAGCAGCGGCTGTTGCAGACCGCGCCGGTGAATCTCGACGCCGGCGATAACCACCGGCGATTTGGAATGCGCCAATAGTTCGGCCGTCTCGGCAACCGCTTCGGCAAGCGCGGCCTCGTCGCGGGTTTCCATCTGCTCGTCGGGCGGCGCCGCGACCGTGACGCCCGGCTGTTCGACCAGATCGCGCGGCAGCTCGATATACACCGGCTTGCGATGCCGCAGCGCGGCCGCGAGCGCGCGATCGATCTGGCGAAAGGCGAGCACCGGATCGTCGATCACGGCGGTCGCACAGGTGATGCGTTCGAAGATCTCGCGCTGGAAAGTGAACGGCCCGAAGCGGTGATGCAGCATCGGATCGTTCTGAATCTCGTTGGTGCCCGGCGCGCCACTGATCACGACGACCGGCGCAGATTCCGCATAAGCCCCGGCAACCGCATTGACCACGCTCAAAGCACCCACGCCGTAGGTCACCGCAAGCGCGCCCAGGCCGTTGCAGCGGGCATAGCCGTCGGCGGCGAACGCCGCCGTGTCCTCGCGCGTGGTGCCGATATGCGCCACATCGCTGTGGGTCATCTGGTCGTAGAAACCGAGCACGTAATCGCCCGGCACGCCGAACACATGGGCCACACCCAGCTCCGAAAGCCGTTTAAGCAGGTAATGCCCTATTGCCGTTTCACTCATGGTTTCGACCATAGCGCAGGTTTGCGAGTGATCGCCAACGAACGCACGAGCGTCGTGCTCGGCGCAACGGCTGTGCGCCGGAAGAGCCACGATCGCCCCGCGACTTGCTCGAAAATCATCTGTTAGCGTGGCGCTTTATTCATAGATCGTGGAAACACAATGCTGCGAATCGCACCTTTCGAACCCGACGTCGATCATGTCGTACCGCTCGAAATCGATGGCGAGATCAATTCCCGGGACTTTGCGAACGTGCTCTCGGATCTGGAGAAACGCCTCGCCACGCACGACACCCTGCGTCTCTATATCGAAATCAAATCGCTGGGCGGCATGGGCGCCTCGACGGTGTTCAACGAGCTCAAGGACGCGATCAAGCACTGGGATCGCTTCGATCGGCTCGCCGTCGTCACCGATGTCGAGGGCGTGCGCACCGCCACCACGGTGATCGACAAGCTCACGCCGAAGATGGAATGCCAGACATTTCGCTTCGACGCACGCGACACGGCCCAGGCCTGGGTGACCTGAGCCGCGCGCGTCCCGTTCAGCCGCCGGCGGCGCGCCCCGCCCCGGCGGCGATCGGGTTGGCCAGCGTACCGGCGAACTGCAGGTTACCGGCCGGGTCGTCGAGATCGATCATCTGGGCGTTGTTGCGCAGCTGCAGGCGGTTGAGACAGGAGCGCTTGAAGTCGGTTGCGAACAGGTCGTACTTCTCGAACTTGTCAGCGAACTGCGGGTGGGCCTGCTGATAGTTGTGCACGCAGTTGGCGACCTGCTGCCAGAACGCCTGCTGCGGGTAGCCGCGCTCGGTATGCAGGATGGCGCCGATATAGCGAAAGATCAGGTCGAACAGATCGGTGAACAGACTGAGCACCTTCAGCTCTTCGGGCACCTCGACCGACAACCGCGCCACCTCGCCGGGCAGATCGACTTCGGTGTTCATGATGCCCACCTCTTCGGCGATGTCCTTCATGATCGCGCGAACCGGTACGTTGCCTTCGAGCACCAGAATGATGTTCTCACCATGCGGCATGAACACGAGATCGTGCGCAAAGAAACAGTGCAGCAGCGGCCCCATGTAGGCGTCGAGATAACGCGCCAGCCAGGCATCGATATCGAGCGGTGACGCGTCGATGAGCGCGCCGATCACGGACGCGTCGTCGGCATCGCGGTGCAATAACGCGGCCATGGTCATCAGCCGCTGACCCGGCTGGATCTGGTTGTACGGGCTTTCCCGCCAGAGTGCGGCCAACATCTTGTTGTAGGCGTCGGTCTTGGGCGCGGCAGCCTCGAGCTGCGGATGCCGGTAGCCGATGGAGGCGACCTCGCGCAGGATTGAAAAGCCCTTGCTTTGCAGGTAAGCGTCGCCGCGCACGAGCTGATCGATCCAGTCGTTTATCTCGGGCGTGCCGCGCATGTAATACGGCGACAGGCCGCGGGTGAAACCCATGTTGAGAATCGACAACGCCATCTTCACGTAGCAGCGCGTCGCATTGTCGCGGTTGAACAGCGTACGAATGGATTGCTGAGCCTGGTAGGCGTCCTGACCGAAGCCGAGATAGACCAGATGCTGCGAGGCGATCTCGCCGGCAAACAGATAGACCAGCTTGTTGTGCCATTGCCAGGGGTGCACCGGCATGAACAGATAGTCGCCGGCATCCAGACCACGCTCGGCCAGCCGCTCGGCGAAGGCCGCACGATTGGCATCGTCCAGCTCGTCAGCCATATGACTGGCATAGCTGCGTTCTGAACTGCAGGCGAACTCGGCCCGGCATTTGTGCGCCGCGACCCAGACGAGCCGGATGGGCGCTGCGGCTTCCGGCGTGTAGGCGCGATAGTCGACGCTGTCGAAACCGATGCGCCCGCTGTTAGCGACGAATGCAGGATGGCCTTCCGTCATCGCGGCTTCGATCTGCTGGAAATCGCCATCAACGAAATCGGCCGCACGTGGGCCGCCGTGGGCGATCTTGTAGGCGATGCTGTAGAGCGTGGCGGTGATCTCTTCCAGATAGATCGGCAACGCGCCCGGCCCGATGCCCAGACTATCCTGCAGTTCGGTGATCAGGGTCACGGCATCCAGCGCCGCGGGCTGGCCATCCACCGTTTTTTCCAGCGTTCCCGGTTCGATATGCCAGTGCTCGAGTTCGAGCACGCGCGCGGTGAAGCGATAACACGCGCCGCTGTTCTCGGGGCGGAGCGTATAGGTGCCGCGCTCGGCATCCGTGGCCACGGGCGTGATCAGCAATTCGTGGCAGAACTCGCTGATCATCTTCATAACCATACGGGTGTTGGCGGCGGCCCAGGTCGCGGGGTCGAGATGGGCGACGGCCTGTTCGGTCGCAGTGATCGGCATACGGGTCATCTGGGGAATCCTTTAAAGAGAAGCGCTGAGCGCCGCGGCGTAATCTTCCCGCGTGCAGGTCGCGAACCAGGCGGTCTTGCCTGGCAATTCGACCTCGCGGTGATAGACAAAACCAGCGCGGCTATTGATGGGATGGATGCCTGCGTTGGCCACGTCCGGCTCGACCACAACGCGTTCGACCGCGGGATCGCTGAACAGGAAATCCATGATCTGGACGAATACCGTCCAGCTGAAACCGGGAATGCGCTTGTCGGCCGGGGCGACGAGCACATGCATACCGATATCACCGGGCTGGACGTCGTAGTGGGCACCGATGGCTTCCGCAGCCGGCGCATAGCGTTCCATCAGGAACGTCGGCCGGCCGTCGTGCAGGCCAATGAAGGCATCGAAATCGCGGGACGCGGCGAGGTCTGCAAAGTAATCGCGAACCTGCTGCGCCGTGAGCGACTGCATGCCCCAGAAACGGGCATGGTCGCTGCGCAGCCAAGCATGGGCCGTCGGCGCATGCCGCTCGATATCGAACGGCACGATCGCCAGTTCGCCGATACCGGGAATCTGGCGGGCCTGAAGAACGCAGGTATCGCTCAAGCTCGTCTCCTCGTTGCGTTGAAAAAAAGTGACCGGGGTCGATACGCCCCGCGTCAGGCCGGTGTGCGTCGACGATCCGAAGCCGGCGTGTCCGGCTCGCCCACGGCGAAATGCTGAAAGGCGATACGCCGCTCGATCGGGTAATGCTCGACGCCGGTGAGCGCACGCAGGATGCAGGCGTTGCGATAGCAGGCCATGCCCAGATCCGGAGTCACGAAACCATGGGTATGAATCTCGGCGTTCTGCACGAAGATCTCGGCGTTGTCGTGATCGACCGCATAGTGGCGCGACGCGTCGAAGCGGCCCTGGTCATCCCAGCGGATACGATCGGCGATGCCGGCAACATAGTCCGGCACGCGATAGGCAAAGCCGGTGGCGAGAACGACTGAATTGCTTCGATGCGTGAACGCCGCGCCCTGCTCGTGCTGGAAGAAATCCAGTTCGATGGCGTCGATGCCGGACTGCTGACGCGCATCGCGCAGCTCGACGTTGGCCTGCAGGCCGACATTCAGTGTGCCGGCGACATCGCGCTCGTACATGAGATCGTAGATCGCGTTGATCAGCGACTCGTCGATGCCCTTGTAGAGCGCCTTGTGTTCCTCGCCGAGCTTGTGGCGGCGGTGTTCCGACAGGCCGTGGAAGTAGTCGACATATTCCGGCGATGTCATCTCCAGGGTGAGCTTGTCGTAGTTGAGCGAAAAGAAACGCGGCGAGCGGGTGAACCAGTCCAGCCGATAGCCGTGGCGTTCCTGATCGGCGAGCAGTTCGTGGAACACCTCGGCCGCGCTCTGGCCGCTGCCGACCACGGTGATCGAATCGCTGGCCTGCAACGTGTCGCGCGCATGGGCGAATTCGCGGGCGTGGACGACAGAGCCGCCCAGGTCGCGACAGCATTCGGGCACATGCACGCTCGGCCCGCTGCCCAGCACCAGCGACCGCGCGCGCAGTTCGCGGCGCGCGCCGCTGGCCGTGTCTTCGAGCGTCAGCACATAGCAGCCGGCCGCTCCGTCATAAGCCGTGGCGACAACGCGGGTTGAAAACACGAGGCTGTCCAGCCGTTCCGCCACCCAGCGGCAGTACTGGTTGTACTCGCGCCGCAGCATGAAGAAGTTCTCGCGAATGTAGAACGCGTAGATCCGCCCGGTCTGCTTTAGATAGTTGAGAAAGCTGTATTCGCTGGTCGGATCGGCGAGCGTGACCAGATCGGCCATGAACGGCGTCTGCAGGGTCGCGCCTTCCAGCAACAGGCCCGGATGCCAGTCGAACTGATCGTTCTCGTCGATGAACACCGCATCGAGGTTCTCGATGGGTGCGGCCAGCGCGGCCAGGCCGAGATTGAACGGTCCGATGCCGATACCGGCCACGTCGTGGATATGCGTATCGCGTTTATCCATGACGACGATACGCCCGGTTCGCCGCGGGCACGGCCGCGATCAACTGGGCGTTGCGATCGTTGGCCATGCCGTAGGTCACGACGAGATCGACAATCTCGCGCATCTGCTCGACCGTGGTCGCCGGATTGAGCAGCGTGAACTTCAGGTAGCGCCGGCCATCGACCTTGGTGCCGGCAACCATGGCCTCGCCGTCACGGGCGAGCTGCGCGCGAATCGTGGCATTGAGTTCGTCCAGTTCGGCTTCGGACGTGGTCAGACACGGCCGGTAGCGGAACACGATCGTGCTCAGTTCCGGCCGGTGCAGCAGTTCCAGCCGCGGCTCGGCGAGCATCAGTTCGTAGGTCGCGCGGGCAAGCGCCACGGCGCCGTCGAATGCGTCGCCAATGGCATCGGCACCGATGGTGCGCAGGGTCAGCCACAGCTTGAGCGCGTCGAAACGCTTGGTCGTCTGCAGCGACTTGTTGACCTGATCCGGCGTGCCTGCCGCAGCCGCTTCGGCCGGGTTCAGATAATCCGCGTGGTGGGTGATCAGGCCGAGATCCGCGCCGTTGTTGACGATGAACGCGCTGCAACTGACCGGCTGGAAGAAAGCCTTGTGGTAGTCGACGGTCAGCGAGTCGGCGTTCCCGAGGCCCGCCAGCTTGTGCCGATGCCGGTTCGACACCAGCAGGCCACAACCATACGCCGCATCGACATGCATCCACAGACCCTCGGCACGACAGATCGCGCCGATGGCGCTCATGTCGTCGACGCTTCCGAAGTCGGTGGTGCCGCAGGTGGCCGCCACGGCGATCGGGATATTGCCCTCTGCACGACACTGGACGATCGCGGCGTCGAGAGCGGCCGTGCTCATGCGCCTGGCTTCATCGCAGGCGACGCTGACAACTGCGTTGTGCCCAAGGCCCAACAGGGCCGCAGCCTTGGACAGACTGAAATGGCTGACCTCCGAAACAAACACGCGCAGGCGTGACGCCTCGGCGGGCAGGCCCTGTTTCTGCACTACGCCGTGGCCGTATTCACGGGCACACCAGGCATCGCGCATCAGCAGCATCGCCATCAGATTCGACTGCGTACCGCCGCTGGTGAACACGCCGTCGGCCGCCTCGCCGAGACCGGCGCGCTCTGCCGTCCAGGCAATCAGCTTCTGCTCGATGAAAGTGCCGCCCGCACTCTGATCCCAGGTATCGATCGACGAGTTGATCGCGCTCAGCACCACCTCGGCCGCAACCGACGGCACCAGCACCGGGCAATTCAGATGCGCGGCATAACGCGGGTGATGAAAATACACCGCGTGATCGAGATACAGCTGGCGCAACTCGGCGAGCGCACCCGGCATGTCGCCACAGGCATCGTCGAGATCGACAGCTTCGAACGCGGGCGCCAGCTCATTGGGCCGCACACCGCTATGCACCTGCTTCGCTCGCCGAACGGCAGCTGTAACCGCGTCCGCGGCCTGTTCGACCTGATCGCGATAAAGATCGAGATTGTGTTCGTTGAATATCTGCGCGCGACGGGCCACGGGCTCGTTGTCGTACTGGCTTACATCGGCCACAGGACTGCGGGATGGAGTGGTTCGCATAGGGGTCGGCATCCTTTTTCGAGACAAAAACGTCCGCCCCGCGCTTCGGGCACGGGTTTTCCCCTCGTTCATGAGTCGTCGCGCGCAACATCTGGCGCGACCAATGGACCGGGGGCGCCGCGACTGCTCCGCGGCACACCCGGTCATCGCGCTACCAGCGGTACTTCACCGAACCGATGATGCTGCGCGACTCGCCGTAGGTGGCGAAGAATGGCGGGTCGTCGGTTCCGCGTGCATAGGACGCACCCACATATTTCTTATCGAACAGGTTTCGCGCGTTGACTGCGAATTCATAGTTGTTCCAGTCGTAATGCACCGCTGCGTCGAACAGCGTGACGTCTGGTACTTCCGAGCTATTGGCGTTGTCGCCAAAGATCGAATCCTTGTAGCGCACGCCTGCACCGAAGCCGAGATCGGCAAGCGCGCCTTTCTGGATCGTATAGTCGGCCCAGACCGACGCCTGGTGCTCTGGCGACAACTGGGGACGGTTACCCTCGTTGCCCGACGCGCTTTGAGTGATCTCGGCGTCGACATACGCGTAGCTCGCGGTGACATCCAACCCTTCGGTCAGGCTCGCCACGGCTTCCACTTCCACACCCTGCGACTGCGCTTCGCCAACCTGTTGGGTCACGAAATTGGGGTCGGTGGTCAGATAGTTTTCGCGTGTGAGATCAAACAGCGCCACGGTCACGCCGTAGTTCGCGTTTTCCGGCATGTATTTCACACCGACCTCGTATTGGGTCGAGGTTTCCGGCTCATAAGCGTTGCCGTTGGCATCGGCACCGAGTGATGGCAGAAAGCCTTCGCTGTAGGCGAAGTAAGGCGATAGCCCGTTGTCTGCGGCGTAGAGCAGCGACCCACGCCAAGTAAACTCGTTGTCGTCCTGGGTCGTGGTCGTGCCCGTTAGATTATCGTTGGTACTACGACTGGCGCGGTCATAGCGACCACCGAGCGTGGCCACCCAGCGCTCGTCGAAAGTGACCTCATCCTGCAGATAGAAGCCGATCTGATTCTGGGTTCCGCTTTGGTCGGCGAACGCCCCGGCCGCGTCGATATCCGGCTCGGTGCCGTATTGCGGGTCGTAGATATCGAGCGGGCTGGCCGCCTGAAAAGACTGGAACGACTTCAGGTTCGCGTGCTGATAATCGATACCGGCGATCACTACATGCTCTAGACGCTCGCCACTATCGAAGTCGATCTGGAACTGGTTATCCACCACCAGGCTGTCGAGTTCGCCGAGGTTGTTGTAGTTGGAGCGCGAGACGGTGCGGTCGCCGTCGAAATCAGACGCGTAGACCGAGATGTCGTCCACCTGAATATCGGTATAGCGTGCGTTCTGGCGAAAAGTCAGATGATCGTCGAAGGTGTGCTCGAACTCGTAGCCGAGCATGTACGTCGTGCGGTCGTAGCGGTCGAGGCCCGGCTCACCGGTAAACCGGCTACGCGGAATTTCGCCGTTTTCACTATTGACCAGGGTGCCGCGAGCCGGATAGGCCTGCGAACTCTTGGTTTCATCTTTCTGATAGCTGGCAAGCAAGGTCAACTCGGTCGCGTCGGTGGGTGCCCAGGTCATCGACGGAGCAATATAGACGCGGTCGTTCTGGACGTAGTCGATCGCGGTATCGGCGTCGCGCGCCAAGCCAACCAGTCGATAAGCAACTTTATCGCTGTCGTTTACTGGGCCGCTGACATCAAACTCACCCTGCACGTGATCGTGGCTACCATATTCGATCCCAACTTCACCGCGCTTTTCAAAGGTTGGGCGCTTGCTGACGTAGTTGACGAGACCGCCCGGCGCCGCCTGGCCATAGAGCGTGGAAGCCGGCCCCTTGGGCACTACAATGCGTTCGGCGCCATAGGGTTCATAGTTATAAGTGACAGCGGTACCGGACCCTCCAACCACCGGGGGCGCGATGAGCTTGAGACCGTCCCGGTAGAGGGAATTGTCACTGACATCGAAACCACGAATCCTCAGGAAGGTATAGCGCGGTTCAAAACCAAAGGGCGATCCACTGACCCCGGCCGAGCCGTACTCAAGCACGTTGGCAAGACTGTCGGCCTGGCGATCCTGAATCTGATCGTTGGTGATGACCGATACGGTTTGAGCCGTCTTGGATAGCGGCGTATCAGTCTTGGTGGCCGAGCGCTCACGCTTGACGTTATAGCCATCAACCGGCGCGTAGATATTGGGGACTGTCGATTCCACTTCTACCGTGCCAAGACTTAGGCTGCCTTGCGCGTCGCCTTGTTCGTTATCGCCGTTGACCGACTGCGCCCAAGCCGTCGATGCGAGTCCAAGACCCGATACGCCGAGCGTCGTAGATAGCACCACCGTAAACAGCGGCATACGCCGCCGAGCAATAGCGGCCGCAAGACGATAACAACTTGTTTCCATTCCCCAGAACTCCCTTTGAAAAACCCGCGGCGTGATTTGTCCGCAGCCGAACCCAGTAGCGACTCGCGGATCATCAATGCGAATAATTATTATTTAACACGCACCTTAGGTCAAATAAGACTCATTCTCAAATAGCAGAAAACGGGCGTGTCAAACACCGGGACTGGTATATGGAAGACTCGAGTTAGCTGACGATCGAGCCGCACATCGCGCAGGACGGCGGCGCCATAGCCCAGGGCCTGGATCGCTCAGGTATTGAGAATCACTCCGCCGTTGAGATGCAAGGTCTGGCCGGTCATGTAGGACGACTCCTCGCAGGCGAGATAGACATAGGCCGGCGCGATTTCGCTGGGTTGCGCCGCGCGATCCATCGGGACCTGGCCACCGAAGTGCGCCGTTTTTCGGCACCGAAACTGGCAGGGATCACCGGCGTCCAGACCGGGCCCGGCGCCACCGCGTTCACGCGGCGAGCGACTGCGCCAGAGAGCGAACCAGCCCCTGAATCGCCCCCTTGGTCGCAGAATAATCGATCAGCGTGTCGTTACCTTTGAAGGCATTGACCGACGACGTGGCGATGATCACGTCGCCTTCGCCCATATGCGGCACCGCGGCCTTGCACAGGTGGAAGTGGCTGAAGATGTTGGTCCGAAAGGTGCGCAGCAGCTGCTCTTCCGGAATCTCGGTGATGTCCGCCCAGTCGTATTGTTCTGCAGCATTGTTGACCAGGATATTAATCCGACCGAACGTGGCGAGCGTGTCGTCCACAACCTGGCGGCAAAAGTCCGAGTCGCCGACGTCACCTCTCAGGATCCGACAACGACGCCCGCGTTGTTCCACTTCGCGTTGCGTTTCGGCCGCGTCGTCATCCTCTTCGAGGTGCACGAGCACCACGTCGGCGCCTTCGGCCGCATAGTGCACTGCCACGGCGCGACCGATGCCGCTGTCGCCGCCCGTGATGACGGCCACCTTGTCGCGCAGCTTGTTGGCCGGTCGGTAGCTGTCGCGGATGATCTCCGGGGTCGGCTGCATGGCCGATTCGTTGCCCGGCTGTTCGGCCTGGGATTGCTTCGGTCGCTTCTGGTCACTCACGGCGGCAGAACTCCGGTAGGAATCGAACGTTTCCTACTCTAGTTCTGCCGCACGCGAGCGACCATCCGGTTTTATGCCGATCGTTATACGGCGCGACGCTTGGCGATCAGTGAAAAATTGCGACGTTCTGGCGGCCGATCACCATGGGCTCGCCCGCGCGATTCCATACCGTCATCGCCTGCGAGGAATAGCCGTCGCGCGCGTACTCGGCGCGGCTGGAACTCAGCCACCAGCCGTCCTCGGTCTGTGGCGCGTCGCTGAGCACATCGAAGTGCCAGGTCATGGTGCTGATCGGCGCCGGCTCGCTGAAGCTCGCCATCGAGGCCGGCGGCAATGCATCGGCGAGTGCAGCGAGGCCGACGATGACCGGGTCGATCTTCGTATCCTTGTGACGAATCCAGGCCAGATATTCCGGCGATTCCGAGCCGGTGACGGGCATCGAGCCGCCGACGAAACGACTGTCGAAATGCTGGGTGAAGTTCGGGGCGAGACGCCCGGCCGCGGTGAAGAAGCCAGTCTCGCATGCTTCCGGCGCCGCGGCCTGCGGCGCCGCGAAATCGACGTGGTCGATCCGCGACTCGCGCGCCTTGCCGAAACACAGGATTGCGCGGGCCGCGATATCGGTATCGCTCAGCAGATCCACAGCCACGAAAGCGGTCGACTTGCCCCGGCGCAGCACCGTCGGGCGAATTGCGAGGTCACTGCCCGACGGGCCGATGAAGCTGCATTCCACGGACCGCAGCGGCGGCAGATCGTCGCCCAGGTGGTCATAGGTGGCCTGCAGGCACAGCGCGACCGACAGGCCGCCGTAGATGGCACGGCCCTGCATCCAGTCGGCCGGCACGCTGACACGGGACAGATCGCCGTCTTTCACCATGGCGGCGAGCAGTTGGGACAACGGGGTACGCGCTTCGTCATCGGACATGAAATGGGTTCCTTGCAGGCACAAAGATCCAAGCCTATCGCAATACGTCGGCGTATGGCAGAGCGCGACTCATTACCGCTAGGCTCGACAGGCCATGAGCGTGTCCCGCATCACCTCGAGCGTCGGAAAGAAATACTCCGGCGACTCGGCCAGCAGCTCGGCTTCGCTGCCGTAGCCGTAGCCGACCGCTGCACTCGCCACCCCGTTATGGCGCGCACCCACCAAGTCGAACGAGCGGTCGCCGATCATCAGCGTATCGCTGGCGGCCAACTTCTCCGCGCGCAGGATATGCGCGATCAGCGCCTGTTTTTCGGTACGCGTGCCGTCGAGTTCGCTGCCATAGACGCTGCAGAAGAACGGATCCAGCTCGAAATGACGGATGATCTGGCGCGCATAGAACCACGGCTTGGACGTGGCTACGAACAGCTGGCGACCACTGCGTTGCAGTCCGGCCAGCAGTTCTCGCATGCCGTCGTAGACCACGTTCTCGAACATGCCGGTACGCCCGAAACGCTCGCGATAATCATCGACCGCCTGGCTCGCGCCGGCGTCATCGAAGCCGTAGAAGCGCATGAACGACTGCTTCAGTGGCGGCCCGATGAAACACTCGAGCGTCGCGAGATCATCGACCTGCACGCCCTGGCACGCCAGTGCGTACTGCACGCAGCGGGTAATGCCATCACGCGGATCGGTCAGTGTGCCGTCCAGATCAAATAACAGAATCTTGTATCGCATACATCGACCCTTACCTCCTCACGCCGGCCCCTTTCTCGCGTGGCCTGACGCCGCACCCCGGGCCCCCTCGGCCCACAGGCATATAAGCAAGAACCCCGCCGTAATGTCGATCCGACGAGGACGGGATCGGGTTTTACCGGTAGCCTTGCGCCCATGAACGCGCCCGCCCCAGCCTCTGTCGGCACCGCCTACGCCACCACTTGCGGCCCGCACACGCGGCAGATTTTACTCGTTGCCTTGCTTGCGGGCGCATGCCTGCTCGCCGGCTGCGCGAGCCTGCGCGGTACCGGCAGCGACACCGCGGTCTACCAGCGCGGCGAAGCCTCCTACTACGGTGCCCGCTTTCAAGGCCGGCGCACGGCCAGCGGCGAACGCTTCGACGCGAATCGCCTGACGGCCGCGCACCGCAGCCTGCCGATGGGCTCGCGGCTGCGCGTAACCAATAACGACAACGGCCGCTCGGTGGTCGTGCGCGTCAACGACCGCGGCCCGCATGTGCGCGGGCGCGTCATCGATCTGTCCCGTGCTGCAGCTAGCCGGCTGGACATGATCCGCAGCGGCGTCGCGCCGGTCACGCTGCGCCGGCTCGACTGACCCCTAGACGATCGTCGCCGCATGGCGGCCGGCACAACGCCCCGAGAAGATGCAGCCGCCCAGAAAGGTGCCTTCGAGCGCGTTGTAGCCGTGATAGCCGCCGCCGCCGAAACCGGCGACCTCGCCCGCCGCATAGAGCCCGGTGATCGGCTCGCCAGTCGCATCCAGAACCTGGCCATCGAGATTGGTATGCAGCCCGCCCAGCGTCTTGCGGGTAAGGATATGCAGGCGCACCGCGATCAACGGCCCGTTGGCCGGATCGAGAATCTTGTGCGGCGATGCGGTCCGGAACAGCTTGTCGCCGATATAGCGGCGCGCGCCGTGGATCGCCGTCACCTGAGCATCCTTGGAATAGGCATTGTCGATCTGCAGATCCCGGGCGACGATCTCGGCCTCGAGCGCGGCGCGATCGATCTGCTCGTTGCCCGCCAGCCGGTTCATGCCGGCCACCAGTTCGCCGATGTCGTCGGCGACGATGAAATCCTCGCCGTGTTCCTTGAACGCCTCGACCGGCGGCGGCGCGCCCTTGGACAGACGGCTCTTGAGCACTTCGCGCCACTGCTGCGACGTCATATCCGGGTTCTGTTCCGAACCGGACAGCGCGAATTCCTTTTCGATGATCTTCTGCGTGAGCACGAACCAGGAATAATCATGGCCTGTGGCCAGAATCTCGCGCAGCGTGGAGAGCGTATCGAAACCGGGCAGACACGGGGCAGGCAGGCGTCGGCCATTCGCATCGAACCAAAGCGACGACGGCCCCGGAATGATGCGGATGCCGTGCATCGGCCAGATCGGGTTCCAGTTCTTGATGCCTTCGGTGTAGTGCCACATGCGATCGTTGTTGATGATCGCGGCACCCGCTTCGTTGGTGATCTCGAGCATGCGCCCATCCACATGGTGCGGCACGCCCGAGATCATGTTCGCCGGCGCCGCGCCGAGGCGCTCGACCGGCCAGTTGGCACGCACCCGTTCGTGATTGCCGCCAATGCCGCCTGCAGTCACCAGCACCGCACCGGCGCTGAACTCGAACGCGCCGGTAATTTCGCGGCTGGATTGTTCACCACGTTCGACCGTGCTCGGCGCCAGAGTCTCGCCGGCCACGCCGGTCGCCGCGCCGTCGGTCATCACCACACGGCTGACCTGATGCCGGCATTTGAGCGTGATCCGCCCGGCGTCCATATGTTCGCGCACGCGCCGCTCGAAGGGCGCGACCGTGCCCGGGCCGGTGCCCCAGGTGAGATGAAAACGCGGCACCGAATTGCCGTGGCCGCTGGCCAGCGATCCGCCGCGCTCGGCCCAGCCCACGACCGGAAACCAGCGCATGCCCTGTTCGTACAGCCAGGGGCGCATCTCGCCGGCCGAGAACTCGATGAAAGCCTCGGCGACCTTGCGCGGCCAGTAATCCTCGGGGCGATCGAAACCGGCGGAGCCCAACCAGTCGGCCATCGCCAGCTCCGGGCTGTCCTTGATGCGCATACGCCGCTGCTCTGGCGTGTCGATCATGAACAGCCCGCCCAGCGACCAGAACGCCTGGCCGCCGACCGAGTTCTCGCCTTCCTGCTCGACGATGAGCACGGACTTGCCGGCATCGGCCAGCTCCGCGGCGGCGACCAGCCCCGCCAGACCTGCACCTACGACAATACTGTCCGCTTTTTCGACCATGTCTCATCCCCTCGTCGCGCTTATCGACACGCGTTGTTTTCGTTTGCCCGAGTGTAGCGGCGGCTACTGCGGGCGACTACCGAAAACCGCGCGTCGTGCAGCAGAGATGGCCGGGCTAGGCCGACATCGCGGCCTTGGTCTCGGCCTGGCCGAAGACGCTTACCAGATGCTCGCGATAACGGGCCCGCTGGGCATCGACCGACGGCGCCTTCATCACGTCCGTGGCCAGGAACGTCGGCATCGCTTCGAGGCCAAGAAATTCCTGCGACTTGTGGAACGGGAAATAGACGCCGTCGATGCCGCGACCCTCGAAGAATTCATCCAGCCGGTCGAAGGCGGCCTGGGGCGCGTTCCAGGTCAGCGACAGCATGTAGCGACGGCCCTGCAGCAGGCCGCCGGTGCCGTAATGGCGATCCGGATCGCGCCGGCTACGGCCGTCACTGGCATAGAGGCTGCCGTGGCCTTCGGTGAGCACTTCGTCGAGATAGCGCTTGACGATCCACGGCGTGCCCATCCACCAGCCGGGCATCTGGTAGACGATTGCGTCCGCCCAGAGGAATTTCTCGACTTCCGCCGCGACGTCGTAGCCGGCGTCGATATCGGTCGTACGCAGATCATGGTCGAGGGCCGTGAGCGTCTCGATCGCGGTGTCGTGCAGCGTGGTATTGAGGCGCCCACTGGAATGAGCGAACGGGCGTTGGCCGTTGAGCAGAAGAATGTTCATGACAGGGTCTCGAAGCGGTTCGAAGTATGAAACGACGCGCAGTCTGGCGCGTTCACGCCCTGCTCGAAACGGGATAAACTGCAAATCATTATTGACCATTAATCAACAATGAAAACGACGCTGGCAGAACATCAGGTCTTCGTCGCGGTCGTCGACAGCGGCTCGATCACCGCGGCCGCCGAACGGCTCGGCCAGACCGTATCCGGCGTCAGCCGTGGCCTCGCCCGGCTGGAGGACAAGCTGGGCACCACCCTGCTCGCGCGCACGACACGCCGGGTGAAACTAACCGAGGAAGGCCGCGAGCTGTTGCCTCGTTCGCGGGTGCTGCTCGACGCCGCGGACGACGCCGAACAGGCGATGGCGCTGCGCCGCGAAGAACCGACCGGCACACTGCGTATCAACGCCGCGCCAACCTTCATGCAGTCGGTCATCGTGCCGCAGATCGGTGCGTTCCGGGCGCTCTATCCGCAGATCACGCTGGCGCTGGATACCCACGACCGTTTCATCGACCTGCTCGAACAGCGCACCGACGTTGCCATCCGGATCGGCGCGCTCGAGGATTCCACCCTGCACGCCCGCCCGCTCGGCCATACCCGCCTGCGCCTGGTCGCGAGCCCGGCCTATCTGGCGCGCCACGGCATGCCGACATCGGTAGCCGATCTCGCGAACCACGCGCTGCTCGGATTCAACCAGATGCCGCATCTCAATGCCTGGCCGGTAAAAGATGCGCGCGGGCGTGATCTGCAGATCACGCCGACCGTATCGGCCTCCAGCGCGAGCACGCTCATCGCGCTGGCCCTGGCCGGTGAAGGCATCACCAGCATGGCCGACTACATCACCCGCGAACTGGTCGCCGACGGTCGGCTGCAGCCGGTGCTCGTCGACCGGATCGAGGATCGGCGGCAGGCGATCCATGCGGTCTATTATCGCAATACCGCGCTGGCGCTGCGGATTGAACTGTTCCTGGATTTTCTCGCCGGACGGATCGCCGGGCTGCTGTAGCCTTGACCTGGCCGTGGCCCGGCGTCAATCGCGGGCGATCAGCCAGTCGGCCATCTCACGCCAGGTCTCGGTCATCGCCGTCTCGCTGGAGACGATGCCGACATGCCCGCTCTTGAGCGTGCGACAGATGACATCACGGCTGGACACATAGCGCAGCATCGCCTGGCTGCATTCGGTGGTGACGATCACGTCGTGGCGGCCGGTGATATTGAGAATCGGCGCCGACACGGTCGACAGATCGGCTGGCGGGTGCGGCATCGGCAGCTTACCGTGACCCAGCACGTCGTCGATCCAGAGATAGTCGATGAAGTCCTGCACCACGCCGCCCGGGTAGGCGACCATGCCGTCGAGGAAAGCCGAATTGGTTGCATGACCGCTGACATAGTCCTCGTCGTGTAGGTTGGCGACGAGATTGGCATAGCTTTTCACCGCCGCCATCGGGCTCGTCAGCTTGAACACCAGCGAGTTCAGCCGCCCCGGCGAACGCAGCAGCGCAGCCGGCAGGCGGTGTGCGGTCAGGCCCGTGAAGCGTTTTACCCAGCGAGCGTGTTTGGCCAGCGTCTTGTAGCGCTCACCGAGCACGCCGTTGTCGTGGTAGTCGACCGGCGCGCCGACCAGCACCAGATTGGCAATATCGCCGCCCGCGATCGCGGCCTGGCAGAGGCTGAACAAGCCGCCGAAGCTCCAGCCGTGCAGGCTGAGCTCGCGCTTGCCGCTGTGTGCGCGCACCTGCTCCAGCGCTTTCGGTAGCAGGCCGGCGAAATAGCTGGCGAGATCGAGCTTGTCCTGCGCGCGGGTCGGCGTGCCCCAGTCGACGAGATAGAGCTCGAAGCCGCGGGCACGCAGATAGCGCACAAGGCTGCGCTCGGGAAACAGATCGTAGACCAGCATGTTCACCGCCAGCGGCGGCACGATCACCAGCGGCGTGCGCTGACTTGTCCTTGCGACCGGCACGACGCTGCCGTCCGCCATCTCGATCTCATTTTCAGCCAGCGGCGGGTAATAACGCAGCGAGACAGGACCGTCCTGATGGATGACCTCGTAAGACGTCCGACCGGCCCGAACCAGCGTTTCCGGATCGAACAGACGCTGGCGCGCGTGGCCGAGCCGTGCCTGATTACGCTTGAACTGACGGCCGACGAAATCGCGGGTGGCAACGAGCGACGATGACATGCGCGGCAATTTCCGAATGCAAACGAGGCCGCATTCTAATTCGTTTTGCTGCGCTGCAACAGAATAACACTGCAAGCGCACGGTAATCGGTGTTTGAAATGCCGCTGATGCAAACCAATCTTCAACATACAGCTATTCAATGAGGCAGTTATGCAATACCGGCTTCTCGGCAACAGCGGACTCAAGGTCTCGCAACTCACCCTGGGCACCATGACCTTCGGCGGCGAAGGGTTCATGTCCAAAGTCGGCAACACCGACGTCGACGACGCCCGCCGGCTGATCGACACGGCCATCGACCACGGCGTGAACATCTTCGATACCGCCAATATGTACTCGGGCGGGCTGTCTGAAGAGATCCTGGCCAAGGCCCTGGGCGACAAGCGTAACGATGTGCTACTCGCCACCAAGGTGCGTTTCCCGATGGGCGAGGGACCCAACGAGGGCGGCCTGTCGCGGCTGCATATCCGGGAGCAGGTCGAGGCCAGCCTCAAGCGGCTGAATACCGACCATATTGATCTCTACCAGCTGCATATGTGGGACGGCCAGACGCCGCTGGAAGAGACGTTGCAGACGCTCGACACCCTCGTCGGACACGGCAAGATCCGCTATTACGGCATCTCCAACTTCTCGGCCTGGCAGGCGATGAAGGTGATGCAGGTCTGCGAACGCCACGGCTTCACCAAGCCGATCAGCCAGCAGATCCACTACACCGCGCATACCCGCGATGCGGAGTACGAGCTCATGCCCATGGCCCACGATCAGGGCCTGGGCACAATGATCTGGAGCCCGCTGGCCGGCGGCCTGCTGTCCGGCAAGTATCGTCGCGACCAAGACCAGCCCGAAGGCACGCGCTTCGCGGACGGCTGGGATGAACCGCCGATCCACGACGAGAAGCGCCTGTTCGACATCATCGAGACCCTGGTCGAAGTCGGCGAAGCCCACGGCGTTTCCGCCGCGCAGGTCGCACTGGCCTGGATCACGGGCCGCCAGGGCGTGACCACGGCCGTCATCGGTGCGCGCAAGCAGCATCAGCTCGAAGACAACCTCGCCGCCGCTGATCTGGAGCTGAGCAACAACGAGATCGAACGGATCGAGCAAGTCAGCCGCCCGCCGCTGCTCTATCCCTACTGGCATCAGCGCAAGACCGTGGCCGACCGCTTCGGCCCGGCCGACATGGTGCTGCACGCGGCCCATCTCGCTGACGCCTGATCGGGGCTTCTGTCTTCCCGTCCAAGGCGCCGCTTTTGCGGCGCCTTTTTCATGTCCGCGATCTGTGTGCAGAGCGGAACATGCGACCCTGTAGGCCATGATCGATCTGCATGCCCATTCCACCTGCTCCGACGGACGCCTGACGCCGGCCGAACTGGTCGCCCGCGCGGCCGAGGCCGGGGTGAAGACCTTCGCGCTGACCGATCACGACACGATCGACGGCCTGGCCGAAGCGCGCACAGCAGCCGACACCCACGGCATGCGTTTCATCAACGGCGTCGAACTCTCGGTGACCTGGCAGCGTCGTACGCTGCATGTGGTCGGTCTCGCTTTCGATAGTCAGGACAGCCAGCTAGCCGACGGCCTCGCCACGCTGCAGCAGGCACGCCGCGATCGCGCCATACGGATCGCGGCCAAGGTCGAAAAACTTGGCGTTGCCGATGCGCTCGGTCGCGCCCAGGCAATGGCCGGGGACGGCCAGATCACCCGCCCGCATTTTGCCCGGCTGCTGATCGAGGACGGCATCTGCCGCGACAACAACCAGGCGTTCAAGAAACATCTGCGCCCGGGCCGCGACGCCCATGCCGCCATCGAGTGGACATCGCTAGATGAGGCGATCACCTGGCTACACGGCGCCGGCGGCATGGCCGTACTCGCCCACCCGTTCGGCTATGGTTTTTCCGGCGCCTGGCGCCAGCGCGCGATCGCGGCCTTTGCCGAGGCCGGCGGCGACGGACTGGAGATCTGTACCGGCACCACCGATCGGCAGAAGGAAATCACCGCCGCGCGCGATGCGTACCAGCACGACCTGGCCGGATCGGTAGGCTCCGACTTCCACGCGCCCGAACAGTTCTGGCTCGCCCTAGGACGCCTGCGGACACTGCCGGGCGACATGCGTGCCGTCTGGGACGACCCGCGGTTCGGCAACCCCTGACCGCACTGCGTTGCGCCAACACTTGCCGGCGCGCACTATGCAGGCTGGGGAGAACCAACAAGAAAAACATGGCGAATACCATCAGCACGCGCCGTGCAGCGCGGACGCTGGGCGCTGTCGTCTGGCTGGCCGCTGCGGGTGCTGCGACGGCAGATGTCGGCCCGGATGACGAGATCTATTCGCCGCAGGTCGAGGCCGGCGAACTCGAGGCCGAGATCCGCTACTACGATCTCGGCGACAACGACACCAACAACACCCACGAAACCCGGATCGAGATCGGCTACAGCCCCACCGATTTCTGGCGCGCCAGCGTATCGCCCGTACTCGTGAACGGCGCACGCTCGGCCACCCATCTGCACCAGATCCAGATCGAGAACGTGTTCGCCCTGCCCGGCGACGGCACCGGATTATGGCCCGATATTGGCCTGTTCCTGTCCTACGAGATAGGCACCATCGACGACGCCGAGGACGAGCTGGTCATCGGGCCTGTGCTAGAGAAAGAGCTGGGGCGATGGCTGCTCAGCGCCAATGTCTTTGTAGACCGCGCCATGGTGCACGAACCCGACGTCGGCCTGAGCTATGGCTGGCAGGCACGCTGGACGCCACCGGCCGGGCCGTTCGATCTGGGCGTGCAAGGCTTCGGCGAGCACGAATTCCTTGCCGAGGATGACGAGGACGATTCAGCCTATCCCCACGCGCCGCGCTATGCGCCCGGTCATCGCGCCGGCCCCGCGCTGTTCGCCGGCATGGATATCGGCGACGAATCGCGCTTGAACTGGCAGCTCGCCCTGCTGTTCGGCCTCGACGACGACGCGGCCGATCACACGCTGCGTCTCGCTATCGAGTACGAAATCGAGGGCTGACCTGCCGACTGAACTCGGCTCAGTAGACGTCGCGCAGATAGCGGTGCTCGGCTGAAAGCGTTTCGACGTAGCGCCCGGCCTCGGCTTCGCTCAGCCCGCCCTGCTCGGCCACGATATCGTGCAGCGCGGCGTCCACATCCTTGGCCATGCGCTCGGCGTCGCCACAGATATAGATCACCGCCCCGGCTTCCAGCCAGGCCCAGAATTCGCGCGCCTGTTCGCGCATCCGGTTCTGCACATAAACCTTGTCTTCCTGGTCGCGGGAAAAGGCCAGCGTCAGACGGCTGATCAGGCCGCTGTCACGCCAGCTTTCCAGCTGCTCACGGTAGATATGGTCCTTCGCACTTTCCGGGTTGCCGAAGAACAGCCAGTTGCGTCCGGAGTCGCCGCGCGCCTCACGCTCCTGCAGAAAAGCGATGAACGGCGCGATGCCGGTACCGGGGCCGATCATGATCGCCGGGTGATCGGGATCGGCGTTCACCCGAAATTCGTCCGAACGCTGAATATAGACCGGCACCTCGCCGTTGCGAGACAACCGCTTGGCAAGGAACGTCGACGCCACGCCCTTGTAGCCGCGGCCGTAGACCGCGGTCTTCACCACCGCCACGGTGGTATGAATCTCGTTCGGATGCTTGCGCGATGAGGAGGCGATTGAATACAGCCGCGGCTGCAGCGGGCCGAGTTCGTCGACCAGCTTCTGCACGTCGGGCCGCGCGCTCGGGTAGACCCGCAGCAGCTCGAGCAGGCTCTGCCCTTCCTCGGCGCCACGCTCGGCCAGCAGCCGCAGATCCTCGGCCTCTTCGGCATCGCCCGCGGAGTCGGCCAGCAGCGCGATCACCTCGTCGCTGGGCTTGGTGATATCGACTTCCTTGAGCAGCACCTGGCGCAGCAGCCGATTCTCGCCGCTCGGCGCCTTGACCTTCTCTCCACCGGAGGCATCGATATCGGCAAGAATCGCATCCACGGTACGCGGATCGTTCTCGGGGAAGATCCCCATCGAGTCGCCGGCCTCGTATTCGATGCCCGAGTCGCCTAGATCGATCTCGACATGGCGCGTGTCCTTGGTCGAGCCATCGGCGTTGAGCGGCGTGCTCGACTTGAGCCTGGCCATATAGGGATTGTCGCGGGTGCCTAGCGGGCCTTTCTTCTTTGGCTTGGGTTCCAGCTTCGGCTCGGCCTCTACGGCCGGCTTGTCGGCCTGGTGCTCCGCGACCAGTTCCTTGAGCTTGCGCTCGGTCTCCTTGGCGCCGGGCACGCAGCGGTTCAGATCCTCGCCTTCAAAAGCGATCGCCTCTGCATAGGTCTTACAGAGATAGCCGCACTGGCCGCAATCCAGCTGCGCCATCGCGGCCATGAGCTGTCGCGCGTGGGGCTTGCCCTCAGCCAACTCCATGCGTTCGTTTATATCCATGCCCGGGTCGTGCCAGGGGAAGGATTCCTTGGCCTCGCCACCGCCCTGCTCGGCGCCGCCAAGCGAACCTTCCCAGCCGGCCAGCGCGGCGATCAGCCCATTGAGCCATTCGCGCTGCTCGTTCGGAAACGGCGCGTCCTCGGGAATCAGGTCGACTTGTGTGGGCATGTGGTTACCTCGTTTTTTGTCACGAGAAAAAGTGCTTTTAGTCCGCAAATGGACGGATCCCGCCTGTATCAGCCGGCGTTTTCCTTATCCGGCGCACGGTTGTATTCGGCCTGTGCGGCCTCGTCGCGTTCGGTCTTGACCTCTTCGGGGGTGTCCGCCTCGGCCTCGGCTTTGGAATAGGCTTTTTCCACGGATTCGCGCTGGGCGGCTGCCGCCTTCTCAGAACGTGCCGCGAGCCGCTGCTTGAGCTCGTCGATATCCTGGCGCCGGGCATAGGCGACAAACCGTTCGCCGTCATGCCGCTCCTCCAGATACAGGCCAAGCAGGTTCTCGAGATAGGCGTTCAGGTGGACGACCGGAATCGATGTCGCCAGCTCGCGGGCGATGCCTTCCTCGTCCTCGTAGCCGCCCCCGATATAGACATGGAAACCGTCCACCTGATCGGCCTCTTCCGGATCGTCTGCGTCCGGGTCGACCACGCGCGCGCCGAGCAGGCCGATATCGCCGACATAGTGCTGGGCACAGGAGTTCGGGCAGCCGGTCATATGGATATTCAGCGGCTCGTCGAGCTCAAGCTTTTCCTCGATATGGTCGACGAGCTTGAGCGCGTTGCCCTTGGTCTCGGCATTGGCGAACTTGCAGCCGAAACTGCCCGTGCAGGCCACCATGCCGGTACGCGCCGGGCTGGCGTTGACATGCAAGCCGAGCTTCTCGATACCGGCCACCAGCGTTTTCATGTCCGACTTCTTCACGTTGCCGAGCACGAGGTTCTGCCACACGGTCGTGCGCATCTTCGCGTCAGCATAGCGATCGGCCAGATCGGCCAGGCCATGCATCTGCG
Source organism: Salinisphaera dokdonensis CL-ES53 (assembly GCF_040361215.1). Classification (NCBI taxonomy): domain Bacteria; kingdom Pseudomonadati; phylum Pseudomonadota; class Gammaproteobacteria; order Salinisphaerales; family Salinisphaeraceae; genus Salinisphaera; species Salinisphaera dokdonensis. Next base: position 721,831 of record NZ_APND01000001.1, read on the forward strand.
GGATGGTCAGGCGGCCGACCGGCAGCACGATGCCGACGTATTGCTTGTCGTCGACCTGGTCGTGGACACCGACATGTCCGGCCTTGTCCACCGGCGCGCGTTTCTCGCAGCGCGACAGCGGGTAGCGGCGCAGCGTGAACGGCAGCTGTTTTTGCACCTCGCGCATGAACTTGTCGAAGCCCCAGCGATCGAGCACGTATTTCAGGCGTGCCTTCTCGCGGCTGGTGCGGTCGCCGTTGGCGAGAAAGACGTGCAGCACGGCATGGGCGACCGCCACGCATTCCTCCGGCTTGAGCATGACGCCGGTATCGCGCGCGAAGTCCTTGTGGCCGGTAATACCGCCGAGGCCCATGCGGAAATACGGCCGCCGCGGCAGCGGCCCATCGGCCTTGGGCAGCACCGCCGAGAAGCCGATATCGTTCGTGCCTTCCAGCGCGCTGATGCGTCCGCCGCCATCGAAGGCGATATTGAACTTGCGCGGCAGGCCGTACAGCTCGCGGTGATTGATGATGTGATGATGCATCTGGCGGCAGTACGGCGTGACGTCGATCAACTCGTCCGGATCGATGCCGGCCAGCGGGCTGCCAGTGATGTTGCGGACGTTGTCGCCTCCGGAGCCCTGTACGACGATGCCGACATCGGTCAGGCCGGTCAGTACATGCACCGGATCCTTCGGCCCGATCTCGCGGATCTGCAGATTGGCACGGGTGGTGACATGCGTATAGCCGCCACCGTAGGTCTCGGCCAGATCGGCGATCGCGCGGAACTGGTGCGACGAGAAGATGCCGCCCGGCATGCGCAGCCGGCACATGTAGCTGTCCTGATTGGGCGCGACATAGAAAATGCCGCGGCCCTTCATCAGGAATACGTCGTCGCCCTTCGGGTATTCGCCCAGACTGGCCAGCTGGACCATCTCGTTCCACATGTCGTTGGGATTGAGATCGGCCTTCGCGGCCTCCTGGCTGGTGAGCTCGCCGCCCATGGCCTGGGCGCGGATTCGTGCCTGGGTATGGAAATCATCTGGGCGCAGCCGCTTGCCGGTGGTCAGCCCGGTCATGCCGGGCACGCCGCGGGCGATATGCAGCCCGGCCGTCACGCCCTTGAGATAGCGTTCCTGGCTGTCGTCGAAATCCTGTGTGCTCATGGTGTATCGATCTGTGTTGTCGAACCGTTGTCGATGAAATCGGGATGGATCATTTGCCGGCGTGAGCCTCGATGAGCGCGGCGATCTCCGGCTTGCAGGAGCCGCAGTTGGTTCCAGCATCCAGTGCCTCGCCGACGGCGGCCACGCTGTCCAGGCCGTCCTCCCCTATCGCACGCAGGATCGTGTTGCGGCCGACGCCGAAGCAGGAGCAGATCTGCGGGCCGACATCCTTACTGGCGTCGGCCGGTCTGCCGGCAAGCAGGCCGGCGCGTTCGCTCTCGACAATTGGCTCGCCGGTGAACAGGCTCGCCAGCCAGCTGCGTTCGGGCAGTGCAGCCGGTTCGGGAGCGACGAACAGGCAGGCCTCGATATGGCCGGCGTCGATATGCGCAGCGCGATAACGCCCGGCGGAGGTGTCGCTCGCATCGAGCCAGTCGGCCGTGCGCTCGCCCACGCCGATCCAGCCGCGTGCGGTGGCTGCCCAGTGGTCGGGCGTTTGCAGACCGGCGATCTCGTAGCGGTAGAAACGTTCGCCGGGGACCTTCACCCAGTAGTCGATGCTCGCCTCGCCGTTGAGCCGCAACGGCCGGCTGGCGAGGATGAAGCCGTGCCAGGCGGCCTCGAACGGTGCGATCGCGGCCGGCGTGTGCTTGAATTCGGGCTCGCCGGAGATCGGGCAGACCGCCGGATTGGCTAGCGCGCCGACCCGAGCCTTTGCGGCGAACTGGTCGTTCCAGTGCATGGGCACGAACAGCGCGCCCTCACGCTGGCCGGCCGTGACAATCACCCGCACATGCGCCTCGGCCAGCGCGGTCGAGACCGTGGCCAGCGCGCCGTCGATCACGCCATACCGCTTGGCGTCGTCGGGATGCACTTCCACGAACGGCTCCGGAATATGCGCTGACAGCCGCGCGGACTTGGCCGTGCGCGTCATGGTGTGCCAGTGATCGCGCACGCGGCCCGTATTCAGGGCCAGCGGCCATTGCTCGCTGACGGGATTGGCCGGCCCGCGCGGCGTAACCGCGACCAGGCGCGCCTTGCCGTCTTCAGTCGGATAGATACCGTCACCAAACAGGCGCCGACTGTCCTGGCGGGCCGGCATCGCGCCTGCCGCACGCAGGGCTTCGATCGTGTAGACCGGCCAGCGCAGCGGCTCGAGCGTGTCGTAGTCGGCATCGGACAGATCCGCGAGCCCTTCGAGATTTAGCACCCGCTCACCGTCGTTCTCGTACGCGGTCAGCGCGGCGTGTTCGCGAAAAATCGCTGCAGCGCTGTGGAAATCGAAGCCGGCGCCGAAACCCATCCGGCGCGCGACTTCGCAGACGATCCACCAGTCCGGCTTCGCCTCGCCGGGCATGGGCAGGAAGTCGCGCTGGCGCGAGATGATGCGTTCGGAGTTGGTGACCGTGCCGCTCTTCTCTGCCCAGGCCGCAGCAGGCAGCAGCACGTGGGCGCGATCGACCGTATCGGTATGGCGCATGCAGTCCGACACCGCCACGAACTCGCAGGCGTCCAAAGCCCGCTTCGCACGATCGGCATCCGGCAGGCTGACCAGCGGATTCGTGGCCATGATCCAGACCGCCTTCACGCGGCCCGACTCGATCGCTTCGAACAGTTCGACCGCTTTCAGTCCGGGCTCGTGTGCGATCGCCGGCGAGCGCCAGAAACGCTGCACGCGCTCGGCCGCGTCGAAACCCATATGCCCGGCGAGCGTGCTGGACAGGCCGCCGACTTCTCGCCCACCCATCGCATTCGGCTGGCCGGTGATCGAGAACGGACAGGCGCCCGGCTTGCCGATCCGATCGGTGAGCAGATGGCAGTTGATGATCGCGTTGACCTTATCGGTACCCGCCGAGGACTGGTTCACGCCCTGGGAGAAGACCGTGACCGTGCGTTCGGTCTGCGCGAACAGCTCGAAGAAGGCTTGTACCGTCTCCACGCCCACGCCGCAGGCGGCGGCGACCGCGGCGACGCCGCCCATGCGGCGTGCTTCGGCCACCGCATCTTGTGCCCCGGGCAGATCGCCGTCGAAGCCGTGCTCGGCCAGGAAGGCCAGCAGGCCGTTGAACAGATGCACGTCGGTGCCGGGCGCGAGCGGCAGGTGCAGGTCCGCGCCTTCGGCAGTGGCCGTACGGCGGGGATCGATGACCACGAGTTTCTTGTTTGGATCGTTCTCCTGTGCCGCGACGATGCGCTGATAGACCACCGGATGGCACCAGGCGGTATTCGAACCGACCAGCACCACGAGATCGGCGACTTCGAGATCCTCGTAGCAGCCCGGCACCACGTCTTCGCCAAAGGCACGCTTGTGGCCGGCCACCGCCGAAGACATGCACAGCCGCGAGTTGGTATCGATATTCGCCGAGCCGATATAGCCCTTCATCAGCTTGTTGGCGACGTAGTAGTCCTCGGTGAGCAGCTGGCCGGAGACATAGAAGGCCACAGCGTCCGGGCCGTGTTCGGCGATGATCTCGCCAAAGCGCGTGGCGACCTCGTCGAGAGCGTCGTCCCAGCTCGCGCGCCGGCCATCGACCACCGGGTGCAGCAGCCGGCCGTCGAGGCCGACCGTATCGGCGAGCGCCGTGCCTTTCGAGCACAGGCTGCCGAGATTGGAAGGATGGGCGGCGTCGCCCGCCACGCTGACGGCACCGTTCTCGACCACGGCATTCACGCCACAGCCGACGCCGCAATAGGGACAGGTGGTGCGTGTGGTCAACGTGCTCATCAAGCGGCCTCCGCGGCATCGGTGGCTGGCGGCATATAGGCTTGGCCGAACAGCAGCAGATCGCGAAAGCCCGAGACGTCCGCCCCTTCGCGCATGAGCCTGAAGTACCAGCCGCCGTCGCGCGTATCGCCATAGAGCACGACACCGACGATGCGATCGTCGCCCAGGACGATGCGTTTGTAGACGCCGCGCCGCACGTCGGAGAAGATCAGCGTTTCCGTGCCTTCGGCGTCGGAAAAATCGCCGGCCGAATAGACGTCGATACCGGTGACCTTGAGCTGGGTCGCGGTCACCGAGCCTTCGTACTGGGTATGACCGCGATAGGCCAGATGATTGGCGCAGACCTTGGCCTGATCCCATAGCGGTGCGACCAGGCCATAGACCGAATGGCGATGCTCGACGCATTCGCCGACCGCGTAAATACGCGGATCGTAGGTCTGCATCGTGTCGTTGACGACGATGCCTTTTTCGCAGTACAGACCGGCAGTCTTCGCCAACTCGACGTTCGGGCGGATGCCTACGGCCATGACCACGATATCGGCATCGATCTCGGAGTCGTCGGCGTCGTCAAAGCGCAGGCCGGTCACGCGGCCGGCTTCGTCGCCGAGGATGGCCGCGGTCTTCGCGCCCATGCGAAACGACAGCCCGCGCTGGGTAAGCGAATACTGGAGCAGATCGGCCGCGGTGGGGTCGAGCTGGCGCTCCATGAGCGTGCCCATGAGATGCACGATGGTCACCTCCATGCCGCGCTTGTGCAGCCCGTAAGCGGCTTCGAGGCCCAGCAGTCCGCCGCCGATCACCACGGCCTTGCCACCCTTTTCGCTGGCTTCGACCATGCGATGGACATCGCCGATATCGCGAAAACTGATCACCCCGTCGAGCGTGTGTCCCGGCACGGGCAGGATGAACGGGGTGGAACCGGTCGCCAGCAGCAGCCGGTCGTAACCGATCTCGCGGCCGGTGTCCGAGATCACCATGCGCCGCCGCCGGTCTATATCGACCACGGCCTCGTCGGTGTAGAGCGTGATGCCGTTGTCGACGTACCAGGCGCGGCCGTGGGTTTCGATCTCCTCGAAGGCCTTGTCGCCCGCAAGCACCGGCGAAAGCATGATTCGGTTGTAACTCGGATGCGGCTCGGCGCCGAACACCGTCACGTTGTAACGCTCGGGCGCGGCGTCGAGCAGATCCTCGAGCGTGCGCAGGCCGGCCATGCCGTTGCCGATCACGACCAGATCGAGTTTCGGTTGTGTGGTGTCGCTCATATCGATACGCCTGCAGCTAGGCCGGTTCCGGCTCGTTGGCGCCGCGTGCCTTGATCGGATCGTCGCCCGACGAGGCGGTATCGAAGGCGGCCTTTTCCTCGGCCAGCACTTCCGGCGAGAAACGCACGAAGAACGCGAAGAACGAGCAGACCATCACCGCGCAGCCCAGGAACATCAGGCCCTGGCCATAGGACAGCGACTCACTCTTGAACAGGAAGCCGGCGAGCACCGCGCCGGCATTGCCGCCCGCGCCGACGATGCCGTTCACCCCGCCCAGCGCCTTCTTGTTCATGAACGGCACGATGCCGAAGGTCGCGCCCTCGGACATCTGCACGAACAGGCTGAAAACGATCATGCTGGCGATCGCGGTGGCGAGCACTTCCATCTGCGAGAAGGTCACCAGCGCGATGCCCTCGATGAACATGGCGAGAAAAAGGAAGCGCACGCGCCCGGTCAGGCCCATGTAACGAGCCGACAGGTCCGAGAAAAAGCCGCCCATGGTCCGGGCGAAGATGTTCATCAGCCCGAACAGGCCGGCGATCAGGCCCGCGGTCTTGAGATCGACCTCGAAATTGTCGAAGAAATAGATCGCGGCGACGTTGTTGATGGTCAGCTCGACGCCGAAGCAGCCGGCATAGACCACGAACAGCGCCCAGACGCGATAGTCGGAGGCCGCCTTCTTGAAGCTGGCCATGCCGCCGTTCTCGCGGTCCGCCGGCGGGATCTTGCCGGCCGCACGCAGGTCGGCGTAGTTGCCGTCCGGTGCGTCCTGGGTGAACTTCCAGTACGCCAGCCCGAGCACGAACAGCAGGATGCCGGGCACCACCATAGCCAGGCGCCAGCCGAGGAATTCATTGACCCCGAGCGATACGATCACGGCAAAGATCAGCGGCATGACCATCTGCGTGGTGCCGCCGCCGAGATTGCCCCAGCCCGCGGTGGTCGCATTCGCCGTGCCCACGATATTGGGCGCGAACATCACCGACGTGTGGTACTGGGTGATCACGAACGACGCGCCGATCGCACCGATACACAGGCGCGCGATCAGAAAGCTTTCGAAGCTGTCGGCGAAACCGATGCACATGACCGGAATCGAGCCCAGGATCAGTAGCGTCGAATAGGTCTTTCTAGGTCCGAACTTGTCGCACAGCGGGCCGATGAGCAGACGCACCAGCACCGTGATCGCCACCGAGGCGATGATGGTCGAGCCGACCATCGACTTGTCGAGATTCAGATCCTCGCGCACCACGGCCATGAGCGGCGCAATGCCGAACCAGCCGAAGAAACACAGATGAAAAGCCAGCCAGCTCATATGGAAGGCGCGCATCTGTACCGACTTGAAGTCGAACAGCCGGATGCGGGTGGCCTTGTTGGCAAGTTCCATGGCGTGAGTGCTCCTGCTTTAAATAGGAATAGGCAATCGAATGGGCGAAGGCGAACGCGCTAGCCCAGGGCGGTCGCGCGGCGCCCGCCGGCGACCGGTGCGTCCAGCGAAGAATTGAGGGCGGCCAGTCTTGTCAGCAGCGCAGGCGAGATGGCGGGCGCTGTGTCATCGAGATGGCCGACCAGGTCAGCCGGATCGAACACGCGGGCGTCGAGGAATCGATCCGACGCCATCTCGATCGCCCCGCCTTCGCGGGCCGCGATCGACCACGGCCCCGCGTGGGCGCCCTCGGTCTTGTGATCACGATCGGGGCAGGCAATGCCGAGCGGCGCGACGGCTTCGCGATAGATATCCGAGCGATAGACGCCGGCGGCGGTGGCGCCAATATCGATCGCCTCGCCGAGCTGGCCCCAGCGCAGCATTTCGGCGATGAGCCACATCGCATGCGAGCGCCAGGGAAAGGTCGCCGCGTGGCGATGAAAAACGTTGAAATACGGCGCCGGCCTGGGCGCGGCGCCGGGCCGGTAGCAGAACCGGCCGGTTAACGTGCGCCGGATCACTTCGACCGGCGCATCCACATACTCGGGCGCGGCGATGGCTTCGGCAGCCGCTTCGCGGTTGTCGTGGCCATCGAGCCAGGCGGCGGTGCGCACCAGCGCGCGAATCAATGCGCGATGGGTACGCGGATGGGCTTCGGCCCATTCATGGGTCACGCCCAGCACCTTCTCGGGCGCGTTGTTCCAGATCTCGTAACCGGTGATCACCGCATGCCCGAGCCCGGCACGTACCGCCATCTGATTCCACGGCTCACCCACGCAATAACCGGCCAGACGACCGGCCTGCAGATTGGCGACCATGCGCGCCGGCGGCACCACGATCAGGCGTACATCGCGATCCGGATCGATCCCGGCTGCGAACAGCCAGTAGCGCAGCTGATAGTTGTGCGCTGAGGCCGGATGGACCATGCCGAAGGTCAGTGGCGCGAGCCCGACTGCGCGATCGGCCTCGATCACACGGCGCAGCGCCTCGGCGCTGCACGGGCGGGCCGACATCGCCTGCGGGTCAGCCGCCTGCATGCGTTCGTAAAGCGCACTGGAAAGCGTTATCGCATTGCCGTTCAGCCCGAGCGACAAGGCGGTCACCATCTCGTGCGGTGGCGCGCCCACGCCTAGCGTCGAGGCGATCGGCATGCCGGCCAGCATCTGGGCGCCGTCGAGCAGGCCGAGCGCAACCTTGTCGCGGATCGCGGCCCACGACGCCTCGCGCGACAGCGCGACGTCCAGGCCTTCGGCGGCGAAAAAACCGGCTTCGCTCGCCATCACCAGCGGTGCGCAGTCGTTGAGTGCGATGAAACCGAGTTTGAGACGCGTGCGCTCCAGGCCGGCGCCGGTGGCGCGTCCGCTACGACCGAAAGTCGCTTCATGCCATGTCGTCATCGTCGGTCCGCCTCTTGTCGGATATGCGTCGTTTTGGGCGCGCATAAAAAAAGCCCGGCTGCAGGCGGTCGAATCGAACGCTTGCTTAACCGGACTTCGTTGTCCTGAACAGGTTGTATCGCGCCGTGCCGCTACTACCGATCAAACTGGAAAGGCCGCAGCGCCTCTTGAACGCGTAGCAAGGGTGTAGCGAGAACCGTGCCAATCGGACGGCAGCGGCCTACGCACATTGGTGGCGCAAGGCTTGAAGCGGGTTGAACAAGAGCCGCCAGCCAATCCGCCTGCGGCGTTCGAGGCCCGCAAATGCATCTTCAACGTGCGGATGCGCACCCTATTCGTGCGCCGGCCGGCCAGTTCAGTCGGCCGTGGCCTGCACCATCACCTGACGCGCGATCTCGGGCAGCGGCAGGCCGTGATCCATCGCGGTCTTGCGCAAGCGCGTGTAGGCCTGCTTCTCGCTCAATGCGCTGCGTTCCATGAGAAGGCACTTGGCGCGGTTGATCACCTGGCGGTCGGCCAGTGTTTCCCGCGTCTGCGCCAATTCCTGTTTGAGGGACTCCATCTGCCGGTACTGGCGCATCGCCACGTCGACCAGCGAGCGCACCAGTGCCGGCGACAACCCTTCCATCACATAAGCGCTGATACCCGCTTCCGACGCCCGGGCCATAAGGCGCCGGTCATCGTTGGACGACAGCATCAGCAAGGGTTTCGGGTAGTGCTCGCCGAACGTGGCGACGTCCTCGAGCACGTCGCGCGACGGCGAGTCGGCGTCGACGATCACGGCATCGGGCGTGAGTCTTTCGACCGCCTCGTAGAGATCCGCCTCCTCGCTGACGACATCCAAGACATCGAAACCGGCATCCGCGATCACGGCACGCAAGGCAGAAAGTCGGGCGGAGTGACGATCCACGAGCAGCACACGCATGACCACTGAGACTCTCGAACAAGCAACACAACCAAGGGAGCAACAAACATGCCATCGCGCGTCCATCACCGCTTCCGACAAGCGATACACCGCCGTCGAGACAACAGGCCATGAAGCAGGCTTAGCCGTACGAGCTAACGTCTTAAGAAATCATGCTATTTCGCTTCATGACACAACGTTTCACAAATTTGGAATTTTCGATTATCGTTCTATACTCCGTTACGACAACTGTTCTCCAATGTTCGGGGCGATGGCGATTGTGGAGGTATTCCTAGCTCTTCTATGTCTGGCAACCGCCTGCGGCGCCGCCGTCTGGGTGGTCGTCAGGCGCCGCGCGAATCGCCGCTACGTGGAGATCACCTATCGCCGCATGAAAGGCGAGCGGATCAAGCGCAATCACGGACCTCCGAATTTGAGTCTCTAGCATTCCGACCTCGGATTCTCGCGCCCCTTCTCAGCGCGCTCGTCGAACCGAGAGATTCGAGCCAGCTTCTCTGTTCCGGCTAATTCCGAAAAAAATCCGCTGGTGGGCGGATTTGTGTGGGCGATAGTTCGACAAGAACGGCTTCGTTAGCCACCGACAGACCTCAACATCAAGAGTGCTCGTGGCTTCGCCGCTCGGCCCTTTGGGCCCAGTTTGGCTTTGCCAAACTGTCCTCGCGAGCTTCGCTCGCTCGTCGAACCAAGGGGTGCGAACCAAGACCTCTCCCCCAGTCGACACCCATAAAAAAGCCCGCCATGAGGCGGGCTTTGGGTTCGTCGATCGCTCAATACGGGCGGCTTCGTTACCGACCGATGGGCTTCAACACTCGGATTGCTCGCGGCTTCGCCGCTCGGCCCTGCGGGCCCAGTCGGGCTACGCCCGACTGTCCTCGCGAGCTTCGCTCGCTCGTCGAACCAAGGGGTTCGAACCAAGACCTCTCCCCCAGCCCGCACCCATAAAAAAGCCCGCCATGAGGCGGGCTTTGGGTGCGCTGGCGATTGAACCTGCACGTTTTTGTTAGAGAACGACGGGCTGCAACTCTCGGATTGCTCGGCGCTGCGCACCTCGGCCCTTCGGGCCCAGTTTGGCTTTGCCAAACTGTCCTCGCGAGCTTCGCTCGCTCGTCGAACCAAGGAGTGCGAACCAAGATCTCTCCCCCAGCCAGCACCCATAAAAAAGCCCGCCATGAGGCGGGCTTTGGGTGCTGGCTGGGGGAGAGGGATTCGAACCCCCGTTGGCGGAGTCAGAGTCCGCAGTCCTACCACTAGACGATCCCCCAACAAACTGGGACGACCGCTCGCCGGGCAGGCGGCGAGCGGTCGGCAATCGTCGCTAGCGCTTGGAGTACTGCGGCGATTTGCGGGCCTTGTGCAGGCCGATCTTCTTGCGCTCGACCTTACGAGCGTCGCGAGTCATGTAACCCGCGGCGCGCAGCGGCGCGCGCATCATCTCATCGTACTGCACCAGCGCACGGGACAGTCCGTGGCGGATGGCGCCGGCCTGACCGTTCGGGCCGCCGCCGGCGACCGTGACGTTGATGTCGAAACGGCCTGTGGCGTCCGTGGCTTCCAGCGCTTGGCGCACGATCATGCGCGAGGTCGGACGGCCGAAGTAGTCGTCCAGCGACTTCTTGTTGACCGTGATCTGGCCACTGCCCGGCTTGATGAAGACACGGGCGGTCGCGGTCTTGCGACGGCCGGTTCCGTAGGCTTGTTCGGTTGCCATCTACTAAATCTCCAGCGTCTGCGGCTGCTGTGCGGTATGCGGATGCTCGGCGCCCGGATAGACGCGCAGCTTGCGGGCCATCTGACGGCCCAGCGGATTCTTGGGCAGCATGCCCTTGACCGCGTGCTCGATCACGCGCTCCGGGTGTGCCGCGAGCTGATCTTCGAGCGTGATCGACTTGAGGTTGCCGACGTAGCCCGTGAAACGGTAGTAGATCTTCTGCTGCGGCTTTTTGCCGGTGACCCGAATCTTGGAGGCGTTCACGATCACGATGTGATCGCCGACATCCATATGCGGGGTGTATTCCGGCTTGTGCTTGCCACGCAGGCGCGTGGCGACTTCCGAAGCCAGACGACCAAGTGTCTTGCCGTCGGCATCGACGACATACCAGTCACCGGGGACTTCGTCTTTCTTCGCAGAAAACGTCTTCATTGCACTGTTCCTGGACCAACGCGATTAGGCAGCCGGGCGGCTGCGAAAGCGCGCAATTCTATAGGGCGTACACGGGATTTGCAACGCCCGGATTCGGGCTCGCCATGAATGGGCTACGGACAGCGGCCCATGATCTTTTCCAAATCGGTGCGCTGGCTACGCGGATACCGCTTTGGATAGCCGTACCATAGCAGACCTACGCAGTATTCGCGCGCGGGATCGATACCCAGCGTCGGCAACAGATCAGGATGGCGGGTCGCTTCCCCGCTGATCCATTTGCTGCCCAGGCCCGCGCTGTGCAGGTAGAGCGTCAGGTTCTGAAGCGCGCAGGCACAGGCTGCGTAATCTTCGCGTGCGGTAACCGGATCGTCATTGATCTGGCAGGTCACCGCGAGCCAGCCGGGCATCTGTTGCCAGCGCTCGCGCTTTGCCGCGGCGACCTCGTCGCCCTTGCGCGCGGCTACCAGCTGCGTATTCAGATCGATGACTGCGGCCTGGCTTTGCGGCCCGAGCAGATAGAAACGCCAGGGCTGGGTCAGGTGATGATTCGGTGCCCAGCGCGCAACCTCGATCGCTTCCTGGACGATCGCCTCGTCGGGTACCTGCTCCGTGAACTGGTCGATCGTACGCCGCCCGCGTATGAACTCGGCCGCCTGGGCCGGCGTGATCGGACTGGGCGTGAGCGCGGCGCGATCGGCCATGACGAACCCTGCGATTGGAGATTGACGCGGGCGAGTCTAGAGCTTGTCGTTCGCGCTGGCCACGCGCAGCAGGATCAGGTTGGCGAGTTCCTCATGCATGCTGGTGAGGAGTTCGCGCTGTTCCTGTTCGGCACCCAGACGCTCGGTGTTGTCGAAACTGTAGTTACGACTGATCCGGAGGGTCTCGTTGCGCAGCTGGCTCGCGCCTTTGACGTCGTAGTCGAAGGACACGGCGGTGGTGAGTTCGTACTCGGCCACCCGGCCGTCCACCGGGCTCACGGAGACGATGCGCTGGCGATTCTCGATCTCTTCGATATCCAGACGTGCCGGCGCATTCGCCTGGCCAAGCACGCCGCGTTCGCGCAGCCGCTGACGCAGGGTTTCCACCAGCGGCGGATCGCCTACGCGATAGTCGTCGTTGTAGCTGACGTACATCGACTGGATGCCGTCCGGCAAAGGCGATGCGCCCTGCAGATGAAAGCCACAGCCGGCAAGCAGCATGGCGCCGGTGGCGAGCAGGACGGTCAGTGCGGCGCGCGCATTCAAGCGCCGACGGCCGGTTACAGCATTGGTCTTTTTCATAGCGCGATCTATACCACGAGATTGACGAGCTTGCCCGGCACGACGATCGTCTTCTTGATCGGTGCGCCGTCGATAAAGCGCAGCACATTGCTTTCCGACTGGGCTATCTCGGCGACCGTGCCCCGGTCAGCGGCAGCCGGTACATCGATCTTCGCGCGCACCTTGCCGTTCACCTGAACCACCAGCGTAAGCGTGTCGCGCGTCAATGCAGCGTCGTCGGCCTGCGGCCAGGCGACGTCGAGCAGCAGATCGTCGTGGCCCAGTTCGCGCCAGAGCGCATCGCAGACATGGGGCGTGATCGGCGCGAGCATCTTCACGATCGCCTCGAGCGCTTCCTGGCGCACGGCCTGCTGCTCGGCATCGCTGCCGTCGGCCCGGCCGAGCGCGTTGCACAGTTCCATGATCGCGGCGATCGCAGTATTGAAGGTGTAGCGCCGGCCGACGTCGTCGCCGACCTTGGCGATGGTCTCGTGCAGCTTGCGGCGCAGCTCGCCGGCGTCGCCTTTCGCGCTCGTGGCCGGCGCCACGGTGCCGGTTTCGACATGCTCGGCCACCAGACGCCACAAACGCTTGAGAAAGCGATTGGCGCCTTCCACGCCCGCATCCGACCACTCCAGCGACTGCTCGGGCGGCGCGGCGAACATGGTGAACAGGCGCACGGTATCCGCACCGTAGCTCTCGATCAGCGCCTGAGGATCGACCGTGTTGCCCTTGGACTTGGACATCTTGGCGCCGTCCTTGAGCACCATGCCCTGGGTGAGCAGGCGCTTGAACGGCTCACCGGCATCCGACAATCCCTCGTCGCGCATCACCTTCTGAAAGAAGCGCGCGTAGAGCAGATGCAGGATGGCGTGTTCGATACCGCCGATGTACTGGTCGACCGGCAGCCAGTAGCCGGCACGGTCGTCGAGCATGGCGTCCGCGTCCGGGCAGGCGAAACGGGCGAAATACCAGGACGATTCCATGAAGGTGTCGAAGGTATCGGTCTCACGTTTCGCGGCCTTGCCACAGCTCGGGCAATCCACGTTCACGAATTCGGGCATGTCCGGCAGCGGCGAGCCGGCGCCTTCCGGGGTTACGTCTTCCGGCAACACGACCGGCAGATCGGCTTCCGGCACCGCCACCGGGCCGCAATCATCGCAATGGATGATCGGGATCGGCGCGCCCCAGTAGCGCTGGCGCGACATGCCCCAGTCGCGCAGGCGGTACTGGGTCTTGCGCCGGGCGATGCCCTGGCCTTCCAGACGATCGGCTATATCGGCGAACGCGGTATCGAAGTCCTTCCCATCGTCCGCGGCCGAGTTGATCAGCACGCCCTTCTCGGCGCTCGCGCCCGCGCTGATATCCGGCGCGTTGCCGTCGGCGTCAGCGACCACCGGCACGATTGGCAGATCGTAGGCGGTGGCGAATTCCCAGTCGCGCTGGTCATGCGCCGGCACGCTCATCACCGCGCCCGTGCCATAGCCCATGAGCACGAAGTTGGCTACAAAGATCGGCAGCCTATCGCCGGACAGCGGATGGATCGCCTCGACCAGCAGGCGATAGCCGCGTTTGTCGCGCGTTTCCAGGCTGGCCTCGGCGGTGCCGGCCTTGCGGCATTCCTCGCAGAAAGCCGCCAGTTCGGCGTCGGTATCCGCGGCGGCGGCGACCAGCGGATGATCGGCCGCCAGCGCCATATAGGTCGCGCCGTGCAGGGTATCCGGGCGGGTCGTATAGACCGTCAGCGGCGCGTCCTGATCGGCGACGGCGAAATCGATTTCGAGGCCGGTCGAACGGCCGATCCAGTTCGACTGCATGGTCTTGACCGCGTCCGGCCAGCCGTCGAGATCGTCCAGGCCGTCGAGCAGCTCATCGGCATAGTCGGTGATACGCGCGAACCACTGCGGAATCGCGCGCTGCTCGACGATCGCGCCGGAGCGCCAGCCGCGCCCGTCGACCACCTGCTCGTTGGCGAGCACGGTCTGATCGACCGGATCCCAGTTGACCACCGATTCCTTGCGATAGACCAAGCCCTTCTCGAACAGCTTGGTGAACAGCCACTGCTCCCAGCGGTAGTAGCTCGGGTCACAGGTGGCCAGTTCGCGCGACCAGTCGTACGCAAAGCCCAGCCGCTGCAGCTGGCCGCGCATGTAGTCGATGTTCTCGCGCGTCCATTTCGCCGGCGGCACGCCGTTCTTGATGGCCGCGTTCTCGGCGGGCAGGCCGAAGGCATCCCAGCCCATGGGCTGCAGCACGTTCCTGCCGCACATGCGCTGATAGCGTGAGATCACGTCGCCGATGGTGTAGTTGCGCACATGGCCCATGTGCAGCTTGCCGCTCGGGTACGGAAACATCGACAGGCAATAGAATTTTTCGCGGGCGTCGCGCGTGACCTCAAAGGCGCGGTGGTCGCGCCAGCGGGCCTGCACATCGGCCTCGATTGCATCGAAACGGTAGGTGGAATCCATTGGCGACTATCGATCGGGCGGTCGAAAAACAGCGGGCAAGTGTACTGCGTCGCTTGCCGCTTCGCATCAGCCGGCGCGATGCGCAACCGGCTGTGAGGTGCCTACGACGCCTTACGCGGACGCCGATTGAGCAGCAGACCGGCGAGCAGGCTCAGGCCGGTAAGCAGGAAGCCGGTGATCCACAGCGGCGTATCACCAATCCGCATATAGGGCGTAAGCCCGGTGCGGGGCTGCACCTGCGATTCGATATTCGCTACCTCGAACTCGGGCGTGCGCTCACGCACCCGGCCGTCGTAATCGATGATCGCGGAGATGCCTGTGTTGGCCGCGCGCAGCATCGGCCGGCCGGCCTCGAGTGCGCGCATGCGCGCGATCTCCAGATGCTGGGCGGCCGCAGTGGTGCCGGCAAACCAGCCGTCGTTGGTGACGTTGACCAGCACGCCGGCCTGCGGCAACGCCTTGGCAATCTCATAGCCGAAGGCGTCCTCGAAACAGATCGACAGCCCAAGCTTCACGCCGCGCACATCGATCAGCGACTGGTCATCCGCGCCGAAGCCAAAGCTGCTGTAACGCATGTCGATGCCGTCGAGCCAGCTCTTGACGAAATCCGGCACGGGAAAATATTCGCCGAAAGGCACGAGATGACGCTTGTAGTACCGCCCCTCGCCCGCGCCGAGCGCGAGCACCGCGTTGTAATACGGGGCGTCGGCGCCTTCGTGGACGAGCACGCCAGCGAGCACGGTCTGGTCACGCTTGCCGGCAAGCTGGGTGATATCCGCGAGGTATGGCTCGACCTGATTGGCCGGTGCCGGGATCGCCACCTCTGGCCATACGACCAGATCCGCATTCGAGCGCTCGGTCATCGACCGGTAACGCTCGAGCGTCGTCGGGAAGGTGTCGCGCTGCCACTTGATCGCCTGATCGAAGTTGCCCTGCACCACATCCACGCTGATCGGCTCGCCGTCCGGCCGGGTCCATTCCATGGCCGGCGGCGTGTACCACAGGCCCAGCGGCGTAAGCGCGATGAGCACGACCGCGATCGCCCGCGCGGCCAGCGAGCCGGCGAACAGCAGCGTGACGATGCCGGCGCTGATCATCATGAGTACGCCGAGGAAATACACGCCGCCGATCGGCGCCAGCGATGTCACCGGCGCATCAATGAGCGAGTAACCCAGCGACAGCCAGGGAAAGCCGGTCATCACCCAGCTGCGCACCAGTTCGGCGAGCAGCCAGGCGCCGGGCAGAACGACAATCGCCCAGAGCGTGCGCGGCAGGCGCCGCGTGAAGCCGGCCAGCGCACCTACAAACGCCGGGTAAAGCGACATATAGACGGTGAGCAGGCAGACGAGGCCGATCGCCATCGGCAGCGGCGCGCCGCCGTAGTAGTAGGTGGACACGAAGGTCCAGTAGATGCCGGTGCCGAAATGGGCCAGCCCGAACACGAAACCGCGCCAGGCACCGCGGCCGGTCGTCGCCGGCCACCAAAGCGCGATCAGGCCGACCAGCGCGAGGAAGGTCAGCCCGTAATAACCGAACGGCGCGAAGCCGAGCGTGGCCGCCGCGCCCAGCAGCGCGGGCAGCAGCAGATCAAGCAGCAGGCTAAGGCCGACGGTCTTTGCCTTCGACATTCCTATTCGGATGCCTCCGGCAGAATCGTCATCTGGAACAGGTGGATACGCCGCGAATCGGCGCGCTGCACGTTGAACTGGAAGCGGTCGATGATGGTCGTCTCGCCGCGCTTGGGCATATGCCCGAACTCGTGCACCACCAGCCCGCCGATGGTGTCGAAGTCCTCGTCCGAGAACTCGGTCTCGAAGTATTCGTTGAATTCCTCGACCGGCGTGAGGCTGCGAATAAGAAAACGATTCTTCTCTTGGCGCAGGATGTTCGCGCCCTCGGCCTGGTCGTATTCGTCGTCGATATCACCGACGATCTGTTCGAGCGCGTCTTCGATCGTGACCAATCCGGCCACGCCGCCGTATTCATCCACGACCACGGCCATGTGGTTGCGCGAAGCCTTGAACTCCTTGAGCAACACGTTGACGCGCTTGGACTCGGGCACGTACACCGCCGGGCGCAGCACCGAGGCCAGCTCGAAATTGTCGCCGTCGTTGCCGGACTCGGCCAGCTGGAGCATGTCCTTGGCGAGCAGGATGCCGACCACTTCGTCGCGCGACTCGCCGATCACCGGAAAGCGCGAATGGCCGGACTCGATGGCACTGGAGAGCACGTCCACCGCGGCGGCGTCGGATTCGACCACTACCATCTGCGAGCGCGGAATCATGATGTCGCGCACCTGCTGCTCCGACACCTTCAATACGCCCTGCATCATCCACAGCGCATCGATATCGAGAAGACCGTTCTCCTGCGCCTCCTTGAGCACGGTGACCAGTTCATCGCGGTCGCGCGGCGGGCCGGCGAGGCTCATGCCGATCTGTCGCAGCCAGTTTCCGCTGTTCCGACTCTGGTCGCTGTCGTCGTCGTCGCTCATTGGCTTGCGGCCAGAACCGCATCCTCCCTTGTTATGAATAGCGGCCCGCAGCCGTCAGATTGCTGTGTCGCGCTCGCGATACGGGTCGTCGTGACCCAATCCGGCCATGATCCGGCGTTCCAGCGCTTCCATGGTTTCAGCTTCATCGTCGCCGATGTGATCGTAGCCGAGCAAGTGCAGCACACCGTGCACGACCATATGACATAGATGCACGTCGACCGACTTGTGCTGTTCGCCAGCCTCGCGCTCGATCACCGGCATACAGATCACCAGATCACCGAGCACCACCAGCCCCGGCAGTTCGGCGCCCGCCGGAAACGACAGCACGTTGGTCGCATAAGGCTTGTCGCGATACTGGCCGTTGAGCTCCGCGGACTCGGCCTCGTCAACCAACCGCACGGCGATCTCGTAGACCGGCTCGTCGTCCTGTTCGGCGCCGCGCAGGGCCGCGACGGCGGCCGCCTCGAGAGCGTCCGTGTCGACGGCTTCTATACCGGGCGCGCAATCCAGCGCGAGTTCGACATTCATGCGGTGCTAGCTGTCGCCCTGAGCGGCTTCGCTTTCGCGGTCGTAAGCCTGGACGATGCGCTGAACCAGCGGGTGGCGGACCACGTCGCGGGCCGAGAACTTGGTCACGCTGATGCCCTCGATACCGTTGAGGAGCCGGACGGCATGACGCAGCCCGGACTTCTTCGCGACCGGCAGGTCGACCTGGGTCATGTCGCCGGTGACCACCGCGGTGGAACCGAAGCCGATACGGGTGAGGAACATCTTCATCTGTTCGACGGTGGTGTTCTGCGCCTCGTCAAGGATGATGAACGCCTCGTTGAGCGTACGACCACGCATATAGGCCAGCGGCGCGATCTCGATCACGTTGCGCTCGATCAGCCGCCCCACGCGGTCGAAGCCGAGCATTTCATAGAGCGCGTCGTAGAGCGGACGCAGGTAGGGGTCGATCTTCTGGGCCAGATCGCCAGGCAGAAAGCCCAGCCGTTCGCCGGCCTCCACCGCCGGGCGCACCAGCAGCAGACGCCGCACGCGTTCGGACTCGAGCGCATCGACCGCTGCGGCCACCGCCAGATAGGTCTTGCCGGTACCGGCCGGGCCGATGCCGAAATTCAGGTCGTTCTCGGCCAGGTTGGCCAGATAACGGCGCTGGCTCGGCCCACGGCCGCGAACCAGCCCGAGCCGGGTCTTGATCACGACATCCTTGGCGGACTGCTCGTCCTCGGGTTCGCCCTTGCGCTCACGCTCGGCGGTGCGCGCCACGATATGCACGCGCTCCGGGTCGATCGCGCCGGCAGCCGTCGCGCTGTACAGCTCGTTGAGGGTATCGATCGCGGCCTCGCTCGAGACCGCTTCGCCTTCCACCTGGAATTGATGACCGCGGTTGTGCACCTGCACGCCGAGCGTGCGCTCGATCAGGCGCAGGTGTTCGTCCTGCGGGCCGCACAGATGTGCCAGCCGCGTGGTGTCCGGCGGCGTGAGTTCCAGGGACTTACGGATATTTTCGCTCAAGATGACTCGTCGGTTGTGCCGGGCTTTGCGCCGCGCGGCGTTGACTGTAGTGCGGTCGGCGTCGCTGTCAGCCCGCCGCGGCGGCCAGATCCGGCGTGGCCGGCTCGGGCTCGATCACGGACACGCGTCCACGCAGGGAGTTGTCCAGCGCTTCGGTAATCTCGATCTCGATGAAGTGCCCGACCATGCGCGGATGGCCGTCGAAGTTAACCCAGCGATTGGAATCGGTGCGCCCGGCCATCTGGCCACCACCGCGCTTGGATTCACGCTCGACCAGAACACGCTGGGTGGTACCGACCATGCCCTGCATGTATTGCCGGTTGAAGTCGCCGATGCGCGCCTGCAGGCGCGCAAGGCGTTCTTTCTTGACCTCGCGCGGCGTGTCGTCGGTCATGTCGGCCGCCGGCGTGCCGGGGCGCTTGCTGTAGACGAACGAGAAAGCGGCATCGAAGCCGATGTCCTCGACCAGCTGCATGGTCTGCTCGAACTCTTCCTCGCCCTCACCCGGATGGCCGACGATGATGTCGGTTGACAAGCTGATGTCCGGGCGCACTTCGCGCAGCTTCGCGATGCGCTCACGAAAATGCTCGGCCGTGTAGCCGCGCTTCATCTGCTCCAGCACCGCATCCGAACCGGACTGCACCGGTAGATGCAGATAGTTGGCGAGCTTGGGCACGCGGGCATAAGCCTCAATCAGCGCATCCGAAAATTCCAGCGGATGGCTGGTGGTGTAGCGGATACGCTCGATACCTTCGATCTCGGCCACGAACTCGACCAGCATCGCCAGATCACAGACCGAACCGTCTTCCATCGGCCCGCGATAACCGTTGACGTTCTGTCCCAGCAGGGTGATTTCCTTAACGCCCTGCTCCGCCAACTCCGCGACTTCCAGAATCACGTCGTCGAACGGTCGCGAGATCTCCTCGCCGCGGGTATACGGCACCACGCAGAAGCTGCAGTACTTGGAGCAGCCTTCCATGATCGACACGAACGCGGTCGCGCCTTCGGCCTTGGCCGGCGGCATATGATCGAACTTGTCGATCTCCGGAAAGGCGATATCGACGATGCCGGCGCCGTTGTCCTGCACGGCGTCGAGCATCTCCGGCAGCCGGTGCAGCGTCTGCGGGCCGAACACCATGTCGACATATGGCGCGCGTTCGCGGATGGCATGGCCTTCCTGAGATGCCACACAGCCGCCCACGCCGATCACGAGATCTGGGCGTTCTGCCTTGAGCTCGCGCCAGCGGCCGAGCTGCGAGAACACCTTCTCGGCCGCTTTTTCGCGCACGGAGCAGGTGTTCAGGAGAATGACGTCGGCTTCTTCCGGCGTATTGACGCGCTCGGCGCCGCGCTGCTTGCGCAGCACTTCCACCATCTTGGCCGAGTCGTACTCGTTCATCTGGCAGCCCCAGGTCTGAACGAAGACTTTGGGTTGGGTCGTGCTGGTCATGACCGTTCGTGCCCATTTCGGGCGAATTCAAGCAAGCCTAATATTGTAACCCACACCACAAAACCTGGCGCCTGTCGAGACGCATGGGCCGACCAGTAGGCCGAAATCCTTCTTCTCCCTTCGTCGGGCGCGTGTAGCGGTCGCCGACATGGCCGCGGCGCCAGTCTTAGCCGGAGGTTCGGCCCGACCCTCAATCGAATACGCCGTCCAGCGGAGAGCGCCGAAACAACAAGGCCCGCGCTTGGCGGGCCTCGTGGCACTCGATCTGCGGAGCGACGATCCTAGAAGGGAATATCGTCGTCCAGGTCGTCGTCGAAGCCCGGATCGCCGCCGGCCGGCTCGCGCTGCGGCGGCTGGTAGGACTGCTGGCCACCGCGACCCTGGCCCTGACCTCCGCCGCCCTGGCCTTGGCCGTAGCCGCCACCGCCGCCCTGCTGTTGCGGGCGCTGCTGCTGGCCGCCGCCACCGCCGAAGGGCGCGCTGCCGCCACCGCCGCCGCCCTTGGAATCGAGCATCTGCATCTCGTTGCCGACAATCTCGGTGGTGTACTGATCGACACCGTCCTTGTTCTGCCACTTGCGAGTCTGGATACGACCCTCGACATAGATCTTCGAACCCTTACGCAGGTATTCGCCCGCGACCTCGGCCAAGCGCGCGAAGAACACCACGCGGTGCCATTCGGTGCGCTCCTGCATTTCGCCGCTGGACTTGTCGCGCCAGGTATCGGAGGTGGCTACGTTCACGTTGGTCACCGCGGTGCCGCCGGCGGTATAGCGCGTTTCCGGGTCGGCGCCTAGATTGCCGATCAGAATCGCCTTGTTTATGCCTCTACTTGCCATTGCAACACTCCATCGATGATTGGATCGCCGACACGCTTCAGGCTCGCGCGGGCCGGTGGGAAAATGCGTCGAGATCGACCGCGTCTGCCTGTGCGCTGTCGACCTTTATATAGGCCACGCCCTCGTCGAGGACAACTGCCGCTTCGACCACCCCGGGCTGTGCCGTCAGCCGGGCTTCCAGCGCCGCGGCCTCGTCGGCGTCGCGCACGTCCACACTGATCATGCGCGTCTGCGTGAAGCGCGGCGGCTTCATGGTTACCGCCACCACGAACCATAGCAGCGCCACGATCGCCGAGAAAACGAAGACGCCTGCCGCCCCCGCCAGACCATAGGCCCAGCCGCCGAGCGTTCCGCCGACGAAGATGCCGAAGAACTGCGAACTGGAGTAGACACCCATCGCCGTGCCCTTGGCATCGGCGGGCGCGGCCTTGGAAATCAGCGACGGCAAGCTGGCCTCCATGATGTTGAAGGCCGCAAAGAAAAGGATGAGCACAACCACGAGCTCGACCAAGCTGGTATGCCACATCAACAGCGCGATCTGGCTAAGCCCTAAGGTGACGACGGCGCCGACGAATACCGATTTCATGCGCCGCTTGGCTTCGGCAAGAATGATCATCGGGATCATGATTACGACCGAAGCCGCAAGCACCGGCAGATAGACCATCCAGAGTTCGTTCTCGCCCACGCCGACCACGTCACGCAGCAGCACCGGCACGGCGATGAAGCTGGCGGTCAGCATGGCGTGCAGCGCGAAGATGCCGAAGTCCAGCCGCAGCAGCTGGCTGTCGGTGAGCACGCGCTTGAACATCGCCGGCACGGCGCCGGTATCACGGTGCGATTGCAGCTTGGCCGGCTGCGGGGTGACGCCGTAGAGCACGGCAATGCCGACCAGCGCCATCACTGCAGTCGCCCAGAAAATGCCGGATACGCCGACCACCGCGTTCAATAGCGGGCCGAGCACCAGCGCGAGCGCGAACGACAGGCCGATCGTCATGCCGATAACGGCCATGGTCTTGGTGCGTACTTCTTCACGGGTGAGATCGGCGCCCAGCGCCAGGATCACCGAACCGACCGCGCCCGCCCCTTGCAGGATGCGCCCGGCGATCACGCCGTAGATGCTGCCCGACAGGGCCGCGACCACGCTGCCGGCGGCAAAGATGACCAGCCCGATGGCGATCATGCGCTTGCGCCCGAAACGGTCGGAGAGCATGCCAAAAGGGATCTGCAGCAGCGCCTGGGTGAGCCCGTAAGCGCCCAGCGCGAGACCGACGGTAAGCGGCGTCGACCCGTCCAGGTGCTTCGCGTAGAAGGCGAACACCGGGTAGATCATGAACAGGCCGAGCATGCGCAGGGAAAAGATCCCTGCCAGGGAGAATGCCGCCCGGGTCTCGAATCGGGTCATGAAGAAACTCTTGCCAGCGTTGTGCCGCGGTTGCCGATACCCGTGACCACGGCGCATGGATGCGCGATCCGGCACCGCTGAACCGTCGACTGGCGGCGCCAATCAGACGGCGAAGTCTAGCATAGGGCTAGGGCACGGCCCCGCCGTTGCACGTTTTGTGGCGTGCTTGCCGCGCTGCGTATACTCGACGGTTATTCTCATTCCCTGTGCCCGATTCATGGACAGTATCCGCATACGCGGTGCACGCACGCACAATCTGAAAAACATCGACGTCGACCTGCCGCGCGACAAGCTCATCGTGATCACCGGTCTGTCCGGTTCCGGCAAGTCGAGCCTGGCTTTCGACACGGTCTATGCCGAAGGCCAGCGGCGTTATGTCGAGTCGCTGTCGGCCTATGCGCGGCAGTTTCTGTCGATGATGGAAAAGCCGGACCTCGATTCCATCGAGGGCCTATCGCCGGCGATTTCAATCGAACAGAAATCGACCTCGCACAACCCGCGCTCGACGGTGGGCACGGTCACCGAGATCCACGATTACCTGCGCCTGCTCTATGCGCGCGCCGGCACGCCCTTCTGCCCCGATCACGACGAGCCGCTGACCGCCCAGACCGTCTCACAGATGGTCGACCAGACGCTGGAAAAAGAGGACGAGTCCGCGTGGATGCTGCTCGCGCCGGTGATCCGTTCGCGCAAGGGCGAGCACCGCGACGTGTTCGAGCAGATGCGCGGCCAGGGCTTCGTGCGCATGCGCGTGGACGGCGAGATCATCGAGATCGACGAAGTGCCGACTCTCGATCCGAAGAAGAAGCACGATATCGAAGTGGTGGTCGACCGCTTCAAGATCCGCGACGGCATCCAGCAGCGCTTGGCCGAATCCTTCGAGACTGCCCTGCGATTATCCGAAGGCATCGCCTGGATCCTGCCCTGGCGCGGCGAAGCCGAGCCCGAAGTGTTTTCCTCCCAGTTCGCCTGCCCGGTCTGTGGCTATTCGATCAACGACATGGAACCACGGCTGTTCTCCTTCAACTCGCCGCACGGCGCCTGTTCGGGCTGCGACGGCCTGGGTTCGCAGAGCGTGTTCGACGTCGATCGCGTGATCACCGACGACGCGCTCAGCCTCGCCGGCGGCGCGGTGCGCGGCTGGGATCGGCGCAATCCCTATTTCTTCGGCCTGATCCAGTCGCTGGCCGAGGAATACGACTTCGATGTAGACACGCCTTGGCGCGACCTGCCGGAAAAAGCCCGCAACGTCATTCTTCAGGGCTCCGGCAGCAAGCGGATCGAATTCCGGTATGTAAATGCCCGCGGGCGCACGCGCGTGCGCAAGCACGCGTTCGAAGGCGTGCTCAACAACATGCAGCGCCGCTATGCCGAAACCGATTCCATGGCGGTACGCGAGGAACTGGCCAAGTATCTGTCCAACAAGCCCTGCCCGACCTGTGACGGCGCACGCCTGAACACCGCCGCCCGACATGTGCGGGTTGCCGACACCAGGCTGCCCACGATCAACGCGGCCAGCATCGCCGGCGCCCACGAGATCATCGACGCGCTCGACATCCCCGGCCATCGTGCCGAGATCGCGGCGCCGATCCTCAAGGAGATTCAGCAGCGTCTGAAATTCCTGCTCGATGTCGGCCTGAACTATCTCACCCTGTCTCGCAGCGCCGAAACGCTTTCCGGCGGCGAAGCCCAGCGTATCCGCCTGGCCAGCCAGATCGGCGCGGGTCTTGTCGGCGTGATGTACGTACTCGACGAGCCATCCATCGGCCTGCACCAGCGCGACAACCGCCGCCTGCTCAACACCCTCGAACGCCTGCGCGATCTGGGCAACACGGTGATCGTGGTCGAGCACGACGAGGACGCCATCCGCGAAGCCGAATACGTGGTCGACATGGGCCTCGGCGCGGGCGACCACGGCGGCCATGTGATTGCCGAAGGCAGCGCCGAGGACATCGCCGCGAACGAAGAGTCGCTGACGGGCCAATATCTGTCCGGCCGGCTCACGATCCCGATTCCGGCCGACCGGATCGCCTTCGACAAGACACGCGTAATCAAGATCAACGGCGCGCGCGGCAACAATCTGAAGAACGTGTCGGTCGATCTGTCCATGGGCCAGCTGACCTGCATCACCGGCGTGTCCGGCTCGGGCAAGTCCACGCTGATCAACGAGACGCTGTTCCCGGCGGCCGCGCGCCAGGTCAATCGGGCGGTGGCCCGTGCCGCGCCGGTCACATCGATCGATGGTCTGGAACACCTCGACAAAGTCATCGATATCAACCAGGCGCCGATCGGGCGCACGCCGCGTTCCAACCCGGCGACCTACACCGGCCTGTTCGGCACCATCCGCGAGCTGTTCTCCAACACGCCCGAGGCGCGGGCACGCGGCTATCAGCCCGGCCGATTCTCCTTCAACGTCAAGGGCGGACGCTGCGAAGCCTGCCAAGGCGACGGCGTGATCAAGGTGGAGATGCATTTCCTGCCGGATATCTACGTCACCTGCGATACCTGCAAGGGCGCGCGCTACAACCGCGAGACGCTGCAGGTGCACTACAAGGGCAAGACCATTTCCGACGTGCTGGAGATGCGCGTCGAGGCCGCGCTCGAGTTCTTCGCGCCTGTGCCGAGTCTCAAACGCAAGCTCGAGACGCTGATGGACGTCGGCCTGAGCTATGTGAAGCTCGGCCAGAACGCGACCACCCTGTCGGGCGGCGAAGCCCAGCGCATCAAGCTTGCCCGCGAGCTGTCCAAACGCGATACCGGGCGTACGCTCTATCTGCTCGACGAGCCGACCACCGGCCTGCATTTCCACGACATCAATCAGCTGCTCAAGGTGCTGCTGCGCCTGCGCGATGCCGGCAACGCGGTGATCGTGATCGAGCACAACCTCGACGTGATCAAGTCGGCCGACTGGCTGATCGATCTCGGTCCCGAGGGCGGCGAAGGCGGCGGCGAGATCATTGCCACCGGCACGCCCGAAGACGTAGCGAAGGTCGAGGCCTCGCATACCGGGCGTTTCCTCAAGCCGATGCTCGGCGACACCGCGCCCGGAACCGGCCACAACACCAGCGGCGACGAACGCCCCACCGGCCTGCCACCGAAAAAGGAAAAGCCGGAAAAGAAACGCCGCAAGCCGGCCGCCACCAACGGTGACGGCACGGCCCGCCGGAAGGCTTCGAGCTGATCGCCCGCGCCGGTACGCCCGAAACCGAAAGCTGAAAACCGTGGCGCCGCGAATTCTGCGGCGTCGCGCTGCGGGCTCGCCAAGGCTCATCGACACCCCATTCGGCGATGCCGTCGTGGCAAGATGCCGGAAGGCTTCTTATGCCCGGTGGCGACATGACGAAGCAGCACCGCCTCCGGCGGCTTCTTGGCTTTGGCCTGCTCGGTGCGGGCGTGGCCCTGCTGGTCGCCGGCACGGGCGTCGCGCAGATCGACGCGAACGGCGATGCCCAGCTCGACAGGCTCAACGAGGGTTACAGCCTGCTGTACGGCGATGTCTCCGGGCTGGCGAACGCGGACAAGGCCTTCCTGATCAAGTTCGAGAACGACGCCACGCAGAACGTCGTGACCGACGTCGCGGACTATATGGCCGAACTGACCGGCGAGCTGGAGCAGCTGGCTCGAGACTATCCCAGCCTGCGTCTGGATCTGGAGCCGTTACCCGAAATCGAGAAAGCGGCCCAGGACGCGGCGGCCACGGCCCGGATCAAGAGCTTCGCGCCGATCGTCGGGCGCAGCGGCGCCGATTTCGAACGCACCCTGCTGCTGACCCTGTCCGGCGCTCTGAACCAGCTGCGTCATCTCGCCCGCGTGATGGCCGAGGCCGAACGCAGCGACGCGCGACTCACCTTGCTGCAAAGCGCGCGGACCCGGCTGGACACGCTCTACGGCGAGATCGATCAGGTTCTCGTGGAACAATACTTCGCGTCCTCGAACGCCGGCTGATCACAGCCATGTCCAAGTTGCTGCAACGCATTCCGGCGGGCTACTCCCTGCTCGCACTGGCGTTGCTCCTAGTCTGCGTCACATGGATGCTGCTGCCGATCGACGTTTGGATCGAATCGATGAGCGGCTGGGTAGAACGCCAGGGCGTCTGGGGCGTGATCGTGTTCGGCCTGATCTATGCACTGGCCACCTTGCTGATGGCGCCCGGCGCGCCGATGTCGCTTGCGGCCGGGCTAATCTTCAAATGGTGGGGCGTACCGATCGTGGTCGTATCCGCGACGCTGGGCGCGATGCTCGCCTTCATGGCCGGCCGGCATCTGGCGCGCTCACGCGTCGAGCGGGCCATTGCCAAGCGGCCGCGACTGCAGGCACTAGACCGCGCCGTCGCTGCAGACGGCTGGAAGATCGTCGGCCTGTTGCGCCTGTCACCGCTGATTCCGTTCAATGCCCAGAACTATTTCTTCGGCGCTACGAACATCGGCTTCCTGCCTTTCTCGATGGCCACGGCCATCGCCATCATTCCCGGCACCGTGATGTATGTGTATCTGGGCAGCATCGGAGCAGCGACCGGTGCCGGCAACGGCGCACCGTACTGGACGCTGGTAATCGGCGGCCTTGTAGCGACCCTGGCCGTGGTCTGCCTGGTTTCGCACCGGGCACGCACGTTGCTCGCCGCGCACGGCGTCGACAACGAGGATGAATCGAAATGCTGAGACGGCACGATCTGTTTCGCACGCACCGCGGCCGCGCAGGGGTACTGGTCGCTGTTCTGGTGGCATCGCTACTGTCTGTCGGCTGCGCATCGCTTGGCGGCGACAACAAGGCGGAGAGCAATGACGCCGCACAACGCCAGGCCAATCGCGACGCGCTCAATGCCGGCTACAGCCTGCTCTACGACTCGGTATCGAGCCTGAGCGATGTCCAGAAGGTGTTCTATATCAAGATCGAAAGCGATCCGGTGGAGCGCGTGATCGGCGAGATCTCGACTTATGCCGCGGCCTTGCAGGCCGATCTGGAGCGTATCGCGCAAGACTATCCGGCCGTTCGGATCGACCTCGACCCGCTGCCGGAAATCGAGAAACGCAAGCGCGCATCGATCAGCTCGGACACGCGCAAATCGCTCGCGCCGCTGGTCGGCAAGACCGGCACCGCGTTTGAACGCAAGCTCCTGCTGGCGGCTTCGGGGGCACTCAATCAGCTGATGTTCCAGTGCCGGGTAATGGCCGAACGCGAGCCAGTGGACTCGTTACGTCAGGTGCTGCTCGACGCCGAAAAACGTTTTGCAGCGCTCTACGACGAAGACGTGAGGCTGCTCAATGAACGCTATTTCCGCCACGACACCTACACGCCGGGCAAGAAGTAGCCACGCTCAACCGTTCGCAGTGGACCAGATCAGGCTCGCCATGCGCCCGGTACGCGGGTCGCGTCGGTAGGAATAGAACCGCGCGGCGTCGTCGATGGTGCACAGGCCGCCGCCATGGATAGCCGTCACGCCGGCGCGTTCGAGCCGGGCACGGGCCAGCGCATAGATATCGGCCAGATACTTGCCGGGCGCGGCGCCGGCCACGAATGCCTGCGCATCCGCCGGGTCGTGGTCGCAGAACGCCGCGCGCACGTCCTCGCCAACCTCGAAGTTGTGCGCACCGATGGACGGCCCCAGCCAAGCCATCAGCTCATCGGCCGGCGCCGTCAGGGCATCGACCGTGGCTTCCAGCACGCCGCCCGCGAGGCCGCGCCAGCCGGCATGGGCCGCGCCCCAGCAGCTGCCGGCACGATTGCAGAACAGCACCGGCAGGCAGTCCGCGGTCAATACCACGCAGACGGCGTCTTCGGCAGTGGCAACACTGGCATCGGCCTCGCCCTCCACCGGGGCGCCCGCATCGACAACACGGTTGCCGTGCACTTGATATAGCCACGCGGGTTCGCCAGGCAGCGCCAGCTGTTCGCGCAGTTGCTGGCGGTTGCTACGCACGGCTTCGGGATCGTCACCGGCCCGGTCGCCCAGATTGAAGCTATCGAACGGCGCGGCGCTTGTTCCGCCGGTACGCAATGTCGTGCCGGCGCGAATATGCGCCGGCGCGGGCCAGGCCGCGGGCAGGAAGTTCGGCGATTCAGTTATCGGCATGAGCCTGTGCATCCGCGTCGAGCCCGGCGAGCAGGCGTTCGAAATCGTCCGGCCGTGGCGCTTCCCAGCTCATGTATTCGCCGGTCACTGGATGGGTCAGGCCCAGCTTGCGCGCATGCAGGGCCTGGCGCCGGAAAGTACGCAGCGTGTCCACGAACGCGTCGCTGGAATCGCGCGGCAGCGCCAGCCGGCGACCGTATGTAGCGTCGCCCAGGAGCGGATAACGGATATGCGCCAAATGCACGCGAATCTGGTGCGTACGCCCGGTTTCGAGCCGGCAGCGCACGTGGGTATGGGCACGGTAGCGCGTGATCACGCGATAGTGCGTGACCGCTTCGCGGCCCGTATCGCGCACGGCCATGCGCTTGCGATCGACCGGGTGGCGGTCGACCGGCGCGTCGACATGGCCACCGGCCGTCATCACGCCGACCGCCACAGCTTCGTATTCGCGCTTGACCGTGCGTTCGGCCAGATCGGCAACCAGCTTGGCGTGTGCGGCAAAGGTCTTCGCCACGACCAGAATGCCTGAGGTGTCCTTGTCGAGCCGGTGCACGATACCGGCACGCGGCAGCGCGGCCATTGATTCGTCGTGGTTGATGAGTGCGTTTTGAAGCGTGCCATCGGGATTTCCGGCGCCCGGATGCATCACCAGCCCGGCGGGCTTGTCGAGCACGAGAATGGCGTCGTCTTCGTAGATGATGTTCAGTGCGATCGGCTCGGCCACCACGCGCGCATCGTCGGGTTCGCTGGGCAGGAACAGGCGCACCTGTTCGCCGCCCGCGACCTTGGTCTTGGCTGCAGGCGTTCCGCCGTCGACCGTGAGGGCGCCGTCGACGAGCCACGCCTGAAGGCGGGAACGCGAGTAGTCGGGCAGCAGTTCGGCCAGCGCGCGATCGAGCCGCCGGCCGGCAAATTCATCGGGAATCGGCGCTTCGAAATCAGGTTCGCGGCTGCTTGCCGGCATCGCAGTTTTCTCTTCGTTTATGGGTCGATCACAGGCAGGAAATGCCGCGCGACCGTAAATGACTCGATTGGAGGTTCCTAGGTATACTCCGCGTTCGTTTTTATCTGTTGGCGTGCGGCGCACGTCCGGGACTGGCATGCGGAAACTCGCTCTCGCGCTTTCAATTCTGATGTTGCTTGCAGCCGCCGGTTGCGGTGGCGACAAGGGCATCAACGAAACCGGCTACAGCAACGAGCCGCTCGTCGACCGCGAGGGCAACAAGCTCGACTCGGCCGACGCCGAGCGTCTGTACAAGTCCGCCCGCGAGTTCATGGTTGGCAACGACCCGCAGCGCGCGCTGAGATTATACGCGGAAGTGCAGGCCCGCTTCCCGTTCTCGCCTTATGCGGCACAGTCCGAAATGGAATCGGTGGCCGCCCATTACAAGGCTCAGCAATACGATGCGGCGGTATCGGCCGCGGATCGCTTCATCAAGCAGCGCCCGCGTAACTCGCATATCGACTACATCTATTACCTGCGCGGCCTGTCCAACTACGACCGCAACGAAGCCGGCCTGCTGGGCGGCGACCCGGACAAGCGGGACACGCGTTTCCTCGAGCAGTCCTTCACCGACTTCAACCTGTTGGTCGAGAACTATCCGCAGAGCGTGTATCGCAAGGATGCGCAGCTGCACATGATCGATATCCGCAACCGGCTGGCGGATTTCGAAATCGGTATCGCCGAGTACTACCTGCGCCGGCGCGCTTATGTCGCTGCCAGCCGTCGTGCAGAGAACGTGCTCAAGCGTTACCAAGGCTCGGATTCGGTGCCGCGCGCACTAGAGATCATGGAAGAGAGCTACGCCAAGCTCGGCCTGACCGATCTGGCCGAGGACGCACGCGCGATTCTGCAGGCGTCGTATCCGAACTACATCCTGCATCGCGACGAGTTCTACCGGCAGCGTGCCGGCGACGAACCACGCTATGAGCTGCCGGCGATGGACACCGCCGCGGCAAGCGGCGAGTCGCTGCCGCCGGAAGAATCGAGCGAAGAAAGCGAAGAGTAAATCGCGGACGATGCAGCTGTCCGCGGCTGTAGCCGCAGCGCAGGCACGCCTCGTCGCCCGACACTCTGCCGGCCAACTGAGACGGCACGGATTCACAGCCTGCTAACTGCCCCGAGTACGTCGCCCTACGGCAAGCCCCTACTACGGCCTGGCGAGTACGCTACAAGTCGCCGTAAACCGCGGTGATCGGATAGCGTCGATCCCGGCCGAAGGCGCGTAGCGTGACCTTCGGCCCGGGTGCGGCCTGACGACGCTTGTACTCGTTGCGCCGGATCAGCCCCGCCACCTGCCGGACGTCGTCCTCGCCGTAGCCGGCCGCACAGATGCCCTCGATGGATTCGCCATGCTCGACATAGGCTTCGATGATCGGATCGAGCACGTCGTATTCCGGCAGCGTGTCGGTATCGGCCTGATCATCGCGTAGCTCGGCGGACGGCGGACGCGTGATCACCCGCCCCGGAATCACTTCACCGCGCGTGTTGCGAAATTTCGCCAGCCGGTAGACCCACGTCTTGTAGACGTCCTTGAGCGGCGCGAAACCGCCGCACATGTCGCCGTAGAGCGTGGCATAACCCACCGCCATCTCCGACTTGTTGCCGGTCGCCAGCACCACGTGGCCGAACTTGTTGGAAAGCGACATCAGCAGCGCGCCGCGGATACGGGACTGCAGATTCTCTTCGGCGGTATCGGGTTCACGATCGCCAAACAATGGCGCCAGCGTGCCGAGCAACGCAGAGAACCCGTCCTCGATCGGCAGGTCGTCATAGCGAACGCCCATGCGTTCGGCCTGATCGGCGGCGTCGACGTTGCTGATATCGGCGGTATAACGCGACGGCATGGATACCGCCCAGACGCGCTCGCCGCCGATCGCATCCGCCGCGACCGCCATAGCCAAGGCGGAGTCGATGCCGCCGGAGGCGCCGATCAGCGCGCCGGGAAAGCCGTTGCGATCGATATAGTCGCGGGTGGCGCGCACCAGCGCGTCGTAGATCAACGCCTCGGGCGACTGCTGTTCGGCAATCGCGCCGGCCGCGGGCGCGCCATCCTCCGCCGCAGGCCAATCAATGCAGTAGACACCGGACTCGAAGGCCGGGGCGCGCATGCTGAGGCGCCCGCTCCTGTCTACCGCACAGGAACGACCGTCGAAGACCAGTTCGTCCTGTCCACCCACACAGTTCACATAGCAGATCGCCAGATCGTTCGCCGTGGCACGCTCGGCCAGCAGACCTTCGCGCTCGTCCTGCTTTTCGACATGGAACGGCGAGGCGTTGAGGTTGACCAGCACTTCGGCGCCTGCGGCCCTGGCCTGGGCCGCCGGGCCCTTCTCCCAGATGTCTTCACAGATCGTCACGCCGACCTGACGCCCGTTCAATTCGAATACGCAGGGCGCATCACCGGGCCGGTAGTGACGGCGCTCGTCGAACACGCCGTAGTTGGGCAGGCATTGCTTACGATAGTGCGCGACCCGCTCGCCGTCACGCACGACCACGGCAGCGTTGTAGATCTCGTCACCGACATATTCCGGATAGCCGATCACGGCCGTGATGCCGGTCAGTGACGCCGCCAGCGTCGACAGGGCGGACTCGATCGCCGCCGGGAGGCCGCGCCTCAGCAACAGATCGTCCGGCGGATAGCCGAGCAGTGCCATCTCGGGAAAGGCGACCAGATCCGCGCCGTGGGTATCACGGGCGATAGCCGCACTTTCGATCATCTGGCGGGCATTGCCCTCGATATCGCCGACCCAGACGTTGAGCTGGGCCAGTGCAATGCGAAGCGAAGCGTCGCTCATGAAGCGTTTACCTTGTAGGGACCGGCCTCAAGACCGGCTTGGCCCGATGCCTGTCGGCACCCGACGCGCAGCCGCCGCCGGCACATCGGCCGGCCGGGGCTCCTCCGCATCGGACAGCGTTCAGCCATCGATGCCGATCATCTCACCGCCCTCGGATTTGGGCAGGTCGTCGTCGATATCGAGCACGCGCTCGCGATAGAAAAGATGCAGCGTGGGCGCAAGTGCTGCCGGCAGCTCACCGCCGTTGTTCTTGCGGAACACGCCGTGCGGGATCACCGGGATACCGGGGCTGTGACGTCCATACATGATCATGCCGCATTTCGGGCAGCCGAAGCGACGCATCTGGCGGTCCGACATCTTGTGATCGAACAGGACAGACTCATCCGGGACGTCGACGTTGTCGTCGCTCCAGCCGGTCAGCGATAGCACGTCATTCGTGTAGAGCGCGCGGCAGCTGCCGCAGTGGCAGTACAACGAAAGCTTGGGCTCGCCCCGGGCCGTCATCGTGACGTGGCCGCAGTCACAGCTGAGTACGTAGGTCGGTTCACTCATGGACTTGTCCGTTTCCAAACGTCCTGCCATTCAAGCATGGGTCAGCTCACAGACCAACCCGGTTGCGCGCAACCAAAAAGGCCCGGCATCAAGCCGGGCCTTTTTTGTGGCAATCCGCCGGCTATCAGCCGAGGATCTCTTCCATCTTGCTGCCGATCTCGGCGGTGGAGCGCACCGTGGCGACTCCGGCCTTCTCGAGCGCGGCGAACTTGTCGTCGGCCGTGCCCTTGCCGCCGGAGATGATCGCGCCTGCATGGCCCATGCGCTTGCCGGGAGGTGCGGTCACGCCCGCGATGTAGGCCACCACCGGCTTCGACATATTGGCCTTGATGAACTCGGCGGCCTCTTCCTCGGCGGTGCCGCCGATCTCGCCGACCATGACCACGCCTTCGGTCTGCGGGTCGTTCTCGAACATCTCGAGCACGTCGATGAAGTCGAGGCCGTGGATTGGGTCACCGCCAATGCCCACACAGGTGGACTGGCCGAGGCCGATGTTGGTGGTCTGGAAGACCGCTTCGTAGGTCAGCGTGCCGGAACGCGAGACGATGCCGATCTTGCCCTTCTTGTGGATATGCGCCGGCATGATGCCGATCTTGCATTCACCCGGGGTGATCACGCCCGGGCAGTTCGGGCCGATCAGCACGCTGTTGGACTCGTCCAGCACCGAGCGCACCTTGAGCATGTCCATGACCGGAATGTGCTCGGTGATGCAGATGATGGTTTCGATGCCTGCGGCCTCGGCTTCGAGGATGGCGTCGGCCGCGAACGGCGCCGGCACGTAGATCATGGTGGCGTTGGCGCCGGTCTTGGCGACCGCTTCGGCACAGGTGTTGAACACCGGGCGATCGAGATGCGTCTCGCCGCCACGGCCGGGCGTGACGCCGCCGACGATGTTGGTGCCGTAGTCGATGCACTGCTCGGAATGGAAGGTGCCCTGCGAGCCGGTGAAGCCCTGGACGATGAGTTTGGTGTCGTTGTTGACGAGAATGCTCATGAATTGATCCTGGTCTAAAGCGTGTTCGGTAGAAGGTCTGTCAGCGCGCGGGCTGGCTTCAGCCCTTGGCCTCGGCGACGACCTTCTTGGCCGCGTCGGTCAGATCCTGCGCAGCGATGAGGTCGAAATCGCACTCGTCGAGCAGCTTGCGACCCGCCTCGGCGTTGGTGCCTTCCAGGCGCACCACGACCGGCACGCTGATGCCGACGTCCTTGGCCGCGGTGATGATGCCTTCCGCGATCAGATCGCAGCGCACGATGCCGCCGAAGATGTTGACCAGAATCGCCTGTACGCCTTCACCGGCGGTGATCAGCTTGAACGCCTCGGTGACACGCTCGGTGGTCGCGCCGCCGCCGACGTCCAGGAAGTTGGCCGGCTCGCCGCCGTGCAGCTTGACCAGGTCCATGGTGCCCATGGCCAGGCCCGCGCCGTTGACCATGCAGCCGATGTTGCCGTCGAGCTGGATGTAGTTGAGATCGTGCTCGGCCGCCTGGGCTTCGCGCTCGTTCTCCTGGGTGAGATCGCGCATGTCGGCGAACTCTTTATGCCGGAACAGCGCGTTGTCGTCGAAGTTGAGCTTGCCGTCGAGTGCGACGAGACCGCCCTGCTCGGTGGTGACCAGCGGGTTGATCTCGACCAGCGAAGCGTCGGTCTCGACGAACATCTCGTACAGGCCCTTCATGACCTTCACGAATTCACCGACC
Organism: Salinisphaera dokdonensis CL-ES53; assembly: GCF_040361215.1. NCBI lineage: Bacteria > Pseudomonadati > Pseudomonadota > Gammaproteobacteria > Salinisphaerales > Salinisphaeraceae > Salinisphaera > Salinisphaera dokdonensis. The sequence continues at coordinate 756,395 of NZ_APND01000001.1, forward strand.
TGCTTCTTGTCCAGCCCCAGGAAGAAGCCGAGCTGGCGGCCCTGATAGGCCTGGAAGCCGGCGGCCGGGTGGATCGCCACCTGGGTGATCTTCTCGGGCGTGGACTCGGCGACTTCCTCGATGTCCATGCCGCCTTCCGGCGATGCGATGAAGGTCACACGACGCGTGGCGCGGTCGACCAGCACCGACAGGTACAGCTCGGACACGATATCGGCCGGCTTCTCGACATAGACCGAATGGATCGGCAGGCCGACATCGCCGGTCTGCTTGGTCTTGAGCTCACCGCCGATCATGTCGGCCGCGGCCTGCTTGACCTCGTCCATGCTCGAGCAGATCTTCACGCCACCGGCCTTGCCGCGACCGCCCGCGTGAACCTGGGCCTTGACCACCCATTTTTCGCCGCCGAGCGATTTGGCAGCTTCCACGGCCTCGTCGGCCGAGCGGGCGACCTGGCCCTCGCCGGCCGGCACGCCGTACCGTGCAAAGATTTCCTTGGCCTGATATTCGTGAACGTTCATGGCATCGCCTTTGTGGAATCAAATCTTCGAGATGCCGCGCATTGTGGCGCGTGAAACGCGCAGCGACAACTTCATGAATCATCCAGCCGTCGACAAGGAACCGCGACAGCGCCGATCGCTGACGTATGATGCCCTCTGGATCACCCACCGCGACACGATGGGTCTATCGCCATGGCACGCCTGCTCGGACTACTTCTGCTTCTCGGCCTCGGCTGGCTGATCGTCAGGCAATTGCTTGGCTCATCAACCCGTAACCGCGATCGCGTACGGGAGGAAGACAACGATCCGCGGTTCGAGAAAACCGTGCGCTGTGCGCGCTGTGGCGTACACATGCCGCTATCGCTGGCCTATCGCAGCAACGATGGCCACGTCTGCGGTGAGCCGGACTGCAGCGAACGACCCGACAAGGCGTCCCGCGACCGGCCGCGATGACCCCTACCCCCGGCACTGCGCTGGTCCGGCATGTCGAGGACTGGCGTGCGATCACGTCGCTCAACGTCTACCGCGGGCTGGTGGCGTTCGGGCTCGTCGGACTGCTGCTGTTCGGCGCCGCGGAACAATTGTTCATGGTGGCGCTGCCGGAGGTCTTCCGGATCGCATCACTGCTGTATCTGGCGCAGTGCGGGTTTTCTCTGTTCATGTCGTTATCGCGCACGCCCGCACTGCGCGTACAGGTGCTGCTCGCCTGCGCGGTCGACGTGGCAATTTGCACCACCCTGACGTTCGCAAGCACCGGCGTCGCCGGCGGACTCGGCATGCTGTTGATCACGCCAGTGGCGGCCGCCGGCATGCTGCTGCCCGCACGTCTGGCGACGTTGATCGCCGCATGTGCCGCCATCGGCATTGTCGGCCAGGAAGGCTGGCGCGCAATCCAGTTTCTCGATGTACGAGCCGAATTCGTACAGGCCGGCATTCTGGGCTCGGTCTTTTTCATTACAGCAAGCGTGGCGCACTGGCTTGCGCGCCGAGTGCGGGTCAGCGAGGCGATCGCCGCCGAACGCGCTACCGAGGCCCGCGATCTCGCCACACTGAATCGGCACATCATTCAACAGATGGATATGGGCGCCGTGGTCGTCGACGGTTCGCACCGCGTCCAGCTGATCAACGATGCCGCGATCCGGATGCTCGAGCTCTTGCCGACCCGACCGGTGCGTACCCAGCTCGATGAACTGTCGCCCGCGCTGGAAGAGGCCCTGGTTGATTGGCAGATACGCGCGCCGGTCAGTAACGACGTCATCCGTGCCGGGTCGCATTCGCTGCTCCCGGTGTTCTCGCGCCTCGGCCACGGGGAATCCGCATCGGTGCTGATCTTCCTGGAAGACGCAGCGCGGCAAAGCGAGCAGGCCCAGCAACTCAAACTGGTCTCGATCGGCCGCCTGTCGGCCAGCATCGCCCACGAGATTCGCAATCCGCTGGGCGCGATCAGCCATGCCGGACAACTGCTGGCCGAATCGCCGACGCTGAACGGCGAAGATCTGCGCATGCTCGACATCATCCACCGGCACAGCCGACGGATCGACAACATCATCAATAGCGTCATGGGGCTGTCGCGCCGCTCACAGCTTTCGCGCCGTACACTCGCGCTGTCGGCCTGGCTGTACGACACCATAGACGACTATCTCGACTACAACGAGGATGCGCCCGATTTCGATATCGACGAGTTCGACGCCGCGCTGCAGGTCGAATTCGATCCCGATCACCTGCGTCAGGTACTGTTCAACCTCTGGGATAACGCGCAGCGCCACGCACGCAAGGCCGGCATCGAGCTGACCATCCGCCTGACCGGCCATCGCAACCGTAGCGACCGTTTCTGCCTGGATATCATCGACAACGGGCCGGGAATCGACCCCGCGATACTCGACCAGATCATGGAGCCTTTCTTCACCACCAACCGCGAAGGCACCGGTCTCGGCCTGCATATCGCAGGCCAGTTGTGTGATGCGAACGGCGCCCAGCTCGCGCCGGTTGCACATTCGGCCGGAGCCTGCTTTCGTATCACCTTTGCTCACGCACCGCCGGCCGTAGCCGTGCCTGCCGAACCGCCCATCCAAAGCCGCCCTAATGACCCCGACTGATACAGCACCGAACGCGTTAATCGTTGATGATGAAGCGGATATCCGCGAACTCGTGGAAATCACGCTGGCCCGCATGTCAATCCAGACGCTGGCGGTGGCAACCCTGGCAGAAGCCAGAGCAGCGTTCGAGGAAGGGCGTTTCGATCTCTGCCTGACCGACATGCGTCTACCCGACGGTGACGGCCTGGACCTGGTGAGCTATATCAACGAACGCCACCCGCACTGCCCGGTCGCGGTGATCACCGCCTACGGCAGCGCCGATACAGCGGTGTCCAGCCTCAAGGCCGGTGCGTTCGATTTCGTTTCCAAGCCGATCGATGTATCCGGCCTTCGGTCGTTGGTCTCCCAGGCGCTCAAGCTCGCCGGGCTCGACCACGACGCACCGCCGCACCCCTCGCTGGACGCCTCGCCGCGACTGATTGGCGATACGCCCTCGATGCAACAGTTGCGCCAGACCATCGCCAAGCTCGCCCGCAGCCAGGCGCCGGTCTATATCACCGGCGAATCGGGCACCGGCAAGGAACTGGTCGCGCGCATGATTCATGCCGAAGGCCCGCGCATGAGCAACACCTTCGTGCCGGTGAACTGCGGCGCGATTCCTTCGGAACTGATGGAATCGGAGTTCTTCGGATATATGCGCGGCGCGTTCACCGGCGCGATGCGTGACACACCCGGTCTGTTTGCGCGCGCAGACGGCGGCACCCTGTTCCTGGACGAGGTCGCGGATCTGCCGCTGACCATGCAGGTCAAGCTGCTGCGCGCGATCCAGGAACGCGCAATCCGCCCGGTCGGCGCCAATGACGAGACCGCAGTCGATGTGCGCGTGATCTGTGCCACTCATCGCGACCTGGCCACTGAAGTCGCGCGCGGCAGCTTTCGCGAGGATCTCTATTACCGCCTCAACGTCATCGAGGTGCACGTTCCGCCGCTGCGCGAGCGGCGTGCCGATATTGCGGCGCTGACCGCGCGCATCCTCGAGGCACTCGCCCGCAAGCTGCGTCTGCGTCGTGCACCGCATCTGTCGCGCGAGGCACTCGACGCGCTGGAGCAGTATTCCTTTCCCGGCAATATCCGAGAACTGGAAAACATTCTCGAACGCGCGGTCACGCTCAGCGAGGATGCCGTCATCGAACGCCAGTACCTGCGCCTGAGTTCGCCGCTGCTCGATACGGGCACGGGCAGCGCCGCGTCGGCCGCACCCACTGCGCCGGGCACCGTGGGCGGCTACACCAGCAATGGCCATCCTGCACCGATGGATACCAGCGCCGATCTGGAAAGTCAGCTGGAAGCGCTCGAACGCGAACGAATTCAGGCCGCGCTGGAAGCCTGTCACTACAACAAGACCAAGGCCGCGAAGCATCTGGGCATCACGTTTCGAGCGCTGCGCTATCGGCTGGCAAAACTGGGCATGAATTAATCGCGCTCCTTGCCGATAAATCCTGTATGCAGACGATGTCCACGCCCACTGGCGTTTACCGGCACGGGGCCGACTGATGGCAACCACGATGAGCGAAAACCAGACCTTCTTCTGGATCGGCACCGATCGCAGCGGGAGTCGGGTCAAGGGCCAGACCGACGGCCCGAACGAAGCCATGGTGAAAGTGGCGCTGCGCAAACAGGGCATCAACCCGATTCGTGTGCGCAAACAGACCACGCTGTTTGGCATCGGCGGCAAACGCAAGAAGAAGATCAAGGCCGGCGATATCGCCATCCTGGCCCGCCAGATGGCAACGATGCTCGCCGCCGGCGTACCGCTGGTGCAATCGCTGGACATCATTGCCAAGGGCGCGGACAACCCGAGCCTGGCCGAACTGGTTGAAAACATCCGCTCCGATATCGAGGACGGTATCCCCCTGGCCAGTGCGCTGGCACGGCATCCCAAGTATTTCGACGATCTGTTCGTGAACCTGGTCGACGCCGGTGAGAAGTCCGGCGCGCTCGAGTCGCTGCTCGACAAGATTGCGACGTACAAGGAAAAGACCGAAGCCATCAAGGCCAAGGTCCGCAAGGCGCTGTTCTACCCCAGTGCCGTTATCGTCGTGGCCATCGTGGTGATGGGCATCCTGCTCTACTTCGTAGTGCCGCAGTTCCAGTCGCTGTTCCAGGGCTTCGGCGCCGACCTGCCGGCCTTCACGCTGCTGGTGATCAGTCTGTCCGAAGGCGTTCAGGCCTGGTGGTGGGCGATCATCGGCGTCATCGCCGCCGTCTTCTACGGCTTCTTCCAGGCGCGATTGCGATCTCGAAAGTTCAGGCGCATGAACGATCGGCTGGCGCTGAAGCTGCCCGTGATCGGCGATATTCTCTACAAGGCGGCCGTCGCGCGCTTTGCCCGCACCCTGTCCACCATGTTCGCGGCCGGCGTACCACTGGTCGAGGCCATGGACTCGGTCGCGCGCGCCTCCGGCAATATCGTCTTCGAGGAGGCCATCCTGCAGATGCGCGACCAGGTCTCGTCTGGCGTGCAGCTGCAACTGGCCATGAACAACACCGGCCTGTTCCCGAGCATGGCACTACAGATGGTCGCCATCGGTGAAGAATCGGGCTCCCTGGATGCGATGTGTTCGCGGGTGGCCGACTTCTACGAGGCCGAGGTCGACAATCAGGTCGATTCGCTGTCGTCCCTGCTCGAACCCATGATCATGGCGATCATCGGCGTACTGGTCGGCGGGCTCGTGATCGCGATGTATCTGCCCATCTTCAAGCTTGGGTCGGTGGTGTAAGTGGCCGAGCTGTTCGCAGAGCATCCCGTGTTCTGCTATGCCGCTGTCGGCCTGTTCGGCCTGATTGTCGGCAGTTTTCTCAACGTGGTGATCCTGCGTCTGCCGCGCATGATGCAGGCCGAATGGCGCGCTAGCGCTGCAGAAATCCTAGGTCAGCCTGCGGCGGTATCTTCGCCCTCGCGTGTCAGCCTGTCGCGGCCGCGATCCACCTGTGGCCACTGCAGCACGCCGATCAAGGCACATCACAATATTCCGGTTCTGAGCTTTCTGCTGCTACGCGGGCGCTGCTCGAACTGCAGCCATCCGATCTCGCTTCAGTATCCCGCGATCGAGCTATGCAGTGCCGTGCTCGCGATGTTCGTGGTCGCCGCCTTCGGCATGGTGCCGTTCACCGGCTTCGCGCTGATCTTTACGTGGACGCTGCTCGCTGCCGCCATGATCGACTGGCACACCCAGTTCCTGCCGGACGCGCTCAGCCTGCCGTTGCTCTGGCTAGGACTGCTCATCAGTCTTGGCCATGGCGCGGGTTTCGCGCTCGTGGATCCGGCAACGGCCATCATCGGTGCCGCGGCGGGCTATCTCATTCTCTGGCTGGTATTTCAGGTTTTCCTGCTGGTGACCGGCAAGGAAGGCATGGGCTACGGCGACTTCAAACTGCTCGCCGTGATCGGCGCTTGGCTGGGCTGGCAGGCCCTGCCCATGGTGCTGCTCATGGCATCGCTCGCGGGCGCGATCGTGGGCGGCACGTTGATGGCGACAGGAGTCCTCGCACGGGGCAAGCCGATGCCTTTCGGGCCCTGGCTCGCGATCGCCGGCTGGCTGGCACTCGTGGCAGGCGATACAATCAGCGGCGCTTATTTATCGGTCGCCGGATTACGCTGATACTCGTCGCTGCACACGCTGCGTGTGCGACAGGGCCGACAGGCTGCTGTCATCACTGCATGAACACGGTGACGAGCATGGCTAGCCCATCCGGTTGCAAAGGACGTTAAGGATGCCGAGTACCCTCACCGTCGGTCTCACCGGCGGGATTGCCAGTGGCAAATCCCTGGTCGCCAGTGCCTTTCAGCGCCTCGGCGTCACCATCATCGACGCGGACATCGTCGCCCGCGACATCGTGGAGCCCGGCCAGCCGGCGCTGGCAGAGATCGCCAGCCGTTTCGGCGATGACATCGTCGACGACGAGGGCCGCCTCAAGCGGCGCGACCTGCGCGAGATCGTGTTTGCCGACGACAGCGCGCGCTCGGACCTGGAGGGCATTACCCATCCGCGTATCCGCGAGGAACTTGCCCGCCGGCGCGACGCCGCCCAATCGGACTATTGCCTGCTGGTGGTTCCGCTGCTGGTGAAATCCAGCATGATCGATCTGGTCGATCGCGTGCTGGTGGTCGACGCGCCTGAAGGCGTCCAGATGGAACGCCTGATGTCACGCGACGACATCGACGAGGATCTGGCCCAGCGCATGATCGCCGCGCAGGACGCGCGCGGCGAGCGCCTGGCCATGGCAGACGATGTGCTCATCAATACCGGCCCACGCAAGGATATCGCCGATCTCGCTGCTGCTCTGCACGCGGGTTATCTGCGTCTCGCCCAGGGCGAAGTCGCGGATCTGCCGCCGCTGCACCTGCCCGGTTGATCTGCGGGCAAACCGGTCCGGAAAGATTCGCCAAGGCAGCGCAATTTTGCCTGACCTGTCCGGGGGCATAGACTGAACCCCCGATTCATCTGACGAGGGTTGTCTGTGGCCGACAACGGCGTGTTCTGTTACGAGCAACCGCTCAACGAACGCATACGAACGTTTCTGCGTCTGGAACACCTGATTGCGCGGCTGCGTCATCACGAGACGGATGAAAGCGTCTGGGGCCGACGTGCCACGCTCGATGCCCTGCTGGATGTACTCAACGTGATGTCGCGCTACGACACCCGCGGTGAAGTCAGCAAGGAACTGGGCAGTCGTTATGCTTCCCTGGAACGGCTCGCCGACCGTGACGACGTCGACGACACCGCTCTGCGCAATATCCTCGATGATCTCGACAAGCTCGGCCTCGAAATGCAGCGCATGCCGCCGCAGTTCGCCTCCTATCTGCTGCGCGACAACGAACTACTGAACAGCCTGAACAATCGCAGCCCGATTCCGGGCGGCAACTGCAGCTTCGATCTCCCCACATTCCAGCACTGGTTATCGCAGGACAACGCGCGTCAGACACGCGATCTCCAGGCCTGGTGTGGCCATATCAAGCCGTTCGAGCAGGCGATTGCCACGCTGCTCGGGCTGCTGCGCGACAGCACGCGACCGGCGCCGTTTACCGCCAAAGCGGGCGTACTGGTCTACAACACCGACGCCAACACGCAGCTGATTCGCGTGCTGCTCGACAGCGCCAAGGTTTTTCCCGAAATCAGCGCCGGCCGCCACCGCGCGACAATCCGCTTCATGGAATACCAGGACAAGAAACTGCGCCTGCAGCAGTCCCAGGCGTCGATCGAATTCCGGATGGCCTGCTGCCGTTTCTGACCCGTAGTGGGCTCGACCGCCTACGCCGCACCGCTTACCCTGTCGGCCCGCCGCACCAAACCTCGTCTCCACAGACTGTAGCGACACGATGACCCAAGCCAAGACGATCGACTGCCCGCACTGCGGCAAGCCTGCTCGCATTGCTGCTGACAACGCCTATCGGCCGTTCTGCTCCAAGCGCTGCAAGCTCGTCGACCTGGGTGACTGGCTGGACGAGAGTAATCGTATTCCGGATCCAAGCGGCAGCGCGCCTGGCATGGGGCCAGACACCGATCCGGACAGCGGCCTACCCCACTAAGATCGACTCAGACGCGGCTCGCGGGCCAGAACCCCCGAATCGCGGCCACGCCCTGCGCGTTGTGACGCGCGGCGACGTCTAGGTCATCCGAACCCAAGCCGCCCAAGGCATAAACCGGCAGGGCATGATCGCCACGCGCCGCAGCCCAGCCATCCCAACCCAGCGGCACGGCGCCGGGATGCGTGGCGGTCGCCGCCACCGGGGACAGCACGGCGAAATCGGCGCCGCGGTCGGCCGCCATCGCCAGGTCGCGATCGGTATGGGCAGACACGGCCAGCAGCTGCCCGGGGCCAAGATTCGGCCGCCCTTTTTGCAGCAACCGTGCTACCGACCAGTGCAACCCATCGGCACCAACCGCACGACAAAGCTCGAATGAGCGGTCGACCAGCACGCGCACACCCTGGGCATGGGCTGCCGGAATCACTTCCGAGGCAAGAGCCTGATAGGCCGCATCGTCGATGCCCTGATCGCGCAAGCGCAGGAGCGTGATACCGCTACCCAGTAGCACGTCGAACTGGGCCTGCCACGCATCCGGCTCCGCAGCGCTCCGTGCCGGCGTGATCGCATATCGATCGGGTAGATCAAGCGCGTTGAGAATCACATCGGTGGCAGGGAGTAATGTGTAGTCGCGGAGTTCTTCGCGGCTGACCCAGGTCAGCTCCTGGCCTTCCAGCCCCTCGGGCTCGCCCTGCCACGCGTCGATACGCGAGACGTGCAGGCGCACCGGGCGCTCGCCCTTGGCATGAGCAAAACGGATAATCGTTTCGCCCTGGCAATCTCGCACGCCGATTTCTTCGGCCAGTTCACGCGCCAGGCAATCGGCCATCGGCTCGTCGCCCTCGCGCTTGCCCCCGGGGAACTCCCAGAAACCGGCGCCCGGGGTACCGGGGCGGCGCTGTGCGATCAGGAGCCGGTGGCGGGCATCGACGAGGATGCCGACCGCGATATCGATCGGCGGCTTAGCCGACTGTGCAGAATCCATGACGACGACTAGCTGCGATATTCGGCGTTGATACGCACGTATTCGTAGGAAAGATCCGACGTCCACACGGTGGTCGATCCTTTCCCGCGCCCCAGGTCGATCGCGATGGTGTATTCGCTGTTCGCCATCACCGCGGCCGCGTCGCTCTCGGCGTAGTCCGCTCGCGGCTCGCCCTCAGCAACGATCGCGACATCGTCCAACGCAATGGCCACCCGCTCGATGGAGAAGTCTTCGATCGGCGCGCGACCGACTGCGGCCAAAATACGGCCCCAATTGGGGTCGCCAGCGAAACAGGCCGTCTTTACCAGTGGCGAATGGGCGACCGTGAAAGCCACGGCCCGTGCCTCCTCGTCATCGCGGGCGCCGGAAACCACCAGCGTGATGAAGCGTGTTGCGCCTTCGCCGTCGCGCACGATCGCCTGAGCCAGCTCGCGGGCCACATCGGTCAGCGCCCCCACAAACGCAGACCAAGCCTCGTCTGCCGGCGAAAGCGGTGCACCTGCGCCAGTCGCACACGCAACACAAGCGTCGTTCGTCGACGTATCGCCATCGACGGAGATCGCATTGAATGAGCCGGTCATCGCCTGACGCAACGCGGCGTCGAGATCCGCGGTGGCAATCGCGGCATCGGTGGCAATGAACGAGAGCATGGTCGCCATGTCGGGCCGGATCATGCCGGAACCCTTGGCGATGCCGGTGAGTGTGACCCGCGCATCGCCGCCGATATCTACCGCGCGGGAAGCGCCCTTCTCGACCGTATCGGTGGTCATGATGGCGCCGGCCGCGGCGAGCCAGCCGTCGGCATCCAGATCATCGCTCAGCGTGTCGATCGTCTGCTGCATGCGCTCCAGCGGCAGGCTTTCGCCAATCACACCGGTCGAGAACGGCAACACCTGATCAGCCGATAGACCCAGCGAACGCGCCGCGGATTCACAGCAGGCCAGCGCGTCGGCATCCCCGCGTCGGCCGGTGCCGGCATTGGCGTTGCCACTGTTGACCAGCAATGCACGGACGCGGCCCGCGGCGAGATTCTTCTGCGCCAGCCGTACCGGCGCGGCAGCGAAGGCATTGCGCGTGAACACGCCGGCCACGGTCGCGGTATCGGCAAGCTTGAGCAGCGCGATGTCGTTCCGGCCCGGCTTCTTGATCGCGGCCTCGCCGACCGCCCACTCGGCACCGGCGACCGGCGCAAGACGCGCCGGTGCGGACAGATTCACAGCCATGTCAGTCCTGCCCGTGGCAGTGCTTGAACTTCTTGCCGGAGCCGCAGGGGCAGGTTTCGTTACGCCCGATCTTGCGCTCGCCGCGGACAAACGTCTCGGGGCGCTCGGCCGGCTCGCCGGCGCCCTGCGTCGGCGCATCCGTGCCCGGAAGATTGGCGCGTGCGGCCTGTTCGGCCGGATCCGGGCCGCCCTGCTCACCCGCCGACTGCTGCGCCGCGGCTGCAGCGGCCACGGCCTGGTCGGCAGCCGACGAGGCTTCGGCGTGCTGAAAGTCCAGATTCTCCATCTGCTTGCGACGTTCCTCGCGCGCTTCTTCCGTGGCTTCGGCACGCACACGACCACGCGCCAGCACGGTCACAGTCTCGTGCTTGAGGCGACCGAGCATGTCGTTGAACATCTCGAAGGCTTCGCGCTTGTACTCGTTCTTCGGATCCTTCTGGGCGTAGCCGCGCAGATGGATGCCCTTGCGCAGATAGTCCATCGAAGCCAGATGCTCACGCCAGAGCGAGTCGAGCACCTGCAGCAGCACGGCCTTCTCGATCTGCGCCAGCACGTCCGGGCCGGCCTCTTCGCGCTTGGCCTCGTAGGTGTTCTTGAGTTCGGCGCTGATGCGCTCGCGCAGGCCTTCCTCATCGAGCTTCTTGTCCTCGTCGAGCCATTGCTGGATCGGCAGCTCCTGACCGAAGTCACGCTGGATCGCCTCGACCAGGCCGTCGACGTCCCACTGTTCCTCGAGACTCTGCGGCGGAATATGCTGGTTGATGACGTCGTCGACGACCTCGCCCCAGATATTCTCGACGATGTCGCCCACATCCTCGTTGTCCATGATCTCGTTGCGCTGCTCGTAGACAACCTGACGCTGGTCATTGGCCACGTTGTCGTATTCGAGCAGCTGCTTGCGGATATCGAAATGGTGCGACTCGACCTTGCGCTGGGCGTTCTCGATCGCGCGCGTCACCCATTTGTGCTCGATCGCCTCCCCCTTTTCGAGGCCGAGGTTCTGCAGCATCGAACGCAGGCGCGGCGGCGTGAAGATGCGCATGAGCGCATCCTCGAGCGAGAGATAGAAACGGCTCGCGCCCGGGTCACCCTGACGGCCGGAACGACCGCGCAGCTGGTTGTCCACGCGTCGTGATTCGTGGCGCTCGGAGCCGATCACATACAGGCCGCCGGCTTCGAGTACGGCATCGTGGGTCTTCTGCCATTCCTCGCGCAGGCGCTGGCGACCGACTTCGTCGCCTTCCTCGAGCGCTTCCAGCGCCTCGTCGATATTGCCGCCGAGCACGATATCGGTACCACGACCGGCCATGTTGGTCGCGATGGTCACGGCGCCGGGACGACCCGCCTGGGCGATGATCTCCGCCTCGCGCTCATGCTGCTTGGCGTTGAGCACTTCGTGGCGCAGGCCAAGCTTGCGCATCAACTGCGACAGCACTTCGGATGCTTCGATCGAAGCCGTACCCACGAGCACCGGCTGGCCCCGATCGCTGGCCTGCTTGGCCTCCTCGGCGATCGCCTCGAACTTCTCGGCGCCGGTCATGAAGATCTGGTCCGGCAGATCCTTGCGCTGCAGCGGTCGGTTGGTCGGAATCACGACCACTTCGAGACCGTAGATCGACTGGAACTCGAAAGCCTCGGTATCCGCCGTACCGGTCATGCCGGAGAGCTTGTCGTACAGGCGGAAGAAATTCTGGAAGGTGATAGACGCGAGCGTCTGGTTCTCCTTCTGGATCTTGACGCCTTCCTTGGCCTCGATCGCCTGGTGCAGGCCATCAGACCAGCGCCGGCCCGGCATGGTGCGACCGGTGAACTCATCGACGATCACGATCTGGTCATCGGCGATGATGTAGTCGACGTCCCGCTGATAGAGCACATGCGCGCGAAGGGCCGCGTTCATGTGGTGCATCAACGCCACGTTGTTGGCGTCGTAGAGGCTTTCCTCTTCGTCGAGAAGCCCCGACTCGCGCATCAGGCCCTCGACCTTCTGATGGCCATCCTCGGTCAGGAACACCTGCTTGTTCTTCTCTTCGGGCGAATAGTCGCCGGGGCCGTCCTCTTCCTTCTGCTCGTCGAGATGCTTGACCAGCTTGTCGACCCGCAGCGAGGTTTCCGGGTCGTCGTCGGTCGGGCCCGAGATGATCAGCGGGGTACGGGCTTCGTCGATGAGGATCGAGTCGACTTCGTCGATGATGGCGTAGTTCAGCGGTCGCTGGACACGATCGGCCGGCGAGAACGCCATGTTGTCGCGCAGATAATCGAAGCCAAATTCGTTGTTCGTACCGTAGGTGATATCGCAGGCGTAGGCGCCGCGCTTGCCCTGTGGGTCCTGGCCGGAATAGATCACGCCCACGGTCAGACCGAGGAAGCGATAGAGGCGACCCATCCAGTCGGCGTCGCGACTGGCGAGGTAGTCGTTGACGGTGACGATATGCACGCCCTCGGCGGGCAGCGCATTGAGATAGGTCGCGAGCGTGGCGACGAGCGTCTTGCCCTCGCCGGTCTTCATCTCGGCAATCTTGCCTTGATGCAGGACAAGGCCACCAACCAGCTGAACATCGAAGTGGCGCATGCCGAGCACGCGTTTGCCTGCCTCGCGCACGGTGGCGAAAGCCTCCGCGGTCAGGTCATCGAGCTTGGCGCCTTCCTCGAGACGGCGACGAAATTCGGCCGTCTTGCCCTGCAACTGTTCGTCGCTGAATGACTCGTATTCGGCCTCGAGCGCGCTGACATCGCTGACGATGCGGTGCAGGCGCTTGACGACCCGCTGATTGCGGCTACCGAGAAGCTTGGTCAGAAAATTGCTCATGAACCCTCGTCGTCTGGCCCGTCGAATCGCGGCCGCGTGCTCGCCTTGCGCGCGATTCAAAAGGGGCATGATACCGCAGGCCCGACACGCCTTTCAGTGACGTTTGCCAAGCCCGGCTGATACGCTTGCGTGGATACGAAACCGTCGCCCGAGGGTCAATCATGGGGACGACCCCGCGCTCACTCCAGTCCCTGTTGCATACAGCAACGCCGGATATTGCCGACCTGATCGGTCGCGCGCGTTTTCTGGAGCGCATGAGGGCCTCGATTCTGGAGATTCTGCCCGATGCGGCCCAGCCGCATGTGCGGGTCGCGGCTTACGATAATTACCGGTTACGCCTGCACGTCACCCACGGCGGCTGGGCCACGCGACTGCGCTACATGCAGCCGGCAATCGCGCAGGCACTCGCACAGCGCATGCGTCTGCATATCGAACACGTGGAAATAAAGGTCCGCCCGGAAACAGACGAAACGGCACCCGTACGAGTGCCACGTTTCATCAGTGATACGGCGCGCGAACATATCCGCCGCAGCGCTCACTACATCGAGGACCGCGAACTCGCCGGCGCCCTCGAAAAGCTCGCGGCCGCCGGACGCGGCCCCGAACAGTAACTACGCAGCCGCGACCGGGCGCGCGTTGATATAGGAAATCGGGGAATCCTCGATGTCCTCGTAGGTGACCTCTTCCCAAGCTTTTTCGTCGGAAAGCAGCGCGCGCAGCAGCTTGTTGTTGAGCGCATGGCCTGACTTGTAGCCGGAGTAGCTGCCGATCAGACCATGACCGAGCAGGTAGAGATCGCCGATGGCGTCGAGGATCTTGTGGCGCACGAACTCGTTGTCGTAGCGCAGCCCGTCGGCATTGAGCACGCGGTAGTCGTCGAGCACGACCGCGTTATCCATGCTGCCGCCTCGGGCAAGATTGTTGGAGCGCAAAAACTCGATATCCCGCATGAAACCGAAGGTCCGCGCGCGGCTGACTTCCTTGACGAAAGAGGTCGTCGAGAAATCCACCGTCGCCGACTGGGTGTCGGAATCGAAGGCCGGGTGATCGAAATCGATGCAGAAGCTGACCTTGAAGCCGTCGAACGGATCAAAACGGGCCCACTTGTCGTCTTCGGTGACCTGCACCGAACGCTTAATACGAATGAACTTCTTCGGCGCATCCAGTTCCTGGATGCCGGCCGACTGAATCAGGAACACGAACGGTCCGGCACTGCCATCCATGATGGGCAGCTCGTCCGAAGACAGTTCGACAATGGCGTTGTCGATGCCCAGACCGGCCATCGCCGACAACAGATGCTCCACGGTCTGCACACGCACGCCGTCGTCGACCAGCGTGGTCGCGAGCGTGGTGTCGCCAACCTTGAAGGCGTCGCCACGGAACTCTTTCATCGGTGTACAGTCGGTACGACGAAACACGATGCCCATATCGGCCTCACCCGGACGCAAGGTCATATAAACCTTCTGACCGGTATGCAGGCCAACACCGGTCGCCCGGATCGGGTTCTTCAGGGTGCGTTGTCTAAGCATCGAATTCTTGTCCTTGTGGCGGTCCAGTAACGCTTGGCGTGCCATGTCACAAAGTCGTCACCTGATGGACAGATACTTTATGCACAATGGCTTAACTTCGCCTTAACCTGCCGCGTCCTTGCTTCGCCTCTGGAGCCGGCCTTCAGCCCGACCACAAAGCCGCTTAGATTAACACAGAGGCGTTGGTCGGCAGCGCACGGCTACCGCCGACCAACACACCATCTACCGCCGCCGACCCGCAGGTCGGCGTTGGCAGTTTCCCCTGCATCAGCGTCTTCAGTCTGCCTGGTTACGCAGGAAGGCCGGGACGTCGAAGTAATCCATATCGACCGCTGCGTTCTCACGCGAGGACTGCTGCGGACGATTGCGGATCACGGTCGGACGGTCCAGATCCTCGTAGCGCATCTGGCCACCGGCGTCGCGCTTGACGGCACGGATGGCTTCGCGCTCCTGGGCCTGATGGCCGAGGCCGGTCGCAACCACGGTCACGCAGATCTCGTCGCCCATGGTCGGGTCTTCGGCCATGCCGACGATGACTTCGGCGTTGTCCGCGCCCATGTCGGCGATGACTTCGTTGACGATCTGGAACTCGTGGATGCCCAGGTTCTCGTCACCCGAGACGTTGACCAGCAGGCCCTGGGCGCCGTGCAGAGACAGGTCGTCGAGCAGCGGCGAAGCCAGTGCGGCCTCCGCGGCCTCGCGGGCACGATCGTCGCCGACGGCGGTGGCGCGACCCATCATGGCCATGCCCTGCACCGACATCACGCGACGCACGTCGGCAAAGTCAACGTTGATGACGCCCGGACGGGTGATGAGGTCGGAGATGCCCTGCACCGCGTTGTGCAGCACGTTGTTGGCAGCCTGGAACGCGTTCTTCAGCGTGGTCGCCTTGCCGAGGGCGGTCAGCAGCTTCTCGTTCGGGATCACGATCAGCGAGTCGACGAAACGGCCCAGCTCTTCGATACCCTGCTTGGCGATGTCCATGCGACGACCGCGCTCGAACGGGAACGGCTTGGTCACGACTGCCAGGGTCAGGATACCCATCTCGCGGGCGATTTCGGCCACGACCGGTGCCGCGCCGGTGCCGGTACCACCGCCCATGCCGCAGGTGATGAACAGCATGTCCGCACCTTCGATGGACTCGCGAATCCGATCGCGATCCTCTTCGGCGGCCTGACGACCAATAGCCGGATCGGCGCCCGCGCCCAGACCGCGGGTGACGTTCATGCCGAGCTGCACGAGCACGTCGGCATCGCAGCGTTCCAGATGCTGAGCGTCGGTGTTGGCACAGATGAAATCGACGCCTTCGATACCGCCGTTCACCATCTGGTTGATGGTGTTACCGCCGCCACCGCCGACGCCAATGACCTTGATGACCGCTTTGTCGGTCTTCTGATCTGCAAATTCAAATACTTCTGGCATGATGCACCTCTTCTTGGTTGCCGTGCTTTTTCCTTGCGGAAAAACCTTTTGAGTTGAAACCGGCGACTGCCGGCTTATTCCCTCGTTTGTCGAATCGAACTAGAAATTCCCCTGGAACCAGGCCTTCATCCGTTCCCAGACCTGGGCGAAAGAGTTGTCGTTGTTGGACAAGTCCAGCCCTGGCCGCGGCTGGGAGCGGTTACCGAATTCCAGCAGGCCGACGCCTGTGGCATGGATCGGATTCTTGACCACATCGGATAGCCCCTGAACACGCTGCGGCGTGCCCAGGCGGACCGACATGTGAAAGACTTCTTCGGCGAGATCGGTCAGCCCTTCCATCTTGGAAGACCCACCCGTGATCACCACGCCGCCGGCCAGCAGATCCTCGAAACCGGATCGCACCAGCTCCTTGTGGATGAGCATGAACAGCTCTTCGTAGCGCGGCTTGATGACCTCGGCCAGCGTGTAACGCGACAGCCGCCGCGGCGGGCGCTCGCCCACGCTCGGCACCTCGATGGCGTCGTCGTCCTCGATGAGTTCCGGCAGCGCACAGCCGTAGCGGATCTTGATGCCTTCAGCATGCTGGGTCGGCGTGCGCAGAGCCACCGCGATATCGTTGGTCACCTGATCGCCGGCAATCGGGATCACGGCCGTATGGCGGATGGAACCGTTGACGAACACGGCGATGTCCGAGGTGCCGCCGCCGATATCGACCAGCGCCACGCCGAGATCCTTCTCGTCTTCGGACAGCACCGCGTAGCTGGAGGCCAGTTGTTCCAGTGAAAGCTTGGAGACTTCCAGGCCGCAACGGGCAACACACTTCTGGATGTTCTGGGCCGACGTCACCGCGCCCGTGACGATATGCACCTTGGCTTCGAGGCGCACGCCGGACATGCCGACCGGCTCCTGAATGCCCTCGTTGTCGTCGACCGCGAATTCCTGCGGCAGCACGTGCAGAATCTTCTGATCGGCCGGGATCGCGACCGCGCAGGCCGCGTCGATCACCCGTTCGATATCCGATTCGGTGACTTCCTTGTTGCGTACCGCCACGATGCCGTGGGAATTCAGCGACCGCACATGGGCGCCGGAAATACCGCAGTGCACCGACTGGATCCGGCAGCCGGCCATCAACTCGGCTTCCTCGACCGCGCGGCGAATCGAATCGGTGGTCGACTCGATATTGACCACCATGCCCTTCTTCATGCCGCGCGAAGGCGCGCTGCCCAGACCGATGATCTCGAGCTTGCCCTCGTTCACTTCGGCTACGATGCAGGCGACCTTTGAGGTGCCGATATCGAGGCCGACGACGAGATTCTGGTCAGGCCGCTTGCTCATCACCTTTCTCCTGATCGGCGGTGGCGGCACGTGTGCCGCCGACCGCAAAACCGTCGCTGTAACGCAGATCCACATATCCGGCATCGACCAGCTTGTCGCGGGCCTGCGCATCACCCAGCGCGTAGCGCACGAAGCGCTGCACACGGGCATCGAGTTCATCGCGGCCGAGCCTTAGCTCAAGGCCGTCTGCAAGTTGTGCCGTCCACGAGCCACGCGCATCGAGCGTGAGGCTCGCGAGCGCCACGTCGTGACCGGCCAGCGTTTTCGACAGCGCCTGGTACTGCTCGTAGACCTTGAGACCGGCGGTCTCCGGGCCATCGAGCTGAACCAGGTCATCGGGCCGCGTGCCGGTCGTCGGCACGAAGACCTGACCGTCGCGGGCCAGCAGCCCCTGATCGCCCCACAGGGCGACCGGCTCGTGTTCGCTCACGCGCACAACGACCCCGTCCGGCCAGTGGCGCGAAACCTTCACTTCGCGCAGCCACGCCAGGTTCGACAATTCGGACTGCAGCCCCTCCAGGTCGACATCGAAGAACGATGCGTCCAGATAAGGGGATGCAATCGCCGCGATGCGGTCGTCGCTGACATGCGCCGAATCGCCGCTGATATACAAGTGCCGGGTCGCCTCGCCTTCGGGCTTGATGCCCTGCCAGGTGCAGGCGGCCACGCCCATCAGCAGGCCGGCGCCCAGCACGACATCGCGCCAGCGCCGGGGATCACGCCAGTTCATTGTTCGTCTCCTTGTGACTGGTCGTGGCGGCCAGAATGCGCCACACCAGTTCGTCGAAATCCATTCCGGCTGCGCGCGCGGCCATGGGCACCAGCGAATGCGAGGTCATGCCGGGAATGGCGTTGAGCTCCAGAAACCAGGGCTGGCCGGCCGAGTCGAGCATGAAGTCGACGCGGCCCCAGCCGGTCGCGCCCGTGATCTCGAACGCACGCAACGACAGCCGTTGCAGTTCGGCCTGCTGGCCCTGGTCGAGATCGCAGGGGCAGTGGTAGAGCGTGTCGTTGGCGACGTATTTCGCCTCAAAGTCATAGAAACCGCTGGACGGCTCGATATGAATGAGCGGCAACGCGCGGCCGTCGAGAATGCTGGCCGTGTATTCCGGCCCGTCGACAAACTGCTCGGCCATCACTTCGCGGTCGTACTTCGCGGCCTCGGCGCGGGCAGCATCGAGGTCTTCGATGCGTTCGACCTTGCTTATGCCGATGGTCGAGCCTTCGTGTACCGGCTTGACGATCAACGGCAGACCGAGCGTATCCACGACGGCTTGCGAATCCGTGCGCGCGTCAAGCAGACGATGCGCCGGCGTCGGGATGCCCTGCGTCGCCCACAATGCCTTGGTACGCACCTTGTCCATCGACAATGCACTGGCCAGCACGCCGCTGCCGGTATAGGGCAGGCCCTGCAGTTCGAGCGCGCCCTGGACCACGCCGTCCTCGCCGCCGCGGCCGTGCAGCGCAAGCCACACGCGGTCGAAACCTTCTTCGGCCAAGCCCAGCACGCGCTGCTTGTCGACGTCGATAATCGTCACGTCGACGCCGCGCCGTTCGAGGGCCGCGCCCACTGCAGCACCGGAGTCCAGCGACACGGCGCGCTCGGCAGACCAGCCGCCCATCAGCAC
The DNA here is from genome assembly GCF_040361215.1 of Salinisphaera dokdonensis CL-ES53. Lineage (NCBI taxonomy): Bacteria > Pseudomonadati > Pseudomonadota > Gammaproteobacteria > Salinisphaerales > Salinisphaeraceae > Salinisphaera > Salinisphaera dokdonensis. The sequence continues at coordinate 775,443 of NZ_APND01000001.1, forward strand.
GGCCACACGGCCGAAGTCGGCCGGATCGGTCACGCGAACATGACTCATACCACGCCTCCATTGATCGTATGGGCCATCTGCTGGGCCACCGCGCCGATATCACCGGCGCCGAGGGTGAGCAGCACATCGCCGTCGCGCAGGATGCCCGGCAGAACTTCGGTGAGCCGGTGCACGTCGTCGACGAAAACCGGGTCGGTCTTGCCACGGGCGCGTACGCCGCGGGCCAGCGCCCGGCCATCGGCATTCGCGATCGGCGCTTCGCCGGCGGCATAGACTTCACACAGCACGAGCACATCCAGCTCCGCCAGCACCTGGCAGAAATCGTCGAAAAGATCCCGGGTGCGGGAGAAACGGTGCGGCTGAAACACCACCACGAGCCGGCGTTCGGGCCAGGCATTGCGTGCCGCACCGATGATGCTGACCAACTCACGCGGATGGTGGCCGTAGTCATCGACCAGCAGCACTTCGCGGCCACCCAGCGTGATCTCGCCGTGTATCTCGCAGCGCCGGCCGATGCCCTCGAAATGCGACAGCGCCTTGCCGATGGCCGGCATATCGACGCCCAATTCGTGGGCGACAGCCGCCGCGGCCAGCGCGTTGAGCACGTTGTGCTTGCCCGGCAGGTTCAGGTGCACGTCGTAGCCTTCGTGGCCGGCTCGACGCAGGGTGAAGCGCGTGCCGGTGCCATCGAAGGACAGGTTTTCGGCCATGAGGTCGGCGTCATGATCGATGCCGTAGGTCACGATCGGGCGACCGACATCGGGCAGGATCGAGCGTACGACCGGGTCGTCCGCACATAGCACCGCCAGTCCGTAGAACGGCAGGTGGTGCAGGAATTCGACGAACGTGTCGGTCAGGCGCGAGAACTCGCCACCGTAGGTTTCCAGATGATCGGCATCGATATTGGTGACGATCGCCATCATCGGCGTCAGCAGCAGGAAGCTGGCATCGGACTCGTCGGCCTCGGCGACCAGATAGGGCCCTTCGCCCAGACGTGCATTGCTGTTCGCGCCGAGTACCTTGCCGCCGACAATGAAGGTCGGGTCCAGACCGCCGCCGGCGAGCAGCGCGGCGACGAGACTCGTGGTTGTGGTCTTGCCGTGTGTGCCCGCGACCGCGATGCCGTACCGAAAACGCATCAACTCGGCGAGCATTTCGGCACGGCGTACCACCGGCACCAGGCGATCATGGGCCGTGACCACTTCAGGGTTGTCCTGGGAAACCGCGGTCGAAACGACCACCACATCGGCACCCTCGACATTTTCGGCCACATGGCCGATGAAGATCGTCGCGCCTTGGGCGGCCAGCGCCTGCGTGGTGACACCGTCCTTGATATCACTGCCGGTGACGTTGTAGCCGAGATTGAGCAGCACACTCGCGATACCGGCCATGCCGACGCCGCCGATGCCGACCATGTGAACAGTGTTCACACGCCGCATCGGGCGCTCCGCAAGCGGCTGGAAGTCGCTGCCATTGCTGTTCGTGTCGCTATGGGCCTGCGGGTCAGTCATGCAGCCTCCACGGTTTCGAAACAGGCGGCGACGATATCGTCGGTCGAATGCGGCCAGGCCACGGCACGGGCGGCGTTGGCACGGGTCAGCAGTCCGGCGCGATCCGCGCAAAGGCGTTCGATTTCGCTGGCAAGCCGCTCGACCGTGAGATCGGTTTGATCGACGAGCGTTGCGGCACCCGCGTCGACCAGATACTGGCCGTTCGCACGCTGATGGTCGTCGACCGCAAACGGATACGGCACCAGCAGCGCGCTTACACCGGCGGCGGCCAGCTCGGCCACGGTCAGCGCGCCGCTGCGGCAGATCACGACATCTGCCCAGGCATACGCCTCGGCCATGTCTTCGATGAAGGCACTCACGTCGGCCTCGACATTCGCCTCGGCGTAGGCGGCCTCTGCCTGCTCGAGCGTACGACCGGCCTGGTGGCGCACCTGAGGGCGCGTTTCGGGCGCCAGCTTGGCGAGTGCCGCAGGCACGCGCTCGTTGATCGCGAGCGCCCCGCCACTGCCGCCCAGCACCAGCAGGCGAATCGCATCGTCGCGGTTCGCGAAGCGATCGGCCGGCGCGGGCAGATCGAGAATCTCGCGGCGCACGGGGTTGCCGACACTGCGTGCCGTGTCGCCCGTAAAGGTTTCGGGAAAGGCCTGCAGTACGGTATTCGCGATCCGCGCGAGCAGGCGGTTGGTCAAGCCCGGCGCAGCGTTCTGTTCGTGAATCAGCAGCGGCCGGCCGGTCAGCCGTGCAGCCAGCCCGCCCGGGCCGGAGGCGAAACCGCCCATGCCCACGACCAGCTGCGGCGCCAGGCGGCGCACCAGCCCGAGCGCCTGCAGGCAGGCCCGCGCCAGCCGCAGCGGCGCGGCAAACCAGGACAGCGCGCCCTTGCCGCGCAGCCCGGCCACGTCGATGGTATGCAGTTCCAGATCGTTGGCGGGCACCAGCCGCGCCTCGATGCCGGCGGCCGTGCCCAACCAGGACACGCGCGCGCCGCGCTCGATCAGCGCCTTTGCCACCGCGAGCGCAGGGAAAACGTGGCCGCCGGTGCCGCCTGCCATGATCAACACATGCGGCGTGCCATTCGGGTTTTGAGTAGCCGCTGCGTTCATCGGCGGCTCCTCTTCTCGGGCACGCGGGTCTCGAGATCTACACGGATCAGCAGCGCGCACAGCACGCACATCATCACCAGGCTGGAGCCGCCATAGCTCATCAGCGGCAGGGTCAGACCCTTGGTCGGCAGCAGCCCCATGTTCACGGCAATGTTCAGGAACGCCTGCAGCACCAGCCAGCTCGACATGCCATAGGCCACGAACCCGGCGAACAGCTGATCGGCCACGAGCGCACGCCGACCGATGACGAAACCGCGCCAGACCACGACCGCGAACAGGCCGATCAACAGCAGCGTGCCGATCAGGCCGAACTCTTCGGCATAAATGGCGAACAGGAAGTCGGTATGGGTCTCGGGCAGATAGAGCAGTTTCTGCACCGAGTTGCCCAGGCCCACGCCGGCCACTTCGCCCCGCCCGATCGCAATCAGCGATTGGGTCAGCTGAAAGCCGCTGGCATAGGGATGCGCCCACGGGTCGGCAAAGCTGACAAGGCGCGCCAGGCGATACGGCGAGGACAGCACCAGCCCCACAACCGCAACACCGGCCAGGCTACCCAGCACGAGCAGATAGGTCAGGCGCGCGCCGGCAAGAAAGAGCACGATCGCCGCAACCGCGACCATGACCGCCGCCGCGCCGAAGTCCGGCTCGAGCAATAGCAGGAAGCTGGCCAGCGCCATGAAGAACATGGGCCGGAACAGACCGCCCCAGCTGGTGGCCAGGTCGAACTGGCGCCGCGCGGCATAGCCGGCGACATAGAGAATCAGGCAGAAACGCGCGGGCTCCGAGGCCTGCATGGCGACCGGACCGATATCGATCCAGCGACGCGCGCCGTTGACCGCATGGCCGATGCCGGGGATCAGCACGAGCAGCAGCAGCAACAGGCCGGCGCCGAGCAGCGTGAAGGTATTGGCCTGCCAGACTCGCAGCGGTACGTGCAGAACAACGAAGCCCGCAACCAGACCGATCAGCGCGAAGATCGCCTGGCGGTAGAAGAAGTACATCGGGTCGTCGGTGAGACGATCCGCGACCGCGACCGAGGCCGAACCGACCATCACGAGACCGAGGCCGGTGATCAGCGCCAGCGAGATCAGCAGCGCGGCGTCGGGACGCACGCGCGGCAGGCTGAATGTCTGCAGCAGACGGGTCATGCCGCCAGCTCCTGCACCGCCGCGACGAAGCTTTCGCCGCGGTGTATGTAGTTGTCGAACTGGTCGAAGCTGGCGCAGCCGGGTGAGAACAGCACCGTGTCGCCGTCTTCGGCGATATTGGCTGCTTCGGCCACGGCCTCGCGCAGGGTCTCGACGCGGTGAACCGGCGCATGGTCGGCCACGGCGACGGCGATCTTCTCGCCGTCCTGACCGAACACGATCACCGCGCGTGTCTTGTCTGCGGCCAGCAGTCCAAGGGGCGTGAAGTCCGCGCCCTTGGCCTGGCCACCGGCCAGCAATACGACCGGCGTGGTCATGCCGGCGAGCGATGCCATCATCGCACCGGGATTGGTGCCCTTGGAATCGTTGATCCAGCGCACGCCGCGAATTTCGGCGACGGTCTGGCAGCGATGCGGCAGACCGGAGAACGCTTGCAGACCTTCGCGGATGGCCGATTCTTCGATGCCGGCCGCATCGGCGAGCGCCCAGGCCACCAGCGCGTTGCTTTGATTGTGACGACCGGCGAGGCGCAGTTCGCTGCAGGCCAGCCAGGACTCATTGCCGCGCGCCAGCGCGGTCTCACCTGCGTCGTCCAGCAACCGGTAGTCGGCGTCGGATGAATTGCCGAACCGCACGACCTTCGCATCGCCCGTCGGCATCGCGGTAACGCGCGCGTCATCGGCATTCACGACGACCACTTCGGCGCCGTTGAAGATACGGGCCTTGAGGGCGGCGTAGTGTTCGATATCGCCGTGGCGGTCGATATGGTCGGCGCTGATATTGAGCACGGTCGCGGCACGCACGGCCAGCGACTCGGTCAGCTCGAGCTGGAAGCTGGACAGCTCCAGCACGTAGAGATCGATATCGTCGGCAAGCATGTCCAGCGCCGGGGTGCCGAAATTGCCGCCGATAGCGACATTGAGACCGGCCGCCTTGGCGATCTCGCCGACCCAGGCGGTGACCGTGGACTTGCCGTTGGAACCGGTGATGGCGATCACCGGCGCATTCACTACCCGGGCAAACCACTCGATATCGCCGACCACTTCCATGCCGCGCTCGCGCGCGGCGTCGATCAGCGGCTCGCGTAGATCCACGCCCGGCGAGACCACGATATGGGTCATACCTTCAAGCACGGCCGGGCTGAACTCGCCCACGATCAGACTGGCCTGCGGGCAATCACGGTGCAGCGCGTCGGCACCCGGCGGCTCGTCGCGGGTGTCGACCACGCGAACGCGCGCGCCGCAGGTCGCAGCGAAACGCGCCGCGGACACGCCGGACAGACCACAGCCGACCACCAGCACGGCGGCGTGGGCGAGTTGTTCGCGCAGACCACTCATCGGATCTTCAACGTGGACAGGCCGATGAGCACAAGCACCAGCGTGACGATCCAGAATCGCACGATGATCTTCGGCTCGGCCCAGCCCTTGAGTTCGAAATGATGATGCAGCGGCGCCATGCGGAACATGCGCTTGCCGGTCATCTTGAAGGTGGCGACCTGCAGGATCACCGACACCGTCTCGGCCACGAACACGCCGCCCATGACCAGCAGCACCAGCTCCTGACGCACGGCCACCGCGACCACGCCCAGGGCCGCGCCCAGCGCCAGCGCGCCGACGTCACCCATGAAGACCTGGGCCGGATAGGCGTTGAACCAGAGAAAACCCAGCCCCGCCCCACCGATGGCGGTACAGAAGATCGACAGCTCACCCACGCCCTCGATATAGGCGAAGCCGAGATAATCGGAGAACACGGCGTTGCCGCTGACGTAGGCAAACACGGCCAGCGCCGAAGCCACCAGTACGCAGGGCATGATCGCTAGCCCGTCCAGACCGTCGGTGAGGTTCACCGCGTTGCTGGAGCCCACAATCACCAGGTAGCTCCAGAGGATATAGCCCGCGCCAAGCGGCACCGAGACATCCTTGAGCATGGGAATCAGCACGCTGGTTTCGGCCGCACTGGTCGCGCCCACGTACAGCCACAGGCCGGCCACAACGCCGACCAGCGTCTGGGCGCCGTACTTGGCTTTAGCCGACAGACCCTTGCTGTTGCCGAACTTGAGCTTGCGATAGTCGTCGAGGAAGCCGATCGCGCCGAATGCGAAGGTGACCAGCATCGCCAGCCATACCCAGCGGTTGCCCAGATCGCCCCAGAGCAGGGTCGCGACCAGCACCGCCGCGATGATGAGCGTGCCGCCCATGGTCGGCGTGCCGGCCTTGACGAGATGGCTCTGCGGGCCATCATCACGCACGTGCTGACCGATCTGATGGAAGGTCAGCTTGCGGATCATGATCGGGCCGAACACGAACGAAAAAATCATCGCCGTGAGTACGCCAAGGATCGCGCGCAGGGTGATGAACTGAAATACGCGAAAACCGCTGTAAAGCGGCTCGAGCCATTCGGCGATGAACGTCAGCATGAGGCACCCGCCTTCGCGCCGGCTTCGGCGGCGAGTGCATCGGCAATCCGGTCCATGCGCGCGCTACGTGATCCCTTGATCAACAACATGGTCTCGCTGCGGCGTACCGAGAGCGCGGTTTCCAGCGCGGCGATCAGTTCGCCGTGGGTCGAGAACCACTGGGCGCCTGGGCCGAACGCTTCTGCGGTCAAGCGGCTGAGTTCGCCGGTCGTCCAGAGTCGCTCGATCCCGGCATCGCGCGCCGCGCGGCCGGCGTCGCGATGCGCTTGCTCGGCCATCTCGCCGAGCTCGGCCATGTCGCCCAGCGCCGCCCAGCGGGTACCGTCCTGCTGCGCCAACCAGCCCAGCGCGGCCGCGAGTGAACCGGGATTGGCGTTGTAACTGTCATCAATGATGCGTGCGCCGTGGCGCCCGGCGGTCACCGCCATGCGACCGGCCACCGAGCGCATCCCGCCTAGGGCACGGGCGATCAGATCGGCATCCAGATCGATGGCGCTCGCCGCCGCGGCCGCGGCCAGCGCGTTGCTGACGTTATGGCTGCCGGCCAGCGGCAGCGTGACTACGGCCGAGCCGGTCGGCGTGTGCAGGGTGAAACGGCTTTCGTCCGCGTCGAGTGCTTCGTCGCTCGCGAACACGTCGACGTTGTCGGCCTGGCCACGGGCGAACACCAACCGGCGACGCTCGCCGGCCAGTTCCTGCCAGAGCGGCGCGAATTCGTCGTCGCCATTGATTACGGCGGTGCCATCGGCCGGCAAATTCGAGAACATCTCGCCCTTCGCGCGCGCAACGCCCTCGCGGCTGCCGAAGCCTTCGATATGCGCCAGACCGGCATTCGTGACCACGCCGACCTGCGGACGCGCCATCTCGGCCAGCATCGCAATCTCGCCGGCATGGGACGCGCCCATCTCGATTACGGCGCGGTTGATGCTGTCGTTGACCCGCATGAGCGTGAGCGGCACGCCCAGGTGATTGTTCAGGTTGCCCTCGGTGGCCAGCACCGAGCCGGCTTCGGCGAGGATCGCGGCCAGCATCTGCTTGACCGTGGTCTTGCCGTTGCTTCCGGTCACGCCGATCACGGCCCCGTTGAAGCTGCGGCGCGCTTCGGCACCGGCCTGCTGCAGCGCGGCTTCGACATCGTCCACCACGATCTGCGGCAACGGCGAATCCACTTCATGCGTAACCACGGCAGCGGCAGCGCCGAGGCTCGCCGCACGGGCGACGAAATCGTGGCCGTCCACGCGCGCACCGGGCAGCGCGAAGAACAACGCGCCACGCGTCAGTCGGCGGGTATCGATGCTCGCGCCCGCATAATCGCTGTCGCTGCCCCGCAGAGTGGCACCGAGCAACGTCACCATATCGGACAGCCGGCCGTTCATGCAGCCTCCAGGGCGCGACGCGCTTCGATGCTGTCGTCGAATGGCCGCTTTTCGGCGCCGATCTGCTGCGTGGTCTCGTGCCCCTTGCCGGCAATCAGCACGACGTCGCCGGGGCCGGCGGCAGAAATAGCCGCGGCGATGGCGCGGCGGCGGTCATGTTCTATCGTCACATTGGCCTTTTCATTCATCCCGGCGCGGATTTCGCTCACGATCGCGGCCGGCTCTTCCTTGCGCGGGTTGTCATCGGTCAGCCAGACGGCGTCTGCTGCCTCGGCTGCCGCACCCATCAACGGGCGCTTGCCGCGATCGCGGTCGCCGCCGCAGCCGAACACGCAGAACACGCGGCCTTCGGCATGGGCGCGTACGGCCGCCAGCGCGTGCGTCAGCGCACCCGGCGTATGGGCATAGTCGACAACCACCAGCGGCTGGTCCGCACGTGCGTCGATACGCTGCATGCGCCCGGGCACCGTGGTGATTTGCGTCAGTGCGTCGACAGCGCGGTCGAATGCCACGTCACGCGCGAGCATCACGGCCAGCACGGCGGCCAGATTCATCGCGTTGAAACGACCGACCAGGCTGCTCTCCACACGTGCCGCGCCCCAGCTGGTTTCCAGGTCGAGCATCAGACCGTCGGCGTGGGGCTGCGTCTGCCGGATACGCACATAGCGGTCACCGAGCGCGGCCATGTCGCCAAAACCGTAGACCACGGACGAAACACCGGCATCGAGCGTTTCGAGCCACTCGCGGCCATAGGCGTCGTCGCCGTTAAGTACCGCGCTTTTCAGGCCCGGAAACGCAAACAGGCGCTGCTTGGCGGCCGCGTAGCGATCCATATCGCCGTGATAATCGAGATGATCGCGGCCGAGCTGGGTCAGCACCGCGACGTCGAATGCCACGCTATCGACGCGATGCTGATCGAGCGCGTGCGAGGACACTTCGAAAGCAACCGCGTCGGCATTGGCGGCGACGAAACGGGCCAGCCAGTCCTGCACACCGATGGGATCGGGCGTTGTATGGGTTGCCTCGGCGAGATCGTCGGCAAAACCGAAACCGAGCGTGCCAATATAGCCACAGCGCTCGCCCAGGACGGCGAAGGCCTGCGACAGCATCCAGGCACAGGAGGTCTTGCCATCAGTACCGGTCACGCCTGCTGCAAACAGTCGTTGTGAGGGCTGATCGTAGAAACGCGCCGCGACTTCGCTGGCGCGGACGGCCAGATCCGGCACGCGGATACCAGGCACATCCAGTGCGGGCGCCGTATCGGCATCCCAAGCGACGGCAGTCGCGCCACGCGCGATCGCTTCCGCGGCGTGATCGAGACCGTGGCCACGGCTCCCCTGATAAGCCAGAAACAGCGAGTCCGTGCTCGCACGGCGGCTATCGATAGCCACACCTGCCACGTCCATGGCGGGCACGTCGTCGGCGAGGCCCGCGAGCAGCGTCGGAAGCGCGCGCGGCGGCATATTGACCGGGGCGAGCGCCATTACGTGCCGCCCCCGGAACTGCTCGAGGCAGAAGCCGTCAGGAGACTCGGATTGTCCGGCGGGACGCGTAGCAGACGCAGGGCGTCGCGCATCACCGCAGAGAATACGGGTGCAGCAATGGCGCCGCCGTAGTAGGCGTCTTTCTTGGGTTCGTCGAGCATCACCAAGGTGACGAGCGCCGGTTTCTCAGCCGGGGCCATACCCACGAACAACGCCTGGTGGCGATTCTCGTTATAGCCGCCACTACCGGCCTTGCGGGCGGTGCCTGTCTTGCCGGCTACGCGGTAGCCCGGAATCGCAGCACGCGTAGCGGTACCCGCCGGCGTTACCACGCCTTCAAGCAGATGGCGCATGGTGCGCGCTGTCTCGGGCTTGAGCACCTGCTGGGCAGGCGCGTGCATGTTGGCGCCGTCGCCCTGGATCAGACGCAGACTGTGAAGCTTGCCGTCGTCGGCAATGGCGCCGTAGGCACGAATGAGCTGGAACGCGGTGACCGCCATGCCATAGCCGTAGGACGCGGTGGCAGTCTCGACCTTGTTCCACTCATAGAAGTCATTGAGCACGCCGAAACGCTCGCCCGGAAAACCGCTGCCGCTGACGTCACCGAAGCCGAATTCCTTGTAGCCCTGCCAGACTTTTTCGCGGCCCATCTCCAGGCCGACGCGGGCGGCGCCCACGTTGCTGGATTTCTGCAGGATCTTGGCGAAGTCGACGTCGCCGTAGTTGCGGAAATCCTTGACCGTGAGCCGGCCCACCATGAACCAGCCTTTCGTATGAATGACGTCGCTGGTGTCGTACAGACCACTATCGAGCGCCTGGGCGAGCAGCAGCGGCTTGACCGTGGAACCGGGCTCCATGACGTCGGTCGCCGCCCGGGCACGCACGCCCGACGGATCGATGGAGCCGCGATCATTCGGATTGAAACTCGGATACGAAGCCACGGCCCGCAGCTCGCCGGTGGTCGGATCGAGCATGACGACCATGCCACCCTTGGCATCGTTCTTGATCACCGCCGACTTGATATGGCGATAAGCCAGATACTGCATGCGCGAGTCGATGGTCAGCCGTAGCTCGTGCCCCGCCTGCGGCGGCTGGAACTCGGCCAGATCCTCGACCACGCGACCGACTCGATCCTTGACCACGCGGCGGCTGCCCGGCTCGCCGTGCAGGAAGCTGTCGCGATCGAGCTCAAGGCCTTCCTGGCCCCGACCGTCGATATTGGTCATGCCCACGATCTGCGCCGCGGCTTCACCGGCCGGGTAATAGCGCTTGTACTCGCGCTGCAGAAAGATACCCGGCGCATCGACGGCCATTACGGCGCTTGCGTCGGCCGGCGCGAGCTGGCGCCGCAGATACAGGAACTGGCGACTCTTGTACTTCTCTAGGCGGGTGCGCAGATCGGCAACCGACATGTTCAACTGGCGGGCCAGCGGGGCAAGCTTCTCGGGTGCTTCGAGCACTGCACCCGGCACGGCCCAGACCGATTCGGTCGGCGCAGACAGTGCCAGCGGCTCGCCGTTGCGATCCTTGATTACACCGCGGCCCGCCGGCACCGAAACCGTGCGCAGATGACGCTTGTCGCCTTCCTTGGCAAGAAACGCCTGATCCAGAACCTGCAGATCGAAGGCACGCGCGGCCAACACGACCGCAAACACGCCGAACAGGCCGAGCACGAGGTGCGCGCGCCAGCGCGGCGGCGCGGTCAGTTTCGAGTTCTCGGAGCGCCGACTCACTTCTGCGACTCCAGCACGACGTAATTGCGCGGCTGAACCATGCCGAGTTCGCGGCGCGCGACCTGTGCAACGCGATCCGGATTGGCCCAGGCGCTTTCTTCGAGCTGCAGCTGAGCCCATTCGGTCGACAGCTTGTCGCGTTCGACACGCTCGATCTGAAGCTCGTGCGACATTTCGCGCGTCTTGTGCTTCGCCTGAACGACCGCCACCGCGCTCACGAGGATGGCGAACGACAGCGCGACGACGGTGAGCAGCTGACGCGTCATACCGTCACCTTCGGCGCTTCGGTACGCTCGGCAACGCGCATGATCGCGCTGCGAGCACGAGCATTGGCCGTCAATTCGTGGGCATCGGCACGCACCGGCTTGCCGATCTCGCGCAATGCCGCCGCCGGCACGGGGGCCATCGGCACCGGCGGCTGCGCCGGCTTGGCCTGTGCGCGAATGAAACGCTTGACCCGACGATCTTCCAGCGAGTGAAAACTGATCACTGCCAGGCGTCCGCGCGGGGCAAGCACGTCAAAAGCGCCGTCGAGCGCGCGATCGAGCGCGCCGAGTTCGTCGTTGATATGCAGCCGGAACGCCTGGAACGTGCGCGTGGCCGGATGGATACGCTTGCCGGCCTGCACCTTCGCGGGAATCGCGCCGGCGACGATAGCAGCGAGCTGAGCGGTATCCGCAATCGGCGCCTGGGCACGAGCCTCGAGAATGGCCGCAGCGATACGCCCGGCCATCGGCTCTTCGCCATAACGCTTGATCACGGAAGCGATCTCACCGTGGCTGGCGCGATGCAACCAGACCGACAGCGGCTCGCCCGCGTCGGGATTCATGCGCATGTCCAGCGGACCGGCATGACGAAAGGAAAAGCCGCGCTCGGCCACGTCGAACTGCGGCGAGGATACGCCGAGATCGAACAGCAGGCCGTCGATGCGTGCGGTCAGCCCGAGCGCATCGATACGCTCGGCCAGCTCGGCGAAGGAGCTGCGCACGAAAGTGAAGCGCTCGTCGATTGCCGCCAGCCGTTCCGCATGGACCTGCGCATCCGGATCTTGATCGAACGCAATCAGTCGACCCGACTCGCCCAATTGCGCGAGCAGTGCACGACTGTGCCCGCCGCGGCCGAAGGTCGCGTCCACGTAGACGCCATCAGCGCGCAGCGCAAGGCCCGCCAACGCGGCGTCGAGCAGTACCGGTTGATGTTCGGCCTGCGGCATGTGGGCAGCGATCCTCATGGCGTTATGGGCGACAGTTACCGAAGGCGGACATCACAGACTGATGTCCATCAGAACGTCGGGAAGCTCGCCGTTGGCGGCATCCTCGGCGAGAGCGGCCGCCGTATCGGCAGCACGATCATTGAACTGAGACTCGTCCCAGAGTTCGAAGAGATTGCCCATGCCGGAAAGAACGGCCTTCGATTCCAGGCTCGCGACGGCACGCAGGTTCGACGGCAGCAGCAGACGCCCCTGCCGGTCCATGTCGATGTCACGCGCATTGCCGATGAAGAATCGCTGAATATCACGCACTTTCGGGTTGAGGCTTCCCTTCTCGAGGAGCTGGGCTTCGAATTTCTGGAACTCGGTCGCGGGGTAGATCAACAGACAGCCGTCCCAATGCCGGGTAATGACAAGCCGGCCCGCGCAGTCGTCGACCAACGACTGGCGATACGACGCCGGGATCGCAATACGACCCTTGGCATCGATGGTGACCGGATGCGACCCCTTGAACACGGTGCGGCCTCTTTATCGCCGTTGAACCACTTTGCCCCACTTCCTACCCCTCGGCGCCACTATAGGCAGCGCCGCTTCAGGGTGTCAAGCACAAGTCAGAAGGGAAAAAATCTCAGCAAAACAGTGATTTCTGGCACCTTCCGCCAGCAAAATAAGGCGAAAATCGAGGTCCGTTTTTTGCTTTGTTTTTTAGGGTTTTACCGGTTTTTTCTCGACGACTTTATTAGCCCTCGACCGCGACCAAAGCCTTTATCTGCCGATGAACGAGAGAACCGGTGGTTCAAGGTGGGAGACGAATCGGCGCCCGATTTGCGCAGGTGGGGCGAAATCCCACATCACAGGACACACGAGGGCCAAAGTGGGGTAAAAATCAGCGAAGGGAGTTCGGAGTCGGCCGATAAGCCGGGTTCTGTCGTGCGCAGTCATTCATCTGGGGCGCACGTCACCGTGCGCCTCATGCGACCTACCCGAGGACTGTGCGGGCCGCACGTCGTCCTCCTATTTGGTCTTGCTCCGGATGGGGTTTACCTTGCCGCGAACCGTTGCCGGCCGCGCGGTGCGCTCTTACCGCACCGTTTCACCCTTACCTGGCCTGCGAACAGGCCATAGGCGGTCTACTCTCTGTTGCACTTTCCGTAGGCTCACGCCCCCCAGGGGTTACCTGGCATCCTGCCCTGTGGAGCCCGGACTTTCCTCCGTGCCCGCAAGCGGGCACCGCGACTGCGTGGCCGACTCCGAGCGCGGATTCTATCACTGCAACGCCAGCCCCGAGACGACCATTTCAGCCGACCTCAACTGGCAGCAAGCTCAAGCGCACGGGCATAGATGTCATTGGTCGGCCGACCGGTCAACCGGGCCGCTGCCTTGGCGGCCTGTTTGGTGCCGGTCAGCGCGAGCAACTCACCCAGCAGGCGATCGAGCGGTATCTCGGCGGCCTGACGCTCAACCTCGGGCGCGCCCTCCACGACGAGCACGAATTCGCCACGCCGCCGGTTGTCGTCCTCGCCGAGCCAGTCGCCCAGGTCTGCCGCACCCATGACGACACTCTGCTCGTGCAGCTTGCTGAGCTCGCGGCAAAGCCCGACCACACGCTGCGCCCCCAAGACGGTCGCGATATCGGCCACCGATTTTTCTATGCGATGACTCGACTCATATACAAGAAGCGTGCGGGTTTCGTCGGCCAACGCCTCGAGCCGGGCCCGCCGGGCGCCCGCTTTCGACGGCAGAAACCCCTCGAACACGAAGCGATCGCTGGGCAGGCCGGCGACCGACAACGCGGCGACGGCGGCGCAGGGTCCCGGCACCGCATGCACCGGAAAACCCGCATCACGTACGGCACGCACCAGCACGAAACCGGGGTCGCTGATCAAGGGTGTGCCCGCATCGCTGATCAGCGCGACCGACTCGCCGGCAGTCAGGCGCTCGATCAGTTGCGAGGTGCGCGCCCGCTCGTTGTGCTCGTGCAGCGACATCATCGGCGTGTCGATACCGAGATGGCGAGTGAGCCGGGCGCTATGACGCGTGTCCTCGGCGGCGATCACATCCGCTTCGGCCAGCGTGCGGCGTGCACGCGGGCTGAAATCCTCGAGATTGCCGATCGGTGTGGCCACGATCCACAGCGTTGCGGACGTCGATGGCATGGGCGTTTCACAACTTTATAGAGTGGGCGCTGATATTATGCCGGTCACGACCGCGCGCATGGGGGATCTGGCGCGCAAACCTGGGAGTCTGACTAGATGATTGTTTCACGCAAGCCTTCGCTCGGCGTCTTCGCCCTTCTGCTTCTCGCCCTGACCCTGGGCGGCTGCGCCCAGCAGATACGCCAGGCCAATCCGGATGCCCGGCCGACGCCGGCGAGCAGCCCGTCGCAGGCCATAGCCGCAGGCGACTACGCACGCGCGGCCGATCTCTACATGCGGGCGGCATCGAACCAGTCCGACCCGGAACGCAGCCGCAGGCTGCGCTTTGAGGCCGGCCTTGCGGCTGCCCAGGCCGGCAACACCACGATGGCCCGGCAGATTCTCGACAGCTTCACGCCCTCCACGCTCGAGCGCGGCGATCGCGGCCGCTATGAGCTGGCCCAGCGCGAGATCAGCATCGCCGGCCTGCCGCCGTCCCAGGCACTGGATCGCCTGCCGCCGCCTTCCAGCGGCACCGCACCAGCCATCGCCGAACGCGTCTGGGAGAAACGCGCGCAGCTGCATTTCGAACAGAATGACCTGATTGCCGGCATCGGAGCGCTCGTGCAGCGCGGCGTCTGGTTGGTCGACGATCAGATGCTGCGCGGCAACGACAGCACCATCTATGACAAGGCCCTGGATGCGATCTCGATGGGTCAGGGGCCGCAGAGCTCCGCCGCGCGCGACGCCGACAAGACCACACTCGGCTGGCTCGCGCTGGCGGATATCGGCCAGCGCCGCTGGTCGAGCCGCAACGAGCGTGATCGTGCGCTGGCGAGCTGGGAAGAGCGCTTCGCCCAGCACCCGGCCACCCGCGCCGTGCTCGAGAATCGATTCAGCTATCGCGCGTCGACGTCGCCGGCCCAGCGCGAGCCCGGCCAGCGGGCATTCGGCGAGACGCCGCGTCCGCAGAGCGATACCGTCGCCCTCGCCTTGCCGCTGACCGGCAAGTTCGAGAATGCGGCCAAGGCCATCCGTGATGGCTTCATGTTCGCCTACGAGAACGACGACACCGCGCCGTCGCGGCCGATGATCTACGACACCAACACCATGACGGCCACCGACGTGCAGCGCCAGGCGCAAAGCGATCGAGTCGGCATCCTGGTCGGCCCGCTCGACAAGCCCAAGGTCGCCGAGATGGCGCGTCTGGATAGTCGCATTCCGACCATCGGATTGAACTACAGCGACACGCCCAACCAGCGACCGGGCTTCTATCAGTTCGCCCTTTCGCCCGAGGACGAGGCCCGCGAAGTCGCCCGCCATGCCGCCGACGAAGGCCACCGCGGCGCGCTCGCGCTCGTCCCCAGCGGCGGATGGGGTACCCGCGTATTCGACGCGTTCCGGGAAGCGTTCGAACAACGCGGCGGTCAGCTGATCAACTATGCGAACTACGAGCCCAGCGAACCGGATCATCGCGACCCGATCCAGTCGGTGCTGCGTAACCGTGCCGGCGCGGATTTCATCTTCGTGGCCGGCCAGCCGGACCAGGCACGCCTGATCCGCAGCCAGCTGCGTTACTACCGCGCCCGCAACCTGAAGATGTTCACCACCTCGCACGCCTATACCGGCACGCCGAACGCCGGTGACGATATCGACCTCAACGGCGTCGGCTTTGCAGATATGCCCTGGGTAGTCGGCCAGGGTGATTTTCTCGAGAATCGCCGCGCCGAGGCAGAACAGCGCTATGGCACGACCGCAAAGCACTACAAGCGCCTGTTCGCCATGGGCATGGATGCCTGGCGCCTGACCGATCGCATTGCCGAACAGGGTCTGGCTAGCGGCGACGTATTCGAAGGCATGAGCGGCGTGCTCAAGGTCAATCAGGACGGCACCATCCGCCGCTATCTGGCCTGGGCTGTGTTCCGCAGCGGCGAGCCTCAGCTTGTGGAAATGCCGTCCATGAACGACGCCCGCAGTGATAGCTCCCGAGCGGCCCCCGACCCATGGGCACAGCGCTAGACAAGGGACGCGCGGCAGAAAGCCGAGTCGATGCAGCCGCCCGCCGTAGAGGCTGGCGGCGCATCGCGCGTAACTACACGGTGCGTGGCGGCGAGCTGGATCTGGTCTACGATGCGCGCGGCATGCTCGTGATCGTCGAGGTCCGCTATCGCTCTAGCCACGCTTACGGCGGCGCCGCGGCCAGCGTGACCGCCACCAAGCAACGCCGTATCGTTCAGGCGGCGCGACACTTTCTGGTGGCATACCCGCGCTATGCCCAGGCCACGATCCGATTCGACGTGGTCGCCGTGGATGACAGCAACGAACTGGACTGGATAGAGAACGCCTTCTATGCCGAATGACGCACCCAACAATGATCGCGCGCGCCTGATTGCGACGCTATTCGAGGACAGCGCGCGCGCGAACGCCGCCACCCTCGAGACGATGCAGGACCGCCTGGTCGCAGCCGCGGATCAGCTCATCGCCTGTCTTGAGGACGGCCACAAGATCTTGTCATGCGGCAACGGTGGCTCGGCCGGCGATGCCCAGCATTTCTCGTCGGAGCTGATCAATCGATTCGAACGCGAGCGTCGCGCCCTGCCCGCGATCGCGCTGACCACGGAAAGCTCCACGCTGACCGCGATTGCCAACGATTACGACTACGACCGCCTGTTCTCACGCCAGATCGAAGCGCTGGGCCAGCGCGGCGATATCCTCTTGGCAATCAGCACCAGCGGCAACTCAGCCAACGTGTGCGAGGCCGTCACTGCGGCCCACGCGCGTGGCATGGGCGTGATCGCGCTCACCGGCAAGGAGGGCGGCCGGATCGCCGCACTGCTGAAAGACGGGGATTGCGAATTACGCGCCGCCTCCTCCAGCACGGCACGCATTCAGGAAATGCACCTGCTGTTCATCCACTGCCTGTGCCGGTTGATCGAGGATCACCTGCTCGGCGCGGCGGACTGAGGAGAGCGCCTGAAGCGGAGACTTGCGGGCGCCGCCGCGGCCCCGATTCGGGCTTATAGCGCTACTTGACGACCTTCAGATGCGGGTGCTTTTTCTTGGCACCCTCGTCGTCATCGCCGTCCCCATCAGACTTGTCCCCCGGGCCACCCTCCGGCGGAGTCGGTGGCGTCTCCACCTCGCCGAACAACATGCCCTCGCCGTTTTCACGGGCGTAGAGGGCAAGCACCGCGCCCGGCGGCAGGCTCACATTGAAGCTCTGCCCGGAAAAACGCGCCGAGAAGCTCACCAGCTCGTTATCGAGCGACAGGCCGCGCACGGCGCCCGGGCTGATATTGACGGTGATCTTGCCGTCCTCGGTGACGAATTCGCGCGGCACATTGACGCCTTCGGCATCGGCTGCCACGAGTAGATGCGGGGTCAGATCGTTGTCCAGCACCCAGTCGTAAAGGGCGCGGATGAGATACGGCCGCCGGGAAGTCAGTTCGGCCATGGGTAAACTCCGATTGAGATCAGCCGGCGTCGACCTGCCCCATGTCGGCCTCGATGGCCGACAGGCTCTCGGCAAACGCGGGGCGGGCAAACAGTCGACGCGCATAGCGACTGAGCTGCTTGCCGTGACGCTCGGGCAATTTCACGTTGTAGTGGCTTAGCCGCCAGAGAATCGGCGCCAGCGTGCAGTCCACCAGCGAGAATTCCTCGCCGATGTACTCGCGCGGCGAGAACTCGGCAGCGAGCTGAGTAAGCAGCTCGGTCATGCGCTCGCGTGCCTTGCGGGCAACGGCCGGCGTGGACTCCAGATCTTCGCAGAGCGCGTAGAGATCCGATTCCATACGGAAGATCGCGAGCCGGTACTGGGCCCGCAGAACGGGATCGACCGGCATGAGCGGCGGATGCGGATATCGCTCGTCGATGTACTCGAGAATGATACGCGGGTCGTAGACGACCAGATCGCGATCCACCAGCGTCGGCACCGTGTTGTACGGGTTCAGCTCGAGCAGGTCCTCGCTTTCTTCGTCGTCGCGCAACTCCACGATGTCGTAACTGGCCACGCCCTTTTCGGCCATGACGAGTCGAACCCGGTGACTGTGTACACAGGCAGGACGGGAATAGAGCGTGATCGTGGAGCTGCGGCTAGCCATGGATTATGCGGCGCGTGTTCCGTTAGTGAACATCGCGCCAGAACTCCTTCTTGAGCATGTACGCCAGTGCGGTGAACAGCAACAGGAAAACAATCACCTTGAAGCCGAGCGAATAGCGTACCAGCTTGGCCGGTTCGCCCACGTAGACGAGGAAGTTGGTCAGGTCGGCAACCGCGGCACGATATTCCGCCGGCTTGAGTTGACCTTCCTGCACAAGCTCGAACTGGGGTTCGCCATGACCACCGCCATGCGCGCCGCCTTCGGACTCGCCTTCTTCTTCGTGCTTGAGCGACTGATAGCCCTGCAGTGGCGCCAGCACCGCCGGCATGGCCGTGTTGCTCACCACGAGGTTGTTCACGCCCGAGGGCCGCGACTCATCGACATAGAAAGTAAGCAGGAAGCTGTAGATCCAGTCTGCGCCGTGCTCACGCGCACTCAGGCTCAGATCGGGCGGCGCCTTGCCGAACCACTGTTCGGCCTGCTCTTTGGGCATGGTGCCCTGGATGGTGTCGTTGATCTTGCCCCGGGTCATCATGAGATTGCTCTCCATGACCTCTTCCGGGATCTCCAGATCGTCAGCAATGCGCTTGTAACGCATGTACTGCAGCGAATGACAGCCCGAGCAGTAGTTCATGAACATCTTGGCGCCACGCTGCAGCGAGGCCTGGTTGCCGAGATTCGTTTCATGGTGGAACGGCACGGATGCACCACCCGCCGCCATGGCAGTCAGCGGCATCATCAGAAAAAGCGCAATGAACAGATGGCGCATCATCCCGTCACCCTTTCCGGAACTGGCTTGGTCCTGTCGATGCGGCTGTAGATCGGCATGAGCAGGAAGAACGCGAAATACACCGCGGTACAGAACTGTGCGATGCCCGTCAGAAGCGGACTGGGCGCCTGCGTTCCGATATACCCCAGCACCACGAAGGACACGACGAACGCGGCCAGCATCGCTTTGTAGATGATGCCTTTGTAGCGAATCGACTTGACCTTGCTGTGATCGAGCCAGGGCAGGAAGAACAGAATGCCCACGGCAGCGAACATCGCGATCACACCCAGGAGCTTGGCGTCGACGCCGAAGACCGGGAAGTTGATCGCGCGCAGGATCGCGTAGAACGGCGTGAAGTACCACACCGGCGCGATATGTTCCGGCGTGACCGACGGATTGGCCTCGGTGAAGTTCGGCGGTTCGAGGAAATAGCCACCAAACTCGGGAGCGAAGAAGATCACCGCCGAAAACAGCGTCAGGAACACGCCCACACCGAACAGATCCTTGACCGTGTAGTACGGGTGGAACGGGATACCGTCGACCGGATGACCGTCGGCGCCCTTGTTGGCCTTGATCTCGATACCGTCGGGGTTGTTCGAGCCGACGTGATGCAACGCCATGATATGCGCGATCACTAGACCCACCAGCACGAACGGCAGCGCCACGACGTGCAGGGCGAAGAAGCGATTCAGTGTCGCGTCGCCGATGACGAAGTCGCCACGAATCCACTGCGTGAGCTGCTCGCCCACCACCGGAATCGCCGAGAACAGTGAGATGATCACCTGCGCGCCCCAGTAGGACATGTTGCCCCAGGGCAGCACGTAGCCCATGAAGGCTTCCGCCATCAGCGCCAGGAAGATCAGGCAACCGAAGATCCACAGCAGTTCGCGCGGCTTGCGGTAGGACCCGTAAAGCAGCGCACGGAACATGTGCAGATAGACTACGATGAAGAAGAACGATGCACCCGTGGAATGCATGTAGCGGATCAGCCAGCCCCACTCCACGTCGCGCATGATGTAGGCCACAGAGCCAAAAGCCGCGGCGGCTGAAGGCTTGTAGAACATCGCCAGCCAGATGCCGGTCAGCAGCTGGTTTGCCAGCACCAACATGGCCAGCGAGCCCATGTAGTACCAGACGTTGAAATTCTTGGGCGCGTAGTACTCGCCGATGTGCTCGTTCCACAGCTTGGTCGCCGGGAAGCGGGCATCGACCCAGTTCATGAACTTGCTTGCCATTTACGCAGCCTCCTCGCCGCCCTGGTTCGGATCCTCACCCACGACGATAAGGCTATCGCCCTCGTAGCGATGCGGCGGCACCACCATGTTCAGTGGTGCGGGCACGCCGGAATAGACGCGACCGGCGATATCGAACTTGGAACCATGACAGGGACAGAAGAAGCCGCTGTAGGACAGCTGACCGCCGTCGGCGTCCGGTCGGAACTTCGGCGAACAGCCCAGATGCGTGCAGATCCCCACCATTACCAGCACCGCAGGCTCGATCGAGCGATGCGGATTGCGGCAGTACTCGGGCTGCTGGTCGGCTGCCGATTCAGGATCGGCCAGTTCCGGCTTCACCTCTTCGAGCGTATCCAGCATTTCCGGCGAGCGGCGTACCACCCAGACCGGCTTGCCTCGCCAGGTGACGCTCACAAGCGCGCCTTCTTCCAATGCAGCGATGTTGACCTCCACCGGAGCGCCGGCAGCCTTGGCGCGCGCACTCGGCAGCCAGGACTTGACGAACGGTGTGGCCACAAAGGCCGCGCCCACGCCACCGACGGCTGCGGTGGCGGTGGTCAAAAATCGGCGCTTGCCGACGTCGACCCCCTCTTTGCTCATGCGTAAAACCTCTTCGAGCAGGGCAGTAATGCCGGTTCGATTTTTATTAAGGGTGCGTGATCCACGGCGTGGCGTGACGCCGCTAGGAGTCGCAAAAGTATAGCATAGCCAATATGTACCAACGCCGCGCTCAGGCGTCCGAATCGGTCTGCAGGCCGCGTGCCATCGCGGATGCGGCATGGGCATGCAGGCCCTCGCCGCGCGCCAGCTCGGCCGCGACGGGCGACAGCGCGGCTGCGCCACGCTCACTGGCATGGATTACCGACAGGCGTTTCTGGAAATCGTAGATGCCCAGCGCCGACGAGAATCGTGCCGTACGCCCTGTCGGCAGCACATGGTTCGGTCCGGCGCAGTAATCGCCGAATGCTTCTGGCGTGCGATGCCCCATGAAGATCGCACCCGCGTGTTCGATCCCGTCGAGCAGCGCATCGGGATCGTCGACCGCCAGCTCCAGATGCTCGGGCGCGATGCGATTGGACAGCGCCACGGCTTCGGCCATGTCGGCGGTCTGAATCAGCGCGCCGTGATTGGCCAGCGAGGCACGAATGATGTCCCGCCGGGGCTGATCTGCGATCAGGCGCTCGACGGCGGCATCGACTGCGTCGATGAAATCCGCATCCGGGCTGATCAACAGCGCACGCGAATCCTCGCCGTGCTCGGCCTGCGCGAACAGATCCAGCGCCGCCCAGCCGGGATTTCCGCTGCCGTCGGCGATAATCAGCACTTCGGAGGGCCCGGCCACCGACTCGATGCCGACGCGACCGAACACCTGACGCTTGGCTTCGGCGACATAGGCATTACCCGGACCGACGATCTTGTCGACGACCGGCACGGTCTCGCTGCCATAGGCCAACGCGGCCACGGCCTGCGCACCGCCAATGGTGAAAAAACGATGCACGCCGGCGATCGCGGCCGCCGCCAGCACCCAATCGTTGACCTCACCGTTTGGCGCCGGCGACATCATTACGATCTCTTTGACACCCGCTGCGCGCGCGGGCAACGCGTTCATCAAAACGCTCGACGGATAGGCGGCCTTGCCGCCCGGCGCATAGATGCCGGCGCGCTCGATCGGACGAACCACCTGCCCAAGCCGATTGCCATACTCGTCCTCGAAGCTGTGGGCTTCGATCTTCTGCGATTCGGCATAGCGCGTGATGCGCGCCGCAGCAGTTTCCAGCGCGGCGCGAGGCTCGGCAGGCATGGCGTCGAGCGCGGCCTGCAGGCGCGCGGGATCGATTTCCAGCGCGGCCATGTCGGTCGCGGGATGGTTGTCGAGATCGCGGGTGTATTCGACAAGCGCCGCATCGCCGCGCTCGCGCACGTCGGCGATGATCGCGGAGACACGGCTGTCGATCTCGGCCTGGGCCGGCGTATCGCTATCAATAAGCGTCGCGAACGCGGCTTCGAAATCCGCCTGATCGCTGTGCAGCCGGCGCATCACGACGCCTCGCGCGCCGGGTCGAACAGGTCGATCAGCTCGCCGATCTCGGCGTGCTTCATCTTCTGCGCGGCCTTGTTGACCACCAGACGTGCGCTGATGTCCTCGATCACTTCGAACGGCTCCAGGCCATTCGCGCGCAGCGTGTTGCCGGTATCCACCAGATCCACGATCACGTCGGCCAGGCCGACGAGCGGCGCCAGCTCCATCGAGCCATACAGTTTGATGATCTCCACTTGGCGGCCCAGGCGCGAAAAATAGGCGCGCGTGGTCTCGACATATTTGGTCGCCACCCGCAGCGGGCGATGCCCGGCGGCGTCCATGGCGCCCGGCAGGCCGGCGGTCATGAGCTTGCAGCAGGCAATACCCAGATCGAGCGGCTCGTAGAGATCCGCCCCGCCGTGCTCGATGAGCACGTCCTTGCCGGAGATGCCGATATCCGCCGCGCCGTAAGCGACGAATGTAGGCACGTCCGAGGCACGGATCACGAGCAGGCGCAGGCCCGGCCGGTTGGTCTCGAACACCAGCTTGCGCGAAGCACCGGGGTCGACTTCAGGCTCGATGCCGGCAGCCGCGAGCAACGGCAGCGTCGCTTCCAGGATGCGCCCTTTCGAGAGCGCGAGTGTGACGTCACGGCTCATTCGGCAACACTCCGTGCGGTAACCGGCGCGCGATCGGGCAGGCGCTGGATATGCCCGCCCAGCTGCGCCATCTTCTCTTCGATGCATTCATAGCCGCGATCGATATGGTAGATGCGGCGTACGTCGGTGGCGCCATCCGCGACCAGACCGGCGATCACCAGCGACGCCGAAGCGCGCAGGTCGGTGGCCATTACCGGCGCCCCGGTCAGGCGCTGCACGCCGGTCACGATCACGGTATTGCCTTCCTGGCGAATCTGCGCGCCCATGCGCTGCAGTTCCGAGACGTGCATGAAACGGTTCTCGAACACGGTCTCGGTGACCGTGCCCACGCCGTCGGCCAGCGCGTCCAGCACGCAGAACTGGGCCTGCATGTCGGTGGGAAAGCCCGGATACGGCGCGGTGCGCAGGTTCACGGCCTTCGCCTGCTTGCCGCGCATGTCGACTTCGACCCAGTCGTTGCCGGTCGTCACCTGCGCGCCGGCCTGGGCCAGCTTGTCGGTGATCGCATCGACCAATACCGGATCGGTATGCGTGACCTTTACCCGGCCGCGACTGGCCGCACCGGCCACGAGGAAGGTGCCGGTCTCGATCCGATCGGGCAGCACGCGATGACGCGTGCCGTGCAGCGATTTCTTGCCGTGAATCTTGATCGTCGGCGTGCCGGCACCCTCTATCTCGGCGCCCATGGCGATCAGGCACTTGGCCAGATCGACTACTTCCGGCTCGCGCGCGGCGTTTTCGAGGATGGTCACGCCGTCGGCCAGCGTCGCGGCCATCATCAGGTTCTCGGTGCCGGTCACGGTAACCGTGTCCATGGCGATACGCGCCCCTTTCAGACGCGAGCAGCGCGCTTTGACATAGCCGGCCTCGACCCGAATCTCGGCGCCCATGGCCTCGAGCCCGCGCAGATGAATATCCACCGGGCGTGCGCCGATCGCGCAACCACCCGGCAGCGACACCTCGGCCTCGCCGTGGCGAGCCAGCAGCGGGCCCAGCACGAGAATCGACGCACGCATGGTCTTGACCAGATCATAGGGCGCGACACAGCGGGTGATGGTCGAGGCATCCGCCTCCACCACCATGTAGTCACCAATGGTGACCGACACGCCCATATGTGCGAGCAGCACGTTGGTGGTGGTCACGTCCTCGAGATGCGGCACGTTCTCGACCAGCAATGGCTCGTCGATAAGCAGCGCCGCGGTCATGATCGGCAGGGTCGCGTTCTTCGCGCCAGAGGCACGCACGTCGCCATTGAGCGGCGGGCCGCCCTCGATGCGCAGTAGATCCATCACGCTAGGTCCTGTTCGCGTTATCGGTTAAAGGCCGGCCTTGTCGTTCAGGCCATGCCCGCCTGTTCCGGGGTCATGGTCTTGAGCGACAACGCATGGATCTCGCCGCCCATGCGCTCGCCGAGCGTGGCGTAGACCATGCGGTGCTGTTCGACAATGCCCTTGCCGGAGAAACTCGCGCTGATCACGCGGGCGGCGAAATGCTGGCCGTCGTCACCCATGACTTCGACGTTGGCGTCGGGCAGTCCGGCCTGAATGAGTTCGCGTATGGCTTCGGCGCTGTACATCACGATCACTGATTGAATTCGGGCGCGAAATGCTAGCACGAGCAGGCATTCCAGACCCGGTTCGAAAACGACGCCGCGCGGTCAGCCGCGGATCTTGTAGCCACGCGAGAGCATGGTGATACAGATCGACGATACGAGCACGAAGAACACGCCCGCCACGACCACGCTGCGCAGCGGGTCACTGTCGCCGACGCCGAAGAACCCCTGACGGAAGCCGTCGATCATGTAGAAGACCGGGTTGAAGCGCGACGCGTGTTGCCAGAACTCCGGCAGCGAGTGGATCGAATAGAACACGCCGGACAGGAACGACAGCGGCATGATGAAGAAATTCTGGAATGCCGCCAGATGGTCGAACTTGTTGGCCAGAATCCCGGCGATCAGCCCCATGACGGCCAGCGTGCCGCCACCGAACACCAGCATCGTCAGCACCAGCAACGGATGCGTGATGGGCACGGTGACAAACAGCTGCGTGACCAGATAGAGCACGACTGCCACCAGCGTCGCGCGCACCAGCGACGCGCCGATATAGGCCAGATAGATTTCGAAGGCCGAGAGCGGCGTCATCAGCAGAAACACCAGATTGCCGTTGATCTTCGACTGCGTGAGGCTCGACGACGTATTGGCGAACGAGTTCTGGATGATGCTCATCATCATCAGCCCGGGCACCAGAAATGCCGAAGACGGGACGCCCTGAATCGTCTGTCCCTGCAGCACCTGGCCGAACACCACCATATATAAGAGTGCGGTGACGACCGGCGCACCAACGGTCTGCAGAATTACGCTGTAGAACCGCCGAATCTCCTTGAAGAACAGCGTGAAGCAACCGTGCCAATTCATGCCGCGTCCTTGTCGTGATCGGTGGTGAGCTCGACGAAGATATTCTCGAGCGACGGCTCGCGCGTACGCACATCCTGGATGCGATAGCCTGCGCCGCGGATCGCCTCCATCACGTCGGCGATGAAATCGCGCCCCTGCTCGAGCTTGAGTTCCAGCGTGTCTTCGTGGCGATCCTCGATCAGCCGCTCGACGGATTCCGGCAGCGGCCCGCCGTTGCCGGACAGCTCCAGCGACAGGAATCGATAAGGGTGGCGATTGAGCAGCGCCCGCTTGTCTTCCAGCACGGACAGCTCGCCGTGGTCGAGAATCGCGATGCGATCGCAGAGCTCCTCGGCCTCTTCGAGATAGTGCGTCGTGAGCACGATCGTGTGCCCGGCCTCGTTGAGCTCGCGGGTGAAGTGCCAGAGCGTGCGCCGCAGCTCCACGTCCACGCCGGCGGTCGGCTCGTCGAGAATCACGACGTCCGGCTTGTGCACCAGCGCCTGGGCGATGAGCACGCGCCTTTTCATGCCGCCGGAAAGCGCGCGCATCGATACCTCGGCCTTGTCGGTAAGATCCAGCCGCTCGAGCAGTTCATCGATCCACGGCCAGTGATCCCGCCCGCAGCCGTAATAGCCCGCCTGAATGCGCAGCATCTCGCGCACCGGAAAGAACGGGTCATAGACCAGTTCCTGCGGGACTACGCCGAGGCTGCGCCGGGCTTGGCGAAAATCGCGGCGCACGTCGTGGCCGAGCACGGCGACGTTGCCGGAACTGGCATGCGTCAGCCCCGCGATGATGCTGATCAGGGTCGATTTTCCGGCGCCGTTCGGCCCCAGCAGGCCGAAGTACTCGCCGCGCCGGATATCGAACGACACACCCTTGAGCGCATGCGTACTCGCATAGCGCTTTTCGACGTTCTGAATGGCAATGGCCGGTTCGCTCATGAGGCCGTGCTCGATAATCAAAAGGGCGCGCATTATACGGCGTGGCGCAAAACCTGCATATGACAGGAAGCCGGCCTGCAGCGCGGCTGACGCCAAAGACTGTGACAGCAATATGTTGGCGCCGGCCGGCTAGGCTAGAATGAAGCCATGAACAGCCACGAGATCATCAACGCGGGCCAACGCGTGATCGGCATCGAGGCGGCGGCGGTCGCTGCCCTCGAGTCCCGGATAGACGAGACCTTCGCCGCTGCGGCCGACCGCCTGCTCGAATGCGAGGGGCGCGTCGTGGTAACCGGCATGGGCAAGTCCGGCCATATCGGCGGCAAGATCGCTGCCACGCTCGCCTCCACCGGAACGCCGGCTTTCTTCGTGCATCCGGGCGAAGCCAGCCACGGCGACCTGGGCATGATCACCCCGCAGGACGTGGTGCTCGCCCTGTCCTATTCCGGCGAGACCGGCGAGATCCTCACCATCCTGCCGCTGCTCAAGCGCCTCGGCGTGCCGCTGGTGGCGATGACCGGCAATGCCGACTCCACGCTGGCGCAGCGCGCGGATGTCCACCTGGATGTGGGTGTCGAGATCGAGGCCTGCCCGCTCGAACTCGCGCCGACTTCGTCGACCACCGCCTGTCTCGCCATGGGCGATGCGCTGGCGATCGCCCTGCTCGAGGCACGCCATTTCACCGCCGAGGATTTCGCCCGCTCGCATCCCGGCGGGTCGCTCGGCCGTCGCCTGCTGCTGACCGTGGCCGACCTCATGCATACCGGCGCCGCACTGCCGCTCATAGGCGACGATGCCGCCCTGCGCGAAGCACTGCTGGAAATGACCACCAAGGGCCTGGGCATGACCGGCGTGGTCGACGAAGACGGCCGCCTGGCGGGTCTGTTTACCGACGGCGATCTGCGTCGCACACTGGATCGAGACGTCGATATCAAGCAGGCGACCATCGCCGAGTTCATGACTCGCCAGCCCAAGACCGTGACTGCCGACATGCTTGCTGCCGAAGCCGTGCGCCTGCTTGAGGAACATCGCATCGGTGGCGGTGCCTTGATGGTGGTGGACGACGACAACCGGCCCGTCGGGGCCCTCAACATGCAGGATCTCCTGCGCGCCGGAGTGATATGAGCACTGACGACAACAAACTCAGCGCCAAATTGAGCGCCGACGAACTGCAGCGCCGCGCCGCCGATATCCGGGTCGCGATATTCGATGTCGACGGCGTGATGACCGATGGCAAGCTCTATCTCTACGACCACGGCGAAGAGATCAAGACCATGCACGTGCGCGACGGCCTTGGGCTCAAGCGTCTGCAGGCTGCCGGCGTGGCCGTCGCCGCGATCAGCGGCCGCCCGTCGCCAGCCGCAGCCGCCCGCCTGCATGACCTGGGCATCGACTACATCTATCTCGACAGCCGCGACAAGCAGCTCGATTTCGAAGCCCTGCTCGCCGAACTCGAGCTCACCGCCGACCAGGCTGCGGTGATGGGCGACGATCTGCCCGATCTGGGGCTCATGCGGCAGGCCCGGCTGGCACTTTGTGTCGCCGATGCGGTCGATGATGTGATCGACACCGCCCATTGGGTGAGTCGTTACAACGGCGGCGAAGGCGCCGTGCGCGAAGCCTGCGAACTCATCATCGCGGCGCGCAACGCCCACTAGGAGGCCGGGCCATGCTCAGAGTTGTTGCCGTGTTGCTCGTGATCTGCGCCGTGTTGCTTGGCATACGCGCGCTCGATCGGCCCGAAATCGGCACGCCGTCGGAGCCGCGCCTGTCCACGCCGGACAACAGCGACTACTACATGACCGAAGCCACCGTGCACCAGATGGACGACAACGGCGGCCTTGCCTACCGCATGACATTGGGCGAGACGCTGCACTTCCCGGACGACTCGGCTCGCATGACGGATATTGACGTACACTATTTGGCAGGTACGAAGACCTACTGGGACGTCACCGCGGAGAAGGGCCGCGTACCGCCGGGCAAACGCGACATCTATCTCTACGATGGCGTGAAGGGCCGCCATCCCAAGCCCAACGGCAACGTGGTCAACGTAACGACGGACAACGCCTGGGTGCGGCCCGATTCGAATCGGATCGACACCGAGGCCCACGTGACCGCGGTCGAGCCCGGCCAGCGTGTCGAAGGCGACGGCATGGAGGTCAACCTGAAAACGGACAAGCTGAGACTGCTGAACAATGTACAAGTCACCTACACGCCGTAGGCTGCGCCTAGCCGCCACCGCGGTACTCGGCCTCGCGCTGGTGGCCGGCACGACCGCCTATGCGCAGCAGAAGCCGCTGCCGATTCGTATCGAATCCAACGACGCCGACCTGTCGCAGCAGGACGGGGTGAGCACCTATACCGGCAACGTCGTGCTCACCCGTGGCGGCTTGACGCTGACCGGCTACAAGCTGGTCATCACCCGCATCAATGACCGCGGCAACGTGAAGGCGGTGCTCAACGGCAGCCCGGCCAAGCTGGACAAGCAACCCGACCGCGAAGGCGACGACGTCGTCACCGGCGACGCGAGCAAGATCGAATACACCAACAACGATTCGACCGTCCTGCTGCGCGGAGACGCGGTCGTACGCCGCGGTGGCGACGAGATTCATGGCCAGGTCATCCGGCACAACGTGGATACCGGCCGTACCCAGGCCGAACGGGGTTCCGGCGACAGCGAGCGCGTGCGCATCACGATCCAACCCAAGGGCGATCAATCATGAACGCCGACGCAGCCCCCGCAGCACGCACCGGCCAGCGTCTGGTCGCCGAAAACCTCAGCAAGCGCTACAAGGGCCGCGCGGTCGTACAGGATGTGAGCCTGTCTCTGGCGCAGGGCGAAGTGGTTGGCCTGCTCGGCCCCAACGGGGCCGGCAAAACCACTTCCTTCTACATGATCGTCGGCCTGGTCACACCGGATTCGGGGCGGATCACGCTCGGCGAGCGCAATCTCGTCGGCCTGCCCATGCATACCCGCGCACAGCTGGGCATCGGCTACCTGCCGCAGGAAGCTTCGGTATTCCGCAAGCTATCCGTCGCGGACAACATCCGCGCGATCCTGCAGGTACGGCCGGGACTCAAGACGGCCGATATCGACCGCGAGCTCGATGCCCTGCTCGATGAACTCTCGATTGGCCATATCGCCGACTCGAAAGGGCTGAATCTGTCCGGCGGCGAACGCCGGCGCGTCGAGATCGCCCGAGCGCTGGCCGCCGAACCGCAGTTCATGCTGCTCGACGAGCCGTTTGCCGGTATCGACCCGATCTCGATCGGCGATATCCGCGGCATCATCACGCATCTCAAGAATCGCGGCATCGGTGTTCTGATCACCGATCACAACGTGCGTGAGACACTGGGCATCTGCGAACGCGCCTACATCCTCAGCGATGGCGCGGTGATCGCGGACGGCACCGGCGACGAGATCCTGGCGGATCGCAAAGTACGGGAGGTCTACCTCGGCGAGGATTTCCGACTATGAAACAGTCGCTTAACCTCAATCTGTCGCAGAGCCTCACGATGACGCCTGCGCTGCAGCAAGCAATTCGCATGCTGCAGCTTTCGACGCTGGATCTGAAAACCGAGATCCAGGAGGCGCTGGAATCGAACGTCATGCTCGAGGCCGACGACGGCCACGGCGAGATCGATACCCGCGAAGCGACCAAGGCCGAGACCACTGAAACCGAGCGTCCCAGCAGCGGCAGCGAGGCGGAAATTCCGGAGAATCTGCCGGTCGACGCCGACTGGAACGATATCTATGCCGGCAGCGCCGCGCCGGCCGCCCCGGCGCCGAGCAACGAAGACGACGACTACTGGGACTATCGCCAGGCGAACCTGACCAGCACGCCCGACCTGCATGCGCATCTGACCTGGCAGGCGGACATGCACCGCTTCGACGAAACCCAGCGGGCGATCGCCGATCATCTGATCGACGCGATCAACGAGCATGGCCTGCTCGACGACTGGCAAGAGCTCGCCGCCCGCCTCACGCAGGATTTCGAAACCGACACGGCCGCCATCGAGGCCGTGCTCGCCGCCATCCAGCAGTTCGACCCGCCCGGCGTGGCCGCCCGCTCGCTGGCCGAATGTCTGAGCATCCAGCTGCATCAGATGCCGGACGAGACCCCCGCCCGTGATCTGGCCATGCGTATCGTCGACAACGAGCCGCTGGAATGCCTGGCCTCGCGCGACCGCGCGCCGGTGGCACGCCGGCTGGGAATCGAGGTGGCCGACCTGGAACAGGCGATCGCGCTGATCCAGACGCTGCAACCGCACCCCGGCGAGGCATTCACCGATCACGAATCCAGCTACGTGGTGCCGGAGGTCTTCGTCACGCGTCAGTCCGCGCGCTGGCAGGTCTCGCTGAATGCCGACATCGCGCCGCGGCTGCGGATCAACAGCCAGTACCTCGCGCTGATCAAGCGTGCCGACAAGAGCGCGGATCAGACCACGCTCAAGTCACATCTGCAGGAAGCCCGGTTCTTCCTCAACAGCCTCAAAAGCCGCAACGACACGCTGCTGCAGGTCGCGCAGACGATTGTCGAAGCCCAACGTGCCTTCCTCGAATACGGCGAGGAGGCAATGAAACCGCTGGTGCTGCGTGATGTGGCCGAACAGCTCGAGATCCATGAGTCCACCGTGTCACGCGCGACCGCGAACAAGTACATGCAGACGCCGCGCGGCATCTTCGAGCTCAAGTATTTCTTTTCCAGCCACGTGTCGACCACCGATGGCGGCAGCGCTTCGGCCACCGCGATCCAGGCGATGATCAAGCGCATGGTCGCCGCCGAGACCGCCGGCAAGCCGCTTTCCGACAGCAAGCTTGCCGAGATGCTGCTGGAAAACGGCATCCAGGTCGCGCGACGCACCGTGGCCAAGTATCGCGAGGCCCTGTCGATCGCGCCCTCCCACGAGCGCCGCCGACAGGCCAGCTGACTGACCCTTTTTCATGCGATTCCCCAAGCCGACAAGGAGTACCCAATGAACCTGAACATCTCCGGGCATCACATCGACATGACCGAAGCCCTGCACAACTATGTGGCTTCAAAAATGGAACGCGTCGAGCGCCATTTCGATCACGTGATCGATGCCGAGGTCGTACTCGAGGTCGAAAAGGTTCGCCACAAGGCCGAAGTCACCATGCAGGTGCGCGGTGCCACGCTGCACGCGGAATCCACCCAGGAAGACATGTACGCCGCGATCGACAGCATGATCGACAAGCTTGATCGCCAGACGCTCAAGCACAAGGAAAAGGAAAAGGATCACCACAACCGGCAGGCCCGCCACGTCAATCTGGACGCCGGTTGAACGCTTTTTTGCATTGTTGAAAGGAAGTCTATGAACATCGCCGATATCGTCGCTCCGGAACGGGTACGTCTTGCAGACGACGTCCAGAGCAAGAAGCGCGCGCTCGAGCAGCTGGCCGAGATTCTCACCCAGGGGACGCCCTATCTCACCGCCAGTGAAATCTTCAACGGGCTCATCTCCCGCGAAAAGCTCGGCAGCACCGGCATCGGCGACGGGGTGGCCATTCCTCATGCACGCATGAAGGGCACCGATGACTGCATCGGTGCCTTCATGCGGCTGCCCCAGCCGGTCAATTTCGAATCCAACGACGAGCAGCCGGTCGATCTGGTCTTCGGTCTGCTCGTGCCCGAGAAGTCGACCGAAGAACATCTCAACCTGCTGCGCAAGCTGGCCGAGATCTTCTCCGAAAATCAGGCGCTGGCCGAGCTGCGCGATGCACCCGATAACGAAACCCTGCACAAGCTGCTGGTCGCACGCGACGTCAGCGACGCCTGAGCAACGCAGCCGAGCGTGGCGCTAACCGGCGACGATCTGTTCGATGAATCGCTCACGACGCGACGCGTCGCGGTCGAGGACGTCTTCGCCCGTCTGAAATCGTCGCTCGGCCTGCACTGGCCTGCCCCCTGCGCCGGGGGCAGCGCCACTTTGGGCGCCACCCGTCTGGATGGGCGCCGTGTACCGATGGTGGGGTATCTCAACTTCATCCATCCGCCCCAGGTCCAGGTCATCGGAGAACCCGAAACGGCCTATCTGGACGGCATCGACCCCGAACTGCTCGATCACGTACTCGAACGCTTGACCTCGGGCGCGACCAAACTCGTGGTGGTCGCAGACGGGCGTTCGCTGATGCCGGCCATGCGCAAAGCACTGGATGCAGCCGGCATCGCCATCTTCGAAACCGCCGCGAACGCGCACCGCGCGGCCTATCGCCTGCGCCATCTCCTGGGCGAAGCCCTGGCGCGCCAGATCACGGTGCACGGCGTGTTCCTCGAGGTGCTTTCGATCGGCCTGCTGCTGACCGGCGATTCCGGCGTCGGCAAGAGCGAGCTCGCACTCGAACTGGTCAACCGCGGCCATCGACTGGTTGCGGACGACGCGCCTGAGTTCGCCCTGCTCGGCCCGGACGATCTCAATGGGGGTTGTCCGCCCGTGCTGCAGGATTTCCTTGAAGTGCGAGGACTGGGTATTCTCAATATTCGCGCCATGTTCGGCGAGGCAGCGATCAAGCGCCGCAAACAGCTCGGCCTGATCATTCGTCTGGTGCGACCGGAGTCCGGCGCTGCAAACCCGCCCGATCGGCTGACCGGCACCCGTACGATCCGTAGCCTGCTCGACGTCGAGATTCCCGAGATCACGCTGCCCGTGGCCGTCGGGCACAACCTGTCCGTACTCGTCGAGGCGGCATGTCGCGATCATCTACTGCGCATGCAGGGCCAGTTCAGCGACGAACAGTTCGCCGAGCGCCAGCGTCTGGCCATGGGCAACGGCGACCCCGAGACACCGTGATCATGGCGCGCGCAAGGCGACGACCGACCTGCGCAAGCCGCGCCACATCCTTCGGCACTCGCACGCAGACAAATGCTTCGCCACAATATGGTCACCACTGCCCGACGGGCGTTCTTCATCGCAAAGGTGAGTCATGCGGCTGATCGTCGTCAGCGGACTGGCCGGCTCCGGCAAGTCGGTCGCGCTGCATATGCTCGAGGACCTGGACTACTACTGCATCGACAACCTGCCCCTGGGCCTGCTCAGCGAAGTGTCGGCAGATACCCTGCATCGTCAGGGCCTGGACTTCGACCGGCTTGCGGTCGGCATCGACGCCCGCTCTCGGCGCGGCGAGATTGCGGGCTTTCCCGACCGTATCGAGGCGCTGCGCGAGGGCGGCATCGATATCGAGGTCATCTACCTGCACGCCGACAAGGACACGATCCTGCGGCGTTACTCCGAAACCCGGCGCAAGCACCCGCTCAGCGATGCCGACACATCCCTGATCGATGCTGTCGATGCCGACCGTCGCCTGCTCAAGCCGATCGCCGAGACGGCGGATGTCTCGATCGATACCACCGATACCAACATCCACCAGCTGCGCGACATCATCCGCAACCGGGTGGAAGGCGGCAGCACCGGTGAGTTGTCGATCCTGCTGCAATCGTTCGGCTTCAAGTACGGACTGCCCCAGGCAGTCGACTTCATATTCGATGTGCGCTGCCTGCCCAATCCGCACTGGATTCCGGAACTCCGCGCGCTGACGGGCCTCGAAGCGCCCGTAGCCGAGCATCTCGAAGCACAGCCGGAAACCGGCGCCATGCTCGACGATATCCACGGCTTTCTAGCGCGCTGGCTACCCTCTTTCGCACGCGAAAACCGGGCGTATGTCACGATTGCGGTCGGCTGCACCGGCGGCAAACACCGCTCGGTGTATATCATCGAACAGCTGGCCCGCCGACTGCGCGAGACCTATGCCCAGACGCTGGTACGACACAATGAACTGCACTGACTGGCGCATGGACGCGCGCTTCCCGGAACGCTTGTCATGATCGGCGTACTACTGATCACCCACGGCAAGCTGGGCTCGCATTTCGTCGAGACCGTCACCGGCATGATCGGTGATCTGTCGCGGCCCACCGAAGTGCTCGAAGTCCACCGTCACGATGACCCGGACGAACGCAGCGAAGCCGCCGCGGCCGCTCTGTCGCGACTTGACGAAGGCGATGGGGTGTTGATCATTACCGACGCGTTCGGCTCCACCCCGAGCAATATCGCCACCCGGGCCGCCAGCAGCAACGGCACGCGCGTGGTGGCGGGCATCAACCTGTCGATGCTCGTGCGCGTCTACAATTACCCGCAACTCGCTCTCGACGATCTGGCCGCGTCTGCCATCGAGGCGGGCCGCGCCGGAGTGATGGCCTGCCCGTCGCAGGCTGATCGCTAACCCCCAACCCACCCCTTCTCTTTCCAACCGAACCGATCCAAGTTATGCCCACTCGCGAATTCGCCATCGTCAACAAGCTCGGCCTGCACGCGCGCGCCGCCAGCAAGTTCGTGACCGTCGCCTCACAGTACGAGGCGGATATACGGGTAGAGAAGGACGGTCGTGAAGTCTCCGGCAAGTCGATCATGGGCGTAATGATGCTGGCCGCGGCGCGCGGTTCACGGATCGACGTCAGCGCGGAAGGCAACGACGCCGAGGCCGCGCTCGACGCGCTCGAGGAACTGGTGCGCGACCGGTTCGGCGAAGGTCAGTGATGGATATTTCGGCAAGAAATCGCGGCGCGCCGACATGAGTCTCTGGCTGGCCGCCATCGGCGTCTCGCGCGGGGTCGCGATCGGTGCCGTGCATCGCGTGCATGGGACCGACCTGGATATCCCCGAGTATTCGGTCACGCCCGCCCACTTGGATGCTGAAGTCGAGCGCTTCCAGAGCGCGCTTGCCGACGCGCGCGCGCAACTCGCCGATATTCGCGAACAGATACCGGCGAATGCGCCTTCCGAGATCGGCGCCTTCATCGAAACCCATCTGCTGATGATGCAGGACAGCGCGCTCACCGATACGGTCTGCGCGCTGATTCGAGAACACCAGCGCAACGCCGAATGGGCGTTGAAGATGCAGGCCGAGCACCTGACCGCGGTGTTCGACCAGATGGACGACAGCTACCTGCGCACGCGGCGTGACGACGTCGCCCATGTCACCGCGCGCATCCAGCGCATCCTGCTCAAACAGGAACGCACCATCGAAACCAGCGAGGCCAAGGACGCTCCGCCGCCGGTCATCGTGGCCGACGAACTCACCCCGGCCGACATCATCCTGCTCCACCAGCAGGGCGTGGCCGCTTTCGTGACCGAACATGGCGGCCCGCTGTCGCATTCCGCGATTCTCGCCCGCAGCCTGCGTATACCGGCGATTGTCGGCATGCACTCGGCACGACGCATGCTGCTCGACGATGAAACGGTCGTGGTCGACGGCGAAGCCGGTCATGTGCTCGCCGGACCGGACGCGGCCGCGCTCGAGTTCTATAGGCACCGGCAAAAACGCGACGCGCGCTACCGCCGCATGCTCGGCATGCTCAAGGACGAAGTCGCGCTGTCCACCGACGGCGTTCGAATCCGCATGCTGGCCAACGTCGAGCTACCCGACGACAGTGCCGACGCGGCCGAGGTCGGCGCTGAGGGCGTGGGCCTGTATCGCACCGAATTCCTCTACATGAACCGCGACGAGACGCCCGGCGAGGAAGAGCAGCTGGCCGCCTACCGCCGCGTGCTGCGCTCGGTCGAGGGGCCGGTGACCATCCGCACGCTCGATCTCGGTGCCGACAAGACGATCGGTCGCAATACCGGCAAGACGTCGAGCAATCCGGCACTGGGCCTGCGCGCGATCCGGCTGTGCCTGAAAGAGACCGACCTGTTCCGGACCCAGCTGCGCGCGCTGCTGCGGGCCTCGGCCGAGGGCGATCTGCGGGTGATGCTGCCGATGGTCTCCAATATCCAGGAGATGCGCCAGACGCGCCATCTGATCAGCGAACTCAAGGAAGAGTTGCGCCGCGACGGTCTGGATTTCGACGCCAACCTGCCGGTCGGCGCCATGATCGAGGTGCCGGCCGCCGCCCTCGCCGCGCCGCTACTCGCGCAGTACTGCGATTTCTTCTCGCTCGGCACCAACGATCTGATCCAGTACACGCTCGCTATGGATCGTATCGACGACGAGATCAACTATCTCTACGATCCGCTGCACCCGGCGGTGCTGCAGCTGATCCGCATGACCATCGAAGCCGGCGATGCCGCCGGCATCAGCGTCTCGATGTGCGGCGAAATGGCCTCGGACAAACGCTATACCGCGCTGCTGCTGGGCCTCGGCCTGACCGAGTTCTCCATGCATCCCGCCAGCGTGCTCGAGGTCAAGCGCGCAATCATGGGCGCCGACGTGAGCGCCCTGAAGACACGCACGCGCGAAATTCTGGCGCTCACCGACTCGCACGCCTACCGCGACGCGCTCGATACCTTGAGCGAGGAACTCGGCGCCTGAGAATTGATTAAGAAATCGCAGGAAAATCCGGATTTTTCTGCTATTTTCTAAAAGCCCACTTCCCTGCCTGGACACCGCGCTTCCATGAGCGACGCCAAGACCACTGAAGAGCAGATGGAATCGCGGCTCGCGCATCTCAACGAGGCGCTGGAATCCGGGCGGATGCGCCGCCTCAAGCCGATGCTGCATTCGCTGCATCCGGCCGAGATCGGTCTTCTGCTGGAATCGATCCCGCGCGCCAAGCGTGAGTTGGTCTGGCGTCTCGTCCCAGAGGACGACCACGGCGAGACGCTGCTCCACGTCAACGACGAGGTCCGTTCGGAACTGATCGAGGCCCTCGACGACGAGGTCCTGCTGGCAGCCACCGAAGGCATGCCGATCGATGACCTCGCCGATCTCATCGAGGATCTGCCTGAGCAGGTCACGCGCGAAGTCCTGCACTCGATGGACGTGGACAACCGCGAACGTCTGGAAGCGGTGCTGTCCTATCCGTCGGATTCCGCCGGCGGCCTGATGAACAACGATACGATCACGGTTCGCCCGGACGTGTCGCTGGACGTGGTCAGCCGCTACCTGCAGCAGCGCGGCACGCTGCCCGACGATACCGAATCGCTGTTCGTGGTCTCCCGCTACGGGCGGTACCTCGGCATGCTTACGCTGGCCAAGCTGGTCACCCTCGACCCCGAGCGCGACGTGTCCGAGGTGATGAACACCGACCTCGAGGCTCTGCCGGTGGACATGGCCGCGGCCCAGGTCGCCAAGCGGTTCCAGGATCTCGATCTGATCTCCGCGCCGGTGGTCGATGAGAACGGAAAACTGCTGGGCCGGATCACCATCGATGACGTCGTCGACGTGATTCGCGACGAGGCCGAGCACTCGATCATGAGCATGGCCGGCCTCGACGAAGAAGAAGACGTCTTCGCGCCGATCGCGCGCAGCGCACGCCGCCGGGCGACCTGGCTGGGCGCCAACCTGCTCACCGCCTTTCTCGCCGCCCAGGTGGTCGGCCTGTTCGAGGCGACTCTTTCGGAAGTGGTGGCGCTCGCGGTGCTGATGCCGATCGTGGCCAGCATGGGCGGTATCGGCGGCTCGCAGACGCTCACACTCATGATCCGTGGCCTGTCCATGGGCCAGATCGGTTTCGGCAACGCCAAGACTCTGTTGGTCAAGGAACTGGCGGTCGCGGTAATCAACGGCGTGCTCTGGGGCGCGGTCGTCGGCGTGGTCGCACAGATCTGGTTCGGCGACCCGACCCTCGGCGTGATCATCGCCGTGGCGCTGGTACTCAACCAGATCGGCGCGGCGATCGCCGGTGTGACCATTCCGCTGGCGATGAAGAAGATGGGTATCGACCCGGCGCTGGCTGGCTCGGTGGTGCTTACGACCATCACCGACGTAATCGGGTTCGGGGCTTTTCTCGGGCTCGGGACGCTGTTTCTGCTGCGCTGATCAGGCCTTCGCAGCCGGGCGGAGGGTTCTCCATACATCGCCACAAGCGTCGTGGTTTTCTTGGTGACAAACAACTCGCAAGCCGGAACTGCCTAGCTCTGAATCAGCGACTTGGGCGAATTCGGGTTGGGGTTTCGCGCTGATGCGCGAGTGTCTTTTATTTGCTTGTCCAAATAAAAGGCACCAAAACAAAAGACACCCTGTCTTGCGTCGGCGCTTCGCGCCGATGCCCTGCGCGGCTCCGGCCGAAAGAGGACAGCCGGAAACTCGTCGCGCTACGCGCGACTCAAACATCCGGCTGTCTTTATCTCTTTCGGCCTCCACTGCTCGGCGCTGCGCCCAAGGGGCCCCAATACAGACAAGCTCGCTATCGCTCGCTAAAGGCCGAGTCGCAATCCGCGTAATCCGGCAGGAACATGGGCGCTCGCGGTAACTTCACCACCGCAGCCGTTAGAGCTTAGGGTGCAGCCTCGCCGCCTGTGTTCGCTCCCCTTGCGTGGCGACGGAGACGCGCAGCGGCGAAGGGTGTCCGGCGCACTGCGCCGGTGCGGCCAGCCTGTCTGACGGCCGCCATAGCGGCCCGAGTTCTGGCCGCATCCCTTCGGCGCGAGCATCGCAGTGCACCGGCGCAGCCGGCGCCGTGCCGGGTGTCTTTTTCTTTGCTTACTTTCTTTTGGACAAGCAAATGAAAGAAAGTCGCACGGCAGTGCGAAACCAAAGCCCCGTCAAACTCGTGAGCGCCGAAAGACTCGCGACCCGAAGCCATCACTTCTCAAATCAACGACACTCGTTTACTCGGTATGGGCAAACCTCGACCGAGATTCAGCTAGCTACCCGCAATCGTCATCGACCCGATAAGCACCGACGGCGTACGCAACGCGCTGCCCAGCTCAACGTCGCTACCGAACGCATCGATATTGCGATACATATCAGCCAGGTTACCGGCGATGGTGGCGTTCTCCACGGGGTAAGCAATCTCACCATTCTCGACCCAGAAACCGGCCGCCCCACGCGAATAGTCGCCGTTGACCAGATTCACGCCCTGCCCCATCAGCTCAGTAACAACCAGCCCGCTGCCCATGCCGGCCACCAGTGCATCGAAATCATCGTTACCGGGGGACACGTCGAGATTGAACACGCCACCCGCATTGCCGGTGCTGGTCATGCCTAGCCGACGCGCGGTGTAGGCCGAGAGCAGGTAGCCACGCAGTACACCGGCATCGACCAGCGTGCGTTCGGCGGTGGCCACGCCGTCGCCGTCAAAACCGGCGCTGGCCAAGCCACGCGGGCGATGCGGATGCTGGGTGAGCGTCAGCCGATCGACGGCGATCGTCTCGTCGATCCGGTCCTTGAGAAAACTGGCGTTGCGATAGAGCGTGCCGCCGCTGATCGCACCGACCACATGGCTCCAGAGGCTGCGCGCCACTCGGGGCGTAAACAGCACGGGCGCGGTGGTGGTCGGCGGCGTCTTCGCGCCGAGCCGCGCGAGTGCGCGCTCGGCGCCGAGCCGCCCGATGGCGGCGACATCATCCAGATCATCCGCATGGCGCGCTTGCGAGAAGGCGATCTCACGCTGCATTCCCTCGCCGACGCGAGCCAGAGGCTGGCAACTGATGGCGTGCCGACTGGCGCGCTCGCCGGCGACGAAGCCGTGGCTGTTGCCGTAGACGCTCACGCCGTCCTGACTGGCCACCGTTGCGCCCTCGGTCTGAACGATGCGCGGGTCGTGATCGAGTGCAGCGGCTTCCAGCGTCAGCGCCATGTCGAGTGCATGCTCGGCGCTCAGAGCCCACGGATGCGACAAGGACAAGTCCGGCCAGTCGCGGGCCATCAGATCGTCGTCCGCAAGCCCGGCGTACTCGTCGGCTTCGGTAAAACGCGCGACGGTAAGGGCCTGCTCCAGCGCCGAGGCCAACCCCTGGGGGGTAAGATCGGTAGTCGAAGCACTGCCGCTGCGTTGCTGGCAATAGACCGTGATACTCGCGCCGCGATCGCCTTCGTGTTCGACCGATTCGCGCTCGCGTGCCCGCGCGGTGACGGACAACGCGCGCGAAGCGGACAACGCCACCTCAGCCTGATCTGCCCCGCCGGCCCTTGCCTGCGCCAGCAGTTCCTCGGTCCGGCCTTTCAGCCAGTCCAGTTCCGGCAGGCTGCGCTCGGCGGCATCCGACGTGTTCTCGATATCCTGGCGCTCGGCCATGGCGGGCGTCTCTCTAACAGGTGAATCTGGCGCGAACACTAGCGCTGGCTGATGCGCACACGCAACGTATGACGCACACCACGGTATGCTAGCGCCATGTCACGACCTGCCGTTGCTGCCAACGACACACCGCGCGCCCAGACCCGAAAGCGCGGGCTATTCATCCGACCGCGCTCGATCACCGGCCTACTGCTCACCAGTTTCGGCCTGGTGGCGCTGCCACTGATCGTGGCCATCGTGTTCGGTGTGCTTTATGTCGATCGCCTGACCAACCAGAGCGAACGGCTGGTGCTGCAGGGCGTGGAAGTGACCCGCTACAGCAAGCGCCTGAGCACCCTGCTCATCGGCATGGAACGCAGCGCGCGCCAGTACGGTGTGCTGGAAAGCGAGGAACTGATCGACCGCTTCGAACGCCAGGCCCGCGAGTTCGATCAAATGCTCGACGCGCTCGGCGGGCTTCAACTCGACACCCTGCCCGACTGGAATCTCGATGCGCTGCGCCGCGAAGCCCGCACGCTTTCGAAACGGCTCGCCGCACGTCCCGGTGAGGTCCGCGGTCTGATCGGCGACATCGGCGATATGCAACGCGAGACCGACCTGATTACCGATCAGGGGAATCTGTTCATCGATCGTGAACTCGCCCGGCTGCAGACGACTGCCGCAGACGCGCGTACATTCCTGCTCCTGTGCGTGTTCGCCCTGATCCCCGGCGTGCTCGCCCTCACCGCATTCTTTGTCGCAGTAATCTCCCGGCCGCTGCGCCAGATCGCAGGCGCCGTCACGCGCATGGGCGACGGTGATTTCTCCCAGCAGATCCGTGTGGTTGCGCCGACTGCCGAGCTCGACGCGCTCGGCGCCCGCCTGGACTGGATGCGCCGCCGTCTGGCGACGCTGGAAAACGAGAAGCAGCAGTTCATTCGCCACATGTCCCATGAGCTCAAGACGCCGCTGGCCAGTATCCGCGAGGGCGCGGAACTGTTGCGCGACGGTACGGTCGGGAAACTGACGAGTGCGCAGGCCGATGTCGCGGAAATATTGCAGCAGAACAGTCTCGAGCTGGCCAAGCTCATCGACAACCTGCTCGACTTTGCAGCCTGGCAGCAACAACACGCTAAACTTGAGTACGAGCGCTTCGACCTGAACGCGCTCTTCGAGGCGATCGTGGCCCGGCAACGGCTCACGATCGAGGGGAAGAAGCTCGACGTCACGACGCCGGGCCAGCCGATACACGTCACGGCCGACCGGGACCGTATGCATCTGATCATCGACAATCTGCTCGCGAACGCGGTGAAGTTCGCGCCTGCGGGTTCCACCGTTGCGCTTGAAGCCGAGCGCCTGGTGGACGCCACGCTGGTGCGCGTCTGCGACCAGGGCCCCGGCGTGCCCAAGGACGAACGCGACGCCATCTTCGACGCTTTCTATCAAAGCGCCACCACCCAGGCGAGCGCACAGGGCGCGCTGCGCGGCACGGGCATTGGCCTATCGGTGGTACGTGAATGCGTCCAGGCCCATGGCGGGCATATCGATGTCGAGGACGCGCCGGGCGGCGGCGCACGGTTCAGCGTCGAGATCCCGGATCGTCATGCGCTTTGATCTTTCCATCTCCGGCCGTGCCCTGCCAATCGCACTGATCGCCGTGGCGATGCTCGGCGGCTGCGTGAACAGCTCGCCTCGCCCCGCGTATGAAGACAACATTCAGACTTCGCCGGCCGCCACGATCACCCACGAGCGTGACCCGGTTCTCGATCTCCTCGACTACGCTGGTCAGCTGCACGACGCGAGCCCGGAGGCGCGCGCCCAGGCGGTGGCCGATGCCCGTGCGAGCGCCAGTGAAACGCCGGGCGGCATGAGCTTTGCGCGTCTCGCCGTGGCCTTCGGCACCCCCGGCCAGACGCGCTATACGCCGGATGAAGCGGCGCGCTATGCCCAGCGGGCACTCGAAGCCGACGATATCGAATGGAGCCCTGCAGGGCGGCAGTACCTGGCGGACTACGCCCGGCTCTACGCCACGATCACCCGCCAGCCACAGCCTGTCGCGCCCACGGTGCCCACGGTCGCCCGTCGTGATACGCCGCCGTCGCCTCCTACCCCGGAGACAACGCAAGCCAGCTCGCCGGACAAACAGCGTGTGCGCTCACTCGAGAAACAGCTCGACGAGGCCCACCGCAAGCTGCGTGAACTCGCCGATATCGAAGACCGCCTGAGCGAAACGGGTTCCTGACCTGCCATGGCACGCCAAGGCAATATCCTGCTCG
The DNA here is from genome assembly GCF_040361215.1 of Salinisphaera dokdonensis CL-ES53. Taxonomy (NCBI): domain Bacteria; kingdom Pseudomonadati; phylum Pseudomonadota; class Gammaproteobacteria; order Salinisphaerales; family Salinisphaeraceae; genus Salinisphaera; species Salinisphaera dokdonensis. The sequence continues at coordinate 817,912 of NZ_APND01000001.1, forward strand.
TCGACGACGATCCGAGCCTCAGACGGCTGCTCGCCCTCCGGCTCGAAGGCGCCGGCCACAATGTCGAATCCGCCGAAAGCGGCGCCGCGGCCCTGCGCGCACTCGAACGCTTCAACGCCGATTGTGTGATCACCGATCTGCGCATGGATGGCATGGATGGCATCGACCTGCTGCAACGCCTGAGCCACGATCGCCCGACGCTGCCGGTTATTCTGCTCACCGCGCACGGCACGATTCCCGAAGCCGTGACAGCGACCCAGCGCGGCGCGCTGGATTTTCTCTCCAAGCCGGTCGACAAGGACGTGCTGCTTGCGCGCGTCGACCAGGCACTCGACCAGGCCGGCGTAGCCGGGGGCGACTGGCGCGAGGTCTGGCGTTCGCGGATCGTCACCCGCTCGCCCCTCATGCACCGCCTGCTCGAAGAGGCACGCCTGGTCGCCGAGACCGACACCAGCGTACTGATCACCGGCGAGTCGGGCACGGGCAAGGAAGTACTGGCGCGCGCGCTCCACGATGCCAGCCCACGCGCGAACAGCGCCTTTGTGGCCATCAACTGCGGCGCCATGCCCGAACAGCTGCTCGAATCCGAACTGTTCGGCCATGAGAAAGGTGCATTCACCGACGCCAAGCAGGCTCAGCAGGGCCTGTTTCGCAGTGCGGAAGGCGGCACCGTGTTTCTGGACGAGATCGGCGACATGCCATTGGCACTGCAGGTGAAGCTGCTGCGCGTACTGCAGGAACGCGAGGTGCGTCCCGTCGGCGCGCAACGTTCACTGCCGGTCAACGTGCGCGTGCTTTCGGCCACGCACCGCGACCTCTCGGAGGCGATCGAACAGCAGCAGTTTCGCGAGGATCTCTATTACCGCCTTGCGGTGGTCACGCTCGCCTTGCCGAGCCTGCGCGAGCGGCCCGAAGACGTCGCACCTTTGGCCCGGCATTTTCTCGACGGCATCGCGCGCCGTAGCGGCCGGCGCGCGCGCGTTTATGCGCCCGATGCCATGGAGCGGCTGTGCCGACACGACTGGCCGGGCAACATCCGCCAGCTGTCCAACGTCGTCGAACAGAATGTCGCTCTCACCCGCGGCCACGTCATATCGCCGCAGTCGGTCGACAAGGCGCTTTCGGGACACGGCCGGCGTTCGGCCACGGCCGCCACCCTGCAACCGCTGGCCGAGGCACGCGATGCCTTCGTGCGCGACTACCTGATTCAGCTGTTGCGAATCTCCGAGGGCAACGTGGCCCGCAGTGCCCGACTCGCCAAACGCAATCGGACCGAGTTCTACAAGCTGCTCAACCGACACGAAGTCGACCCCGCCGACTACAAGCGCTAAATCCGCCGCGTTGCCGTTTAGCGACACCGGCGAAGCGTCTCAAGCCGCTTTATGTCGCTATTTGGCGACAATTTTATGCATTCAAAATCAGCGGCTTGCGCTTATTACGGCCAATGCGTCGTCTGCAGGCAACGCCTTTCGGCGGCGTTGCGGCACTTCTGCATGCACCGCTCGGTCAGAGCAACTCTAAACACCCTTATCATGCTGTATTAAAACGTTTTTTATATCTTGGCACGGCGGTTGCTCTAGTACGTTTCAAGAGCTGAAACGATACGCAGTCGATAGATGAAAAGACGTTACGCAGTGGTCGCCGGCATCGCTTTCGCGATTCCGTTCGGAACCGCCCTGTCGACCAGTCAGGCGTTTGCCGCGGAAACCGCAGCTGCCTCCTGGGCCACGATGGATGCCAACGCGGATGGCGCGCTTTCTCCCGAGGAAGTCGCCGGTACGCCGTGGGAAGCCACGTTCGACGACATGGATACAAGCGGCGACGGCAAAGTGACCAAGGAAGAGTTTCAGACGTACATGAAGGATATGAAGGCGTCGCAGAACAGCGACGACGAATAAGGAGTTCTAGGCAGCGTTAGCTGCACACAGTTTTCGCCTGGTCGGACCGGCGTCTCCCGGTCCCCCCTCGTGCCTCGACGTGGTTCGGTCCGGCTCTGGCGAAATTTAACAATCAGCTCATCCGCTGGATGGGCGCCCAAGTTTTCGCTTGGTCGGGCCGGCGTCTCCCGGTCCCCCCTCGTGCCTCGACGTAGTTCGGTCCGGCCAAAGCGAAATTTACAGGGGCTGTCTTCGTGCACAGTCCACCGCTTTCGCTTTGGTCGGGCCGGCGTCTCCCGGTCCCCCCTCGTGCCTCGACGTGGTTCGGTCCGGCCTTGGCGAAATTCTCCTCCCCCGGAGATGAAGAAACCGCTTCGGCGGTTTTTTTATGCCTGCGATTCCAAGGCGGCCAGCAGCTTGCCGTGGATGCCGCCAAAGCCACCGTTGCTCATGACGATGACGGTATCGCCGGGACGCGCGGCCTCGGCAACCTCAGCGACCAATGCATCGAGATCCGAACGGCTGGTCTGCGCATCGCCGAGGCCTTCGAATACGGCCGCCGCATCCCAGTCCAGATCGGCGTCATAGACGAACACATGGTCGGCATCGGTGAAGCTAGCCGCGAGCGTGTCTGCGTGCACGCCGCGACGCATGGTGTTAGAACGCGGCTCGAACACCGCCAGGATTCGGCCGCTGCCGTTGCCCGCACGCAGGCCTGCGAGCGTGGTACGGATCGCCGTCGGATGATGGGCGAAATCGTCGAACAGCCGTATGCCGTTGGGCGTGCCGCGCAGCTCCATACGACGCTTGACGCCGCGGAACACTGAAAGCGCTTCGATCGCCATCGCCGGCAAGACGCCGACATGGCGCGCCGCCGCAATGGTGGCCAGCGCATTGGCTGCGTTGTGTTCGCCGGTCAGCGCCCACTCGAGCTCGCCCACGGGCTCGCCCCCATGATGGATCATCAGGCAGCTGCCATCGGCCGCAAGCGGCTTGGCGTGCCAGCCGCCCGCATCCGCCGCGTCGAACGACACGGTTGGCGTCCAGCAGCCGCGCGTCAGGACTTCGCCGAGGTGTTCGTCGGCACCGTTATGCACGATCTGCCCGGAGGCCGGTACCGTCCGCACCAGATGATGAAACTGACGCTTGATGGCTTCGAGGTCGTCGAAGATGTCGGCGTGGTCGAATTCCAGGTTGTTGAGAATCAGCGTGCGGGGGCGGTAATGAACGAACTTTGAGCGTTTATCGAAAAACGCAGTGTCGTATTCGTCTGCCTCGACGATGAAGAAATCGCTCTCGCCCATCGCCGCTGACTGGCCCAGATCGGCAGCGATGCCACCAATCAGATAGCCCGGCGCCATGCCCGCATGCTGCAACACGTGCGCGAGCATGCTCGAGGTGGTGGTCTTGCCGTGCGTGCCGGCGACCGCGAGCACCCAGCGCCCTTCGAGCACGTTTTCGGCCAGCCACTGCGGGCCGGAGACATAACGCAGGCCGGCATCGAGCACATGCTCCACCGCCGGGTTGCCACGGGTCATGGCATTGCCGATCACGACCTGGTCCGGCGCCGGCTTCAAATGCTCCGCGGCATAGCCGTCCATCACATCAATGCCGGCATCGGCCAGCTGCGTGCTCATCGGCGGATAGAGCCCGGCATCGGAACCTGTGACTTTATGGCCGGCCGAACGAGCCAGCAGAGCCACGCCGGCCATGAAGGTGCCGCCGATACCGAGGATATGAATATGCATCAGCCGATCACCGAAAAGATCACCAGCAGCAGCACTTCGAAGGCGATCGCTGCACCGACGCCCAGCCACAGACTGCCGTCGAGCGCATTGCGATAGACGTGACTGTAAATCGCCAGCCCCCACAGCCCGAGCGCGACATAAGCCAGCGTCACGAAGCTCGGCGGCATGGGCACGCTCTGCGGGTCGCTCGCTTCGGCAATCGCGTGCAGGTACGGTGCCATGACGTGGGTGGGCGCCAGCATCACCAGTGTAAGTATCGCGCCCGCAGCGAACAGAGCGATCGCGGTCTGGTTATAGCGGTTGGGCAGCTTGCGGATACGCAGGACCGTGCGTATGTACAACGCCAGTAGCGCCGTAGCGAGCCCGGCCTGTAACGCGGCCGGACCGGCGGGCATGATCAGCCCGACCTGTAGAAACAGCAGGATACAATAGGCCGCTGCACAGCCGACGAGCGTCGTCGAATCCCCGGGCATATCCTGGGGGCCGCGACGCAGCAGCATCAGTTCGATAACCCGGCGCGCAAAAACCATGGACGACGCATCCTTATGAAAGCGAAGCTTATTAGAGCAGCAGGCATGATACCGAAGCCGCCGGAGGACGTCGCCACGATTACCGACTCGGCGACCCTCGCCACCTTCTGTGATCGCATGCGCGAGCGCGACTGGATCGTTGTCGATACCGAGTTTCTGCGCGAATCCACCTACTACCCGAAGCTGTGCCTCGTACAGATCGCCGACGCCGATGAAGTCGGCCTCATCGACGTGCTAGCGATCGACGACCTCGCGCCGCTGGCCACCCTGCTCGGCGACCCGGCCATTCTCAAGGTGTTCCACTCCGCTGAGCAGGATCTGGAAGTGCTGTACCAGCGTTTCGGGGTCATGCCGGCGCCGCTTTTCGACACCCAGGTCGCGGCCGCCCTGGTCGGCCTAGACGATCAGATGGGCTATGCGCGCCTGATCAAGGCATTGCTCGACGTGGATCTGGCCAAGAGCCATACCCGGACGGACTGGAGCAAACGCCCACTGCCTCCCGGCGCGCTCGACTATGCTGCCGACGACGTCCGCTATCTCGCCGTGGCCTATCACGCGATCGGGCAGATGCTGGCCGAGCGGAGCCGCGAGGACTGGCTAGTCGAGGATTTCGAACGTCTGGTGGAACCCAGGCGGTTCGACGTCGATCCCGGCCAGGCTTGGCGGCGCATCAAGAGCTGGCACAAGCTCGATGTGGGCCAGCAACAAGCGCTGGCAGCCCTCACCGACTGGCGGGAACGCGAAGCCATGGGCGCCGACCGGCCCCGGCGCTGGATTCTCGGCGACGATGCCGTAGTGGAACTGGCGCGGCGTCGACCGCGCGACGCGGACGGACTGGCTGCGATTCGCGCCCTGCCCGGCAAGACCGCGAGCCGGCACGGCGACGCGCTGCTGGAAGCTCTGCGCGTTGCGGGCGAGCGCGAGCCGGCAGCGCTTGCGCCGCAGCCCGAGCCACCGACCAATGCCGAAAAACGGCGCATCAAGGCCGGCATGGACACGCTCGGCCAGCGCGCCGAGGACTACGGTATCGCCGCGTCGGCGCTGGCCAGTCGCAAGGAAATCGCAGCCATGGTCGACGGGGCACGCGATGTACGATTGCTGTCCGGCTGGCGGGCCGGGGTTGCAGGCGAGCCGGTACTTGCGGCCATAAAAAACGCCGAAGCCGCGGACGGCTCCGGCGTACCGGATCAGTAGCGCAACCGGCGCCTGTTACGGCGCCGAATGCGGTCAGCCGGCCGGCAGCGCGGCCTTGATGCGGGCGTAGATATCGTCGATCTCGCCTACACCGGCGACGGCGGTCAACAGGCCCTTGTCCTCGTAGAACTTCACCAGCGGCTGGGTCTGTTCCTGGTAGACCTTCAGACGATTGCGAATCGTGTCTTCGTTGTCGTCCGAGCGGCCACGGGCCATCAGGCGCTGCACGATCTCTTCGTTGTCGACCTTGATGTGCACGACACCCTGCAGCGGGCGGTCCATCTCGGCGAGCAGTTCGTCCAGCGCCTTGGCCTGGTCAAGGCTGCGCGGGAACCCGTCGAGGATGAAGCCGTTCTCGGTATCGCCTTGCTTGAGACGCTCGCGGATCATGCCGACGACGAGATCATCGGACACCAGTTCCCCGGCATCCATGGCGACCTTGGCCTGCTTGCCGAGCTCGGTCTGGTTGGCTACCGCACTGCGCAGCAAGTCGCCGGTCGCAATCTGAGGTACGCCGAATTCGGCCACCAGCTTCTCACTCTGCGTTCCCTTGCCCGAGCCGGGGGCACCCAGCAGCACGATTTTCAGCATGATCTCTCCGCGAACGGCTAATGACGTTATTAAAATCGGGTGTTTCAGCGTCGCTGCGCGCAGGCCACCCATGGGCGCGCGCAAGCGAACGCTCGACGTTAATGATTCCCATAAGGCAAGTCAATTTTCGAGACCCGCCCGTCTGACGTATCCTTTGCCCCCATCTGATCAGCCCAGGATGGATCCATGACCGTGAAGAATGCCTTTTATGCCCAGAGCGGCGGCGTGACTGCCGTCATCAACGCCTCCGCTGCCGGCGTGATCGAAGCCGCGCGCGAACACGGCGACAAGATCGGCAAGGTGTACGCCGGGCGGGACGGCATCGTCGGCGCCCTGACCGAGGATCTGATCGATACCAGTGAAGAATCCGCCGGCGCCATCGCCGCGCTCAAGCACACGCCGGCCGGCGCCTTTGGCAGCGCCCGCTACAAGCTCAAGGGCCTGGAAGAAAACCGCGAACAGTACGAACGCCTGATCGAGGTCTTCAAGGCCCACAACATCGGCTACTTCTTCTACAACGGCGGCGGCGACTCGGCCGACACCTGCCTCAAGATCAGTCAGCTCTCGGAAAAGATGGGCTATCCCATTCAGGCGATCCATGTGCCCAAGACCATGGATAACGACCTGCCGCATACGGACTGCTCACCCGGTTTCGGCAGCGTCGCCAAGTACACGGCCGTGTCCATCCGCGAGGCCGGTTTCGACCTGGCCAGCATGTGCAAGACCTCGACCAAAGTGTTCATCCTGGAGGTCATGGGCCGCCACGCGGGCTGGACGGCGGCCGCGGGCGGGCTGGCCAGCGAGTCCGAGGGCCAGGACCCGCATGTCCTGCTGTTTCCGGAGATCACCTTCGACGAGGAGAAATTCCTTGCCAAGGTCGACGACTGCGTGAAGCGCCACGGCTACTGCACCATCGTCGCCTCGGAAGGCGTGCGCAACGCCGACGGCGAGTTCCTGTCCGACGCGGGCAACACCGATGCCTTCGGCCACAAGCAGCTCGGCGGCATGGCGCCCACACTCGCCGAACTCATCCAGACCAAGCTCGGCCACAAGTACCACTACGCGATCGCCGATTATCTGATGCGCGCCGCACGGCATATCGCTTCGCAGACCGACGTCGACCAGGCCTATGCCGTCGGCCGGGCCGCGGTCGAATACGCGGTCCAGGGCAAGTCTGGAATCATGGTCTCGATCGTGCGCGAATCCGACGAACCCTATGAATGGACGATCGGCGAAGCACCGCTCGATGAAGTCGCCAACGTCGAAAAGATGATGCCGCGCGAGTTCATCAGCGAGGACGGCTTTCATATCACCGATGCCGCCCGCCGCTACCTCAAGCCACTGATTGCCGGCGAATCCTATCCGCCTTATGCCGAAGGCCTGCCGCAGTACGCCCGCCTGAAGAACGTGGCGGTCGAGAAGAAACTGTCGGAAGGCTTCGAGGTCTAGCAGACGGCGGCGCACGGCTGGCTACGCGGGCCGCGCGCCTCTTCGGTTACACTGTCGCACCTGAATTCAAGCAATATCCACCATTACAGGGGTTTCGCAATGGGTTATGAAGCACTCACCCCGGGCAAGAATCCGCCCGAGGAAATCAACGTCATCATCGAGATCGTGGAAGGCTCGAGCTCGGTCAAGTACGAGGTCGACAAGGACACGAACTGTCTGATGGTCGATCGCTTCATGAACGTGGCCATGCACTATCCGGCCAACTACGGCTTCGTGCCGAAGACCCTGTACGACGACGGCGACCCGGTCGACGTGCTGGTACTCACCCCCGAGCCGATCGTGCCGGGCGCGGTGATCAAGTGCCGCCCGGTCGCGGTGCTGGGCACCGAGGACGAGTCCGGCCTGGACGCCAAGATCCTGTGCGTGCCGACCGACAAGATCAGCACCGACTACTACAAGGACGTGCGCGATCTCGACGACATCGACGATCGTCTGAAGAACAAGATCCACCACTTCTTCGAGCACTACAAGGACGAAGAGAAAGGCAAGTGGGTCAAGATCACCGGCTGGGAAGGCGTCGAGAAAGCCAAGGCCGAGATCACCAAGTCGATCGAGGCCTACAACAAGGGCTGAATCGCAGCGATCCGACAGCCGCGGTATAAAACACTGCGGCCCGTCGAAACAAAGCCCCCGCCCGGCGAACCGGACGGGGGCTTTTATATGCCCGGTGGTTTTACCGGGGCCTAGAAGATCACCTGGGCCCGGGCGCTGATGGTGTTGCCATCGTCCGAGCCGGTGAAGTCGCGATCGGTCGGATCGCCCGCGATCGGCACGCGGTTGTTGGTGTTCCAGTTGATCCAGTTGAGCATGAAGCGGGTGTAGTTGTTGAGATACCAGCTCACGCCCAGCGTCGTGCCGTGGCCAGTGCCGCCGGCAAACTGGCCGTTGTTCTCGTAGTCCAGCGCGTCGTAACGGGCCATGACCTGCCAGGCACCCCAACCACCGTCGGTGACGGGGTTGTCGATCGTGGGCGCACTCCAGGCACCGTTCTTGGTCGAGTAGCCAAACTGCTCACCGGTCAGCGAGTAGCCGATCTGGGCCGAGTAGGCATCGTAGTCGGTGTCGTCGCCGGCACGGGTATCGATGGTCCGGCGACCGTATTCGGCGCCGGCCGCGACCGGCCCCGCGAGGCCCGCCAGCTCGACGCCGTAGCCGGTGCTGGTTTCGGGCTCGTCGATGGTGTCGGAATAGACACGGACGTTGTCGTTGAAGTGGGAGGCAAAGCGCTCGCTGTCGGTCAGGTCGTCCTGGTTGCCGCGGGCGAAGTCCTCGTAAAAGCCCCAGGCGCCGACGTGCATCATCGCGTTGTCGGTCACGAACGGGTTGAAATGGGCACGCGAGATCAGCGTGGTGTTGTCCGATTCGGTGTTGCTGTTACCGAGATCGCCCTTGCTCACACCGGCCGACACGTGCCAGTTGTCCTTGCCGTAGAACGCACTGGTGACGCCAAGGTTGTAGTAGCCGGATTCCGGGATGATCGCGTTGGCGACCGGGTTGCGCTCCAGGAACCAGATGTATTTCGACGAGGTCGCCCCATCGAGGCTGCGATCGGCGAACTTGTTACCCACATAGACCACACCCTGGCCGAGTGCAAAGTCCTTCTTGGTGGCGATATAGGCATCGCGCACGCCGACGTTCTCCTCGGCGAAGTCGAACTCGACCTTGTAGAGGATCGGCTCCATGAGCTGGCCCTGGAAACCGATACGCAGGCGCCGGAACTCGCTGCCGTCGATCTCGCGATCGGCATAACGGGAACCGTCGGTGGTGGAATAGTCGTACTGCAAACGGCCGAGCGGCTGGAAGGTGAAATCGCCATCGCGGCTGGAGAACTTCGGCGAACCGGTTTTCCAGTCGACCTGCACGCTGTTCTGCTTCAGCGTATCGATCTGCTCCTGCATGCTCGCCATGGAGCCGGTCGACGCCTGCGGGCTGGTCGCGCCGGGGCCCGATTTCGGCTGCTGGCGGCTGTCGACCACGTTGCGACTGCTGTCCTGCGCCGCGCTGTCGGACTGCGAGGCCATGCCGGCATTGCTCGGTGCAGTGCCCTGCTCGTCGCTCTCGAGGGCCTGGATACGGCCTTCCAGACGTTCGATCTGGGCGGCCTGACGGCGCACCAGATCGGCGAGCTCATCGTTACTGGTCTGGGCGATCGCGGCCGTGGGCCCATAGACCGCGGCACTCGCGACCACGGCTGTCATCACGCGTGCACGCCATGCGTTTGATGTCTTCATGATACTCCCCTGAACGGTATGTAGCCCCACGCTACGCCGCCATACTACAAAAAATACATAATGCAGTCTCGGGATTTGACTTAACCATCAGTCGAATACGAATACTTTCTAATGCACGGCCAAAAACCCGCACCGGCATGGCGCAGGCACACGATGCATAGCGAAGGCCGACCCGGGGGTATCTGATCGAGCCTTGCTACTCGCAGCTAGCGTTCGGTCAGCCGCGGCAACAGCTCCTGCAGATTGCAGGGCTTGGTGCGGGCATCGATCTGTGCCGCGATGAGCTTGTCCCAGCCGTCGGCGCAGGCGCCGGAGGAACCCGGCAGGCAAAAGATGAAGGTCGCCTTGGATACGCCCGCGAGCGCGCGCGATTGCAAGGTCGACGTGCCGATCGACTCGTACGACAGCATCCGGAACATCTCGCCAAAGCCGTCGATACGTCGATCGAAAAGCACTTCGAGGGCCTGCGGGGTGACGTCCCGCCCGGTCAGGCCAGTGCCGCCGGTGGTAATCACCACATCGGGCCTGTCGTCGGCGATCCAGCGCGCGACACGGGCGCGGATCTCGTGCACGTCGTCGGCACAGATCGCCTTTTCGTGCAGCACATGGCCGGCGGCTTCCAGGCGATCGACAAGTACCCGGCCCGACTTGTCGTCGGCTTCGGTACGCGTGTCGGATACGGTGAGTACCGCGATATGCAGAGCTGCGAAGGCGTCGCTCATGAGAAATTACCGGTCGGCATGCAAAGGCCGCCAAGATGCCACAAACCGGGCTGGCCGCGTGCCGGATCGCGATGCGGGTCGTGCATGTATTTACGATTACTGAAATGATGCCATCGACTGATGGCAGCATTATCCCGCCGCCCCGCGGCCCGCAACATAAAACAATTGATCGCCGCACTTTAGCCGGCGACTACGCGAAGGAGAAACCGTGACCTATTCCTCTGTCTTCCGTCCCGATCTGTTTGCCGGTCGGCACGTCATCGTCACCGGTGGCGGCAGCGGCATCGGCCGCTGCACGGCCCACGAGCTGGCGGCACTCGGCGCGCGCGTGGCCCTGATCGGCCGGACCGAGTCCAAGCTCGTCGCGGTGGCCGAAGAAATCGCCGAAGCCGGCGGCCCGTCAGCGAGCACCCATAGCTGCGATATCCGCGACGAAGAGGCCGTTACGGCAACCGTTGCCGCGGTGCTGGCCGAACACGGCCGTATCGACGGCCTGGTGAACAACGCCGGCGGCCAGTTCCACGCGCCGCTCAAGCATATCTCGCAGAAAGGCTTCGACACGGTGGTGCGCAACAACCTCACCGGTGGCTTTCTCATGGCGCGCGAATGCTTCACCCAGTGGATGGAAGACGACGGCGGGTCGGTCGTGAACATCATTGCCGACATGTGGTGTTCGATGCCCGGCATGGGCCACTCGGGTGCGGCCCGCGCCGGCATGCTCAGCCTGACCGAAACCGCGGCCGTCGAATGGCAGTACGCGGGCGTGCGCGTGAACGCGGTCGCACCCGGCTGGATCGCCTCTTCCGGCATGGACACTTACCCCGAAGAGATCAAGCCGATGCTACGCGCGCTGCCGCAGTTCGTGCCGCTCAAGCGCTGGGGCACGGAATCGGAAGTCTCGGCAGCGATCGTGTTCCTGCTTTCGGAAGCCGCCGGCTTCATCTCCGGCAGCTGTATCCGGGTCGACGGCGCGGTACCCAACGCGCGCGCCAACTGGCCGATGGCCGACCACGACAAGGCCCCGGCCTATAACGGCTTCCATCTGGCCGAAACACCGCGTCTGCTGCGCGACGACTGAACAGGACGGTCGACCATGATCGAAACGCATCCGGCCTATACCGAGGCCCACGCGCTCTATCGCGACACCTTGCGGCGCTGGGTGGCCGAAGAGATCGCCCCCCATGTCGACGAATGGGACGAAGCCGGTAGCTTCCCGCGCGAGCTCTACCAACGCGCCGCCGATATCGGCCTGCTCGGGCTCGGTTTTCCGGAACAGTACGGCGGCATCGAGTCCGATATGTTCTTCGTGATCATCGGCGCCCAGGAACTGGCGCGAGCCGGCGCCGGCGGCCTGTCCGCCAGCCTGCTCAGCCACAACATCGGCACGCCGCCGATCGTGAAAGGCGGCAGCGAGGCACTCAGGCAGGCGGTCGTACCGGAGATCCTCGCCGGTCGAAAGATCAGCGCGCTGGCGATCACCGAGCCCGGTGCCGGCTCCGATGTCGCCAACGTTGCGACTACCGCCGTGCGCGACGGCGATCACTACGTCATCAACGGCGCCAAGACCTTCATCACTTCCGGGATACGGGCCGACTACGTCACCGTAGCGGTCCGTACCGGCGGCGCGGGCCATGCCGGCGTATCACTGATACTCGTGCCCACCGACGCGCCCGGCTTCTCGCGCACGCCGCTGGATCGCAAGATGGGCTGGTGGTGTTCGGATACTGCCACGCTCTATTTCGACGACTGTCGCGTGCCTACAGGGCATCTGCTCGGGGTCGAGAATGAGGGTTTCCGGCTGATCATGAACAACTTCAACAGCGAACGGCTGTGGATGTCCGCCGCCTGCAACGGCTTTGCCCAGGTCTGTCTCGACGAGGCCGCGGCCTATGCGAGCGAGCGTCGAACCTTCGGCGCGGCGCTGATCAGCCACCAGGCGATCCGTCACAAGCTGGCCGACATGGCGCAGCGTATCCGTGCGACCCAGGCCTTTCTCGAACAGGTCGCCTGGCGTGTCGAACAGGGCGACAACCCGGTCGCCGATGTCTGCCTGCTCAAGAACCAGGCCACCCAGACCATGGAATTCTGTGCCCGTGAAGGCGTGCAGATCTTCGGCGGCGCCGGCTACCTGCGCGGCGCCAAGGTCGAGCGCATCTATCGCGAGGTCCGGGTCAACGCCATCGGCGGCGGCGCCGAGGAGATCATGCGCGACCTTGCGGTGCGTCAGATGGGGCTCTAGCGCCGCACGCAGCTCATACTGCCGGACCGGCAGATGATTCGTGGCGCGACGCGGCCTCGCGACGCGCATCCGCTTCGTCCTCGTCTAGGTCTTCGTCGATGAGGCCGAGCTTGCGCGCGCGGCGTTCCCACTGCTCGCGGGCCATCACACGCATGTCCTCGACCTTGTCGCCCTCGTCCATGATCTCCATGCCGAGCATGGTCTCGACGATGTCTTCCATCGTCGCCACGCCGACGATGCCGCCGTACTCGTCCACGACCACGGACAGCTGCTGCTGGCGTTCGAGCAGGTTGCGGAACAGGCCGTAGAGCGACAGCGATTCGGGCACCACGAGCACATCGCGCTGGATCGCCGATAGCGGCGTGTCGTGGCGATCGCGGGCGATCTCGCTGAGTACGTCGGACAGCAATACGAAACCGGTGATCTCCTTGCGATCCTCCGAGAACACCGGCAATCGCGAGATGCGACGCGTACCCAACGTGTCGAACACGTGGGTCACGCTCTGGGTTTCGGTGAAGGCCATCATCACCACGCGCGGCGTGAGCACGTCCTTCACCCGCAACGACTGGAAATGCAGCAGGTTGCGCAGGATGCGCGATTCCTCGATATCGAAGACGCCGTCGGCCTCGCCCTGATCGGCCATGGCCTGGAATTCGTCGCGCGAGAAGGTCGGCCCGGAATGCTTCGGCGTGAGCAGTTTGGTAATCACCATCGACAACGCCACCAGCGGATAGAGCGCCGTGGTCATCCACTGCAGCACCAGCGCCGCGCTCGGGGCCAGCTGTTTCCAGTAGGTCGCGCCCAGCGTCTTGGGAATGATCTCTGAGACGACCAGGATCAGCAGGGTTAGCACCACCGATGTGGCGGTGAGATAACCGTTACCGAACACTGCCTGCGACTGCGCGCCCACGCCGGCCGCACCAATCGTATGCGCGATGGTGTTCAGGCTCAGCAGCGCGGACAGCGGGCGATCGATATCCGCTTTCAGCCGATCGACCCGCGCGCCCACGCGCCCGCCTTCCTTCTGCATGAGCGCAATGTAGGACGGCGTGATGGACAGCAGCACTGCCTCCAGCACCGAGCACAGAAAGGACACGCCGAGGGCGAGAAAGAGATAGACGAAAAGTAGTGCCATTCAAGCTATTACCGGCACGCGCCATCCAGCGCACGTGCGTGTGTTTGTGTCTGAACCCCAGCCTTTGGGACAGGCGATGCGTCCAATGGTTCGACGGCGTCGCTATCGTTGCAAGCGCGCTGCGCGTATCATGGTCGATTCGGTCGATCGCCCGCGCACTGTTGCGCGCCCTCGAAAGCCGGCTCCACCGAGCCTTCGACCGCTGCAGCGCCACGGATTCGCCGAAGGGGCTGCGACCCACGCCATCATGCCATGCGGCAGCGGATGTTTCGTGTTCATGATGTGCCGCAGTTCAACGGAAAACGAATCTATGCCCTTTGATCAACTCGGCCTGGCGCCGTCGCTTCTCGAAGCCGTCGCCGCCGCCGGTTACAGCGAACCCACGCCCATTCAGGCCAAGGCCATCCCGGCCGTACTCAACGGTCAGGACGTGCTTGCCGCCGCTCAGACCGGCACCGGCAAGACCGCTGCATTCACCCTGCCCCTGCTGCATCGCCTCGGCGAGACCCAGCAGAAGAAGCCGCGCGTGCTCGTACTCGCACCGACCCGCGAACTGGCCGCCCAGGTCAACGAGTCCGTGCAGACCTACGGCAAGTCCGGCGCGATTCGCTCGACCGTGATCTTCGGCGGCGTGGGCTATCAGCCGCAGATCGGACAGTTCAAGAAAGGCGTGGATATCGTCGTCGCCACGCCGGGCCGCCTGCTCGATCTGCTCCAGCAGGGCCATGCCGATCTGTCCAACATTGAGACGCTGGTACTCGACGAAGCCGATCGCATGCTCGACATGGGCTTCATCCACGACATCAAGAAGGTGCTGAAGTACGTGCCGGCCAAGCGCCAGACGCTGCTGTTCTCGGCCACGTTCTCCAACGATATCCGCAAGCTCGCCTCGGGCCTGCTGAACAAGCCGGTGGAGATCGACGTCGCGCCGCGCAACGCCACCGCCGATCGCATCGACCAGAAGGTCGTGATGGTCGAAAAATCGCGCAAGCGCGCGGTGCTCAGCCACCTGATCAAGGAAAACGGCTGGCACCAGGTGCTGGTTTTCGCCCGCACGAAGCATGGCTCCAATCGCCTGTGCAAGCAGCTCGAAACCGACGGCCTGCCGTCGGCTGCACTGCACGGCAACAAGAGCCAGAACGCCCGCACCAAGGCGCTCGAAGGCTTCAAGAACGGCAAGATCCAGGTCTTGGTCGCCACCGATATCGCCGCCCGCGGTATCGATATCGATTCGCTGCCGCATGTCGTCAACTACGAGCTACCGAACATCTCCGAGGACTATGTCCACCGTATCGGCCGTACCGGCCGTGCCGGCGGCTCGGGCGAGGCGGTATCGCTGGTCGGCCCGGACGAGCGAAAGTTCCTCAAGGACATCGAAAAGCTCATCGGTCAGCAGATCGAGCGCATGACGGTCGAGGGCGTGGACCTGCGCGCCGGGCCCGAAGACGAGGCGGACGACCGGCCTGCGCGTCGGCCGAACAACAACGGCGGCAACCGCCCGCCCAAGCGCGGCGGGGGCGGCAACAACGCGCCGGGCCGTAATCAGCAGCGGCGCCGCAGCCGCGGCGGCAACCGGGGCGGCAACCGTTCCGGCGGTGGCGGCGGCGGTCGCGGCCAGTCCTGATCGACCGCCTCCCGTAGCTGCAAAACGGCCCGCCTCGCGCGGGCCGTTTCATTTCGCGCCCTGCTTTACAATAGAACGCCATGATCGCTTTCAAAGACCTCACTCTTCGTCGCGGATCGCGCAAGCTGCTGGAAAACGTCAACGTGCGTTTCCAGCCCGGCCAGCGTATCGGCATCGTCGGCCAGAACGGCACCGGCAAGTCCAGCCTGTTCGCCATGATGCTCGGCGAGTTGTCGCCCGACTCCGGCGAAGCCGAGATTCCGAATCATCTGGACATCGCCACCGTGCGGCAGCACACGCCGGCCGGCGATCAGTCGGCACTCGATTTCGTGCTCGACGGCGATACCGAACTGCGTGCAGTCGAAGCCAGGCTCGCCAAGGCCGAAGAAGAAGTCGATGGCAACGCCATGGCCGAACTCCACGGCCGCATGGCCGAGATCGACGGCTATTCCGCCGTCGCGCGCGCAGCCAAGCTGCTGCACGGCCTCGGCTTCGCACCGGACACGCACGACGCTCCGCTGGATTCGTTCTCCGGCGGCTGGCGTATGCGCCTGAACCTCGCTGCTGCGCTCATGCGCCGCTGCGATCTGCTGTTGCTCGACGAGCCCACCAACCATCTCGACATGGATGCAGTGTTCTGGCTGCAGGACTATCTCGCGAGCCATCCTGCCACGCTCATCATCATTTCACATGACCGTGATTTTCTCGATGCGCTGATCAGCCACACGCTGCATCTGGAAGGCGGGCGCGCCAATCTTTATACCGGTAATTATTCCGAGTTCGAGACGATGCGCGCCGAGGCCAAGCTGCAGCAGCAGGCGGCCTACGAGAACCAGCAGAAGAAACTCGCCCAGCTGCAGGGCTTCGTCGACCGCTTCCGTGCCCAGGCCACCAAGGCGCGCCAGGCGCAGAGCAAGCTCAAGCAGATGGAGCGCATGGAAAAGGTCGAGGCGGCCCACTGGGATACGCCCTTCTCGTTCGGCTTTCGCGAGCCCGATCGTCTGCCCGATACGTTGCTGCGTCTGGATAACGCCGATGCCGGCTACGACGGCGTACCGCTGGTGGGCGGCATCAAGATGCAGATCGACGCCGGCGATCGGCTGGCGATTCTCGGCCGCAACGGTGCCGGTAAATCGACGGTCATGAAACTGCTGGCGGGCGAGATGGCTCCTATCAGCGGCGACGTGCAACACGACAAGTACACCCGCGTGGGCTACTTCGCCCAGCACCAGCTCGAAGTGCTGGACGACGACGCGAGTGCAGCCACGCATCTGCAGCGCCAGGCACCGCGCGCCTCCGAGCAGGAGATTCGTAATTTCCTCGGTGGCTTCGATTTCCATGGCGACAAGGCACTGGAACCGATCGCCCCGTTCTCCGGCGGCGAGAAGGCCCGGCTGGCGTTGGCACTGGTGGTCTACGACAAGCCCAACCTGCTGCTGCTCGACGAGCCGACCAACCATCTCGACCTGGACATGCGCCACGCGCTGGAAACCGCGCTCGCCGGCTATACCGGCGCGGTCATCATGATCGCGCATGATCGCCATCTCATCGATGCCACATGCGACCAGCTCTGGCGCGTGGACGACGGCACGCTGATGCCCTTCGACGGCGACCTGGACGACTACTCCAAGTGGCTCAGCCGACAGAACTCGGCCAAGGAAGGCAGCGAGAAGCCGAAGAAAGCCACCACCGCCGGCGGCAGCGGCGCCGATGCGCGTCGCGATGCGGCCGCCCAGCGCGAGAAAGAGAAACCAATGCGCCGGGCGATCAAGCAGGCCGAAGCCGACATGGCCAAGTTCGAGGAGAAGATCGCGGCCATCGAAAAGGAAATGGCCAAGCCGAGCGTCTACGGTAACAAGACCGAGATTGCGCGGCTGTCCCAGGAACAGGGCAAGCTGCGCAAGCAGCTCGACAAGGCCGAAGCCGTCTGGATGGAGAACGCCGAAGCACTCGAAGCCCAGAAAGCGAGCGCCGCGTAATGGCAGGCGCCAGCAATAGCCAGCCGACGTATTTCTGGCACGACTACGAAACCTTCGGCGCCGATCCGCGGCGCGACAAGCCGGCCCAGTTCGCCGGCATCCGCACGGATCTGGACTTCAACGTCATCGGCGATCCGGTCGTGCTCTACTGCCAGCCGCCGGTCGACATGCTCGGCCATCCGGAAGCCACGCTGATCACAGGCATCACGCCGCAGGTCGCACTCGAACGCGGCGTGCCGGAACCCGAGTTCATCGAAACCATCGTCGCCGAAATGGCCACGCCCGGGACCTGCAGCGTCGGCTACAACAGCCTGCAGTTCGACGACGAAGTCACCCGCCATACCCTCTGGCGCAACTTCTTCGACCCGTATGCCCGCGAATGGCAGAACGGCTGCTCGCGCTGGGACATCATCAACATGGTGCGCCTGGCCTATGCCCTGCGTCCGGACGGTATCGAATGGCCGCAGCGCGAAGACGGCGCGCCCAGTTTCAAGCTCGAACATCTGGCCACCGCCAACGGCCTACTGCAGGAACGCGCGCATGACGCGTTGTCGGACGTGCACGCGACGATCGGCCTGGCGAAACTCATCCGCGACAAGCAGCCCAAGCTGTTCGACTATGTCGTGAACAACCGCGACAAGCACAGCGCCCGCAAGCTGTTGGACATGGACACGCGCAAGCCCGCGCTACATGTGACGTCCAAGTTCCCGGCATCCAACGGCTGCCTGTCGCCGGTGATGCCGATCGCGGCGCATCCGAGCAACAAGAACGCGATCATCGTCTACGACCTGCGCGTCGACCCGGCCCCGCTGCTGGAACTGCCGCCGGACGAGATCTTCGAGCGTATCTTCACGCCCACGGCCGACCTGCCGGAAGACACCCCGCGCGTCGCGCTCAAGGGCGTGCACCTGAACAAATGCCCGGTACTCGCACCGTTCGAGATGATGCGAGAGGCGGAAGCCGAGCGGCTGCATCTGGATATCAACCAGTGCCGGCGCAACTGGAAAGCGATTCACGACAAGCTGGGCGAAGTCGAAGCCAAGGCCACCGCCGTGTTCGACGCCCACAGCTTCGAACCCGACGGGGATGCCGAAGCCGCGCTCTACGACGGCTTTCTCGGTAACGACGACCGAAAGCTCGCCGACCAGGTTCGTCGGACGTCTGCCAAAGACCTGGCCGACGGCGCGATCGTGTTCAAGGACAACCGCCTCAACGAGCTTCTCTTCCGCTACCGCGCACGCCACTATCCGGACACGCTGGTCGACGCCGAGCGGGACGACTGGAACAGCTGGCTGTCCAAGCGGCTCGAGTTCGCCCCCGACGGCGGCCTGACTCTGGACGACTACGACGACGTCGTCGCCCAGCTCATGGAACGCGTCCAGGGCGAGCCGGCCAAGCTGCAGCTATTGCTGGATCTCAAGGCCTGGAGCGGCAAGCTGCGGCAGCTGGTCTAGGCCCGTAGCTCGGAGCAGACCGCGATTCGGCGGAAAAGCCGGGAGCCGCCAGCAAGGATCATTCATCCTGCACGACGGCGATATCAGGCGGGACAGCGACGGTATTCGAACGGCCCGGGCGCGGCACCCTCGCCATATTCGCGACGGATCAGCGTCTGGCCGTCCTCCTGCGCGTCCAGCACTTCGTCACGGCGCCAGGTCATGCCCTCGCCGCGGAACGCGAATTCCGCACGGATCCGGCTGGCGTCGCGTTCAGCGATCCTGCCCAGCGTGCCGGTCGATTCATAGAAACGTAGCTGTGTCGGGCCGATGACGAGCAGGCCCTTGGCGTCACCGCGGCCCGGCTCGCAGTCGGCCGGGACCAGTCCCCAGCGGCCCTGGATCGTTTCGGGGATAATCTGTGCTGCGGGTGTGTCCGCCGGCTGTTCCGAGCCATCCGTCACGGAATCGGGGGCGGCCGTGCAGGCAGCCAAGGTCAGCAGACTGGCGATAGCAAGAATCGGGGCGCGCATGGGATATCTCCGGCGGGTAATTCGGACACCATGCCGGCTAGCTGCGCGCTGAGCCAGTCACGCCTTGCTTGTCCGCTGGACTAACCACGGAGCACGCAGGCCCGTTTCAGCCGGCGGCTCTGCGTTCAACGATAGCCGTGGAACCCATACTTGCTCTGGTTCTTCGGCCGCTTCTTGCCGCGCTCGGCATCCTTGATGCCCTTGAGGCTCTGCCGGGGAAGCTTCTGCTGCGATTTCTGCTTGGAACCCATCGTTCTCTTCTCCCTGACACAGGTGTCGACGCTATCGGCGTTGCGGCCGGCATCGAATCATACAGGGTGCCAGCGACTTAGCCGCCAACTTCGCGACAGCCCACCAGAACCCGATCAATCGTCGGTTTCGGCGGGCTTGAGCACGCGCTTGAGGAAGTCGCGTGTACGCGGCTCCCGCGGGTCGGACAGCAGCTGGGCGGGCTTGCCCTGTTCGACGATGCCGCCGCCGTCCATGAACACCACGCGATCGGCGACTTCGCGGGCGAAGGCGATCTCGTGGGTAACCACAATCATGGTCATGCCCTCGTCGGCCAGTCGGCGCATGACGGCGAGCACTTCGCCGACCAGCTCCGGGTCCAGCGCGGAGGTGGGCTCATCGAAGAGCATGAGATCGGGGCCCATCGACAGCGCCCGCGCAATGGCCACGCGCTGCTGCTGACCGCCCGACAGGCGCCCCGGATACGCATCCATCTTCTCGGCCAGGCCCACCCGTTCGAGATTTGCCTTGGCAATCCGCTCGGCCTCGGGGCGCTTCTTCTTGAGCACGGTCATCAAGGCCAGCACGCAGTTGTCGAGCGCGCTGTGGTGCGGGAACAGGTTGAACTGCTGGAACACCATGCCGATATGCCGACGCGCGGCGTCGATATCGCAGTCGGGATCGGTGAGATCCTCGCCGTTGACGACAACCGTGCCGCCCTGCGGCTCCTCAAGCAGGTTGATACAGCGCAGCAGCGTGGACTTGCCGGAACCGGACGGCCCGATCACACAGACCACCTCACCGGCGGACACGCTGAAATCGATATCGCGCAGCACGTGATTGCTGCCGAAGTGCTTGTTCAGGCCGCGTATGTCGACCAGTGGATCGCTGCCCGCCATATTCAGCGCCCTTTGGAAGCCGCAGCTTCCATGCGTCGCACGATGATCGACAACGGCAGCGTAATGATCAGATAACCCAACCCGGCGACCACCAGCGGCGTGATGTTGACGTTGCTGTTGGCCGCCGCGCGGCCGAACTTGGTGAGATCGAAATTGGCTGCCGACAGGCCAACGATGAACACCAGTGAAGAATCCTTGATGAGCATGATCAGTTCGTTGGTCAGCGGCGGAATCATGATGCGAAACGCCTGCGGCAACGTGACCCGCCACATCGCCTGCCCCGAAGACATGCCCAATGAGCGCGCCGCCTCGATCTGGCCCTTGGGCACGGCCTGAATACCGGCCCGGATGGTCTCGGCCATGTAGGCACTGCCGACGATGCCGAGTGCCGCCCAGACGGTGCCATACGGCGGCCAGGGCATCGCCAGGCCGGGAAAGGCCAGCGGCAAAAGCGAGAACGCCATGAACACCACCAGCGCGGGCAGGCCACGAAAGAACTCGATATAGAGGGTGGCCAGCCAGCGATACGGTGCCACGTCCGACAGCCGCATCAACGCCAGCAACGTGCCCGCCACCAGGCCGATGACGAAGCCGCCGGCGGTGTAGACCAACGTATTCCAGAGCGCACGCCAGAGCCCGTGCGCGACGGTATCGCGCATCAGGCCCGGATCGAAGAAGGTGCGCCCGACCTGGGACCAGTCGGCGAACATCACAGCGGCGCCGATCGCGGCGATCAGCACCGCATACTGCACCGCACGAATGCGCTGGGCGCGCCGCCGGGGGCTCAATCGCCGCCGCGGCGCGCCGTTTTCAGAGGTCGTCATCCGGTGTGCTTACTCGTTGACGTTGCCCGGCACCTGGCCGAACCACTTTTTGAAGATCTCGTCGTAGGTGCCGTCTTCCTTGGACTCGGCGATCAGCTTGTTCAGACGATCGATCATCTTCTTGGCGTTCTCGTCATCCTTCTTGGCCAAAAAGCCGTAGTTCTCGCCGGTATCGAACTCGGCCGCAATCTCGGTATCCGGATTGTCGGAGGCGTACTGATAAAGCGGGCCGTTGTCGTTGATGGCGGCATCGATCTTGCCGGCGCTCACGGCCGTGGTCTCCAGCGACAGATCATCGAAGACCACCGTGGTGTAGCCGTGCTCCTCGGCGTGCTTGTCGGCATAGATTGCGCCCGTGGTATCGGTCTGCACGCCCACGCGCTTGCCGTCCAGATCTTCCAGGCCTTCATAACCGCTGTCCTTCTTCACCAACAGCGCCTGGGTGGCGTTGAAATAAGGCGCCGAGAACAGCACCGCTTCCTGACGCTTGGGCGTGATGGTCGCGCCACCCATGGCCAGGTCGCACTTGCCGGCAGCGAGTACCGCGCCGGAGGTGATCTGGTTCCAGTCGGTGCTGATCACGTTGGTTTCCACACCCAGATCATCACCCAGCAGCTTCACGAGGTCGACATCGAAGCCGACGACTTCACCGCTCGAATCCGTGAACTGGAACGGCTTGTACGGTAGATGGGTGCAGACGGTCAGCGCTTCGGCGTTGACGAGCTCGATGCCGTCGACAGTGCCGCCCTTGTCCTGGCTGCAGGCGGACAGCGTCAGAGCCATCACCCCGGCACAAACGAATACGGCAATTCGGCCCGGGCGGGCGATTAATGATTTCACGATTTCCTTGCTCCCTGTGATTAGCGGGGTTTCCCCTGCAACGAGTCTGCCATATTGGCGCCCATGCCCAGCAATGCGACATTCGCACGGCATGCGGCTCCATATCGGCGCCCCGCCCGCCTGTCGCCCGCATATCGACGGTCACTCAGCGGCTTACGTTCTGATCAGTTTCCAGGATCTGTTCCCGGCACATCCGGGGGGTCGCCGCGAACCAGCGCCGGCAGGCCCGGTTGAAAGCGCTCTGCTCGGTATAGCCGAGCAGCGCCGCAACGTGGCTGAGCGGCAGGTCGCGTTCGGCGAGATAGCGGCTCGCGAGGTCGGCGCGTACGTCGTCGAGCACGGCTGAAAAACTCGTGCCCTCGGCGACCAGCCGGCGCTGCAGCGTGCGGCGATTCAGATTGAGATATTCCGCGGCCAGATCGATGCTCACGCCCCGCGCGGGCAGCAGACGCCGACATATCTCGCGCACGCGCATCGACACCTGGCGCTCACGTACACCGCCGGTCTGTTCCAGAAAGGCGATCGCCATCGACCGGATATGCCGGTTCGAGCGGTGCAGCGAGGCCTGCATGGTGGCGGCGTCGATATCCAGCCCGCAGACCGCCTGCTCGAAGTGCAGTTCGGTCGTCCCGAATACTTCCCGGTAAACGCCAAGGGACGCAAGCCGGCTGTCGCTGAACAGCACGCGGCGCGGCGGCGGAACGTCGCCGCCCAGTTCGATGGTGCGCTTGAGAAAGACCAGCGCCCGCTCGTTGGCCTGGCGGGTGTAGGGCACGTTGTCGAGCACGATCTGGAAACGCAGACAGACCTGCGCACCGTCGCGCCGCACGGTGATCCGCTGGCCCGGATTGAACACGTGCAGATACTTCGCTGCCTGCTCGATAGCCTCGGCGACCGTGGCCGCATGGCGGATCACCACCGCCAGCGGCCCCAGGATCTCCATGCCCTGCAGACGCGCCAGACGCATGCCGAAATCCGGGCAGTGCAGACGCTCGGCACACAACTCCAGCAGCGCGATCAGCGCCCGGTACGACAGGAAGGCGTCTTCCTGCGTTTCGATATCGGTCGGGATGCCACAGACGGCGAGCAACCGGCCCGGTTCGCCGCCTAATTCGTGCACGAGCGCGCCGAAGCCGTCCAGGGCGCTGTTTCTGACCAGGCTCGTCATGCCGGAGTCCGTCTGCCGCTTGTCACCAGAAGTTAAAAGATTGGCGCGAACTGTCAATACGCCCGAACGCGCCGGCGCGATCATTAAGGCTGCTCTCGATAGAAAAACATCGCGGGCGGCCATCGCAGACCGCCACAGCCGGCCTGCAAGCGCCAGCGGCCCGACCCGCGAACCCGCCACTCCGGAGGACAACCATGAACAAACCTATCCGTGCCACGGCGCTGATCGCGGCACTCGCCGGCATCGGCCTGACCGGCAGCCTCGCCACCGCGCTGGCCCAGGACGGCGCCGCGCCCACCGAAGCCACCGCCACGACGCAAAAAGCCAACGCGACGGTCGCCGAGCAGCTGCCGCTCGACGATCAGGGCGACTTCGACGCCGCCCAACGCGGCCTGATCGCCCGCGACGACAATCTCGTCATCAAGGAAGAAGACGGTTCGACCGTCTGGGACATGCCCGCCTACGACTTCATCGAGGGCGACGCCCCGGCGAGCGTCAATCCGAGCCTCTGGCGCCAGGCCAAGCTCAACAATCTGCACGGCCTGTACAAGGTCAGCGACCGTATCTATCAGCTACGCGGCTACGACCTGTCGAACATGTCCCTGATCGAAGGCGACAGCGGCTGGATCGTGGTCGACCCGCTGATTACGGCCGAGACCGCCGGCGCGGCCTGGCAGATGGCCAAGGAGCACATCATCGGCGACAAGCCGATCGTCGCCGTCATCTTCACCCACAGCCATGTCGATCATTTCGGCGGTATCGAAGGCGTGATCAGCGCCGAGCAGGCAGAGAAAAACGGCGTGCGCATCATCGCGCCCAAGGGCTTCATGGAAGAGTCGACCAGCGAGAACCTGCTCGCCGGCCCGGCCATGGGCCGCCGCGCGACCTATATGTTCGGCGGCGCGCTGGAACGCAGCCCGCGCGGGCATGTCGGCTCCGGCCTGGGCAAGGCCCCGGCCCAAGGCCATTTCAGCATCCTCGCGCCCACCGACGAGATCGACCACACCGGCCAGACGCTCACCGTCGACGGGCTGGACTTCGAGTTCCAGTACACCCCCGAATCCGAAGCGCCGGCCGAACTGACTTTCTACCTGCCCCAGCTCAAGGCCTTCTGCGGGGCGGAACTGGTCAGCCGCAACCTGCACAATCTCTACACCCTGCGCGGCGCCAAGGTGCGCGATGCACTCAAGTGGAGCGGCTATATCGACGAAGCGCTGCAACGGTACGGCGACCGCGCCGAAGTGGTGTTCAACAGCCACCATTGGCCGATCTGGGGCCACGACGAGATCGTCGACTATCTCAAGATCCAGCGCGACACCTACAAGTACATCCATGACCAGACCCTGCGCATGGCCAACGCCGGGATGACGCCGCGCGAGATCGCCGAGGAGCTCACCCTGCCCGACTCGCTGCAGCAGTCGTTCCACAACCGCGGCTACTACGGCACGGTCAGTCACGATTCCAAGGCCGTATACCAGTGGTATTTCGGCTGGTTCGACGGCAACCCCGCCAACCTGAACCCGCTGCCGCCGGCCGAGTCCGCCAGCAAGTACGTCGAGTTCATGGGTGGCGCCGATCGCGTGATCGAACAGGCACAGCAGTCCTTCGATGCCGGCGAATACCGCTGGACCGCCGAAGTGCTCAACCACGTGGTGTTCGCCGAACCCGACAACGCCGCGGCAAAGACACTGCTGGCCAAGACCTACGACCAGCTCGGCTACCGCGCGGAATCCGGTCCGTGGCGTGATTTCTATCTCACCGGCGCCAAGGAACTGCGCGAAGGCGCCCAAGGCACGTCGCTGGATCTGCGCAAGGGCATCGGCCTGCTGCGCCAGGTGCCGATCGAGCGTTTCTTCGATGCCATGGCCGCCCGCCTGAAAGGCCCCGAGGCCGCGAACAACGATCTGACGATCAACTTCGACTTCACCGATCGCGACGAAAACCATGTGCTGCAGATCGAAAACGGCGTGCTGCATCACTGGAAACGCCCCGCCGCGGACGATGCCGATGCCACCGTGCATCTGACCCACCCGGCCCTGCTCGCCCTGATCGGCGGCCAACTGTCACCCAAGCAGCTCGAGGTGGACGGAGACCGGGCCAGCCTCGGCCGTTTCTTCTCGCTGCTGGAAGCCCCGAATCGTGGCTTCAACATGGTCACGCCGTAGACAGACGGCAGGCGAACGCCGCCGCGGCCGTTAGACCGCGGCGGCTTTTCGAAAACGGCGAGGACAGCGAGCCGGCTGGTATGACAGCCGGCTCGTCTGTTTCAGCACATCGCGTGCAACGCGGGCAGCAGCGTCCAGCGCCACAAGCTCGCATATTCGGGGCCCCATCGACCGGTTGTCGCCTCAGCGCGGCCCGGCTCGGCTCATGCAGTCTTCCCAACGCGACTGCACGCGCTCGGCAAACCAGGCGGTGGTGAGGTCGCGCGTGATCTTGGGGCTTTCCAGCTTGATTCCGGGCAGGATCGCGCGCGCCACGCGTTCGCCGGCCTGTTCATCGGCCAGGGCATAGAGCCTGCGATAAAGCGTGGTATCGGGAAAATCAGGCGTGCTGCCTTCGGTGAGATCGCGCCGGATCGGACCTTCGCCCATGTCCAGCTGCCCGGCCAGCGATTTGGTAGCCCGCTCGGTCTGGCTGATCGAGAACGCGCCGTAGGCGATCAGATCGCCGTCTAGCGCCAAATCGGTGCCCGCAAGCTGGTTTACGGCGCGCTGGAAGGCGGCGTTGCGACTGGCATACCAGCCGGCATTGAAGTCGGCGAAACGATACAGCGGGCTGGGGTAATCCACTTCGTAGCCCAGCAAGTGGCCGATACCGAAGTACAGCCCGCCGCGCCGGCTGAATACTTCGTCGCGCACCGAGGTGGCGTCGTCGTAGGGGTAATCCTCGGCGTGGTCTTCGGCGAAATCGATCGCCACCTGCATCGGCCCGCCGGTATGCACCGGGTTTAGGCCGCCGAACAGCGAGCCCCCGAGCGGCACCTTGCGGATGAAATCCTCGAACAGATCGCTGAGTTCGCGCTCCGTGCGTACCGCATCCAGACGCGTGTCGTAGGTCTGGCCGTTCGACGAGCGCAAACTCAGCGCCTTGTCGAGCAGAAAGCCGGGGATATGGGCCGCGGACGCGCGCCGCTCGATTTCCTCGCGGGCGATACGCGACAGCCCGGGCACCGCCGGGTCTGCCCGATAGGTGGATTCCTGTTCGATCACCGCCAGCGTGGCGCAGAGATTCGCCGACGAAGCCTCGATGTTCTGGGCCGCGAAGGCGGTTTCGATATCGGCCGCCCAGCCGGCGCGGTCGGCCACGCTGGCAGGCATGAGGGCGATCAGTTCAGCGCGCACGTCGGCGGCCGGTCGGCGTGGTGTTTCGGGCGTGCGCAGCGATGCACAGCCGGCCAGCCCCAGCAGGGCCACGACAGCGAGCGCCCGCACAGGGCGATAGGAGTTAAGCATGAGCGCGACTCTGCCCGAGGTGCGGCATGGATGCGACCCCTTCGCGCTGCTATGAAAGCCACGCCCGTTGGGGCAGTCTCGAATCATGGCCAATTCGACCTCACACCCGCCTCCGCAACAGCTTGCCGCCCGGCTCGACGAACTGGAAACGCAGACGCGCGCCTATCTCGCCGATAGCGTCAGCGCCGACGACGCCGTGGAACTGGATCAGACCCGCCAGGGCCGACTGTCGCGCATGGATGCCATGCAGGCCCAGGCGATGAGCAAGGCAGCGCGCAACCGCGCCAACCAGGCGCTGCAGCGCATCGCCGGCACGCGCAAGCGGCTCGGCAGCCCGGATTTCGGGCTGTGTACCGACTGCGACGAGCCGATCGCGCCGGCGCGTCTGCTGCACGACCCCACCACCCTGCGCTGCCTGGACTGCGCCGCGGCGCGCGAGTAGCCGCCTCAGCCCTGCTCGAAAGCAGCCAGCAGTTCGTCACGAAACACGGCTTCGGCCGGACGCATCGGCCGCTCGCTGTTCCACAGCAGATGGATATCGACGTCGGCCAGCCCGTCTTCGGGCGGCAAGCGGCGCAGCATGCCGACCTCGACCTCGCGCCGGAAGGCGTCCTCCGGCAGAAAGCCGATGCCGTAGCCGCACATGATCAATCGGCAGACCTCTTCCAGATTCGACGACGACGCGGCCAGACGGCCCTGGAAGCCGTGGTTCTCGCGAAACAGCGTCAACGGCGAGAGCGTGTCGCCGAGATGATCGCCGGTGAAGGTGACCAGATCCTCGTACAGCAGCGTGTCGATATTGATGTGCTGTTCGCCGTAGAGGCGGTGCGACTGCCCGCAGAACAACGCATAGCGCTGCGGGATGATCAGCCGGCGTTCGATCTGGCGCGTCGCCACCCGGCAAAGCCCGATACCGAAAGACGCGGCGTTCTGGCGCAGCGCGAGCAGCAGATCGTGGCCGCGCATCACCTCGATCTCCAGCTCCACGCGCGGATGGCGGCGATGGAAATCCACGAGAAACTGGTTATAGCGCGCCGAATGCACGCGGCTTACGCTCAGCAGCTTCACCCGGCCGACGATCTGATCGACCATGCCGCGCGCCGGCATCTCAAGACTGGAGACATCGACAAGCACGCTACGGGCGATACGAAAGACCTCTTCCCCGGCAGCGGTCAGCGAGATACGCGGGCCGCGTCGCTTGATCAGCGTATAGCCGAGCTGGCTCTGCAGCCGCTTGATCGCCTGGCTGACCGCCGGCTGGGTAACGAACAGCCGCGCCGCCGCACGACTGAGGTTCAGCTCCTCGGCGACCACGAGATAGGTGCGAATCAGATTCCAGTCCAGGCGTGCGGCGAGTGCGCGATGTCCATGCCCGATCGCCCGGCCGTGCTCCTGCGGTGGGTCGCCCATCGTTATCGTCCGTCCTCGTTCTCACGATTATTAGCAGAGCTAATCATATGAATAATATCGCGTGCTTTGACTAATTGTCGCGCTCTGCCGCTAGATAAGACACGGGTCGCGCTTGTAGCGAGAGGCGAAAAAACGCTCGCGACGGCCCACGCGCGGCAATGCGCCGCGATCCGGGGGGATCACGAACAAAACGACAGACCAACGCCGCACCACCGTGTGTGCGAGGGATTACCGGGAGTTACATGCTCGAAACCAACGGCGAACGATTGTGGGACAGCCTGATGGCGATGGCCGAGATCGGTGCCACCGCCAACGGCGGCAGCAGCCGTCTCGCCCTGAGTAAAGAGGACGCAGCCGGGCGCGCGCTGTTCGTCGAATGGGCCGTCGCCGAGGGCCTGACGGTCGTGCGCGATACCATCGGCAACCTGTTCGCCCGCCGGGCCGGCTGCGAGGATCGTGCCCCGGTGGTACTGGGCAGTCATCTCGACACGCAGCCGAAAGGCGGACGCTTCGACGGCGTGCTGGGCGTGCTCGCCGCACTCGAGGCCGTGCGTACGCTCAACGAAAAGAGAATCGAAACCCGGGCCCCGCTGGAGATCGCCAACTGGACCAACGAGGAAGGCGCGCGCTTCACGCCGGCGATGCTCGGCTCCAGCGTGTTCGCTGGCGCGATGACGCTCACCGAAGGGCTGGCTCGCGTGGATGCCGACGGCACCAGCGTGGCCGACAGCCTGGCCGCGACGGCACAGGCCGGCGACATGCGGCTGGGGCGCGATATGGATGCCTATTTCGAACTGCATATCGAACAGGGCCCGGTACTCGAAGACAATGCCAACACGATCGGCGTGGTGACCGGCGGGCAGGCGATCCGCTGGTTGGACATACGCGTGACCGGCAAGGCCGGCCATGCCGGCACCACGCCGATGCCGGTACGCCGGGACGGCATGTTCGCGGCCGCCGAACTCATGCGCGTTGTCGAACAGCGCGCGGGCGAAACCTCCGGCCTGCTCGCCACCATCGGCGAGATCCATGTCGACCACGGCTCGCGCAATACCATCGCCGGCGATCTGCGCCTCACGCTCGACCTGCGCCATCCGCAGGACGATGTCGTCGACGCCGCGATCGACGAATTGCGTGGCCTGTTCAACGATATCTGCGAACGCCGTGGCCTCGCCTACGATATGTCCGTGCACTGGCGCAGCCCCGCCCTGCCCTTCGATGCCGACTGCGTGGCCCAGGTACGCGACGCGGCCGCCGCGCTCGACTGCGACTGGCAGGACATGATCAGCGGCGCCGGCCACGATGCCTTTCATTTGGCACGACACTGCCCGACGGCGATGATCTTCATCCCCTGTGCCGACGGGCTCAGCCATCACGAGGCCGAATCGATCGAACCCGAACACGCAAAGATCGGCGCCGACGTGCTACTCAACGCCGCACTGGCTCGCGCCGGCCGCGCCTGAGCCGGGTTCGCCTCTCACCGGAGACACCTCATGGACTTCAAACCCTACGTTCTGATGCTGTTTGGCAATGCCCTGCTGACCACTGTGATCTGCTGTGTCGTGGTCGGGCTGATCCTGCTGCGCGAATACCGCCCCACCATCGCGCGCCTCAAGCGCGAGCGTGCCGCCAACAAGCGCGGCTAGCGCTGCTCATCGTTTCCGAACAGGAGGCCCGATCATGAACATCACGCTCGTCATCTTCGTCACCGTGCTGGCCGCCTATGTGCTGGTGGCCGCCGGCCTGACCCGCTTCATCAAGAATCGCGACGATTTCTATGTGATGGGCGAGCAGGGTTCGACGCTGCTGATCACCGGCACGCTGGCCGCGACCTTTCTGAGCGCGGTCACGCTCATGGGCATCGCCGGCATCTCCTATAGCGAAGGCCCGCTGGTGATCGGCGCGCTCGGCTCCTTCGGCGCGTGGCTGGGCACGCTGATCGCGGTGGTCTACATCGGCCGCAAGATGAAGGCGATGGAATGCCGGACGATGATGGATTTCTTCGATCGGCGCTTCAATAACAAATGGGTGAGCGTGGTCGCGCTCATCCTCATGGTGATCGGGCTGCTCGGCTACGGCATCATCCAGCTGATCGGCGCGGGGCTCGTGCTCGCCGAGATCATCAACGTGCCGTTCCCGGTGATCATCATCGCCTTCACCTTCGCGCTGATGATCTTCTGCAGCCTGTCGGGCATGTACGGCGTGGTCTACACCGACACCATGATGTTCTTCACCATGCTGGCGATCGCGTTCGTGATCTCGCCCATGCTGATCGGCGATGCCGGCATGGAGAACCTGCGCGGCCTGGGCGACACCCTGCCCGGCTACTGGACGCTGGCCGGCGCGAACGACCGCGCGCTGGGCTGGTCGATCTCGCAGTTCCTGGTCTGGATCCTGTTCTTTGCCTGCACGCCGGCACTGGTCTCGCGCGTGTTCCCGGCCAAGAACGATTTCGTGATCCTCAAGGTCGCCATCATCGGCGTGTTCTTCGCGCCGGCCATGCAGCTCATGGTCTATCTCGCCGCGGGTGCCATGCAGGTGATCCAGCCCGGCATCGAGCCGGCCGATCGCGCCATGATCGTCGGCTTCATGGATCACACGAATCCGGTACTCGCCGGCGTGGGCCTGGCCGGTTTAATGGCCTCGATCATGTCCACGGCGTCGACGCTGTTCGTGCTCACCGGCTTCGCACTGGCGCGGGATCTGTACGAAAAACTGTTCGAGAAGAAGCTGGACGAAAAACGCAGCGTGCTCGCCGGACGTATCTCGCAGGTGATCGTGTCGATCATCGTCTGCGTGATCGCAATCGCGCGCCCGGCCGGTATCTACTGGATCTCGATCTATGCCGGCTCGATCTTCGCCGTGGCCTGGTTGCCGACGATCGTGGCGGCCATGCAGTGGCGGCGGACCAACGCCGCGGCTGTGCTGTCCTGCATGCTGGTCGGCTCGATCAGCTTCATCCTGCTCGGCGAGCTCGAACGCCACGAGCTGATCTCGTATCCGGCCGGTATCGACAACCTGATGATCGCCTTCGCGCTCGGCACGATCACGCTCGTCGTCATGTGCTTCGCGCGTAATCCGAGCCCCTACGAGATCGAGCGTTTCAACGAAATGAAAGGCCAGCGCATGTCCGAGATCACCATCGGTCGCTTTCTCGCCGCCGACGCGAGCGGCGCGACGCTGATCCGCGAATACCGGCGCGTGTGGATGGCGTTGATCGCTATGCTCGTCGTGGCCGGTGGGCTGTGGGGCTATTTCTTCGTGCAGCTGGGCCTCTGACGCCGACGCGCCCGAGCGGCACCATCAAGCAACCCGCTTCGCCCGGCACCGTCCTGCGGTCCGGGCGTTTTCTTTTTAACGCGTATGCGCATGGGCGCTCCCGACAGGCGTTAGACTCGAAGCCGCGCACCGCGCGCCGTTGTCGATTTCCACGTCTGCGAGAGACCCATGCTGCCCCAGCTCACCGCCACCGAAGCCCGCGTCATCGGCTGCCTGATGGAGAAATCCATCACCACGCCGGATCAGTACCCGCTCACGCTCAACGCGCTTACCAACGCCTGCAACCAGAAGTCAGCGCGCGAGCCTGTCATGGCGCTCAAGCCTGCCGAAGTGCAGCGCGCCGCCCGCGCCCTGCGCGATCGCAGCCTCGTGCACATCGAGGAGAACTTCAAGAACGGCGTGGAGAAGTACAAGCAGCGTCTGTGCAACACCACCTATAACGATCTGCAGCTGAGCAAGGCCCAGTACGCCGTGCTCACCCTGCTACTGCTGCGCGGCCCGCAGACCCCCGGCGAACTGCGTGCGCGCAGCGGCCGGCTGCATACCTTCGAGGACAACGCCGCCGTAACCGCTGCGGTTGCCGAATTGATGGGCGACGACGACAGCGCCCTGCTCGTGCAGCTGCCGCGCACCGCCGGTCGCAAGGAAGCCGAGTTGATGCATCAGCTCTGCGGGCCGGTGGATATCGCGGCGCACGCCGAGAAGGCGGCGGCCAATCGCGGCGGTGGCGGTTCGGCGCAGGGGCGTATTGCCGAGCTTGAAGCGAGGGTTCGGGAGCTGGAAACCGAGAACGCGGCCCTCAGGCAACGCCTCGGCGAGTCGAGCCCGTCCCTCGAGCACGGCCACTGAGGCGTGCGCCAAGCGATTGCTCGTTCCGCAGCCGCCCGACACCCCGGCACGCCCGCTCAGGCGCTAGCCGGACGGCGGCAGCGCGGCGGGATTGTCGATTTCCTATTCAGTGCCCGCAAAGCCAACACCACACCGGCCGCGACCAGTACGGCCCCGGCCCAGCCGCTCGGCCCGACGCGATCGCCGAACTGCAGCGCCGCCCAGAGCGCGGTGGTCGGCGGGGTCAGATAGAACATCAGTGACGTATAGGTGACGCCGCGTAGCCGCAGGCTCGCGTTGAAGAAACCGTAACCGCCGAGGCTCGACAGCACCACGAGAAACACGATCGCCTGCCAGGCCTGCACATCGCGGGCCGGCCATGCCGGCAGTTCGCCCGTGCGCACCAGCACGGCGACCGCAAACACCACGGCCGCCGCCGCCAACTGCCATAGCAGCCGTTCGACACTTCCGAGCGTGCGCGGCGCGCGCTCGGACCACAGGCTGCCGACGGTGAGGGTCACGGCCGACACCACCGGCAACAGATACGCCCAGGCCGGCGCGCCGCCTACGTCACGCATCTCGCCCGCCGCACACACAACCACACCGGCCGCGGCCAGTACGCTGCCCGCCCATCCCAGCGGCGCAATACGCTCGCCGCGCAGCAGGCTCATGGCCAGGGTCGCCATCAATGGCTGCAAGGCAGTGACCAGCGCCGTGACCGCCGGGCTCACGCCGAGCTGGATCGCCCACACCACGGCGAGCAGATACACACCGACATTCAGACTGCCGGCGACCAGTTCGTGTCCGATCGCGCGCGGCGACCACACCGGCCGCCGACCGACGATTGCCACGAGCGCAAGGCACAGGAGCGCCGCGAACAGAAAACGCCAGCCGAACAATGCGAACGGGTCACCGCCCGCGTCGGCCGCCATCTGGGTACCGATATAGCCCGAGCTCCAGCAGACGACCAGGCCAAGACTGACGAAGGGAATGACGAGATAGGCAGGCATGAAACATCCGGGGCAGAAACCGAATACAAAGCCTGCGCGCGGCCGGATAAAGACGAAATCTATATATATTTGGGTTATGGTTAAGCAATGCTAAACCCATCCGCCTATCGCCAACTGGATATCGATCTGCTGCGCACGTTCCAGCTCGCATGCCAGCTCGGCACCCTGCGGGCCGTGGCCGAGCGCCGGCATTTCACGCTCGGCGCGGTGAGCCAGCAGATCAAGCGACTCGAAACCCTGCTCGACCGGCGCCTGCTCGAACGCGGCCGTCAGGGCGTGACGCCCACCGCCGACGGTCTCAAACTGCAGGCGGATTCGAGCGCCGTACTCGCCGCCCACGACGACCTGATTGACCGCCTGGCCAATCGCAGCGCCGGCGGGCGCGTGCGGCTGGGCCTGCCGGAAGTCTATGCGCCGCGCCTGCTCACCCCGCTGCTGCCGCGCCTGCGCCGTGCCCATCCCGATCTGTCGCTGCAGGTGTGTACCGGCGCCAGCGGCAGTCTGCGCCGCGCGCTCGACAACGGCGAACTGGATCTCGCCGTAATCGTGGCCCCCGTGGACGCCGATCACCGCGGCACGCCGCTGTGGCGGACCCGGCCTGTCTGGGCCACCGGCGCATCCATGCCCGCGCCCGGCCCGGGCACGCTACCGCTTGCCCTGCACCCGCCGGACTGTCCCTACCGCGCGCTCGGTCTCGACGCGCTGGAAACCGAGGGCCGCGCCTGGGAGGACATGTTCACCAGCGAAAGCATGGCCGCGATCGAAGCTGCGGTCGCGGCCGGCGTGGCGGTCGGTATCCTCGATCGCGACCGTCTCGGGCCGGATGTTCGCGAACTCACATCCCGCGACGGCCTGCCGCGCCTACCCGACTGCTTCGCTTCGATCGTCATCGCAGATAGCCGCCGCGATACCGACGCGGAAGCCATCCGGGCGGTCGCCGATGCGTTGGCTGCGACCGGTCTCCGTTCCAGCCAGCGCTCAGCCGCGACTACGGCCGTTTCTGCATGACCCCGGCAGAATTGGCGGGCGCCTGACCGCTGTTTGGGGGCCGACACCACGGAGGTGAACGATCGGCAGACGCGGGCTCAGGCCCGCTGCGTATTGAAAGTCGGGCGCGCCTCGTAGTCGCGCACGCCCTGCATGATCCATGGATTATCGGATCGGTCGTGGTGGTCGCCGTGCAACACGTTGATGTTGCCGGTGCCCTCCATGATCATCGCGTGTACTTGCCGCGGGTCGGACACATTGACCCGGCGCAGGTGACAACGCAGATCGTCCTCGGTGACGCGCGCCACCCGCAGATTCTCGTGCTTGATCTCGCCGCCCGGGCCCATGAGCAGGATCGGCGCGTTGTCAGCCATCGCCTCGACGGTGCGATACCGGCAGCGCAGACGTGACACCCCAAGCTGCAGGGCATAAAGCGTGGCCACGGCTACCGCGCCCTGGGCCAGCGGCGGGTTCTTGGAGACGACAACGCTGGCCATAAGCGAACCCAATGCGATGGTGACCGCGATGTCGAACGTCGACATCTCGGCGAAGCTGCGCACGCCTGACCACCGGGCAAACACGATGATCAGCGCGTACAGCGCCACGGTGCAGAATCCGACCCATAACAAGGGCATCGCGCCCGAAAACAGCCAATCGCTCATCATTACCGTGCTCTACCCGCCGTAAAACGCGACATGCTACGCACGTTGGGTTTGGCATTCAGATCGTTGTTGTGTTCGATCCTCGTCTGCTTCCTTGCCTCGGCGTGAAACTCCAAGTCGGTTGAACTTTGGGCGTTGATTCGAGAATTGTCGGCTTCAGGCCACGAGTGTTTCGG
Source organism: Salinisphaera dokdonensis CL-ES53 (assembly GCF_040361215.1). NCBI lineage: Bacteria > Pseudomonadati > Pseudomonadota > Gammaproteobacteria > Salinisphaerales > Salinisphaeraceae > Salinisphaera > Salinisphaera dokdonensis. The sequence continues at coordinate 853,023 of NZ_APND01000001.1, forward strand.
CGCTCACGAGTTCGTCGGCCCTTTTGTTTCGCACTGCTGTGCGACTCACTTTCTTTTGCTTGTCCAAAAGAAAGTAAGCAAACAAAAAGACACCCGGGCACAGCGCCGGCTACGCCGGTTCACTCCGACACGCAGCGGCGACGGGATGCGTACAGAACTCGGATCGCTTTGGCGATCCTCTGACATGCTGTACGCACCGGCGCAGTGCGCCGGACACCCGTCGCCACTACGTGTCTCCGTCGCCGTGCAACGGGGCCCGAATACAGACGTGAAGCCAAGAACGAGAGTCACCTAACCCGCCCAGCCGACGTCCAGCACGCGACTCCGATCTCGTCGGATTAGGCCAAGGCCTAATCCGACACAAAGAGCGCGACCTTGAGCGAGCGACAGCGAGCTTGCCTGTATTGGGCCCCTTGGGCGTAGCGCCGAGCAGCGGAGCCAGGACGAGAAAAAGCAGCCGGATGTCTGAGCGAAGCGAGTTCCGGCTGCGCTCGTCATGGCGAGCAGCGCAGGGCACCGATGCAAAGCATCGGCGCAAGACAGGGTGTCTTTTGTTTTGGTGACTTTTATTTGGACAAGCAAATAAAAGACACTCGCGCAGCAGCGCGAAACCCCAAGTCGAAATTCGCCTGAACCGCCGATTCAACACTCGATTTTAGGGAGCCGGTTATCGGCCGGGAAAAGCGTTGACTCAATCGCCCCGCCGTCTCGCAGTCAATAAGCGGCGCATTTGATAAAAGCGCTACCGACGCGTCGTGAGCAAGCCAACGGCTTGACGCAAAATGCAAGACCTGACCCCATCGCCTTATTCGAATTGATACTCAAAGATCGACTTCCCGAGATCAAACCGAATCGTATGGGTCATCTCATCGTACGAAACAATTTCGTTTGCACTCGCTTTCAACTTCTCCTGAGCAACGTACTCAAGTCCGATTAATAACTCCGCGACAACTGCACTACCTCTATTTCTCTGCATTTCTATGTCAATTCCGAAGTAAACGATATCACTTCCTCTTATCCATGGCCCCGAACCTGCAGTAATGTTCTTCCCAGGAAGGGTAATGCAGTCATATCTCCAGTAGTTCGCGAGACGATCCTTAGGTTGTTCGGAAAAGCCTTCCGGAGTTTTTATCCATTTACCGACTGGTAGCATGAAAATTTTTCTTTTGCGTTCGAGAGAATCTAAGAATCTCGATATTTCCACCGCAGTCGTCGCGTAATCGTAGGCTTGTTCGGTTCGGATACGTTTCGTTGACGAGCCGCCGTGCGCTAACTTGTTTCTCAAAATACGCAAATCGTGCAGCAGCTCTAATTGTTGGGGCGATAACTCTCCAGTACTTTCTAGAATTTTAATGTTCTGTAGAGGTGATCCACTCGGGGCCTCAGCGCCAAACTCCAACCTAGAAATCGCGGCCGTTAAAGACGCCTCTACGTACGACCATGCCAAGAGGACTGAAGCAGCAGGAGCGTCCTCCACCGCTTCGAATATCTGGTCTTCGAGAGAGCTGAATACTTGTTCGGATTCACTGTCCTTTATAGCGACGCCTTCATCTCGACCTAGAGTACGTGAAGAAGCGTCTATTATTGGCTTAGGATGTTTTAGCTTACTAAAATCAAGCTCTAAGTCTTTGTACTTCAGCCTGCCTAACTTTTCTATTAATTCGCTTATCCTCCCCCGCACAAGAAAGAACATTACGAATATGCTTATTGGCCAAGCTAAACTGCCAATCGCGGAGGCGGCAAGCTCTTTCCACTCCATACCCAATGCCTTTTAAGAACGACGCCAAGCAGACGACCAAAAACACATATAGCATCTCGCCACTTTTGCGCATAGCGCTATAACAGTGCGGATTAGGTGCTTAAAAGCACTTATCGATTACAGGTTCAGTACGCACATCACGAAAAAGGAAGCAGGCAGCAATAACAAACCAGACATGACCTTCGTCGTTGCAAGTCCGCAACGATCCTAGCCCACGGTTAGACCAAATAAGTTGCGCTTGATTTCACGCCACAAACCATCATCGTTCGCTGTATTCGCAAACGATACGAAAAGCGACCATGCCCAACTACACCAAATCCCCCGAAGCCCTCTCCAATCTAGACCAAACCCAACACTGGGTAACCCAGGAAAGCGGCACCGAACCCCCAGGCACCGGCGAATACCTGAACAACAAGGAACCGGGCATCTACGTCGACATCGTCTCCGGCGAACCCCTGTTCGCCTCCAGCGACAAGTACGAATCCGGCTGCGGCTGGCCCAGCTTCACGAAACCGATCCAGCCCGCGTACGTAAATGAACTACGCGACGACTCGCACGGGATGACCCGTACCGAAGTGCGCTCGACGCATGGCGACAGCCATCTCGGCCACGTATTTCCCGACGGCCCGGCCGACCGCGGCGGGCTGCGCTACTGCATCAACTCGGCGTCGCTGCGCTTCATCCCGAAGGACGAGATGGAGGCCGAAGGCTACGGCGAGTTCATCGATCAAGTGGAGGACATCTGATGGCGACTGAGACAGCCCAAACCGAAAGAGCAATCCTGGCAGGCGGCTGCTTCTGGGGCATGCAGGACCTGATTCGCCGCTACGACGGCGTGGTCTCGACCCGCGTGGGTTATTCCGGTGGCGACGTGCCCAATGCCACCTATCGCAACCACGGCGATCACGCCGAGGCGATCGAGATCGTGTACGACCCGTCACGGATTAGCTATCGCTCGCTGCTGGAGTTCTTCTTCCAGATCCATGATCCGACGACGAAGAACCGCCAGGGCAACGATATGGGTCGCAGCTATCGCTCGGCGATCTATTACACCAGCGACGAGCAGAAAGCCGTGGCCGAGGACACCATCGCCGACGTGAATGCATCCGGCATCTGGCCCGGCAAAGTGGTCACGGAGTTGGAGCCGGCGGGCGATTTCTGGGAGGCCGAACCGGAACACCAGGATTATCTGGAGAAATTCCCGAGCGGCTATACCTGTCATTTCGTGCGCCCGGACTGGACCCTGCCGCGCCGCGACAAGACGGCCTGAACCCGCGCGCCGATACAGCACGCATAAAAAAAGCCCGCCGGCTCAAAGAGTCGGCGGGCTTTTTCGTTTCGCCTGGCGGATCGGCTAGAACACCAGATCCGGCAGCCAGGTGGCGATCTGCGGGAAGATCATGATGATCGCCAGCCCCACGATGCCCACGAGCACATAGGGCAGCACCGAACGGTAGATATCCTGCATCGTGATCGAGGACGGTACGACGCCCTTGAGATAGAACAGGTTGAAGCCGAACGGCGGCGTCATGTAGCCGATTTCCATGTTGATCACGAACAGGATGCCGAACCAGATCGGGTCGAAGCCGAGGGCCTCGACGATCGGCATGAACACCGGCAGCGTGATCAGCATGATGCCGACCGGGTCGAGCACCATGGCCATCAGGAACAGGATGACCTGCATGGCGATGATCGTGCCCCAGGGCCCGCCCGGAATCGCCTGCATCCAGCCTTCGATCATGGCCTGGGCATCCATGCTCTGGTAGGCCGCGCTGAAGGCATGGGCCGCGAACAGGATCCACATGATCATGCCGGTCAGGGAGAAGGTGCGAAGACTCGCCTCCTTGATCAGCGTCCAGGTGAACTTGCGATACACGGCGGCCGAGATCAACGCGCCGAGCACGCCCATGGCGGCGGCCTCGGTGGGCGTGGTCACGCCGGCCATGATCGAGCCGAGCACCATCACCACGATGAGAATCGGCAACAGCACCGCACCCAACGCGCGGAACTTCTCGGGCCAGTCGCCCCGCTCTTCCGGCGGCAGCGCCGGCGCGAGATGCGGCTGGAAATAGCAGCGCACGAGCACGTAGATCGCGACCAGCACCACCAGCAGAATGCCCGGCAGGATACCGGCGGCGAACATCTGGCCCACCGACACGCCGGTGATCAGCGAGTAGAGGATCATGATGATGCTGGGCGGAATGAGAATGCCCAGCCCGCCGCCAATATTGATCGCGCCGAGCGCCATATGCTTGTCGTAGCCGCGTTCTAGCATCGACGGGAGCGCGATGGTGCCCATGGCAACCACCGCTGCACCACTGATGCCACACATGGCTGCGAACACGGCACAGATGAACACCGTGCCGATCGCCAGGCCGCCGCGTGTGCCCCCCCACCACAGATACATCATGCGGTAGAGCGATTTGGCGACGCCGGTTCGCTCCAGGATCATGGCCATGAACACGAACAGCGGAATCGCGACGAGCGTGAAGCTCTCCATCGTGCCCCAGATCTGCGAGGCGACGAGGTAGAAGGAATCGATCCCCCAGGTGAAATAGAGGAACACCACCGACACGCCGCCGAGCACGAAGGTCAGCGGCAGACCGAGGACAAGGAAGAACAGCAGCGCGCCGAAGAACAGCAGCGTGGTGAGTTCAATGCTCATGCTGCTTCCTCCTTGTCAGCGTCCGCCGGGGCGTCGAGCGGGCCGTCGATGGCACCCACGGCAATCGCGATGTCCTCGACCAGCTTGGCGATGCCCTGCATCAGCAGCAGGAAGGCCGCCACCGGGATCGCGATCTTGAACGGCCAGACCGGCGGATTCCATGCGGAATACGAGGTCTCCATGCTGTCGACCGACTCCCAGGCAATGATGCCGCCGTAATAGAGCAGCGTGACCATGAACAGGAAGAACAGCGACGAGGTGAGCACGTCGAGTACGGCCCGCGCGCGCAGTGGCAGCGCGCTATAGAGCAGGTCCACGTTCACGTGGCCGCGATGGGCCATGACATAACCGCCCGACATCACCGCATAGAACCCGAACACGAACTGCGTGAGTTCGGTGGTCCACACACGGGGCGCGTCGAGCGCATAGCGATAGAGCACGCCGAGCAGCAGCACGGCGAACATGACGAAAATGAGCAGCGCCACCGCTCGACCGATCCAGTCGTTGAGCCGGGTGATGCCGTTGATGAATCCGGTGAACACGCGCATGGGCGACTCCCGCGAAAAAAGTCCGCCCCGATGGCCTCAAGGGCCAACGGGGCGGTGGTCAGTACGAGACTGGGTTCAGGCGTCGCTGTCGAGATAGCCCAGACGGGTCAGCATCTTCTTGACCTTGTCCAGCGCTTCGGCAGCCTTGTCGCTGCGCTCGCCCTGCTCTTCCCAGGAGGCCTGGGCGACTTCGGTCAGCTTCTTCTGGACTTCAGGCGGCAGCTCGGTGATCTTCACGCCGTCCTTTTCCATGGCGCCGGCCAGTGCGAGCTGCTCTTTGTAGAGATACTCGTTGGTGCGCACCCAGAACTGCTCGTTGAGCGCGTCCTTGACCGTCTTGGCGTCTTCCGGCGAAAGCTTGTCGAGCGCCTTCTGGTTGATGATGAACACGTCCGTGCCCGCGATGTTGAGCGCCGGCTTGACGTGGTACTTGGCCACTTCATACAGGCTCATGCTGGCTGCGCCCTGCGCCGCGCCCCAGTGCGCGCCATCGACCACGCCGCTGGACAGCGCGGTGTAGAGCTCGCCGCCCGGGATGTAGCTCGCCGACGCGCCGGCTTCCGTGAGGAAGGTCTGCAGCGCACCGGAGGAACGGATCTTCAGGCCTTCGAAGTCTTCCATGCTCTCGATCGGGCGATCGACGACCATTTCGGTCGGGTAGACCTTGTCGGTCGACCAGTAGATGCCCTCTTCGGCGGCTTCTTCACGCAGCATGTCCTCGAAGCCGAGGTTCTTGTGGAAGTAGGCGACTTCCCAGACGTTGCGGAAAGCGAACGGCAGGCCCGAGGCGATGCCGGCAAGGCTCATCTGGTTCTGTGCATAGGCCGGCGCGATGGTGCCCATCTGGATGGTGCCGCGCTTGACCGCGTCGAAGGTCTGCTGCGCCTTGAACAGGGCGCCGGCCGGGTAGAGCTTGAGCTTCACGCGGCCATCGGTGCGCTCTTCGATGACGTTCTTGATGCGCACCAGGCTGTCCTCGTAGGAGCTGCTGGAGCTCGGCCAGTGCGACTGCACGCGCCAGGTGGTGCTGTCTTGTGCCAGAGCGGTGCTCGGCGCCAGGAAAGCCGTCAGGGCAAGCGCCGTGGCGCCGGCCAGCAGACCGCGTTTGAAAGTGGTCGAATCCATCGGATATCTCCTCCGTGTTGTATCGCGAAGCAAACGGCACGCGCTTTTTTATACGGTGCACCGTCGGCCATCCGGCGAATCCGGATGCGTGGGATCATGCCTCAAATGAAATGACGTTTCACGTCTAATTTCTCTGTCGTTTACAGACAATTGCACATGCTCTGCCGTATGGGCCTTGACGCTCGGACCCGCACAACGACAGCACCCAAGCCCACAATACCCATTCCTGTCGACAGCGACGATGGGTATCGCGATTGGCGGTAGCATCCTGCTCCCCCCGCGCTATTGCAGCCTACTGCGCACCTGCATGCTGCCGCGTGACTCTGCGCGTCACCTACCGGTGACATGGACATGAAGACCCGGGCTATCCACGCTTTCGCTCGGTCCGATAACCCCAACGCATACGCGGCCAGTCGACTTGCGGCCATAGCGAAGATTACGACTGGTTTTCGGCTGCAATTAGTGCGTCAATGCGGGCGAGAACGACGGCGTCCTGCCCGATTTTTTCTGAACGGATACACATGACCGAACACACCGCCTCTCTGGCCACGCTGGCAGCCGACTTCGACGCGGGGCTGGCGCACCTGGCCCCAATCACCGGCAAGACAGAGCGCAAGCCCGCCAAGATCGAAGTGCTCGAATGCGCGGCGGCAATGCTCGCCCTCGAAGGCGGCGCCGAAGCGCTGCATGCGCGGGTGGCCGAGATCGAGTCGGCCGGAGTGTTCGCGCATAGCGATTGGGGTCAGCCGAACATCCTGCAGCCCGCGCTGGCCGTGCGTTCGCTGCGCCAGGGCGATCGCGCGACGACAGCGATCGAAGCGCTGAGTGAACTGCGCCTGCTGGCCGTGGCCAAGGGCGAGTATTTCCATCCCGGCATTGCTGCAGAGCGCGCACGCAATTTCCTGACCCAGGTCATGGCGCTCAACCTGGATCTGTTGTCCGGCACGCTCAGCGAGGCGGACCGCGAACGCGAGGACGATCTCGGGCGCGCCGTACAGGCGCTCTACCAGTACCAGCTCGCCCATATGGGCTACGAGAGCATTCTCGACAGCCTGGTGAACGAGGTGTGGCGCATCCTCGCCCAGCGCCCGATCCAGGTCGACGATGCACGCCAGATGGTGATCCAGATCGCCACCTGTCTCTACGACCCGGAGCTTGCAGCCGCCGCCGACAACGACGATGCCAAGCGGTTGGTCGAATCGCTGTTCGCGCCGGCGCCGGGCTGTGCGGAAGACCCCGGCCTTTCGGTCTACGCCGAGCGCCTGGCCGCGATGGACCGCGACGAACTGCATGGCGAGGCAAACGGCTTTGCCGAGGCCATGCACGACACCGGCCTGGTCTCGGTCTATCACGCGGTGTTCCTGCGCCATCTGCGTTCCATCCCGCAGGGTGGCGGCGATGCGCTGATTCCGATCGCTCTCGGCCTGAGCCCGACCGGCCGCGACGCACTGCTCTGCTACCGCGAGCTCATCCATACGCTGATCGACGAGGCCGTGTTCGTCGAGACCTGCCAGGCGATCTACGGGCTCGCGATGCTGCTCGAGCGCGGCGTGCTGTTCTCGACGCCGGTGGCAGCCGGGCTGTGGCGTCAGATTCGTTTGCCGTTGTCTGCCGAGACCGCCGAGAACCTGCGCGAAGTCTTTGGCGATCGCCAGCCGCCGCGGGTCTATCTCTTGGCCGGCGTGCTGGGCCTGCTCGGCCAGCCGCTGGGCGTTGGGCAAGGCAACAATCCCACCTGCCAATCGGTGATCGGCCTGTCGATGTGGGCCGACAACGACCCGGACTATCTGCTGCAACTCGTCGCCTGGGCCGCGCGCGACGACGAGGTACTCACCCGTTTCGAAGGCGAGCGCGTGTCGTCCAAGGGCCTGGAGGCCGGACTGGCCAAGGAACGCCCGCTCGATGTGGACCCGGTCTCGCTCGTACTCGTGCCGCATCTGGATCGCATCTATATCGAGATGGGCCGGCTTTGCGGCGAGCGCGACGACGACCTGCACCGCTGGATCAACCCCGAGTTCTACGGCTGGTGGGTCGGCCAGGGCTTTCGCGTAATCGCCGATCACGAGTCGGGCGAGATCGAAGACTACGAGGGCTTCGTCCGCCACTTCTATGCCTGCTACCACCCCTATTACAACGGCAGCATGCCGGTGATTCATTCGCAGCCTGCCGGCATTGCCGTCACCGACAGCGCAGCGCGCTATGTCGGCCGCCACGCGATCAGCATCCTGCGGGTCGGGCTCGACCCGGACAACGCAATGCGCGTGTACTTCTACAACCCCAACAACGACAGCGGCCAGGACTGGGGCCAGGGCATCGTCACCACCACCGAAGGCCACGGCGAAATCCCCGGCGAAGCATCGCTGCCGATCGCCGAATTCGCGTCACGGCTGTTCGTCTTCCACTACGACCCGCTCGAACGCGGCAACGCCGACTGCGTGCCGGACGACGAGATCGAACGCATCATCGAGCTCGGCCGTTCGAGTTGGGCGAAGGACTGGTAGCCTGCGCCACCTGTCGTTCTGCGCCCTGCCCCATGAGCAAGCCGCCGCCGAATAAACGTCCGCCGCGACGTCCCAAAGCCCGCCGCAAGCCCGCGGCGAGACCCGTGACGCCGCGGCTGCTCGCCTTCAACAAGCCGTTTCGTGTGCTCACCCAGTTCACGGATGCGGACAAGCGCGCGACACTGGCCGACTATATCGACGTGCCGGGCGTCTACCCCGCCGGGCGGCTCGACCGCGACAGTGAAGGCCTGCTGCTGCTCACCAACGACGGCCAGCTCCAGGCCTGGATCACCGACCCGAAGCACAAACTGCCCAAGACCTACTGGGCACAGGTCGACGGTGAACCCAGCCCCGAACAACTCGACGCCCTGCGCGCCGGCCCCACGCTCAAGGATGGCCCGACCCGACCGGCCGACGTGACCGTGATGAGCGAGCCGGCGCTATGGCCGCGCGATCCGCCTGTGCGTTATCGCAAGAACGTACCCACGACATGGCTGGAAATCACGATTCGCGAGGGGCGCAATCGCCAGGTGCGACGCATGACCGCAGCGGTCGACCTGCCGACGCTGCGGCTGGTCCGCGTGGGTATGGGTGACTGGACGCTGGGCGGGTTGGAATGCGGCGCCTGGCAAGAGCTGCGCGTGCCTGAGCGATTCATGCGTTGACCGAAACAATGGTTGGCGCCCGGCCAGCGCAATTCCAGTCTGCGACGCGAGTTCTGGCCGTCAGTGACTCGGCGTATCGGCAATACGCCGCAGTGATTCGAAGCGGCCGTCGGCGCCATAAGTGAGCCGGTAGATGCCGTGCACCCCGTCACGCGTCACCACACGCCGTAGCGCCTGTGCCGGCAACAGTACGCGGCGCCCGTCCACGCTACGCGCATGGATCTGCTCGACAGACCCAGCGTAATGGGCATGGCACTGGGCGGCCGACAGTTCGATGATCAAGTCGATACAGGGCATAACGCATCACGCAGGACGAAGATCCTACGCCCACCGCCGACACCTGACGGCGAGACGAAAATCCGGTTAACGGCCGGGGCCAGACCCTCGGCCGGCCCCGGCCACCACACCGTCAGTCTGCCGACTGCAGCTTGTCTTCGGTTCTCAGCTCGAAGTCGCTGGCGTCATGGCGTTCGCGCAGCTGCTCGGAGGGATCACCGAACGGGCGGTTGACCATGCGTCCGCGCTGTACCGCGGGGCGGGCTTCGATCTCGTCGGCCCAGCGCAGCACGTTCTTGTATTCCTGCACCTGCAGGAATTCGCCGGCGTCGTAGAGACGGCCCTTGGCGAGCGCGCCATACCACGGCCAGGTGGCGATATCAGCGATGGTGTATTCGTCGCCGGCCAGATAGCGCGATTCGGCCAGACGGCGATCGAGCACATCAAGCTGGCGCTTCACTTCCATGGCGAAGCGATCGATCGGGTATTCCAGTTTCACCGGCGCATAGGCATAGAAATGCCCGAAGCCGCCGCCGAGATACGGCGCGCTGCCCATCTGCCAGAACAGCCAGTTCATGGTTTCGGTACGGGTGGCCGGATCGCTCGGCAGGAAGGCGCCGAACTTTTCGGCCAGATACACCAGGATCGAGCCGGACTCGAACACGCGCTGCGGCTCGGGCGCGCTGTGATCGACCATCACCGGGATCTTGGAGTTCGGGTTGATCTCGACATAGCCGCTGGAGAACTGATCGCCCTCGCCGATGTTGATCAGCCAGGCGTCGTATTCCGCGCCGCTGTGGCCGGCTTCGAGCAGTTCCTCGAACATCACGGTCGCCTTCACGCCGTTCGGCGTGCCCAGCGAGTAGACCTGGAACGGATGCTTGCCGACGGGCAATTCCTTGTCATGCGTCGGCCCGGCAATCGGGCGGTTGATGTTCTCGAACTTGCCGCCGCTGCCCTTCTCCCATTTCCAGACGGCCGGCGGCGTGTATTCGTTATCGTTGCTCATGAATCGTTGGTCCTTTCACAGGAGAGGATGACCGCCACGGGTGGCGATACCGTGTACGGCAGTCTACATAGGGATTGTTGCGACACACGCAATGCACCTTCTGCCATGGGATGACGTCAGCGGCTCAGGCGGCCGATGACCCGCCCGACCGTCAGGCCTTGCACCACGATCGAGAACAGCACCACGCAATAGGTGATGGTGATGATCGCATCGCGCGGCTCGCCTGCCGGCAGCGCCAGGGCCAGGGCCACGGAAATGCCGCCGCGCAGCCCGGCCCAAGTGAGCAGCGCGCTAGCGTTGTCGCCCAGCCGGTGCCAAGGCCGGACCAGCTGCAACGCCACACTCACGCAGCCATAACGGGTGACCAGAACCAGCGGGATCGCCAGCAGCCCGGCGACGAGATAACCGCCGTCGAGGGTGATATGGATCATCTCCAGGCCGATCATCACGAACAGCACGGTATTGAGGATCTCGTCGATGATCTCCCAGAAGATGTCGAGATGTTCGCGCGTGGTCTCGCTCATGGCGAACAGCCGTCCGTGGTTGCCGATCAGCAGCCCGGCCACGACCATCGCGATCGGCCCGGAGGCGTGCAGCGACAGCGCCAGCTGGTAGCCGCCGAGTACGAGGGCGAGCGTGACCAGGATCTCGACCTGATGATCGTCCATCTGACGCAGCATCCAGAACGCCAGGCCACCCAGCGCCAGCCCCAGCACCGCGCCGCCGGCGACTTCCTGCACGAACAGCAGTGCGATCGCGCCGGTGCCGCTGACATGGCCCGCATCCGTGAGCCCCAGCAGCGCCAGAAAAACGACGACAGCCACACCGTCGTTGAACAGCGATTCGCCGGTGATATTGGTTTCCAGCTCCTTGCTGACGCCCGCCCGCTTGAGCAGTGCGAGCACCGCGATCGGGTCGGTCGGCGAGATGAGCGCGCCGAACAGCAGGCAAAATACCAACGGCAGTTCAAAGCCGAAAAACGGCACGAGAAAATACGTGACGCCGCCGATGATGGCCGTGGACAGCACCACGCCCACCGAAGCCAGTACACCGATCGAGAAGCGGTGCTTCAACAGATCGCCCAGGTTGACCTGCAGCGCGCCGGCGAACAGTAGGAAGCTGAGCATGCCGTCCATCAGCGTACGGTTGAAGTCGATTCCCAGCAGCCAGGAATCGGCATGCTCGCGGATGCTCCAGAGCCCGAAGAAATCCGCTGCGACCAGCGCGGCGGACACCACAAGACTCAGCAGCATCACCCCGATCGTGGTGGGCAGACCAACCACCCGGTAATTGAAGAACGCCAGCAAAGCGGCCAGCGACACGACGACCGCGCTGATCTGTAATAGGCCCAAGAGTCCGGTCTCCCCAGTAAAAGACGCTCAGGGTAGCGCGCGGCGCAGACGAGCGGTCATCCGGAAGCGGCGATTTCACCCAGGCGATACACCCGCGCCGCGGTGCCCGAGAACAGCGCGCTCTTCTCGGCCTCGCTGTAGTCGGCGACGAGATGCTTGAAAGCATTCCAGAGCGTGGCGTAATCGCAGGTGAAATGATCGACCGGGAAATTGCTCTCGAACATGCAGCGCTCAGCACCGAAGGCTTCAATACACGTTTCGATATACGGTGCCCAGGCGGCAGCCAGCGCTTCATGTGTGGCCGGCCGATTGCGATAGGACCATTCGAAACCCGCAAACGGCATGGCCAGGCCGCCGAGCTTGACCACCACGTTCGGACAATTCGCCAACGCACGAATCTGTTCACGCCAGCCCTCGAATCGCGCATCGCGCTGGCCGGCGTAGGCGCCGATGCCCACCGGCCCACCGACATGATCGAGCACGATGGTCGTATCCGGGAACGCACGGGCGAGATCGAGCAGTTCCGGCAGCTGCGGCTCCAGCAGCCAGGCATCGAAGCTCAGGCCAAGCGGCGCGAGCGCGGCGAAGCCGCGACGGAAATCCGGGTCACTCAACAGTTCCTTGGCCGCACCGCGAGTGGACAGCGGCCCGAGCACGCTCGGGTCACCGTCATGGGCCGCACTCTGGCGGATGCCGCGAAAACGCCCGCCGCCGGCCTGAATATGCGCCTGCAGCACGTCGGCTAGCGCTTCGCCGCCGCGCAAATCCGCATGCCCGACAATCCCGGCACAGGCCTGGGTCTCGCCATAGACGCCGCTGGCGGCTACCGCGGCCACGCCGTTGACGAATTCCGTCTCGCCCACGCAGCGCAGCGCCTTCTCGCCGGTGGCGCGATACATGGCGCGACATTCGATGAAGACCGTGGCGCGAATATCGTGGCCGCTGTCGGTATCCGCCAGCAGCTCGTCCAGCAGATAGCGCGGGCGCTCGCGCAGCATGGCGCTGAAGCCGTGGTCGGCGAACGGCCCATCGCCGAGCGCCAGCCGCGAGCGATCCCAGAGATGATGATGCGGATCGATGATCGGGCGCTCGGGCTCGAGGATGAGCGGGTCTGAACTGACATCGGGATGGGCCATGGATTCTCCTTCGCGGTCCGCCGTGGTTATCAGCGGCCTGTGTTGTTTTATCGATGAACAACTTAGCACCGAACGGGCGTTCGCTTCCTGTCTCGATTGAAGCGCGCCGTGCAGCTATTCGATACCGGGCCAGATTTGCTGCATAGGACACATTCTGGCCTGCTAGGCGCCATGGAGATCGTCACCGCAGTGCAGTCATGAGCAGCTACCGAGACGGCATCCGGCTGGGTGTGGCCGGCGCCGCGGCGGCGGCCTGTATCTATTTCCCGCAGCCGTTGGCCGCGCAGATCCAGACCACCTTTGACGTGTCCGTGCTCTGGTCTGCCATGCCCATGACGTTCGCCTTTATCGTGCTCACCTCGGGGCCGGTGCTGTTCGGGCGTTTCATCACCGTGGGCCGTGCCATGCGCATCGTGCTCGTCACCGAGCTCCTGCTGGCCGCGCTATTTGCCATGCAGGCCATCGCCTTCGCCGCCGTGCCCTATTTCCTGCTGCGCGCGCTGCAGGTGATGCTGTTGCCGTTGTTGATTCCGGCCGTGATCACCGGCTCCTCCAATATCCAGGGGTCGGAAAGCCGCGCCCGCGATCTCGCGCTCTATACGGCCGGCACGATTGTCGGCGGCGTCACCGGGCGCCTGCTCGCCGTGGGCTCGGTCGCCTTCGAGCACTGGCAGTTGGGCAGCCTTGCGATCACGGCGATGTTGCTGTTCTCGGCCTGGCTGTTGCGCAAACCGCCGACACTGGCCAGCGAATTGCGGCGCCGTTCTAGCCCCACGGCGACCGGCACGGCATCGGCGCCCGAGCGCAGCAAAAGCTGGCGTACGCCGGTGAGCCTGTCCTTTCCGGGCCTCGCGCTGGCCTTCGGCGTGCTGACCACGGTGTTGACCTGCCTGCCGTTCGAGATCGGCTACGAGCGCGGCGGCACGCTGATGCTGGCGATCGTCTATGGCGGCTATGCGGTGGGCATCGCGACATCGCTCGGCGCGCCCGGAATCACCCGCGTGAGCCGTGGCTTGCCGAACGCCACCCTGACCGCGGCCGTGCTGTTCGTGGTCGGCCTGTGCGGCGTCATCCAGGGCTCGTTCCCGGCTCTGGTGATCGGCGTGGTGCTGCTATGCGGCAGCATGGTGTTCCATCAGGCGACCCAGATCGTGCTGCTCAACGATTATTTCGCCCGTTCGCAGTCGGGCACGGTAAGCGCGCTGTTCGTGGCCGCGGTATTTGCCGGCGGCACCCTGGGCTCGAGCGTGATGCTTTCGCTCTATGAATGGCAGGGCTGGGGCGCGGTAATGACGGTCTGCCTGTTGTTCTCGCTCATCGCAGGCTACTGCGTCTACGCCGCGGCCCGGCGCCAGGCGCAAGCCGCGCAGACCGAGGGCTGAGAACTACCAACAATCCAGTCAATCCGGGTGCTGCAGTAGCCAGCGCGTTGCCGGCCACGCAGACTGGCCGCCTGACCCAACCCGGCCGACTGCATGTCCTCGATCATTCTGCATCACTTCGAAGCCTCGCCTTTCTCCGAGAAAGTCCGCGCCCTGCTCGGGTACAAGGCGCTCGCATGGCAGTCGGTGCTCATTCCGCGGATCATGCCCAAGCCGGATCTGGTCGCGCTTACGGGTGGCTATCGCAAGACGCCGGTCATGCAGATCGGGCGCGATATCTACTGCGACACCAGGCTGATCGCACGCACGATCGAGACGCTCGAGCCGACCCCGCCGGCGATTCCTTCCGCCGACACGGCGAGCGTGGTCGCGCTGGAACAGTTCGGCGATCGCCAGCTGTTCCTGGCGGCCGTGCCCGCCATGTTCCGCCCGGCGGGCCGCGCGTTCCTTGTCGAGAAACTCGGCGAAGACGGTCTCGCCAAGTTCCAGGCCGATCGTGCCGACCTGTTCGCCAACGGCAACGTCGCACGCCCGGATGCCGCATTCTCCGAAGCGGTATTGCCGCCGTCACTGGCCGCGCTCGACGCACAGCTGGCGGCGCGCGATTTCCTGCTCGGTGAACAGCCGACGCTGGCCGACTTCGCGGTCTATCACCCGGTCTGGTACATCCGCGGCAACGCGGGGATTGCGGATCTGCTCGACGCCTATCCGAACCTGCTCGCCTGGGCCGACCGGATACGCGCGATAGGCCACGGCCAGCGCAAGGACCTCGACGCGGCACAGGCGCATTCGATCGCCGTGGAAACCACTGAATGGCAACCGTTGCCCGAGTCGGTCGCACACAAGCTTGCTCCCGGCACGACCGTAACGGTAGCCGCGACCGATTACGGCACCGAAGCCGTGACCGGACAGCTTGTCGCCATCGGCCGCGATGTCATGACGATCGAGCGTGAAGGCCCGCAGAACACGCCGGTACGCGTGCATTTCCCGCGCGCCCGTTTTTGCGTCGAGGCCGCGGGCGACTAGGTGGCGTCCGGCCGCCATATTGCCTGCCGGCGTTGACCACGGGCCATCGTGCCCACATTGTTCGATAACAAGCGAAGCACCGCCGCAGGCAGGAGCAGACATGAAACGAACATTAGGGGCGCTGGCCATGAACTGGCTGCGCAAGCCCGAGAACCAGGAACGAATCAAGAGCACGGCGCGCGACGTCTGGGGGCGCTTTCAGGAGCACCGCAACGCACGCGCCACGGGACGCACCGATGCCGCCGAACGCCCACCGGCCGCGTCATCCGCCGAGCGGGATACACCGTCCGGTAACCGCGGCGATGGGCAGCAGTAGCTCACGCAGTCGAAACCGTCGCTGCGCAGCAGCGGCGTCGACATCGTGGGCGCTATGGGCGTTTTCGGCACTTGGCCTGCTGGTCGCCGCCGGATGCGCCGGTACGCCGCCGCGTACCGATCCCTCCGAAGCGCAATACCAGCGCTATTGGAACTGCACTTATGCCGCGGCCATGCCCTATGTGGCGGACCGGCAGTTGCCTGCGCGCGAGGCCGCGATGCGCGCCCAAGCGCAGTGCTATCCGAGCTATCTCACCTATCGCGATGCACGAATCCGCCATGTGCGGTCGGTGGTTCCGGCCAGCGATCAGCAAATGGCGATCACACTCGCGACACAGGCCGCCCTGCAACGCCGCAAGGTCGTGACCCAGCGACTGACCGAACTGGTGGCCGAGGCGCGCTAGCCGCTATCGCTTTAGTTGGTTCTACCGCGCGCAGGCTGTAATCGGTTTCGCCCCGGGTCTTTGATATCGTCGACGGCTTATACAGCGACCGTTTTCTGGAGCGCCCCATGGCATCGCAAGGACTCCCCGAAACCATGTCGGCCATGCTGCTGACCGGGCATGGCGGCATCGACAAGCTGGTCTACGATTCGAATGTACCCACACCAACCGCCGCAGCCGGCGAGGTGCTGGTACAAGTCACGGCCACGGCCAAGAACAACACCGATCGCAAGGCGCGCGAAGGGTTGTACCCCACCAAGGATGCGGACGACGTGACGTCTTTCGCGATCGGCGGTTCGCCCACGCTGACCTTCCCGCGTGTCCAAGGCGCCGATGTGGTCGGGCGCGTCGCGGCCGTCGGCGAAGGCGTCGCCACGACGCGTATCGGCGAGCGCGGCCTGCTCGATTTCAATATCTACGCCGACGCGCGCCGCGATATCAATCTCACCCCAGATTACTACGGCCACGGCGCCGACGGCGGCTATGCCGAGTACGTAGCCGTGCCGGCCGACCAGTTCCATGCCGTGGACAACGACGACCTGTCGGACGCGCAGCTCGCAAGCATGGGGATGTGCTCCTATCAGACGGGCTATCACATGCTCACTGCGGCCGGCGTGAAAGCCGGCGAACGCGTGCTGGTGACTGGCGCCAGCGGCGGCGTAGGCACCGCGCTGATCCAGATGTGCCGCGTGATCGGCGCCATTCCCTATGCGTTGAGCACGCCGGACAAGGCCGACGCCCTGCGCGCGCTCGGCGCGGAAGCGGTGTTCGACCGGGCCGACATGGACGACTTCACGGCCAAGGTGCGAGAAGTCACCCACGATGAACCCTTCGACGCGGTGATGGACCTGGTCGGCGGCGACATGACCCATCGCTTCATCGACACGATGATCTTCGACATGACCCGCCGGCGCACCTACCCGCGCCTGAGCATCGCCGGCGCCAGCGGCGGCAACGTCAGCGAGATGCTGTGGACACGCATCTATCTCTATCAGGTGCAGATCTTCGGCGTGTCGCACGGCACCCGTGCCGAAGCCGAACAGCTGGTCGCCTGGATTCGTTCGGGCGATCTCAAGCCGGTGCTGCATGCCGCGTTCAAACTCTCCGACCTACATGAAGCCGAGCGCTATTTCATGGACCGGTCGAGCAACTATCTCGGCAAGATCGTGATCGTGCCCGATGCCCAGTGGGACGCCCATGGCGCGCCGCACGCGCTTGCGCAATAAAGCCTGCCCGACAACACCGTTCATACAAGATTCGACCTTGAGCCGTGTGTCTGCACGGCCACGTTGCGACGTCTGTGTCCGGCAGGCGCCGCAGCAACTGGATTCCCGGCGGCGGCAGCATCGACTGCCGCCGCGCCGATCAGAGACCGAGCCATGACCCAGGAACTCTCCTTTCAGATCATCGACACCCACGCCGGCGGCGACGTCAGCCGTATCGTGGTCAGTGGCATCAATGCCCTGCCCGGCGAGACCGTTCGCGATCAGATGGAATATCTGCGCGACGATGCCGACGGCCTTCGCACCCTGCTGCTGGAAGAGCCCTACGGCATTCCGGAAATGTCGGTCGATCTCGTTGTGCCGCCGACCGATCCGCAGGCCCAGGCCGGTTACATCATCATGGAAGTGATGGGCTACCCGATCTATTCCGGCTCGAACACCATCTGCACGGCCACCGCCCTGCTGGAGTCCGGCATGATTCCCAAGTACGAAGGCCGCCAGCAGTTCGTGCTCGAATCACCGGCCGGTCTGGTCCAGATCGAGGCGAACGTCGAGAACGGCGTGGTCGAGACCATCACCTGCGAAGGTCTGCCCAGCTATATCGATACCTATCGGGCCACGATTCATGTGCCTCTGATCGGCGATGTGACCTACAGCGTGGCGTATAGCGGCGGCTTCTATGCCTTGGTCGATGCGACCGAACTCGGCTTCGAACTTACCCGCGACGAGGAATCCCGGCTGGCCCACTGCGCGCAGGCGATCGTGGAAGCGATCCTGCAAGAACGCGGTTTCTCGCACTACTCGCTGGGCGACGTCGGCCCGCTGCCGTTCCTGCATTTCATGGGCCCGGTCGAGCAGATCGCGGGCGATCATTACCGCTCGCGCTCAGCCACCTATGTGCACCCTGGCGTGATCTGTCGCAGCACCACCGGCACCGGCACGTCGGCCCGCATGGCGCTCATGCACCACGAAGGCCGCATGCAGCCGGGCGACAGGCTGGAAACCGTGTCGCTGCGTGGCTCCAGCTTCGTCGGCTCGTTCACGCGCGTGTCCAAGGGCGGCCCGCACGACGTCGTGGAGAACACGATCACCGGCAAGAGCTACGTGCTGGCGCGCTCACAGATCGTGGTGAATCCCGACGATCCACTGGTCGACAGCTCACAGCTACGCCATATCCTGACCAGCCACGTACCGCGTGGGTAACTGTCGGTCGCCGCGCCTGCCGCGACCGCTGACTGGATAGAGACGGCCGCTCTGCGCTAGCGTCGTAGCCGGAGCATGCAATGAACAGACGAACGCCAAACCGGGCGCTCGGCCTGCTCTGGCTGGCGCTGACCGTATCCGCGCTCGCGGTACATGCCGCCGCCCCGCCGCAGGTCACCCTTGCCGAGACCTATGACGGCGGCATTGATCTGGCCGAATACTGGATCAGCGAAAAATATGACGGCGTACGCGGTTACTGGAATGGCGAACGACTGATCACCCGTGGCGGACTGGTCATTCATACGCCGCCCTGGTTCACCGCCGGCTGGCCCGAGCATGCGATGGACGGCGAGCTATGGACCGGCTACGGGGAATTTGCTCGCGTATCCGGCATCGCGCGTTCGCATGGCGCAGCCGAAGCGGATTGGCGCGATGTTCGGTATCGCGTGTTCGACCTTCCGGATCATGTCGGCTCTTTCGATACCCGCGTGCCGGCGATCCGCGACGTGGTGGCTGAAATCGACCAGCCTTGGGTCATCGCCGTCCACCAGTTCAGAGTCACAAATGCGATGGCGCTGGATGCGGCGATGGATCGCGTGCTGGCGCGCGGTGGCGAAGGTCTGATCCTGCATCGCGGCGGCGCGAAATACAGGGCCGGACGCAGCGACGATCTGCTCAAACTCAAGCCGTACGACGATGCCGAAGCCCGGGTAATCGGCCACAACCCCGGCCAGGGTCGGCTCGAAGGGCTGATGGGCTCGCTCGACGTTCGTACGCCGGACGGTCGCGAGTTCGCCATCGGCAGTGGTTTTACCGATGCGCAGCGCGCCGATCCGCCGCCGGTCGGCTCGTGGATCACCTATCGCTACAACGGCGAGACGGCCACCGGCCTGCCCCGCTTCGCACGTTTCCTGCGCCGGCGGCCGGGCGGGCCGCCGCCCGAGATCGACCGCCCGCCCGATCGCTAGATCTTGACGTCGAAACCCTCGAACTGCGGTGGGCCGAGATAGATATCCTTGCGTGCGCCGGCGTTCGCGTGCGCCTTGCGAAACGCCTCGGACTGGGTCCAGGCCTCGAAGGCGGCGCGTGACTCCCATTCCGAATGCGAGGCGAACAGCGTGTACTCGTCGTTGGTCGCGCCCTGCAGCAGGTTGAACTGCTTGAAGCCCGGCACGTCCTGCAGGTGGGTATCGCGCTCGCGCCAGATGGCGAGGAATTCCTCTTCGCAGCCCGGCTTGATCTTGAAACGGTTCATGGCGATGAACATGGCCAAACTCCTGATCGGCAAATACGGCGACCGAGTATACGCACGCCGATTATCGCCAGATGGCGCGATCGCTGCGCAATACAGATAGAATGTCGCGCTTTGCCCACCATTGGGCCTATGGGAGAGCACGTGCTGATCCGGATTCTGGAAATCACGGTGCCGGTATTCGGCATCATCGCGCTGGCCTATGCCTATGGCCGCAAGCGCCCGACAGATCTGCGTGACGCCAACCGCCTGAACATCACGATCTTCACCCCGGCGCTGATCTTTCACGCGCTGACCGAGCGCTCGCAGGGCGGCGACGATTTCATCATGGCGGCCATCGGCGCGGCCGTCATCGTGCTCGGTTCGGGGCTACTGGCCTGGGCCTGGGTGCGGGTCACGAAACGCGACGCGGCGATCTATATCGGCCCGGCGATGTTCAACAACTGCGGCAACCTCGGCCTGCCGCTGGCCATTCTGGCGTTCGGGGAAGATGCGTTGCCGCTGGCGGTCGTACTGCTGGTCACCGAGAATCTGCTGCAGTTCACCGTCGGCCTGTGGCTGCTAGGAGACTCGATCCATATCAAGCGGCTCGTGACCAACCCCATGCTGGTGGCGACCTTCGCCGGCGTGCTCGGCATGGTGATGGACTGGCATGCACCGGCGATGATCGAGCCCGGCATCCGCATGCTCGGCGAGATATCGATCCCGCTGATGCTGGTCGCGCTCGGCGTGCGCCTGGCCGACGGCGCGCCGGGCCAGTGGGCGGCCGGTTTCTGGGGCGGGCTGCTGTGCCCGTTGACCGGGCTGATCGTGGCGGTGCCCTGGGTGCTGATCACCCAGCCCGAGCCGCCGCTGGCGGCGTTGCTGATCGTGTTCGGTGCCCTGCCGCCGGCCGTGCTCAACTACATGCTCGCCGAGCAGTTCGAGATCGCGCCGCAGCAGGTTGCTGCGATCGTGGCCGTCGGCCATGTCATCGCGCTCGCTTTGATTCCGCTTACCCTTTACTGGGTGCTCTAGACCCCGTTACGCGCCAGCCATGAAAAAGCCGGCGAGAACACCCGCCGGCTTTTTCGTTCGCAGAACTGATCGAACCGTTTATGCGGTACCGGTCTTGCCCTGCTCGTCGAGGAAGGGATAGTCGGTGTAGCCCTTCTCGTCGCCGCCGTAGTAGGTGGCCTCGTCCGGCTTGGCCAGCTCGGCACCGATACGGAAGCGCTCGACCAGGTCCGGATTGGCGATGTAAGGCCGGCCGAACGCCGCGCCGTCGCCCAGACCCTTCGCAATCAGTTCCTCGGTGCCCTCTGCGGTGTAGTGACCGCAGAAGATCAACGCGCCGTCGGCGAAGCGCTCGCGCAGGGCCTTGCGGAACTCGTCGGTGAGCTTGATATCGCCGCCGGCCCAGTCGGGCTCGTTGACGTGCAGATAGGCCAGGCCGCGCTGGTTGAGCTGCTCGGCCATGTAGAAGGCCATCGTCTTGGGCTCGTCGTCGGTGAGACCGAAGAGCTCGATGAACGGTGACATGCGAATACCGACACGATCGGCGCCCATCACTTCGACCACCGCGTCGACCACTTCAAGCGGCAGACGCGCACGATTCTCGATCGAGCCGCCGTAGGCGTCGGTACGCTTGTTCGAGCCGGTGGCCATGAACTGCTGCAGCAGGTAGGCGTTGGCCGCATGTACTTCGACCAGGTCGAAACCGGCACGCTTGGCGCGGATCGCGGCCTGGCGATACTCCTCGACTACCTCGGGGATTTCCTTGGTTTCCAGCGCTCGCGGCGTGCTGGAGTCCTGCAGGCCGTTGGAGCCGTCCTCGAATTCGACGAAGCTCTTGGCGCCTTCGCCGCGAATCGCACTCGGCGCGACCGGCTTGCGGCCGTCCGGGTGCACCATCTCATGGCCGACACGGCCGACGTGCCACAGCTGCAGACACATGCGGCCGCCGGCGTCGTGCACGGCATCGACGACGCCCTTCCAGCCGGCTTCCTGTTCATCGGTGAAGATGCTCGGCGTATAGACATAGCCTCGCGCACTCTCCGAGATATTGGTCGCCTCGGAGATGATCAGGCCCGCACCGGCGCGCTGGGCATAGTATTCCTGCTGCATCGGCCCGGGCACCTGATCAGGCGTGCGCGAGCGCGTCAGCGGCGCCATCACCACACGGTTGGGCAGTTGCACGGCACCGAAATTGACGGGCGAAAGTAGTTTGTCGACGGCCATGAAGGCTCCTTGTTCGAACAACATTGATACCCCTGTGACTTGGAGGTCACGCGAGCCGAATCAAGTCGATTGCGGACAATTCATCTATGCGCCGGGCACAAAAAAGCCCCGCCGCGATGCGACGGGGCCGTAGCCGACATTCAGCCGGCCATGCGCTCTATTCGGCCTTCACCGTCAGCGTGCCCTTCATCCCGGCCGCGAAATGGCCCGGGAAGGTGCAGATGTACTCATAATCGCCCGGTTCTTCCGGCGCGGTGAACGTCACCGTATCGGACTCGCCGCCGGCCACGAGACCCGTATGGGCGATGATCTGATCGCTCATGTCGCTCGGAACGTAGTCGTTCGCCTTGGCACTGGCCGCGGCTTCGTCGAGCTTCCGCGCATCGGCGTCGGCCTTGAGCAGAAGCCAGTTATGCGCCATGGCAGACGCCGGCAGCTTGGAGTTGTTCACGAGCTTGATCGTGACTTCTTCACCCGGCTTGACCGTGATCGATTCCTGGCTGAACCGCAGGCTGTTCTTCGCCTCGATTTCCACGGTCTTCGCCTGTGCGGCGACCGCCATGGTCGAAAGCGCTGCGAACATCACGAGCATGATCGTCTTCTTCAACATCGAACCTCTCCTTCGTTTTCGTGTCGTTGCACAATGCAGCGGAAGCACGGATCGCGCAAGCTGCAACGCAACATGCGTAGTGCTACCTGTTGGCAGTACACATGTGCCACATCCAGCGATGCCAGACCGCTCTATGAAGCGATACGGGCCAGCGTTCTGCAGCACGCACCGGTGCTAGCGAGCCAGACAGGTCAGCTAGAACAGAACCACCTGGCGAATCGCCTGCCCTGCTGCCAGACGCTCGAAGCCGGTATTGATCTCGTCGAGCGTAAGGCGATGCGTGAGCAGCTTGTCCACCGGCAGGCGACCCGCCTGGTAAAGCGCAATGTATTCAGGAATATCCAGCTTGGGCACATGGCCGCCGAGATAGGAGCCCATGAGCGTGCGTTCCTGGGCCACCAACTGGGTCGGCGAGACCGGCAGGCGCACATCGGGGTGCGGCAGGCCTGCGGTGACGGTCTTGCCGCCCTTGCCCGTTGCGGCAAAGGCGAACTCCAGTGCCGGCTGTACACCCGCAAACTCGGCCGCGACATCCACGCCGCCGCCGGTCAGATCCTTGACCTTTTCCAAGGCATTTTCGTCCTTGGTGTTCACGGTCGCCGTCGCGCCCAGTTCGCGCGCGCGCTCGAGCTTGTCGTCGTCGATATCTGCGGCGATCACCTGGGCAGCGCCCCCGGCGATCGCGCCAAGCACGGCCGACAGGCCCACGCCGCCGAGACCGACCACGAGCACCGTCTGGCCCAGGCGCAGTTGCGCTGTATGCACCATCGCGCCCACGCCGGTGAGCACGGCGCAGCCGAATACCGCGGCGATCTCGTAATCCAGCGAGGGATCGATCTTGACCAGCGACTCCGTACGGATCACCGCATGCTCGGCGAAGCCCGAGATGCCGAGATGATGATAGACGTCTTCACCCTTGTCGCTCAGACGCAGGCCGCCATCGAGCAGCGTGCCCGCGTTATTGGCCTGGGCGCCGGGCGTGCAGAGCGCGGCGCGGCCGTCGGCGCAGTAGTTGCAGTGGCCGCAGCTGGGCACGAAAGAACAGACCACGTGATCGCCGACCGCGAAGTCGCGCACATTGGGGCCGACCTCGATGATCTCGCCGGCGGCCTCATGCCCCAGCACCATGGGCGTCGGGCGCGGGCGGTTTCCGTCGATGGTGGACAGGTCTGAATGGCACAGCCCGGCCGCGTGCACCTTCACCAGCACTTCGCCGGACTGCGGCGCGGCAAGCTCGAAGGTTTCGATACGCAACGGCTGCGAATCGCTGTAGGGGCGCGGCGGGGCCATCTCGCGCAGTACGGCGGCTCGAGTCTGCATGCATGCTCCTTGTGGAATCTGGAATTCGTGGATCGTTAAAGACCGGTGGCTAAATCTACCATTCGTACCTGCTGCACCCCTATCCGGACCGGCAAAATTCGAGCCTGTCGCCTGCGTCGTGCAAAATACCGCGCTTGATTCAGCGCCGGCGGCGAACACGGCCGGCCACCGACACCGTTTCAGGAAGACGCCATGACGCCCAGTGCCGCCACTTACGCCATCGACATCGCCGGCCTGCACCGCGAGCTGCCGTTGTTCGAAGTCGCACCCGGCACGCGGATCGCGGTGTTGAACGTGCTCGGCGACACCGAACTGGTCGAAGTGGCCGGGCCCGCGCTCGGCGCGCAGCTGGAGACGGTCGACTACAGCGTGCTGGTGACCGCGGAAGCCAAGTCGATTCCGCTCATCCATGCGCTGTCGGTCGCGACGGGCAAGCCGTATGTCGTGCTGCGCAAGAACTACAAGCCGTATATGGGCGACGCGCTGCGCGCCGAGACTCTGTCGATTACCACAGGCAAGCCGCAGACGCTGTACCTCGACGCCAAGGATCGGGATCTCGTCACCGATTCGCGGATCGTGCTGGTCGACGACGTGATCAGTTCCGGCTCCACGCTGCAGGCGATGCGCACGATCATGGATCTGGCCGGGGCCACGGTCGCTGCCGAGGCGGCCATTCTCACCGAGGGTGAGCGCGAGAACTGGCACGACATCTTCTCTCTCGGCCACCTGCCGGTCTTTACCGACGCCGAATAGCGACGCGGTCGCCGCACCCGCTCAGCCCACGCTGCGCTTTTCGAAAGGCTTGTCGGGCTCGCCGCCGTTGCGGGCGATGCTGATGCGCTGATTTCGGCGGCCGATCAGGCGCCGCTGCCAACGGCGTTCGGAGGCGGTGGCATCGGATTCGCTGCCATCCCAGGCTTCCTGCAGCAGGAACTTGCCGGCAGCCACGGCATCCGGTGACCAGGCGCTCATCTCGGCCGCAACCTCCTCGGCGCGCGCGACCGGGTCATCGGCCAGATGCGTCACCAGACCCAGTTCGTGCGCCTCGCGCCCGCTGATGATCTTCGCGCTCATCACCAGCTGCTTGGCGACGTCGATCCGCACGAGTTCGCGCAGCAGCACCGCGCCGCCCATATCCGGGACGAGGCCCCATTTGGCTTCCATGACCGACAGCTTGGCGTCGGGTGCCGCGACGCGAACGTCCGCGCCGAGCGCGAGCTGCATGCCGGCACCAAAACAGTTGCCATGGATCGCGGCGACCACCGGCACGCCGAGATCGCGCCACGCCAGGCTCCAGCGCTGAAAGCGATTGGCGTAGGGCAGCATCAGCTGCGTCATCATCACCGGCGCGGCGGTCAGCGGCGACTTCAGTACCGAGCCGAAATCCAGCCCGGCACAGAACGATGGGCCGTTGCCGCGGATCACCACCGAGCGCAGATCCTTGTCCTTGCCCAGCGCCTTGGCACTGTCGTTGACCGCATCGAGCATGTCGAAATTCATGCCGTTGTGCTTCTCCGGCCGATTCAGGCAGACGTGCACGCGGTCATCGTGGCGCTCGAGGACAACGGTTTCGGACCGGGACATGGGCAACTCCGACGTAAAGCGAATCATCCTGCCGGGTTTTGCTGCGAGCGCCTAGCCCCGGTTCGGCGTCGTTCGGCCTACAATCGTCTACGGGGCACGACCGCGGGACGCCGATGGACACCGACAGCACGCTGATCCTGTTCCGCAACGTTGCGGTGGCGCTGGCGATCGGTCTGTTGATCGGCCTCGAGCGCGGCTGGCAGAAGCGCGATGCGGTGTCCGGCCAGCGTGTCGCCGGTTTGCGAACCTTCGCCATCATCGGCGTCACCGGCGGTGTGACCGGCCAGCTGTCGCTTACGGTCGGGCCGCTGGTACTCGGGCTGGGCCTCATCGCGATGGCGTCGATCCTGATCGCAGCCCATATCGTTTCGTCACGCGAAAGCGACGACTACGGCATCACCAGCGAGATGGCCGCGATGGCCACCTTCGCGCTGGCCGCACTCGCGACCACCGGCGAGCCGGCGTTGGCCGCCGCTGCCGCGGTGGTCGTGGCGACACTGCTCGGTCTCAAGCCGGAACTTCATCGCTGGATCGAACGCCTGGACCGCGACGAGCTCATCGCCGCCCTCAAGCTGCTGATGATCTCGGTGCTCGTGCTGCCGCTCATGCCCGACCGCGGTCTTGGACCCTGGGACGCGCTCAATCCCTACAGGCTCTGGATGCTGGTGGTGCTTGTGGCCGCCATTTCCTTTGCCGGCCATTTCGCGGTGCGCGTGCTCGGCCAGACCCGCGGCATCCTCACCACCGGCGTGTTCGGCGGCCTCGCCTCTTCCACCGCGTTGACGATCAACTTCGCCCGCCTGTCCCGGCGCACGCGCGGGCTCGACGATCTGCTCGCCGTTGGCATTGTGCTGTCTTTGGCCATGGGCATGGTTCGCATGCTCATCGTCGCGGCCGCCGCCAACCCGGCGCTGGCGCGCGCGGCATGGATCGGCCTGGCCACGCTGATGGCGGTGGCATTGATTGCGGCCGCGCTGCTGCGGTGGCGTATCGACACATCCGGCCTGCGCGCACCGCGCCGCCACGGCCCGCCGTTCCGGCTCAAGGAGACCCTGCGCTTCGCCGTGCTCCTGATCGGCATTACGCTCGCTGCCAACGCCGCACACGAGACGATCGGCAGCGCGGGCGTTTTCGTGGTCGCGGCCGTGGCGGCGATGGGCGACCTGACCGCCGTGACGCTGTCGATCGCGCAGCTGGCCAGCGACGGCGTCGATACCGAGACTGCCGCCCAGGCCCTGGTGGTCGCGGCGATAAGCAGCGTGCTGTTCAAGAGTGTGCTGGCGTTCTGCCTCGGTGGCCGGCGCCTGGGCCTGTTCGTCGCCGCGAGTGCATCGAGCATGGCGCTCGCCGGCGGCGGGCTGTGGTGGCTGATGCACCTCGGCCTGCTTAGCCATTAGGCAGGCCAGCAGGCCCGGCAACAAAAAAGGCGGCCCGCAGGCCGCCTTCCGCAAGTCAGCAAAACCCTTTCGCTAGCCCTTCAGATGCGTTTCGAAGAACGTCATGCTGCGCTGCCAGGCCGCCTTGCTGGCCTCGGCGTCGTAGTAGTCCCAGTCCTCGTTGCCGAAAGCGTGCGGTGCATCGTAGCGATAGGCCTCATAGGGCACGTTGGCCGCCTTGAGCTTTTCCTCGAAGGCATCGGCCTGATCGATCGGGAAGAACGTGTCCCGTTCGGCGAAATGGCACTGCAACGGCACCGAGATGACGCTCGGATCGCCGGCCTCTTCGGGCGGAATGCCATACCAGGACACCGCGGCATCCGTGTCGTCGTTGTTCATAGCCGACAGCACCGCCAGCACGCCGCCCATGCAGAAGCCGATCACGCCGACCTTGTCGCTGTCGGCCTTCAGATACTGCAGAGCACCCCGGATGTCCTGGGTGGCGGCATCGCCGAAGTCGAGATCGTTCATCTTGTGCTCGGCCTCCTTCTCGTCCAGGGCTTTCTCGCCGTGGTAGAGATCGGGCACGAGTACGCGGTAGCCGGCATCGGTCCATTGCTGGCCGACCCGCTTGATCTGGTCGTTGAGGCCCCACCATTCCTGGATCACCACGATGCCGGGGGCGTTCGCGGTATCCGGCTCGGCATAGAACCCGGCCGCGGTCTTGCCGTCGGGGCGTTTGTATTCAATGGTCTCGGACATGTCGAGTCGCTTTCCGGTGAAAAGGTGGTCTCGGCATGCTACCGCGCCCGCCCCCTTTTTCAAGCGAGGGCGAGCGGGTACCGAATTGCGCAATACGCTAGCGTGCGGCCTGCTGGCGAACGCCGGTCAGCGCCGCGAACTGGGTCTGGTCGAGCACCGCATTCAGCGGCAGCCAGGCCTGACCGTCGGGCTTGCGGGTGCGCAGCGCCGGATCGGCCAGCGAAACCTTCTCGCCGGTTTTTTCCTCGATCTTGCGCTCGATGGTTGCGGCATCCAGCTCGCCGTTCTTGAGCTTGACCAGTTCGGACTCGTCCAGATCAAGCGTGGTGTTATTCGCGCTGCCCGGCAGATAGATCGCACCGGTGGCGAAATCCACGGCAAACGCGATCACGCCCGGCACGAGAAAGAACAGCAGACCGATACCGTCGAGCACCGCGACGGCGGGATCGATACGCCCGTCGACCTGTCCCTTGCGCTCCGGATACAGGATCACGCCGCAAGCCGTGCTACCGAGTAGCGTTATGGCCATCGTCGCGGCAACGCCGGCACGGCGCGCCTTTCTGGATCGATCCGTCATCAAGTTCCCCTTTTGCGTAAATTGATCAACGAGGTTGTAGGCTCTTCGTGGAGCGAGCAACCCGCAGGACAATTGTAGTGACTTGATCAGAAAATGCGCGCGCGGCCGATTTATAATGAATATGCCCCTGTCCGCCACGCAGAACATAAATCACATGCCAGAACAACAAGGGGCGGCCATGAACCGATCCCGTCATCCTCGACGCCGACAAACCAATAGTGCGGGCTTCACGCTCATTGAGTTGATGATCGTTGTGGCGATCGTGGGCATACTCGCAGCGATCGCCGTTCCGGTGTACATGAATTACATCGCGCGGGCCAAGGTCAGCGAAGGCCTCGCTCTGGCCGGGCCCGTGAAAAACGCCGTGGGCGAGTATTACAGCGTCAACGGCAGCCTACCCAACGTAGCCAACAACAATTGGCTGAAGCTGCTTGCCGAACTGAACCTGCCGAACAACTCGGATACCGGGGCTGCCTCCGGGCGCTACGTCAAACGGATCTGGTGGAATAACAACGCGGACACGCCGTCGATCCGGATTCGCTATGCCGGCTTTCCCATCGACGACGCCGTGCTCTATCTCCAGGCGGATATAGGCCAGGGGTCGATAAGCTGGAATTGCACGGCGCCCAACAGTGGCGGCGTTCCCGATCGCTATCTGCCGGCGAATTGCCGCTGAAACTCACTCACCCTGCTTGAAGCGGCGCAGCGCTCGGCGCTGTTTCTTGTCAGGTCGGATGTCCGGGCGCGGCATCGACGCGCGTGCCACGCGGCGCTCCTCCGCCTGTTGCTGCCGTGTGTTCAGGCTGGCCGGCGTCTCGGCATAGAGCGTGGCCGCAATAGCAGCCGCGCCGCGCTTGTCCGATAGATCGAGCACGTCGATCTCGAAAGTGACTTCGCCCTTGGTGATATCGAGCCGGTCGTCGATATGCACGCCGGTGCTGGCCTTGGCGCGATGACCGTTGACATGCACCTTGCCGCCCTTCACCGCCTTCGAAGCCAGCGAGCGCGTCTTGAAAAAGCGTGCAGCCCAGAGCCATTTATCGACCCGAACCGAAGCGTTGTTGTGCGCGGTTTCACTCATGCGCAAACTGTGACATCAAATCCTGCGCACGCAAGCCTGCCCGAATGCTCGACCGGTTCCGTCTCGTTTTCAGGATTCGCGTCACCCCAGAAGGCGCGACGGTCATCCATGGCAAAGTGCCGGCACGCTTTCTGTCTGCCGTTCGGGATGTCATCGCTCTCCACCATATCGACCGCGGCGATATCGAGTGCAAAGGCCATGGCCGAAAGGCACGACTAAGGTTCTCCAACGGCTTCCCCGAGACCGGTCGACAAGCCATCCGTAATGTCTGGACGCCCCCAACCGCCCCCGGCCCGAGCGGCGGGCGCCGTGCTCGCGGCTGAACTAGTGACAACGGCCAACGAATACGACTAACGTCTGACAATTACGCCGCGATGGCGTATGTTGACGCTCGATTTCGTCCGTACTGGGGAGAACAGGATGATCACGGTCCATCATCTCGAGGACTCGCGCTCGCAGCGCGTTCTATGGCTGCTCGAAGAGCTCGATATCCCGTACGAGGTCAAGCACTACAAGCGCGATCCGAAAACGATGCTCGCACCGGCCGAACTGCGCCATGTGCACCCACTGGGCAAATCCCCGGTCATCACCGACGACAAGCGTACCGTCGCCGAAACCGGACTGATCATCGACTATCTGGTCGATCGCCACGGCGGCGGCAAGCTCGCCCCCGAAGCTGGCAGTGAAGAAAGGCTGAACTACGAGTACTGGCTTCACTACGCGGAAGGCTCTGCCATGCCGCCGCTACTGCTGCATCTGATTTTCGATACCGTCGAGAAGAAATCCCCGTTCGTGATCAAGCCGATCGCCAAGGCGATCTCCGCCAGCGTGAAGAAACAGTTCATCCGGCCGCAGCTGAACCTCCACCTCGACTACATGGAGAACGAACTGCGCCAGCACCGGTGGTTCGTCGGCGACGACTTCACGGCCGCCGACATCATGATGAGCTTTCCTCTTGAAGCTGCCAGCAGCCGCCAGCAGGAGCTGAATGAGCGCTGCCCGAACATTGCCGCGTTCGTGAAGCGCATTCACGAGCGCCCCGCCTACCAGCGCGCACTTGAGGCCGGCGGCCCCTACGCATACGCCTGACATGAAAAAGCCCGCTGAAGGCGGGCTTTTCCTTTTAGAGCGTCGGTTTCGGGCGCTCTTAGCCGTTAATCAGCTGCTCGAGTCGCTTGAGGACATTGAATCGTCCTCGCTATCCCCGACGCTGGCCTGGTCTCGAAGACCATCCACGGTCTTCTCGCCGATACCGTTTACTCGAGTCAGTTCATCAATCGATTCGTAAGGACCGTTTGCATCACGATCCGCCACGATCGCCATCGCCTTGGTGTCCCCGATGTTCGGCAAGGCGGTGAGTGAATCCGCATCGGCCGTATTGATGTTTACAGCCGCGAGCGCGACACCCGTGTAGAAACAAACCAGAAGCGCGAGAGTTAGGATGAAATGTCTCATCGTATACTCCATTTCTTATTTATTTACCGCACTTCGAACATATACACGGGCGCCGATACGATGCAAATAGGCGTCGTATGCAGCTGTTTACCTACGATCCCGAACGGAAAATCAAGAGCTTATATTCTCTCACGCGAAAATCGACGGAATAGCGTTTCACTAGTCGCGCTACGGCAGAAGCATCGGGCGGCAGGTCAAGATGCTTTCACGCATCAGTCGGCCTGAATGACTGCCGGGCACAGCAAACGTGGACTACGCCGGGCGTTGGCGTAGATCGAACTCTCTCTAGGCGGGGCAGCGAGCGTGGATGAACGTCCAGTAACCGAAGGCGTTTACGGGCTGGGTCTCGACCACGTCGAGCTCGGCCATCTCGAGAAATTCGTCGAGCGGGAAGGACGGGCGGAAGCCGACCAGTTTGGATAGCGGCGACACCATGCGCTCGAGCGAGGCCATCGCGCCTTTGCCTTGGCTGAAGTGATTGACGATGAACAGGTCGCCGCCGGGCTTGCAGACGCGCTTCATCTCTTCGACGACTTTCTTGGGGTCGGGCGCGACCGAAACCACGTACATCGCAACGACCTTGTCGAAGCTGTCGTCGGCATATTCGAGCGCCTGGGCGTCCATAAGCGCGAGCGAGATACGATCGGCATTGCCGTTCACGCGCGCCTTGGCGTAGTCCAACATCTCGGGAGAAACATCGATGCCAACCACCTCGACGCCGTCACCGTAGTGATCGAGCGACAGGCCGGTGCCGACGCCGACTTCAAGGACACGATCGCCGGGGCGACAGTCCATCTTCCGCACCGCGACTTCTCGTCCCTGTTCGAAAACCGGGCCGAAAAAACGATCGTATTGCCGCGACAAGCGGCGATACGCGGTTACGACGGATTGCTCATCCATGAATACGTTTCCCGTAAATTAAAGCCGTGAGAACACTCTTAGGCGCACGAAGAATACGCCTGTCGCGGCAGCGATACAAAAATACGCGTGCGTACGGCTGGCACGCTTACGTCACGACAGAATCGGACACGGCACGCGTCAGGAAAGTTCATACCGGCCACGCATGTCGACGCCGCGATGGCTGACACGGGGCTCGGTCGCGTCCTCGAACAGGCGGATCGTACAGAATCCCTGCTGGGCATCCATTTCAAACCAGTGCACCCGCTCCGGCGGCACACGGACGTAGTCACCGGCCTCGCACTCGAGCGCCAGAACGGTATCGTCGTCTGCCCGCAGGTAGAGCACGCCGCCGCCATGAATGAGCACCTGGGCTTCTGCCACATCGTGCGCGTGCTCGGTCATGAGCTCGCGCTCGAGCTTTGCCCGCCGCGGATGCGAGGGAAGAATACGGGTGACATCGAGTGCCACACGCGGAATGCGCGAGAGCAGATGATCGAGCGGCTCGATATAGCTACCGATGATCTCGTCATGCCCCGCTTCGCCGTCGAAAGACACCGCCGGAAGTGTGACGTGCTCGTACTGCACGCCGAGGTCAACCAGGCGCGCTGCGATACAGGCTCGGTCGGTGTCGCAAAGCGACAAGGTGCACGACTCGCGGCAATCTCGATATAGCTTGGTCATTGTTCGAATCCCGCCATCTCTCGATGCCGCTGGGATAGGACCCCGTCTTTCTATGGGGTCGGTGCCCCCAAGATCCCGCGTCGATCGCAGGCCCGGGCCGACGCCGTCTATAACGACGACGCCGACATATTATACGAACCCAGATGACGCGAGGATGGCAACGGAAAGCGGTCACCTGATAGTGCTAGCCCTGATCACGTTTCCAGTTGATCAGGCCGCCGGCCATGAGAATCTCGACCTGACGCGGCGACAGACCATGCCGACATTCGATCGGCTCGCCACCCTTGACCTCGACGGTCACGGTATCGCTTTCGGCGAGCGCCTTGTGCAGCCCCTTGATGGACAGCTTGGCGCCTTGCTTGAGCGATTCGTGATCGTCGCTATTGGTATAGATCAGCGGCAGAACACCGAAGTTGACAAGGTTCTGCCAGTGAATCCGAGCGTAATCCTTGGCGATGACGGCGCGCAGGCCGAGATAGCGCGGCGCGATTGCGGCATGCTCGCGTGAACTGCCCTGCCCATAGTTGGAACCGCCCACGATGATGTGGTCACCGGTGCTCTTCGCGCGGGTCGGATATTCCTCATCGACCACGTCGTAGACAAACTCGGCAATCGCCGGAATGTTCGAACGGAACGGCAACACCTCGGCGCCGGCACGCATGATCTCGTCGGTGGAGATATCGTCACCGACCTTGAGCAGCACGGGCAGTTCGAACTCGTCCGGAATGCCGTCGAAGTCGGGCAGCGACTTGATGTTCGGCCCCTTGACCAGTTCGACCTTGCGAGCGTCTTCGAGATCCAGCGGCGCCTCCATCATCTGGTCATTGATGACCGGATCGTCGGGATTGGCGACCTTCGGATAGTCAAAGTCCAGCGTGCGCGGATCGGTGATCTTGCCCATAAGGGCACTGGCGACCGCGGTTTCGGGCGAGCACAGGAAGACCGAGTCTTCCTTGGTGCCCGAACGGCCCGGGAAGTTACGCGGCGTGGTGCGCAGACTGTTGCGACCGGACGCCGGCGCCTGTCCCATGCCGATACACCCGTTACAACCAGCCTGGTGAATACGTGCGCCTGAACCGATGAGCACGCCGAGGCGATCGTCGCGAGCGAGCGTCTGAAGCATCGCGCGCGAGGACGGGTTCACGTCGAACGAGACATGCTTGGACGCTTGCCGACCGCGCATCATCTCGGCGGCCATGGCGAAGTCGCGATAGCCGGGGTTGGCCGACGAGCCGACATAGGCCTGATACAGCTCGTCACCAGCCAACTCTTCCACGGGCACGACATTGCCCGGGGACGTCGGCTTGGCGATTAGCGGAATCAGCGT
The DNA here is from genome assembly GCF_040361215.1 of Salinisphaera dokdonensis CL-ES53. Taxonomy (NCBI): domain Bacteria; kingdom Pseudomonadati; phylum Pseudomonadota; class Gammaproteobacteria; order Salinisphaerales; family Salinisphaeraceae; genus Salinisphaera; species Salinisphaera dokdonensis. The sequence continues at coordinate 886,796 of NZ_APND01000001.1, forward strand.
CGACAGGTCGATTTCGTCGTGCTTGTCGTATTCACAGCCTTCGTCGGCGACCCATTCCTCGTATTCGTCCTCGCGGCCCTGCGACTTCAGAAACCGTTTGATCTCCTGATCCGCCGGGAAGACGGTCGTGGTCGCGCCCAGTTCGGCGCCCATGTTGGCGATCACATGCCGATCCATGGCCTCGAGGTTGTCGAGACCCGGCCCGTAGTACTCGATGATCGTGCCGACACCGCCCGATACGCCGTGGCGGCGTAGCATCTCTAGGATGACGTCCTTGGCAGAGACCCAATCGGGTAACTTGCCGGTCAGTTTCACGCCGAACACCTTCGGCATCTTGGTGTAAAGCGGCTCGCCGGCCATGGCCATGGCCACTTCCAGACCGCCCGCGCCAATTGCGAGCATGCCCATCGAGCCGCCCGCGGGCGTGTGGCTATCCGAACCCAACAGCGTTTTGCCGGGACGGCCAAAGCGCTCCATGTGCACCGCATGCGAAATACCGTTGCCCGGGCGCGAGTAATACACGCCGAAACGTTCGCACGCCGATTGCAGGAACAGATGGTCGTCCGGGTTCTTGTTATCTTCCTGGATCAGGTTGTGGTCGACGTACTGGGCCGAGATCTCGGTTTTCACCCGGTCGAGCTTCATGGCCTCCAGTTCCAGCATGACCAGCGTGCCGGTCGCATCCTGGGTCAAGGTCTGGTCGATACGCAGGGCGACTTCCTTGCCCGGCGTCATCTCGCCTTCCAGCAAGTGCGCTTCGATCAGTTTCTGGGCGACGTTCTGTGCCATCGGGTGCCTCCAATCGGTTGTTGACCTCACCATAGCTCGCACGGCCGATTTAGCCAAAGAACCTGCATCGATTGCTCATTTATTCGAGTGCATGGTTCGCCAAATCGGGGGCAAATCGGCTACCGTTATCGCTTCGATGCGCTGCGCATCGGCTGGCTACGAGGGGACGCCGGCTTACGGCTTCTTTCTGTACACTGCACCTACTACTCGTCGCGAGTGCTCGCGAGGGGTCATCGGTTCGCGATGGCTTCGCGTAGAATAGGAACACGTTATGGATGCCGCTACCGAACAAGCCGTCGTGCTTTGGCCCCTGCTGCTTTTCACGGCCGGTGCGCTGGGCCTGATTCTAGCCATGCTCGGCATATCGGCTGTACTGGGCGGCCGCCATAACTCGCGCCTGGGCAATCAGCCGTACGAGTCGGGCATCAAGCCGACCGGCAGCGCCCGGATGCGCTTTTCGGCCAAGTTCTATCTGGTGGCGATCATCTTCGTGCTCTTCGATCTCGAAGTGGTCTTCATCTTCTCCTGGGCCATCGCCGCGCCCGCGCTGGGCTGGCCCGGCTACTTCGCATTCCTGTTCTTCCTCGGCGTGCTGACACTGGGCCTGATCTACGAATGGCGCATCGGCGCACTCGACTGGGCGCCCAAGGCGCCGCGGCAGTATCGCCTCGACGCGATCGAGAGCAACCGTCGCCGCAACCTCGACTCCGCGTCATGAAGACGCGTCGAGCTCATGAACACGATTTTCGATTGAACCATCGACAGGACAATCTTTGATGGCATGGTCACTCACGAGCACTGACAAGAATCCGAAACCGGGTTCGGCCGGTGGCGACGACGCCAGTGGCGGCACGATCGAGGACGCGCTGGCGCGTAATGTGGTTACCGCGAAGCTCGACGACATGGTCGCCTGGGGCCGCAAGCACTCGATGTGGCCGTTCAACTTCGGCCTGTCCTGCTGCTATGTGGAAATGGCTACCGCCCTGACCGCACCGCACGATATGGCCCGCTTCGGCTCGGAGGTCATCCGTGCCACCCCGCGTCAGTCGGACGTGATGGTGATCGCCGGCACCTGCTTTCTGAAGATGGCGCCGGTGATCCAGCGTCTCTACGATCAGATGATGGAGCCGCGCTGGGTCATCTCCATGGGCTCCTGCGCCAACTCCGGCGGCATGTACGACATCTATTCCGTGGTCCAGGGCGTGGACAAGTTCCTGCCCGTGGACGTGTATGTGTCCGGCTGCCCGCCGCGGCCCGAGGCCTTCCTCGAAGGCCTGCTGCTGCTGCAGGAAAACATCGGCGCGGAAAAGCGCCCGCTGTCCTGGATGATCGGCCCGCAGGGCGTGACCCAGCGGCCCAAGCTATCCATGCGTGATCGCAAGCGCACCGAACGCCTCTCGGCCACTACCCTGCGTACGCCGGATTCGGTCTGATGCTGGATCGAGTGAACATTCAGCAGCAGCTGGCCGAACGCTTCGGCGAGCGCGCCCTGCACGAGCAGATCACCGCGGACGGCATGCCCACGCTGTGGATCGGCCGCGATCTGATCTGCGACGTGCTCAAGTTCCTGCGCCAGGACAGCACACCGCATTATCGGATGCTGTTCGATATCACCGCGATCGACGAGCGCGTGCGCGAAAATCGCATCAATCAGCCGGCCGGCGATTTCACGGTGGTCTACCACCTGCTGAGCCTGTCGCCGGTTGCCGAGATTCGGCTCAAGGTCAGTCTGTTCGACGACGACCTCACCACCCCGACCGCGACCCATATCTGGCCCAACGCCAACTGGTACGAGCGCGAAGTCTGGGACATGTTCGGGATCACCTTCGACGGGCACCCGAACCTGCGCCGGATTCTCATGCCGCCGACCTGGAAAGGTCATCCACTGCGCAAGGACCACGCTGCGCGCGCCACCGAGTTCGAGCCGCTGCATCTCGATCCCAAGCGCCAGGACGAGGAAGAAGACGCACTGCAGTTCAAGCCCGAAGACTGGGGCATGAAGCGCGAGTCCGAGGACAGCGAGTTCATGTTCCTCAACATGGGCCCGAACCACCCGTCGGTGCACGGCGTTTTCCGTATCGTGCTTCAGCTCGACGGCGAAGAGATCGTTGGTGCGGTGCCGGATATCGGCTACCACCACCGCGGCGCCGAGAAGATGGCCGAGCGCCAGTCCTGGCACACCTATATTCCGTATACGGATCGCGTGGATTATCTCGGCGGCGTGATGAACGAGCTGCCGTACGTGATGAACCTCGAGCACGTGCTCGGCATCCAGGTGCCGGAACGGGTCAAGGTCGTACGCGTGATGCTCTGCGAGTTCTTCCGTATCACCAGCCACCTGATGTTCTTCGGCACCTACGTGCAGGACATCGGCGCGATGAGCCCGATCTTCTGGATGTTCTCGGACCGCCAGAAGGCCTATGACGTGATCGAGGCGATCTGCGGTTTCCGCATGCATCCGGCCTTCTTCCGTATCGGCGGCCTCGCGATGGACCTGCCTAACGGCTGGGATCGCAAGGTCAAGGAATTCATCGACTGGTTCCCGCCGCGGCTGGCCGAATACAAGAAAGCCATGGCGCGCAACAGCGTGCTGGTGAAGCGCTCCAAGCATATCGGCGCCTACTCCCAGGATGAGGCGATCGACTGGGGCATCACCGGCGCCGGCCTGCGCGCGACCGGCGTGGACTTCGACCTGCGCAAGGCGCGGCCCTACTCCGGCTACGAGAACTTCGACTTCGAGGTCCCGCTGGGCACCAATGGCGACTGCCAGGATCGGCTCGACGTCCGTATCGAAGAGATGTTCCAGAGCTGTCGCATCATCGAGCAGTGCATGAAGAACATGCCGTCCGGTGACTACAAGGCCGACCACCCGCTGACCACGCCGCCGATGAAAGAGCGCACGATGCACGACATCGAAACGCTCATCGCACACTTTCTGACCGTGAGCTGGGGCCCTGTGCTACCGGCGATGGAATCGTCCTGCATGGTCGAAGGCACCAAGGGCCTGAACAGCTACTACAGTATTTCCGACAAGCATACGATGAGCTATCGCACGCGCATCCGTACGCCCAGCTTTGCCCACCTGCAACAGATCCCGTTGATCTCGCAGGGTGGCCTGGTGGCGGATCTGGTCGCGATCATCGGCTCGATTGACTTCGTGATGGCAGACGTGGACCGATGAAACTCTCGCAGACCGAAATCGAGGCCATCCAGCACGAGATGACCCTGTACGAGGATCCGGGCGCCGCGACCATCGAGGCGCTCAAGATCGTGCAGGAACATCGCGGCTGGGTATCCGACGAATCGCTGGAAGCCGCGGCTGCGGTCGTGGGCGTCACGCCGACCCAGATGGAAGCGGTGGCGACCTTCTACAACCTGATCTTTCGCCAGCCGGTCGGCCGGCACGTGATCATGATCTGCGATTCGATATCCTGCTACCTGACCGGGTACGAGGAAATCCTGGCGTACCTCAAGAAGACGCTGGCCATTGAGTTCGGCCAGACCACGCCGGATAACCGCTTTACCCTGCTGCCGATCTGCTGTCTGGGCAACTGCGACAACGGCCCGGCCATGCGTATCAATACCGATTACCACGGCCGGCTCACACCGGAGAGAGTGGACGCGATTCTGGCGGAGTACCCCTAGGCGCAAGCCGAGGAAAAGCGAGCATGGAAAAGGTTCTAACCAAGAACATCCGCGACAACCGCGATCCCATGTGGATCGCGGAATACGAGAAGGCCGGCGGCTGGGAGGCCTACAAGAAGGTCGTCCAGGAGATGAAGCCGACCGACGTCGCGGCACTGGTCAAGGAAGCCGGTCTGCGCGGCCGTGGCGGCGCGGGTTTCCCGACCGGCATGAAGTGGTCCTTCATGCCGCGCTTCGAAGACAACCCCGAAAAACGTCCCGCCCATGTCTACATGGTGGCCAACGCCGATGAAATGGAGCCCGGCACCTTCAAGGACCGGCTGCTCATGGAGGGCGACCCGCATCAGTTCATCGAGGCGATGGCGATCTCCAGCTATGCGATCGGCGCGGATATCGCGTACGTGTTCATTCGCGGCGAATACACCGAATGCCAGCGCAAGCTCCAGCGCGCCATCGACGAGGCCACCGAGGCCGGCTATCTCGGCGAGGACATTTTCGGCACCGGTTACAAGCTCAAGATGTACCTGCATATGAGCGCCGGGCGTTATATCTGTGGCGAGGAATCCGCGCTGCTGTCCGCGCTTGAGGGCCGACGTGCCGTGCCGCGCCACAAGCCGCCGTTCCCGGCTGCTTCGGGCCTGTTCGGCCAGCCCACCACGGTCAACAACGTCGAGACGATCTGCAACGTCCCGCATATCATCAACAACGGCGCCGAGTGGTATCAATCGCTTGGCCTGCACAAGGATGGCGGCACCAAGATCTTTGGCGCGTCCGGGCATGTGGCACGTCCCGGCCTGGTCGAACTGCCTCTGGGCACCAAGCTGTCGGAGGTGCTCGACCACTTCGGCGGCATCCGTGGCGGACGAGAGCTCAAGGCCCTGTTGCCGGGCGGCGGTTCCACACCGCTGCTCACCCAGGAGCATCTGAACACGCCGATGGACTACGACGGCGTGGGCGCAGTCGGCAGCCGGCTGGGCACCGCGACCATGGTGGTCATGGACGACCAGACCCCGATTGTCGGCGTGCTCAAGAATCTCGAGCATTTCTATGCGCAGGAATCCTGCGGCTGGTGCACGCCCTGTCGCGACGGCCTGCCCTGGGTGGAACGCATCCTGACCAACCTCGAAGCCGGCAAGGGCAACCCGGGCGATATCGAGCTGCTCGACCTGCACGTCAAGCTGCTCGGCCCCGGCAAGACCTTCTGTGCCCATGCGCCGGGTGCAATGGGCCCGCTCGAATCCGGCCTCAAGTATTTCCGCGACGAACTCGCCGCGCTGATCCCCGACGACGCCACGACGCCGGACAGCACGCAGGCAGCGAACGCGGTCTCGAATCACTAGCGCACGGTTTAGCGATGGCAACGATCAAGATCGACGGCAAGCAGTTCGAGGTGGACGACACCGACAACCTGCTCAAGGTCGCCCTCTCCAAGGGCTTCGACCTGCCCTATTTCTGCTGGCACCCGGAACTGCATTCGGTCGGTGCCTGTCGCCAGTGCGCGGTGAAGCAGTACAAGGACGAAAACGATACCGAAGGCCAGATCGTGATGGCCTGCATGACGCCGGCCAGCGATGGCGGCTGTTTCTCGATCGCCGATCAGGAATCGAGCGATTTCCGCGCCCAGGTCGTCGAATGGTTGATGATCAACCATCCGCATGACTGCCCGGTCTGCGAGGAAGGCGGCGAGTGCCACCTGCAGGACATGACCCTGATGACCGGCCATACGCGCCGGCGCTATCGCGGGCCCAAGCGGACCCATCGCAACCAGGATCTCGGCCCGTTCATCAATCACGAGATGAACCGCTGTATCGCCTGCTATCGCTGCGTGCGCTACTACCGCGACTATGCCGATGGCGACGATCTTCGTGTGCTCGGCTCGCATTCCAATGTCTATTTCGGCCGTGAAGCCGATGGCCCGCTGAACAGCGAGTTCTCGGGCAACCTGGTCGAGGTCTGCCCGACCGGCGTGTTTACCGACAAGACGCTCGGCGCGCATTACACCCGCAAATGGGACATGCAGAACGCCCCGGGCATCTGCACCCACTGCTCGCTGGGTTGCAACACCAGCCCGGGCTCGCGTCAGGGCGTGCTCAAGCGCATCCAGAACCGCTACCACGGCGAGATCAACCACTATTTCCTCTGCGATCGCGGCCGCTTCGGCGCCGGTTTCGTCAATCGCGAAGACCGTCCGCGCCAGCCCCTGCAGCGCGACGCCAACGGCGTGCTCGAGCCGCGGGACATGGACGCCATGCTGGCCTCGCTCAAGAGCGTGCTGGCCGAGGCGAACGGGCTGGTCGGCATCGGCTCGCCGCGCGCGTCGCTGGAAGACAACTACGCCCTCCGGCATCTGGTCGGTGCCGACAATTTCCATAACGGCATGAGCGCGCCGGACAGCCACGCCAGCCGTGCAGCGCTGTCGCTGCTGCGCGGCCACGCCGGGCGTCTGCCGACGATGCGCGAAGTCGAGTCCTGCGACGCGGTGTTTGTCCTCGGCGAAGACGTCACCCAGTTCGCGCCGCGGCTGGCATTGGCCCTGCGCCAATCCGTACGCAACAAGCGCTACGAGCTGGCCAAGGCCGCCAACATTCCGAAATGGCATAACCGCGCCGTACGTGACGAGGGGCATTTCTTCTTCAGCCCGCTGTTCATGGCGGTACCGGCCGCGACCCGTCTCGACGACGTCGCCACCGAACTATTCCATCTGCGCCCGGCGCGTATCGCCGAGCTCGGCTTTGCGGTTGCAGCGATGCTCGACGACGCCGCGCCCATGCCGGCCGATCTCGACGACGCCACCCGTGCCCACGCCGAGACCATCGCGACCGCACTCAAGAGTGCCAAGAAGCCGCTGATCGTCGCCGGTACCAGCCTCGGCAGCGAGGCTGTGCTGACGGCCGCCGGTAACGTGATGCGCGCGCTCGAATCCGTGCACGACGACGCCGGCCTGTTCGTCACCCTGGGCGAGGCCAACAGTCTCGGCATGGCGATGATGAGCGATCGCGATGTGGACGACGCATTCGACGCGATCACGTCGAACCGCGCCGACACGCTCGTCGTGATGCAGAACGATCTCTACGAGCGCGCCCAGCAGGGCAAGGTCGACGCCGCGATCAAGGCCGCGAAGAACCTGATCGTGCTGGATCACAGCATGACCGCGACCATCGCCAAGGCCGACTATGTGCTGCCGGCCGGCAGTTTTGCCGAATCCGACGGCACGCTGATCAACAACGAAGGCCGTGCCCAGCGCTTCTTCCAGGTCTTCATCCCGGAAGCGCCGCTGCAGGAAGGCTGGCGCTGGTGTGCCGACCTCAACCGTGCGGTCGGCAAGCCGGTGCACTGGCACGGCATGGACGACCTGATCGATGCGATCGAGACCGAGTGCCCGCAGTTCACCGGCATCAAGGAGGCCGCGCCAAGCACGAGCTTCCGCAAGTCGGGCATGCGTTTTCCGCGCAGCCCGCATCGCTTCTCCGGCCGTACCGCGCTGTATGCCAACGTCGACGTGCGCGAGAAACGCCCGGAAGTCGATGCCGACTCGCCGTTGGCCTACTCCATGGAGGGCTATCACGGCAGCGAGCAGCCGCCGGCCTTGATGTCCTATGCCTGGGCGCCGGGCTGGGATTCGAACCAGGCCGCGATCACCCGTTTTCAGGATGAAGTGGGTGGCCATCTCAAAGGTGGCGATCCCGGCACACGCCTGCTCAAGGTCGATGCCAGCGTGCCCGCTTACTCACCCGCCGAGCCCAAGCTGGTCAAGGGCTGGCAGGCGATCCCCCGCTATCACATCTTCGGCAGTGAATCGCAGTCGGCCAAGGCGCCGGCGATTCAGGAACGTATGCCGAGGGCCTGGTTCACGGTTAACGAAGCGGCCGCGAAGTCGCTCGGGCTGGCTGCGGCCGACACCCTGCGCCTGACCATCGACGGCGAGATCCATTCGCTGCCGGTGACCATCGATCCGAGCATGCCCGACCAGACCATCGGCGTACCGATCGGCGCGCACGGGCTGATGGGCGTACGTCTGCCGGCGGAGGTCAATCCCTGATGTTCGGCGTCAGTACCGACACCCTGCTCGATATCGCGCTGACCGCGTTCGAGACCATCGCGATCCTGCTCGCGGTGGTGATCTCCGCTGCGCTGCTGATCTGGGTGGAACGGCGCCTGCTCGGCCTCTGGCAGGACCGCTATGGGCCCAACCGGGTGGGGCCGTTCGGCATCCTTCAGGTTGCGGCCGACATGATCAAGATCTTCTTCAAGGAAGACTGGATTCCGCCCTTCGCCGACAAGGCGGTGTTCGTGATCGCACCCGCGATCATCATGTTCACCACCATCATGGCTTTCGCCGTCATTCCGTTCAGCGAAACGCTCGGCGTGGTGGATATGAACATCGGCATTCTGTTCATCCTCGCCATGAGTTCGCTAGGCGTGTACTCGGTGATTCTCGCTGGCTGGTCCTCTGACAATAAATACGCCCTGCTCGGAGCGATGCGTACCGCCGCCCAGATGATCTCCTACGAGGTCTTCATGGGGCTGAGCCTGCTCGGCGTGGTTCTGCTGGCCGGCAGCTTCGACCTGCGCGAGATCGTCGAATCCCAGGCCGGCATGTGGAACGTCATTCCGCAGTTCCCGGCCTTCGTGATCTTCTTCATCGCCGGCTGCGCCGAGATTCACCGCGCACCGTTCGACCTGCCGGAGGCCGAACAGGAGCTGACTGCCGGCTATCACACCGAATACTCGGGCATGAAGTTCGGCATGTTCTTCGTGGGCGAGTATCTGGGTATCGTGTTGATCTCCTGCCTGGTGACGGTGCTGTTCTTCGGCGGCTGGCTGGGCCCGATCCTGCCCGGCTTCGTGTGGTTCGCGTTGAAGGCGGGTTTCTTCATCGTGTTCTTCGTGCTGCTACGCGCCGCCACGGTACGGCCACGCTACGACCAACTCATGGCTTTCGGCTGGAAGATCCTGCTGCCCATCACCCTGGTCAACGTCGCCATAACCGGCGCTGTCGTGGTGGCGCAGTCATGAATATCTTGACCGTGAAGACCGCCAATCATTGTCGTTGCTCGAGTCGCTTATGCTGAGTGTCCTGCGCACCATCTGGATGACCCTGATGCACACCTTTCGCAAGCGCGATACGGTGCTGTATCCGGAAGAGCAGCCGTACCTACCGCCGCGTTATCGCGGGCGTATCGTGCTCACGCGCGACCCGGACGGCGCCGAACGCTGTGTCGCCTGCAACCTGTGCAGCGTGGCCTGCCCGGTGGACTGCATCAGCGTGGTCAAGGGCGAGGACGAGACCGGGCGCTGGTATCCGGAGAGTTTCCGGATCAACTTCTCGCGCTGCATCTATTGCGGCTACTGCGAGGAAGCCTGCCCGACCTACGCCATCCAGCTCACCCCCGATTTCGAGATGGGTGAGTTCGACCGCCAGAACATGGTCTACGAGAAATCCGATCTGACCATCTCCGGCGTCGGCAAGCGCCCGGGCTACAACTTCTATCGCGTCGCCGGCATGGCCGTGGGCGGCAAGGACAAGGGCGAGGCCGAGAACGAGTCGGCGCCCATCGACGTCAAGACGCTGCTTCCCTAGGGGCCGGGCAAATGGAATTCGCATTCTATCTCGCTGCCATCGTTGCCGTTGCCGCGACCGCACGGGTGATTACCTGCTCGAACGCGGTGCATGCGCTGCTGTATCTGATCATGTCGCTGCTATCGGTGGCGATCGTGTTCTACACGCTGGGCGCGCCGTTTGCGGCCGCGCTGGAAGTGATTGTCTATGCCGGCGCGATCATGGTGCTGTTCGTGTTCGTGATCATGATGCTCAATCTCAACGACGAAACCGTCGCCCGGGAACGAACCTGGATGGCGCCGCGGATATGGATCGGGCCGGGCGTGCTCGGCGTGGTGCTGATCACGGTGCTGTTGGCCGCCATGGCCGGCGGCAGTTCTCTGGGCACCGTCGACAGCACGCCGCTCATGGCCGAGCGCGTGGGCCGGGCGATGTTCGGGCCGTACGTACTGGTGGTCGAGCTGGCGGCCTTCGTGCTGCTGGCCGCACTCGTGGTCGCGGCCCATCTGGGACGTGACGATCGCGACATCGCCGAACGCAAGCGCGTCGCCGCGGCCCGCGGACGCCGTCACCTGGGAGGCGAACAATGAGCGGTATTCCCATGGAACACGGCATGGTGCTGGCCGCCCTGCTGTTCACGCTCGGCCTGATCGGGCTGGTCACGCGCCGCAACACGCTGTTCATCCTCATGTCGCTCGAGATCATGCTGAACTCGGCCGGGCTGGCCTTCATCGTCGCCGGCTCTGCCCACGGCGCGCCCGACGGCCAGGTGATGTTCATCCTGGTCATCACACTCGCCGCCGCCGAGGCGAGCATCGGGCTCGGCCTGCTGCTGCAGCTCTATCGCCGCTTCAAGACCATCGACATCGACGCCGCCAGCGAGATGCACGGATGAACCTGCTTGCCCTGACAGTCCTGTTCCCCCTGCTCGGCAGCGTGACGCTGTCGTTCTTCCCGCGTATGTCCGATCGCGCCGCGGCGACGATCGGCGCCGGCTCAATCGGCCTGTCGGCGCTTGTTTCGGCGATGATCATCTACGGCTTTGCCGCCAGCGGCGAAGCCTATGGCCAGACGCTCTGGACCTGGGTGTCCGTCGGCGACTTCACGCCCGCCTTCGCGCTCTATCTGGACGGCCTGTCGGCGACCATGCTCGGCGTGATCACGGGGGTGGGTTTTCTAATCCACCTGTTCGCCGGCTGGTACATGAAGCACGACCTGGAAGGCGGACCGGGCATGGGGCGCTTCTTCGCCTACATGAACCTGTTCATCGTCGCCATGCTGCTGCTGGTGCTCGGCGACAACCTGTTCCTGCTGTTCCTCGGCTGGGAAGGCGTGGGCCTGTGCAGTTACCTGCTGATCGGCTACTACTACAAGGACGAGGCCAACGCCTGGGCGGCGTTCAAGGCGTTCCTGATCACCCGTATCGGCGACGTGTTCCTAGCCATCGGCCTGTTCCTGCTGTTCACCACCTTCGACACCCTGGATATCCAGACGCTGTTGGAAGAGGCGCCGAAGGCCTGGGCCGAAGGCGATACGATGGCAAATATCGCCGCCCTGCTGCTGCTCGGCGGCGCGGTCGGCAAGTCGGCCCAGCTGCCGCTACAGACCTGGCTGCCCGATGCCATGGCCGGCCCCACGCCGGTCTCGGCATTGATTCATGCTGCGACCATGGTCACCGCCGGTGTCTATCTGATCGCGCGCACGCACGTCATCTTCGAGCTCGCTCCGGCGGTGCTTACGCTGGTGGGCGTGATCGGCGCGCTGACGCTGCTGCTGGCTGGCTTTGCCGCGCTCTGTCAGACCGATATCAAGCGCGTGCTGGCCTATTCGACCATGAGCCAGATCGGCTACATGTTCCTGGCGCTGGGCGTGGGCGCCTGGGACGCCGCGATCTTTCATCTGATGATTCATGCCTTCTTCAAGGCGCTGCTGTTCCTGGCTTCGGGTTCGGTGATCATCGCCTGTCATCACGAACAGAACATCTTCAAGATGGGCGGCCTGCGCAAGCGGCTACCGCTGGACTACTGGGTGTTCATCATCGGCGGCGCGGCCCTGGCTGCCCTGCCGCTGATCACCGCCGGCTTCTACTCCAAGGACGAGATCCTCTGGATGTCGTTCGCCAACGGCCACTACATCCTGTGGTTCGCGGGTCTGGCCGGTGCGTTCCTTACCGCGCTCTATACCTTCCGCATGATCTTCATCGCCTTCCATGGCGAGGAGAAGCTGCACGCACACGCCGGCACGGGCATCGCCCATCATCTGCCGCTGATCGTGCTGGCCATTCTTTCGACCTTCGTTGGCGCCTGGATTCATCCGCCGCTGGCCGATGTGTTGCCGGTGCATGAAGGCGGCGAGCACGGCACGATCAAGATCATCATCGAGCTGCTGTCCAGCGTAGTGGCCATAGTCGGCCTCGGCGTGGCGGCCGCCCTGTTCCTCGGCAAGCGCGAGAAGGCCGAACACATGGCCTCCGGTCCGGTCGGCATGCGCCTGTGGCGCTTCTGGCATCACGCCTGGGGTTTCGACACGCTCTATGACCTCGTGTTCGTGCGCCCCTATCTGATGCTCACCCGCCTGCACCGGCGCGACTGGATCAACTCGACGGTCAATATCGCGCCGCAGTTCGCGCTAATGCTCAATAGCGCGCTGGTCACGACCCAGAACGGCCGGCTGCGCTGGTATGCCATATCGCTGTTCGCCGGCGCCGCAGTGCTGCTCGCGGCTCTGCTGTTCGGATAAGGAACGCTTTCAATGATCCTGTGCTGGCTTCTTTTCGTTCCCTTCATCGGCGGCCTGCTGTGCTGGCAGTTGGAGAGCCGCCATGCGCCTTCCCAGGTGCCGCGCTGGATCGCGCTGCTGACCATGCTTATCGTGGTCGGCCTCGCGCTCTGGCTGTGGATGACCGGCGACTATTCGCTGGCCGGCACGGTGGGCGATTCGCCGAGCTGGGTGCGCGAGTTCCGTCTCGGCTGGATCGAGCGCTTCGGCATCTCCTTCCATCTGGCGATCGACGGCCTGTCGCTGATCATGATCATGCTGACCGGCTTTCTCGGCGTGCTGGCCGTGGTCTGCTCGTGGCGCGAGATCACCAACCGGATCGGCTTTTTCCATCTGAACCTGCTCTGGATCATCGGCGGCGTGATCGGCGTGTTCCTGGCCATCGACCTTTTCCTGTTCTTCTTCTTCTGGGAAATGATGCTGGTGCCGATGTATTTCCTGATCGCGCTATGGGGACATAGCGGATCGAAGGGCAATACCCGAATCGGCGCGGCGATGAAGTTTTTCATCTACACCCAGGCCAGCGGCCTGCTGATGCTGGTCTCAATCCTCGGCCTGGTGTTCGCCCACTACAGCCAGACCGGCGTGTTCACTTTCGATTACGTCGTGCTGCGTGACACGCCGCTGACCGGCGCGATCTCCTACGTTCTGATGCTGGGCTTCTTCATCGCCTTCGCGGTGAAGTTGCCGGTGGTGCCGCTGCACGGTTGGCTGCCGGATGCTCATGCCCAGGCGCCGACCGCCGGTTCGGTCGATCTGGCCGGCATCCTGCTCAAGACTGCAGCCTACGGCATGCTCCGGTTCGCGATTCCGCTGTTTCCGGAAGCCTCGGCGCAGTTCGCGCCGGTCGCGATGGCGCTCGGCCTCGTGGGCATCTACTACGGCGCGTTGCTCGCCTTCTCACAGACTGACGTCAAACGCCTGATCGCCTGTTCGAGCATCTCGCATATGGGCTTCGTGCTCATCGGCATCTATTCCGGCACGCTGCTCGCGCTACAGGGCGTGATCGTGCAGATGGTCGCCCACGCGTTCTCCGCGGCCGGGCTATTCATCATCTCCGGTCAGATATACGAGCGTATCCATACCCGCAACATGAGCGAGATGGGCGGCCTGTTCGGCCGTATGGGCGCGCTACCCGGCTTCGCGCTGGTGTTCGTCATGGCCTCGCTGGGCATGCCCGGCACCGGTAACTTCATCGGCGAGTTCCTGATCCTGTTCGGTGCTTTCGAAAGCGTGCCGTGGGTGGTGGTGCTCGCCAGCGGCGGGCTGATACTCGCGGCCATCTACTCGCTGGTGCTCATGCACCGCGTGTACTGGGGCACACCCAAGTCGGAAGCATCGCTGGGCGGGCTCGACCCACGCGAGTACAGCATGATGCTGCTGTTGCTCGTGCTCACCCTCTGGGTGGGGCTGTTCCCGAATACCGTGCTTGATATCTCGCAGACGGCGATGACCGAGGTCACCGACTGGTTCGCCGTCTCTCCGTTGCCGACCCGTTAGGCGAAAGGCGTCATGACTCAGTTCTTCACCCATGTGCTCGCGCTGGCGCCCCTGCTCATCCTTTGCGCCACCATCGTGACCGTGATGCTGGCAATCGCGGTACGCCGGCATCATTTCACCGCGGCCACGCTGACCGTGATCGGCTTGAACGCGGCGCTGCTGTCGCTGATCGGCGTGCTGCAGGTCACCCCGATCCAGGTCACGCCGCTGTTCATCATCGACGACTTCTCGGTGCTGTTCGGCGCCATAGTGCTTGTCGCCTCGCTGGCGTGTACGACGCTGGCCCATGCCTATCTCGAAACGCTTCCGGACCGGCGCGAAGAGTTCTATCTGCTACTGCTGTGCTCGGCCGGCGGCGCACTGGCGCTGATCGCAAGCCGGCATTTCGCCTCGCTGTTCATTGGCCTTGAACTGCTGTCGGTCCCGCTTTACGGCATGGTCGCCTATGCCTACCGGGATCGTATTTCGCTAGAAGCCGGCCTGAAGTACATGGTGCTCTCGGGCGCGGCGTCCGCCTTCCTGCTGTTCGGCATGGCGCTGCTCTACGCGGCCTCCGGCTCGCTCGAATATGTGGGCCTGGTCGACGGCATGGCCAACGGCGGCGCGCACCAGTCGTGGGTTCTGATCGGCGTCGGCATGATGGTCGTCGCACTCGCGTTCAAGCTGTCGCTCGTGCCGTTCCATGTCTGGACGCCGGACGTCTACGAAGGCGCGCCCGGCCCCGTCTCGGCGTTCCTAGCCACGGTGAGCAAGGTCGCGGTCTTCGCCCTGCTGCTGCGTTTCTTCACCCTCGCCGCACCGGCCGCCAACGACTGGCTGCTGACCTTGATGGGCGTGATCGCGTTCGCCTCGATGATGATCGGCAACCTGCTCGCCCTGCGACAGCGCAACGTCAAGCGTCTGCTCGGCTATTCCTCGATCGCGCATCTGGGCTATCTGATGACCGCCATCGTCGCCGGCGGCGATCTGGGCACCGAAGCCGTCGGCGTGTATCTCGCGACTTATGTCGCCACCACGCTCGGCGCCTTCGGTGTGGTCACGCTCGTTTCCAGCCCCTATTCAGGCACCGACGCCGGCGCACTGCATCACTATCGCGGCCTGTTCTGGCGTCGGCCGTATCTGGCCGCGGTGTTCACGGTGATGATGCTGTCGCTGGCCGGCATCCCCATGACCGCCGGCTTTCTCGGCAAGTTCTACGTGATCGCGGTTTCCGTCGAATCCGGCCTGTGGTGGCTGGCGGGCGGCATCGTGGCCGGCAGTGCCATCGGCCTGTACTACTACCTGCGCATGATGGTCATCATGTTCCTCGACGAGCCGGGCGAAAGCCGGCGCGACGCGGTTTCCGGCTGGGGCCAGCAGTCCGGCGGCATCATGGTGCTGCTGCTTGCCGCCGCTGTCGCCTTCTTCGGAATCTACCCGCAACCGCTGATTGCGCTGGTCAACGCAGCCGGCATGGCCAGCGGCTAGAGGGGGTGTCGCGTCGAGCTGACCCAAGCCGGGTCAGTCGACAATCACCCCCGGGTTGAGCCGGTTGTCGGGATCGAGCGCGGCCTTGATAGCACGCATCATGTCCCGCTCGACCGGTTGCTTGTAGCGCGAAAGCGCCTCGACCTTAAGCCGGCCAATGCCGTGCTCGGCCGCGATCGAACCGCCCATCTCGGCCACGATATCGTGCACCACGGTGTGGGCCGTCTCCGATTGCGCGAGAAACGTCTCATCGTCGGCGCCTGCCGGTTTCGACAGATTGAAATGCAGATTGCCGTCGCCGACGTGGCCGAACGGGCACGGCCGCACGCCCGGCAGCGCCTCTCGCACCGCCGGTAGCGCTCGCGCAAGAAACATCGGCAACTTCGAGATCGGCAGCGAGATGTCGTGTTTGATCGATGCCCCTTCGGCCACTTGTGCGGGCGGCAGCGACTCACGCAGATGCCACAGGGCCGCCGCGCGCTCGTCGTCATGCGCAATGACCACGTCTGAGAGCAGCCCGTCGCGCCGTGCATGCTCGACCACCTGGGCCATTACTTCGTGCAGCCAATGGCCCTGTGCCGAGCTGGCCAGATCCACAAGCAGATACCAGTCGTGATCCACCTCGAACGGCTCGTGGCAGCCCTCGATATGCGTGCAGGCCAGCGACACCGCCTGTCGCGACATCAGTTCGCAACCGGTGAGATTGTGCCCGGACGCTGCAATCAGGCGTCGCTGCAAGGCGACTGCCTGCTCCGGCGCGTCGAGCGCGAACAGCGCCGTGACCTGCTGCACGACAGGGTCGTATAGCTTGAACACCGCCGCGGTGACCACGCCGAGCGCACCCTCGCTGCCGACGAACAGGTCGTTGAGGTCGAAACCGCTGTTGTCTTTTCGCAGTCCGCTCAGGTTATGCCAGACCCGCCCATCGGCCAGCACGACTTCCAGGCCGAGCACCAGATCGCGGGTATTTCCGTAGCGAACGACATTCAGCCCGCCGGCATTGGTGGCGAGATTGCCACCGATCCGGCACCGGTCGCGCGAAGCCAGGGTGAGCGGGAAATACAGGCCCGCATCGGCCGCGGCCTGCTGTGCGTCGGCGAGCGTACAGCCGGCCTCGACGGTCATCGTCGCGTTATCGGCATCGATTTCGCGCACCCGGTCCATGCGTTCGAGATTCACGATCACATGCCGGCGCGCGTCGCTTGCCGCCGACCCGCCGACCAGTCCGGTATTGCCGGACTGGGCCACCACGGCACAATCGAAGTCGGCACAGCTCTGCACCAGCGCTGCGACCTCGCCGGTATTGCCAGGTCGGACGACAGCGAGCGCCACCGGCTGGAAGGCGCGCCGCCATTCGGTCAGATAGGGTTTCGCTCGATCCCCGCGCAATACCTGGTTGGCGCCGACTATCTTTTCGAGTGCGGCGATAATCTGTTCGGCCATAGGCTCAATCGCCGAGCAAATCGCTCAGCGCCGGCTGCAATGTCTTGAATTCAAAATTGAAACCCGCGCGCTCGAGTGCGTCTGGAATGGCCCGCTGGCCGGTGAGCAGAAGATGTGCCATCTCGCCCACCATCAGTTTCAGCATCGGCCCGGGCACCCAGGCCAGCTTGGGCCGGTGCAAGACGCGCGCAAGCGTCGTCGTGAACTCGCGGTTCGAAACGGGCCGTGGCGCGGTGAGATTGAAGGCACCGCTGCATTCAGGGTTTTCGGCTAGGAAACGGATCGCCGCCACCTCGTCGCGAATATGAATCCACGGCATGAACTGGTGGCCGTTGCCGAAGTGGCCGCCAAGCCCGAACCGAAACGGTGTAATCATCTTGGCCAGCGCGCCCTCGTCGGCGCCGAGAACGATACCGGTACGGATACGGCATACCCGCACGCCCTGCGCCTCGGCCCGGCGTGCCGCCTGCTCCCAGGCTACGCACAGTTCCGACTGGAACTCGTCGCCCGGCGGCTCGCGCTCGTCGAGCACGTCATCGCCGCGCGCGCCGTAGTAGCCGACCGCCGACCCGCTGACCAGTACCTGTGGCTGATTTGGCCAGTTGTCGATGACTTCGGTTAGCTCGCGGGTGATCCGGAGCCGGCTTTCGCGCATTTCGCGCTTGCGCGACTCGGTCCAGCGCCCGTCCGCGAGGTTCTCGCCCGCGAGATTGATCACCACATCGGCCGGCTGGGCGACCTTGAGGGCCGCCACCGGCATCGCGCCTTCCGGCAACACTCGCGCCGCGGCGGCGGTATCCCGCGTGACCACTTCCACTGACCAGCCGTCGGTCAGCAGCGACGTGCACAGGTGTCGGCCGACAAAACCGGTGCCGCCTGTGATCAACGCCTTGTTCATCGAACACCTCATCACCTGTTGAAGCCGATTCCGGTCATCGCGATCCGGCGTATCCAGCCTATGCCGCTATCGCTTGCGCTGCCAGCGATTTCGTTAACTCGTATCTGGATACGCAAGCGCCGCCCGGCGCGTTGCGAAAAGCGCCGCGCCGACGCTTGCAAAAGATCGAGAGATGACGTTAGCTGTGCGGGTGCCGCGGCGGTAGCTCAGTTGGTAGAGCGCGACCCTCCCACGGTCGAGGTCGCGAGTTCGAATCTCGTCCGCCGCTCCACAGTCCCTTCTTAGAACACGCCCGAGGCGCGTGCCATGGCCGTCTTTACGGCCGCTCGAACAGCAGCGATTCGCGCTCCAACGCGCCGACCAGTCGACGCGCCAGACGATCGGCCTGCTTCCGAGTCGACATACCGCGTTTTGCCTGGGATTCCGTTGCAAAGCGTGCGACCACTTCCTGCCGTGCGTTATCCAGCAGGCTGATTTCATAGGCGGGCTGGCCGTGGGCAAGTGAGGCCCGTTCCGGACTTTGGGTGTCGGCCACATTGATCAGCAGCGTGGCCTGCGCACCACTACGCCGGCTTGCCGCATGACGGCTGGCGGCGTCCTGCTCGCGGGTCGGCGGTGCCGCCGACAGCATCGTCTCGCAGGCATGGCCGGCTTTGAAAAGCCGAGTGCAGACTGCATCCTCGAAGGCCGCACGCAGTGCCAGATCCTCGAACGCCGCATAGGCGAGAAAGCCGTCATAGCGTGCGTCACGATGCGCCGGATCGACGAAGTCGTAAACCGGCGTGCTTGCACAACCCGCGAGCATACTGGCGCCGACCAAGGCGAGCGAGACGGAGGGGAAACGAGACCGTCGAGGCATCGGGGAAGCGCTGGGCAAATACGGCCTCAGAGGTTATCCGGCGTGATCACTGCCAACAACTGTCGGGCCGCGACCTGGTCGCCGGGGGCACAACCGAGGCTTTCAATCACGCCGTCGATATCGGCAGTGATCGAGAACTCCATCTTCATCGCTTCCAGCACCAGCAGGATGTCGCCGGCAACAACGCGGTCACCGACGGCCACATCGACACGCTGAATGCGCCCGTCCATGCGTGCATCGATTCGCCCGTCCCCGCCGCCAGCAGACCGATCGGGCGGACAGCGCAGGACGTCGGTATAAACCGCAGTGCGCCCCGCGGCCGACAGCCACACCGCATTGTCGCGACACAACACGTCCGCGCGACGCGCCACGCCGTTCAGGGTGTAGTCGAGTCTCGTGCCCCGCCGCCGTCCGAGTTCGAGCGCGATCCACACCTCGTCGACACAGACCTCGTACCGTCTGCCCGCGCCGCGCAGACGCAGTTCATGGCGCTCGCCCGCCTGCTCCAGCGTCAACGGAGTTTCGTTGCTATTGGCGCTACGCCAGTCGAGCAGTTCGGGCGCGAGCCCGGCGCGGCCGGCGATTTCAGCCGTGCCGTGCGCATGCAGAGCCGCTGCGGCGAGCGCGCGGTGTTCTGCGGTCGGCGCTTGGGCCGCCGTGGCATCCGCCATATGGTCGCCAACGAAACCGATATTCGCCTCGCCCGCGACGAACACGGGGTGGCCCAGAATCCGGGCCAGAAAATCGCGATTGTTGGTCGGCCCGAACAACAGCGTATCCGCCACCGCCGCGACGAGGCGCCGGCGCGCGATCTCCCGCGTCTCGCCCCAGGCGATGATCTTGCCCGCCATGGAATCGTAGTGCGGCGTGATCGTCTGGCCTTCGAACAGGCCGTGGTCGACCCGCACGCCCGGCCCGCTCGGCGCCCGCCATGCCCGCACGAGACCGGTCTGCGGCATGAAATCCTCGGCGACATCCTCCAGGCACAGGCGCACTTCGATCGCGTGGCCATCGAACTGCACGTCGCTCTGGGTCAAGGTCAGCCGCTCGCCGGCCGCGATACGCAGCTGCCAGGCGACGAGGTCTAGGCCCGTGATCATCTCCGTGACTGGATGCTCGACCTGAAGCCGGGTATTCATCTCCATGAAGTAGAAGTCGCCGGTCGCATCGAGCAGGAATTCCACCGTGCCCGCGCCGCGATAGCCGATGGCGGCAGCGGCATCGACGGCCGCCTGACCCATACGCGCACGCAGCGTCTCGTCCACGGCCGGGGACGGCGCTTCTTCCACGACCTTCTGGTGCCGACGCTGCACCGAACAGTCGCGCTCGCCCAGATGGATGACGTGGCCGTGGTGATCGGCGAGCACCTGAATCTCGACGTGACGCGCGCCCAGCACGGCTTTTTCCAGGATCAGCTCGTCCGAGCCGAAGGCGTTACTCGCTTCCGAGCGCGCGCCCTTGATCGCCTCGGCCAGATCCGCTTCGCGCTGGACCAGCCGCATCCCACGACCGCCGCCGCCAGCCGAAGCCTTGACCATGAGCGGAAAACCGATGCGCTTGCCCTCGACGATCAACGTCTCGTCGGACTGATCCGCGCCTCCATAGCCGGGCACGCAAGGTACGCCGGCCGCGATCATGCGCTGCTTGGCTTCACGCTTGCGGCCCATGAGTTCGATGGCCTCGGCGCCGGGTCCGACGAACACCAGCCCGGCCGCTTCCACGGCACGCGCGAAGTCGGCGTTCTCGGCGAGAAAACCGTAGCCGGGATGAATCGCCTGGGCGCCGCTTGCACGCGCTGCCGCGATCAGCCGCTCGATCGACAGATAGGAGTCGGCCGCCGGTGCGCCGCCGATCGCGACCGCCGAGTCGGCTTCGCACACATGCAAGGCTTCGGTGTCGGCGGCGGAATAGACGGCCACGCTCTGGCATCCGACCGCTCGCGCGCCACGCACGATACGCACCGCGATCTCGCCGCGATTGGCGACGAGTACACGGTCGAAAGGTGTCATCACCGAGCCTCGGGAATCAGTCATGTGTCGAACTCTATGGATACATCGCAGCGCGACGGCAGCAGAACAGGCGGGCGGCTCATTGGTCGCTGACCCAGGACGGCGGGCGTTTCTCTGTGAAGGCGCGAGTGCCTTCACGGCCCTCGTCGCCGGTCAGACAGTCGGCGAAGCGTTCGGCGGCCGTGTCGAGCAGTTCGGGCGTAGGCGCGACACCGAGCGCGCCGAGAATCTGTTTGGTGGCCGCATTCGCGCCGGGCGCGCAGGCACGAATGTCGGCCAGTACGGATTCGAGGCGCGACGCGGCATCATCCGCATCGTCTGCCAGCTCATGGGCCACGCCCAGTCGATAGGCCTCGGCGCCGTCGAAGCGCAGCCCGCACATGGCGATACGGCGCGCCTGCGTCAGCCCGATACGCGCGACCACGAACGGCAGGATCTGGGCAGCCGGCAGTCCGAGGCGTGTTTCGGGCATGCCCATCTTCGCGTCGCGGGTGACGACCGCGATATCGGAGACGCACAACAGGCCGAAGCCGCCGCCGAGCGCCGCGCCCTGGGCCACCACGGCCACCGCCTGCGGTGCGCTGTCGATCCGGGCTAGCACCTCGCCAAAACGACGATTGAAAGCGACCACGCGCGAACGGGCCTCGGCCCCGCTATCACCGGCAATCGATTTCAGATCCGCGCCGGCACAGAAATGCCGCCCCCGGCCTTGCAGAACGAGCGCGCGCACGCTGCGATCGTCGCGGATCGCTTCGACCGTTGCCGCGAGCTCCTCGACCATTTCGCCGTTGAGCGCGTTCGAGACATCGGGCCGATCGAGCGTGACCCGGAGCACGCCGTCGGCCAGATCAAGTGCGAGGTGACGGGTTTGCGGTAACGACATCAGACCATCTCCGGATGAATGCGCGGCGCCGCCAGGAATGAATATGACCGGCGGCCGACGCGCTGCGTGTCGACATGCGCTGTCATCAGAAACGCGCCACGCCAAAGCTGTTGGCCGAGAGATCGCGGCGACGTGCTTCGCGGCAAATCGACAGCGTGAACGCCAGCACGCGGCGACTGTCGCGCGGGTCGATCAGGCCGTCGTCGAACAGCCGCGCGCTGCCGTAGAAGGCATGGGCCTGTTCCTCGAACTTGGCAGTGATCCCGGCATGCATCTTCTCGATCATGCCCTCCGGCACCGGCTCGCCGCGGGCCGCATATTTGCCTTCGGTGACGATACGCATCACCCCGGCCGCCTGCTCGCCGCCCATGACCGCGGTGCGCGAATTGGGCCAGGCAAAGATGAAATCCGGGTCGAACCCGCGTCCGCACATGCCGTAGTTGCCGGCGCCGAAGGAGCCGCCGATTACCAGCGTGATCTTGGGCACATGCGCATTGGCCACGGCCTGAATCATCTTAGAGCCGTGCTTGACCATGCCGCCCTGCTCGGCGTCCTTGCCGACCATGTAGCCGGTGATGTTCTGCAGGAAAACGAGCGGCGTATCGGACTGGCAGCACAGCTGGATGAACTGGGCGGCCTTGTTCGCACCTTTCGTGGTGATCGGCCCGTTGTTGCCGAGAAAGCCCACCGTGCGCCCCTCGATGGCCGCATGGCCGCAGACCAGCTGGGCATCGAAATCGGCCTTGAACTCGTCGAAGTCGGAGCCGTCGACGAGCCGGGCGATGACCTCGCGGCAATCGTAAGGCTTGCGGTGGTCGTCGCCGACAATGCCGCAGAGTTGGTCGATATCGTGATGCGGCGTATCGAAAGCCGGCAGCGCGGAGATCTGCTGCCGGGCGTTCCAGTCCAGCCGGGCGACCACCTCGCGTGCCTGGCGGATACCGTCGGCATCGTCCGCGGCCAGGTATTCGCAGGTGCCGGCCGTGCCGGCATGCATGTCCGCGCCGCCGAGTTCCTCGTCGTCGGCGATCTCGCCCGTTGCGGCCTTGAGCAGCGGCGGGCCGGCGAGAAATACCTTCGCGCGCCCGCGCACCATGATCACGTAGTCGGACAGCCCCGGCATATAGGCGCCGCCCGCGGTGGACGAGCCGTGCACAACGGTGATCTGCGGCACGCCCTGGGCCGATAGCCGCGCCTGATTCGCGAAGGTACGCCCGCCCGGCACGAACATCTCGTCCTGATAAAGCAGATTGGCGCCGCCGGATTCGATCAGTGACAAGACGGGCAATTTCTGCAGGCGCGCGATCTCCTGGATCCGCAGCGTCTTCTGCACGCCCCAGGGCGTCATCGTGCCGCCCTTGATGGCGCTGTTGGAGGCATTGATCATGCAGCGCACGCCGGACACATAGCCGATGCCGCAGATGCTGTTGCCACCGGCGAGCGAGCCGTCGCTGTCGTCGTGACAGCCGTAGCCACAAAGCGTGGACAGTTCCAGAAACGGCGAGCCGCGATCGAGCAGCAGATTGACCCGATCGCGCGGCAGCAGTTGCTCGCGCTCGCGAAAACGCGCGGCCTTGCTCTGCTCGGTGGCGTGAACGCTGGCCTCGATCTCGCGTAGCGCCTCGACGGCGCCGAGCATGCCCTCGCGGTTGTGCTTGTAGGTATCGGAGTTCGGCTCGACCGTTGTAGGCAGGATGGCCACGACGACTACCCGCGCTGGCCGGGCAGAATGCCCATGGTCTTGCAGATGATGCCGAGCATGACTTCGTCCGCACCGCCGCCGATCGAAACCAGCCGCGTATCGCGATAGGCACGCGAGACCTCGGCTTCCCACATATAGCCCTGCCCGCCCCAGTACTGCAGGCAGGCGTCGCTGACTTCGCGCACCAGCCGGCCGGTCTTGAGCTTGGCCATGGACGCCAGCTGCAGCACGCCGCTGTCGTTTGGATCGGCGATATAGCGTTCGCAGCAGCGATAGACCAACGACCGCAACGCCTCGATCTCGGTCTGCAGCTCGGCGAGCCGGAAATGCACGACCTGATTGTGGAGAATCGGCGTGCCGAAGGTCTGGCGGTCCGACGTGTATTCGATGGTGCGCTGGACGATGTTCTCCAGGCCCTTGAGCGCCGAAGCCGCGGCGAAGATGCGCTCTTCCTGGAACTGCTGCATCTGCATGGTGAAGCCCATACCTTCCTCACCGATCAGGTTGCGCCGCGGCACGCGCACGTCGTCGAAGAACAGCTGGGCTGTGTCGGACGACCACATGCCGAGCTTGTGCAGTTTGCGCGCCCGCTCCACACCGGGCGTATCCAGCGGTACCACGATCAGCGACTTGTTCTTGTGCGCCGGGCCGTCCGAGGTGTTGGCCAGCAGGCAGATCCAGTCGGCCTTCATGCCGTTGGTGATCCACATCTTGGAGCCGTTGATGACGTAGTCGTCGCCGTCCTTGGTCGCCGTGGTCTTGAGTTGGGCGACGTCGGAGCCGGCCTGCGGCTCGGACACGCCGATCGCGGCGACCTGCTCGCCGGCGATCGCGGGGGCCAGGAATTCGCGCCGCAGTTCGTCGCTGCCATAGCGCGCCAGCGCGGGCGTGGCCATGTCGGTCTGTACGCCGATCGCCATCGGCACACCGCCGCATTTGATCCGGCCTAGCTCTTCGGCCGCCACCATCGCATAGGAATAGTCGAGCCCCATGCCGCCATACGCTTCGGGCTTGTGAATGCCGAGCAACCCGAGATCGCCCATCTGGCGAAACAACTGGTGCGACGGGAACTGCTGATCGGCCTCCCAGGCGTCGACGTGCGGATTGATCTCCTTGTCGACGAAGCGGGCAACGGTATCGCGCAGAGATTCGTGTTCGGGGGTGAACTGCATGGTCGGGTCTCGTTTAGGCGAGCCGGGCCGCGAGCGCGGCCGGTACGGGAATCGGGAAATTGAGCAGCATCTGGCCCAGGCATTTGCCCTGCGGATCCGCACGCAGCGAGGCGATGCCGCCGCCACCGAGCACGCGCGTGAGCAGGAAATTCATCGACGCGCTGCCGGGCAGCTCCCAGTGCACGACTTCGCCGTCCAGGAAATGTTCGAAATAGGCCGCGACGGCCGCGTCGGTGAGTGCCGCGCGCAGGTAAGGCAGATAGGCCGGATCGCGGGCGATGACACCGATATTGGCGGCGTCGCCCTTGTCGCCGCTGCGCGCGAGCGCCAAGCGCACGAGCGGCACGGCCACCGCGTCCGTATCCGCTTGCCAGACGTCGGTTCCGATCGTGTCCGACAGCGTCTGCGGCTCGAATCCGCCGTCGGTTGCGACTGGCACGGCACGCGCGACCGACTGCATCTCGACCGTTACCGGCACCTCGGCCTTGGGCACGAAGCACGAGTACAGGCGGATCACCGGGCTCACGCTCGGGCGGCCACCGAAAAACCCGGTCAGTCCCGGCGCCATGCCGGTCGCGGCTTCGGCGATCTCGCGGGTGAACAGTTCCAGTGCTTCACGCTTTTCGTGACGCACCGCGATCTTGGCCACCACTTCCCGGGTTGCGACCGCACCGGCTTGGGCCTGGGCGCCGTACATGGCTTCCGAGCCGAGCGCGTCGATCTCACGGGCCGCGAACGGCGCGAGCCCGGCGTCCGCGAACAACCGCTCGCAACGTGCGAGGATCGAGTCCGCGATGCAGTGCGCCTTGGCGGCCGCATCGATACCGCCGACCACGAACAGCGCGGTACAGCGATAGCCGTCCATATAAGTTGCCGATATCTTGTAGTCGGCATTCGGCGCGCGCCCGGTCGCGCCACACACCGAGACGCGATCGTCGCCGACCTGCTCGAGACGAACCCGGGTGAAGTCACAGGCCACATCTGGCAGCAGATAGGCGCGCGGATCGCCGATCTCGTAAAGCATCTGCTCGCCCACGGTGTGGGGGCTGACCAGCCCGCCCGTGTTCGCCGGTTTCGTCACGACGAAATCGCCGCTGGCCTCCACTTCGACGATCGGATAACCCATGTCGGCATAGCCGTCGGCCACGAGATGCCAGTCGGTGAAATTGCCGCCGGTACACTGGCAACCGCATTCGATGATGTGCCCGGCCAAGCTGCCCTGGGCGAGCCGGTCGTAGTCGTCCCACGCCCAGCCGAATTCATGCACCAGCGGCGCGAGCGCGACCGCGCTGTCCACGCAGCGACCGGTGATCACGATATCGGCGCCATCGGCGAGCGCCGCCACGATGCCCGGCGCGCCGAGATAGGCATTCATGCTGACCGGACGACCCGGCATCGGCCCTTCGCCGGGCGATGGCGTGATCGATGACGCCAGCCGTTCACGGCCAACCATGAGATCGTCGCCGGTCACGATCGCGATATTGAACTCGACGCCGGCGGCCGCGGCAGCCTCGGCCAGCGCGTCGCGACAGGCGGCCGGGTTGATGCCGCCGGCATTGCTGATCACGCGAATGCCGCGCGCCTTGATCTCACCCAGCACCGGCGCGAGCGCATGGCTGACGAAATCCTCTGCATAGCCCGCGTTCGGATCGCGCCGACGCTTGGCGGCGAGAATCGACATGGTGATCTCCGACAGATAGTCGAAGACCAGATAGTCGAGATCGCCGCGCTCGACGAGTTGGGTGGCGGCCGCGTTGCTGTCGCCCCAGAAGGCGGATGCGCAGCCGATACGAATCGAATCCACGGCGATCAATACTCCTTGTCCAGATGCCCGGCGCCCGGATATCGCAGCAACGAGCGCGCTGCGAATCCGGCACCCAAAGGCCGTTCGATCAGAGACTGCGACGCGGTATTTCTTAAGTCAAGTGGAGTGACTCACCTTAGACGCTTATAAGCTAGACTGGAGACCTCATCGACACTGCACCCGCTCATGCCCAGCGCCAGTCCCGCGGCGGCCTACCACCGCCAGATCTCGGAAGAAAAACGCGACGCGATTCTCGACGCGGCGCTTGAGTGTTTTCTCGATCGCGGGTTTACCGGCACCAGCCTGAGCCGTATCGCGCGGGCCGCCGACGTATCGACAGCGACGCTGTACCGACACTTTCCGAGCAAGGACGAGCTGTTTGCCCAGATCATCGAGCGGCCTTTTCTGGATGTCTCCCCGGAATCGCTTGTCGATTTGCCGGCAGGCAAGCCGCGTGAAGTGCTGCACGAGATCGCGGACCACTACGCCCGACTGATTCTGACGCCTCATTTTCATCCGCTCGTGCGCGCGCTTATCGCCGAAGCGCTGCGACTGCCGGAGATGGGGCATGCCCTCGAGCAGCGCGGCCACGGTCCGTTCCTTGCGGCGGTGAAATCCTATATCGAACGTGAACACGCGCTCGGCACGCTCGCTGTCCCCGAAGCAGGCCTTGCCGCAGAACAGTTCCTGGGCATGATCTCCAGCGTGGTGTTCTGGCCACGCATGCTCAACGACGAACGCCGGCCGTCCGAAGCCAAGGTGCAGCGCACCTGCGACGAAGCGGTGGCCACTTTCCTGGCGCGTTACGCCATCGGTTGAAGCCCTCGGCCTTCCGCGCCAGCATGGCTTACGCGGAACCCGAACACCTCGGCGCACTCGAAGCGTGCAGGAACTCAGAAGATGTTCTGCCACCGACCCATGGCAGGCCTGATTCAGGCAGAATGCTGAACGAACGTCCGTTCATGGCTCGGGCCGCGCCCGACACGACATAACGATACGCAAGGAGACATGAAATGAGAGCATTGCTCTGCAAACAGTTCGGCCCCCCGGAAACACTGGTCGTCGAAGAGATGCCCACCCCGGAAGTCGGGGCCGATCAAGTGCTTATCGACGTGCAGGCCGCGGCGGTCAACTTCCCCGACAGCCTCATCATCGAAGACAAGTACCAGCTCAAGCCGGAACTGCCGTTTTCTCCGGGCGGTGAGCTGGCCGGTACCGTCGCCGCCGTGGGCGACAACGTGAAACATCTCAAGGCCGGAGACAACGTGATCGCGTTCACCGGCTATGGCGCCATGGCCGAACAGATCGCGACCGACGCCAACCGCGTGATCCCGATGCCCGACGGCGTCGACCACGTCACCGCTTCGGCCTTCGTGATGACCTACGGCACGACGTTCCACGCGCTGGCCGACCGCGCCGATCTCAAATCCGGCGAAACCCTGCTGGTGCTCGGTGCGTCGGGCGGTGTCGGCCTGGCTGCGATCGAGATCGGCAAGGCGCTCGGCGCCCATGTGATCGCTGCAGCATCCAGCGCCGACAAGCTGGCCGTCTGCCAGGAACACGGCGCGGACGAGACCATCAACTACGTCGAGGAAGACCTCAAGGACGCAATCAAGGCACGTACCGACGGCCGCGGCGTCGATGTGGTCTACGACCCGGTCGGCGGCGACATGACCGAAAAAGCCCTGCGTGGCACCGCTTGGCGTGGCCGCCTGCTGGTGATCGGTTTTGCCGCCGGCACGATCCCGAAGCCGCCGCTGAACCTGGCCCTGCTCAAGGGCTGCTCGATCGTCGGCGTGTTCTGGGGTTCGTTCACCCAGCGCGAACCGGGCGAGAATCAGAAGCAGCTCAAGACGCTGTTCAGCTGGCTGGCCGAGGGCCGTCTGCGCCCGCATGTTTCGGGCACCTATTCGCTGGAAAACGGCGGCGAGGCCATCACCATGCTGGCGTCGCGCAAGGCATCCGGGAAGCTGGTCATCAAGCCGCAGGAATAACCCGGAATGGCCTGAAATAGCCTGAAGCGAAAAGAGCCGGCCGGTACATCCCGGCCGGCCTTTTTCATTAGTGCCGGCACACGCCGGCACGCGCCGCTGTCATCGAAACGACATCGCGGCGTCATCGCTGCGTTATCTGCGCGACCCACACTGCGCTCCATCCCGCGCCCGCTGTCACCGTGACTGCGGGCCCGAACGAGGAGACGCATGCGCATCGCATTGCTCACCGACGCTTGGAAGCCGCAGGTCAACGGTGTCGTCACCGCGCTGAGTGCTCTGGTCGACGAACTCAAAAGCGCCGGCCACGACGTGCTCGTGATTCATCCCGGCCTGTTCGTGACCGTGCCCTGCCCGACCTATAACGAGATCCGGCTTGCCGCCGCCCCGCTGCCCGGCGTTGCCAGACGCCTGCAACGTTTCGTGCCGGACGCCGTGCATATCGCCACCGAGGGCAGCGTGGGGCTGGCCGGCTGGCTGTATTGCCGGCTGCGCCGCTGGCGCTTCACGACTTCGTTTCATACCCGGTTCCCCGAGTACATCAACGCCCGCTGGCCCATGGTGCCGGTCGGGCTGGGCTATCGGGTGCTCAACGTCTTTCATCGGCGCAGCGTCCGCACGATGGTCAGCACGCCGCCTCTGGCGGACTATCTCGAGGATCGCGGCTTTTCGCGGCTCGCCCTCTGGCGGCGCGGCGTGGATACGCGGCTGTTTCGGCCGGTCGAACCGGTCCAACTGGATCTGCCCGGCCCGGTGTTCATGTATTTCGGTCGCGTCGCGCCGGAAAAGAATATCGAGGCCTTCCTTGAGCTCGACCTGCCCGGAAGCAAGCTCGTCGTCGGCGACGGGCCCGCGCGCACGGATCTCGAACAGCGCTATCCCGACACTTATTTCGCCGGCATGCGCCTGGGCGAGGATCTCGTGCGCCATATCTGCGCGGCGGATTGCATGGTCTTTCCCAGCCGTACCGACACGCTCGGCCTTGTGCTCATGGAAGCGATGGCCTGCGGCGTGCCGGTAGCGGCGTACCCGGTCACCGGCCCGAAACAGGTCGTGCAGAACTACGTCACCGGCGTGCTCGACAACGACCTGCGCGCGGCCGCGCTCGCCGCTGTTGAACTCGAGGGCGCCGCCGGCCTCGCCTACGCCCGCGCAAACGGCTGGGCTGCATCCGCCGCCGAGTTTGCGTCCCAACTCGCGCCGGCACGGCGCCCGCAATTGCGTTTCGATCCCCCGGTACTAGAGGTCTGAAAATGAAGGTACTGATACTCGGCGGTGACGGTTTCTGCGGCTGGCCGACGGCATTGCATCTGTCCGGCCAGGGCCACGACGTGACCCTCATCGACAACCTCTCGCGCCGAAATATCGATAACGAGCTCGGCGTGGCGTCGCTCACGCCGATCTCGCCGATCGATGTGCGCCTGAACGCCTGGAAACAGATCACCGGCCGCACCATCGCGGCGCTGCATATGGACGTGGCACGCGAGTACGACCGCCTGGAAGCCACCATCGACCGGCTCGCGCCGGATGCCATCGTGCATTTCGCCGAACAGCGCTCGGCGCCCTATTCCATGAAGCACGCGCGCGCCAAACGCTACACCGTGGAGAACAATCTCGCCGCCACCCAGAACGTGCTCTGTGCGCTGGTCGAAACCGGCGTCGATGCACATCTGGTGCATCTGGGCACCATGGGTGTGTACGGCTACGGCGGCGGGCTGCGTATTCCCGAGGGCTATCTCACCGTCGAGGTGGACGACAGCGCAGGGGCCCGCACCCAGCGCGAGATCATGTTCCCGCCGGACCCGGGCAGCATCTATCACATGACCAAGACCCAGGATCAGTTGCTGTTCTATTTCTACAACAAGAACGACGGCCTGCGAATCACCGACCTGCACCAGGGTGTGGTCTGGGGTACGCAGACGCGCGAGACGCGCCTGGACGAGCGCCTGATCAACCGCTTCGACTACGACGGCGACTACGGCACCGTGCTCAACCGTTTTCTAATGCAGGCCGCGGTCGGCCATGACCTGACCGTGCACGGCAGCGGCGGCCAGACCCGCGCCTTCATCCATATCCAGGACACGGTGCGCTGTATCGAGATGGCGATCGACAACGCGCCGAAGCGCAACGAGCGCGTGCGCATCTACAACCAGATGACCGAGACCTGGCGCGTCGGTGAACTCGCGAAACTGGTGTCCGAGCTGACCGGCGCGGCCATCTGCAACATGCCGAATCCGCGCCGCGAAGCTGCAGAGAACGATCTGTGTGTCGACAACGCCTGCCTGCTCGATCTCGGCCTGGAACCGACCACCCTGCGCGGCAGCCTGTTGAACGAAATCATCGATATCGCCCAGCGCTATGCCGATCGCTGTGACGACTCGCGCATCGTCGCGACCTCGCAATGGGTGCAGCCACGCGAGCCATCACGCCAACTAGGGCGCGAGCGCGTCGCATCCTGAATAGTCCGGCGCGTCCAGCAAGCCGTCGGGCGCGCGTAACTGTCCCAACATTGCAGCACTGGCCTATACTTGCGATCCACCCGTGAGCCGAGTGTTCGCCCTGTGGAAATGGATGCCCGCTGGACCCCGACGGCACTGACCGTCGCGTTGCTGCTGCTTTACTTCACGCCCTGGCTCACGCTCGGCGATGGCTCGATGCCGTCCGGTTTCATGGTCACGCGCACCGTTCTCGACGCCCTGGCGGGGCTCGATCGGCCATCCGCCGCCGAGACCGTATCGCCCATGCTTGCCTGGGCCATCCCGGCGCTGGCGCTTTCGGGGCTCTTCCAGAGCGCACGCGGACACACACGCTGGGCCGGGGCCTGTCTCGGTGCGGCGGTACTTGCCGTCATCAGCCTGGGCCTCGGGCTCACGCCTTTCGTCGGCGACTCGCACCGCATGCGGCTCGACATCACATTCGCCGGCCTAGCCGTCTTCGCCGCCGCATTCACGCTCATGGCGCTGTCGATCCGACAGGGATCCGACGACGAGGACGGAACCATCGTGGAGCGCCGCCGGCGCCACGGCGTGGTGGCGCTGGACGTACGCCAGAACCGCTGGCGGCCACTGAACCGGCTGCTGAGTATCGTCGTCAATGCGGCCATCGTATTCGGCGCGCTCGCCCTCTGGCTCGACAACCACTTCCCGGATATCGCACTGCTCGCCATGCTGCCGATAGCGGCGATCGCCCTGATCGCCATCGCGCTGACCGGTGCCGCCGCAAGTCTTACGGCTTCCCGGCGTGCGCCGCTGGCCCGCATCGTGATCGATGACGACACTCTGACCGTGGTGGCCGGCGGCGACCCCGGCCGCTATCCGCGCACGCATATCGGCGGCATCTACGTGCCGCAAGGGGCAACCGACGAGATCGACAACTACTACAATCCCGAGAGCCTTCGCCAGACACTCACGCTACCGGTTACCGCGCAAGCCGAAGACATGCCGGCGCCCAACCCCGTATCTGTTTTCGCGGACAGCCAGGAAAGCGTGGCGATGAACCTGCGTAACCGCACCGTCATTCTCGCGCGTCATCTCACCGAGGCGCAGGCCACCGAACTGGTACGTCGCCTCAAGATCCGGCTGCTCGACTGACCGCTTCCCGTGCCGCGATGTCGCCATCGCCGACCGACATCAGCGCGTCGAAATCACTGACCACGCGATCGCGCCCCTGCCGCTTGGCCTCGTAGAGCGCCTCGTCGGCGTTGTGCACCAGCACATCGATGTCGGGGATGTCCGTGCCGGGCGCGAACGATGCCACGCCGATGCTTACCGTCAGCGTGACAGGCATGGCATTACGGCCGGCGGGCCGGAACTGATTCGCGGCCACTGCGGCCCGCATGCGCTCGGCGATACTGCTGGCCAGCGATGCCTCGGTTTCCTGCAGGAGCACCACGAACTCCTCGCCACCGTAACGTGCGATCAGGTCACTCTCGCGAACCAGCGGCAGAACCGTGCGCACCACGTGGCGGATCGCGGCATCACCAACCCGATGACCGTAGGTGTCGTTGATCGTCTTGAAATGATCCACGTCGATGAACAGAAAACAGGCGGGATGCCCGTATCGACGATGCCGCTCCAGGCAACGCGCGCCTTCGCTGAGAAAATGCCCGCGGTTGGCAATCTGGGTCAGACCATCGGTGACCGCCTGGCGCTCGACCTGGCGGCGATAGGAGAACACTTTCCAGTAGAGATATTCGAAGGTCAGCAGGATGAAAACGATCGGAACGAAGCCCATCCAGACATAGGCGCTGAACAGCGCCATATCGATACCGAAGGACAGGCCCAGCAGGTTCGCCAGCGCCGGAAAGATCGTCGGCACCGAGAGCACCAGCACGGCAAACCCGAACGGCTGGGCGAGCACGAGAAACGGCCCGAAAATATAGCCGTAGAGAATGCCGCCCATGCCGTACGAGCCGCCGCCCTCGAGCATCGACAGGATCTTGAGAAAGGTGATCTCGACAAACAGCGGCGCCAGCAGCGCGGCAATCCGTGCCTGCCTCGAATGAATATCCACCCGACTGGCCACCGCCCACGCGAGCACCACGGAGGCCTCGACCACGCGCAGCCAGGCCGCCTGCGGCGCGTTGGTCGCGTCGATTGCGTGGTCCCAGAGAATCGCGGCAACCAGAAAGACCGCGGCGAACAGGATCGCCAGCCGCGTGAAATCGCCGATATCCATGGCTTTCGCAGCCAGGTACTCCGGGTCCCGGGTGGCACGCAGGAAATCGACCAGTCGGCGGTAGTTCAACCGACCGCTTACCTTCAGCAACGGGTAGCTCACCATCGCGCGTGAGTCCTCACGATTCGCTGGCCGCAGCGCGCCATCCGGCGCGAAGACAGACCCGGCCGCACACGTTGGTGTGCACCTTGCGAACCGTTGTTAGCACAGCCCGGCGAGCACCCATGGCAGCCCGCCGAGCCTGTCACGCAGCAGCCACAGCGTCATCACCGTGACCGCCACCCCCTTTTTCCTCGACGACCGAAGTCGCTGATCCCACGATCAAGACTACAACAGCCATGCCGCAAACACCCGCACACGCGACGTGATGCGGTAAGCACCTGACCACGACTCGACGACCGCACCCGGCACCAGCGCATCACGAGCAAGGCGCCCATCCGTTGCGGGAGTTATGGCATGCGCCTACGCCGGCGTCGTAGCCAGGCGCTCGGCCAGCGCGTTCAGCTGCTCACGGCCGACGATATCGCGCGCGCTCTGGGCAACCTCGACCAGTGCGAAGTCGCTGAAACGCTCGCGGATCTCGGCGAGATACTCGTTCTGCTGGGCCACCCGCTCGGTGACGAAGGCGCTGGCCTCGTCGGCCGGCCAGAGGCGATTGACGTAGAGTGCGCCAACCGGAATCTGCGTATCGCGTAGCTGCTCGATCACCCGTGCCGTCTCCTCGATCGGCAGGCGTTCGGCTTGCAGCACCGGATGAAACACCGATTCCGCGTGCAGGCGTTTACGGGACTCGGCGAAACGCTCGGCGCGCTGGCGCAGACGCGCGAGCACGCGATCCTCGCGATCCGGCTCGGAAACCCCCGCCATCGTTCGCCACATGCCCTGCAGCTTGTTCACCTTGGCGCGCTGTTGCTGCAGACCTTCAACCCAGGCACCCAGCATCGAGGGCAGGGTGAGCAGACGCAAGGTATGCCCGCTCGGCGCGGTATCGAACACCACCTGATCATAATGATCCGGGCACCAGGTCATGATCCGTGTAAAGCGGTCGAACAGCGCAGATTCCGCCGTGCCGGGCGCCTGCACGGCGAGCTTCAGATGTCGGTCGAGCGCGGGCAGCACGGCCTTCGAGACCGCCGCCTCGGCGTCTTCACGAATACCTTCGACATAGGCCTTGGCGTCAGCCTCCGGGTCGATCTCCATGGCCCAGAGATTGTCGCCGGCCGCCGTAGGCTCTGCGGTCAGCCGTGTCTCCAGCAGATCCGACACGGAATGCGCTGGGTCCGTCGACACCAGCAACGTGCGCTGGCCCGTGGCCGCCAGCCGTAGCGCGTTGGCCGCTGCCAGCGTGGTCTTGCCGACTCCGCCCTTGCCGCCGAACAGGTAGAAACGCGTCGGTTCGTCGTGATGATGCTCGTGCTGCTTGCCTGCCATCAACAGCAGACACCGGCTTCGGGGAACGTCTCCATGCCCATGCGTTGATGCCAGCTATGGAACGCTTCGATAAGATCCGGGTAGAGTTCGAGCGCGTAATAATCGGCCGGGCCGGGGATGCCCAGCGCCTCCAGAAACAGCAACGCGACCAGCGCATCTTCTTCCGAGCGTGCTTCGCGGGCGACGCCGGCCCGCCATGGCGCCATGAACAGCTCGTCGTGATAGTCGGACAAGCGTTGCCACAGGCTTTTGTCGTTCGACATGATCAGCTGCCTTTCGGGCGGTGCGTTGAATACGGCAGAACTGCCGCGGCTCAGGCGTCGAAGCGTAACGCGACTCGATCGAGAACGGCCTTCACGACCGTCTCACTCTCCGGCAACCGACCGGAGAACAGCGTCTCGCCGTCGACAACGACCGCCACCGGCGCACCCGCGCGGCCCATCGAACGTAGCGTCGCGCCCACGCCGAGACCGTTGTTCCGTGCGGCCCGCCAGATCGCAGGATAAAGCCAGACGATGTTGCGCGGATCGGCTACCACCAGATCGAGATCAGGCGCGGCGTCGATCAACGCTCGATAGATCTCGCCCATCTGCTCCATGCGCGCTCGGCTATGGCTGAAATCGGCTGCCTTGCCTAACTCGGTGTGGCTTTCGCCCAAACGGCCACAGCAACCGGAGCCGCTGTGCTGGGAATCCTGCTCTCGGACCAGAATCGCCTGATGCGAACGCACCCCTGCCCGCGAGCCACGACGGGCATGCGCAGGCAGGGATGTCGGGCTCATCGGTCCGCGGTGGCAGCGCTCGGGTTCATGCGTTCACGGTTGAATGCCGTGAACGCCTCGACCACGAGCCAGGCCGCCAGTACGAAAATGGCCGCATCCATGACCAGCAACAGCCAGTCGCCCTTCTGGAAGAAATCCACTAGATTGAGCAACAGCGCCCAAGTCGTCATGAACAGCAGGAATACGAGCGGAATAAGCGCTGCCAGCGGATTACGGTTACGCGCCAGCAACCATACGCCGATGATCGACAGGGCGAGACCCGCCGTCAACTGGTTGGTGGTTCCGAACAGAGTCCAGAGTCGGCCGAAGGCAAAGCCTTTGCCGCTGGCGCTTTCACCACCGGGCACAAGTGCCAGGCCGAGCGGAATCAGCACCGCCAGCGTGGTCAGCAGGTTCACACGGCCGGACAGCGCCTTGACGCCCGCCAGCTCACTGATCTCTTGGAGGATATAGCGCTGCAGGCGCACGCCGGTGTCCATGGTCGTGCCGGCAAAGGTGATCACCACCACCGCCGCGAAGGTCGCGCCTAGCGTGGCCGGTATGCCCAAGTTGCTCAGGAAATGGCCAGTGCCGTTGACGAAGTTGCCCAGTGCACCGCCGGAGGCAGCACCAAAGTCGGCGTAGGCCGCGTTCCAGTCGCCCGCCGCGCCCAGACCTGCCGTGCAGGCGAGGATGGCCGCGAGTGCCAGAGCGCCTTCGCCCAGCGCGCCGCCATAGCCGACGAAACGCGCCTCGGTTTCCTTGTCGAGCTGCTTCGAAGTCGTGCCCGAGGCCACCAGACTATGGAAGCCGGAGATCGCACCACAGGCAACGGTGATGAACAGATAGGGGAACCAGTGCGGCGAATTCGGCGCCACTTCGTTGACCGCCGGGGCACTGATCGTATCCCAGCCCACGAGCACGCCAAGGAAGATGACGAACAACGCCACGATCAGCTGCTGGCCGTTGATGTAGTCGCGCGGCTGCAGCAGCACCCATACCGGAAGGCGCGAGGCAATCCAGGTGTAGGCAAAGATCAGGATGATCCAGGTCGTGCGCACCGACAGGCCCACCGCTTCGGCAAGCCCGTCGACATAGATGGGGTACGCCTGCCCGATCGGAATGGCGATATAAAGGAGTATCAGACCGAGAATGGACGGAATGATGATCGATCGGCCCAATCGGTAGGCCCACTGGCCGATGAAGATGGCGATCGGAATCACGATCAGCGCCGGAATGACCGCACCCGGGTTCTTCTCGAACAGGATTGCCATCACCACGCCGAACACAGCGTTCACCAGCGTGAGCAGGAAGAAGATGATCAGCAGAAAGAGCGTGCTGGCCCGGGCGGAAACAACCTTGCCTGACAGCGTGCCGATGTTCTGGCCGCGGTTGCGTGCAGAAACCACGATCGAGCCGAAGTCGTGCACGCCGGCGGCGAAGATCGTACCCAGGATCACCCACGTCAGTGCAGGCAGCCAGCCCCAGTAGACCGCGATAGCCGGCCCCACAATCGGTGCCGCGCCGGCCACCGAGGTGAAGTGATGGCCAAGCAGCACATGTTTATGAGTCGGCACGAAGTCCACGCCGTCGCGCAGTTCATGCGCGGGGGTGACGAAGTTGGGATCGAGCCGGTAGACCTTTTCGGCCAGATAGCGCGAATAGAAGCGGTAGGCGAAATAGAACGCGATCATCGTGATCACGATCAACAGAAAAGCCGGCATATCGTCTCCCCTCGCTATCGCGCCCCGGAAGCGGGCGCTGGGCCATCCTTCGAATGCTAGCAACGCGCGTATGCGCGGCGCCACCCGACGAACGTATCAGGGATTTTGCAACCGTGATCAGTGCTTGCCGCTGCCGCAGACCGCGCAGGCGGGGTCGGCCGGAATCTGCAGACTACGCCAGCGCTGGGTCTTGGCATCGAGGGTGAGCACCCGGGCCACAAGCGTTTCCGGCATGCCGATGATCAGCTTGATCGCTTCCAGCGCCTGCAATGTACCGACCAGCCCCGGCACCACGCCCAGCACTCCGGCCTCCGCACAGGTGGGCGCCGCGCCGGCCGGCGGCGCACTCGCGAACAGGCAGCGATAGCAAGGCGCGCCGCCTGCAGGAAACACGCCGACCTGGCCGGCAAAGCGTTCGACCGCGCCATAGACCAGCGGGATGTTCGCGGCCACGCAGGCGTCATTGACCGCATAGCGGGCGTTGAAGTTATCCGAGCCGTCGACCACAAGGTCGTAACCCGCGACCAGATCGGCGGCATTCTCCCCGCTGACCCGCGCCTCGACGGGCTGAATATCGATCGTCGGGTTAAGCGCGGTGAGTGTCGCCATCGCGGAACGCACCTTCGGCTGGCCGACACTGGCATCGCGATGCAGGATCTGGCGGTGCAGGTTGGAACGATCGACCACGTCGTGATCGACGATGCCGATATGCCCGACCCCGGCCGCGGCCATGTAGAACGCCGCCGGCGAACCCAGTCCGCCGGCGCCGATGACCAGCACACGCGCGTCGCGCAGCTTCGTCTGCCCCGCTTCGCCGACCTCGGGCAGAGTCAGCTGGCGCGCATAGCGGGCCCGATCGGCGTTATCGAGCATGGCCGGTGTCTCGAACGCCAGGCCGGCACCCTTCCAGGCGTCGAATCCGCCCTCGACCGAGCGCACGTCCGTATAGCCCAGCCGCGACAGCTGATCGGCAGCGAGCAGCGAGCGCGAGCCGGACGCACACAGCAACAGGATCGTCTGCTCGGGATCGCGGACTTCCTGCTCGAGCCGCATCTCCAGGAAACCGCGGCCGAGCGGTTTCGCACCGACCGGCGTGCCCTGGGCGATCTCGTCCGTCTCGCGGATATCCACCAGTAGCGCGCCCTCGCGGGCAAGATCGGCCGCGCACTCGGCATCAACCGGCGGTATGCGCTCGCGTAGTGCAGCGATCTGCTCTTTCAGGCTCATGTCTCGTCGCCGCTATCGTCGGTTTCGATGAAGCCGTCCTCATCGTCGTCTTCGGGCGCGGCGCTGGTGTCGGCGTCGCCCCGGGAAGCACCCAATGCCGCATTGCGCTGCCACGACTGCCCGATCGATTTGCTGGTGTTCGCGCCCATCTTCTTCAACTGCTCGCTGCGCCGCACGATATTGCCGCGCCCGGACACCAGCTTGTTGCGCGCGCCTTCATAGGCCTTGTTCGCGGTATCCATGGCCCGGCCGAGCTTGTCGAGATCGTCGAGGAAACCGACGAACTTGTCATAGAGCGCACCGGCCTTGTCGGCAATCTCGGCGGCGTTCTCTTCCTGCTGCTGCAGCCGCCAGAGATTGGCGATCGCACGCAGCATGGGCATCAGCGTGGTCGGCGAAACCAGTGCGATGTTGGCGTCGAGCGCCTCGCGCTGGAGGTCGAAATCGCCGCGCAGCGCCTCGACATAGGCCGCTTCGGACGGGATGAACATGAACACATAGTCCAAGGTGCGGATCGCGTCGATGTTCTGGTAGTTCTTCGCCGACAACTGCTTGAGATGGCGGCGCACCGAACCCAGATGCTCGGCGAGCGCGGCGCGGCGCGTGTCCTCGTCCTCGGCCTCATGGACGCGTAGATAGGCGGTCAGCGAGACCTTGGAATCGATCACGATGCTGCGCTGTTCGGGCAGGTGCACGACGGCGTCGGGCAGCTGGCGATTGCCGTCCTCGGTGGTGCTCGCGAATTGGGTTTCGTACTGGGTGCCCTTTTCCAGCCCTGAACGCTCCAGCACCGTCTCCAGAATCATCTCGCCCCAGTTGCCCTGGGTCTTGGATTCGCCCTTGAGCGCGTTGGCGAGATTGGTCGCGTCCTCGGCGATGGCCTTGTTGGACTGCTCCAGCAGCCGCACCTGCTCGGCCAGCGCGCTGCGCTGACGGTTCTCCGAGTCATACGCCTCTTTGACCTGTTTCTCGAAACGGCCGATATGCTCGCGCAGCGGATTGATCAGCGGCTCGAGGCTGGCCTTGTTCTGCTCGGTGAAGGCGCGGCTCTTCTCTTCCAGGATTTCCTGCGAGAGTGTCTTGAACTGATGCGTAAGCGCTTCGCGCGCCTCGGTCAGCGTCTTGAGCTTCTCCTCGCTGTTGCGGCGCTCGCCTTCCAGGCGGGTTTCGAGCCGGGCGTTTTCGCTGCGGGCATCGGCAAGCGCCTGACGCGCTTCGTCGAGGCCGCGGCGCGTATCGGCAAGCATTTCGGCCTGGGATTCCGCCTCGCGCTGGGCCGCGTCGCGCGCCGCTTCCAGTTGCGCGGCGCCCGAACGCGCCCAGAGCACCGCCAGCGCAGTACCCACGAGAGCGCCCAGCATCAGGGCGAATACAATCAATACAATAGCTTGTGTGGTCATCAGCAGGCGCGGGCGCGGTAGATACGGATTCGGTCTGTGTTCAGTCTAACGCTGCCGCCAAGAGCGCGGCTGACAGGATCGAGCCGCGACCTTTGCGGCGGCGCAACAGGCAAGCGTAGCGGCGCGTACAATGCGCGCTTAAATTTTCCTCTCCCCGCGACGTTTTCGCGCCCATGATCCTGCAACTGCGCAACCTCCGGCTGGCCTACGGCACCCATCCGCTGCTCGACGACGCCGAAATCAGTATCGACCGCGGCGAGCGCGTTGCGCTCGTCGGCCGCAA
This sequence comes from Salinisphaera dokdonensis CL-ES53, assembly GCF_040361215.1. NCBI lineage: Bacteria > Pseudomonadati > Pseudomonadota > Gammaproteobacteria > Salinisphaerales > Salinisphaeraceae > Salinisphaera > Salinisphaera dokdonensis. The sequence goes on from NZ_APND01000001.1 coordinate 926,798, forward strand.
TGGCACCGGCAAGTCCACGCTCATGCGCATCGTCTCGCGTGAGATCGAGCCGGACGAGGTCACCCGCGAGCAGAAGCCCGATCTGCGCGTCGCCCGGCTCGAACAGGAAGTCCCGGCCGGCACATCCGGCGCCGTATTCGACGTAGTCGCGGGCGGCCTGGGCGATGTGGGCGCAGCACTGGCCCGCTTCCATGAGCTGACCGCACGCCTGTCCGCGGGCGAGGACGTGATGGACGCTTTCTCCAAGGCGCAGGCACGGGTCGAGGCCATGGACGGCTGGACGCTCGCGCCGCAGGTCGAGTCCACCCTGTCCCGACTGAACCTGGACGCCGACTGGCAGTTCGAAGCCCTGTCCGGCGGCCAGAAGCGCCGCGTGCTGCTGGCCCGCGCGCTCGTGCAGGAACCGGACCTGTTGCTGCTCGACGAGCCGACCAACCATCTCGATATCGCTGCAATCGCCCAGCTCGAGGAAATGCTGTTGGCCTGGAACGGCGCGCTGCTGTTCATCACCCATGACCGCGCCTTTTTGAAGAATCTCGCCACACGCATCATCGATCTGGATCGCGGCAAGCTCACCTCCTGGCCCGGAAGCTACGACAAGTTCCTGGAAGGCAAGGAGAAGATGCTGGCGGACGAAGCCAACGCCAACGCGCTGTTCGACAAGCGCCTGGCCCAGGAAGAAGTCTGGATCCGCCAGGGCATCAAGGCCCGGCGCACCCGCAACGAGGGCCGCGTGCGGGCGCTCAAGGCCATGCGCGCCGAGCGCGCCGAGCGGCGCGAGCGCGGCGGCACCGCGAATATCATCACCCAGGATGCCGCGCGCTCCGGCAAGCACGTGATCGTGGCCGAGAACCTCGCCTATAAATGGGACGACGGCGACAACCAGAAGCCGATCGTCAACGACTTGTCGACGGTGATCCAGCGCGGCGACAAGGTCGGCATCATCGGCCCCAATGGCTGCGGCAAGACCACGCTGATCAACCTGCTGCTCGGGCGCATCGAACCGGACGCCGGCACGATCAAACTGGGCACCAACCTGGATATCGCCCACTTCGACCAGCATCGCGCCGCGCTCGACGACTCGATCAGCGTGCTCGACAACGTGGCTCAGGGCCGTTCCTCGATCACCATCAACGGCCAGGACCGGCACGTGATGAGTTATCTGCAGGACTTCCTGTTCTCGCCCAAGCGCGCGCGTAGCCCAACGCATGTGCTCTCCGGCGGCGAGCGCAATCGTCTGCTCCTGGCCAAGCTGTTCACCCGGCCCGCCAACTTGCTGATCATGGACGAGCCGACCAACGACCTCGACGTCGAGACCCTCGAACTGCTCGAAGAGCGGCTGATGAGCTTCGACGGCACCCTGCTGCTCGTCTCGCATGACCGAGCCTTCATCGACAACGTGGTCACCAGCAGCCTGGTGTTCGATGGCAACGGCAACGTCAACGACTATGTCGGCGGGTATACCGACTGGTTGCGCCAGCGCCCACGCACGGAAGCGCCTACGACATCAATGAGCAAGCCGAAGGCCGCGTCAAAGCCGGCCGCCAGCGCGCCCAAACCGAAACCCAAGCCAGCCAATCCGCTGACCAGCGCGGAGCGCAAGGAACTACGCGCTCTGCCGGACACGATCGAGAAGCTGGAAACCAAGATCGAAGGGTTCGAGGCGGAGTTCGCCAAGCCCGGTTTTTATGATCGGCCGGCCAATGAAGTGAAACAGGCCACGGAAAAACTCGGCAAGGCACAGAGCGAGCTGGAGAACGCCCTGGAACGCTGGGAGGCGCTAGAGGCGCGTCAGGCCTGACTGCGACGGTCGCGCTTGGGCCCGGCGACAGCTAGCCCAGGCTTTAGTCGGCAGGGTGTGGGCTACGGGCAACCCGATCGATACTGGCGCGAGACTTCTGCCGAAGCCGCGTTCACTTCGTTGTAGTTCTGTGGCCGAACAACTGGTGCGACACGCGTTAGCTTCAGGCTACGAGTCTTTCGGCACTCACGAGTTAGTCGCACCTCTTGTTTCGCACTGCTCTGCGACTCACTTTCTTTTGCTTGTCCAAAAGAAAGTAAGCAAACAAAAAGACACCCGGGCACAGCGCCGGCTGCGCCGGTGCACTCCGACACGCAGCGGCGACGGGATGCGTACAGAACTCGGATCGCTTTGGCGATCCTCAAACATGCTGTACGCACCGGCGCGGTGCGCCGGACACCCGTCGCCACTACGTGTCTCCGTCGCCGTGCAACGGGGCCCAATACAGACGCCACAGCAACAACGAAGGCCATCCCGCCTGCCAAACCGAAATTGACCGTACGACTCCGCTCCCATCGGATTAGGCCTTGCCTAATCCGATATAAAAGAGCGCGGCATTGAGCGAGCGATAGCGAGCTTGCCCGTATTGGGGCCCCTTGGCGCAGCGCCGAGCAGTGGAGGCCGAAAGCGGAAACAGACAGCCGGATGTCTGAGCGAAGCGAGTTTCCGGCTGGCCCGCTTTCGGCCGGATCCGCGCAGGGCACCGATGCAAAGCATCGACGCAAGACGGGGTGTCTTTTGTTTTGGTGACTTTTATTTGGACAAGCAAATAAAAGACACTCGCGCTGCAGCGCGAAACCCCAAGTCGAATGTGCCTGCGCCGTTGATTCGGCACTCCCCAAGTTCGAACCAAGAGTCTTACGGCGCTCACGGCTTCGACGGACCTTTTATCTCGCGCTGTAGCGCGAAAGCCCGCCCTAAATCGGCGGTGCGTCATCCACAGACAGCGCTGGCACTCTCGGATTCGACTACTTCAACGTCGAATCTCTCTGTCTCGAGTATCCAGCGCCGCACAAAAAAGCGCCGACAACTTTTCGAGTTGCCGGCGCCGTATCCAGAGCTCCGCGAATCAGGCCGCGTCGTTCGGCCGATTAGCCTCAGCTTCGATCTGAATCTCGACTTCATCCGCAACCAGCGGAATGAAAGCATCCATACCGAAATCGCTGCGTTTGATCTCGGCCTCGGCCGAGAAACCGCAGGTATATTTCTTGTCGTCCATGGGATTGGCCATGCAGACGATATCGTCGACTTCGAGCGTGACCGGCTTGGTCACCCCGTGCAGGGTCAGCTCGCCCTCGACCGTGGCTTCGTCGTCGCCATCGAAAGACACGCTCTTGGAGACGAAACGCATCTCAGGATACTTGTCGACCTCGAAGAAACCTTTCTTGTTGCGCAGATGTTCGTCGCGCTTGTCGTGGCCGGTGTCCACCGTGGCCGGATCCATCGTGACCTCGACGCGGCTGGTATCGCCTTCACGATCCATGACGATCTCGCCGCCGGTAACGTCGATACGACCGTGCATGGTCGACAGGCCCATATGCCCGATCTCGAAATTGCCGTAGGTGTGAGACGGATCGATGGTGTAGGTCTCGGCCGCGCTGGCCACACTGGCCGTACCGGCGAGAAGGCTGGCCGAGGCCAGTCCGAGCAGTATTTTATTCATCCAAATCACTCCGTTGCGGGTTGGACCGCCCGTGGTGGGCGATGCATCCGAGTCTAGCGTATTTACGGTTACGCGCAGTACGACAGGTACAGGACCGTGGGTCGGCTCATCCGCGGCGCCTGGTCTCGCGTAGCCGCAGATCATTCTTCACCTTGCTGAACGAGTCACTGCATGCCCGAAGGGCCGGAAATCAGGCGCATGGCCGACGATATCGATCGGGCGGTCGGCAACGACGAGGCGCGCTCGATATTCTTCGCGTTCGATCGTTACAAGCGCTTTGAGCCGTCGCTGACCGGCCGCCGAATCGAGGCGGTCGAGCCCCGTGGCAAGGCGGTGCTCGTATTCTTCTCGGCGAGTGACAGCGACGGCCCCTGGTGTGTCTATAGTCACAACCAGCTTTATGGCCAGTGGCGTATCGGCCGCGCCGATCACGAACCGGACACCCGGCGCCAGCTGCGCTTCGCCATCATCGGCGACACGCGTGCGGCGCGGCTCTACAGCGCCTCGGATATCCGGGTGGTACGAACCGACGCGTTGAACGACGTGCCCTATCTCGCAAAGCTCGGCCCGGATCCGCTCAACGACGAATCGGTCGACGACGCAGTACTCGACGATCGGCTCGATGACAGGCGCTTTGCCGGCCGCGCGCTGGGCGGATTGCTGCTGGATCAGCAGTTCATCGCGGGCATCGGCAACTATCTGCGTTCCGAGATCCTGTTCGAAGCCGGCCTGCACCCGGCACGCAAGCCGCGCACGCTCTCGACCGACGAACGCGGGCGGCTGGTCACCGCCGTGCGTGTGCTGATCGAACGCGCCTATCGCCTCAAGGGCATCACCAACGATCCCGAACGCGCAGAGCGCCTCAAGGCTGAGGGCAAGCGCTTCGGCGCCCGCCGACACATGGTCTTCGAACGTGCCGGCAAGGGCTGCTACCGATGCGGCACCGCGATCGAGAAAACACGTATCGCCAGCCGCCGACTCTATGCCTGCCCGGCGTGTCAGCCGGCTAGTTGATCAGGGTGAAGACGAAGTAACCGGCCAGCCCGGCCGGCACTATCCCGGCCAGCACCCAGAAGCCGTCGCGGCCCGTCAGCCCCAGGCCCATGAGGGCGATCGCGAACGCGGGCGCAGCTGCAGCGAAGGGAATGATCTCGAGCGGAATCATGCAGGCGCCGAGCACAACACAAGCGACGCCGATCAGTCGCGTGGATGCGCCCTCGACCAGCACGTGCAGGCGCGGACGCACCAGCCGGTCGATACGCCGGGTCCACGGCGTAAGCCGTCGCGAGACCTGCTTGTAGCGTTGACGCTCGATCGATAGCTCGCGCAGTTTGGCCGGCAGCCACGGATAATCCTTGCCGAACACGAGTTGGGTCGAAACGAGCGCGATCGAGATGCCGCATACGCTCGGTATGCCCGGCACCGCCCCGGTCGGCAGTGCCGCAATCAACGCGAACATGAGCACCAGCGGCCCGTAGCCGCGTTCGCCGATGACGGTGAGAATCTCGCCAATCGACAGACGATCGCTGGCGCCCGCGTCGCTTGGCGTCGAATCAAGCGATTCGAGCAGCGCGGTGAGTGTCGTGGCTTCGCCCATGCGGGGGCTTCTTTGCAAGGTCTGAATGAGCGTCAGACTAGCATGGGCGGGCGATGTTCCCTGCTGGCGCCCGCGTTTGCAGCACGCGTTGCGCGCGTCGTTTATTGTATGGGGCACATATTTCCAAGCGGAAACCAGCATGCAATACAAACGCCTCGGCACGACCGGCACGAAAGTCTCGCCGCTATGCCTCGGCACCATGACCTATGGCACGCCTGAGTGGCGAGAATGGGTGCTCGACGAGCAGGCCAGCCGGCCGTTTATCAAGCAGGCGCTCGATGCCGGCATCAATTTCTTCGATACCGCCGACATGTATTCGCTGGGCGAATCCGAGCGGGTTGTCGGCAAAGCGTTGACCGATTACGCCAAACGCGATGACTTCGTACTCGCAACCAAGGTCTTCATGCCGATGGGCGACGGGCCCAACGATCGCGGCTTGTCGCGCAAGCACATCATGTCCGCCATCGACGGCTCGCTGGAAAGACTGGGGACCGACCATGTCGATCTCTATCAGATCCACCGCTGGGATTACGACACGCCCATCGAGGAAACGATGGAAGCGCTGCACGACGTGGTGAAGTCGGGCAAAGCGCGCTATATCGGCGCTTCGTCGATGTACGCCTGGCAGTTCGCCAAGGCTCAGCAGGTGGCCGAGCGCAACGGCTGGACGCCGTTCGTGACCATGCAGCCGATGTACAACCTCGTCTATCGCGAGGAAGAGCGCGAGATGCTGCCGCTATGCGCCGATCAGGGCGTGGGCGTGATTCCTTGGAGCCCGCTGGCACGCGGGGTACTCGCCGGCAAGACGACCCAGGGCGAGGGCGGCGAGAGCATGCGCGCCAAGACCGACGAGAACACCCGCAAGTGGCAGCTCGGCGGCGAGATCGACACGCCGGTGATCGATGCCCTGCGTGAGGTGGCCGACGCACGCGGCGTGCCCATGGCACAGATCGCACTGGCCTGGGTAGCGTCCAATCCAATGATTACGGCGCCGATTGTGGGCGCCAGCAAATCACATCACCTCGACCAGGCAATCAAGGCGATCGATATCGAACTGACCGCCGACGAAAAGGAAAAACTGGAAGCGCCCTACGCGCCCCACCCCATCGCTGGGCACAACTAGCGCGGCCGGCTTCCAGGCTGGCTGAAGCCGGGCTTAACGCCCGGCTTTTCATGTCAGCCCGCGGCCGCGCGGATGCGGCGCAGCAGTTCGTGCGTCGGATAGCCGTCGGCGGTCATCCCGCTCGCACGCTGGAATGCGCGCAGACCGCCACGGGTATTCGGGCCCATGATGCCGTCCGGCGTGCCGGTGCCATAGCCGAGTTCGTTGAGCAGGCGCTGCATTTCCTTGATGTCGGTGCGCGAAAGACTGGCCAGCGTTCGCGGCCAGTCGCCGTACACGCCCGGCTGCCCGGCGAGTCGGTCCGAAAGAAGGCCCACGGCCAGCGCATAGCTGGTGGCATTGTTGTAACGCAGGATCGTGCGGAAATTCGGGCCCACCAGAAACGCGGGACCGTGCGCGCCGGCCGGCGCGATGATGGATGCCGACTCGAACGACGGCAGGCCGCGGCTATCGACCGCACGCACGCCGGATTGGCGCCAGGTGGCGGTCGAGCGGCGGGTATCGAGCTCGGCCTGGGCATAGTCGAAGTTCGGCGGCAGCACCACCTCGCGGCCCCAAGTGGAACCGCGCTGCCAGCCGTTGGATTTCAGATAGTTGGCGGTCGAACCCATGACGTCGGCGATGCTGTTCCAGATGTCGCGCCGGCCGTCACCGTCCTCGTCCACCGCGTAGGCATTGAAGCTGGTAGGGATGAACTGGGTATGGCCCATCGCACCCGCCCAGGAACCGCGCATGCGATCGCGGTCGATATCGCCGTTGGCGAGAATCTCGAGCGCGGCGTAGAGCTGTTCTTCGGCAAAGCGCGAACGCCGGCCGTCGTAGCCCAGCGTTGCGAGCGCGTCGATCGTCTCGTAGCTGCCGAAATTGCTGCCGTAGTTGCTTTCCACCCCCCAGATCGCACCGATGATCGTGCGCGGCACGCCGTAGCGCTGTTCGACCTCGCGACCGATGCCGTCGTATGTCGCTAGTTTGTCCCGGCCCTGGCGAATGCGCGTATCCGAAACGGCGCTATCGAGATAGCCCCAGATCGCGCGGCTGAATTCAGGCTGACGACGATCCAGCTCGATGATGCGCGGCTGGAACGCGGCGCGGCCGAAGGCTTCGTCAAGCACGTCGCGCGACACACCGCGCGCGCTTGCACGCTGGCGAAACGAGGCCACCCAGGCATCGAAGCCACGGCTGTCACGCGCGGTAGACGTTGCCGGCTGAGGCTGGCGAATCTCCGCCGAGCGCGCCTCGGATGACGTCGACGACTGCGGCGTGGATTCGTTCTGTGATGTCGCGCTTGCTACAGGATCGGAGGCGCAGGCTGCGACTGATAAACAGAAGACGGGGACGAGAAAATGACGGGGCTGGATCGGCATGATGAAGGGGCTGAACGAAGGGCGCTGCCAGTGTCCGGCAAGCGCGCGGCGGATTCAATTATCTTCTTGGCACGCCTGTCCCGGCCGTGCCGAGCGGGCTATACGACGGCGCCCGCCGCCTGCGCCGACGCCCAGGCCCACTGGAAATTGTGACCACCGAGATGGCCGGTCACGTCGACGACTTCGCCGATGAAATAGAGGCCCGGCACGTCACGCGCCGCCATTGTTGTCGACGACAAGGCACCGGTATCCACGCCGCCGATGGTGACCTCAGCGGTGCGATAGCCTTCTGTGCCGTCCGGCGTGAACGGCCATTCGGTCAGCCGCGTGGCGAGCGCCGCGCAGGCCTGGTCGTCGAGCTGGCGCAGGCGATGGTTGCCGAGAGACGCCTTGCCGACCTCGTTGCACAAGGACTGAGCCAACCGACGCGGCAGACGTTCGGCAAGTACGGTGGCCAGCCGCGCGTCAGGCCGGGCATCACGGCGTTCCGTGAGCCACTGCTCGACATCGGCGCCTGCAAACCAGTCCACTGCCACGGTATCGCCGGGCTGCCAGTAGGACGACACCTGCAGCATCGCGGGTCCGCTCAAGCCTCGATGGGTAAACAGCATGCCGGCATCGAAGTAAGCGTCGTTGCAGCGTGCCTCCACATCCAGACCCACGCCAGAGAGCGCGCCGAAGGCCTTGCCCTGACCCCCGTTGAGCGTGAACGGCACCAGCGCGGCGCGCGTATCACGTACGGCCAAGCCGAACTGGCGCGCGATGCGATAACCGATACCGCTTGCCCCCATCTTCGGGATCGATAGGCCGCCGGTGGCAACCACCAGTGATTCGCCGCGAACGCTGCCGGCCTCGGTATGCACGACGAACCCTGCGCCATCCCTCGCAACGCTCTCGACCGGCGCGCGCACCCGTATTTCCACGTCTGCCGCCGCACACTCCTGCAGCAGCATGGCCACGATCTGCTTCGACGATTCGTTGCAGAACAGCTGCCCTTTCTCCTTCTCGTGATAGGCGATGCCGTGCGCTTCGACCGCGGCGATGAAATCGGCCGGCGTGTAGCGCGCCAATGCCGATTTACAGAAATGCGGGTTCGCCGAGAGAAAATTCTCCGGCGTGCTGTACAGGTTGGTGAAATTACAGCGCCCGCCGCCAGACATAAGTATCTTCTTGCCGCAGCGCTTGCTGCCTTCGAGCACAACGACGCGCCGGCCGCGCGCAGCGGCCACGGCCGCGCACATTAGCCCGGCGGCGCCGCCACCGAGCACGATCACATCTTTTGACTGATCGCCGCTCATCGGCGGCTACGGGGGATATGCATGCGGCCGTGTCCTTGCACGTGAATGCCTGTTTCGAGAAGGGCTGGAGGACAGAATTGTCGCACGGCCAACATTCTGAACGGATCAGGCCGAATGGATTACTGCTGCCTGCAACGACCGTCCGCCAATGGCTGGGACTTGGTTTCGTCACGCGTAAAAGATATATTTTCCAAACTGCCGGCCGATACCGTTTCGGGATTCCAGTCTCGTCAAGCGCGCATCAGCGGCACTCGGCAGACTGCGCTCAGGGGGTTTGCCAGCATAAAAAAACAAGTACGCAGCCGCGACTGCGTGGTGCGGGACACCAACGATTAAAACAATCCGAAGGAGGGCGAGAACGCCATGCTGAAGAGACTATCGCTGCCGATAATGGCAGGTCTTGTCGTAGGCCTGAGTGGCTGTGGGCTGATCTACAAGCCGACCGGCCACGTGCTCGCCCACTATTCCCAGGACGAAGTCGTACCCTACGTGCTGGGCAGCGGCGACCTGGATCTTTCCACCTGCGGCACCGGCATGGGTCAGCATCAGTTGCTGGCCTCGTTCAGCCGTGTGATCGGTCGCCCCTCCAAGGTATTGCTCAACACCAACCTGCTCGCGGGTCTGTGCTCGGAAACCAAAGCGCAGGAAGAGCAGCTGCGTTTCGCCCGCGCGTTGCGCAACGGCGACACGGCAGAAGCCCGCGACGCCCGCGTGGAGTCGCAGCGCCTTTTCCGCCGTACGGCCTTGCGTCGTTATCAGGTCTATCGAGACACGGTGGATGCCTTCGGTGAGCTCGGCGACGGCAACTGCCCTTCCTACGGCAACGACACCGAGGAATTCGAATACATGGTGGGTACGCTCACCTCGATCCAGGCATTGCTGAGCGATATCCAGGCCTCCAGCAGTGTCGGCGTCCCACAGGACGTCGCCGCCAAGGCCGGCCGCGCGACCGACTGCATGGACAACGAAAAATGGTGGGGCGTACCGAACGCACTTCAGGCCGTGGTCTGGCTGAGCGTGCCGGGCACCACACCGGACGGCAAGGATCCGTGGACGCAGCTCAAGGAAGCCGCCGATTATGGCGCCAGCAAAGGCATGCCGTTGCCGGCCATGCTGTATGCGATCGCCGGTTTCGGACAATCCAACGACGAGCGTGAAAAGGAAGGCATTCGTCAGGTCGCCGAGATCTACAACGCCGGCGACGCGCCCGAGGATTACCTCATCCTGTCCGAAGTCGCCTATGCCCAGGCGCTGTATCTCTCGGATCGCATCTGGACCCGCGAGACGGGCCAACGCACGCCCTTCCTCGCGCTCGGCGACTTCCCGGGCGATGAGGACGACAGCTCCGATTCCAACTTCGACGCCGGAAGCTTTCTTAACTGATGACTAGCCAAATCGAGTCCAGCGGGTCGGCAGCAGCCGACCCGCACGCCGGCGATGTGTCGACGACATACAGCGCTACCCGCAACTGGTTGATCACCCTGCCGGTGGCCGTGCTGCTGCTGTTTGCCATCCTGTTCGGCACCAGCGCCTTTATTCACGGCCAGTTGCTGAGCCTTGGCGGCGACATCTGGCAGAACTACAACATGCTCCGCTACGACATGTCGGAACCGACATGCGACCCGGACATGGATATCGATGCGCGCATCGCGCAGAGCCAGTCGACGACCGCCGACGCAGACAGCCTGTTCGATGCCGGGCCTTCCGATCCGGAAGCCAAGCGTCGCTCGCTCGAGGGTCAACGCGACCAGTGCCGAGCGAGCTACGAGCGCTACGAATACAACAACGAGATGACCTCGACATCGACGCTACGGGCTTTCCGTACCCTCGAGTTGAGCATGGGCCGCATCAACCAGATGGGCCAGGGATTCCAGGCCTATATTCTGGTGCTTCTGATCATGCTCGGCGGCTTCATCTCCCTCGCGCTCAATGAACAGATCGGGCTGCGCACGCCCAAATCACGAATCGATTACCGGGTAAGCGCCGGCGCCCAGGTGGCCGCCAACCTGGCCATGGCAGTCAGCGGCTTCGTGTGGCTGCGTCTCGATTCGGGCGGCGAGTTCGCATTGAATCTGCTCTGGCTGATCGGCTTTCTCGCCTTGGCCGCAGTTGCGACATATCGCCTGTTCAAGTTACCGGCGAACGCCCCATCGGGCGGCTCGATTTTCCACGCGTTACTGACTATTCCGCTGTACTGCTGGCTTGCACTGGTCAGCATCACCTACTTCTTCATAGCCGAAGGCTATGTGGCCGGACCGGCGATTCAGCTGACCAAGATGATCCGTTTCGCGGATCTCTATACCGGCATCGGGCTGTACGTGTGGGTGGGCATGATGCTCAAGCACACGCGTATCGCCGAGGTGATCTTCGGCCTGTTCCGCTCCTGGGACATGCGCCCGGAATTCGTGGTCATTCTCGTCGTGCTCGCTTCGGCCTGGCCGACCGCCTATACCGGCGCTTCCGGCATTTTCGTGCTGGCAATCGGCGCGGTGATCTATCAGGAACTGAGGATTGCCGGCACCTACCGCCAACTGGCCGTGGCTTCCACTGCCATGTCCGGCAGCATGGGCGTCGTCCTCAATCCCTGCCTGATGGTCGTGATCATTGCGGCGCTCAACCGGCAGGTCACCACGGATCAGCTGTTTGGCTGGGGCCTGTATGTGTTCGCGCTGACCGCGCTCATCTTCACCGGCTTCGTGTATCTCACGCGCAAGAGCAAGCCGTATATCGCCACACCGGATACCGCGCTGCCCAAGATGCGTGAGGCGATCGGGCCACTAATTCCGTATGTGGTGATCGGCGTGGCCGTGGTCCTGCTGTACACGCGTCTTCTGGGGCAGAGCTTCAACGAGTTCTCGGCGCCGGTGATCCTGCCGATCATGCTGATCGCGCTACTCGGATATGACCGCTGGCGTGCCAAGCGCCTGTACGCTGAGGCGATCTACAAGGCAGATCGTGGCCAGGCCAAGGCCCCCGACCACGAGCCGGCCGGCTTCTGGAACGCACTGCGCTCCTCGACCGCCGATACCTCGATGCTGCTGGGCGCCCTGCTCATGCTCATGGTGCTGTCGATCGTGTTCGGTGGCGTCATGGAGCGCTCCGGCATCATGGAGCTGTTCCCTGAAAACCTCGGCAACGTCTGGTATGCGACGGCTATCCTGGTCGTGATGCTGGTGTTCATCGGCATGATCATGGAGCCCTATGGCGCCATCATTCTGGTGAGCGCGACGCTCGCGCCGGTGGCCTACGAGAACGGCATCAATGCAATCCATTTCTGGATGATCGTGCTGGTCGCCTTCGAACTGGGCTATCTCAGCCCACCGGTGGCGCTCAACCAGTTGCTGACCCGACAAGTGGTCGGCGATGCCGAGATACAGCTCGCCAAGGCCGAAGTAGCCGACGACCCGAGCTTCTGGCGTCGTCATGAGGCGATGCTGCTACCGATCACGGTGATGGCCTCGGCACTGGTTCTGGTCGCTTTCGTGCCGCTCATCTTCATGCACCTGTTCTGATGCGTCCCTGGACAACGACGGCGCGTAAACCGAAAAGCAAACCTTCAGCCCGTTCTGAAGATAACTCCGGAGGAAGAAACCCCATGCTATCCAGAAAAATATCGTCCTATGTCGGCGCGGTTGCCGTCGGCGCCGCTGCCCTGCTCGGCAGCGCGATGCAGCCTGCCGCCGCCCAGGAAACGCGTTCCCTGTGTATCTACGACCCGATCGGCGCGAACGGCTTCATCTACCAGTCCTTCCAGGATTACGTGGTGCAGGCCCGCGAATGGGGGATCAAGTTCAATACCCGCGCCTATACTGACGAAGCAGTCGCCGCGAATGACTTCAAGGCCGGCAAGTGCGACATGGTCGGCATTACCGGCGTACGCGCGATCCATTTCGTGCAGTTCGCGGGCAGCCTGGACATGGCCGGCGGCCTGCAGACCTATGAACAGGAAAAAACCGCCATCAAGGTCATGTCGAGTCCGAAGGCGGCCGACCTGATGAAGGAAGACGACTACGAAGTGGTCGGCGTGGTGCCGCTAGGCAAGGCGTTCCTGTTCGCGCGTGACAAGGCCTATCTGGAAAGCCTGGATACCGTGGCCGGCAAGAAGATCGCCGTAATGTCCTACGACAAACAGGCCTCGACGCTGGCGAACGTTGCCGGCGCCTCGCCGGTGGGCGCATCGATCGCGTCGTTTGGCCCGATGTTCAACAACGGCAGCGTGGACCTGGCCTACGCGCCCTCCTTCGCTTATAACGCGCTCGAGCTCTACAAGGGCCTCGGCGAGAAAGGTGGCATCGCCGACTTCGTACTGGGCATGCTCTCCGGCCAGCTCGTGGTGCATCAGGACAAGTTCCCGGACGGCTTCGGCCAGAAATCGCGCGAGTGGGTGTTCAACAACATGTACGACTCGACACTGCGCCGTGTCGAAAGCGCCGACAGCGATATCCCGGACAAGTACTGGGTCCACATCTCGGGCGAGCGTGACAAGAATTACCGCGAGATGTTTCGCAACACGCGTCAGGAACTCTGGGACAACGGCTGGTACAACCATCGTATGCAGCACCTGCTCAAGAAGATCCGCTGCTCCAGCGACAGCGGCCTGGCGGAATGCAGCCAGGACAGCGAGGGCGGCCCGGTCAACTGATTGCAGCTGAGCCCTGCGCCAACAGCCCGTCGTGCATGGCTTTGCACGACGGGCTTTTTTTTGAATTCCTAAAGGAGTCCGCGATGCCTGTTCCCTTGTGTTTACGCCGGCCACTCACTGCCCTGCTTCTTATCGCGGTAGGCAGCAACGCGGCCATGGCTGACTCGGCTGTCGAGCGCTCCATCTGCGTCTACGACCCGGTCGGCGCCAGCGGCGCGGTTATCGAACAGTTCCAGGACTATGTCGTGATGGCACGGGAGGCAGGCGTGACGTTCGATCTGCGCCCGTATACCGACGAAGGCGTGGCCGCCAACGACTTCAAATCCGGGCGTTGCGACGCCGTTGGCCTGACCGGCATCCGCGTCAAGCAGTTCGTGCCGTTTGCCGGCAGTCTCGATATGGTCGGCGCGCTGCAGACTTACGACCAGATGCATACCGCGATCCGCGTCATGGCCAGCGACAAGGCCGCACCGTTGATGCGTAACGGCGAATACGAGGTTGCCGGCGTGGTGCCGGGCGGCAAGGTATACCTGTTCTCGCGCGACCGGCGTTTTCTCGACAGCCTGGAGGCCGCGGCCGGCAAGAAGGTCGCCGTGATCGGCTACGACAAGCAGGCCCAGGTGGTCGCCAATGTTGCCGGCGCGTCGCCGGTGCCCGCGACCATCGCCAGCTTCGGCCCGCTGTTCAACAATCACAGTGTCGACATGGCCTATGCGCCGGCGATCGCCTACAACGCACTCGAACTGTATCGCGGCCTGGGCGACGACGGTGGCGTGGCCGAGTTCGTGCTCGGCATGCTCTCGGCGCAGATGGTCATACACCGCGACCGTTTCCCGGACGGCTTTGCCGCCGAGTCGCGACAGTGGGCGGCCAACAAGGCGTGGGATCGCATCATCCCGCGTATCCGGCAAGCCGATGCCGAGATTCCGGAGCGTTACTGGGTACCGATCAGCGGTGAACGCGAAACGAAGTACCGCAGCATGCTGCTCGAGATACGCCAGCAGCTGTGGCAAGAGCAGTGGTACGACCACCGCATGCAACGCCTGCTGAAAAAGATCCGCTGCGCCGACGATCCTGGGCTGGCAGAATGCTCGCGCTCGACCGAGGGCGGCGCCGTGAGCGGCTGATACCCCCGACTGGCATTAGGTCTATACGCGGCGTAGGCTCCCGAGGGCATGGGGGCACTGAATCAGCGTGATTGGGCGACATGCAGCAAACGCGGCGGTGATGCCGCGGCCCATCCACGGGCCGATACAACCCACGCCGCCTGTGGACGCCGGCCACACCACCGTTCGCTCTGTGCATACGGTTTGCAGATACAACGTTTGTCCAAGCGACCGACACTGTCATGCCGTGCACCATGCACCCCGCGCATTGCCCTTGAAGCGGGCAATGCGGCCGCCCACCCGCTGTAACAAGTATTTCGCAGGGAGCTTCAAGCGATGGAATTCATCGACACACTGACACAGGGCGTCTACGCCATCATGACGCCTGTGAGCAGTTTCATCTGGTCGTACGTCCTGTTCTACCTGCTCTTTGGTGCGGGCATCGCCTTCACCATCATGAGCCGGTTCATGCAGTTCCGCATGATCGGGCACATGGTGAAGATCACGTTCGATAGCCGCAGCAGCGATCAAGGCGTGAGCTCGTTCCAGGCATTGGCCACGTCGCTGGCGGCGCGCGTGGGCACGGGCAACCTGGCCGGCGTGGCACTGGCGCTATGGGTCGGTGGCCCGGGCGCCGTGTTCTGGATGTGGATGACAGCCCTCGTCGGTCTGGCAACGACCTTTGTGGAGTGCACGCTCGGGCAGGTCTACAAGATCCACTACGCCGACGGCGTCTATCGCGGTGGGCCAGCCTATTACATCGAGCGCGCGCTCGGCCAGAAGTGGATGAGCATCCTGTTCGCAGTGTTCCTGATCATCGCCTACGGCTTCGCCTTCTCGGGCGCGCAGGCCAACACCATCGCCAAGGGCATGGAAGGCGCCTTCGACGTGCCGACCTGGGCGACCGGCGTCGCGTTGGTTCTGCTGGCCGGCGTGGTGATCTACGGTGGTTTGCGCTCGATCGCGCGCGTGGCGGAAAAAGTAGTGCCTATCATGGCGATCGGTTATTTCCTGGTCGCGGTCTACGTGATGATCGCCAACTACAGCGAAGTCCCCGGCATGTTCTGGCTGATCATCCAGAGCGCTTTCGGCTTCGGGCCGGCCGTCGGTGGCGCGGTCGGCTATACCATCAAGGTCGCGATGGAGAACGGGGTCAAGCGCGGGCTGTTCTCGAACGAAGCAGGCATGGGTTCGACGCCTAACGCGGCTGCGACGGCGGAGGTCAATCATCCGGCCGCGCAGGGCCTGGTTCAGTCGTTCGGCGTGGTGATCGATACGCTGATCATCTGCAGCTGCACCGCGATCGTCATCCTGCTGTCGGGCGTCTACGACCAGATGCTGGCGAGCGGCGGAGGCGGCGAATCGATGCAGGGCATCCAGCTGACCCAGAACGCCATGCAGGATCATCTCGGCGGCTTCGGCGTCGGCTTCATCGCGATAGCGATTCTTTTCTTCGCCTACACCTCGATCCTGGCCAACTTTGCCTACAGCGAGATCAATCTCGAATACCTGGCCGGCAAGCATCACAAGAAAGCCATTGCGATCCTGCGACCGCTGGTACTGACCATGGTCATGGTCGGCTCGGTCGCGTCGCTGGGTTTCGTCTGGGACTTCGCTGACCTGGCCATGGGGCTGATGGCCACGACTAACCTGATCGCCATCCTGTTCCTTGCGCCGATCGCCATGCGTGTGCTCAAGGACTACGAGCGACAACGCAACGAAGGCATCATCGAGCCGGTATTCAATCGCCAGGTACTCAAGAAGCCGGACGAAGTCGAACCGGGCATCTGGGACTGAACAGGCCCGGCGGCCTTCTTGCCGCTGCGGGATCGACGCCCATAAAAAAAGCGCCAGCCGGTCGCATACCGGCTGGCGCCAACGAGTGCATTGCTACGCCTGCTCTAGAGGATTTCGCGACCCTGCCAGCGTAGGGCTGCGCCCGATTCCTGGGCATGCTCACGCGCCCGGGTCACGATCGCGTCGAAATCTTCCGGGTTTTCCAGTGCTTCGAGAATCGCGTCCTCTTCGTCGCCGCGCTGATCGGCGATCGCTTGCAGGATTTCAATGCTCGTATCGTTGCTCTTGCTGAGTTTTTCCAAATCGGCCATGTCGTTTGCCGCCTAGTCGAGGTCTGTGCTCTAGAGACAGGCGCCGGCGCAAAACATTCCCGAACCGCTTTAAAGCACCCCGAGGCATCGGGGTGCTTCAGCCTGAAACCTAGGCGGCCGCCTGATCCGAAGCAGCCTGGCGCTTGCGGGCACGCCGGGTCGACGGCCAGTTGGCCAGGTCCACCTCTTCGCGGATCTCGGCACACACTTCGATCACGCGGCTCAACTGGGAATACGTGTGGTTGCAGTTCACCGACAGTCGGATCAACGCACGCTTGGATGCCGTAGCCGGCGCACAGAACACCGATCCGAATACCCCGCGCGACTCGAGCGCGTCACGCAGCACGATGGTCTGCTGCTCGGTGCCGGCTTCTAGTGCGATCATCTGGCCCTCGCCGCTGTCGACGTTGTAGCCCAGCGCATCCAGATGACGACGCAGATATGCCGCGTTGGCATGCAGGCGCTCGCGCTCATGGTCCGCGCCCTTGATCAGATCGAGCGTACGAGAGAGTCCTGCGATATCGTGCGGTAGCAGCGATGAGCTGAAGATCGCCGGAAACGAGTTGAACTTGATGAACTGGCGCAGTCGTTCGCTGCAGGCGATCAGACCGGCGCGCCCGGCAAAGGCCTTGGCCAGGCTTGCGGTCACGAAATGGACTTTCGACTGCAGGTCGAGACCCGCAACCAGGCCGCGTCCCTGATCGCCATGGGTGCCGAGCGAGTGCGATTCGTCGACGATCGTCACACAGTGATGGCGATTGGCGACGTCCACAATCTCTTCGAGCGGCGAAATACTGCCCGTGGTGCTGTAGACCGAGTCGACGACCACGATGCCGGGGCCGTTGCGTTCGATCATGACTTCGAGATGCTTCGGGTCGTTATGGCGGAACGGCTTCCATTCCAGCCCCGCGCTGCGCACGCCTTCCCAGAGCGATGCATGCGCGAACATGTCGACATAGACCGGCGTACCAGGCGCCCCGATCGCCTGGATCAGCCCGACATTGGCGGCATAGCCCGACTGGCATAGCAGGCTGGACTCCATGCGCATCCAGCGCGCCATGCGACGCTCCAGATGCAGTTGCGGACTGTCGCCATGAAGATAGACGCCCGACATCACCACCGTGTTGTCCGAACCCCGGAGACTGTCGATCTGGGCCTGCAGCACTTCCGGATGATTGGCGAGGTCCAGGTAGTCGTTGGTGACCATCAGGATGGCGTCCGCGCCCGGCTCGCGCCCGTGCATGATGTGCCCGCCTTTCCAGGTCTTCTCGACGCGCTCGCGGAAATAATGATCCACGTGTTCGCTGAGGAATTCGGGCTCGGGCATGGACGTCGGGCGCAGCGGCGAGCAACTGGATACGTTGGAATTAGTCATGGCAAACCTGTGTCGTTGTCGTGAAATAATGTAAGAAGAATTGTGATATTCGAGATTGACAATATTTGTCACCCCAAATACATTTCACTTTTCCTAGGTATAACAAAATTCCGCTTCACACAAGACAGCTTACGCCGGTCTCGGAAAAGTAACTTTTTCCCATTTCTCCATAGTGGTCGAACATCAGCTGCACGCTCTCGACCGCTCGTATGTCAAAGCACGCATGTGCTTTTCCACCGCAGGCTTTAGAGCTAGCGTAATCGCTCGGCAGTAAAAGACATGGGCGACCGAGCCCGCCAGCCAAAGCTGTCGAACGGGGCTCGGCGCCGACGCTACATCAGCGAGTAGCCAACCGTATCCAGCCACTCCAGGTAGCGATTGAAAGTCGAGTTCGGCGCCGTGACATCGCTGTCAGGCAGCCCCGCCTCGAAGACAGCCCAGCGATAACTGCGCTTACCCTCGAGTCGCGTCGCCACGCGGATATGTGATTTCCACTGACGGTAGGGGTCACTTGTGACGTTCTGCGCCCCATTCAGCATAGCCGGGTCCAGGAGATTATCTCCCGTGCTCAGTAACTTGAGGCATTCCTGTGGTGCGCCACTGGCCTCAACCTGCTCTATGAGCCGCTGTTGCTGATCCGCGTCGACCAGCACCAGCCGATAGAGCTCACCGTCGCCGTCCACAAGCAGGAAACCGGCAGGATCATCCGTCATGTAGTACTCGACGAAGTCGTAGCGTGCCCGGAGATTCTTCAGCAGCGTCTCGACCGCAGGATCGCGCAACAGGTCCGGTACTCGAACGTCGAATACGTCGGTGGCCGCACTGAAGGTATCGAGAATATGCGCGTGCTGGAGCTCACGAATCGTTTGGTTGAGTTGCTCGTAGACGTTCCGCTCGCTCTTTCGGATAAACCGATCGATTACGCCCTTGTTAAAGGCTTCGACGGCCTCGACCTCCGTCGCGACCCCGGTAAACAGTATTTTCTTGATATGCGGATTGCGAATCTGGCGGCAGAACTCCAGACCGTTCATCTGCGGCATGGCGTAATCCACCATTGCGATCGATATCTGGGAAAAACGGTTGGTGAAATACATCTCACGCGTGATCGCATCGGTGTCGAGGCTCACCTTGCGTTCGCCGCCGCCTCCGGACAGGGCTGAACCACCGTTATCGAACCGGAAAAAGCGCTGGCGCGACGGTGCCTCACTTTCTCGGTCGTTGATATAGCCAAGCGCCTTATGGGTCGAATCGAATAACAGGTAGGGAAGATCCGCTTCGAGTTGCAGGCTGAGATTGCCTAGAAAATCGATATCGTCATCGACGAGCACGATCTGTGTGGGATGAAAATACGGCGCCAAACGGGTGTCATTCATCGGGGTCTACCGCTGGGAAGGTCAGTACGAATTCGGTATAGCGACCGAGCGCAGAGTGACAACGAATATCGCCGCCGAAACTCTCCATAACCAGTCTCGAGAAGGCCAGACCTATACCTGTGCCCTGCCCGCGTGGCATAGCGGAGTAGAAGCGCTCGAATATGCGCGGCAATACATCAGGGTGTATGCCGGGACCTGTGTCACGAAAATGCAGCCGGTGGGCCCCGGCGGCACTGCGCTCGGTCCAGATTCGGATACTGCCGTTCTCGTCGTCAGCCTGGGCAAGAAAATAAAGCGCGTTCTTGAGCAGATTGAACAGCAGGTGGACCGTCAGTAGTTGAGAGCCGAAGAACGCGAAATCGGCGCCCTGCTCCCAGCTCACTCGCTCGCGTTCACGCGCCGAGTGGAACGGGTAGCGCTCCAGCGCTGCTCCTACGCACGCGCCAATTCGCACGACCTCGAATGAAGTCTCGTCGATCGTCGTACGGCTTGAATTGACCAGCAGCATGTCGAGGATGACGTTCGTGTACTCCGTCTCGGCATTGATGCGATCGAGTACAGCGTGCATCTGTCTATAGTGAGCCGTGCGGACACGTTTGACCGGTAAACCGTGTTCCCGGGCAAGTTCAAAGCCTTCGAAGATCGCCGGCAGATAGTTCTGCAAACCACGTGCGCCGCTGCGAATACCGAGCAAAGGAGTACGCAGTTCGTGCGCCATGGTGCCCACAGCGGAGGTGATCGCCGCCAGCTTTTCGCGCGCGACAAGCTCGGTCTTGTAGTTGAAGGCGCTGCCCGCGAGGATTGCAAACACATAGG
Source organism: Salinisphaera dokdonensis CL-ES53 (assembly GCF_040361215.1). Taxonomy (NCBI): domain Bacteria; kingdom Pseudomonadati; phylum Pseudomonadota; class Gammaproteobacteria; order Salinisphaerales; family Salinisphaeraceae; genus Salinisphaera; species Salinisphaera dokdonensis. Next base: position 947,064 of record NZ_APND01000001.1, read on the forward strand.
TCGGCACCAGCGGCAACAGGTCGTCCGCCTGCGCGGCCAGATCGCCGCCGACCAACTGGAAAACCCCGCATGCCGCGCCCGCGCCGACAACCGCCATAGCGAGAATCATCAGCCAATCGAATACGATCAGCACCATCAGCAGGCAAGCCGCCATGGTCGAGAGCGCCCAGACGGTTGCGAACTCGTTCATCAGCGACATGAATACAAAAAAGAACGGTAACTGATAAACAACGATCAGAAACCAGTAAAGCGTTACCTTACGACGCCAGAAATCGCTGCGTGAAAGCCGATGCTCGAAGAGCATGGGCAACGCCACGAGCACGCTGAAAGCACGCAACCATGCGCTTTCAAAGCCCTGCGGTTGAAATTCGGTCCAGCAAAGGTAATAGAGCGGGTGGCCGATAACAGCAACAATGGCGAACATGCGCATGTTCGCACGAGAATAGACCGCGCTTTGAGCTAACGAGGCTGCGAGGCGAACACGTAAACGCCGCCAGGTCTGCGGTGCCTGTGGAGTACGCAGACTCAGAGAGCGAGAGAAAAACACAGGGAGCGCCCCCCTTCCGGATTCGCCCTAACGCGCGGATAATTGGAAATATGTTCGAACATCGATTCATCCTATACGTAGACCGCTCGAATTCGTAGCATCAGCCTTGTTCCCATGCGTCGGCAACCGCCCACGCAACCTGCAAGGTTATACTCGGCTGGGCCGCCCACAGAACACGGTATGCATACCAACGCCATGCACGCTTCAAGGCCCGCACTATCGCGTAAGGCGTGCTGTCTTTCATTGGGACGGCGACGCAAGGCGCCATGATGAACACACTTCGCAATCCGCGCCTGACGATCCGGTGGGCATTGGGTGTCGTCCTCGCTGGTCAGCTCACGACCATACTGATCGCATGCCTGCCGGGTACGGCCGCCCTCAGCGCTCTCCTGGCCATCGAGGCGATTACGGGCATCGCAGCGGGCCTGCTTTGCTGGATAGCCCTGCATGCCACTGACCCCGATCGCGCCAAGATCATCAGCCCTCTCATTACCTGGCTCGACAACATCGACCTGGCCGGTGACAGCCGCCAACGCCCGCCGATCTCGGTCGAAGGCGCCGACTCGCATCTGGTCGCGACCATCGACAATCTCGTATATCGCGTACAGCGGTATCGCGACAAACTGCTGGTACGCCATCAGCGCGTTCAGCGCCTGCTGCGCAACGTCACCGACGTGCTATATCACACCGACAGCGACGGCCGAATCAATTGGGTGACGGAGACTGTGAGCGATATGCTCGGCTACCGCACCGCCGAACTTGAAGGCCGGCTGTTGCGCGACCTGCTCGCGGATCCCGACAAGGACGAAAAGCCGTTGCTGTACAGCACCCAGCTTCGCCGCCACCCTACCCGGGTGTTTCGCCGCGACGGGAGCGTGGCCTGGCTACTCATATCGTCGCGCCGGATCGACAATGCAAACGGCGAGCCGGTCGGCAGCGAGGGCGTATGTCGTGACGGCACGCGTCTGATCGAAACCCAGCACGCTCTGGACGACGAGAAGGAACGCGCTCAGGTAACTCTCGCGTCTATCGGTGACGCCGTAATCACGACCAATGCGCACGGCGAGGTGGACTATCTCAACCCGCGTGCAGAACAGATGCTCGGCGTGCCGATGGCAGACGCCAGTGGTCAGCATTTCGACACCCTGTGCAATTTCGTCGATTGCGAACGCAACGTCACCGTCAACGGCCTGGTTCAGGAATGTCTCAACAGCGGCACCGTTCACGAGCGCGACGAGAATCTCACGCTCTACGACCGTGCCCCGCAGACCACCGGTCATACGGTGAAGGTCACGATCTCCCCGATCCGGGATACACATCAATGTGTGGTCGGCACGGTGATCGTGCTGCACGACATCACCCGCCTGCAGCAGATCTCGCGCGAGTTGGCGCACCAGGCCAATCACGATCTGCTCACGGGTCTTCCCAATCGGCGGGCCTTCGAGCATTTGTTAAGCGAGTTCCTCGCCGAAACCGGCCAAGGGCGCCAGCACGCGCTGTGCTATCTCGACCTGGATCAGTTCAAGCTGGTCAACGACACCTGCGGGCACGACGCCGGCGACGAAATGCTACGCCAGCTTTCCAACCAGATTTCCGGGCAGGTTCGAGCCGGCGATACCGTCGCCCGCTTGGGCGGCGACGAGTTCGGACTGATCATGCGCGATCTGTCCCTGACCGACGCCAGGATCAAGGCGGAGGCGCTGCGCGCCGATATCGATCGTTTTCGGTTCCGCTGGAACGACAAACTGTTCCGCCTGGGCGCCAGCATCGGCGTCGCAGCCATCGACCGGGAAGCGGTCAGTACCACGGAACTACTGCGCCGAGCGGATACCGCTTGCTACTTGGCCAAAGAGAAGGGGCGCAACCAAGTCTATATCTATCGCGGCGACAGCGACGAAACACTGACCCGCCATGGCGACATGCAGCGCATGCAGCAGATCAGCGAAGCGCTGGATAACAACCGTTTCGAACTGTTCGCCCAGCTCATCCAGCCGATCGACGAAAGTCTGCACAAACCGTGCGGCGTTGAACTGCTTTTGCGGATGCGCGACAGCAACGGCGCTATTCTTTCGCCGCAGAATTTTCTGCTCACGGCCGAGCGATACAACGTTGCGGCACGTATCGATCGTTGGGTGCTCAAGCGCGCAGTCACGCTAATCGCAGCCGCCGGTGACGACCACCGGCCGATAGAGCACTACAGCATCAATATCTCCGGGCAGTCGATCACCGACGAGCACTTCGTCGACTACGCGCGCGGCCTTATTACGGGCAGCACCGTGGACCCGCGCCGACTGGTCTTCGAGATCACCGAAACCACCGCCGTGACCAACACCCGGCGTGCCGGCGAGTTGATCCGGTCGTTACGTGCCTTGGGCTGTCGTTTTTCGCTGGACGACTTCGGCAGCGGATTGAGTTCGTTCTCCTACCTGAAGAACCTGCCGTCCGACTTCATCAAGATCGACGGGAAGCTGGTCTCGAATATCCTCCACGACCCGGTCGAGCGCTCGATCGTGGAGGCCATCAATCAGGTCGGCCAGGCCATGGGGTTGCTCACCGTCGCCGAACATGTCGAATCCCGCGCGTTGCTCGACGCGCTGCGTAATATTGGCGTGGACTATGCGCAGGGCTATCACGTCGCCCGACCGATTCCGTTCGAGATGCTTTCCAGCAGCATCGGCTCACGCCAGCGAATCGTGCGCGCGCGCTGAACGCTTGCCCTGGGGATCTCGAATCCGCTTAGGGCGTGGCTCGCGTAAGCTCTGGTCATCCGTCGAATCAGAGAACACATCATGTCCGGCTTCAAGAAACTGATCGCCCTGTGTGCCCCGGGGCTGCTCGCTGCCTGCAGTGTCATGCCCGCGGACAACTTTCCGGTCGAGGAACAGGTTGATATCGACCGCTACATGGGCAAGTGGTATGTCATCGCCCATATTCCGCCGAGCGTGACCGAGAATGCCTACAACTCGATCGAACGTTACGAGCAGATCGAGCCCGGCAAGATCGCCACCACATTCACCTATCTCGAAGGCGGCTTCGACGGCGAACAAAAGACCATGAAGCCCACTGGCAGCGTGATCGAGAATACCGACAACGCCGTATGGGCCATGCGCTTCTACTGGGTCATGCGTATGCAGTACCTCATCTCCTATGTGGATGCGGACTACCAGACGACGATCGTGGCGCGCGAAAAGCGCGACTATGTATGGATCATGGCGCGCACCCCGCAAATCGACGATGCCACCTATGACTCGCTCGTGCAGAAGGTCGCCGACTACGGCTACGACACATCGAAGCTGCGCAAGGTCCCCCAGCAGCCACTCGACCAGCGCAGCGATGGCTGATCCGTATCGCTGATCGTTCCAGTATCGCGGTGAATAGCGAACCAGCCGGTATCGATCGCAGTGTGACCGTAACGTCTTGAGTACAGAATCCGCCGACGAGCAGCAGCCGCGTGACGAGTGGCGCCGGTTGTCCGGCCTGTGGCCCTATCTATGGGCACACCGAACCCGGGTGGCCATCGCACTCGCCCTGCTCGTCGGCGCCAAGGGTGCGACGGTCGTCCTGCCCATCGTGCTCAAGCATATCGTCGACGCGCTGGACGCGAACGAAAGCGCGCGTGTCGCTCTGCCGGTCGCCCTGCTGCTGGCCTATGGAGCCCTGCGCCTCGCCTCGGTCCTATTCGGCCAACTGCGCGATCTGGTATTCGGGCGTGTGACCGAGCGCGCGATGCGCCGTATCGCGCTCAACGTGTTTGAGCATCTGCACGCGCTCGATCTGGATTTTCACCTGTCGCGACGCACTGGCGGTCTGTCGCGGGACATCGAACGCGGCATCGGCGGGATCAGCTTTCTGCTGCGATTCATGCTGTTCAACATCATTCCGACCCTGCTCGAGATCGCGATGGTGGCGGGCATCCTGCTGTTCTATTACAGCGCCTGGTTCGCGGTCATCGTGCTCGTCAGCGTGGTCGTCTATATCGCGGCCACCACGCTGCTCACCGAATGGCGCACCCGACACGTGCGCGAATCCAACCGTCTAGACGCCCAGGCCAACACCCGTGCGGTGGACAGCCTGCTCAACTACGAGACGGTCAAGTACTTCGGCAACGAACGCTATGAGGCCGATCGCTACGACCGCGAGCTGCGTGGCTGGGAAGCCGCCCTGCGCCGCTCGCGCCTGTCGCTGGGCACGCTCAACACCATTCAGGCCACGGTGATCGCGATCGCAATCACCGCCATGATGATGCTCGCCGGATCACGGGTGGTCTCCGGCGACATGACGCTCGGCGACCTGGTGATGATCAACGCCTACATGATCCAGCTGTTCGTACCGCTGAACTTTCTCGGCTTCGTCTATCGCGAGCTGAAGAAATCGCTGGCCGACACCGCGCGCATGTTCCGCCTGCTGGATGTCGAACCAGGCATCGGCGATGGACCGGATGCACAGGCCCTGACCGCCACGCGTCCGGAAGTACGCTTCGAGAACGTCCAGTTCGGCTACCAGCCGGAACGCCAGATATTGCGCGGTATCGATTTCACCATCTCGCCCGGACGCAAGCTGGCCGTGGTGGGCCAGTCCGGTGCCGGCAAGTCGACCCTCGCCCGGCTGCTGTTTCGTTTTTACGATGTCGATGCCGGGCGAATCACGGTCGACGGTACTGATATACGCGAACTCACGGTCGCCAGCCTGCGTGACGCAATCGGCGTGGTGCCGCAAGACACAGTGCTTTTCAACGACACCATCGAATACAACATCGCCTACGGACAGCCGGATGCCGATCCCACCGCAATCGCCAATGCCGCTCGCATGGCCCATCTCGACGGCCTGCTCGCTCGATTGCCCAACGGCATGGATACCCTTGTCGGCGAGCGCGGCCTGAAGCTCTCCGGCGGTGAGAAACAGCGTATCGCCATCGCCCGTGCGATTCTCAAGAGCCCCGCGATCCTCGTATTCGACGAGGCCACATCATCGCTCGACAGCCACGCCGAACAGGCGATCACCGCTGCCTTGGCTGAACTCGCCGCCGATCACACCACGCTGGTCATTGCCCATCGGCTCTCAACGGTCGTGGACGCGGACGAGATCGTAGTCATGGACGACGGCTCGATTGTAGAACGCGGCACGCATGCGGCGTTGCTCGCAGCCGACGGCCGCTATGCCGCGATGTGGCGGCTCCAACAGCGCGAATCGGCCCAGCCGATCGCCTGACTTGAATCAGGCGACCGCGCGGCGGCGCGTCAACAGGCTTGCCAGCGCCACCGCGGCCAGTACCGCCACCGCGATCGAGAAACCGATACCGGCCACCCGCAGCCCGATCGTATCCGCCACCACGCCAATACCCACCACCGGGATCGATATCGCGATATAGAGCACCACGAAGAACGTCGAGGCCACCTCGCCTCTGCGTTCGGTCGGACTCGCAGCGGTCACGGCCCCCATACCGGCCCGGAACGCCACGCCCTGGCCGACACCGGCCACCAGGGCGCCGCCGACAAGCAGCCCGAGTGACGAGGCAATGATGGCAAGTGCGACCAATGCGATGCCGGCAATCAACCCGACACAGCCCACCGGGAGCCGCCAGCGCTCGGGCAGCCGTGCCTGGCCAATCTGACCAACCGTAGAAGCCACGAACAGCAGGAACACCACCGCGCCGGTCAGCGCATGGTTGGAATAATTCAGGATCTGGCCCATGAAGGCGGGTGCGATGGCCGTGAACAGACCCAGCACCGCAAAACCGGCAAAACCCGCGATCGCGGCCGGCACGAATACGCCGCGCACCTCGGGCGGCACCTGCAATGACTGGATTCGCAGACGCGGTCGCGCGGGCCGGCGCGCGGTCTCGGGCGCCAGGACAACGGCCATCCCCGCCAGCGCGATGAGCGCCAGATCAACGATGAAGCAGAGCGTAAGCGGCGCCGGCAGATACTGCGACAGCACCCCGGCAAACAGCGGCCCCAGGCCAAGCCCGCCCATGTTGGCCGCAGTCGCGATCAGCGTGGCACTGCCGGCCCAGGCCGCCGGTGCGAGTTCAACCACGGCCACGGTCGCCGTGCCGGTGAAGATCCCCGCCGAAATGCCGGACAGCACGCGCCCGATCAGCAACGGCGCAAGCCCGCCGCCCCACAGAAACGCACAGGCACTCGCCGCCGAGAAGAGCAGACCGGCAGCCAGCATCGGTCGGCGCCCGATCTGATCCGACCAGCTGCCGGTCACGATCAGCGCTCCGATCACGCCGACTGCATAGGCAGCAAAGATCACGGTGATGACCAGCTGTGAAAAACCCAGCTGTTCCTGATAGATCGGATACAGCGGCGTGGGAAGCGTCGTGCCCATCATGGTCACGACAAACGTAAGCGCGACGGCAAAGAACAGCGCCGCGGAACGGTGGGTCTCGGTCATGCCTTCGGTCCCTGGAAAAACCAGTACGCGTCGTATCAACAGCTGATGCGCAAGGCGTCAGAGACTAACAGGCTTCATTATGCAGCGACATCGATGACAAGGCCCGCGCATAAAAAAGGCCCGGCAATTGCCGGGCCTCTACAAGCGCAATATCAAGCGTTGATCAGCCTGCCTCGAACCAGCCCTCGATCTGGTCGGGATGCTCGTCGATATAAGTCTGGATCGCTTCCTCGTAGCTGCTTTCCTGCGCCTCGTACATCGCTGCCTGGAGTTCTTCCAGTTCCAGTTTGTAGTTGCTCAGGAACGCCGCGACTTCAGGATAGTCGCTCTCGAAGCCCTTACGCGCGATCACGTCGACATGCTGCGCTTCGCCCAGCGTGCCGTTGGGATCATCGAGGAAACGCAGGTCCCAGCGGCCGAACATCCAGTGCGGTGTCCAGCCCGTGACCACGATCCATTCTTCACGCTTCTCGGCACGCGCGAGCGCCGCCGTCATCGCTGCGCCACTGGCCGAGACCAGGCGATACTCGTCCAGGCCATAGTCGTCGATGGTCGTATCCGACAACTGCATGAGGCCGGCGCCCGGGTCGATGCCCTGAATCTTGCCGTCGAGCTTTTCCTGTACGGCTTCTTTCTTCAGGTCCTCGATCGAAGCCAACTGGTCTTCGGGAATATAATCCGGCACGACCCAACCGAGACGTGCACCTTCATAGATTGTGCCCAGGTTCTCGACGTCGTCCTTCACCCGCTCCATATAGTCCGCATGGGTGTCGGGCAGCCAGGCCATGAGCATGGCGTCGAGATCGCCATTGGCTACGCCCTGATACTGCACGCCGATTGCAGACAGCGTCAGCTTGACGTCGTAATCGGTGTGTTCTTCGATCAGCTGCTTGGCCAGCTTGGTGACGAACTCGGCATCGGACCAGGCGGTCCAGCCGAACTCGATGGTATCGTCGGCCGCCTGTGCGCAACCTAGCGTTCCGACCGTCAGGCCCGCCGCGATCGCGGCCGTGCCCAACCATTGCTTGAACGAATGATTCTTCATGCCTTCGGTCTCCCTTCGTATGATCTCGTGCCTCGGCAGCGTCACGTGGACGCCGTCGTGAAAATCAGGCCGAACGCGTTGTCTCGGCGCGCCCGAAAAACTGTTTGAGCCGGGTTATCACGCCCTCTCGCTGGCGATTCGGCTGGGCGAAACTCTGTGTGAGGCGGTCGAGGATGATCGCCAGGATCACCACGCCGAGTCCGCCTTCGAAGCCCACGCCCAGACGCAGCTGCTGGATACCGGCAAGCACCGGGTCACCCAGGCCACCCGCGCCGATCATCGAGGCGATCACCACCATCGACAGCGCCAGCATGATCGTCTGGTTGATGCCGGCCATGATCGACGGCAACGCCAGCGGCAGTTCCACCTTGAACAGCAACTGCAGCTGATTGCAGCCGAAGGCGCGACCGGCTTCGACGTTCTCGGTCGGCACCTGGCGGATGCCCAGATTCATCAGCCGGACCGCGGGCGGCATGGCAAAGATCACGGTCGCGATCGTGCCCGGCACGCGGCCGGTGCCGAAGAAGATCACGGCCGGAATCAAGTAGACGAACGCCGGCAGTGTCTGCATGAAGTCGAGCACGGGCCGAACGGTCGCCGCAAGCAATTCGCTCTTGGCCATGGCAACACCGATCGGCAAACCGACCCCGAGCGCGGCCAGCGTGGCGGCAATCACCAGTCCCAGCGTATCCATGGACTCGGGCCAGAGATCCATGCCGAGCACAACATACAGGCCGACCAGCACGAACAACGCGAACTGCCAGCCCACGCGCCAGAGCGCGAGAACGGCCAGCACGCCGAATACCAGCTGCGGCGGCAGGTAATTGAAAAACTCGGTGAGATTGTCGGCCACGAAACTGATCGTGTTCGCCACCGCAACGAAGAACAGCTCGAAATGGTCCTGCATGAAATCGACGACGGCGGTGAACCCTTCGCCGATCGGCAGCTCCATGACGAAAGCCTCTTTGAGCGACTGCCAGAGCGAGCCGATGCCGGCCTCCAGGCTGATCATGCGGCCCCCTTTTCGGTGCGGTTGAGCGTGTGCAACAGCGTCGCGCGCGAGATCGTGCCCTGATAGCGACCGTCGCTATCGACCACCGGTACGGGATACGGGCTTTCCGCGACCTGGGTCATCAACTCGGTGAGCGGCGTGTCCGCCACGACCGGATTCACGTCCTCGAGGAAGGCCTGCTCGATACGGCCTTCCTCGCGACGGCCGAGGCCGTCGATGCACGCAATCAGCGAGTCAATGCTGACCACGCCCTGATACTTGCGGCTTCGATCATGGACCACCGCCGCCGACCCGTCGTACTCGCGCAGCCGCTCCAGCGCGGCACGCACGCTCACGCCGGGGCGTTCCATGACCGTTACATGGTCCTTGCGCGCCACATCGGCCGCCGTGAAGACATGGCTGACGTCCACCCCACGGAAGAAGGAGCGGACATATTCGTTGGCCGGCTCGCGCACGATCTCCTCGGGTGTGCCCACCTGCACGACCGCCCCGCCCTGCATGATGGCGATGCGATCGCCCACTCGCATGGCCTCGTCCAGGTCATGGGTGATGAACACCACCGTGCGCGAATGCTCGGCCTGCAACCGCAGCAATTCGTCCTGCATTTCCGTACGGATGAGCGGATCGAGTGCGGAAAATGCTTCGTCCATCAGCAGGATACCGGGATCGACCGCCAACGCGCGGGCCAGACCCACGCGCTGTTTCATGCCGCCCGACAGTTCATCGGGATAGCTGTTCGCATTGGCCTTGAGACCGACCGCCTCGAGCGCGGCAAGCGCTTTCTTCTCGCGCTCCTCACGGCTCATGCCGCCGACGGCGAGGCCGAAGGCCGTGTTCTCGAGCACGCTCTGATGCGGCATGAGCGCAAAGGACTGAAACACCATGCTGATCTCGCGCCGACGCAGCTCGATAAGCTGCTTGCGGGTCATACGGGTGATGTCCTGGCCGTCGATACGGATAGCGCCCGCCGTGGGATCAATCAGCCGATTGAGCATGCGCACCAGCGTGGATTTGCCGGACCCGGACAGCCCCATGACGACGAATATCTCGCCCTGCTCAACTTCGAAGCTGGCATCGGACACGCCGACCGTCATGCCGGTGGCGGCAAAGATCTCGTCCTTGCTCTGACCACGCTTGATCCGATCCAGCGCACGCTTTGGATGCGCGCCAAAGACCTTGTAAACGTTCTCTACTGATAGTTTCGTGCTCAAACGCGTCCCCCGACGCCGAGTAGTCGACTGGCTTTTTACCCTAACGCAAGTTTCGCACCACTGTCCTATTCCGCTGCAATGCGCAGCCACGGGAACGCGACGGCAGACATCAGTCCAGCGCGCGCAGCCAGAAAGTCAGCCGCTTGTCGGTTTCGGTATCCGAGTCGATATCCTGCCAGGCATAGACCGCGCTGATATCGTCGCGGCGCGCGAAACCACGCTTGTGCCAGAAACGGTCCAACGGCTCGTAGCCGGTCGGGCGCAAGGGGTGATCCGCAGACCGTTGTACCGCGCAGAAACAGGCATGGCTGAAATCGCCCACGCGCCGGGCCCAGGCTTCGCGTTCGTCAAAGAATCGGTGGCCAATCCCGTGCCCGCGATAGGCGGGCAGCAACAGCGACTCGCCGAAATAGAACACCATCGACACATCGAAACCGGCATCGGCCAGAGGCTGACGAAAAGCCGGCTCTTCATCAGAGAGTGGCAGCGCAGTGGTCGCGCCGATCAGCGCACCATCGTCGTGCACCAGAAACGCGAGCGAGCGCGGCGAGTTCACATAAGTGGCCAGATACTCGCGCTCGTAGTCGACATCGCCGTCGTACAGATAGGGGAAATCTCGAAACACGCGAATGCGCAATGCGGCGAGCTCCTCCACATACGGCGCGATCTCGGCGCCGCTGCAACGGCTATAGCTCAACTGCCCCATTGACGCCCTCTCTGCCGGTATTGCACTAGGCGCAGTGTAAGACTGGCGCGCATGTATGTGCATCCCGACGACGGCAGATCCAGGCGCTTCGCACACGTCGACGCGCCGACAGGCGACAAGAAGAGTCTGTCAGAACCGATGTAGGGGGAAAAGATGGTGGCCGGAGGTGGAATCGAACCACCGACACTGCGATTTTCAGTCGCATGCTCTACCAACTGAGCTATCCGGCCAGATCGTGGAACCGATCTTGGAGAGCGCGTATTAAACCGACCCGAGCGGCTGGCGTCAACCGCCCGGGTCGGTTCGAAAGCTATTGTTCCGGCGGGACGTAGTGTGTCTCGGCCGTCTCGCCGCTGCCGAAGAAATATTCCTCGGTCTGCTCGGTGAGGAACTCGCGCGCCTTCGGGTCGGCCAGATGCAGGCCGTATTCGTTGATCAGACGCGTCTGCTCGACCAGCCACTGCTGCCAGGCCTGCATCGAAACGCTGTCGTAGATGCGCTGGCCCAGTTCGCCGGGCAGCGGCGGCCGGGGCAGGCCCTCGGCTTCCTTGTCGAGTTTGACGCAGTGGACGGTGTGGCTCATAGCGCTAGCGCTTTCTGTGGAGTGTCGAGAATCCGCGCAATGGGCGCCGGCACGCCGGGGCGCGCATCGTCGGCGAACCATTGCTGCGACGCGTCCATGATACGTGTCGTATGCGAGACCTGCACCTGGGTGGCATGAATACACAACTCGAAATGGGTGAAACCGTGCTGGATAGGCGCCAGATCGCGCGCCTGCGTGACCGCCAGGCCGAGTTGTCTATCGCAATGGTCACGAACATCGGCGTCGACGGGCACTTCCGGCAGGCTCCAGAGCCCGCCCCAGATGCCGGTCGGCGGACGTTTTTCCAGCAGTACCCGCCCCTGCGTATCGACCGCCACGAGCACACGGGTTTCGCGCTGCTGCCTCTTGGCACGCTTGCGCGGGGTCGGGATTCGATCCTGAATCCCTTCGGCACGGGCAACGCAGCAATCGGCCAACGGGCAGCGCTCGCAGGCCGGGCGGCGCCGCGTGCACAGCGTCGCACCGAGATCCATGATCGCCTGGGTGTAGTCGGTCACACGTTCGCGGGGCGTATAGCGCTCGGCGAGCTGCCATAGCGGTTTTTCGTAGGCGGCCGTACCCGGTGTAGCCTCGACCGCGGCCAGGCGAGCGACGACGCGCTTGGCGTTGCCATCCAGAATCGGCGCCCAATCGCCATACGCCTGGGCCACGATCGCGCCTGCCGTGGAGCGGCCGATCCCGGGCAGTGCCATGAGGCCGTCGACATCGCGCGGCATCACCCCGCCCTGCTCGGCCACCACAGCCCTCGCAGCGGCGTGCAGATTACGGGCCCGGGCGTAGTAGCCGAGCCCGGCCCAGTGGGCCATGACGTCGTCGCTTGGCGCGTCGGCGAGCGTCTCGATATCCGGAAATCGAGCCATGAAGGCATTGAAATAGCCGATAACGGTCGTGACCTGAGTCTGCTGGAGCATGATCTCCGCGACCCAGACCCGATAGGCCGTACGCGGGTGCTGCCAAGGCAGATCGTGCCGGCCGTGGACATCGAACCAGTTCAGCAACGCCCCTGCGATTTCATCGGGCGCGCGTTCAGTCGGCTGTGCTGTCGTCTTTTTCATAGTCGTCAGCGAGACGTTCGATGGATTCGGCGGTGACTTGCGCCTGGCGGCGCAGCTCGCGAGCAATCAGATAAGGGCCGATCAGTGGCGGCACCCAGAAGGCCGGCTCGATTTCGGCATCGAACAACAGACGCGTGCCACCGTGCTCGTCCGAACTGAAGCGCCAATCGGCATGGCCGTCCTTCAAATCCCCCGCGCCGGGCACCACCTTCATGGCAATGCTCTCCGGCGCCTGTTCGCCGTAGCGCATGACCTGCTTGATCTGTTTGCAGAAGAAAGCCACGCACAGCCGGATATTCGAGCGCAGGCGCTGACCGGACAAGCGCTTGCTGCTGACGATACTCGGATTGAATTCGGGCAGGCGCTCATAGTCGGTCGCGGCGCGGAAAGCCGTGGGCTGCGGCACATCGATAGTCATGGCCGCGGCGACGGTATAGCGCGTGTCGTCGCGACTAACCTGCATCCGCTCGATCACCACGGCCTGCGCGTTCGCGGCCGCAAACAGCAGCAGGCCCGCCAGCGCGCCGGGCCGGCGCGCTGGACGCAGGCTATTGCGAATCAGGCGACGAATCGGCGCTCTCGTCTGCCGACTTCTTCTGGCCGCCAAACAGACCTCTGAGGCCCTGCTTCACCTTATCGCGCACCTCGCTGTCGACACTCTCAGTGCGCTCCTTGAGCTTCTCACGGACCTTGTCCTGCAGCTTGGCCTTCTCGTCTTGCAGACGCTTCTCGGCCGCGCCGCGAAGCGCGCTTTTCACATCGAGACTGTAGTTCGGCGACAGCAAATTGCCGGTCAGGCTGATGGGCACCGTGAGGCCAGCCAGATCGGACAACTTGCCCGACGCGTTCTCCGGCACCTTCGCACTGACGTTGTAGTCGAGCGCGTTTTTCGCCAAATCGTAGCTGCCAGAACCACTGGCTTCCAGCAGCTTGGTCACGAGATTGAGATCGCGCCCGGCCATCACACCATCGACGACATTGAACGACGCCGCAAAGCGATTGAAGGGCGTGTTCTCGGACTCGCCGAGGCCATCACCGCCATCGGCCGACCCGTCGCCGGACAGACGGCTGCGCGCCGAGGCGATCACCTGCGCCAGGTTGAAGCCATTGAAGGCACCGTCACGCAGGTCGAAACCTAACTTGCCGTTGAGCGCGCGTTTCATCGATGCCACCTGCTTGCCAGCCGTGGTGATATCGATATTCATGTTGGCCAGCGCGGCGACTCGTTCGGTGTCCGCCACGTCCTTGAGCAACGGCTGGAACTGCAGGCCGTTGAGATTGCCCTTGAGCGCATAGCGCGGCGTGTCTTTCGAGGCATCGACACGCGCGGTCACACGCACGTTGCCGTCGTATAGATCGGCTGTGAGCGGCTCGATTGTCAGCACGCCGTCACGCGCCTTCACGGTGAGCTCCGCGTTGGTGACGTTGATGTTCGCTGCAGTCAGCGAACCCGCCGATAGCTTGCCGTCCAGCCGCAGATCCTTGAGCCCGGACAGGTCGATTTCGGCCTCTTCCTGTTGGGTACCCCCGCCGGTTTCGGGCGGTTTTTCGGTTTGCGCCTGCTCGGCGCTGCCCGGCGGGAGATAATCGTCGACGTTGAGTTCGTCGAGATCGAGGTCGAAAGTGACCGCCGGATTCTCGAAGTTCGCCACCCCTGCAGAACCCTTGAGCGAGCTGTCGTCCAGCGTCGCCAGGATCTGCTTGAACTGAACACGGTTGTTATCGGCGTTGAACTGGGCATCGAACCCGACCGACGACAGCGCACCGGAATCCTGGGTTGCCGGCGGCTCGATGGCCAATTCGCGCATGACCGCACGCGGGTCGAACCGCTTCACGGTCACACGACCGGAATAGGACGGTTCGCCGTTGAGACCAGTGCCGTCCATGCTGCCGGTCACGTTCAGCCCGGCGGCCTGCAGGGAGACACCCGAAAGCTTGAGCCGGCCTTCGGCCATGTCGAACTCGCCGTTGCCGCCCAGGGTGGCCTGCTGCTTGCCGTTCGGTACGGCCTTGCCCGTGGCGAGCACGTTCAGGCTCATGTCCGAAAAGCGATAGAACTGGTCCTCGATATTCGGCTCGATACGCGTGATCAGGTTGAAGTCACCGGCGAACTCTTCCTTGGGCGCATCCATATTCCCGGAGAACTCGAGGCGTACCGGCTCGCCATCCACCAGGCGACCAGTCGAGAGCTTCACACCGGTCGCGCGGTAATCCGCGCCGGTGGTCGCGTCCTGCCACGATACGGCGGCGTCTTTGACATCGATCGCGCCGACCTGGAGTGATTCAAGCGTGAAGCCGCCTTCGCCGTCGGAATCGTCCGGCGCATCGGTCTGCTCTTCTTCTGCGGCTTCTGCCTGGCCCTCGGCCAGGTGTTCGCTGATATCCGCCCAGTTACTGCGCCCATCGCCGTTACGCGCCAGGCGCAGACGCAGCCCGTTGAGGCTGACGGTGCCTACTTCGATATCGCGCGAAATCAGCGGCAGGAGCTTGACGCTGATCTCGGCGGAATTCATTTCTGCCATCGGCTCATCGCCGAAGCCTTCGGCGTTGGCGACTTCGACCCGGCCGAGCTCCAGCCCCAGCCAGGGGAATACCGACAGCCCTATATCACCGCTGATATCGACCTCGCGCCCGATCTGGCGCTCGATGGCGGCATTGATCTGCGCCTTGTAATCGTTCGGGTCGAAGAACAGCGGCAGCGCGATCATCGCCAGGATGACCAGCGCAACGAGCACGCCCACCACGGCAAGCAGGATCCGGAAGGTACGTTTCATGCAGGCAACGCCAAGATTTGTGGATTAGCGAAACGACGTACGGACACGCCGCGTACAGGTCATGATGGACCCTGTCTCCGGCCGCCGTGTTCCCGAGAACCTTGGCGCCTGAACGGTGACAGGCGCAAGTCGCATGCCGGCCCGAGGCGCGTTATTCTAACCCGTCTCGGCGGCCATGGCGGCCGCGAACCACTCTCGACGACGTGCTCGGACAATCATGCAGATCGAAGTCAACGGCGCTCCCACGGAATGCGCGGAGCAGACCACGCTCGCACGCCTGATCAACGATCTGGGCTATGGCGACCAACGCATTGCAGTAGAGCACAACGGCCAGATCGTGCCGCGTGAGCGCTACGAACAGACCCTGATCGCAGCTGGCGACACGCTCGAGATCGTGCACGCGATCGGCGGCGGCCAGGCGGTGTCGGAATCCGACAGCCTCACCATCGCCGGGCGCAAGTTCGAGTCGCGCTTACTGGTCGGCACCGGCAAGTATGCCGATCTCGATCAGGCCGATGCCGCGATCCAGGCCTCCGGCGCTGAGATCGTCACTCTGGCGATCCGGCGCACGCCGGCGCTGTCCG
Source organism: Salinisphaera dokdonensis CL-ES53 (assembly GCF_040361215.1). NCBI lineage: Bacteria > Pseudomonadati > Pseudomonadota > Gammaproteobacteria > Salinisphaerales > Salinisphaeraceae > Salinisphaera > Salinisphaera dokdonensis. Next base: position 963,001 of record NZ_APND01000001.1, read on the forward strand.
ACCCGGAAGCCGCAAAGAAGCGCAATCTGCTTGATATCCTGCCGCAGGAGAAATACACGCTCCTGCCCAACACCGCCGGCTGCTACACGGCCAAGGATGCGGTGCGCACCTGCCGCATGGCACGCGAACTGCTCGACGGCCATAACCTGGTCAAGCTCGAGGTGCTGGGCGACGAAAAGACGCTGTATCCCGACATGAGCGAAACGCTCGTCGCCGCACAGCAGCTCGTGGATGACGGCTTCGAGGTGATGGTCTACACCAGCGACGATCCGATCGCCGCGCGTCGTCTGGAAGACATCGGCTGTGTGGCGATCATGCCGCTGGCCGGGCCGATCGGCTCCGGACTGGGCATCCAGAATCGCTACAACGTGATCGAGATCGTCGAGAACGCCAATGTGCCCGTGCTTGTCGACGCCGGCGTGGGCACGGCTTCGGACGCGTCGATCGCGATGGAAATGGGCTGCGACGGCGTACTCATGAACACCGCGATTGCCGGGGCGAGCAAGCCCATCCTGATGGCCCAGGCAATGCGCCACGCCGTGATTGCCGGACGCATGGCGTTCCTGGCCGGACGCATGCCGCGCCGGCGCTATGCCTCGGCCTCGTCGCCCATGACCGACCTGCCCTTCTAGCCCACACGTCTTCAGCGCGGCTGCGGCGGCTCGGCGTTCCGAACCAACCGTGCAACCGCGCGCCGATTCCAGGATTACACCGCGTGAACACGACGCACGATCGCCGTATCCGTAGCTTCGTTCGCCGCGAAGGCCGTCTTACTGCCGGCCAGCAGCGCAATCTCGACGAGCTCTGGCCGCGCTACGGCCTGGAAATGCCGACGGCACCCATCGACTGGGACGCCGAATTCGGCCGCACGGCGCCGCGCACGCTGGAGATCGGCTTCGGCGCCGGCGAAGTGCTCGCGGATCTCGCCGCGCGGCACCCGGAAGAGGACTTCATCGGCATCGAGGTCTATCTCACTGGTGTCGGCCGGCTGCTCGGGGCACTGGAAGACGCCGGCGCCACCAATGCGCGGGTGTTCAATCTCGACGCGGTCGAGGTGCTCAAGGCGGGTTTTGCAGACGACAGTCTCGATAACGTCCTGCTGTACTTCCCCGACCCGTGGCCCAAGAAACGCCACCACAAGCGGCGCATCGTGCATCCGCCCTTCGCCGACGAGATCGCGCGGGTCCTCAAGCCCGACGGGCTGTGGCGGTTGGCCACCGACTGGGCGAACTACGCCGAGCATATGCGCGAGGTGCTCGACGCGCACGAAGCGTTCGAAAACGTGGGCGACGTTGGCGGTTTCGTCAGTGAGCCGCCGCGGGCCGGCACCCGCTTCGAAGCCCGTGGGCGCCGCAAGGGCCACGAGGTCTTCGACATGGCGTATCGCCGCCGCTGAAAAGCGCTTCCGACGGCGTCTTCACCGCGTCCGAAAGCCTCTTCTCGTAATTCGCCCACGGGTCCGCCTGCCTAGCGAACCCCGCCGCCGCACCGACTGGCATCCCGTTTGCATACCGCAGGCCAGCGGTGCCTGACGCATACGCAGGATTTCGCCCATTGGCCGAATGGCGAGTGGCGAGGCCCCGGCGTTGCCTGTACCGTCGAAATGGGGATTGGCCGAGTCGTGGCAACCGGCGCAGCAGTGCTGGCATTTCGTCGCACGCGGCCGTCGAATAGATACGGTTCGGCCCGGCAGGGCGATGGCTCTGCTGGACCCGAATCGTTCCATCGCACGAGGCGAGACACATGGCAGATCCGGATAACGCCGACCCACACGACGCACCACGGGAGAGCAACGTGATTCTTTCGGTGCTGAACGCGATCGATCTGGGCCTCGGCTGGCTGGAGCGCGTCGTGGTGGCCGGCAGCGTGTTGATCATGGCGTTGCTGATGAGCGGCCACGTCGTCGGTAATCTGCTGTTTGATCGCGGCATTCCCGGGACCTACGAGGTTACCGAGATGCTGATCGTGATCATGACCTTCGTCGGTGTCGGCTACGCCGCGCGCTGTGCACGCCATATCAGCATGTCCGCGATCTACGACCAGTTCAGCGGCTGGCCGCGCAAGGCATTGCTGATCATCATCTGCCTGGGCACCGGCGCACTGATGTTCTTTTTCGCCTGGAAATCAGCGGAATACGTGATGGTGCTGCAGGAACGCGGGCGCACCAGTTCGTCGCTGCACGTGCCGTTGTGGATGATCAATCTGGCGTTACCCATCGGCTTCACACTGGCCGGTGTGCAGTATCTGCTCACCACCATCCGCAATCTCGTGAGCGACGATATCTACCGCTCCTTTACCGAGAAAGAGACCTACAGCGACGTGCCGCTCGATGACAGCGGCCAGACCCATGCGCCCGACGAACCGCATGGCCTCTGAAGTGACGTACGCATACCGGATCAAGAAGACTTTGGGGGACGCAGGATGCTGATTGGACTAGGCCTGCTCATGCTCGTGCTGTTGATGCTCGGGTTTCCGATGATGGTGCCGCTGGCCGTGGGCACGCTGTACATGATGTTCATGGACATGACGTTCTTCGGCCCAGACCAGGCGGTCAGCTGGATGATCAGCGGCGTGGGCAGCTGGGTGCTGGCCGCCGTGCCGATGTTCATCTTCGCTGCCGACATCCTCACCAAGGGCCATACAGCGAACCGCCTGCTCGATCTCGTGGATGCCTTCACCCGGCATCTGCGCGGCGGCCTGCCGATCACCACGGCGGCTTCCTGCGCGCTGTTTGGCGCCGTGTCCGGCTCCACCCAGGCCACCGTGGTCGCCATGGGCGGACCGATGCGCCCGCGCCTGCTCGCCAAGGGCTATCCCGACAGCTTCGCGCTGGCGCTGATCATCAACGCCAGCGACATTGCCCTGCTGATTCCGCCGAGCATCGGCTTCATCGTCTACGGCGTGGTTATGAAGACCTCGATCGGCGATCTGTTCCTCGCCGGGATCCTGCCGGGCCTGCTGATCCTCGGGATGTTCTCGTTCTACTGCTATGTCGGCGCGCGGATCAAGGATATCCAGCCGGAGCCCAAGGCCAGCTGGAGCGAGCGTTTCACCGCATTTCGCAAGACTATCCTGCCGCTCGGTTTCCCGATCCTGGTGGTCGGCGGTATCTACGGCGGCTATTTCAGCGCCGTCGAGGCATCTGCCATAGCGGTCGCCTACGCCCTGCTTCTGGAAGTGGTCATCTACCGACAGGTCTCGATCCGCGACCTCGGCTCACTGGCGCTGTCGACCGGCATGATCACGGCGGTGGTGTTCATCCTGGTAGCCATCGGCGCCGCGTTTTCGCAGACGCTGGGCACCGCCGGTGTGCCAGAGCAGATCCTCGGGCCGGCCATCGACGCCATTGGCGACAACCAGATCCTGGCACTGCTTCTGATTGCGGCCGCGTTCTTCGTCGGCTGCATGTTCGTCGACCCGATCGTGGTGATCCTGATTCTGGTGCCGATCTTCAAGCCACTCGTGCAGTCAGCCGGCCTCGATCCGGTCCATGTCGGCGTAATCGTCACGCTCCAGGCCGCCATCGGCTCGGCTACGCCGCCCTTCGGCTGCGACATCTTCACCGCGATCGCGGTCTTCCGCCGCCCCTATCTGGATGTGATTCGCGGCACACCGCCGTTCATCGCCATCCTGCTGCTGGCCACGTTCATCCTGATCCTGTTCCCGCAGATCTCGCTGTTCCTGCCGTCTCTCGGCGGCCAATAGAAGATACGCTGGTATCTGGCGCCGACCGTGTTCGCGGTCGGCGCTTTTTTATGCACGGCGTTTTGCCTGCATGCCTGCCGCATATCCGCCAATCACAAGCGATACGACGGCCTAAAGGCCGCTCCACGCTGTTGCCGACACGGGGGCGCGGCTCACCCAGCCATCGCCTGCACCACAGGGCACCAACACCGGCATGGCACCGTTCTGCCAGCCCAATGCGGCTTGGTGCATGACGCCAGAATCGCCTGGCATCGCCGGAGCGAGGCTCGCTCAGCCCTCGCCTACGTTGCTGCCCTCTGCACCGGCACGGCGGCGGTTCTACTGAACTGAAACGGCACAGGGCACATGACGCCACCCGCGATCGCTTCATCGCGGCTGGACTGGCTCGTCGTGTCATCCAAAGCCGCCACTCGAGTACGCCATAACACTCGTCGCAAGGGCCGTATTCAACCCATCCGTCGCGGGCCCGTCCGCACATCTGCGCGAGCCGCCGTCGTCCGGGTCGCGCGCTTATATGACACGCATAAAAAAACCCGGCCGGGCCAGTGGTTTCACCACCGCACCCCGCCGGGTCTCAAGCGTGACTCACGCAGGCCTCGTGGCCCGCGCGGCGACAATCATGTCGCGTCGAAACGCATCAGTTGGCGCTTTCAGCGCTTTCCATGCTTTCCTCGTCTTCCATGGCGCTATCACTGCCGCTTTCGTCGTCTGCGCTGGCGTCGTCGCCACCCGCATCGCTTTCGCTGCTGGCGCTGCTGTCATCACTGCTACCGCCGCTCACCTTCTCGGTCTCAGCAAGCAGCGTATCGAGCGCGGCCTTGCCACGCTCGCCCACTTCATCGACGAACACGTCGCGTACCGGCATCGACATCTCGCGGAACGCCTTGCGCTCGTCATCGGACAGCTCGATGATCTGGATATCGCCTTCCTTGATGGTTTCCAGACGCTCGTCGTTGAACTTCTTCTGGATCTCATAGCCGCGATCGACCAGCGTCTTGGTCACGTCGTTGACCATCGTGCGCTGCTCGTCCGACAGGCCTTCCCACCAATCGAGGTTGCCCATCAGCGTCGCCACGAACTGCGACTGCTTGGCGAAGATCATGTAGTCCTGAACTTCGTAGAAGCCCATTTCCTCGTGCGCGAACACCGGCTGGATGTTGCCATCCGCCTGGCCCTGCTGAAGCGCGCTGTAGAGCTCGCCGTAGGCGATGGTGATCGGCGAGGCGCCGTATGCGCGATAGGTCGAACGCAGCAGGCTGTTGTCCATCACGCGAATGCCGAGGTTCTTGATGTCTTCCGGCGTGTGGATTTCCTTGTTGGCGGTCCAGACCTGATAGCCCTCGGTGAGCTCGGCCAACGGCACAAGACCACGCTCCTTGAAGGAGGTCTGCCATGCATCGCTCTTGAGGAAGGCATCCGAGTTCAGCACTTCGGCGGCCTGGCGCTCGTCCTCGGGGGTCACGAAGTTGAGCGACAGCAACTGCGACTCCGGCACCGTGCCGCCCAGCGCGCCGGAACCGAAACCGATCTGGATGGAACCGCCCTGAATCGCGTCGTAGAGCGCCGAGTAGCTCGAACCCCACTTGCCGTACGGCAGCAGCTCGACGGTCACGTCGCCGCCGCTCTTCTCCTCGATCATCTCCTTGAATTCGACAGCGTACTGGTGCTGGACACTGCCTTCGATTTCCTCGAGGCCGAACTGCCAGGTCTGCGCGCTCTCGGACGCATCGGCGCTATCGGCCGATTGCTCGTTGTCGGACGAGGATTGTCCGCAAGCCGTGAGCGCCAATGCGGTCACGCCGACGGCACAGTAAGTGGAAAAAGCCTTGATCAGGCGCATGGTTCCCCCTTGATAAGTTGGACTGTTTCAAGGATTCACTACAGGCCATCCACGAGTGGCTGTCAAGCCGACGTTCGACCAAATGGCGCATCGCGGCACACCGCGGCCGCAGCCGTCGGTGGTATCTTCGGTCAATTCCTGTCGCCTGCCGATCACAGGGCCGTCTTCGAGACATGGCGCCTGTGGTAAGAATTTGCGCGTCAGCCCCGCTGTCTTCAGAGTTGTTGTCATCATGTCCGTGATTCATCCCATCGTGGCGGTGACCGGTTCGTCCGGGGCCGGCACCTCGACCGCGCGTACCGCCTTCGAGCACATTTTCCACCGGCTGCACGTGAAGGCAGCGTTCGTCGACGGCGATGCCTTCCATGCCTACAGCCGCCCGGAGATGGCCAAGGCCGTGCGGCGCGCGACCATTCGCGGCGAGAACTTCAGCCATTTCGGACCGTCGGCCAACGTGCTCGATCGCCTGGAGGCGCTGTTCGCCGAATACAGCGTCAGCGGCACCGGCGAGACGCGCCGCTATCTGCACGACGAGATCGAGGCCGCAGAATTCGATCGCGAACCGGGCACCTTCACCGACTGGGAACCGATCGAACCCGATACAGAGCTGCTGCTCTACGAGGGCCTGCACGGCGGCGCGGTCACCGACCAGATCGACGTGGCCCAGCATGTCGATCTTATGGTCGGCGTCGTACCCACCATCAATCTCGAATGGATCCAGAAGATCCGTCGCGATATCGACGTGCGCGGCTATGCGCCCGAAGACGTCGCCAAGGTGATCCTGCGACGCATGCCGGACTATGTGCGCTATATCACGCCGCAGTTCTCACGTACTGACGTGAACTTCCAGCGCGTGCCGCTGGTGGACACGTCCAACCCCTTCGTGGCCCGCGATGTGCCCAATGCCGACGAGTCCATGGTCGTGATCCGTTTTCGTGATCCGAACCGCTGGGCGGTTGATTTCCCCTATCTGCTGACCATGATCCATGGGGCCTTCATGTCGCGGCCCAACACCGTGGTGGTGCCCGGCACGAAGATGCGCATGGCCATCGAGATCATCATCGGCCCCATCATCCGGCGGCTGCTGGAACAGCGCGAAGCCGCACTCTCGCGCTAGACAGCCGCCTTCGAACAAAAGCCCAGGAAAGACCCAAATGCAATACCGAAAACTCGGCCGCAGCGATATCGACGTCAGCCGAATCTGTCTCGGCACCATGACCTTCGGCGAGCAGAACACCGAGGAAGAGGCCCACCGACAGATCGACTACGCGCTCGATCAGGGCGTGAACTTCATCGATGCGGCCGAGATGTACCCGGTGCCGCCCAAGGCCGACACCCACGGCCGTACCGAGGAATACATCGGCTCTTGGCTGGCCGCTTCGGGCCGGCGCGACGACGTGGTCCTGGCCAGCAAGGTCACCGGCCGCTCGAAGATGGATTACCTGCGCGACGGTTTCGAAACCCGCCTGACCCCGCGCCAGATCCGCGGTGCCGTCGAAGCCAGCCTCGAACGCCTGCATACCGAATATCTAGATCTGTATCAGGTGCACTGGCCGGACCGCTCGACCAATACCTTCGGCAAGCGCGGCTATGTCCACAACGAAGAGGACGATGCGGTACCGATCGAGGAAACCCTCGGCGAACTCGGCCGGCTCGTCGACGAGGGCAAGATCCGCTGCGTGGGCATTTCCAACGAAACGCCGTGGGGGCTGATGCGCTACGTGCGTGCTGCCGAGATCGAGAATCTGCCGCGCGTGGTATCGATCCAGAACCCCTACTCGCTGCTCAACCGCAGTTTCGAAGTAGGCCTGGCCGAATGTGCCGAGCGTGAGGACGTGCGTTTGCTGGCCTATTCACCGCTGGCCTTTGGCATGCTCACCGGAAAGTATCTGAACGGCGCCGCGCCGGAAGGCGCCCGTCTGACGCGCTGGGAGCGTTTCTCGCGCTATACGAATGCCCGCGGACAGCAGGCCACGGCCGCCTATGTCGCCCTGGCGCAAAAGCACGGTGTCGACCCCGCACAGATGGCGCTGGCTTACGTGAACAGCCGCAGCTTTCTCACCTCGAACATCATCGGCGCGACCACGATGGCACAGCTGGAAACCAACATCGCCAGCGCCGACGTGGAGCTGTCCGACGAGTTAATCGAATCCATCGAGGCCATCCACGCGGACAACCCCACGCCCTGCCCCTAGAGGTTTTCCGGACGTTCTCCAAGCGTCTCATCTACTCATGATTGCGCCACGAGCCTAGGCTAAAGCCGGCCCGTGGCGCAGCCGCGCTACGAGGCGGCGACGTAGCGGTAGTACTCGATCCCCGTGTCGCGAAAGTCCGGGCGATCGGTCGCGCCGATATGGTCGACGATGAACTCGTCGTGCGCCGGCACCGGCTCCAGCGCGGCCGGGCGGCCGTCGTGGAGCGCGGCGTACTGGTCTTGGTCGAGGTCCATGGGTGTGCCGAGCGCATCCTGAAAATTGATTCGCGCAGCGGCGGCCTGCCAGCCGCTCGCCACCCGCATGGGCAGTGCCTCTGCCGCGTCGCCGCTGCCATAACCCAGAGCCAGCCAACGCTGATCCTCGAGCTGCATGCCTTCCCGATCGGCTTGCACGAAACCGGCAGCCAACCAGGCCGGTAGCGCGGCGGTGTAGAGATTGCCCAGATCACGCATCATCTCGCTGCCCAGCGACAGCTTGCCGGCGACCACGCGTTCCCAGATTTCGGTCCGGCGCAGATTGCGCAGCAGCAGGCTGGCCAGCGGGAACGCATCGTCACCGCTGGCCCCTTCACGCACGCGTTCGCGCATATCGGGCGCCGTGCCCGCGATCTCGTCGAACAGGGCCTGAGGATCGATATCCGCAGCCGTGCAATAGTCGCGCAGTTCGGCACGCGCGGCATCGTCGCCGTCAGCAAGTGCGAACAGCCAGGCCATGGCCCAACCGGCAGCCGGCATGCGGTGATAAGGCCGGTGCATGAACACCGCGTCCACCGCGTGGAAATAGTCGGGATGCCGATCCGGCTGGCGGGCGAGCATCGCGTTCATGGCATGACGCGTGGCGTCGACATAGCAGCTGGTGGAATAACGGCCGTTGAATACCGGCAGATCCTGCATCTGCCCGTCCGTGCGCGGCGACTGATCGCGAAAGCGTGCGAACGGCTTGCGAAAATCGACCATGCGGTAATCCGAAGCACTGCCCGCACGCGACAGATCGACATGCAGCAATTGCGGCTCGGATTCGAGCAGGATCGCAACCGCGCCGGCTCCCTGGGTGGGTTCGCCGCTGCTGCCGCGCTCGTATTCGGCGATGTCCGAACAGACGACAATCGCCTTGCGCCCTGCCCCGTCGGTGGCCAGATAGCGCAGCGCGGCCTTCATTGCATATACGCCGCCAAGACAGGCGTGCTTGAACTCCGGCACCTCGCATTCGCGCGACATCGCCGGCATGTCGTGTGCGGCCAGCGCGTCGTCGAGCATGCCCTTCACGATCACCGCGCCCGCGGAATTGTCGCTGCTGGATTCGGTGCCGAGCGCCAGGTAGCCGATCTCACCGGGATCGATATCGTAGGCCTGAATCAGCCGCCACGCCGCGTTTGCGCCCAGCGTGTACACGCTCTGTTCCGGCCCGCGCATACGGAAACTGCGCCCGACGACGTTGCGGATCTTGTCCCAGGGCTGGTCGTTCCATTCGCACCAGTCGGCAAGCTGCACACGATAAGGCGGCAGATAGAGTGCCAGTCCACTGATTCCAGGCATCGGCTTTCTCGTTGAATCGCGGTGCTGCCGCGCACGGCAGGCAAATCTTATTCGGTCGTATGCTAGCAAATGCTGCACTCTGTCTCGTGCCGCGCAAATGGGCCTTGGGCGCCCTTTGGCGTATCCTTGCGCCTCGTTTTAACCGCCGCCAAGCCTGCCGCATGAGCGCACGCTCGACCCATAGCTGTACCGCACGCGCCCACAGCAACATTGCGCTGATCAAATATTGGGGCAAGCGCGATGATCGGCTAAAACTGCCGGCCGTCGGCTCGATCTCGATCACGCTCGACGCGCTCTATAGCGATACGCGGGTGAGCTTCTTCCCCGGCGCAGCACAGGACAGCGTCGATATCGGCGGACGCAAGACCGATCCGGCGCCGTTCACGGCATTCCTCGATCTCGTGCGCGCCCGGGCTGGCATCGACTACCGCGCGCGTGTGGAGTCCTGGAACAATTTTCCGACCGGTGCGGGCCTGGCCTCGTCGGCCTCCGGCTTCGCTGCGCTGGCACTGGCCGCGACCCGCGCGGCAGGACTCGATCTGGATGCGCGCGAACTGTCGATCCTGGCACGCCAAGGCTCGGGCTCGGCGGCGCGTTCGCTGTTCGGCGGCTTCGTCGAGATGCATCGCGGTACACGCGACGACGGCAGCGATGCGTTTGCCGAGCCCATGCTGGACGCGGCCGAATGGCCGTTGGATATCGTCGTGGCCATTACCGACCGCGCGCCCAAGACGGTGAATTCGTCGACCGGCATGAGCGGACTGGCAGATCGCTCCGACTATTACAACGCCTGGGTATCGCACGCCGACGGCGATCTCGACGCGATGCGCGAATCGATCGCGGCGCGCGATTTCGAGACCGTCGGCGCGCTCGCCGAAATGAGCTGCCTCAAGCTGCACGGTCTGATGATGTCGACCCGCCCCGGCCTGATCTACTGGAACCCGGCCACCGTCGCGGCCATGCAGGCCGTACGCGCGCTGCGCAGCGACGGCGTTCCGGTCTACTTCACGATCGACGCCGGCCCGCAGGTCAAGGCGATCTGCCCGCCCGAACACACCGCCACGGTCGAGCAGGCACTGGCAGGCGTTCCCGGCGTGCTCGACACACGCCGCAGCGCGCTCGGGCCGGCCGCCTACGTTCTCGACTGACGCCATGACGACCGCGGTAGAAGCCAGCGCACCGGGCAAGCTGTTTCTGATCGGCGAATATGCCGTGCTCGACGGCGCGCCGGCCCTGCTGACCGCGGTCGACCGACGTGTCCATGTCCGGGTCGAAAGCGCACGCGACGGCCGCTGGTCGCTGACCGCGCCGAATCTGGGCATCGATGCCCTCGACTTGGGAGCTGTTGCCAGCGAACGCCCTGTCTTCGCCGCCGATATCGAACACAAGCTCGCCGTCTTCGATGCCGTGCGCCAAGAAGCCGAGACGGCCAGCGGCGCACCACTCGATGCGACCCATGTCATGATCGACAGCGCCGACTTCGCGCGCGACGGCCACAAGCTCGGGTTGGGATCCAGCGCCGCCGTAGCGGCTGCGCTGTACGCCGCACTCACCCACGCTGCGGGGTTGTCGCTGACACGCCCCGCGCTCGCCGAGGGCGCAATCCGCGCGCATCGACGCGCCCAGAACGGCGCCGGCAGCGGCGGCGATGTGGCGACCGCGGTCTATGGCGGCCTGATCAGCTACACCCGCGATACCGACCCGGTCGCGCTGAAATGGCCGCGCGATCTCGTCGCACTTGCCGTGATCACCGGAACCGGCGCCAGCACCCCAGATCTCGTCGGCCGGGTGCGCGACTACGCGGCACGCGAGCCCGATACCCATGCCCGCGATATCGCGCGTCTGGCCGAACTGGCCGAAACTGCGGCCCGCGCGCTGGCCGAAACGTCCGACTTTCTCGATCTGGCGGCGGCTTATTTTGCTGCGCTGTGTAGGCTCGATGACCATGCACAGGCCGGCATTGTCTGCACGCAGCACCACGCGCTCGCCGATCTCGTCGCTAACGCAGGCGGGGTATTCAAGACATCCGGCGCCGGTGGCGGCGACGTCGGGCTGGTTTTTGTCGCCCGTGGCCCCAACGAACAGGCTGTGCGCCAGGCACTGGCCGCCACCGATGCCCAGATCGTGGATCTGTCGTTTGGTGCGGCCGGCGTTCGTATCGACAACGCCGGCACGATGGCCGCCACACAGGTGCGATAGCATGTTGTACCCCACATCGATCACGGCCGCAGCCGGCCCCGAGACGCGCAGCAGACGCCGAAACACGCCATGAGCCAGTCCCGGATTCCGTCGTTCTACAAGTTTTCCGTGGCCAACCGGCTGCGGGTGCTGCTCGAGCGCGACGTCATCGATCAGGCCGAGTACGACATGCTCATCGACGGCACCCACATGCTGGATGCCGACCAGGCGGACCGTCTGATCGAGAACGTGATCAGCGTTTTCGGTCTGCCCATGGGCCTGGGCCTGAATTTCCAGGTCAACGAGCGCGATTATCTCGTGCCCATGGTGGTCGAGGAGCCATCGATCATCGCGGCGGTCAGTTCGGCGGCCAAACTCGTGCGCAGCACCGGCGGTTTTACCAGTACGGCCGAGCGGCCGCTGCTCATCGGCCAGATCCAGGTCGTGAACGTGCCGCATGCGGCCCATGCCCGCCAGGCGCTGCTCCAGCACAGCGAGGAGATTCTCAACCTCGCCAACAGCCTGCATCCGAACATGGTCGCGCGCGGCGGCGGCGCGCGAGAGATCGAGGTACACACGCACGGCGCTACGGCCGCACACGGCGACATGCTGGTGGTGCATCTGCTTGTCGACACGCGCGACGCGATGGGCGCGAACCTGGTCAATACGATGTGCGAAGGCGCTGCCCCGCTGGTGGAGAAGATAAGCGGCGGCCGGGTCTTCCTGCGCATCCTGTCGAACCTGACCGACCGCGCCCTGGTGCGTTCGAAGGCCGTGATTCCGGTCGACCGGCTCGCCGCGGGTGACTATTCCGGCGCCGAAGTGCGCGACGGCATCATCCTCGCCAACGAGTTCGCCGAACGCGATCCCTACCGGGCGACGACGCACAACAAGGGCATCATGAACGGCATCGACGCCGTTGCGATTGCCACCGGGAACGACTGGCGCGCCATCGAAGCCGCCGCCCATGCCTACGCCGCGCGCACCGGGCGCTACAGCTCGTTGACGCGCTGGTGTGCCAACGACGCCGGCGATCTGGTCGGCGAGCTCGAAATCCCGCTCAAGGTCGGCACGGTCGGCGGTCAGGTGGAATCCAATCAGGCGGTGCGCATCGCCCATCGCGTGCTCGGCGTGAAATCCGCGCCCGAACTGGCAGAAGTGATGGGTGCCGTCGGTCTGGCTCAGAACTTCGCTGCGATCAAGGCGCTGTCCACCCACGGCATCCAGCGCGGGCACATGACGCTGCATGCGCGCAGCGTGGCGATGGCGGCCGGCGCCAGCGAGGCCTCCTTCGACGACGTGGTCGACCGGCTGGTCGCCGGTGGCGATATCAAGGTCTGGAAAGCGCGCGAGATCATCGCCGATCTCGAGGACAACCAGCGCTCGCAGGCGGCCGGCCGCAGTGACCGTCAGGAAGTGATCGAACACGCGGACGCCGCGGGCGATATCGGCTACGGCAAGATCATCCTGCTGGGCGAGCACTCGGTGGTCTACGGTCGGCACGCGATCGCCGCCCCGATACCCCTGCATATCCGGGCCGAGGTCAAACCGCAGCCTGAACACACCGATCTGATGATCCCGCGCTGGGGCGTCGAGATGCGCCTGTCCGAGCCGGAGCGTTCAGTCAGTTCGCTACACGCCTCGATCACGCTCATCGCCGAGCGGCTGGACCTCGCCGACCGCGGCATGCGTATCGACGTGTTTCCGCATATACCGCGCGCCAACGGTCTGGGCGCCTCGGCCGCACTCGCGGTGGCCGTGATCCGTGCCATGGCGCGTTGTTTCGAAGTGGACATCAGCGAACGCGAGATCTCGAACCTCGCCTTTGACTGCGAAAAGATCGCCCACGGCACGCCGTCCGGCATCGACAACACGCTCGCGACTTTTGGCCGGCCGATCCTGTTCCGCAAGGAAAACGCGCTCGCGCGTGCCGAGATCCGTGACCTGAGCACGCCGGCGCCGATTCCGGTGGTCATCGGCCTGTCCGGCGTCGCAACGCTCACCATGCAGACGGTCGGCAGCGTGCGCGCCGCCTGGGAAAAGAACCCGGCACGCTACGAGAGCATCTTCTCGCAGATCGACGCGCTCGCGCTGGCCGGCGCCGATGCGCTCAAGAAAGGCGATATCGCCGAGCTCGGCGAGTTGATGAATATCGACCACGGCCTGCTCAATGCGCTGCAGGTCTCGTCACGCGAGATCGAGGAGCTCGTCGAAATCGCGCGCCAGAACGGCGCCCTGGGCGCCAAGCTGACCGGCGGCGGTGGCGGCGGCGCCATGATCGCGATCGCCGAACCCGAGCGCACCCAGCCGATCGCCTCCGCCATGCGCAGTGCCGGCTACAACACCTTCATCACCGAAATCCGTTGAACAGGAATCTCATGGCCGAGTCCGCCGACAACGCCCCGGTCGTCTCCTTCGACGACGAACCGCTGATCCTCGTCGACAGCGACGACAACGTATTGGGGTACCGGCCCAAGGCCGAAGCCCATGAAGGCGACGGCGTACTGCATCGCGCCTTCTCGATCTTCCTGTTCGACGACGCCGGCAATATCTGGCTGCAACAGCGCGCCCCCGGCAAGCAGCTCTGGGGTGGCTACTGGGCCAACAGCTGCTGCAGCCACCCGCGCCGCGGCGAAACCGTCGATGCTGCGGCCGCGCGCCGTCTGCGCGAGGAACTCGGCGTGGAGGCAGAAATGACCTTCCTTTATCGCTTCGAGTACCACGCCCGTTTCGGCGACATCGGCTCGGAGCACGAGCTGTGCTCTGTCTATGTGGCGCGGTCCGCCACGCCGATCGCGACCAATCCGAACGAGATCGCGGCCAGCGAAGCCATCGCGCCTGCGACCCTCGATCGTGAGCTGGAAACCAATCCAAGCAGCTATACGCCGTGGCTGCAGCTCGAGTGGCCGCGAATCCGCAACGAGCACTGGTCGACCGTGGAACGCGTACTCGCAGGCTAGACGTAGCCGACTTCGGCCGCTCTACACCCGATGGTCTGCCGTATGCCGCGGGGTTCGTGCCCGCAACGGCGCGTCGCTGTCGCGCTCGATACGCCTCGCATAATCGTGGCGCTGCCCCGAAAGGTCGCTGTTACCGGGCGCGACCACATCGACGATGCGCCACTGCCCGTTGTTGTTGGCGAGCCTGTAGCGAATCGGCAATCGCTCGCCATCACGCGCGACCAAGGCAGTCGAAACCTCGCGCTGGCGGCCAGCCTTATTGCTTACAGCGGTGACCTCGAAGCGCTCACCGTCGTGCTCGTCGAACTGGCGCGCGAATGACCTGATCAGGTCATGACGAAAACGCGCGGTATGCGCGCTGCGTTGCCGCGCGCTCAGTCCGACCCAGGCACCGCCCGTAGCCTCTCGCGCCATCCGACGTAGATCGAAGACCTCATCGACATTCGCCGCGAGCTTGTCGTAACGGCCGGAGAATCCAAGCGCTTCGCCCTGCTTCATGGTCGTCAGCAATGCACTGTCGAATCGATCGATCACCGCTCGCGCCGGATGCGCCGCGGCCGCCGCCCAGATACCGATACAGCCGAATACGACAAGCGTGGCGACCACGCAAACGACCGTCTGACGAAGTTTCTGACGATAACTGCTCATGAGCGCCGCTCCCGACCCGGCCCAAGCCGGATGAATCGTCGCCGCATATACGCGACTCGAAAGCTGTGACCACGGCAGGCATCGAACAGTTCGACGCCGCGGCGCCGGTCATCGAAGCTTAATCCGGCAGCCCGGCGTCGCGCAGATACGGGGCCACCCGCGCCAGACTGTTCTGGGCGGCCCGAAATGCCACGGCCAGTTGCTTGAGCGCACGCAGCTGGGCGTGCATCGAACGCGGCCGGCCGGCGAGCGCGCGCAGCAGCGGCAGCGGTCGCAGCGCGCCGTCTTCGTCGAGCGCGGCATGGATAACCGGCGGCAGGATCATGGTGGCATCGTCGGCGACCGCGCGGATGGCGATGAACGGCAAATCGAAATCCGCCGCGACCCGGGCAATCGCCACACTTTCCATATCCGAGGCCACCGCGTCGCTGGCGTGTTGCAGCGCGTGTTTCGCGCCAAGATCGATCAATGCACCGGGGGATTCGGCCAGCAAACCATGGCGTACACGCAGGCCCTCGCTCGCATGGGCGATCTCCAGTAGCCAGTCCGGGCTGCATTCGTAACGCACGCCATCGCGACCCCGTACGACATGCGGCAACAGCAGATCGCCGGGCGCGAGCGCGGGCACCAGTCCAGCCGCGCTACCCCAGCTGATGAGACCGTTGACGCCTTCGGCAACGAGCATTCGGGCCGTGGCCTCGGCGCGCGCCGCCCCCAGGCCGGACAGGGCCACCTGGCCGCCGCCCGCGAGCAGCGCGCGGCCGCGCAGGCGCAGTCGAGCCAGTGCGCGGGCCTCGGCCGGTAACGTGGCGACGATGCCGGGCCGCGTTACGCGGGCGCGCGTGGGCAGGCTCAACCCGACGGCGGTGGTCATGGCCGCCGCCGATGCCGGTCACCGGCACGAGCGATCATGGCCCGCCGCACAGCAGCGCTGCTCGATACGGCCGGCGCGGGCATGGCGTTGTGCAGTGGCGCGTGCTGAATAACGGCGTCCGCGTGTTTTGAATCCTGCTGCGATCCATGGCCGACAACAAACGCGTCGCCCGGGTATTTGACGGGCCTGCGCATTAGTGGCTAGCTAGCGCGCCTTCGCCCCACGATCTGCATCGTCTGCGTCGAACGCGCCGCCATGGATCACTGCCCTGACCACGATTATAGCCAACGCATCCAGGATCGACTCGAACGCCTGCTGCCACCGGCCGAGGAATCCCCTGAACGCCTGCACGAGGCGATGCGCTATGCGGTGCTCGGCGGCGGCAAGCGTATCCGGCCCCGTTTGGTCTACGCCACCGGCGCGGCACTCGGGCTGACGTCCGACCAGCTGGATGCGCCGGCCTGTGCGGTCGAGTTCATCCATGCCTACTCGCTGATCCACGACGATCTGCCGGCGATGGACGACGATACCCTGCGCCGCGGCCGGGCGACCGCGCATGTCGCCTTCGACGAGGCGACCGCGATCCTCGCCGGCGATGCGCTGCAAAGCCTTGCTTTCGAAGCGTTGGCCACCGATTCGCATAAGGACGCAACCCCGCCAATCCGAGCTGCGCGTCTCGCTACGCTGGCTCGCGCTTGTGGCTCGCGCGGCATGGTGGGCGGTCAGGCGCTGGACATGGCCAGCGAAGGACAGACGATCGGCGTCGAAACGCTCGAACGCCTGCACAGCCTCAAGACCGGCGCCCTGCTGCACGCCTGTGTGGTGTTGGCAGCCGATGGCCTCCCCGAACTGCCGGACGGCGAACGCCAGGCGCTCGATCGCTTTGCCACCAAAATCGGGCTCGCGTTCCAGGTTCGCGACGACGTGCTCGATATCGAGTCGGACACCGCCACGCTCGGCAAGACCCAGGGCGCAGATATTGCCCACGACAAGGCCACCTACCCCGCCCTGCTCGGCCTGGACGCGGCGCGCGACTATGCCGAGCGTCTCTACGCCGAGGCGCTCGAGGCACTGGCAGTCTTCGGCGATCGCGCCGAGGCGCTACGCGTGATCGCGGCCGAAATCGTCCAGCGCGACCACTAGGGGCTGATCAGGCCATGCCGGGCCTGACCACGTCGGCGGTCGCTTTAGCCGGGCCAGCTGGCGCTGTAGCTCAACGTAGTCTTGCCATTGGCCGGCACATCGACTTCCCAGGTCGCGGTGTTGGCGGCGCTGTCGTCGCGCGGCTCGATAGAGCTTGAGACCACATCGGCGGCGTCCGGCAGGTGCTCGACCACATCGACCGTGGCGTCGCGCTCGCTGGCGTTGTGCAGCGTGATCTCGACGCTGCGCTTGCGCTGGTTGTTCTCGGTCTTGCTGTCCTCGACCATCCGGCGCTCACCGGTGATATCGAAAGCACTGCCCATGGCCAGCGTGACCGGCGCGCCCTTGGGCGTATCGGCGATCGAATCCTCACCCATGAGCGTGGCCTTGCGATTGCCGTCGTAGACGCGCACGACGCCGGCCGGCAACGGCTCATCGCTGCTGTTCTCGAAATGCAACTGCACGGCGGCATGGCTGCGCGCGCCATCACGGCCCAGCGCGTAGAAGCTGTTCTCGAAACGGTAGCGGCGTTCGGCATCGAGCGTGACCGGCGCCATCATCGAGACGGCACGAGTGGCACCGGCAGCGACCTTGAGCGGGCCGTCGAGGGTATAGCGATAGGTGTCGCCGACGGCCTGCGGGGCGCTGTCGCTCATCTTGGCTTCGCTGCGCGCCATCATCATCGGCTGCGGGCCGCGGCCGTTGGCGCGCGATACGTCGCCGGCGACCAGCCAGGCCTGTTTCGCGTTCAGGTCACTACCACCGCTGTTGTCGATCACCGCCAGGCTCTGCAGCGACAGTTCACCGGCTTCAGCATCGAAACGCCCGGTATAGCTGGCCTGCCAGCTGGGCCCGTCAATCTGATAGGTCGCGGTCAACGGCTGGCTGCCGGCGCTGTCGGCCTCGATATCCAGCTGCAGGCCGCTCGGCGCGTCGCCACCGGCCGGCCAGGCAAGCCGCCAGAGTGAATTCGGAGTAAGCCGCTCGATGCGATCGTCGACACGCACGAGCGCGCTATCGCCACTCAATCCAACGAGCGTAGCCTCGCGTGTCTGGGCCTGCCCCGCGCTGTCATCGCGCAGCAGCGTCACCGGCTGTCCGACCCGCGCCGCCAGCAGCCCGGCGCCGCTGTCATCGCTCGAGCGCGCGCTCAGGCCGGTCAGCCGCACGCCGTCGCCTTCCAGCCAGAGCGTATCGGCACGCAGACGGCCGTCGATCGGCCAGCCGACGGTCTGCATGCCGGTATCGAGATTTATATCGCGCGTGGTCTGGATGACCGCCGCGCCACGGTTGTAGATCGCCATCGCATCGACGGCGCCGTCGTCCTCGCCGGCGGACTGGGCGAAGGCAGGCGCGCCGAGCAGTGCGGCCGTGAAAAGTGCGGGCGTGGACAGCTTGGAGATCATGACGTTCGTTCTTCCTGTTCGTGGGCCGAGCGCTGGCGCCGGTCGTGATAGAGCAGCCAGACGATCAGCAGGACGGCGGGAATGCCGGCGATCGCGGTATAGCTGAAAAACCAGACATAGCCGAAGTTGTCGACCACCCAACCCGAGAAGCCGCCGATGAACTTGCCGGGCAAGGTCATCAGCGAAGAAAACAGCGCGTACTGGGTCGCCGTATAGGCAGTGTTGGTCAGGCTGGATAAATAGGCGATGAACGCGGAGCCGGCCATGCCGCCGGACAAGTTGTCCGCAGACACGGTCAGCGCCAGCGATAGCGTGCCCGGATCGTTCTGGGTCGCGAGCCATGCAAACACCAGGTTGGTGAGCGCGGCCAGGATCGCGCTAGCCAGCAGCGGGCGCAGGATGCCGTAGCGCACCACCAGCACCCCGCCGAGCGCCGCCCCGCCGAGCGTCATGATGATGCCGAAGACCTTGGTCACGCTGGCGATCTCGGCCAGCGTGTATTCCATGTCCAGATAGAAGGGGTTGGCCATCACCCCGAGCGTGATATCGGTGACCCGGAACACGCTCACGAACAACAGGATGATCAGCGCCTGTTTGCCATAGCGCGAGAAGAAGTCCACCAGCGGGCAGACCACCGCGCCCAGCACCCAGCCGTAGGCGCCGTGCAGCCAGGCCGGCGAGAAATCATGCCGGCGCAGATGCTCGACGACCCAATCTTCCTGCGGCTGGCTGCCCGCGGTCTTGGAGGCATCCGGCTCGGCGACCAGCAGCACGGTGACCATACCCACGCCGACGAGCCCGGCCATCACGAAATAAGTAAACGGCCAGGACGTGCCCGAAGCGATATAGAACGCGCCGGCGCCGGCGGTGAGCAGCGCGATGCGATAGCCGGCCTGATAGCTGGCCGCCATCGCGCCCTGCACGCTCTCGGCCACGGCCTCGATCCGCCAGGCATCGATGGCCACGTCCTGAGTTGCGGACGAGAAGGCCACGAGCAGACCGAACCAGGCCAGCGTGGCCAGATCCGCAGTGGGATCGGTCAATGCCATGGCGATCAAGCCGCCCATCAACCCGCATTGCGCGAGCAGCATCCAGGCCCGTCTTCGGCCGAGAAGACGCCCGAGCACCGGCAGCGGGAAACGATCCACCACCGGCGCCCAGAAGAATTTTATCGAGTACATCACCCCGATCCAGGAGAAGAACCCGATCGTGGTCTTGGACACGCCCTCCTGCGCAAGCCAGGCCGACAACGTGGAGAACACCAGCAGAAAAGGCAGGCCAGAGGAGAAGCCCAGAAACGCCATGCCGACGACCCGCGGCTGGCCATAGACCTCGAGCGCGGCGCGCCAGTTTCGTTTGCCGGCGTCGGTCACTTCAGAATTCGACGTCATAATCGATCGTCAGCGGGGCGTGATCGGACAGGCGTTCTTCGCGATAGACCGATTCGGTCGTGGCTCTGGCAGCGAGTTCCGGCGTAGCGACGTGATAGTCGATACGCCACCCCACATTGTTGTCCCAGGCGCGCCCGCGGTTGGACCACCAGGTGAACTGATCCTCGTTCGGATTGATCTCGCGAAATACGTCGACCAGGCCCATTTCGCCAAACAGACGATCCATCCATTCGCGCTCGTGGGGCAGAAAGCCCGAGTTCTTCTTGTTGTTCTTCCAGTTCTTGAGATCGATTTCCTTGTGGGCGATATTCCAGTCGCCACAAACCAGGTAATTGCCGTGTGCAGCCGCGCGTGCGGCAAGCAGCTCCGGAAAGAACTCGAGATAGCGCTCCTTGGAATCCTGACGATGATCGCCCGACGAACCGGACGGCGCATACAGGCTGGCGATATTCAGGTCGCCATCGGGCATCGCAAAGCGCGCCTCGATATAACGGCCCTCGCCGTCGAACTCCTCGTGGCCCATGCCGCGGATGATCTCGTCCGGCTCGCGCTTGGAATAGATCGCGACCCCGGAATAACCCTTGCGGTTGGTGGCTTCCTCGTAGAAGCAGTGATAGCCCTCGGGCCAGAACGCCTCGACGCCGTCAAGCTGATGCTGCTGCGCCTTGAGCTCCTGGATACAGACCACGTCCGGGTCCTGGGAGAGCATCCACTCGAAGAAACCCTTGCGCTGGGCGGCACGAATGCCGTTGGCGTTGAAGGACATGACCCGCATTGGCAAACCCTGTTTCGACGGTCTGGAATTCGCCTCGTATCATACGTGCAAGCGCTGCCCCCGACACCCACAAGGATTCGCCCGACGATGCATGCCCACAGCCTCGATTTTCTCGATCTCGCCATGGAATACGACGCCCTGCGCTTTGGCGAGTTCACCCTCAAGTCGGGCCGGGTCAGCCCCTACTTTTTCAACCTCGGCTCGATTGCCAGCGGCGCCGGCATGGCACGGCTGGCCGATGGCTATGCCGCCGCACTCGAACATGCGGGGATCGATTACGACAGCCTGTTCGGCCCTGCCTACAAGGGCATTCCGCTGGTCGCCACGCTTTCCTGCGCGCTGGTGCCACGCGGCTATAACGTGCCGTTCACCTATAACCGCAAGGAAGCCAAGGACCACGGCGAAGGCGGCACGCTGGTCGGCGCGCCGTTGGGCAAGCGGGTGGTGATCGTAGACGACGTGATCACCGCGGGCACCGCGGTACGCGAGGCGATCGATACCATCCGCGCCAACGGCAGCGAAGTCGCCGGCCTGCTGGTCGCACTCGACCGACAGGAACGCGGCGCCGACCAGCGCTCGCCGATCCAGGCGCTGGCCGACGACGAAGGCATCCCGACCGTAGCCGTTGCCACCCTGACCGACGTGATCGGCTATGCCGAGCGTCGCGGCCTGGACGCCGATATCCGCGGCAGCATCCGCGCCTACCAGGCCGAATACGGCGTCACGCCCGCGCCCGGCGCTTGATCCACGGGCGCGCCGTTCTTCAGTCTGCCAGGAACGTATCGACGATGTCGGCGACTTCGTCCGTCTGATCCAGCAGGAACAGATGACCGCCACCGTCGATCACTTCCAGGGTCGCATTGGGCGCGACCGCAGCGATCATCTTGCCGTTGAATAACGGGATGATCGGGTCGTCGTTGCCGGCAAGCACCAGTGTCTGTGGCTTCAGCCGGTGCAGCCAGAGCAGGCTCGTCCAACCCGAGATCGCATACATCTGCGTCAGGTAGCCGTACAACGACGGCGGGCGCATGAAGCGCAGTGCCACGTTGGCCTGATCATCAGGCGCTTCGCGCGCCCGGCCGCCGTAAAGCGTGCCCGCAATGCGCCGAGCATAGTTCGGCGACCAGTAACGCAGCGGCGTGAGCATGTGCATGAGCGCTCGCGGGTCGCCCGGCAGCCCGCCGAGACCCGGCGCGGTGGCGGCCAGAATCAAGCGACGCACGCGTTCCGGCGCCACATGCCCGACTTCCTGGGCGACTGCCCCGCCGAACGACACGCCGAGCACGCTGGCCTGGCCAATCTCCAGCGCGTCGAGCACGCCGACTGCGATCCGCGCCAGCCCGCGCATCCGTCGCGGCGGAAACAACGGTTTCGATGCGCCGGCCCCGGGCAGGTCGAATGCGATCACCTGATAGCCGCGGGCCACCATCGCCCGTTCGAACGGCGCCCACATGTCCAGGCTGGCGCCGATGCCCATGATCAGCAGCAGCGGCTCGCCCTCGCCCTGCATCGACACGCGCACCCGTGCGCCGCGTACGACCATCTCGCGCAGGTGCGCCTGCGACTCCGCCTCGGGTTGCAATGGCTCGACCGCAGCCATCATTTGTCGAGCACGTAGGTGCCGGGGGCGGCGCCCAGCGGGCGGAACCGGCCGCGCCCGAGCGTTTTCGGCGCGTTCTTGGTTTCCCCGCTGCGCGCGCCCAGCCACGCACCGTAGTCGATCCACCAGCTGCCCTCGTGCTCCTCGGCCTGGGCCGCGAAATCGCCGGGCTCGCTGAGGTTGTCGTTGTCGATGCTGCGGAAACTGGCCTTGGTATTTTCCGGCGGCAGCACCTGGGCGGCGATATGCCCGCCGGTGGAGAGCACGAAACGGCTGTTGCCGCCGAGCAGGCCGGTGGTGCGGTAGCAGTTCTGCCACGGCGTGATGTGGTCGGTCTCGCCGCCGATGATATAGGCGTCCTGGGTCACTTCGGACAGATCGATCGTCTCCCCCATCACCTCGGCGTGATCGGCAGTAACCAGCTTGTTGTTGATCGACATGTCGAGGAAATCGTGGTGCAGGCGTGCCGGCATGCGTGTCGTGTCGGAATTCCAGTACAGCACGTCGAAGGCCGGCGGCGACTTGCCCAGCAGATAGTTGTTGACCCAGAACGACCACACCAGATCGGTCGGCCGCAGCCAGGCAAACACCTCGGCCAGATTACGGCCGTCGAGATAGCCGATCGCGGACGACATCGCGATCGCCGCATCGGCACGCGCGCGATCCATGATCGCCCCCGTGGTGCCGCCATCGGCCTGGTCGAGCAGCGTCACGCCGAGCACCAGCGCCTCGAGTTCATCGGCGCGTTCCATGCGCGCCAGATAGGCGGCTGTCATCGCCGAAATGATGCCGCCGGCACAGGTGCCGTGCACGATCGTACTGTCGACCCGGCAGATCTGGCGGGTCGCCGCCATCGCTTCCAGCACCGCGTTGATATAGGTGTCCATGCCCCAGCCGGCATGCTTGGCCGTGGGATTACGCCAGGAGATCATGAACACCTGCTGGCCCTGGCCAACCAGGTACTCGACCATGCTGCGGCCTTCGGCCACGTCGAGGATATAGAACTTGTTGATCATGGGCGGGACCATCAGCAGCGGCACCTTGCGCACCTCGGCCGTGGTCGGCCGATACTGGATCAACTCGAACTCGGGCGTACGCAGCACGACCTCGCCCGGGGTGGTCGCCAGCGATTCGCCGACCGCGAACTTGCTCTTGTCGACCATCGCCGGCACTCGCGGGGCGCGCGCCATGTCGCGGCACAGATTACGGGCGCCGCGCAGCACGCTGGTACCGCCGGTATCGATGATCGCCTTCAGCGCGGTTGGGTTGAGCCAGAGCATGTTGGAGGGCGCCGCGGCGCCGATGATGTTGTCGATCACCAGCTGCAGCCGACGCTCGGACTGCAGGTCGAGCTCGACATCGTCGAACAGCTGCTGCAGCGTGCCGGCGCTCGCCAGATAGCTCTGCACGCAACGCTTGAAGAACGGGTTGCCGTTCCAGGCTGGATCCTTGAACCGGCCATCACGACGCGAGGGCTCGATATCCGACAGGCCCACCGCTATGCGGCCCAGGTCGGCTGCCAACCCGCCCAGGCGCCGGGCAACATTGCGCGGCTGGCGCGCCAGGGCAGCGCCGAACAGAAGGCCCTCCGTACCCGGTAGGAAACGCCCTAGCGACCCGTTCGCGGCATCCGCGAGCAGGCTGTCGAGTGGCACGGCGAAATCGGCATGATCATCATTCTCTGCTTGCTGCGCAGCTGCTGACACGGATGGATCTCCTCTCATCGTTTATTTGTTATCCGGGCGTCGGTCTGCCGCAGCCAATCCGGCGGACTGCCGGGCCGCGTCGAAACGCCGCCAGGCTTTCAAGCCACCGGGAAATGCGCCGCGACGGTGCGACCTCGCCCCTTCCAGCACCGTAGTGGAACTGTTGTGCGCTGTATATCGCCGCACGCACCGAAGGCGCAGCGATCTATCGGGCGGGGGAAAAAGACACGGCCGATCACGGCATTGGGACGCCGCTCGCGGTTTACCGCGGGAGTAGACGGAAAGGCGACAAACGGCAGATGCGCATTGGCGCGGGCTTATTCGAGGCCATCGAAACGCCATGCAAGCTCTCGCCAAGCGGGCTGAGCTGACGTTCGGCGCCGGCAAAGAGAGCCGGCGCCGAACGGACGCCAACTAGGCAGGCGTCGGATCGTTCGCGGCCGGGGGCTCGCTGCGCTGGCTGCGGATCAACGTGCCCACGCCGGCATCGGTGAACAGCTCGAGCAGCACCGCGTTTTCAACCCGACCATCGACGATATGCGCGGCCTTCACTCCGGAGGCCACGGCATCCAGAGCACACTCGATCTTGGGCAGCATGCCGCCGTGGATCACCTCGGATGCGATCAGTTCACGCACCTGTTCGGGCGTCAGCCCCGTCAGCAGGTGGCCATCACCGTCGAGCACGCCCGGCGTGTTGGTCAGCAGCATCAGCTTCTCGGCTTCGAGCACCGAGGCGATCTTGCCGGCGACCAGATCGGCGTTGATGTTGTAGCTGCGCCCGTCCGCGCCGACACCGATCGGCGCGATCACCGGGATGAAATCGTCCGCTTCCAGCCGCCGCACGATATGCGGGTCGATATGCGAGACCTCGCCGACGAAGCCGAGATCGGTGTCGTCGTCCACCAGCGCCAGCTTGCGGGCGTGGATCAGCCCGCCGTCCTTGCCGGTCAGACCGACCGCGCGCCCGCCGTGCTGGTTGATCAGATTGACGATTTCCTTGTTCACGAGCCCCCCGAGGACCATCTCGACCACGTCCATGGTCTCCTCGTCGGTCACGCGCATGCCCTTGATGAACTCGGTCTGCTTGCCGACGCGCTCGAGCAGCTTGCCGATCTGCGGGCCGCCGCCATGCACCACCACCGGGTTGAAGCCGACCAGCTTCATCAGCGCGATATCGCGTGCGAAGCCGGACTTGAGCTCGGGGTCGGTCATGGCGTTACCGCCGTACTTGATCACCACCGTCTTGCCGGCGAAGCGGCGAATATAGGGCAGCGCCTCGCCAAGCACGCGGGCGACGCGCGCGGCCTGTTCGGGATCAAGCGACATGCGTTTCTGTTCCTCGAGAGTGGTCATCAGGCCGTGCCGGTCGAGCCGAACCCGCCGGCGCCGCGTTCGCTGGCATCGAATTCGTCGACCACGTCCAGCTCGGCAGCAACGATCGGTACGAGCACGAACTGGGCGATGCGTTCGCCGGGTTCGATGGTGAAATCCTTCGTGCCGCGGTTCCAGCAGGACATCATGAGCGGGCCCTGGTAATCGGAATCGATCAGGCCAACCAGGTTGCCGAGCACAATGCCGTGCTTATGCCCGAGCCCCGAGCGCGGCAGGATCATGCCGGCGAGATTCGGGTCGGCGATATACACCGACAGGCCGGTAGGGAGCAGTTCGCAGTCGCCCGGCGACAGCGTGATCGGTGTTTCGACCATCGCGCGCAGATCGATACCGGCGGAACCGGCGGTCGCGCGCTGGGGCAGATCGAAATCGCGACCGATGCGGTCGTCGAGCACTTTGACTTGGAGTCGGGACATGGCTTGCTTGCTTAGTGCCGAACCGCGACGCGGCTCGAACGATGGATGATCAGGCGAGCAATCGCCCAGCGTAGAGAACGAGCAGCCCGAGTGCCGGTGCGACTAAACGCCGTGAACGTCAGCGACATACCGACGATCCGGAAACGATAATCCTCGGGCGTTCGGCTGACGCCGTAGGCGTGCAGCAGTCTACCAAGGAGCAGACTGAGGCCGAGCAGGTGGACCATCAGCGCCCAGCCGCCGGCGGCTTCGAACATAAAGATCAGCAGCAGGCTGATCGGCACGTATTCGGCGAAATTGGAATGCACGCGCATCGCCCGCAGCATCTGCGCGTTGCCGGCGTCGCCGACCGCAATCTGCAGACCACGCCGCACGCGCAGGGTGCGCACACTGAGTGCGAAGAACAGCAGGGCCAGCAGCGCGGCATAGAACGGCGTCACGCTCGCGACCGGCATGATCGATCAGTCCCCGGACTCGGTAGCAGGCCCGGCATCGCCACCCAGCCGCTGCGCCATCAGTGCGACCAGCTGCTCGGCCAGCGCCTGCTTGCTTGCCTGCGCCAGTTCCTGCTCGCCGCCGTCCCAGACCACGAACAACGCATTGTCGTCGCGCCCGAAGGCATGCTCCGGGCCGACCACGTTGCCGGCGACCATGGACAGCTTCTTGCGCTCGCGCTTGCTGCGCGCGCTGGCTTCCATATTGGTGGTCTCCGCGGCAAAGCCGAGCGTGAACAGCTGCGGATGCTCGCGGGCCACGTCGGCGATAATGTCGCGCGTACGGGTGAGCGCGAGGCTCGTATCACCCTCGGCTTTCTTGATCTTGTCGGCGGCGGTGGTCGCCGGCCGGTAGTCGGCCACCGCGGCCGCGCCGATGAAGATATCAGCGGCATCGATCACGGCCATGACCGCAGCGTGCATGTCGGCCGCCGACTGCACGTCGATGCGCTCGACGCCGGCGGGGACTTCAAGCGTGGTCGGCCCGGAGACCAGCGTGACCCGCGCCCCGGCGGCCACGCAGGCCGCGGCCAGCGCATAACCCATGCGCCCGGAGGAATGATTAGTAATGAAACGCACCGGGTCGAGCGCTTCGCGCGTCGGCCCGGCGGTGATCACGACCTGGCGACCGGCGAGCACGCCGCTGGCCGGTGCGTCCTCGAAATAGGCAACGATCCCATCGCGGATCGCTTCCGGCTCGACCATGCGGCCGGCGCCGGATTCGCGCTCGGCCAATTCGCCGTCGTCCGGGCCGACGAAACGCACGCCGCGCGCACCCAGTGTGTCGACGTTCGCCCGCGTGGCCGGATGCGCCCACATCACATGGTTCATCGCCGGCGCGGCGAGCACGTCCGCTTCGCTGGCCAGGCACAACGTCGAGAGCAGATCATCGGCCCGGCCTTGAACCAGCCGCGCGAGGGTGTCGGCCGTGGCCGGCGCTATCACGATCAGGTCCGCCCAGCGGGCCAGCTCGATATGCCCCATGGACAGCTCGGCGGCCTGGTCCCAGAGGCTATCCCGTACAGGGCGGCCCGAAAGCGCTGCCAACGTCATCGGCGTGATGAAGCGCTTTGCCGACTCGGTCATCACGACCTGAACCTGCGCGCCGGCCTCGACCAGCCGCCTTGTGAGAATGGCGGCCTTGTACGCGGCGATGCTGCCGGTAATGCCGAGCACGATGTTGCGATTGGCCAGTTCACGCATGGTCCGCATTGTACCTGCCCGACTGGACGACGCCCGCCTGCCGGCGAGAGGATGCCCTTACCGCCATCGCGAACAACAACAAGACGGAGCGCGGTATGGGCATCGCAGACTGGCCGGCCTCGGAACGCCCGCGTGAAAAACTGCTCGAACGCGGCGCCGGCGCGCTATCGGACGCCGAGTTGCTGGCGATCTTTCTACGTGTCGGCGTGACCGGCATGAGCGCGGTCGATCTCGCCCGGCATCTGCTGGCCGAATACGGCAGCCTAGGCGCCTTGCTCGCGGCCGACGAAAAGACGTTCTGTGCGACCCGCGGCCTCGGCGTGGCCAAGTTCGCGCAATTGCAGGCGGTGATGGAAATGGCCAGTCGCCATGCCACTGAAACACTGGCGGACGTGGACGTACTCAGCGCCCCCGAGGCCACGCGCCGCTATCTGGCGCTGAAACTCGCACACGTGCCACACGAGGTCTTCGCCTGCGTATTCCTGAATACACGCAACCACGTCATCGCCTTCGAGGAACTGTTTCGCGGCACCATCGACGGCGCGGCCGTCTACCCGCGCGAAGTGGTCAAGGCGGCCCTGCGCCACAACGCAGCTTCGGTGATTCTCGCCCACAACCACCCTTCCGGCGTGGCTGAGCCGAGCGCGGCCGATCGGGACATCACCCGCCGCCTGGTGGACGCACTGGCGCTGGTCGATATCCGCGTGCTCGATCACATCATCCTCGGCCATCGCCAGACCACATCGCTGGCCGAACGCGGGCTGATCTAGCACAGACCGCGCGGCATGTCGTTGCGTAAAGCCACGCTTTGACAGCATCAGCCAAGGCCACTAGCTTGCGCTGCGCCGAAACTTTTTCCTTCCCCCTCAATCAGTTTCGGACCGATTACAGGAGAAGAACGCATGAATAAGGTCGCGATCGCGGTGAGCGCCACGCTGATTCCCTTTGCAGCCACGGCAGCACCGAACGACCAGCCCGGCGCACCCGGCTATACCTATGTCCAGGGCGACTACATTCCCGACGGCGATGCCGACGGCACCGGCAACGACTACGACGGCTACGGGGTTGAAGGCTCGGTCACCATCACCCGCCACGTCTTCGTGAACGGCAAGTATGACTGGCTCGATGTCGATGGCAGCTCGTTGGAAGCCAACCGCGCGAGCGTCGGCGTGGGCCTCAACGACTTCTTCGACTACGGCGGCGCCGAAGGCACCGGCATCGGCTATTACGGCCAGGTGTCCTACGAGCGACTCGCGCTGGACGGCATCAACGGCGGCGACGAGGCCGATGCCAACGGCTACGGCGCGGACGCCGGCCTGCGCTGGATGGCGACGCCCCGCGTCGAGATCAATCCTCATATCGGCTGGGTCGATTACGGTGATGTCGAGGACGACGTGAATCTCGGCGATGCTGACGGCATACGCTACGGTGTACGCGCCCTGGGGCATGTCACGGATGAGCTCGCGCTCACCGCCTCCTACAGCGCCAGCGAAGTCGAGACCGCGCGGCGCGATATCGGCTTTGACAACGAGTTTCGCGTCGGCGCACGCATGAACTTCTAGGCCCATAACAGGCCAGCCTCTGCGACGATGGTTCGGCCCGAGCCCGGGCCATCGTCTTTTTCGTCCCACAACGGTTGTACCGCGTGGCCTTTGATGGTTAAATACGCGGCTCGCTGACGCGCGGCGCGCGACCAAGAGGTTAGTCATGTCCCAGATCTGTCAGGTGACCGGCAAGCGCCCGGTGACCGGTAACAACGTCTCTCACGCGCACAACAAGACTCGTCGTCGTTTTGTGCCCAATCTTCACTGGCATCGTTTCTGGGTGGAAACCGAGAAGCGCTATGTACGCCTGCGGGTGTCGGCAAAGGGCATGCGCATCATCGATCGCCAAGGCATCGATACCGTACTTGCGAAAATCCGCAAGCAGGAGAAAGCATAATGCGCGAAAAAGTACGCATGGTCTCGACCGCGGACACCGGGTTCTTCTACACCACGTACAAGAACAAGCGGAACACGCCCGATAAGCTCGAGATGAAGAAATACGATCCCAAGGCGCGTAAGCACGTGACCTTCAAGGAAGCCAAGATCAAGTGATCTTCGCTGGATCGGCCTGAGCCGATCTCGATCGCGAGAAAACCGGCCGCGCGCCGGTTTTTTTGTGCCCTCAAGCTATTTCTCCCGACCGCCGATAAATTGTTGAGCGATGCACACAAATGCGTCGCGACAACAGCGGCCTCACCGCTGACTCAATACTCGGGGGGAACCATGAACAGAACAACACTCGGCCTCGCGCTCGCATCACTCCTCTTGCCAACGATCGGGTACACAGCCGATTCCACGACCGATTCGTTGTATTCGTTCGCGCAAGCGACGTACACGAATCAAGACCTTGATACCGACCTAGGCGATGATGACGCCGACGGATTTGGGCTATCAGCCTCTTGGCTATTCCTGCCAAACGCCTACGTATTCGCTCGCGGCGATTTCACGAGCCCGGACAAGGGCGACGACGCGCGGACGTTCTCAATCGGCGCAGGGCATCGGCTACCGATCGCGGATATCCGTAGTGATCTTGACGATGCCGGTCAGATCGACGCCTATGTCGAGGCCAGCTATGAAAATCTGGAGTACGAAAGCTCGTTCGGTCTAAGCGATACGCAGGTCGAAGGGGACTCCGATGGTTTCAGCGCCACCTTGGGAATCC
Organism: Salinisphaera dokdonensis CL-ES53; assembly: GCF_040361215.1. Classification (NCBI taxonomy): domain Bacteria; kingdom Pseudomonadati; phylum Pseudomonadota; class Gammaproteobacteria; order Salinisphaerales; family Salinisphaeraceae; genus Salinisphaera; species Salinisphaera dokdonensis. Next base: position 993,189 of record NZ_APND01000001.1, read on the forward strand.
GCTGGTTAACCACTCCGAACACCGAGCTAAACCCGTATATTGGCTATGTGAATTACGGCGAACCGGATATCGAAGTTCGCGGGCCTTTCGGCCGCAGCTCAGGCTCGATCGACGAAACTTTGGATGGCATTCGTTTCGGCGTTCGAGGCGTTCTCGATCTCACGCCGAGAGTTTCGATCGTTGCAGGCTTCGAACGGACTCAACTCGATGTCGATGGTACCGATATCGATATCACGGCATTGCGCGCCGGCTTGCGCTGGTATTTCCCTTCGACCGGGATCACCGTTCGCTAAAGCTCACGGGTCGGCAATCTTATTGCTCCAGCAGTAGATTGCCGGCCTGATCTACGTCTACGGACCAGCCGGCCGCGATCCAGGTCGTGGTCACGCTCTCTCGCACGATGGCCGGGCCTTCGAAGCGCTGGCCAGCACACAGACTATCGCGGTCGTAAACAGGCACATCGTCGCCCAGCCCGTGTACCGCCACGGTTTCCGCCGCTGCGGGCATGCCGTCGCCGGCCTTTATCTCCGGCAGTGCGACATCCGGCACCGGGCCGGCCCGGTGCAAACGCAGATTGACCAGCTCGACGGCCAGGTCAAAGCGATGACCATAGCGGGCCGCATGAGCGGCATGGAACGCTTCCAGCAGATCGTCCGGCGTCTGCCATGGCAGATTGAGCGATGCGCTCTGGCCGGCATAGCGCAGATCGGCGCTAAGCCGCTCTTCGATATCGGCCTCGGCCACGCCCTCTTCGACCAGTTCATCACGCGTGGCATTGCGCAGTGGCGCGAGCCATTCGTCGATCTGACCCGCATCAATATCGGCGAGCGGCTGCAGAACGCTCAGCGAGCGTTCGCGCGAGCGTCGCGCGACCAGCATGCCGAGCGCCGACAGCACGCCGGCAAACACGGGAATCAGCACACGCTTCATGCCCATGCCTTCGGCGAGCGCGCAGGCATGCAATGGCCCGGCGCCGCCGAAACACAGCAGACTGTCGTCGGCCACCGACTCACCGCGCGCAACCGATATCACCCGCAAGGCAGCGGTCATCGCTTCGTCGGCGACCCGCAGGATGCCGGCGGCGGCGTCCTCCACACCTAGATCGAGCGGCTCGGCGATACGCGCGACCGCGGCACGGGCAGCGTCCACGTCGAGGCCCATATGTCCCCCCAACCGGGTCGAGGCCGGTAGCCGGCCCAACACGACGTGCGCATCGGTTACCGTCGGCTGATCGCCACCCTTGCCGTAGCAGGCCGGGCCGGGTTCGGCGCCTGCTGACTGGGGCCCGACCTGCAGCAGCCCGCCGGCGTCCAGCCACGCAATGGAGCCGCCGCCGGCGCCTATGGTGTGCATATCGACCATGGGCACAGCCACGGGATAGTCGGCGATACGCGTCTTGCTGGTCAGGGCAAGTTCGTCGCCCACCAGTGCCACGTCGCTACTGGTGCCGCCCATATCCAGCGTGAGCACCCGTTCGAGCCCCGCCGAGCGCGCCACGAAGCGCGCACCGAGCAGGCCACCGGCCGGCCCGGAAAGCAACAGATTCACCGCGTTATCGGCGGCCTGGTCGACACCAACCGTCCCGGCCGCGCCGTGCATGATCGCAACCCGGTCGAGCGCGGCTTCCAGGCGGCGCAGGTAACCGCCTACCGCCGGGCCCAGCGCGGCGTTGAGCCAGGTGGCGATGCCGCGTTCGTATTCGCCGTATTCAGGCAGCACGCGGCTGCCACGCGCGATGGTCAGATCCGGCAGCGCTTCGCGCAGCGCGTTTTCGATAGCCGCTTCGTCCGCGCCGTCGAGAAACGCGAACAGCAGATTGATGGCCACCGCCTCGACGCCCGACTCGCGCACCTGTTCGACCAGCGAGCCACGCATGGCGTCGTCGAGCGCGACCAGCGGCGCGCCCTGGGCATCGCGGCGGGCATCAATCTCGAAACACAGATCGGCAGGCACCGGCACGGGCGCGGCCTCAGGTTCGAGCGCATAGAGTTCGCGCCGGGCTTGGCGGCCGATAGTGAGCACATCGGCGAAGCCGGTGTTGGCGATATAAGCCGTACGCGCGAGCTTGTTCTCGAGCAGCGCGTTGGTGGCCACGGTCGAACCATGGACGATGCGCCAGTCGGCTGCGGCATCGCCGGCGAAATGGCGCACGCCGTCGATCACCGCGGCATCCGGCGCCTCCGGGGTGGATGCGATCTTGTATACCGCGAGCGCGCCGTTCTGGAGCGCGATCACGTCGGTGAAAGTGCCGCCGGTGTCCACGCCGAGCTCGCCGCCGGCGGTTTCGGTGGCAGAAGGCTTTGTCGATTCGTCGTCGTGCTTTACGGTCATGGCCCTTCAGCGGATGATTCGGCGTGGCCGCCCTGTATAAAGCCGCCTGCCGCGTGTGCCGGAAACGATCATGGAAAGCGATTTGAAGCTGTCGGCGCAAGGCCTGGTCCGCGATTATGCGGGCCGGCGCGCCGTGAACGATATCGACATCCGCCTGGCGGGCGGCGAAGTGCTGGGCCTGCTCGGGCCCAACGGCGCCGGCAAGACCACCACGCTGCGCATGCTTGCCGGCACGCTCGCGCCCAGCGCTGGACGCATTCTGCTCGCCGGTCACGACATGGCCCGTGCACCGCGCCAGGCCAAGCGGCATCTCGGCTACCTGCCCGAGCGCCCGCCCGTGTACGACGAGCTGACCGTCGACGAATATCTCGCTTTCTGCGCCCGGCTGCGCGGCGTCGAGCGCGCGAAGCGAGGGGCAGCGATCGAGCGTGCAAAGGCTGACTGCGGCCTCGAAGACACCGGCAAGCGCCTGATTGGCAATCTTTCCAAGGGTTACCAGCAACGCGTGGGCATCGCCCAGGCCATCGTGCATCGCCCGGATGTGCTCATCCTCGACGAACCCACGGCCGGGCTCGATCCGAACCAGCTGCGCGGTATCCGCGAACTGGTCGGCCGGCTGGCCGAATCGCATAGCGTGATCGTGTCGAGCCATATCCTGTCCGAGATCCAGGCGGTCGCGCATCGCGTCATGATTCTGCACCGTGGCCGCGTGGTGCTTGATGAAGCGCTGGCCGACGCAGACGCCGGCAACGGCGTGATCGATATCGGCCTGCGCGCCGGCCCCGACCGCGCCACGCTCGCCGCGCTCGCGGGCGTGGATGCCGTGGAAGACCTCGGCGACGGGCGCTGGCGCATCACCGCGACACCCGGCCGCGATATCCGCGGATCCCTGGCCGAAACCGCCGTCCACAATGGCTGGCATCTGGTCGAACTGACCGCGCACACGCCGGATCTGGAAAGCCGCTTCGCCGATCTGACTCGCAGCGAACACGACACCGTGGCAGAAACCTCATGAGCCTGACCCTGTCGATCGCCCGCCATGAACTGCGGCGTCTGTTCGTCTCGCCGCTGGCCTGGACGCTGCTGGCGGTGAGTCAGCTTCTCACCGGCATTCTGTTCGCGATGTCGCTGACCGATCTCAGCCTCAATCCGCAGCGTATCGGCGCCTACGACGGCGTTTCGGCGATCGTCGGCGGCGGGCTGTTCCGCTTCGCCACCGTGGTGCTGTTGCTCGTCGTGCCGCTGCTGACCATGCGTGTGTTCGCCGAGGAACGAAAGACCGGGAATATCGAACTGCTGCTGTCGGCACCCGCTTCGCTGACCGCGGTGGTACTCGGCAAGTTCGTCGGCCTAATGGGCTATCTCACCCTGCTGTTCGCGCTGATCGCGATCATGCCGCTATCGCTGGCGTTTGCCACGCCGCTGGATATGGGCCTGCTGGCCTCCGGGCTGATCGGGCTGTGGCTGGTCATGGCGGCCTTCTGTGCTCTCGGCTTGTTCCTGTCCTCACTCACCCGCGAGCCCACGCTCGCGGCCGTGGCAACACTGGGCGCACTGATGCTGCTGTGGCTGTTCTATGCGGTCTCGACCATGGACTGGCAGCCGGTCGTGCTCGGCACGGCTCTGCCGCTGGGCGAAGCGGCACGCGCGCTGTCGCTGATCGGCCACCATGACGCGCTGTTGCGCGGCGTATTCTCCAGTGCCGACCTGCTGTATTTCCTGATCTTCACGCTCTGCTTTCTCGCACTTACGGTCGTGCGTCTCGATATGGACCGCCACTGATGCGCGCCGCCCATCTGCTCACGATGCTGCTGATCGCCGCCGCGGCCCTGCTCGCGGGCATGCTCAGCCAGCGCCTGTCGATCAGCGCGGACTGGACCGCCGGCAACCGCAACTCGCTCACGCAGGCCAGCCAGCGCGTGATCGGCGCGCTCCATGACGGGCCGATCACACTGCGCGCCTATATCTACCCGGGCCCGCAGCGCGCCGATGTGCGCGCCCAGCTGGCCCGCTACACGCGCGCCAGCTCGCGGGTTTCGCTGGAGTTTGTCGACCCGGCCCGGCATCCGCAGGAAGTGCGCGAACTGCGTATTGGCGACGACGGCGCGCTGCAGGTCCGCTACCAGGGCCGCAGCCAGACGGTGACCGATTTCGACGAGAAAAGCGTGACCAATGCTCTGCAGCGGCTGTCGGTCGCGACCGATCAATGGGTCGTGTTTCTCAGCGGCCACGGCGAGCGCGATCCGGGCGACGAGAGCAACGGTGGCTACAGCGATCTCGCCGCAGCACTCGACAGCCAGGGCATGACCACCCGCACGCTCAATATCGCCGATGCCGCCGCGATCCCGGACAACACCGCGCTGCTGGTCATCGCCAGCCCGCAGCGCGCCCTGTTGCCCGGCGAAGTGGAGCTGATCCGCGCCTATCTCGCGCAGGGCGGTGCTTTGCTCTGGGCCGACGACCCGGGCGAGCGCTACGGCCTCGGCGCGCTGGCTGGCGACCTGGGCATTCGCTGGCAGCCGGGCACGCTGATCTATCCCGACTACAAGACGATCGGCACCGGCCACCCCGCGATTGCGGTGGTTGCGAACTATCCAGATACGCCGATCTCCGAAAATCTGACCCGTATCAGCCTGTTTCCCTATGCCGGATCGATCGCTGCGATGAGCCGAGGGAGCGGCTGGCGGGCCGAGACCTTCCTGCGCTCGAACACGCGCAGCTGGCTGGAGACCGGCGATCTGGAACAGGCCAGCCTGAGCTTCGAGCCGGATACGGGTGATCAGCGCGGCCCGCTCGATATGGGCATCGCGCTGTCTCGCACGGTACAGGCGCCCCAGGGCCCGCAGGCCCAGCGTGCAGCCGTCATCGCCGACAGCGATTTCATGAGTAACGGCCATCTGGCCAAGCTCGGCAACCGCCCGCTCGCTTTGGCTCTGTTTCAGTGGCTGGGCTATCGCGATGCACAGATCGCCGTCGACGTAGCCACAGCACCCGATGCCAATCTCGATCTGACAGCGAGCCAGATTCGCGGCGTGTGGTGGGTCTATGTGCTCATTCTGCCGTTCGCTCTGCTCGGCTTCGGACTGATCCGTTGGGCACGCCGACGTCGGCGATGAATCGCAAGCGACTGATATTTATCGCGGCACTGATCGTCGGCGTGATCGCGCTGGGCGCGGCGCTGTGGCTGACGCGCAGCCCGCAGCCCACGCCCGAGCCGCGCGTAAGCAATGTGCCGGTCGAAGCGATCTCGCATATCGATATCAATCTGCGCGATGCCATGGTCGAGCTTGAGCGGCGCGGGGGCGCTGGCGACAACAAGAGCTGGCGAGTCGCCACCCCTGTGGCCGCTCGCGCGGATACCGCCCACGTCAAAGCGCTGCTCGAACTGGCCGAAGCCACAGCCACGCGCCGCTATGCGCGCGATGCGATCGAGGACGACGTGACCGGCTTCGACGATCCGCCGCTGACCCTGCGCTACAACGACGAAGCGCCGATCGCGATCGGCAACCCCGGTCCGCAGGTCGGCACCCGCTATGTGCGTACCGCTCATGCGTTGCTGCTCGTGAAGCTGCGATCGCTGTCCAGCCTGCCCACCAATTGGCGCGGCTGGATCGCGCCGACCCTGCTCGCCCGTGATGCCGATCTGACACGACTCACATTGCCGCGCCTGACGCTCGAGATCAGCGAAACCGGCGGCTGGCGCGTCCTGCCGGAGAGCGCCGACCAGGGCGCGGACTATGCGCAGGCCACGATCAACGCCTGGCGCCGAAGCCGCGCGCTGTCACTCGAGCCGGCCGATCTCGGGCGCGCGCGCACGGCCCGCGTCACGCTGCGTTTCGGCGACGACAGCACCCGACATCTGGACGTGATCGCGCGCGAGCCGGAGCTGATCCTGCGCGATGCCGATCTCGGTATCGACTACCACTTTGCCGACACGCTGGCCGCGCCGCTGCTGGACATGCGGCATCCCGATTCGCTGGGGGCCGGTCGCGAACGCAGCCTGCAGCCTTCGGCGATTCCGCTTAGCGCGCCGGAGGCGGGCAGCGAGTCGGGCGGCGACCGCAGATAAAGAGGATGCGTTGACCGTTTTCGGTTTGGCGCTGTGACGAGGAACGAACGGAACGCCGGAGTCGTAAGCATTGATGCGTTCAGCATGAATTCCAGCGCTTCTAAATCAACTGCTTATGTTGACTTTAGCTTGGGGTTTCGCACTGCTGTGCGAGTGTCTTTTATTTGCTTGTCCAAATAAAAGGCACCAAAACAAAAGACACCCCGTCTTGCGTCGATGCTTCGCATCGGTGCCCTGCGCTGCTCGCCCGGCCGGGCGCAGCCGGAACTCGCCGCGCTACGCACGGCTCAAACATCCGGCTGCTTCATCCCGGCCGCGCTCCGCTGCTCGGCGCTTCGCCAAGGGGCCCGAATACAGACAAGTTCGCTAACCGGACTTTGCGCGTCGGATAACGCCGGAGGCGAATTCGACCGGAACGCAGCCAGTCACTCCAACTTCCACTCTTCAGTCGTTTTGCCGAAAAACGCGAGGCCAGGCCGCCTGTATTACGGCCCCGTTGCACGGCGACGGAGACGCGCAGCGGCGAAGGGTGTCCGGCGCACAGCGCCGGTGCGGCAAGATGTTTGAGCATCGCCAAAGCGATGCGAGTTTTTGCCGCATCCCTTCGCCGCGAGCATCGAAGTGCACCGGCCCAGCCGGCGCTGCGCCCGGGTGTCTTTTCTCTTGGTCACTTCTCTTTGGACAAGCAAAGAGAAGTGACTCGCACTGCAGTGCGAAACAAAAGGTTCGACGAACTCGTGAGTGCCGGAAGACTCGTGCCCGGAAGCCGCGAGCCTTAATCGGCCTTTATAAAGGAAGCCTAAGCGGCCTCTCTAGCCTCCCATGGCAAAATACCCCAATGCCCGAATTGCCCGAAGTCGAAACCACGCGTGCGGGGATCGAGCCGCATGTGCGCGGCCAGACCGTGCGTACCGTGATCGTGCGCCAACCCCAGCTGCGCTGGCCGGTCTCGCCTGATCTCGCGCACGTGCTGCCCGGCCAAATCATCCATACCGTACATCGGCGGGCGAAATATCTGCTTTTCGAAGCCGACACCGGCCATGCCTGCCTGCATCTGGGCATGTCGGGACGACTGCGGATCGTGCCCGCGGATACGCCAGTCGCCCGACACGATCATGTCGATATCGTGCTCGACAACGACTGGACCATGCGCTTCAACGATGCGCGCCGTTTCGGTTCGCTGTTCTGGCTGGACGGCCCGCCGGAACAGTTTTCCCTGCTCGCCCATCTCGGCCCGGAGCCGCTGGGCGACGAGTTCGACGGCGACTGGCTGTATGCGCGCTCGCGCGGAAAAAAGGCGTCGGTAAAAACTTTCATCATGGACAGCGCGACGGTCGTGGGCGTGGGCAATATCTACGCCTGTGAAGCCCTGCATGCGGCGCGTATTCATCCGCGCCGGCCGGCCGGGCGTATCGGGCGCATCCGTTATCGCGCGCTGGCCAAAGCCATTCGCCAGGTATTGGCCGATGCGATCATCGCCGGGGGCACGACGCTGCGCGACTATATCGGCGTCGATGGCGATACGGGCTATTTCCAGCTGCGGTTGGCAGCTTACGGCAAGACCGGCGAGCCCTGCCCGCGCGGCTGCGGACCGATCCGGCGCGAGGTGATCGGCCAGCGCAGCACCTTCTTCTGCCCGGTATGCCAGAAGTGATCGCATGCCGGACTTTCCGCCTGCTCAAGAAATAACCTAGGCTCACTTGATGCGCTATATCGCTCTGATCGCTGTATTCGTCGCGACCGTGGGTTTCGGTTATCTGACCCTCGGCCTGCCGCGCTACTTCGGGCTGTTCTTTCTGATCAGCATCACGTTCCTGGGCATGGGTCTGCACGACCTGCTCCAACGCGAACATGCCCTGCTGCGCAACTACCCGCTGCTGGCGCATTTTCGTTGGCTGATCGAGGCGATCCGGCCCGAGATCCGCCAGTACCTGCTGGAGTCCGATACCGAGGCCACGCCGTTCTCGCGCGAGCATCGTTCGCAGGTCTATCAGCGCGCCAAGAACGTCAACGACGCTGACGCCTTCGGTACCGAGCAGAACGTGTATGCCGAAGGCCACGAGTGGCTCGCTCATTCGATCGCCGCAAAGACCCCGAGCGAAACGCCGCCCCGGGTACGCATCGGCGGCCCCCAGTGCACCCAACCCTATGAGGCGTCGACGCTGAATATTTCAGCCATGAGCTTCGGCTCGCTGTCGGCCAATGCCATCCGCGCGCTGAACTTTGGCGCGGCCAAGGGCGGTTTTGCGCATGACACCGGCGAGGGTTCGGTAAGCCGGCATCACAAGGAGTTCGGCGGCGATCTCATCTGGGAAATCGGCAGCGGCTATTTCGGCTGCCGGGCCGAGGACGGCGGCTTCGACCGCGAGCAGTATGTCCAGGTCGCGAACGACGACCAGATCAAGATGATCGAGCTCAAGCTCAGCCAGGGGGCAAAACCCGGCCACGGCGGCGTCCTGCCCGGCTCGAAGGTCACCCCGGAGATCGCCGAGGCACGCGGTATCCGCGTGGGCCAGACCTGCGTCTCGCCGGCCGCGCACAGCGCCTTTTCCACGCCAGTCGAGATGATGGAATTCATCGCCGATCTGCGTGAGGGTGCGAACGGCAAGCCGGTGGGCTTCAAGCTCTGTGTGGGGCACGGCTGGCAGTTCATGTCCCTTGTGAAGGCCATGCTCAAGACCGGCGTCACGCCCGATTTCATCGTCGTCGATGGTGCCGAAGGCGGCACGGGCGCCGCCCCGCTGGAGCTGGCCGACCATGTCGGCACACCCCTGCGGGAAGGGCTGGTGTGGGTCCACAACACGCTCGTCGGCGCGGGCCTGCGCGAACACATTCGCATCGGTGCCTCGGGCAAGATCACCTCCGGCTTCAAGATGGCCGCCAACATGGCGCTGGGCGCGGACTGGTGCAATTCGGCCCGCGGTTTCATGTTCGCCGTCGGCTGCGTGCAGTCCGAGTCCTGTCATACCGATCGCTGCCCGACCGGTGTGGCAACCCAGAACAAGTGGCGACAGCGCGCCGTCGTGGTGCCAGACAAGGGTGAGCGCGTCTACAACTTCCACAAGCGCACGGTCGCTGCAATGCAGGAAGTGGTCGCGACGGTCGGGCTCGACCATCCCGGACAGCTGCGCCCGGAACATCTGTGTCGGCGCACGACCGATTCCGAGATCCAATCCGCCGACCAGGTGTATCGCTTTCTCGAGACGGGCGAATTGCTCACCGCCACGGGCGACGGCCGCTACGAACAGGCCTGGCGCAAGGCCCAGGCCAAAAGCTTCCTGCCAGCCACCTAGGGCGACGAACGATACGGATACCCCGGCGCGCGGCGCATGCGCTAGGCTCGACATCTATGCTTTCGTCCACGGCACCCGACACGGTGTCAGGAGACTTGTAATGGCCTTGCCCACGTTCAGACGCCCCAGCGCCCCACCCGAGACCACCGAACAGGTACGCGACTACGCAACCCAGTACTCGGAAACGCGCTTCTGGACCAAGATTTCGCGCGTAGCCAAACGCGCGGGTTACGAGCTGCTGGAAAAGGCGCTCTGGCTGCACTACGCCGCCCAGCGGCCCGAAACGCCGCGCTGGGCGCGGGTAACCGCGTATGGCGCCCTCGGCTACTTCATCCTGCCCACGGATGCGATTCCCGACTGGCTGTTCGGCTTCGGCCTGACAGACGATCTCGGCGCGCTGTCGCTGTCGGTGGTCGCGTTGTCGCAATACATCAACGACGACGTGCGACGGCGCACGGCCCGCAAGCTCGACCAGTGGTTCGAGCGCCCGGCTCACAAGCGCCCGCTGCGGCCTGTCGAATAACCAGCCGGAGTCGATCGATCATGGCCATGACGGATTTCAAGGATCGCGTGGTGCTCGTCACCGGCGCTTCCGCCGGTGTCGGCGAGGCCACGGCACGCGCTTTCGCCAAAGCGGGCGCCCGGGTGGTCTTGGCGGCACGCGGCATCGAGCGTCTGCAGCAGGTGGCCGATAGCATCGGCGCTACGGCAATCGCTGCCGACGTATCCGGCACCGAGGGCTGTCGCCGGCTGATGGATCAGGCGATTGCAGTGCACGGCCGGCTCGATGTGCTCATCAACAACGCCGGCAGCCATCACCGCGGGCCGGTCGTCGAGCGCGAGGCCGACCAACTCGCCGAGATGGTCGATACCAACCTGCGCGCGCCGCTGGTGCTCAGCCGGTTGGCACTGGATGCGCTGCGTGCGGACGGCGGCGGCGCGATCGTCAACGTCGCGTCCATCGCTGGGCAGATGCCGCTGGCCGGCAGCGCGGCCTACTCGGCTACCAAGTTCGGCCTGCGTGCATTCACCTACGCGCTGGCTGACGAACTGCGCGAGACAAACGTCACCGTCAGCGCGGTTTCGCCCGGGCCGATCGCCACCGGCTTCATCCTCGACGATATCGACGCGGTCTCGGACATCACCTTTTCGCAGTCGATGAGCACCCCGGAGCAGATCGCCGAACTGGTGCTGGCCTGTGCCGCGGACGGCCGCGTCGAGCGTACCCGTCCGGCGATGGGTCGCGTGATGGCGACCGCCGGTTATCTGGTGCCGGGCCTGTCGCGCGCCCTGCGTCCTCTGCTGGCGGCGAAAGGCCGCCGCGCAAAGGCGCGCTACCGCCACAAGGGGTGAAATCACGGACTTGCGCCACTCGCGGGCGGCGCGCACAGTGAATCGCGTCAACAGCAAGTACAAGGAACAACTATGGGCATTCTCGTTTGGATCATCTTCGGGCTGATCGCCGGCGCGGTCGCGAAGCTGATCATGCCGGGCAAGGATCCGGGCGGCATCATCGTCACGATCGTCATCGGTATTCTCGGTGCAGTGGTCGGCGGCTTCATTGCCACCGCCTTGGGCTTCGGCGGCGTCTCCGGGTTCAATCTCGGCAGCCTTGTCGTGGCCATCCTCGGCGCGATCCTGCTGCTGTGGCTGTATCGCGTGGTCAAGTCGCGCTAGCGACAGGCACCTCCCGAACGAGGGGCCGGCGCATTTCGCATGCGCCGGCCTTTTTTATGCCAACCGATATGAAAATGACGCCGACGATTGTATGTAGCCGAACCGCTTCTCTCGACACGGGCGCACTGTGATCACGTTCTATAGCGTGTTGGCGTTGCTCGCCGCGGCGGGCGTACTGATGCTCGGCGCGAGTGCCAGACGACTGCGTCAGCGGCGGCGCCTTGCGGCCGCACGCGCAGGCACTGGCGGCGGGATGTGCCTGGCGCTGGCCGCGATCGCCGGCGCTATCCTGCTCAACCTGCATACCTATCAACGGCTGAGCTACGAACAGCCGGTGGCCTCTCTGCATTTCGTCGCCGTCGGCGACCAGCATTTCCAGGCTGCGCTGACCACGCCCGACGCCCGCCTGCGGCTGGCCGACATGCGCGGCGACGAGTGGCAACTCGACGCCCGTGTGCTCAAGTGGCAACCACTGGCCAACCTGTTCGGGTTCGATGCCCTGTTTCGGCTCGAACGCCTGAGCGGTCGTTATCGCGATATAGCGGACGAGAACGGCAGTCCGCGCAGCGCAGTCGCACTCGGCGCCGGTGAGCCGGGTTTGAATACATTCTCGCTGGCCCGACGCATGCCGCGCTGGGCCGGGCTGGTCGATGCCGAATACGGCAGTGCCACCTATCTGCCGATGGCCGATGGCGCGGCCTACGACATCACGCTCAGCCAGAGCGGACTCGTCGCCCGCCCCACCAACGACGCGGCACGCGAAGCTATGCGCCGCTGGTAGTCCCGCTCGTCGCGGTCTTCATGCGTGCGTAGGCGCCGCTGACATGCGCCACGAGCGTATCGAAATCCTGCGAGAACAATTCCACACGACAGGTCACGCTACGCCGACCGACGCGCAGCAAATGGGCACGTGCCAGTACGTCGGCCGCCCGCGGGCGCTGCAGAAAATCGATATGGAAATGGCTGGTGACCGCGTATTCGCCGTCCGGCACATGAGCGATGATCGCCGTGTACATGGCGGCATCCGCCAGAGTCATGAGCACCGGGCCCGAGATCGTGTTGCCCAGCCGGGTCATCCCCTCGTCGTAGGGCAGGCAGATATCGGCGTGGCTTTCGCCGACTTCCAGCACCCGGAACTGCGGGCTGCCCGGGGCACCGACGTTACGCCGGATGACGGCCTCGATCTCGTCTGGGTTGAGCAGACTCATGGCTCTCCTTTTTCGTTTTCATATCGATAGTCGATTAGCCGGCCAGCAATCCGGCCACGCCGTCCCATGCCAGCTTGACCGACAGCACGAGCATGACGATACGGATCATGTAGCGGAAGCTGTGCTCCGAAAACAGACCCACCAGACGCCGGCCAATCAGCGTACCGATCAGCGCGGCGATGGCCATCGGCACCAGCAGATCGAGCCGGGCCAGCACATTGAAGCCGTTCATCGAGAACGCGGCCATCTTGAGCAGATGGCCGCAGGCCTGGGCCACCGCCATCGTCGCGATGATCTGTTCCTTGCGCCAATCGTCGCGCAGGAAGAACGGTGCCACCAGAATGCCCGTCGCACCGACCACCGGGCCGACGACGCCGGCGATCGCGCCCGCCACCAGCAGGCCGACACGCCCATGAATCTTCAGGCGCTGCGCCCAGCTGGGCCAGACCGCCATGGCGATGAACACCGCCATGATCAGTCGAATCCAGTCCGGGTTGGCATCGACCACCAGCGGCGCGATGAGAAACGGCCCCGGCACCGCCGTGAGCATGAACAGCCCCAGCGCGCCCCAGCGCACATGCGGGCCATAGACGATGCTGCGCGAGGCGTTGGAGGCCAGCTGCACGCCCGCATGCAGCGGCAAGGCCAGCGCTGGCGGCATGCCGAAGGCGAACATCACCGCAATCAGAATCGCGCCGCCGCCCATGCCGGCCATGCCGGACAACGTCGCCGTGACCAGCGCGGCCGCCACGAGGGCAACGATCAACAGCACGACAGCACGATGTTCGGCATGCGCGGCGCAGGTGGCTTGATGAAATGCAGGCCGTCGATATTGCTCAACGGCCGCGCATCACGCAATACGAATGGCCTGCGCGGCTAACGCTGCCAGCGATGAAAGCGCGTCAGCCACGGGAACACCCATTCCGGCGCGTGCGCCTTCTTCCACTCGCTGGCGGCAAAGCGGTTGGCTTCGGCGAGCGTGGGATAGGGATGGATGGTCGCCAGGATCTTGTTGAGGCCGATACCGTGCTTCATCGCGCTCACGAACTCGATGATCAGCTCGCCGGCGGCATCCCCCACGATCGTCGCACCGAGAATGGTGTCCTTGCCGGGGACGGTGAGCACTTTCACCATCCCGTGCGTCGCGGATTCGGCGATGGCACGATCCAGCTCGGCGAGATCGTAGCGGGTGACCTCGTACTCGATCGACTCGGCGCGCGCGCTGTCCTCATTGTGGCCGACGTGAGCGACCTGCGGATCGGTGAACGTGCACCAGGGGAGCTTCGAGTAGTCGACCGAGAACGTCTTGATCGCACCGAACAACGCATTGACCGTGGCATGCCAGGCCTCGTGCGAGGCCGCATGGGTAAGCTGGTAGCCGCCAATCGCGTCGCCGCATGCATAGACCGTGGGCACGACCGTGCGCAGCTGATCATTCACCTCGATACGGCCGTTCTTGGCGATCCCGAGATCTTCCAGGCCCATACCTTCGGTACGCGCCCGGCGCCCGACCGCGATCAACACCTTGTCGCAGACGATTTCGGTCTCGCCCTGCGCGTTCTTGCAAGTCAGCGCCAGACCATGCTCGCGCTGGGTCGCCGCAATGACCTGGTGGCCGGTGCGCAGTTCCACACCCTCATCGACCAGCAAGTCGGCAAGCTGAGCGCCGATATCGGCATCCTCCACCGACAGTATCCGCTCGGCTTGTTCGACAAGCGTGACCTGGCTGCCCAGACGCGCGAACGCCTGGGCCATCTCACAGCCGATCGGACCGGCGCCCAGCACGGCTAGCCGTTCGGGCAGCTGTTCCAGATCCCAGAGATTGTCGGAGGTGAGATAGTCGACCTCGGCCATGCCGTCGATCGGCGGCACGAACGGCACCGCCCCGGTGGCCAGCACGATCTTGCGTGCAGTCAGGCGCTGGCCGTCGTCGGTTTCGACTGTCCACGGATCGATCAGGCGCGCACTCGACTTGATGCAGTCCACGCCCAGCGACTCGTAGCGCTCGACGGAATCATGGGGCGCAATGGTGGCCACGACCGATTTCACCCGCGCCATCACGTCCGCGAACTCGAATTCGGCGCTGGCCGAACGGATGCCGTAGCGCTCGCTGTTGCGGATTTCATGCATCAGCTTCGCGGTACGGATCAGCGCCTTGGAGGGCACGCAGCCGGTGTTCAGGCAATCGCCACCCATTTCGCCTTTTTCGATCAGGGTGACTTTCGCCTTCACCGTGGCCGCGATCAGCGACGCGACGAGGCCCGCCGAGCCGGCGCCGATCACGATCAGATTGCGATCGAAGGATTTCGGCTTGTCGTAGCCGCGCAGCGCCTTTCGGGTGGCAAAGAAATCCAGCGTCTTTCGCGCGATCAGCGGGAACAGCCCGAGCAGCACGAACGACCCGATCAAGCCCGGTGATAGCACGCCCGACAGCGACTCGACCTGACCCAGTTGAGTGCCCGCGTTCACATAGACCAGCGTGCCCGGCAGCATGCCGAGCTGGCTCACCCAGTAGAAGGTTACGGTGCGGATCGGCGTAAGGCCCATCGCCAGGTTGATCACGAAGAACGGGAATACGGGCACCAGCCGCAAGGCAAACAGATAGAACGGGCCGTCGCGTTCGACGCCACGATTGAGCGCCTTCAGCCGCTGGCCGAAACGCTTCTGCACGCTGTCCCGCAACACGAAGCGCGCCATGAGGAATGCCAGCGTCGCGCCAATGGCAGAAGCGAAAGACACCAGCAGCAGGCCTTGAAGCAATCCGAACAGGGCACCGCCGATCAGCGTCATCACCGCCGCGCCCGGCAAAGAGATGGCCGTGACCGCCACATAGATGGCAAAGAAGCCGATCGCGAACAACAAGCTGTTCGCGGCCGCCAGATCACTCAGCGCACTACGCTGGCTTTCGAAACAGCCCAGGCTGAACAGCTTGCCGCTGCAGTCACCGCCCAGGTACTGCCCCGGGTCGATGATGAAATAGGCCGCGACCAGGCCGATCGCCGCCAGCGCCAGCAGAATACGCATCCAGTTCATGTGTTCGGTCCCCGTTGGATTGCGCGCCAATCAATTGGCCGCGCGTTTACCGTCAGCCTAACGCGTCGGCGCCGCGGCTTCTTAACATTTCTATCTCGAGCGCGCGCGGGCATGACGCGCTTGGCTTCTGCTAGACTCGGCGCCTTGTTTTTGCGGCGTTCGCACGCTGTACCGGCGCGACTCAACCATGCACGAAACCGACAATCTCCGTATCAAGGGCATCCAGGAATTGATTTCTTCGCAGGCGCTTCTCGAAGAGCTGCCCGTGAGCGACAAGGCATCGGAGACGGTGTTCAACGCGCGCACGGCGATCCAGAAAATCCTGCATGGCGAGGATGATCGCCTGCTGGTCGTCGTGGGCCCCTGCTCGATCCACGACGTGGATGCCGCGCTCGAGTATGCGAAGAAGCTCGCCGAGGCCCGCGACAAGTATGCCGACGATCTGCTGATCGTGATGCGGGTCTACTTCGAGAAGCCGCGTACAACGGTCGGCTGGAAGGGTCTGATCAACGACCCGGACATGGACGACTCGTTCAAGATCAACAAGGGCGTGCGATTGGCCCGCGAGCTGCTGCTCAAGCTGGCCGACCAGGGCATCCCGGCCGGCGTCGAATTCCTGGACCTGATCTCGCCGCAGTATCTGGCGGACCTGGTGTCCTGGGGCGCAATCGGCGCGCGCACCACGGAAAGTCAGGGCCATCGCGAGCTGGCCTCGGGGCTGTCCTGCCCGGTCGGTTTCAAGAACGGCACCGGCGGCTCGATCAAGATCGCGGTGGATGCGGTGGGCGCGGCCCATCATCCGCATCACTTCCTATCGCTGACCAAGGAAGGCGAATCCGCCATCTTTGCCACCGAAGGCAATCGCGATACGCATATCATCCTGCGTGGTGGCGCCAACGGCCCGAACTTCGACGCCGACTCGGTCGCCGGCGCGGTCGCCCTGCTCGAACAGGCGCAGCTGTCGGGCCGGCTGATGATCGACTTCTCGCATGCCAACAGCCGCAAGCAGCACAAGAAGCAGCTGGAAGTCGGCGACGACGTCGGCGGCCAGATCTCGGCCGGCAGTCGTGCCGTCTTCGGCGTGATGATCGAATCGCACCTGAAAGAAGGCAACCAGAAGCTGGTGCCGGGCGTGGAGCCGGAATACGGCGTCTCGATCACGGATGCCTGCCTGCACTGGGAAGATACCGAGAAGCTGCTCGGCACGCTCGCCCATGCCGTGGCCGAGCGTCGTGATCTGCGCGATGGCGCCGACGACGACTGATTGAACACGCACATCGTGTGTTGCGAGAAAGCCGCCTTCGGGCGGCTTTTTTATGTGGACCTCGGGTAGTCAATGATCAACAGGCTTGATCAAGCACCAGCGGGAAACCGGGAGCTAAATTTCGCCTGTATCGTCGATGTAAAAATCGGTGATTCGGGCCACGAGTCTTGCGGCACTCACGAGTTCGGCTCGGCTTTTGTTTCGCACTGCTGTGCGACTGTCTTTCGTTTGCTTGTCCAAACGAGAGGCAGCAAAGGAAAGGACACCCGGGCACGGCGCCGGCTACGCCGGTGCACTCCGATGCTCGCGGCGAAGGGATGCGGCCCCTAAAAAATCTAACTAGGTCGGATCGCTTAGGCGATCCTCAAACAGCTGGCCGCACCGGCGCAGTGCGCCGGACACCCTTAGCCGCTGCGCGTCTCCGTCGCCGTGCAAGGGGGGGGGTAATACAGACAGCGAGACTTGCGCACCCGAAGCTCTAACAGCTACGGCGTTGAAGTTACCGCGAGCGCCCATGTTCCTGCTGGATTACACCTTCGGCTAATCCGACCTAAGAGAGTTGCGACGAGGAGCGAGCGAAGGCGAACTTGCCTGTATTGGGGCCCCTTGGGCGCAGCGCCGAGCAGTGGAGGCCGAAAGCGGATAAGACAGCCGGATGTTTGAGTCGCGCGTAGCGCGGCGAGTTTCCGGCGGGCCCGCTTTCGGCCGGAGCCGCGCAGGGCACTGATGCGTAGCATCGGCGCAAGACGGGGTGTCTTTTGTTTTGGTGCCTTTTATTTGGACAAGCAAATAAAAGACACTCGCACAGCAGTGCGAAACCCCAAGTAGAAATTTGTCTACGCCGTTGATTCAGAACTCGCGAGTTCAGAACACGATTCTTCCAAGAACAAGCGCTTCGACGAACCTTTGATTTAGCGCCAAGGTACAACTCGCAAACGCCGACCCCACCCTACCAATAAGGCCCCGGCAACAAAGCCGCCAACACCCGCCCCGGAATATTCGGCTTCTCCGCCTGCCCGGCACGGCCACCGCGCGCCGCCTTGGACGACGGGAACATGTGAAACGCCTTGTGCAGCACGAAGTCGTTCACCTTGGGCCACAGCGCATAGCTGATCTGTGCGGTGGTGCCCAGCGGCGAGGCAATACGCTTGGGCTTTTCCAGGATCGCGGACACGATCATGTCGCCCGCCTGCTCGGGCGTGAGCGTGGGCACGTAATCGTAGAGCTTGGTCGGCGCAATCATCGGCGTACGCACCAGCGGCATATAGATGGTGGTGAGATCGATATTGCGCGAGGCGACCTCCGGCGACAGGCAGCGCGAGAACGCGTCCAGCGCGGACTTTGACGCCACGTAGGCCGAGAAGCGCGGCACGTTGGTCAGACAGCCGATGCTGGAGATATTGATGATGTGGCCGTTGCGGCGCTTGGCCATCGACGGCAGGAAGTTGAAGATCATCCGGATCGCGCCGAAGTAGTTCAGCTGCATCGTGCGCTCGTAGTCGTGAAAACGATTGAGCG
Organism: Salinisphaera dokdonensis CL-ES53; assembly: GCF_040361215.1. NCBI lineage: Bacteria > Pseudomonadati > Pseudomonadota > Gammaproteobacteria > Salinisphaerales > Salinisphaeraceae > Salinisphaera > Salinisphaera dokdonensis. The sequence goes on from NZ_APND01000001.1 coordinate 1,011,582, forward strand.
ACTCGAACGCCGATCGGCGGATCGAATGACCGGCGTTGTTGATCAGGATATCGACATGGTGATGATCGGCGAGGATCTTCTTCGTGCACTCGTCGATCGCCTCCATGCTGTTCAGATCACAGGGGTAGGTGAACGCCTGCCCCCCCATCTTCTCGATCACCGACTGGGTTTCCTCGAGCTTGGAGGGTGTCCGCGCGACCATGCAGATCTTGGCCCCGGCACGCGCCAGCTTCTTGGACGCCATGAAGCCGATGCCGCTGGACGCACCGGTAATGACCACGACCTTGCCCTGCATCCGGCGCAGCAGTTTTTCCGGCACATGGACATCGCAGTCCATATGCATTTCCCAGTACTTCCAGAGCGTGTCCGCGTAATCCTCCAGACGCGGGCAATGGATTCCGCTGCCCTTGAGCGCGGCACGCGTATTCACGTCGTCGAAGATCGCGCGATTGTTCACGTAACCGAGGATCGACAACGGTACGCCGACGCTCTTGGATATCCGCTTCTCCAGCCATTCCGCCATCGGGATATTGCCGGCGAGGCGCTTGAACTGGTGCTCGATATTCGCCGGCCATTCGTGGGTCGGCAGGTTGCGCACGATATCCGGCCCGTGGGCGGCGCGCATGAGAATACGCAGCATCTCACCAGCAGTCGGCGGCTCGTCCTGGATGAGGAAGAACGCGCGCCGATCGACGCCCTTCTTGTGGGCGATATGCTCCATCGCATCGACGACATAGTCGACCGGCGCGACCGGCATCTGTCCGCCTTCGATCCCGAGCAGCGGCAGCCACTTCGGGACGTTGTCGCGGATGCGCTTGATCGGCTTGAAGAAATAGTAAGGGCCGTCGGTCTTGTCCATCTCGCCGGTCTGCGAGTGGCCGACCACCATGCCCGGCCGGTAGACCCGCCACGGCACCTTGCAGTGCTCACGCACGATCGCTTCGGACTGGAACTTGGTTCGGTAGTAGGGATGCCGGACCTGCTGGCCCTCGTCGAACATCTCGTCGGTGAACACGCCTTCGTAGTCCGCACCGGCGACAGCCACCGACGACACGTGATGGAAGCACGGCTTGGTGCCGGACTCGTTCGAGAGCTGGCCGGCGAGCGCGACGATATTAGCCGTGCCCTCGTTATTGACCTTGTCCGCCTGGGCATCGGTCATATTCATGTCGTAGACCGCCGCGAGGTGGAAGACATGATCGATATGGCCGCTCAGGTGCTTGAGCGCTTCGGCGTCGATCACCCCCTTGCGGGTGATGTCGCCCCAGACCGGGATCAGGCGATCCTCGCCGACGTCGAGGCGCTCGCACAGGCCTTCGTAACGATCGGCGCTGGCGCGCCGCATGAGCACGTATACCGTCGCGTTGCGCCGGGCCAACAGTTTTTCCACGAGGAAACGGCCGATGAAACCGGTCGCACCTGTGACGAGATAGTTCATTATTTTGTGGCCTTGGTCTGTAAATCATCCGAAGCACCGCACAACGCGGCGCTGCACCCATGACGATAAACCGGGCCGGGCCGCCAGCGCCACTGTTGCGGTATGCATGATTGCTTCTGACACAATGCGCCTAGCCATTCGCCCACTCAGCAGGGAACCCATGAGCGACACCATCTTCTCCAAGATCATCAACCGCGAGATCGACGCGGATATCGTTCACGAGGATGATCAGTGCCTGGCGTTTCGCGACGTCAATCCGCAGGCCCCGATGCATATCCTGGTGATCCCGAAGAAGCCGATCGACATGCTGGTCAACGCCGAGGACGGCGACCAGGCCCTGCTCGGGCATCTGCTGCTCAGCGCACGCAAGATCGCCCGCAATGAAGGTTATGGCGAGGCATTCCGACTGGTCGTGAACAACGGCGAAGCCGTCGGCCAGAGCGTGTTCCACCTGCATGTGCATATCCTCGGGGGGCGCGACTTCGCCTGGCCGCCGGGCTGATTCGACGGCCCGCACGCTTGCGCTAGCCCGGCCTGCCCCCATTACCCGGACGTACCGGCTTTGTCGCCCCAACGCCCGCGCGCTAACATGGCGGGCTTTGGGTCGGCCGGCCTGCCGATTCGCCTGACCGGGAAAGCATCACGATGACCACCGTGGCAAAGGCGCAAGGCGCCAACAAGAGCAGTTCAGCCCCCTCGAAAGACGGCGCTCAGAGCAGTGCTCATATCGAAGACGTGCAGGGTCGCAAGGACCCGCGCCATCTCGCGATCAACAAGGTCGGTATCTGCGATATCCGCCACCCGGTATCGATCAAGCAACGCGTGGGCGGCCACCAGAGCACCGTGGCCACCTTCGGCATGTATGTGAACCTGCCCCATCACTTCAAGGGCACGCACATGTCACGCTTCGTGCAGATACTCAACGCGCACGAACACCAGATCACGGTCGAGTCCTTTCGCGCCATGCTTGGCGAGATGACAGAACGCCTCGAGGCCGACAACGGTCATATCGAGATGAGCTTTCCCTACTTCATCGACAAGTACGCACCCGTCACGCAGGAAAAAGGCGTGATGGACTACAACGTCACATTCGTGGGCGATCAGCGCGGCACACGCACCGATCTCTATGTCGAGGTCAAGGTGCCGGTGACCACGCTCTGCCCCTGCTCCAAGGACATCTCCGACTACGGCGCCCACAACCAGCGCTCTCTGATCACCATCCGCGTGCGTGCGACGGAATTCTTCTGGCTGGAAGAGCTCATCGACATCGCCGAGTCGGAAGGCTCCTGCGAGCTGTACGGCATCTTGAAGCGGGTCGACGAGAAAGCGGTCACCGAGCGCGCCTACGACAATCCCAAGTTCGTCGAAGATGTGGTCCGCGATATCGCCCAGCGGCTGAACGACGACGCGCGGTTCCGGTATTACGTGGTGGAATCGGAGAACTTCGAATCGATCCACAATCACTCGGCTTATGCGTTGATCGAACAAGACAAGGACGCGCCGGCCGCCTGAGGCTTCGCTCGGCTCGAAGCGTGAACTGTCTCTGCGAACACGAGCGGTCGCCGAGCACCCACTTGGCTGATCCCGCAAACGTCAGACACAAAAAAGCCCGGCCTTAGAGCCGGGCTTTTTCTTGGGCGCCGTTGAAGGCGCCTACCGATTCAACGCTATTACGAGGCGTTGTTGTCGGTGCTGCCATTGGTCGTGGTGGACGCCGACGCGGCGGCCGTCGACTTCTTGGCAGTGGTGCTGCGCTTGCGCGAGGTCGCACCGGTCGAAGCGCTCTTGCTGGCGCTCGCCGTGGTCTTGCGCGTCGCGGCCGTCTTGCGCTTGGCAGCGGTCGTCTTGGTCGACGCGCTCTTGGCGGTCGAAGCCTTGCGCGTGGCAGTCGACGACGCCTTCTTGGCCGGCGCTGCCTTGCGCGTGGTGGTCTTCTTCTTGGTCTCGCCCGAGAGCTTGCCGAGCACCGACTTGTAACCGCTGGTCACAACGTTGCCCAGCTCGTTACCGGTCTGCACAAGCAGGTCGATCGTGTCCTTGTAGGCCGATACGATCTGGTCGCGGCCGTTCGGCACGTAGGCCTGCGGGTTCTTGGCGACCTTGCGCACACCGTCGGTGCGTGCCTTGTCGAAGCTCGACTTGGCAGCGGCGAAGAGGTTCTTCGCGGCGCCGACTTCCGTGTTCGCCAGCGTCTGACCATTCTTGGTCACAACACCGACAACCTTGCGCTGGGTATCGAAGTAAGCCTTGAAGGCATCCTGATACTGCTTGCCGGCGGTGCCGACACGACTACGGACATCCGAAACAATTTCCTGAATCTTCATAGGTTGGCCCTCTCACAATAAGTTCTTGTCGTTTGCTGCGATGCAGCATGTGCGAACAATAACCCTCTTTGCTGCACTGCGTCAAACTATATCTTGACATGAACGCCGCGGGTGTTATTCGCGACGCGCGAACTGGAATTTCGGCGGAACGCCTTTCAGGCTCGCACTCTGAAACGGCACCACGAAAACACAGGCCAACCCCATCGTTCTTCAAATGGCACGCCGACGCGGCAAGCGTTTCGCCACCGGGCGAACGCGTCCCATCTATTGCGCGCGACCCGCGCGACTGGATATTCTTACAGCATGAATGAGCTCACCGATAAACAACGCCGCGTCTATGAATTCATCCGCGACACCATCGCGGATCGGCACACGCCGCCCACCCGGGCAGAGATCGCCGAAGCGCTGGGCTTTGCCTCGGCCAACGCGGCGCAGGCCCATCTGCGCACGCTGGAGCGCAAGGGTTTCATCGAGCTCAATGCACGCCTGAGCCGCGGCATCCGGCTGACCGACGACGATGCATCAACCGAGCAGGCCCCGCCGGCGTCCAACGCAATGCGTCTGGCAGTCGTTGGTTGCGTGGCGGCCGGCGCGCCGATGCTCGCCGTCGAACACGTCGAACGCCATTGCGAAGTGGATCCCGGGCTGTTCAGTCAGAACCCGGACTATCTGCTGCGCGTACGCGGCGACAGCATGATCGGCGCAGGCATCTTCGACGGCGACCTGCTCGCGGTGGCGAACGTGCCGGAAGTGCGGGCCGGCCAGGTGGCCGTCTTTCGGTGGGATGACGAAGTCACCGTCAAGCGCTTCTCGCGCGAAGGCAGCAATGCGCGCCTGATCGCGGAGAACCCGGACTATGCGGATATCGTGGTGGACACGCGCCGCGAATCGCTCGAACTGGAAGGACTCGCCGTTGGCGTGATCCGCTCGCTGTAAACGTCGGGCGGGCACCACGCCCGCCCGAAGAACATGGCTAGGACCCGGCGTTTTCCGCCCGCGCGCGCTGGGCTTCCGGGCTGTCTGGGCCGGGCACGATCACGGCCTCGATACGACGATTGGCCTGGCGACCGGCCTGGGTGTCATTCGACGCGACCGGGCGCGTGTCGCCGAAACCACGGGCGCCGATCCGACGCGCCGGCACGCCGTTGTCCACCAGCAGTTGCGCCACCGTGCGGGCACGGGCTGCCGACAGCGCCAGGTTGAAGGCGCGAACCTTCTCGGCCTGGCTCGGCGCCTGCTGCTCCAGCTTCGGATTGGCTTTGACGAAACGCTCCAGCGATGCGGCCGAAGGCCCGACATTGTCGGTGTGACCGAACACCGCTACGCCTACGCTAGGATACCGTTCAAGCAAACCTGCCAACTGGCGCACGATTTCCTGCGAAGCGGGCTTCATACGCGCCGTGCCCGGCTGGAACGACACCTCTCCGAGCTGGTCCGGCACCACTTTCTGACCCACCAGATCGCGTGCGTCGCCAGTGACCGGCCGCGCCTGGCGCGTGGGCTGACTCTGCTCGCGCGTCTCCAGTTGGTCGTTAACGGCAACCAGCTTTTCGAGATTGATCTCGCGTACGGCCGCGTAGCGCGCAATTTCTGCCAGCCGCGTGGCGCGATGTGCGTCGGTGGCGATTGCTGCGAGCTTGTCACCATTGGGGCGACGCTTGTTGGCGACCTCGGCCCAGCCGCTCTCGGCGGCATCCAGCGCTTGTTGCGCTTCTTCGAGAGACGCGGCGTCGTAGTCGTTCACGCCCTGCTGCGCGAGCGCGGCGGATACGGCCTCGCGTGCCTCGACCAGGGGTTCGAAACGCGCCTCTTCGGCACCGCGCACCCGCTTGATCTGATCTTTCCAGGCCGCGTCCTGTGCGCTTACGCCGGTCAGCGCCGGGCTCGGCGGCACCGGGTTGGTTTCAAACAGCGAACAGCCCGCTACTAGCGGCAGCAGGCCAAGTCCTACAATCCAGAACTGCTTCACGGCGAAACTCCCTGCTGCGTCTGCGACGACTGCCCCTGGCCCAACTGGCCCTGCAGTTCCGCGAGTTTGGCCTGCACCGCGCGGGCCTGGGTCTGGACCAACGCAGAACGCGCATCCAGCTCGGCCGCTGCGACCAGGCGCTCGACCCGGTCCTGCTCGGTGGCATTGAGATCACGGCTGCTGCGTGCTGCATCGAATAGAATGTCGCGCGCCGTGGCGATCCGCCGGCGCGACGCATCGACGGCACGCGGCGCGAAGCGTTCGGCCTCGGCAGAACGCGCCTTGGCAAGCGCCTGCTCGGCCGGCGCGAGGATGCTCTCGTCAGGCGCACTCGGTGTCGCGACCGTGCGCCCGGCACAGCCGGCGACCAGCGCGATCGCGACCACGACGAGCAGCGATCGAAGAACGAGTACGGGTTTCGGGGGGCTCGCCGGCATGCGGCATCTCCGTTGTCTGAGGTTATGACCCAACCGCTGTACTGCGTGCGCGCGGGTGGCGCGCTGCGGCAAGGCCGGGATTCTAACAGCGCTCGAACCGAGGGCCGAGCATCAACCCTTCATGACCATGGAACGGGCCTGTTCAAGCGCGCTGGGGCGCCCGACATCGATCCAGCTACCGGCGTGGTGTTCGCCACTCGCCGTGCCCGCCTGCAAGGCTTCACGTATGACCGCAGACAACGCAAAGCGTTGCGTATCGCGCGCTGCAAATCGGGCGCTATCGAAAACCCCCATCCCGGCATAAGTGAAGCGCGGCGCTGCATCCATCAGCACGCCCTGATTCAAACCGAAATCCCCGTCGACATGATGAGCGGGATTGTCGACCAGCACGCAATGCACATCGGCATCGCCGTGTGCTTGCAGACGCGCATAGTCAAAATCGGTGAAGACATCGGCGCTGATCAGCGCGAACGGCCCTTCGCCGAGCAGTGCCAACGCATTGCGCACGCCGCCGCCGGTATCGAGTTCGCCCGGCGTTTCTTCGCTGAAATGCAGCCGCAATCCCCAATGACTGCCGTCGCCGAGTACTTCGATGATCTGGCGGCCGCGGTAGGCCACATTGATCACCACGTCTTCAAAACCGGCACGAGCGAGGCCGGCCAGGTGATGGCCGATCAGCGTGCGCGGGCCGACCTCAATGAGCGGCTTGGGCGTGTGGTCGGTCAACGGACGCAAGCGCTCGCCGCGGCCAGCCGCCAGGATCATCGCCTTCATGGCGCGTCCTTTTGTAGCAGGGGCGCGAGTGCCGCCAGCTCTTCGTACTCGGCCACCACGGGCTCCAGATACTTCACGAAACGCGGCGTATCGGCCAGGTAGCGCGGCTTGCCGTCGCGATGCGCGATACGGGCAAAGATGCCCAGCACCTTGATATGACGCTGCGCGCCCATGAGCGCGAGATCCCGTTTGAATACGCTGAAATCGTCACCCACTGGGATACCGCGCTCGCGCGCCGCATCCCAGTAATGGCGCACCCAGCCGTCGATACGTGCGGTTGGCCAGCTGATGAACGCATCACGAAACAGGCTGGCCACGTCGTAGGTGACCGGGCCATAGCGTGCATCCTGGAAATCCAGCACGCCGGGCAGCGGATCGCTGATCATGAGATTGCGCGGCATGTAGTCGCGATGCACGAAGACCTGCGGCTGGGCACAGATATGGTCGAGCAGGAACACGAAGGCACGGTCGATCGCTGCATGCTCTTCAGCCGTAGGCGCGTACTGCAGATGCCGGGCGAGATACCAGTCACGGAACAACTCGAGCTCGGCGGCCAGCGTGGCGCGATCATAGTCGGGAAGCACGCCGGGGCGGCTGGCCTGCTGCCAGTCGATCAGCGCGCCGCTGGCCGCGCCGAACAGCGCATCGGCGTTGTCCTCGTCGAGCACGTCGAGGAAGGTGCGCGTGCCAAGATCGGTCAGCAGCAGAAAACCACGCTCGTGATCCGCAGCCAGCACACGGGGTACGTTGAGGCCGGCTTCCGCCATCAGGCCCGCGATCTGGATAAAGGCAGCATTGTTCTCGCGCTCGGGCGGCGCATCCATCGCGATATAGCTGACCGTTTCCTCGCCCTGACGTACCTGCGCACGAAAATAGCGGCGAAAACTGGCATCGGCCGAGGCGACTGCCCATTCCGGCGCGGCGTTGAGTTCGTCGGCCACCCAGGCTTCCAGCGCTTGGCGGCGCGCATCGACAGGCATGTTCATGCCGCGACTCCCATCACGGGTGCTTCGCCGTGTTTTATTGCGGGGCGCATCCCGGGTGCGCATAATCGGTTGGACTTGGGGGTTCGCTTGCGAACACAACCGCTTTCAGCGGCGCCGCGATGCATGAGTCGTGTCGTGGGTCGTCGCGTCAATGGGTGACAGATCCCGCCGTGATTCGTATCGCTTATTACCATTCCCGTCTTCGTGCTGGTCTTGGGGCGTGCCGCCATGGACTGGTGACACCGCTGTGCGTGGGCGCTTCGCTCGTATGCGTCGGCACACTGGCCGCAAAGCCTAGCATCGCCGCCGAAATGGGGTGTCCGGTGGTGCCACCGCCGATGGCGTTGCCGCAGGAAAGCGCCGAATCCACGCTGGTCGCCGACCAGGCCAGTCTCCAGGACGGCGTGGCCGAAGCCACCGGCAACGTGCGTCTCGAACGCAACGGCCAGGCCCTGGAAGCGCCTTTCGTGCGCTACAACCGCGAGAGCGGGCGCGCCCAGGCGCGCGACGGCATGCAGTACTACCGCCCCGGCATCTACTTGACCGCCGACAACGGCGACGTCCAGATCAACGACGAAACCGGCAATTTCAACGCCGCGACTTATTCGATCATCACCAATGGCGGCCGCGGCAAGGCGGGCACCGTAACCGCGCTCGGCGGCGGCGCATACGAACTGACCGACGCCGACTACACCACCTGTGAAGGCGAGACCAAGGCGTGGCTGCTCTCGGCCGACCGTATCGAGCTCGATCGCGAAAGCGGCCGCGGCGAGGCGTTCAACTCGGTGATGCGCTTCTACGGCGTACCGGTGTTCTATACGCCGTACCTGAACTTCCCGATCGACGACAAACGCCATACGGGCGTATTGCCGCCGACCTTCGGCAGCTCGAGCGATTCCGGCTTCGAGCTGGCGGTGCCCTACTACATCAATATCGCGCCCAACTACGATGCGACCATCGTGCCTCGCGTGCTCGCCGATCGCGGCCTGCAGCTCGGCGGGCAGTTCCGCTACCTGCATGAACACCACCGCGGCGAGTTCGACGGCGAATATCTGCCCAGCGACAACGAGTACGGCGACGACCGCGCGCTGTTCCATTTCGAACATATCGGCCAGCTCAACGAGTATGTCGGCGTCGAGGCGAACTACACCCAAGTCAGCGACGACGAATATTTCGATGATCTGAGCAACGACCTCGCCAGCACCTCGACCTCCCAGCTGGAGCGCGCCGTGCGCCTGACTCTGGCCGATACCGGCGTGCGCTTCACCGTGCTGGCGCAGGATTTCCAAACCCTCGACGATCTTCAGGATGAAGACGACGACAACTTCGATCGGGCCTTCAGCAACGATCCCTACAGGCGCCTGCCGCAGGCGCGGCTCGAGATGCTGTCGCCGAGTTCGCCGTTTCGAGCTGGCCTAAACGCCGAGTTCACCAACTTTCAGCGCGACGACGATATCGACGCGACCCGCAGCGAAGTGCAACCACGCCTGCTCTGGGGCGTCGACCAGGGCGGTTGGTATGCCAATAGCGAAGCCTCCTACCGGCTGACCCGCTACAGCCTGCGCGGCTTCGACGACGCGCAGAATTTCACCCGGGCCGATGTGGGCGATGACGATGTCATCACCCGCGGCATCCCGCAGTTCAACGCCGAGACCGGCCTGCGCTTTGCGCGCACCTTCAACGACGGCTGGGTGCAGACGCTCGAGCCGCGCATGCAGTATCTCTACACCGGCTACGAGGATCAGTCCGACATCCCGGTGTTCGACTCCGGCGTGGCCGATCTGCATTTCGACCGCCTGTTTTCCGACAACCGTTTCGTCGGCTCGGACCGCATCGGCGACGCCAACCAGCTCACGCTCGGCGTGTCTTCGCGCTTCATCGAGCCGGACAGCGGGCGCACCGTGGCCAAACTCGATCTCGGCCGGGTCACCGGGTTTCGGGATCTGCGAGTGAACCTGCCCAACAGCGGCGAAGTCGGCTACGGCGATCGGGGTTCGGACTATGTTGCCGGACTGGAATTGCGTCCGACCGACAACATCTCGGCCCGAACCACAGTCCAGTACGATCCGGACGACAGCCGCGTCAATCGCGCGATCGCATCGGCGAGCTACAAGACCGACGGCGGTTACCAGCTTGATCTGGCCTATCGGCGCTATCGCGACTACCGCCCACAGCGCGAAATCACCGTGGTGGGCGATACCCGCCAAGCCCAGGTCGTACCCGGCGAATACGAAAGCCTCGAGCAGACGGCCGTTGGCCTGCGCGCGCCGGTCACGGCCAATCTGGACGTGCTCGGCCGCTGGAATTACTCGCTCGAACGCAGCCAGAATGTCGAAACGCTGGCCGGCTTCGAGTATCGCCCCTCGTGCTGCTGGGCCGGCCGCGTCGCCTGGCGCCGTTACGTCGCCGACGACGATGGCAGCTTCGATACCGCGATCATGTTCCAGTTCGTGCTCAATGGCCTCGGTCAGTTCGGCGACACCGTGCAGTCCTTTGTAGACGACGACGTCTATGACGAAGACGACCGGGGCCGCAGTTCGAGCAGCTCTTTTGATACCATCCGTTTCCCATGAGACATCTCCTCGCTACGAGCCTCGTGCTCGCGATCACGCCGCTGGCGTTCACCGCCCTGCCCGCCGCGGCACAAAGCCTCGGCATGCCGGACGATTTTTCCCTCTCGGCGACGACACCGAGCAGCGGTGAATCGGGCGCCCAGACGCTCGACAAGATCATTGCCGTGGTCGGCGACGACGTGGTTCTCGAAAGCGAACTCGACCAGGCCGTGATGCGGATCCAGGCACGCGCCGGCAGCCGGGCGAGCCAGATGCCGCCGAACCTGCTGCGTTCGCAGGTGCTCGATAAGCTGATCATGCAGCGCCTGCAGATTCAGCGCGCGCGCGATCGCAATGTCGAGATCAGCGAACAGGAAGTCGACGACGGCCTGCGCCGTATCGCCCAGCAGAACAGCATGAACATGCAGCAGCTCGCCCGCGCGGTGGCTTCGGACGGCATGACCATGTCGCAGCTGCGCGAACAGATCCGCCAGGAGCTGATGATCTCCAAGCTGCGGCGTCAGGAAGTGATGTCGCAGGTCACGGTCAGCGACGACGATGTCGATCGCTATCTCGAGAACCAGTCTCTGCGTGCCGCGGAAGATCGCGAGTACCGCGTACGCCATATCGTGGTGCCCGTACCGCAAGGCGCCGACTCGGAAACCGTCGAATCCACTCGCGAACGGCTACAGACATTGCGCGACGAGATCGTCGCGGGTGATGCCGACTTCGCCGACGTGGCCGCGAGCCAGTCTCAGGGCGAAAACGCTATGGAAGGCGGCGACATGGGATGGATGGACGGCGGCTATCTGCCGTCGACGTTCGCCGACGTGGTCCCGCGGCTGCAGCCCGGCGAGACCAGCGACGTATTTCGCGACGCCGACGGGTTTCACCTCGTTCAGCTCGAGGACGTGCGCGGCGGCGAATCGGTCATGCCCGACCGGAAGGTCATGGTTCAGGAAGTCCAGGCCAGCCATATCCTGCTCAAGCCGAACGAAATTCGTGACGACGAGCGCACCCGCGACCTGGCACGCCAGCTGCGCGAACGCCTCGAAGCCGGCGACGATTTCGCAGCGCTCGCACGCGAGTATTCGGATGACAGCGCAACCGCCAACCAGGGCGGCGAACTTGGCTGGGTTCAGCCGCAACGTCTGGATCCCGCAACCCGGCGCCAGCTGAGCGACCTCGCGACGGGCGATGTGAGCCCGATTTTTCAGACCGCCGAAGGCTACGAGATTCTTCGCGTGGCCGATCGCCGTGAACGTGATCAGACACGTGAGGCCGTACGCGAACGCGCACGGCGCGCACTCGGGGAACAAAAGTCCACCGAGGAAGGCGAAATGTGGCTACGCAAGCTGCGCGACGAGGCCTATGTCGACGTCCGTATGCCCGGCTACCAGTCCACGAGCGGCAGCTGATCGCGCCTGATCCCGGTTGAGCACCGCGCGCCTCGCCTTCACGCCGGGTGAACCGGCCGGCATCGGACCCGATCTCGCGGTTCGTATCGCGCAGCGCGCGCAGTCCGTGGAACTGGTCGCGATTGCCGACCCGGGCCTTTTGCAGGCACGCGCCGAGCAGCTGGGCCTGCCGCTGAAGCTGGTACCGGTCGATTTCGACGCCGCGCCACAAACCACGCCCGCCGGCACGTTGGCGATCGATCCCGTGCAGTGCGCGCGCCCGACCACTCCGGGCCACGTCGACACCGCCAACGCGCGCTACGTGCTCGACACCCTCGATCGGGCGACCGATCTCTGTCTGTCAGGGCACTGCGACGGGCTCGTGACCGGCCCGGTGCACAAGGCCGTGATCAACGACGCCGGCATCGCCTTCTCGGGCCATACCGGTTATCTCGCGCATCGTTGCCACAGCGGCGAGCCCGTGATGATGCTGGCCACCGACGACGGGGCCCTGCGCGTAGCCCTTGCGACCGTTCATATTCCGCTGGCCGACGTACCGGCCGCCCTCACGCGCGAAAATCTGGCCCATGTGCTCGGCGTGACCGAACGTGGCCTGCGCGATCGCTTCGGCATCGATCGACCGCGCCTGTTGGTCGCAGGCTTGAACCCGCATGCGGGCGAAAACGGCTATCTCGGGCGCGAGGAGATCGATACCATCACCCCGGTGATCGAAGCGCAGCGCGCCCGCGGCATGGATATTATCGGCCCGCTTCCGGCGGATACCCTGTTCACGCCGCATCGGCTTGCCGGGGCGGACGCGGTGGTCGCGATGTATCACGACCAGGGCCTGCCGGTGATCAAGCATCTCGGCTTTGGGCGCACCGTGAACATCAGCCTCGGCCTGGCCATAGTGCGCACATCCGTCGACCACGGCACCGCTCTCGAACTCGCGGGCCACGAGAGCGTGGACACCGGCAGCCTGCAGGCCGCTATCGATACCGCCGTGCGCATGGTTCACGCTCAACCGCGCTAGTTCAAGCCAACCGCCCCACGCGGTGGTGGCTATAACCCGACCCTACATCGCACCCGGCGCTTGCCGCCGACCCGAGGTTTCTTCATGGCGCGCAAACGATTTGGACAGCACTTTCTGCATGAGCAGGGCGTCATCGAACGAATCCTGTCCATGCTCGCGCCAAAGGCAGCCGATGCACTTGTCGAAATCGGCCCCGGCCAAGGTGCGCTGACACAGCCGCTGCTCGACCGGGTCGATCGCCTGAGCGTGATCGAGATCGACCGGGACCTTGCCGCGGATCTACGCGCCCAAGCAGTCGAAGAACCACGGCTTGAAGTTATCGAAGGCGATGCCCTGCGTATCGACTATGCCGAGATCGCGACGCGCCGGGGCGCGCCGCTGCGGCTGGTTGGCAACCTGCCTTACAACATCTCTTCCCCGTTGCTATTCGCCCTGTTGGGCAGTGCTGCGCCGATTACCGACATGCACTTCATGCTGCAGAAGGAAGTCGTCGATCGCATGACCGCAACTCCGGGCAGCCGCGACTATGGCCGGTTAACGGTGTCCGTGGCGGCACGCGCGCGCGCTGAATCCCTGTTCGATGTAGGGCCTGGCGCGTTCACGCCGCCTCCACGCGTGATGTCATCGGTGGTTCGCGTAACGCCACGCGCGCCCGACTTCGAGATCCACGACGGCAAGATGTTCGATCGCCTCGTGACCGCCGCCTTCAGTCAGCGGCGCAAGACGCTTCGCAACGCGGTCCGGAGTTTTCTCTCGGCCGAAGCGATCGAGGCCTGCGATATAGATCCGACGCTGAGACCGGAACGGCTGGCCGCGGCAGAGTTCGCCCGCCTGGCCAACGCCGCTAGCGCGGCCGTCGATACCGACTGAACTGCTCTACCCGCACAGCGCGCTTGGGACACGCCTGACGCCGATCAGATCGGGTCGGTTGGATGACGGGATAGCAGGCGGGCAAAAGCCCGCGGAGCGTACAGATCTTTGTCGGCCTCACTGAACCAGAGCACCCGCTTGTGCTGTATCAGGCGGCTGAATCGATCAGGATTGTCTACCGGGCCCAGCAGTACCGGGCACCGTAGCTCTTCGATCCGCGTATACCAGGCGTCGATATCTGCGCCGATCTGTTCCGGCCCGATACACGCGATATCGCAGTCGGCGGGCAAGGGCTGATCGTGAGCCGAGAGCAGCAACGCTCGACGTACGGGTAGTGCGCTGTGGACATGACGACGTACGCGCGTACCCAGCCAGAGAACCAGATCGTTCGGATCGCGATCCGTACGCCGCAGCGCATCGCGCCACACGGTCTCGGCGTCGGCAAAGCCCAGCATTGCGCTCGGGATCGGCAGCACAATCGGCACCGTATCGATCTCTAGCGTGCGCCAGTTGCTGTGCAGCAACGAGAACCGACGCGCGATCCATTGGGTGAAAGCGCGCAACGCGCCGTCTTTTTCAGCCAAGCGGGTTAGCGCGTCGGCGTCGATCAACCGTGTTTCGCCCATCCGCCACGCCAGTGCGGCACAGGCGCCCGCCAATACTTCGCGATCCAGATCGCGCCAGATCGGATAGAAACGCAGATCGAGCGTGTCGTCTCCGAGCGCCGGCTGGGCATCGAGACTCGGCGCATGCAACTCGGTCTCGGCCGCGGCCGGCGTAGTTTTAGGTACGGCTGGCGCCGCAGGCGGCGCCTCCCGTGGGCTCGACGGCTCGAAAGGGTCGACTACGGGTGCTGAAGCCGGTGGCGGCTTCGGCGTGGACAGATGAGCGGGCGCCGGTGGCGCCGACCGTCGCGGGGCATCCGCGGCCGGTGGCGTTATTCGAGCGCTGCGTTCAGACGACTCATTCTGCGAAGGGGTCGAGCGCGCCGCAGCCTCAGGCGTATTTTTAGGCGTCTTCGAACGACGGGTATCGACGATGGGCGCGAACTCGTCGTCTGTCTTACGCTCCCGTCGACGTGCAAGCCGTGACAACGGCGCCTTGGCCCGCTCGCCTTGTTTCGACAGGGATTCTTCTGAAGGCTCGCGGATGCGTGGTTTAGTCTCGACCTTGTTCTTGTCGCTCGTCGCTGGAGCGGCTGCAGCTGCGCCCAGGGCGCCAAAGAATCCGATCACGCCGGCCAACAACGCAATCAACCAGATTAGAAGCGCCATGCCCCCGCCCGTGACCACGGCAAACCAGCTCACACCGAATTGCGCATAGCCGACGCGTTGTTCGGCCTGCAGCAAGGGGCGATTCGCCTCGGCCGATTCCAGCTGGTAATCCCAACCCCGCCATTGTCGGGCCGACTCGGCGCCCAACCATTCGAAGCGATCGGAAAAGCGTCCTCGCGAGACAAGCGTCACGTTGTCGGCGTTGCGCACCGTGACGTAATTGAGACCGAGTTCGCTTTCGCCGAGCACAGCCTCTACCGACACGATCAATCCATTCGGGATGCGGTCCTGTTCGACCCGCCCGGCCGTCGCCTGGGCAATGGCGCGCTCGGCGTCGAATAGCGCGGCCGTACGTGCTTCGGTGATGAGCGTCGCGCTACGCAGGCCCGCGTAAGCCACCAGCGCAAGGCAGGCGACCGCCAGCGCATAGAACGCGTATCGCTGCACTCCTGATCCGTTGATGCTCGCCATCGACGCCTTCACCCGAGCCGCTTCACAGGGGTCTGCGCCGGCAAGGATATGCCGTCGAACCGATTAATTGCCGGCGTCCGCAGCGAAGGCTTCGTCGCGCTCGAACTGTTCCGGTATCGGGTAGGTAAAGCTTTCGAGATAACGGTCATAGGTCCGATCGGCCACGTCGCTGAGCATCGGTCGCACGGGCGCCGCCTGGCGCCCGCTGCGCTGCATTTCCAGCGCGCTCTGGACCGTGGGTCCGACATCACCGACGTCGCCGGCATGCGCACTGGTTGCCGCAAGCATCCAGGCCGCGACTACACCGACTGCAAGATACTGCTGTTTCATGATTTCACCCTTTGATAACCAGATTCGATACCAGAAACCGCATCCTAGCCGCCACCACCGCCGACCCCCGGCGAAGACGCCTGCGAAGGCATCTCACGCACCGGCATCGGTCGCTGGTCGGTAATCGCGGCCGCTGTGGATCCCGTGATCGTCTGCGCTTGTTGTCGGAGTCCGCGCATGACGCCGGCATTGATCTGATTATCGGCCGCGATCCGCGCTGCCTTGCGGTCGTTGCCTTCGACCAACAGTAGCAGAATGTAATTGTTACGGTTCAGCTCGTTAGCTTCATCCAGCTGATACGCGGTCGCCAGTTGCAAGCGCGCCTCCGCAAGCTGTCCCTGGCGGAGTAGCGCGTAACCAAGATCGTTACGCATTCGCGCGTCGGTCGGCACCAGGGTCACCGCTTGCTCCAGATGACTTTGGCCGGCGGCGAGATCGTCTCTTGCAATCACCAGGCCCAGGCCATGATGGGCCTGCCCTACATAAGGCGTATTCAGCAGCTGCTCATACAGCGCGCGGGCGCCAGCATAATCGTTCATCTTGCGCAGGATATCGGCACGCAGCAGGCGCAATTCATCGCTGACGCCAAATTCCTGTTCGCGCGCCTGCAGATGGGCCAGCGCCGCGTAGAGACGATCCTTCGCGATCAGCTGGCGGATCAAGTCGGTATACAGTCGGGCGTTCTCGTCCGGGCCTCGTGCCTCATCGAGCGTCGACCCGGGCAGATCCCGCGGGGATACGCGCTGCGTCGAACAGCCGACCAGCAGGATCAGCGCACACAGCAGTGCCGGCACAACACGGCCGATCGAAACCACCGCCGACATCACAGGCTACCGAGGGTTTCGGAGATCGACATGAACGCCGGCCCGGCGATGAAAATCAGCAGCGGCGGAAAGAAACAGGTGACCAACACGACGGTCATCTTGCCGGACATGACGTTGACCTGCTCGCGCAGTTCCATCGACCGTTTGGATTGCAGATTGTCGAGCGCCTCAAGCAACGGTTCCCGGATCTCGCCACCGTAGCGTTCCACCTGACGCAGGATGCCGAGCACGGTATCCAGTTCCTCGATGGAGAGCAGCTTGCCGACATCGAACAACAGCTGATCGGCATCGGCGCCGGCCTCGATCTGGCGTAGCACCGGCGCCAGTTCGTCGACCAACTCCGGCATGGTCGGCGCCCCATCGCGCACCAGCGACAACAGGGCCTGACGTAGATTCAGCCCGGCCTCGAACAGCAGGACCAGCAGGTTGATGAATAAAGGCACTTCGGCACGGATGCGATCACGTCGCCGCTTGGCCTTCATGCGCAGGATGTAGCGCGGCGCCAGCAACGACACGATGACCACAACGGCAACCAGCAACAGGCTGTTCAACGAGCCGGAGGTGAGACCTGCTATGCCCGAAAACGGCAAGACCACCGCGCCGGTCACGACTGGCAATCCGAACTGGAAGGCATAGAAGATCATGCGCGACTGCGCATCGCGCCAGCCCGCCTGGGCCAGCAGCATCCAGGTCTCGTCCGGGTTCTTGAGGAAGCGATCGATGCGCTCGCCGCCTTCAGCCATTCCCGCGACCCAGGCCGCACCCGAATCACGCCGTGTGGTTCCGTCGCCGACGCGCTCTCCCTGATAGCGCCGCACGAGCCGACGTTCCCGCACCCGCTCTACCAGCATCAGCGACAACAAGCCGAGCGCAGCCACGGCGGCACCGACGGCCAGCGCAAGAAAAAGCGCCGGCATGTTCATGCGTCCGGCTCCTGCAGACGGGACATCATGCGCCAGATGATCACCAGACCCAGTGCTTCGAGCGCGAGCGCGAGCATCACCGCGACCTGCCCGCCGGGGCTGGCCAGCATGGCCGCGTAATATTCGGGATTCTGCAGGTAGAAGAACAGGCTTATGGCAACCGGAATCGCGGCCACCACATAGGCCGAGAAACGCGTCTCGCCGGTGAGCGCCTTGAGTTCCCGCGCGGCGGCCTCCTGCTGGCGAATGGTATCGACCAGGCTCGCGATGACACGCCGCATGGAACCGCCATAGCGCCGATTGACCCGCGCGCTCATGGCAAGAATGTGCAACGACTTGAGCTCATGGATCCGCGCACTTTCGCCGAGTGTGTCCTCGATGCTCGCCCCCAGGCGCACCTGCCGCGACACGCTCAGGAACACGCTGCGAATCGGCTCTACGCTTTCCAGCGCCGCGCTTTGGATACCGTCTTCGAGCGTGTTCCCGGCCGTCAGCGCACGCACGAGATAACCCAGGAAATTCGGCATCTGTGCGTTGATCTGGCGGCGGCGACTACGTTTGCGATGCGCCAAAACCAGCACCACAAGCAAGAGCAACGCAAACATTGTCACCAGGCCAGCGAGCCCGAGCACGATCACGACGAGTACCGTACCCAATATCCAGAACGCGGCGAACTGGCCGAGACGCACTGGCGACACTTCTATACCGGCGGACCACATCCGCCGGCACAACTCGCGCATGAGCGGATTGCGGATCCCCTCCAGGCGCTGCAAGCCGGACACCGGGTCGTTCGTATCGTCTACGCTGAACTGCCCGACGCGCTCGGCCAGCTTTTCGCGCTCCGCGCGTTGCGAGGCCCGCGCCAGCACCAGCAGGCCGCCGCCAAGCAAAAACAACGCGCACATGCCCGCCACAATCCACATTACGCGGCCCGCGCACGACGCACATGGGCATCGCGCTCCTGCTCGAATACGAACTCGCTGTGCAGTTCGAGACGGTGGGCTGTGACCTCGCCTACCCGGTCAACCGACATGAGCCGACGCTTGCCATCGGGCAGGCGTGCCACATGAACGATGATATCCAGCGCGGAAGCAATCTGGTGCAGGAACGTGCGCTCGTCACCGGCAAACCCGGCGAAACTGGCCAGGAGTTGCAGCCGATGCACCGCATCGCGCGGGCTATTCGCATGCAGCGTGGTCATCGAGCCATCATGGCCGGTGTTCATGGCTTGAAGCATGTCCAGCACCTCGTCGCCGCGCACCTCACCGACGATGATCCGGTCCGGGCGCATGCGCAAGGCATTGCGCACCAGATCGCGTGCACTGATGGCCCGCTCGCCTTCCAGATTCGGCGGCCGGGTTTCCAGTCGGACTACGTGGTCATGCTCGAGACGCAGCTCGGCCGCATCCTCGATGGTGATGATGCGTTCCGACTCACCGACCCACTGGCTGATCATGTTCAGAAACGTGGTCTTGCCCGAGCCGGTGCCGCCGACCACGATCACGTTCTCGCGCGCGGCAATGCGCTCGCGCAGGTAGTCGAGCACTTCCCGCGACACGGAACCGCTGGCAATCAGGTCGGCATCGCTGAGCGCGTGCTTGCCGAACTTCCGGATCGACAGACAGGGCCCGTCCAGCGCCAGGGGTGGGATGATCGCGTTCACGCGACTGCCGTCCGGCAGACGGGCATCGACCATGGGCGTCGACTCATCCAGGCGCCGGCCCAGCGGCGCCAGGATACGCTGCGCGACACGCAGAATATGGGCGTTGCTGGAAAAGCGCACTGCCTCACTCATGAGCCGACCTTGTCGCTCGGTATAGACGCGGTCAGGGCCGTTGACCACGATATCGTCGACGCTGTCGTCCTCGATCAGCGGCTGCAGCGGTCCGAATCCCACCAGTTCGTCGAGCGTGTCGTCGGCAAGCAGCTGGATCTCGTGCTGATTGAGCGGGATCCGGTTTTCATTGACATAGATGCGCGTCTGTCCACGCAGGAATTCGGCAGCCTTGGCTTCCGACCAGGTGCCGAGATCGATGCCCCGGTCCTCGATCAGCCGGATCAGATGCAGGTGCAGCGTACCCTTGAGCTCCTGATAGCGATCGGACAGACGAAAACCGTGCTCAGGGATCATGCCGATTCTCCCCGGCCGAACAATCGTCCGAGCGTGAACTTCTTGCGGGGGAGCGGCGCTTCTATCCCCAGTATCTGCTCGGTGAGCAGGGTCACGCCTCGGGTGAAACCGTCCGACGGCGCATATTCGAGCATGGATTCGCCCGCGTTCATTGCACGGATACGCACCTCCGGCCGACCGCCGAGCGTCGCCGCCAGCGGTACACCGAGCAGTTCCGCGAGCCGCTCGGGCTCCATGCCGATATCCGACCGGTAATTCACGACCACAAGCTTGAGCGGCGGCAACGCCGAAGCCTGCTGGTGAACCTCCTGCAGCATCGCCTTGTTCTGGCGACTGCGCAGCACGGACTGATCCGAGAGAAGCAGCGAGTGATCGCTGTTCTCGATGGCCTGACATAGCGCGCGGATGCCCAGGCCCTGGTCGATACAGATCACGACATAGTCGAACAGACCACGAAATATCTCGATCAGACGCGCCAGGTCGAGCGGCCGGCCGCCCAACTGCTCGTCGGTGAAATCCTCCGGTAGCGCGAGCAGGTAGACACCACTCTGCAACTGCTGGAAAGCACTCTCCACAAGCGTTTCGTCGCAACGTTCGACATCGCGCAGAATGTCCAGAGCCGTGTAATCCTGGGCCCCGTCGAAAATAATGGTCGCGTTGCCACCGGGCGTCGACAGATCGAAGAACAGAACCCGCTTGTCACGCTGGGTCGCCGCTTCCAGAACAAAAGCGATATGCCCGCCGAGGAAGGCGAGCAACGGCGATTGCGGACCACTGAATACCGTTACGATACGTCCGGGTTCACGCTCGTCTTTCGGCGCCTGACGCGCGCGCCGCTTGCGATCGAGAACCCGGTCGAGCAACGAACTGAAGCGCTCGTCGTCACGATCGATGACGAAGAAATCCTGCGCGCCGGCACGCATCGCAGCAAGCACGACATCGCCGGCATCGTCGCGGCCGACGGCGACGACCGGAAGCGACGGGTAGGCGTTCGAGATCGCCTCGACAATCGCCGTATTCAACGCCGCGTTCTTGTGATCGAACTGTACGAAGACAAGGGCGACACCGGGCGTCTCCACGATCTCCGCCACGCTGTCGTCGCCAGTCCGTGCATCGGCTGGCAGCAACACGACACCTTCACCAAGTCGCTCCTGCAACCAGGCGCGGCAGCTGTCTTCACGCGCGAATAATAAGGCCTGTAATGCCATGGGTGATTCCGTTAACGGGAGAATCCCGTATGACCTGCCCGCTTCTCGAACTCGCCGCGTTCGAGGAAGAACAGTTCGGAATTGCTGGGATCAAAATTGTCGTATTCGCGACCCGGCAGCGGCACCTCGGTGCCCCGCGCCAGCGGCGAGACCAGATGCGGCGTTACCACCATGATCAGCTCGCGATTGCGGCGCTCATAGCGCGTATTGCGGAAGAACGCACCGATGAAAGGCAGATCGCCCAGCCACGGCACCTTGTCGACGTTAGCCGCGAGATTCTGGTCGACCAGACCGCTCAGAATGAAGCTCTCGCCATCACCCAGTTCCACGGTGGTATCGGTGCGCCGCACCCGAATGCCCGGAACCGTGATGCCCTGCAGGGTAACGCCGGAGTCGAAGTCCAGTTCACTGACCTCGGGCGCAACCTTAAGCACGATCCGGTCGCGCTCGAGCACCGTCGGGGTAAGCGACAGCCGGATACCGAATTCCTTGAACTCGATCGTCACGGCGTTGTTGCCGACACCACTGCCGCCGCCCTGCGTGACCGGAATCGGGAACTCGCCGCCGGCCAGGAAAGAAGCGGTCTGCCCGCTCATCGCGACCAGCGAAGGTTCGGCCAGGGTTCGCATGAGCCCGCGCCGCTCGAGAATACTCAGCAGACCAGCCGTGTCCTTGTTGCTGTCGGTCAGCACAAGATTGAAGGCGTCACCGATCGGCTGGAAACCGGTGCTCGACAGCAGACTCAAACCGTTGTTGCCGAGCCCGTCTACACCAGCCGACGCGCCGGGCGGCGATACGCCGACAGCAGATTCTCCTGCGGCGTTGCTGATGAAATTGAAACCGATCTGGCGCAACGCGCTCCGGCTGACTTCGGCGATACGGATATCCGTCTGCACCTGCGTCTTGAGCTGACCACGGCTGCCTTCGAGAAGCACGCCAGGCAGATCGCCCGCGCCGACAAGAATGGGGAAACGAGTGGGCTGGTCGTTGCCCGCCACCCAAACCAGAAGACTGGTGTTGCCGCGTTCGTTGCCGGTAAGCAGCACCTCACGCGCGCTCAACACATTGACCGATGCGATTTCCGGATCGCCGATGGCGACCCGCTCGATACGCCCGGGGGTACGTACGATCTCCTGCTGGCCGATCCCGACCTGGACAGAACGCGCCTTGCTGACGTGGCCGGCCGTTACCTGAGCGCTGACCGTGCCCGTCAGCGCGAGCGCCGCGCACAGGGCAAGCCCCACCAGCGCCTGCTGGATGAAACGCCTCATGGCTACGTCCTCTTTCTGCCGGCCTGGGCCGTTGTCGTTATTATTGGTCATGTTCATCAGTACGGTCGGCTGATACGACTGGGTTGCGCGCCCTCGTAAACTTCAATCGTCGCCCGCCTGGGTACGGAGCGACGCGGCGCAGACGATCGCTGCTCGCGTTTTTCCTCGACCCGCGCTAGCTCGGCCAGCGTAATCACCCGTTGCGCTTCGGCATCCGAGGTCGGCGATGTCTTGGCCTGGGCCGTCTCGGGAGCGCTACGCGCTGCAGCAGGCGAAACAGACTCCGGCATGGCTGGCCCATCATCGACACCTTCGGCGTCTGCCATGGCAAGATCGGTCGTACCCGCCCCCTCCGCGCGAACGGGCGCACGGAGCGACAACCGCAGCTCGCCGAGGCTGGCCCCCAGCATGACGCGCGTCGTCTGCGCTTCCGGCACCGCCAGCACGGCCGTGCGATCACGACGACTACGACTGTCTCCCGATTCGTCGTCGCTGGCCTCGTTGCTGATCAGTTCCTCCTGATACGCCAGCACACGCACGTCCTCAAGCAGAATGCGGGCCTGACTGTCCTCGACCTGCTCGCCGGCCGAGCGAAGATAAATCAGAACATCGACGAAATCCCCCGGTTGCACAAAACCGCCTACCGCGATGACATCCGAAATGGAAAGTGACATCGCCTGGGTACCCGGAGGGATCGCTTCAGCAAGCTTGTTCTTGCGCCCGAACGCCGCATCCGTGACCGGCGCCCCCGTGGCCACCTCGCGCACCGGCGTACGCCCGACCACGTCGGCCACATTGGTGTAATACTGCGGCGGCTCGACTGAGATCGGCACCAAAGACACGTCCTCAAGCGTGATCGTCTGGTACGGCTGCAACGGCTTGACGGCGACCACGGCCAGCACGCTGTTGTTCTCCGGCATCGGCGCGTTGGCCGCGGCATCCGGATTCGATGCGATCTGGCGGCTCATGAAGTACGCCACAACGCCGAAAAGCATCGCGAGCGCGATCAGCGCGAAAGCGAACGTTCGCAGTGCGGATGAACTCATTCCTATTCCCCCCGAAAGACACGATGCTGCGGCAGCACTGCGCTCGATTTCAATATAGACGAGTCAAATAACGACACAAGTCAGGCTCTCCAGCGCGACCGGCAAAGGCGGCACACGAAACCGGCCGAGACTCACTCCTGGCAACACGTCGCTTCCCTCCCCTGTCAGGGGCAGGCGCACGCGCACGCCATAGCCGCCGTCTAACGCGCATGCGGCTTTGGCTTGGACCGTCACGGCCTCAATCACCCTGCTTGGCAACCAATCGAGGCTGCGCGCCACTGCCTGCTGCACTTGAGCCTCTTGCACTGCCGCATAGTCGGCACCCAGCAGCGGGCTAACCGCCACTGCCTGCTCGGCGCCCGCCCGCGACGCACTTTCTACCGCCGACTTCAGAACATAGGCATAACCGTAGTAAGTGATCCCGCTGGCGATCGCCAAAAGTAGCGGCAGCACCAAGGCAAACTCCACGATGGCGGCCCCCGTCTGGCGTATAAGACTGCTACCGCCCATCGTCGGACCGGGGAACAACTGCCGCGCCCGTTGCCCGCACGTACGCAGGCAAGGGCGCGAGAGCAACGCGTGGAAACTGCGGCCAGAGCGACGAGAACGCCGGAGCTAGACTGAGACTGACCATCCGCCCGCCTGCCGCCCCTGAGTCGATCACACAAAAGTACGACGCTGGCGGCGCATTTCCCGCACCATCCACCGGCGTATCGCACTCCTGCCTGAGCTCGATTTCTGGCGGCTCGCCGGGCAGGAAGGAAAGCGCTTCTGCGACGCGAAGTGACGCGCGAACCACAGCCAGCGTGGCATAGCTCGGGGCATTCGGGTCCGCCGAAATCGCAGCATCGGCACCGCGCTGGGCAGCGTGGGCCACGGCTTGATGGGTAACGAAAGCAATGGAAGCGTAGAGCACGCCGATCACCAACAGCAGGAATACCGGCAAAACCAACGCGAACTCAATAAGACTCGCGCCTGTCTGAAAGCCTCGTGATCCAACTTCGCGCATGGCAGACCCTTGGCACGTTTAAGCGCTATTGATCGTGCTCGCAGCCGTACCGAATAGACCCGTGATGGCGCTCGCCAGACCGAACTGCGCGCCCGCAAAAACTGCGATGGCGATAACGGCCACGATCAATACATACTCAATCAGGGTCGCACCACGCTGACGCTGAATGTCACCGCTGGGCATCAACAACCGGCAAAACCACTGCAAATGAATCATAGGACATACCTTCTCAGTTTCTGGCCTGAACGGCCGATTCTTGATTGAGGAACGGAGGTTTCACAACTTCGCTCTTTCATCCATGTTTATCGGCCTCGAACAGCGAACATTTAGTGGCGACCTTCACCGAAAGTTGCATTTTCCGCGGACTATCAAGAGTCGCTAGCAAGCGTATGAATGCAGGCTGGCGAGCTTTCGTTACCAACGATTTCTGCCTTGCTGCTTTGTCTCTGTTCTATGTGCTCGCGTGTCGGTCGGTCGTTGCGCAGGCCAGTTCGGAGATTTTCGACGACCAGCGAAGTCTGCTTCTCTGGCCGTTTTTTATCCCTCCTATTGCCATCGGCCTCCTGCTTGCGCTGTGCTTTCACACGCTCGTCATTGAGCGCCCAGCTCATCCCACGCGAACGATTATCTCGCGGTTCGCAGCACTTCGCCTGCCGGGCCACCTTGTCCCGGGCGCTCTCGGCTTCTTCTTCATCGCACCGATAATTTTTTACTTCGGACAGATGAAATCACTTATGGATTATCTTGCGTTTTGCCGCTGGGATGAGACGTTCCGACAGATCGACCTTTGGCTCGGCGCCGGTAACTACCCGCATACCTATTTCTCATGGCTCGTTGAAACGCGCCTTCGCTATGAGGTGCTTTCCGCGGCATATCATCCGATATGGGTCAGTTGCTGCCTCGCGCTGCTTGCCTATGCATTGTTCGTGAGCCCTCCTGGCGAGCGCCGCTCCATTTTCCTCCTAAGCTTCGCCAGCGCGTGGATACTAATCGGCACTGTAGTGGCTTTAGCCCTTAACTCCGGCGGGCCGGTGTTTTTCGAGCTGTACACCGGCACCAATGAGTACGCTGCTCTCGTAGAGCACCTCGCAGAACTCACGAACCCCAATGGCCTTGGCAGCTTCCTGCTAGCGGAGAAGCTAGCAGCTTTCAAGAAGGCGGGGATTGCGCCGCCGGGATTTGGCATATCCGCAATGCCCAGCATGCATGTGAGCATCGCCTGCCTGACACTGCTGCGCGCCTGGCATGCAGGTGTATGGGCTCGGACTCTGGCGAGCTGTTATCTGCTGGCCATTTTTGTCGGGTCGATCGTACTCGGCTGGCATTACGCCGCCGATGGCCTTGTCGCAATCGCGCTCACTCTGTTCCTCTGGCGCATTGCGACATCCGTGGTCAGAATGCAGCGCAGAATTCTCGAACCGCGACTCACATGAGCGTTTTCTGCATAGGCGATATACATGGCGCCCTCATACCTCTCGATCAGCTACTCGACCGCCTGCCCTCAGCCAGAGAATCGCACGCACTTTGGTTCGTCGGCGATCTAGTCAATCGCGGACCTGACTCTCTGGGCGTGCTCCGGCGGATCCGAGATATGGGTGATCGGGCCGTCACCGTGATCGGCAATCATGACCTGAGCCTGCTGGCGCTGGCCCAGCGGCCAGATGCGCTGGACTCGGCGAAACCTTCGCTCCGGCCGCTGCTGGAGGCGCCGGACTGCGACGAACTGCTGGAATGGCTGCGCCACCGTCCATTGATGCATCGCGACGAATCGCTGGGGTGGACAATGGTGCACGCCGGGATACCTGCAGAATGGACGATCCAAGAAGCCCAAGCGCGCGCTACCGAGCTCGAGAATGCCCTGCGCGGGCCTGATCACGGGGCATTTCTAGCCGAACTTTTCGGCAATACACCCGAGCAATGGGATCCGCAGCTTGCCGGGGCGGAGCGCCTGCGCTACATAGCCAATACGCTGACGCGTCAGCGCTTCGTGCATGCAGATGGGCGCCTGGACATGGATTACAAGAGAACCCTGGCTGGCGCGCCACCAGAGCTGCTGCCCTGGTTCGCCGTGCCGGAGCGCGCATCAGCTCACGAACGCATCGTGTTCGGTCACTGGTCCGCACTGGAGCGCATCGAGTGGCCGGAACACAACGTCTGGGGTATCGATACCGGCGCCGCCTGGGGCGGTCAGCTGAGCGCATTGCGCCTCGATAGCGCAACGCCCGAACTGGTACAAGTCGACGCCGGCTGAGCCCGATTAGAAGTCCCGGATGACGCCTACCTGATACGAGGTGTCGAGTTCCTCGACGCCAGGCTCGGGGTTATTGTTGTACTCGTGATCGAGCGCGCCCCGAATACGCCAGACAGCGCTGTTGGCGATCGGCACTTCTACGCCAAACGCGGATTCGAGCACGAAGTTCTCGCTCGGACTGTTGCTGACCTCCGGGAAGATCGTGAACTCGTGCGTCAGCTTCATCCATTCCCCAACGAGCTGGGCGTAATCCCAACCTGCGGAGAAGATCAATTCACTACTCTCGGAGTCATCGGTATAGGCCTCGTACTGGTAGCCGAGGCCACTCCGGACCTTGAACGTCAGCCGATCGCGACGCGCCAAGAAGAAGCCAGGGCCAAACAGGGTCCGCGACCGCAGGTCGATATCCTCGAACTCGTCCTTCTCCAACTGCTGCTGAGCAAACCAGAAGATCCGACGAGTAATGTCCTGCTCGTAGCGGGCCTTGCCGAGATACTCCTCTGCAGTCTGCTCTTCGTCCTCTTCTTCGCGGTCAACCGATGCCGATAGAGACAGACGCTTGTCGCCGGTGTCCCGCAATGCCGACACCTCGGTGAGCAACGAACTACTGTCCGTGTTGCCTGAATTGCCGTTGATCGCCAACTCGAAACGTCCGGACCAATAGTCCGCGTCCTCGGGCGGCAGCGCATCCGCCTCTGGCAACTCGTATTCATCGTCATCCGCCTGCGCCGCGACCACTTGGGGCGCTACCTCGGCGACGCTCGCGAGAACGTCTTCGGGTTTAGAGCCGGAAGGCACGGACCGCCCATCGATGTGGATCGACTGCCCGCCCTGCTCGGGCTCATAGACGAATTGGCCTTGAACTTCTTCGCCCGACTCCAGGCGCAACGGAAGCTCGCCGTCGCTGGCGAGACCGTCTATTTGGTCACGCGGCACTACGAGATCATCCGAGAAACGCGTCTTGAGATGTAACTCGTCCGCCGACATGGAGATCACGCTGCCCTTGAGCACACTCCCATCCGACAGATAGACGGTATCGGCATGCGCCGACGACGCATACAACGCGACGCCCACAACCAATGCCCCAAGCCCCAATCGAATCACACCCATTCTATCCCCCAAGCCTCGGCCATATGGCCGTATCTATACGCAAAAAAAAGCCGGCTCTGCAGCCGGCTTTTCAATTTATCAGAGCACGCTGTCTTAGACAGTCGCCTCTTCGGTTTCGTCTTCGTCAACGTCGACCATCGGACGATCGACCAACTCCACGTAGGCCATCGGCGCGTTGTCGCCGGGACGGTTACCGCACTTGAGAATGCGAAGGTAGCCGCCCGGGCGCTGCGCGTAGCGCTGGCCCAGCTCGCTGAACAGCTTGCCGACCGCTTCCTTATCCCGCAGCCGGGCAAACGCCACACGACGGTTAGCGACGCTATCCGTCTTGGCAAGCGTGATCAAGGGCTCGGCCACCCGACGCAATTCCTTGGCCTTGGGCAGCGTCGTGCGAATCAACTCGTGCTTGAACAGCGACGACGACATGTTTTTCATCATGGCGGCGCGGTGCGACGACTCACGCCCCAGATTGGTACCGCTCTTGCGATGACGCATATCTGATATTCCTTAGTCTGCGACTACAAAAAAGCGCTAGCTGAGAGCTAGGCTTTTTCGAGTTCTGCCGGCGGCCAGTTCTCTACCGACATGCCGAGTTTGAGTCCATGTTCCGCCAGCACTTCGCTGATCTCAGTCAGCGATTTCTTGCCGAGGTTAGGCGTGCGCATCAGCTCGGTCTCGGTACGCTGAACCAGATCACCCACGTAATGGATGTCTTCCGCCTTCAGGCAGTTGGTCGAACGAACCGTGAGCTCGAGATCCTCGATCGGCTTCAGCAAGGTCGGGTCAATCTTGCCGGTCTCACCCTTCCGGCTCGACTCCTCGCGTGCTTCCAGGTCGACAAAAACCGACAGCTGATCGTACAACGTGGCCGCTGCGGTGCGCACGGCATCCTCCGGCTCAACGCTGCCATTGGTCTCGATATCCAAGACCAGCTTGTCGAGGTCGGTCCGCTGTTCAACACGCGCACGCTCCACTGCGTAGCTCACCCGACGGATCGGGCTGAAGCTGGCATCGAGGCGCAGGGCGCCGATTTCAGTCGCGCCGGTATCTTCTTCACCCGGCTCCGACTTGCTCTGCGCGGGCTGATAGCCACGGCCACGCTCCACCTTCATGCTCATCCGCAGCTCACCACTCGTGAGATGTGCGATGACCAGATCCGGGTTCACGATCTCGACGTCGTGATCGGTGGTGATATCACCCGCCGTCACAGGCCCCTGACCACTCTTGTGCAGGTGCAGCTCAGCCTCATCGCGCGAGTGCATGCGCACCGCCACGTTTTTGAGGTTGAGCAGCACGTCGATGACATCTTCCTGCATGCCTTCGACCGTGGTGTACTCATGAAGCACACCGTCAATCTTCGCCTCGGTGATCGCCGCCCCTGGAATGGAGGACAGCAGAATCCGCCGAATCGCGTTTCCGAGCGTGTGACCGTAGCCGCGCTCGAGCGGCTCCAGCGCGATCTTGGCGCGGCGTTCGTTCGCCCGCTCAACCTCGACCAGGCGCGGTTTCAGCAATTCACTGGACTGCATAATGCAAATACCTCTTGCCGTCTAGGACAGCGCCAATTACTTCGAGTAAAGCTCGACTACCAGATTCTCGTTGATATCCGGCAGCACCTGATCGCGATCCGGCACCGCTTTGAAGGTCCCCTTGAGGCCCTTCTCGTCCACCTCGACCCACTCGCTGATACCGAGCTGCGAGGCAACCTGGAGCGACTCGAGGATACGTGGTTGGTGTTTGGCGCGATTGCGAATGGCAACCGTATCGCCGACCTTGACCTCGTAGGACGGAATGTTGACCGGATAATCGTTGACCGCCACCGCCTTGTGGTTCACCAACTGCCGCGCTTCAGCGCGCGTCGAGGCAAAGCCCATGCGATAGACGACATTGTCGAGGCGTGACTCAAGCTGCTGCAGCAGCAGCACGCCGGTCGCGCCCTTGTTCTGGGCCGCCTTCTTGTAATAGTTGCGAAACTGGTTTTCCAGCACGCCATACATATGCCGAAGTTTCTGCTTTTCACGCAGCTGCAGCGCGTAATCGGAAAGGCGTTGGCGACGCGCGGTGCCCTGGGCACCCGGCAGCGTATCGATCTTGCATTTGCCTTCCAGCGAACGACCGCGCCCCTTCAAGAACAGGTCGGTACCTGCTCGGCGCGAAAGCTTGCATTTCGGTCCCGTATATTTAGCCATTTCTTTCTACCTGTTCCTGTGCGTTCGCCCGAGCGCGCTAGACGCGGCGCTTCTTGGGCGGGCGGCAACCGTTGTGCGGGATGGGGGTCACATCGATGATGCCCGTGACCTTGAAACCTGCACCGTTGAGCGAGCGTACGGCCGCCTCACGCCCCGGGCCGGGACCCTTGACGCGAACTTCGAGATTCTTGACCCCGTACTGGTTGGCACCCTCGCCCGCGCGCTCAGCTGCAACCTGCGCAGCGAACGGCGTGCTCTTGCGGGAACCCTTGAAGCCGCAGCTTCCCGAGGTGCACCACGCAAGGACGTTGCCTTGACGATCCGAAATCGTGATGATCGTATTGTTGAACGTCGCATACACGAAGGCGATGCCGTCCGTGACGTTGCGGCGTGCGCGCGACTTGCGCGTACGGGTCGAAGAAGAAGTGCCTGTCGCCATAAAGCGTTACCTGTACTCTCGTGCGAGAACGAACTAGCGGCGAATGGGCCGGCGAGGACCCTTACGCGTGCGCGAATTGGTTTTGGTGCGCTGGCCGCGCACGGGCAGACCGCGACGATGACGCAGACCGCGATAACAGCCAAGGTCCATCAGACGCTTGATGTTCATCGAGATCTCGCGACGCAGATCGCCCTCGATCGTGTACTGCTGCACCTGAGCGCGCAGTGCCTCGACCTCACCCTCGGTGAGATCCTTGATCTTGGTATCGGTCGCCACTTCGGCCGACGCGCAGATCTCGCGCGCCCGGGTGAACCCGACGCCGTAAAGTGACGTCAGTGCCACGACCGCGTGCTTGTTGATCGGGAGGTTAACTCCAGCGATTCGCGCCATTCGATTGATCTCCCAGCTATTGGGCGTTGGTTGAGTGCCGGCTCAGGCGCCCGCGAATTATTCAACCGTGGAAAAGCCCGCCAATATAGCCTTTCTGTTCAGTGATTACAAGACGTACCGACTAACCCTGGCGCTGCTTATGGCGCGGGTCTGTCGAGCAGATGACCATCACGGCGCCGTTGCGGCGGATGACCTTGCAGTTACGGCAAATTTTCTTGACCGATGCTCTAACTTTCATGTCCTACCTCTGACATCACGCCGGCCGCATGAACAGCCGGAGGTGTATCCGTTAAATCCGTATTCAACCAGCTCCGACTAGCGGAGCATGCCCGCGCCGCGGCCCTGACCTTGAGACTTCAGGTTGTTCTTCTTCATCAACCCTTCGTACTGATGCGACATCAGATGAGCCTGGAGTTGAGCCATGAAATCCATGACTACCACCACGATGATCAGCAGCGACGTACCGCCGAAGTAGAACGGCACGTTGTACTGAAGAATCAGCAGCTCCGGCAGCAGACATACAGCGGTGACATAGATCGCGCCGGCAACCGTCAAACGCGTCAGCACGGTATCTATGTAGTTCGCCGTCTGCATGCCTGGACGAACGCCCGGGATGAACGCACCCGACTTCTTCAGGTTATCTGCCGTTTCCCGCGAGTCGAACACGAGCGCAGTGTAGAAGAAGCAGAAGAAGATGATCATCAACGAGTAGAACAGCACATACAGCGGCTGCCCCGGTGCGATAGCGTTGGAAACCCAATTCGCGACCGTGCCGCCCTCACCCAGGAAGCGAACAATCGTCGCCGGAAACAGGATGATGCTGGAGGCGAAGATGGGCGGAATAACGCCAGCCATATTCAGCTTCAACGGCAGATGCTGCGTCTGGGCCGCATACATCTTGCGACCGCGCTGACGTTGCGCGTGATGCACTGGTATGCGCCGCTGTGCTCGCTCCACGAACACCACGAACGCCAATACGGCCATGGCACCCACAAACAGCGCGATTACGAAGAACACGCTCAACTCGCCCGTGCGCACCAGATCCAGCGTGCCGCCGATCGCCGATGGCAGACCCGACACGATGGCGGCAAAAATCAGCATCGAGATGCCGTTACCAATGCCACGCTCGGTCACCTGCTCGCCCAGCCACATCAGGAACATCGCGCCAGTCGTAAGACACAAAGCGGTCGTGAAGATGAAACTCAGCTCACTGGTGCCGCTCTGCGCTATTCCCTGATTCCAGAGTGCTACACCGGTCCCGATAGACTGGAATGAAGCCAGTGCCACCGTGCCATACCGCGTGTATTGCGTGATCTTGCGTCGACCCGCCTCACCCTCTTTCTTGAGTTCCTTGAGGGTGGGGATCGTAGCCGTCATCAACTGCATGATGATCGACGCCGAAATATACGGCATCACGCCCAACGCGAAGATCGACAAACGCTCCAGCGCGCCGCCGGTGAACATCACCCCAACATCCAGGATGGTGCCCGACTGCTGATCGAAAAGACGCGCGAGCTGCGCCGGATCAATGCCCGGCACCGGAATGAACGTGCCAATCCGGAAAACGATCAAAGCGCCTACCAGAAACAGCAGGCGCTGACGCACTTCCGTGAGACTACCGGCGTTGGGATTCATGCCACCGCCGGCGCCTGCGTTGTTGGGCCGCTTCGCCATGATCTACTCGGAGACGCTACCGCCGGCCGCTTCGATGGCCTTGACGGCACCCGCGGTCGCGGCGACGCCCTTGAGGTTAATCGCTTTCGAAAGCTCACCCGAGGCGATGACCTTCGCGCGACGCGAATCACGCGCGATCACGCCGGCCGCCTTGAGAGCGGCGAGGTCGACATCACCATCCAGGCGATTCAGGTTGTCCAGGCGCA
This sequence comes from Salinisphaera dokdonensis CL-ES53, assembly GCF_040361215.1. Classification (NCBI taxonomy): domain Bacteria; kingdom Pseudomonadati; phylum Pseudomonadota; class Gammaproteobacteria; order Salinisphaerales; family Salinisphaeraceae; genus Salinisphaera; species Salinisphaera dokdonensis. Next base: position 1,044,108 of record NZ_APND01000001.1, read on the forward strand.
CTTCCGCCGGCGCGTTCATCGCGCTGCGGAAACCCCGCTTGGGTACGCGGCGCTGCAACGGCATCTGGCCGCCTTCGAAGCCCACCTTGGTATAGCCGCCGCTACGGGCCTTCTGGCCCTTGTGGCCACGGCCCGCGGTCTTGCCCATGTCGGAACCCGGACCACGACCAACGCGCTTGCGCAGCTGACGGGCGCCATCGCCGGGTTGAAGATCGTTGAGTTTCATCCTAGGACTCCTCGATCGCGAGCATGTCGACAATCTTGTTGATCATGCCGCGGTTTTCCGGCGTGTCCGCCACCGAAACCGTGTGATGCATCCGACGCAGGCCGAGGCCGCGCACACAGGCGCGATGCCGCTCGAGCCGGCCGATCGGGCTCTTGATAAGTTTGATCGTGATCTGCTTACTGGCCATCGCGCACGCTCCCGTTAAGCGGTGATTTCTTCAACCGTCTTGCCACGCTTGGCGGCGATGAACTCCGGATCGTGCATTTCACGCAGACCGTTGATCGTCGCCCGCACGAGGTTGATCGGGTTACGTGAGCCGTAGCTCTTGGCCAGCACGTTGCTGACGCCCGCAACCTCGAACACCGCACGCATGCCACCACCCGCGATCACGCCGGTACCTTCCGAGGCCGGGCGGATGATCACCTTAGTCGCGCCGTGCCAGCCGACGATTGCGTGCTGCACCGTCGAGCCGTCCTTGAGCTGGACGCGGATCATGCTCTTGCGCGCGGCTTCCATCGCCTTGGCGATCGCCAGCGGCACTTCGCGCGCCTTGCCATAACCGAAACCGACCCGGCCTTCGCCGTCGCCAACCACGGTAAGCGCGGTGAAGCCGAACTGACGGCCACCCTTGACCACCTTGGCTACGCGGTTGACCGTGATCAGCTTCTCGAGCAGATCGCCTTCGGTACGTTGTTCGTTACGTGTTGCCATCTCTAGATCCTGTTAGAACTGCAGGCCGCTTTCACGCGCCGCGTCAGCCAGCGCCTTGATACGACCGTGATAGGCAAAGCCTGCGCGATCGAACGCTACCGTCTCGACGCCCGCGGCTTTCGCGCGGTCGGCGATTGTACGCCCAATCAGGCGCGCAGCGTCACAATTGCCCGTCTTGCCGCACTCTTCCTTGAGGCTCTTCTCGACCGTGGAAGCACACGCAATCGTGCGAGAACCGTCCGGTGCGACGACCTGGGCGTAGATATGCTGCGGCGTCCGATGAACGGACAGACGGTGGGCGCCCAGGTCACGCATGTGCATGCGTCCCCGGCGAGCCCGGCGCAGTCGCGAAATCGTTTTCTTGTGCATGGCTTACTGAATCTGTTGGTGGCCGTTAATGAAGCGAGCCGGTGTTTACTTCTTCTTCGCGTCCTTGCGAACCACACGCTCATCGGCGTAGCGGATACCTTTGCCCTTATAGGGCTCCGGCGGACGGAAGTTGCGGATTTCAGCAGCGGCCTGGCCAACGACCTGCTTGTCGGCACCGCTGAGAATGATTTCCGTGTTGCTCGGCGTCTGCACGGTCACACCCTGGGGCATCTTGTATGCCACCGGATGGGACAGGCCAAGCGAGAGGTTCACGACATCACCTTGAGCCTGAGCGCGATAACCCACGCCCACCAGCTCAAGCTTGCGCTCGAAACCTTCGCTCACGCCCTTGACCATGTTGGCCACGATCGCGCGCACCGTACCGGCCATCGCCAGATTGGGCTTGCGACCGGTTGCCTGCGCACGCGCCTCGCTGTCGGCAACCTCGAGGTCTACACCCGACGGCAGGCGAAACGACAGCTCACCGTTCTTGCCCTTGACGCGCACGTCGCGCTCGGCGACGTTGCATTCAACGCCGCTGGGCAGGCTCACGGGCGCCTTAGCTACTCTGGACATATTCGAACTTCCTGTGCGTTGCTACGCGTCTACGACACGTAGCAGAGAATCTCGCCGCCGTGACCCGCTTCGCGCGCCGCGCGATCGGTCATCACGCCCTGCGACGTGGACACAATCGAGATGCCAAGGCCGCCGACCACTGCCGGCACGTCCTTGCTACCGCGATAGATCCGAAGACCGGGCTTGGAGACGCGCTCAATGTTCTCGATCACGCCGTGACCCTGGAAGTACTTCAGCTGCACACGCAGGCGCGGCTTTCCATCCAGCTCACTCGTTTCGAATCCGGTTATGTAGCCTTCGCTTTCAAGCACGCCGGCGATTGCCAGCTTCAGCTTGGACGAGGGCATTTCTACGCTTTCCTTGTCTGCCGACTGCCCGTTACGAATACGGGTCAACATGTCGGCAATAGGGTCAGTCATACTCATGCGTACCGATACCTTTGCTGTGGCCTACCAGGAGGACATTACGAGACCGGGCACTTCGCCGCGCATAGCTGCTTCCCGCAGCTTGTTGCGCGAGAGCCCGAACTTGCGATAAACGCCACGCGGACGACCGGTGGCTTGGCAGCGACGCGTGACCCGAGTCGGGCTTGCGTCGCGCGGCAGCGCCTGCAGTTCCTGCGCGGCGGCGAACCGCTCTTCCGGGGTTGCCTCCGGGTCGTTGATTCGATCCTTGATCGCAGCGCGCTTGGCAGCATACTTCGCTACCAGCTTGGCACGCTTCTGATCGCGGGCGATCATACTCTTCTTTGCCATAGTATTGGTCTCCGGGGCCGGCTTACTTGCGGAACGGGAAGTTGAACCCGTCCAGCAGCGCGCGCCCCTCTTCATCATTCTGTGCGGAGGTCGAGATCACGATGTCCATGCCACGCAGTGCGTCGACCCGGTCATAATCGATCTCGGGAAACACGATCTGCTCGCGAATACCCATGCTGTAATTACCGCGGCCGTCAAACGCACGCGGGTTCAGGCCGCGGAAGTCACGAATACGCGGGAGCGACACGTTGACGAGTCGATCCAGGAATTCGTACATCTGCGTACGACGCAGCGTGACCTTGCAGCCGATCGGCCAGCCTTCACGGATCTTGAAGCCGGCGACCGACTTGCGTGCCCGCGTCATCACCGGCTTCTGGCCAGCGATCTTGGCCATGTCACCCATGGCGGCTTCGATCACCTTGCGATCGGACACAGCTTCGCCGACACCCATATTAAGCGTGATCTTCGTCACACGCGGCGCCGCCATCGGGCTGCTGTAACCGAACTGCTCAACGAGTTTCGGGACGATTTGATCGGCATAGACCGATTTCAAGCGTGCCGGATGTTTGATTGCGTTTTCCATGACTGTATTGCCTACGCGTCGACCACTTCGCCAGACGACTTGTAGATGCGCACCTTACGACGGTCCGCACCTTCGCCCAACCACTTGAAACCGACCCGTTCACCTTTCTGGGTGTCCGGGTTGTACAGCATCACGTTCGAGATGTGCAGCGGCATCTCGCGTTCTTCAATGCCACCCTGGATACCCTGGTTCGGGTCCGGACGCACATGCTTCTTCGCGATGTTGATACCGTCGACAACGACCTTGTCCTCGAGCACACGATTCACGGTGCCACGACGACCACGGTCCTTGCCCGAGATCACGATGATCTCGTCGCCACTACGAATCTTTCTGGAGCTCATAGAACCTCCGGAGCGAGCGAGATGATGCGCATGAACTTCTCGCGCAGCTCGCGCGTGACCGGGCCGAAGATACGCGTACCAACGGGCTCGTTGTTCGCGTTCAGCAGCACGGCCGCATTGTTGTCGAAGCGGATCAGCGAACCGTCACCGCGACGCACGCCATGCCGGGTGCGAACGACGACGGCATTCATGACCTCGCCCTTCTTCACTCGACCACGCGGAATCGCGTCCTTGACGCTGACCTTGATGATGTCGCCAACACGAGCGTAACGGCGATGCGACCCGCCCAGCACCTTGATGCACTGGACGCGGCGGGCGCCGCTGTTATCGGCCGCATTGAGTACCGATTCTGTCTGGATCATGGCTGTCGTTTATCCTGCGGTATCGAATTCGCCGGCCTTCTCGACCACGCGCCGCAGCGACCACGCCTTATGGCGGGACACCGGGCGACCCTCTGAGATTTCCACCAGATCACCCACCTGACAGGTATTCTCCGGATCATGCGCCTTCAGACGCGTGCTCCGACGGACATACTTGCCATACAACGGGTGCTGCATGCGCCGCTCAATCAGAACCACAATGGTCTTGTCCATCGCGTTACTGACAACCTTTCCAGCCAGGACGCGCTGACGCTTGTCCTGATCGGCGGCCGCGTTGTTCGTTTCGCTCGTTTCGCTCATGGCTCAACTGTTCCTATTTGCGCGCTTCGCGCAGCACGGTCTTGATGCGCGCGATATCGCGACGGATGGCGCCAAACTGATGCGTCTGCGCCTGCTGACCTGTCGCCTGCTGCATGCGCAGGTTGAACTGTTCGCGCCGTAGCGAGAGCAGCTCTTTCGTGAGGTCTTCGGGCGACTTCTCGCGCAATTCTTTCGCTTTCATCTTCGCCTCTACAGAATCTTGCGTTCGACAAAGGCCGTCTTAACCGGCAGCTTCGACGCTGCCAGACGGAACGCTTCCTGGGCGACTTCGCGGCTGACGCCTTCCATCTCATAGAGCATGGAACCAGGCTGGACCTTGGCAACCCAGAATTCGACGTTGCCCTTGCCCTTACCCATACGAACTTCGATGGGCTTCTTGGTCACCGGCTTGTCCGGAAACACGCGAATCCACGTCTTGCCGCCACGCTTGATGTGACGGGTCATGGCACGACGAGCGGCTTCGATCTGGCGCGCCGTCAGACGACCGCGCTGCACGGCCTTCAGGCCGTACTCACCAAAGCTCACCTCGTTGCCGCGTTGCGCAAGACCGCGATTACGGCCCTTCTGGACCTTGCGGAATTTCGTACGTTTCGGTTGCAACATCGCTTATTACCCCGCGGCCGCGCCGGACTCGGCGGGCTTCTCTTCGATCTTGGGTTCCGTATCGAACACTTCGCCCTTGAAGATCCAGACCTTTACGCCGATGACGCCGTAAGTGGTCTTGGCTTCCGCCAGGCCATAATCGATATCGGCACGCAGCGTGTGAAGCGGCACACGACCGTCGCGATACCACTCGGTACGCGCAATCTCGGCACCGTTCAGACGGCCGGCCACGTTGACGCGGATACCGCCGGCACCGAGACGCATCGCATTACCAACCGCGCGCTTCATCGCACGACGGAACATGATGCGGCGCTCGAGCTGCTGCGCAATGTTCTGGGCCACAAGCAGGGCGTCGAGTTCCGGGCGACGAATCTCTTCCACCGACAGATGCACCGGCACGCCCATGCGACTGGACACTTCCGCGCGCAGCTTGTCGATATCCTCGCCCTTCTTGCCGATTACGATACCCGGGCGGGCCGTGTGGATCGTGATCCGGGCGGAACGCGCCGGACGATCGATCTGAATACGGCTGACCGAAGCGTGCGACAGCTTTTCGCGGATGAAGTCACGAATCTCGAGATCCGTGTTCAACGCGTCGCTATAGCCAACGCCTTCGGCGTACCAGCGCGAGCTCCACTCGGAAGTGATACCGAGACGGAAACCGACAGGATGTACTTTATGACCCATATCTATGTCCGATTACTTGTCTGCGACACGAATCGTCAGGTGACTCGTACGCTTGAAAATCCGGTCGGCACGACCACGTGCCCGCGGCTTCATGCGCTTCATGGTCGGACCTTCGTCGATCATGATCACCGAGACCTTGAGCTCGTCGATGTCGGCGCCTTCGTTGTGCTCGGCGTTGGCTACCGCCGACTCCAGCACCTTGCGCACGATCTGCGCCGCCTTCTTCGTCGAGAACTGCAGCGTTTCGAGCGCGCGCTCGACCGGCATACCGCGCACTTCGTCTGCGACGAGGCGAGCTTTCTGCGGCGAGATCCGCGCGAAACGCAATTTGGCGAACGATTCCATAATTATAAGTCCTCGCCTTAACCCTTGCGGTCGCCCAGGTGACCCTTGAACGTCCGGGTCGGGGAGAATTCGCCGAGCTTGTGGCCGACCATGTTTTCAGACACGAACACCGGGATGTGCTGACGACCGTTGTGCACGGAAATCGTCAGACCGATCATGTCCGGCGTCACCATGGAGCGGCGCGACCAGGTCTTGATCGGACGCTTGGTGCTGCTGCCCAGGGCCTTTTCGACCTTGGCGGCCAAGTGAAGGTCCACAAACGGGCCTTTCTTGATAGAGCGTGGCATAGCTGTTCCTGTACCTGATGTGTACGCGGCTTACCGCTTCTTACGTTTGGTGCTGCGACGAACGATCATGCCGTCCGTGCGCTTGTTGGCACGCGTCTTGAAGCCCTTCGTCTTCCAACCCCAGGGGCTGGTCGGATGCCGACCGCCGCTGGTGCGACCTTCACCACCACCGTGCGGATGGTCGACCGGATTCATGGCGACACCACGAACCGTCGGGCGGCGACCACGCCAGCGCTTCGCGCCAGCCTTGCCGAGCTGACGCAGGCTGTGCTCGTAGTTACCAACTTCGCCAACCGTGGCGCGGCAGTTGATATGCACGCGCCGGGTCTCGCCGGACTTCAAGCGCAGCACAGCGTACTCGCCGGCACGGGCTGCGACCTGAATGGCAGCACCCGCGCTACGGCCAAGCTGCGCACCTTTGCCGGGACGCATCTCGACACAGTGCACCGTGGTGCCGACCGGAATGCTCGCCAACGGCAATGCATTACCCGGACGAATCGGCGACTGAGGACCAGAGACGATCTGCGTACCGACAGCCACGCCACGCGGGGCGATGATGTAGCGACGCTCGCCATCCAGATAGCACAGCAGCGCAATGTTCGCACTACGGTTCGGATCGTACTCGAGACGTTCGACCTTCGCCGGCACGCCATCCTTGTCACGCTTGAAGTCGACAAGACGATAATGCTGGCGATGACCGCCGCCACGATGACGGACCGTGATGCGGCCGTTGTTGTTGCGACCGCCCTGCTTGTGCTTCTTGACGACGAGCGACGACTCGGGCTTGCCGGTGTGCAAGGACTGATCCTTGACGCTCACGACAAAGCGACGTCCCGCTGATGTCGGCTTGGCTTTCTTGAGTGCCATAATTCCTTACCTGTCTGGCGCTATCGCAGCGCTTACTGGGTGGCGCCGTCGAGGAAATCGATTTCCTCGCCTTCCGCCAGCGAGACGTAAGCCTTCTTCCAACCACTCCGCACGCCGGGACGGCCACGAAAGCGCTTGAGCTTCGGCTTCACGTTGCTGATGGTCACGCCTTCGACCTTTACGTCGAACAGCGCAGCGACAGCTGCCGCGATTTCCGGCTTGCTGGCCGTCTTCGCAACCTCGAAGACCACCTGATTATTCGCATCGCCAACCACACTGCTCTTCTCGGAGATGTGCGGGGCGCGCAGAATCTGAAAAATTCGTTCCTGGTTCATTGCAACCAACCTTCGAGGGCGCGCAGCGCCTCTTCCGTGATCAGCACTTTCTCGGCACCCACCAGCACGACCGGATCGATGGCGGAAACACCTACCACGTCGAGCCCGATGATGTTGTTGGCCGAGTAGCCCAGCTTGTCGTCCACTTCGTTGACGATCACCAGACCGCGCGCCTCGCAGTCCTGATCGGCAAGCGCCTTGATCAGACCCTTGGTGCTACGCGTCTCGAGCGCAGGCGCTTCGATGACGACCAGGCGATCCTGACGCAGAAGCTCCGACACGATGGCGCGCATGCCAGCGCGATACATCTTGCGGTTGACCTTCTGCGAATAGTCGCGCGGTACGGCTGCAAAGGTCACGCCACCACCGGCCCAAATCGGGCTCCGAATGGTGCCGGCACGAGCACGACCCGTGCCCTTCTGCCGCCACGGCTTCTTGCCGCCGCCACGTACCGCAGCACGATTCTTCTGGGCCTTGGTGCCTGCACGCGAACCCGCGAGATACGCGGTCACGATCTGATGCACCAGATCCTTGTTGAACGGGCGCGCAAAGATCTCATCCGATACCGAGACCGATTTGCCGCCTGTTGCCAAATTCAGTTCCATGACTTATGCCTGTCGTAAGAGTCGCGCTTAACCGGCTTTCTTGACTGCCGGGCTGATGACCACGTCACCACCCTTGGCACCCGGAACACCGCCCTGGATCAGGATCAGATTACGTTCGGCGTCGACACGCACGACACGCAGATTCTGAACCGTCGTGCGCGCATTGCCGAGCTGACCGGCCATCTTCTTGCCCTTGAACACATGACCCGGCGACTGGTTCTGACCAATCGAACCCGGGGCGCGATGCGCCTTCGAGTTACCGTGCGACATGCGCTGCGAGCTGAAGTTGTGGCGCTTGATCACGCCGCCGTAGCCTTTACCGATCGAACGGCCAACCACGTCGACAATCTGCCCTTCGGCGAACAGCGACACCGTGAGCTCACCGCCTACGGAAATCTCGACTTGCTCGGCCTCGGCCGGCTCTTCGCCTTCTTCAGTCGGCTGCGGCGCGGCGCCCGGCACGGTCGGCCAGTCGCCCTCGACACGAAACTCCCAGAGACCGCGACCCGCTTCGACGCCCGCCTTCTTGAAGTGGCCGGCGCTGGCGCTCGTGACCCGGCTGGCACGACGCGATCCCGTCGTTACCTGCACGGCACGATAGCCTTCGGTGTCCACGTCCTTCATTTGAACGACGCGGTTGGGCTCGACTTCAACGACCGTTACGGGAACGGATACGCCGTTGTCGTCGAACACGCGAGACATGCCGCGCTTGCGACCTACCAATCCAATAGCCATGTGTTAAGTACCTTCTCGCTTATCGCCACTCGCTAGAGGGGGCGACAGTTCAAGTTTGGTTGCATCCAGTGAACAGGCCCGCGTGATGCGGGCCTTGTTCGCCAGGGTCGCGGACTATACCAGACCGCAACCGATTTGTCTCGTTCTTACTGCAATTTAATTTGGACGTCGACGCCCGCAGCAAGATCCAGCTTCATGAGCGCGTCCACGGTCTTCTCCGTGGGCTCCACGATATCCATCATCCGCTTGTGCGTGCGGATCTCGTACTGGTCGCGCGCGTCCTTGTTGACGTGCGGCGACACGAGGATCGTGTAGCGCTCTTTACGGGTCGGCAGCGGGATCGGGCCGTGAACCTGGGCGCCGGTGCGCTTGGCGGTCTCGACGATCTCGCGGGCCGACTTGTCGATCAGACGATGATCAAAAGCCTTGAGGCGAATACGAATGTTCTGACTTGCGGCCATGTTTATTCCGTAATCTTGGTCACGACGCCGGCACCCACGGTGCGGCCGCCTTCACGAATGGCGAAGCGCAGGCCTTCTTCCATCGCGATCGGATGGATCAGCTCCACGTTCATCGTGACGTTGTCGCCCGGCATCACCATCTCGGTGTCCGCCGGCAGCTCACAGGCGCCCGTGACGTCCGTGGTGCGGAAGTAGAACTGCGGGCGGTAGCCCTTGAAGAACGGCGTATGACGACCGCCTTCTTCTTTCTTCAGCACGTACACTTCGCATTCGAACTTGGTGTGCGGCGTGATCGAACCCGGCTTGGCCAGAACCTGACCACGCTGGATGTCTTCACGCTTGGTGCCGCGCAGCAGCACGCCGACGTTGTCACCAGCCTGACCCTGGTCGAGCAGGCGACGGAACATTTCCACGCCGGTGACCGTGGTCTTGGCGGTGGCGGTGATGCCGACGATCTCGATGTCGTCACCGACATTGACGATGCCACGCTCCACACGACCGGTGGCGACGGTGCCGCGACCGGAGATGGAGAACACGTCTTCCACCGGCATCAGGAAGGCGCCGTCCACGGCGCGTTCCGGCTCGGGGATGAAGTCGTCCATCGCACGGACCAGCTTGGCAATCGATTCGATGCCGTGCTCGCCTTCGTCGCCGTCCAGCGCCTTGAGCGCCGAACCGATGACGACCGGCGTGTCGTCACCCGGGAAATCGTAGGCGTCGAGCAGCTCGCGCACTTCCATTTCGACGAGCTCGAGCAGCTCTTCGTCGTCGACCATGTCGGCCTTGTTGAGATACACGACGATGTGCGGCACGCCGACCTGACGCGAGAGCAGAATGTGCTCACGGGTCTGCGGCATGGGACCGTCTGCAGCCGACACGACCAAGATCGCGCCGTCCATCTGGGCGGCACCCGTGATCATGTTCTTGACGTAGTCCGCGTGACCCGGGCAGTCGACGTGGGCGTAGTGGCGCGCTTCACTTTCGTACTCGACGTGCGAGGTCGAAATCGTGATGCCACGGGCCTTCTCTTGCGAAAAAAGGTAACCCTACAGGCGCCTTGTCGATCATGTCAAACGCCGACAGCTGACTGCCGAACAAACGGTTCGACACCACCGTCAGCGCCGCCGTCAACGTGGTCTTGCCATGGTCCACGTGACCAATCGTGCCGACGTTTACGTGCGGCTTGTTACGCTCGAATTTTGATTTGGACACGGCGACTTCCTCTTATGCCTTTTGCGACTGGTTGCGGGTCAGCCCTTCGATCACATGCGACGGGGCTTCCGAATATTTCTCGAACTGCATGGTGTAGGTCGCACGACCTTGGCTCATGGAGCGCAGATCAGTGGAGTAACCAAACATCTCGGAGAGCGGCACTTCAGCAGAGAGCTGCTTGCCGGTCGGGATGTCATCCATGCCCTTGACGGTGCCGCGACGACGATTCAGATCGCCCATCACGTCACCCATGTATTCTTCCGGCGTGACGACTTCAACGTCCATCATCGGCTCGAGCAGCACGGGCGATGCCTTGCGGGCACCGTCCTTGAACGCCATCGAGCCGGCTATTTTAAACGCGGTCTCGTTCGAGTCAACATCATGGTACGAGCCGTCGTACAGCGTGACCTTCAGGTCGACAACCGGGTAGCCGGCAACCACGCCATTGGTCATCGCTTCCTGAACACCCTTGTCCACGGAGTTGATGTATTCCTTCGGAACCACGCCGCCGGTAATGGCGTTGATGAACTCGTAGCCCATGCCGGCCTCTTCCTGCGGCTCGAGCCGCAGATAGACGTGACCGTACTGACCACGACCGCCGGACTGGCGCACGAACTTGCCTTCCTGCTCGACTTCCTTGCGGATGGTCTCGCGGTAAGCAACCTGTGGCGCGCCAACGTTTGCCTCGACGCCGAACTCGCGCTTCATGCGATCGACGATAATCTCGAGGTGAAGCTCACCCATACCGGAAATGATGGTCTGCGCGGTTTCGTCATCGGTGCGAACCTGGAAGGACGGATCCTCCTGGGCCAGCTTCGACAGCGCAACACCCATCTTCTCCTGATCGGCACGCGACTTCGGCTCCACGGCCACGGCGATAACCGGATCCGGGAACTCCATCCGCTCCAGGATGACCTGAGAGTCGGGCGCGCACAGCGTGTAACCCGTCGTGACGTTCTTCAGACCCACGACGGCAGCGATATCGCCGGCACGGACTTCCTTGATCTCTTCACGCGAGTTGGAGTGCATCTGCAGGATACGACCCACGCGCTCCTTCTTGTTCTCGATCGGGTTGTAGACCGAGTCACCCGAGGCGAGCACGCCCGAGTATACGCGAATGAAGGACAGCGAACCGACGAACGGGTCAGTTGCAATCTTGAACACCAGCGCGGCGAACGGCTCGTCATCACTGGCGCGACGCTCGACCTTGACTTCTTCGTCGTTCGCGTCGATGCCCTTGATCGCCGGCACTTCGGTCGGCGCGGGCAAGTAATCAATGACCGCGTCGAGCATCGCCTGGACGCCCTTGTTCTTGAAAGCGGTGCCACAGATCGTCAGGCAGATCTCATTCGCGATGGTCCGCGCACGAAGACCAGCCTTGATTTCGTCGTTCGTCAACTCGCCATTCTCGAGATAACGATCCATCAGGTCTTCGTTGGCTTCTGCAGCCGCCTCGACCATCTCTTCGCGATACTTTTCGGCATCCGCCAGCAGGTCCGCCGGGATGTCGCGCGCTTCGAAGGTACGGCCGCCGTCATCGGCGTTCCAGTAGATGGCCTGCATGCGCAGCAGGTCGATCACGCCTTCGAATTCGTCTTCGGCGCCAATCGGCAGCTGGATCGGCACTGCCTGGGTCGCGAGACGGTCGCGCATCATCTGGACGCAGCGATAATAGTCGGCGCCCAGCTTGTCCATCTTGTTGACAAACACGAGACGCGGGACGTGGTACTTGTTGGCCTGGCGCCACACCGTTTCCGTCTGCGGCTCAACACCGGCGTTGGCGTCCAGAACACAGACAGCGCCGTCGAGCACACGCAGGGAACGCTCGACTTCAATGGTGAAGTCCACGTGGCCCGGGGTATCGATGATGTTGATCCGGTACTGGTCCGGATACTGCTGCTCCATGCCCTGCCAGAAACAGGTCGTCGCCGCGGACGTAATGGTGATGCCGCGCTCCTGCTCCTGCGCCATCCAGTCCATTACGGCCGCACCGTCATGCACTTCGCCCATCTTGTGGGAGATGCCGGTGTAGAACAGGACGCGTTCGGTCGTCGTCGTCTTGCCGGCATCGATGTGGGCCATGATGCCGATGTTGCGATAACGCTCGAGGGGATGCTTGCGGGACATGAATAGTTCTCTTTTCGACTCTCGAAATGGGCCGCGCGCCGCTTACCAGCGGAAGTGCGAGAACGCCTTGTTGGCGTCAGCCATGCGATGCGTGTCTTCACGCTTCTTGACGGCGGCGCCGCGATGCTCTGAAGCATCCAGCAGCTCACCCGCCAGGCGCTGCGCCATGGAATGCTCGCCACGCTTGCGCGATGCATCGATCACCCAGCGCATGGCCAACGTCGTACGACGTACGGCGCGAACCTCGACCGGCACCTGATAGGTGGCACCACCGACACGACGGGATTTGACCTCGACAGCCGGACGGATGTTGTCCAGTGCTTCCTCGAGAATCTCGAGCGGCTCGTCGGTGCCTTTCTTGGTACCGATCTGGGTGAGCGCACCGTAGACGATGGCCTCGGCCTTCGACTTCTTGCCGTCTTCCATGATCATGTTCATGAACTTGGCAAGAAGCTCGCTGTGATAGCGCGGATCGGGCAGGATTTCGCGGCGCGGCGCGGATGCACGACGGGACATAGTGAACCTTTAGGTATTCGTTGAACTAGTGCGTTCGGACTAGGACTTCGGCTTCTTGGCGCCGTACTTCGAACGGCCTTGGCGGCGAGCTTCCACACCGGATGCGTCGAGCGCACCACGAACGGTGTGATAACGCACGCCGGGCAAATCCTTCACACGACCGCCGCGAATGAGCACAACCGAGTGCTCCTGAAGGTTATGACCTTCACCGCCAATGTAGCTGGCGACTTCGTAGCCGTTGGTCAAGCGAACACGAGCGACCTTACGAAGCGCGGAGTTCGGCTTCTTCGGCGTCGTGGTGTAAACACGCGTGCAAACACCACGGCGCTGCGGGCAGCCCTGCAGCGCGGGCACGTCGTTCTTCTGGGGCTTGTCTTTGCGGCCCTTGCGGACCAATTGGTTGACCGTAGACACGTCGTCACCCTGCTCGATCGATGAAAAATATAAAGGCAGCCCGACCGGAGTCGCGCTGCCGTTAAAGGACGGCGGATACTAATGGTGCGGGCGTTCTCTGTCAAGCAGAAACGCCCGCACTTTCGCTTTATGCCGAGTCTTCGTTGGCCTGCTCTTCGGTGGCCGTCTCGTCTTCAGCGCCGGGGATCTGCTCGTCACGCGGAAGCGCGCCCTGCAGATCCAGCGGACCGAGACGTTCACGACGACGCTGCTCGTGGTAGGCGAGGCCCGTGCCGGCCGGGATAAGACGGCCCACAATGACGTTCTCCTTGAGGCCGCGCAGGTCGTCCCGAGCGCCACGCACGGCGGCTTCGGTGAGCACGCGCGTGGTTTCCTGGAACGACGCCGCCGAGATGAACGACTCGGTGGACAGGCTCGCCTTGGTGATGCCGAGCAACAGCCGATCGAAGGTCGCAGGCGTCTCGCCCTTGGCCTCTACACGGCGATTCTCGTCGAGCACCGACTGGTACTCGGCCTGCTCGCCCTGCAGGAAGCTGGTGTCGCCTGCATCGACGATCTCGACGCGACGCAGCATCTGGCGAATGATCACCTCGATGTGCTTGTCGTTGATCCGCACACCCTGCAGCCGGTAGACGTCCTGGATTTCCTTCACCAGGTAGTCGGCCAGCTTCGGAATACCCTGCAAGCGCAGGATGTCGTGCGGCATCGGCTCGCCATCGGAGACGATTTCGCCCTTCTCGACGTGCTCGCCTTCGAACACGTTGATCTGACGCCACTTGGGAATCAGCAGCTCGTTCTCGTAGCCTTCGCTGTCCACGATCTTGAGACGCTGCTTGCCCTTGGTCGCCTCGCCGAAGCGGATGGTACCCGCAGCCTCGGCGAGGATCGCCGGGATTTTGGGCTTGCGCGCTTCGAACAGGTCGGCCACTCGCGGCAGACCACCCGTGATGTCACGCGTCTTCGACGATTCCTGCGGAATACGTGCGGTTACGTCACCAACGACCACTTCCTGGCCGTCCTCGACAACCACGATGGCCTTCGGCGGCAGACTGTACGACGCCGGGATCTCGGTGCCCGGGAAGTTCAGCTCATTACCGTCGTTATCCAGCAGCTTGATGACCGGACGCAGATCCTTGTTCGCGGAACCACGCGATTTCGGCTCTGTCACCACGAGCGTCGAGACGCCGGTGATTTCGTCGATTTCGCGCTGGACGGTCACACCCTCGATGAACTCCTCGAAACGCACCTTGCCGGCGACTTCCGAGATGATCGGATGGGTATGCGGATCCCAGTCGGCCAGACGGGCACCGGCGGCGACTTCCTCGCCGTCGGCCACGTGCAGACGTGCACCGTAGGGGATCTTGTAGCGTTCCTTCTCGCGATAGTTCTCGTCCATCACGCCGATCTCACCGGAGCGGGACACGGCGACCAGATGGCCACCTTCGGCGTGCTGCACGGTCTTGATGTTGTGCAGCTTGACCGTGCCGTCAGTCTTGACCTCGACACCGTCGGCCGAGACCGCACGGGATGCGGCACCACCCACATGGAAGGTACGCATGGTCAGCTGCGTGCCGGGCTCACCGATCGACTGGGCGGCGATAACGCCGACCGATTCGCCGATCGACACCTGCTCGCCACGAGCCAGATCGCGTCCGTAGCACTGCGCACAGACACCGAAGCTCGCTTCACAGGTGATCGGGCTGCGCACCCGCACCTCGTCGATCGAATTGCTCTCGAGCAGATCCACTTCCTTCTCGGAAAGCAGGATTCCGGCATCGAGCAACGTGTGGTTGGTGGCCGGGTCGACGACGTCGGCGGCCAGCACACGACCGAGCACACGCTCACGCAGCGGCTCGACGACATCGCCGCCTTCGACGATCGGGTACATCATCACGCCCACGTCGGTGCCACAGTCGTGATCGGTGATGACCACGTCCTGAGACACGTCGACCAGACGACGGGTCAGGTAACCCGAGTTCGCGGTCTTGAGCGCGGTATCGGCCAGACCCTTACGCGCACCATGCGTGGAGATGAAGTACTGGAGTACGTTCAGACCTTCACGGAAGTTAGCGGTAATGGGGGTTTCGATGATCGAGCCGTCCGGCTTGGCCATCAGGCCACGCATGCCCGCCAACTGACGAATCTGCGCCGCGCTACCACGCGCGCCGGAATCGGCCATCATGAAGATCGAGTTGAACGAGGTCTGGTCGACCGGGTTGCCCTCGCCGTCCACGACTTCGTCGGTGCCGAGCTTGTCCATCATCGCCGAGGCGATCTGCTCGTTGGCACGCGACCAGATGTCGATGACCTTGTTGTAGCGCTCGCCCTGGGTCACGAGACCGGAGGTGTACTGCTCCTCGATCTCCTTGACCTCGTCCTCGGCGCGCGCCAGCACGGTGGCCTTCTCGGCAGGCACTTCCATGTCGCCGACGGCAATGGAAATACCGGCCTTGGTGGACATCCGGAAACCGGTGTACATCAATTGGTCGGCAAACACGACGGTCTCTTTGAGACCCACGTCGCGGTAGCTCGAGTTGATGACGTCGCCGACGGCCTTCTTGTCCAGCTCGCGGTTGATCAGCTTGAACGGCAGACCCTGCGGGAGGATTTCGGACAGCAGCGCACGACCGACCGTGGTTTCTACGATGCGGGTGACCGGCGTCTGATTGTTGTCCTCGTCCACGTCCACATCGTTGATGCGAACCTTGACGTGCGCCTGCAGGTCGACCATCTGCGCGTCATAGGCGCGATAGACCTCGCTCACGTCAGAGAAGGTCATGCCCTCGCCCAGCGAGTTCACACGCGAACGCGTCATCCAGTACAGACCGAGCACGACGTCCTGGGTCGGCACGATGATCGGCGCACCCGATGCCGGCGACAGGATGTTGTTCGACGCCATCATCAGCACGCGCGCTTCGAGCTGCGCTTCGATGGACAGCGGCACGTGTACGGCCATCTGGTCGCCGTCGAAGTCGGCGTTGAAGGCGGTACAAACCAACGGATGCAGCTGGACGGCCTTGCCTTCAATGAGGACCGGCTCGAACGCCTGAATGCCCAGACGATGCAGGGTCGGCGCGCGGTTGAGCATGACCGGGTGCTCGCGGATGACCTCCTCGAGCATGTCCCAGACTTCCGGCTCTTCGCGCTCGACCATCTTCTTGGCCGCCTTGATCGTGGAGGCCAGCTCCAGACGCTGCAGGCGGGAATAGATGAACGGCTTGAACAGTTCCAGCGCCATCTTCTTGGGCAGACCGCACTGGTGAAGCTTCAGCGTCGGGCCGACCACGATGACCGAGCGGCCGGAGTAGTCGACACGCTTGCCGAGCAGGTTCTGACGGAAGCGGCCCTGCTTGCCCTTGATCATGTCGGCGAGCGACTTGAGCGGACGACGGTTGGAACCGGTAATCGCACGACCGCGACGGCCGTTGTCGATCAGCGCATCCACGGACTCCTGAAGCATGCGCTTTTCGTTGCGCACGATGATGTCCGGGGCATTGAGCTCCAGCAGGCGACGCAGACGGTTGTTGCGGTTGATCACGCGGCGATACAGATCGTTTAGATCCGACGTCGCGAAACGGCCGCCGTCCAGCGGCACCAGCGGACGCAGATCCGGCGGCAGCACCGGCAGTACGCGCATGATCATCCACTCGGCCTTGTTGCCCGACTGCTGGAAGTACTCCAGCAGCTTCAGGCGCTTGCCGAGACGTTTGATTTTGGTGGCAGAACCGGTGGCCGACAGCTCTTCGCGCATGCGCTGCGCTTCGGCAGCCATGTCCATGTTGCGAAGAATATCGAGCACGGCTTCCGCACCCATCTTGGCCGCGAACTCGTCGCCGTACTGCTCGACCGTGTCGAGGTATTCCTCTTCGGTGAGCAGCGAATACGGCTCAAGCGGGGTCATGCCCGGATCGGTGACCACATAGGCTTCGAAATACAGCACGCGCTCGATCGCACGCAGCGGCATGTCGAGCAGCAGACCGATACGCGACGGCAGGCTCTTGAGGAACCAGATATGGGCGACCGGCGAGGCCAGGTCGATATGACCCATGCGCTCACGGCGAACCTTGGTCTGGGTGACCTCAACGCCACACTTCTCGCAGATCACACCACGGTGCTTCATGCGCTTGTACTTGCCGCACAGGCACTCGTAATCCTTGACCGGCCCGAAGATCCGGGCACAGAACAGGCCGTCCCGCTCCGGCTTGAAGGTGCGGTAGTTGATGGTTTCCGGCTTCTTGACTTCACCGAACGACCACGAACGGATCGTTTCCGGCGACGCAAGGCCGATTCTGATGGCGTCGAACTCTTCGACGTCGTCCTGGCTCTTGAACAGATTCAGCAGATCTTTCATGTCCTACTCCGGATCGTGAGGGGCATCGACACGTCACACGACGATGGGCAACCGTCGCGAGCGGCCCGGATAACCGGGCCGCCGCTACCCGTCACTAATCGTCTTCCTCGAGTTCGATATTCAGGCCAAGGGAACGAATTTCCTTGGTCAATACGTTGAACGACTCCGGCATGCCGGCATGCATCTGGTGATCGCCATCGACGATGTTCTTGTACATGCGGGTACGCCCGGTCACGTCGTCGGACTTGACCGTGAGCATCTCCTGCAGCGTGTAGGCCGCACCGTAGGCCTGCAGCGCCCAGACTTCCATTTCGCCGAAGCGCTGGCCGCCGAACTGCGCCTTGCCGCCCAGCGGCTGCTGGGTGACGAGCGAGTACGGACCGGTGGAACGCGCATGCATCTTGTCATCAACCAGATGGTTGAGCTTGAGCATGTACATGTAACCGACCGTGACCGGGCGCGAGAACGTCTCGCCGGTACGCCCGTCGATGAGCGTCGATTGACCCGATTCCGGCAGGCCGCCCAGCTTGAGCAGTCGACGAATCTCGTCTTCATCGGCGCCGTCGAACACCGGCGTCGCGGTCGGCATGCCGCCCACGAGATTGCCGGCCATTGTCATCATCTCTTCGTCGGTGAGGCTATCGATGTCTTCCTGGGTGCCGCCTTCGGTGAAGTAGGCCTTCTTCAGGAATTCACGAACCTCGCCCACGGCCTGCTGCTGCTCAAGCATCTCGCCAACGCGCAGACCAATGCCGCGTGCGGCCCAGCCCAGATGCGTTTCCAGCACCTGACCGATGTTCATGCGCGACGGCACGCCCAGCGGGTTGAGCACGATGTCGGCCGGCGTGCCGTCTTCCAGATACGGCATGTCCTCGACCGGCACGATCTGCGAGATCACGCCCTTGTTGCCATGGCGGCCGGCCATCTTGTCGCCCGGCTGCACGTGACGCTTAACGGCCAGGTAGACCTTGACCATCTTGAGCACGCCCGGAGCGAGCTCGTCGCCCTGGGTAATCTTCTCCTTCTTGGAGGTGAAGCGGCGCTCGAAGTCGGCTTTCTGATCCTTCAGACGCTGGGCGACGGATTCGAGCTGCGACTGCATTTCTTCGCTCTGCAGGCGGATATCGAACCACTTGCCACGATCCAGCCCGTCGAGATAGCTCGCGGTGATCTTGGCGTCGGCCTTGAGCTTGTTCGGACCGCCATCGGCGACCTTGCCCAGCAGCATGGAACGCAGACGATCGAACAGATCGTCCTCGAAGATACGCTGCTGGTCGTTCAGGTCCTTTCGGACTTCGGCCAGCTCGTCTTCTTCGATCGACAGGGCACGGGCATCCTTCTCGACGCCGTCACGCGTGAACACGCGCACGTCGATCACGGTGCCGTCCATGCCCGGCGGCACGCGCTGCGAAGAATCCTTCACATCGGATGCCTTCTCGCCAAAGATGGCCCGTAGGAGCTTTTCCTCCGGAGTCAGCTGGGTTTCGCCCTTCGGCGTCACCTTGCCGACCAGGATGTCGCCGGACTTCACTTCGGCGCCGATATAGGCGATGCCAGACTCGTCCAGCTTCTGCAGCGCGGATTCGTTCACGTTCGGGATATCCGACGTGATCTCCTCCGGCCCGAGCTTGGTCTCACGCGCAACGCAAGTCATCTCCTCGATATGCACCGAGGTGAAGCGGTCTTCTTCGACCACGCGCTCCGAGATGAGGATGGAGTCCTCGAAGTTGTAGCCATGCCACGGCATGAACGCCACGAGCAGGTTCTGACCCAAGGCCAACTCACCCATGTCGGTCGACGGGCCGTCGGCCAGCACGTCGCCCCGCTCGATCCGATCGCCCGGCTTGACCAGCGGCTTCTGGTTCAAGCACGTGTTCTGGTTCGAACGCGTGTACTTGACCATGTTGTAGATATCGACGCCGGCTTCGTCGGCCGAGGTCTCGCTGTCGTAGACACGTACCACGACACGCGATGCGTCGACCTTGTCGACCACACCACCGCGACGGGCGGTCACGGCGTTGCCGGAGTCGATCGCGACCTTGCGTTCGATACCGGTACCCACCAGCGGCTTGTCGGCGCGCAGGCAGGGCACGGCCTGGCGCTGCATGTTCGAACCCATCAGCGCACGGTTGGCGTCGTCGTGCTCAATAAAGGGCACCAGCGACGCGGCGACCGACAGGATCTGCTTCGGCGACACGTCCATGTACTGGACGCGATCCGGCGAGGCCATGGTGAACTCGTTCTGGTGACGGCAGGAGACCAGTTCGTCGACCAGATCGCCCTTTTCATCCACGCGGGCGTTGGCCTGCGCGATGACGTAACGGCCTTCCTCGATCGCCGACAGATACTCGACTTCTTCCGTTGCGCGGCCATCCTCGACCTTGCGATACGGCGTCTCGAGAAAGCCGTAGTCGTTGGTGCGGGAATAAACCGACAGCGAGTTGATCAGACCAATGTTCGGGCCTTCCGGCGTCTCGATCGGGCAGATACGACCGTAATGGGTCGGATGCACGTCACGGACTTCGAAGCCGGCACGCTCACGGGTCAGACCACCCGGGCCGAGAGCGGAGACACGACGCTTATGCGTGACTTCCGACAGCGGGTTGTTCTGGTCCATGAACTGCGACAGCTGCGAGGAGCCGAAGAATTCCTTGACCGCGGCGGCAACGGGCTTGGCGTTGATCAGGTCCTGCGGCATAAGGCCTTCGGACTCGGCGATCGATAGACGTTCGCGCACCGCGCGCTCTACACGGACCAGACCAGTACGGAACGCGTTCTCGGCCATCTCACCGACACTGCGTACACGACGGTTGCCCAAGTGATCGATATCGTCGGTCTGGCCGATGCCGTTACGGATGGAGACCAGCTCGCGCAGGACATCGATGATGTCGTCATTGGACAGAACCGATTCGCCGGTCGCGTCTTCGCGACCCAGGCGGCGGTTGAACTTCATGCGACCGACGGCCGACAGATCGTAGCGATCTTCGTTGAAGAACAGGTTGGCGAACAGGTTCTCGGCGGCGTCCTTGGTCGGCGGCTCGCCGGGACGCATCATGCGATAGATCTCGACCAGCGCCTCGAGCTGAGTGCTGCTGGGATCGACCATCAGCGTGTTCGAGATGTACGGACCGTGATCCAGATCGTTGATGTAGAGCGTCGGAACATCATTGATGCCCGCCATGCGCAGGGCGTCGACCAGCTCCTCAGTGAGCTCGGTGTTCGCCGGCGCCAACTCTTCACCGGTGTCGGTATCGATGATGCCGCGCGCCAGCACCTTGCCGATCAGATAGCTTTCCGGCACCTCGAGACGGTCGATGCCGGCCTCCTCGAGCTTGCGGATATGACGCACGGTGATGCGACGACCTTCTTCGACGATGACTTCGTCGCCGGCCTTGATGTCGAACGTCGCCGTTTCGCCGCGCAGACGCTCCGGCACCAGCTCCATCTCCACGCCCTGCTCGGACAGGTGGAACATGTTGGTCTCGTGGAAGATCTCCAGGACTTGCTCGGTGTCGTAGCCCAGCGCGCGCAGCAGCACGGTGGCCGGCAGCTTGCGACGACGGTCGATGCGCACGTACACGTTGTCCTTCGGATCGAACTCGAAATCGAGCCACGAACCGCGGTACGGAATCACGCGCGCGGAATACAGAAACTTGCCAGACGAATGCGTCTTGCCACGATCGTGGTCGAAGAACACGCCCGGACTACGGTGGAGCTGGTTCACGATGACCCGCTCGGTACCGTTGATGATGAAGGTGCCGGTGTCCGTCATGAGCGGCAATTCGCCCATGTAGACTTCCTGCTCCTTGATGTCCTTGACCGGCTTCGGGTTGGCCTTGCTGTCTTTGTCGTAGATGATAAGGCGCACGGTCACCCGCAGCGGCGCGGAATAGATCATGCCGCGAACACGGCACTCTTTCTCGTCGAACACGGGCTGACCGAGACGGTAGCTGACGTATTCCAGGGCGGCGCTGCCCGAATGGCTCGCCATCGGGAACACCGACGAGAACGCGGCATGCAGACCCATGCCCGCACGCTTTTCAGGATCGAGATCCTTTTGCAGGAACTGCCGATACGAGTCCAGCTGGGTCGCCAGCAGGAACGGCATCTCCAGCACTGAAGGCTGTTTCGCAAAATCCTTGCGGATGCGTTTTTTCTCGGTAAACGAGTAGGCCATGTCACTCAACCCTCTGGTTGGACTTGCCACGAAACCGTGAGTGCTTCGTGGCCGGTATAGCGCGCGCGTGTCGGTCGGGGACAACGGGAAAAGGCCGGCAGCGTTGCCGCTACCAGCCATTTCCGCAAAAGCGTCAAATTATCGTGTCGAACAATTCCTTTGACGCGTCCTGCTTTACTTAAGCTCGACCTTGGCGCCGGCTTCTTCAAGCTTGGTCTTCATTTCTTCGGCTTCTGCCTTCTCGACGCCTTCCTTCAGCGTCGCCGGGGCGGATTCCACCATTTCCTTGGCTTCCTTCAGACCCAGGCCGGTGATGGCACGGACGGCCTTAATGGCGCCGACCTTGTTGTCGCCAAAGCTGGCGAGAACCACATCAAACTCGGTCTGCTCTTCGGCAGCAGCAGCTTCGCCACCACCGCCCGGCGCGGCCATCGCAACCGGTGCCGCGGCGGAAACGCCGAACTTCTCTTCCATCATTTCGACGAGCTCGACCACGTCCATCACGGACATTTCGGAGATCGCTTCGAGTACTTCTTCCTTCGTAGCAGCCATTATGTGCTCCTAATACGTTTGGGGTCGTTTGACCCGATTCAATTGATTCAAGCAGCCTGCTTTTGATCGCGGACTGCAGCCACGGTGCGGGAGAGCTGGGCAACCGGCTCGCGCGTGACTCGTGCCAGCTTCTCGACCGGGCCAGTCATGGCACGCATCAGCTGGGACAAGGCCTCGTCACGGGTCGGCAGCTTGGCCAAGCGATCGAGCTGTTCGCCAGGCAGCAACTGCCCGTTGAACGAGATCGCCGTCACCTTCAGGGCATCGTTGCTCTTGCGAAAATCGCTGACAACGCGCGCGGCGGAACCCGGATCCTCCATGGAGAAACCCAGGATCACCGGACCGACGAACGCATCAGTCATGCATTCGTATTCGGTGCCCTTCAGCGCCAGCTTGGCCAGATTGTTCTTGATCACCTTCAAGTACGCACCACCCTGACGGGCATTCACGCGAAGGGTATCCATCTGGCCAGCCGTGAGACCGCGATATTCCGCAAGCACTGCGGAATGGGCGCGCGTCGCCACGTCGCTGACTTCTGCCACCATGGCCTGCTTGGCTTGAAAACTCATGGCCATAGTCATCACTCCTTGAGCAAACCGACGACACATGTCGCCGGATGATTGATCGAGCACATCCGAAGACATGCCCGTCGACGACTGCCGCGCAACCTTTCGGCGCATACGACATACGTCATCTACGTAGGCTGGCGTCGTCGCCTTTAAGAACCGACTCCTTCGGCTCGCCTAACGGTCTTTGACAACGCAGCCACCGAAGAGCGGGCTACGCTACAAAGAACTACGGCGTCGGCGCCCGACGGCTAGACCGCCGGACAACCCACGTCACTTACGCTGCCGCGCCGGACGCGTCCACGGCAAGACCGGGACCCATCGTGGTGGACAGCGAAACCTTCTTGAAATAAACGCCCTTGGCATTGGCCGGCTTGGCCTTGCGCAGATCCGACATCAGCGCGGCAAGGTTTTCCTTGAGCGCGTTGTTGTCGAAATCCACCTTGCCGATGGCGCAATGAATGATGCCGGCCTTGTCGGTGCGGTACTGCACCTGACCCGCCTTGGCGTTCTGCACTGCGGTCTCGACATCGGCCGTGACCGTACCCGTCTTCGGGTTCGGCATCAGGCCCTTCGGACCCAGAATCTGACCCAGACGACCCACAACCGGCATCGCGTCCGGCGTGGCAACGACCATGTCGAAGTTGATCTCGCCAGCCTGGACCTGTTCGGCCAGATCTTCGAGACCGACAACGTCGGCGCCGGCGGCCTTGGCCTTTTCGGCGTTGTCACCCTGGGTGAACACGGCCACACGAACACTCTTGCCGGTGCCGTGCGGCATCACGGTCGAGCCACGAACGTTCTGATCGGACTTGCGCGCGTTCACGCCCAGGTTGACCGACACTTCGACCGACTCGGTGAACTTTGCACTGGCCAGCTTCTTGAGCAGCTCGAGCGCCTCGTCGACCGGGTAGACCTTGATCGGATCGATCTGATCGCGGATGGCTGCCTTGCGCTTGGAAATCTTCGCCATGACTTAGCCCTCCACCTTGATGCCCATGGAACGGGCACTGCCTGCAATGATGCGAACCGCAGCGTCCATGTCGGCCGCGTTGAGATCGGCCCACTTGGTCTCGGCGATCTCTTCGACCTGCGCACGGGTGACCACACCCACTTTCTCGCGCAGCGGATCGGCGGCACCGCTGGAAATCTTGGCAGCCTTCTTCAGCAGAATCGAAGCCGGCGGCGTCTTCTTGACGAACGAGAAGCTGCGATCCGAGAACACCGTGATGACCACGGGCGTCGGCAGACCGGGCTCCATGTCCTGCGTTTCGGCGTTGAACGCCTTGCAGAACTCCATGATGTTAACGCCGTGCTGACCCAAAGCCGGGCCCACGGGGGGACTCGGATTGGCCTTGCCGGCCGGGATCTGCAGCTTGATATAGCCTGCAATCTTCTTGGCCATTGAACTACTCCTTCAGGTTCATGCGCCGCGGGCCTGACCCGGGCTCCCTGTGACAACGAATGCGGCGCAGCTGCGCCGCGGCGAATCAGCTCTTTTCGACCTGGTCAAACTCGAGATCCACGGGGGTCGAACGCCCGAAGATCGTGACCGCCACGCGCAGACGGTTCTTGTCGTAATTGACTTCCTCGACCACGCCATTGAAATCGGCGAACGGGCCGTCGATGACGCGCACTTCCTGACCCGGCTCGAAAACCGTCTTGGGACGCGGCTTCTCGACGGACTCCTCGACGCGATTGAGGATCTGGTCTGCTTCGGCGTCGGTGATCGGCGCAGGCCGATCAGCGGTGCCGCCGATAAAACCGAGTACACGAGGAACACTCTTGACGAGATGCCAGGTGTCGTCGTTCATTTCCATGTGCACTAGCACATAACCGGGAAAGAACTTGCGCTCGGTGGTGCGACGCTGACCATCCTTGATCTCGACCACTTCTTCGGTCGGCACAAGAATGTCACCGAAATAATCTTCCATGCCGTGGCGTGCAGCGTATTCCTTGAGAGAATCGCGCACCTTCTTCTCGTATTGCGAGAAGGCATGAACCACATACCAATGCTTGGCCATAAGAATTCGCCTTGCGCCTATCGGCCAGTCAGAAGTTGAACAGCCCAGGCGAGCACGATATCCAGAGCCCAGATGAAGATGGCCAGGATGAGCACCACGACGACCACCATCAGCGTGGTCTGCACGGTCTCACGCCGCGTGGGCCAGACCATGCGGCGCAACTCGGTGCGCGACCCCTGAATATAGGACCAGGCCGTCTTGCCGATTGCAGTCTGCAGCGCGATAACCACTGCAACCACTGCCCCACCGAGCAGACCGAGCACGCGTACGAGATCGGTATGCGCCGTGAAATAGTAGTAGCCGACCATGCTCGCCAACAGCACGCCTATGGCAAGCCATAGCAGCGCGGTGTCGAGCAGGGAGCTCGTACGTTTTTCTTGGGTTGCCATCGACGACTCGACCAGAAAGAAAGTGGGTAATGGAATTTACGTGGCAGGCCAGGAGGGACTCGAACCCCCAACCTGCGGTTTTGGAGACCGCTGCTCTGCCAATTGAGCTACTGGCCTATGCGCGTAAACTCATTGCCCGCGAAAAAGACGGCGGATGTTATCACAGTTTCCACGTTTGGCAACTGCCCCGCCACACTCGCGGCATAGAGACACGAAAGCGACATGCCACCAGCCACCTCTCGATGACCGGCCGCATGCCGCGAATCGTGCTACTCCACTATTCCGTAATCTTGGTCACGACGCCGGCACCCACGGTGCGGCCGCCTTCACGAATGGCGAAGCGCAGGCCTTCTTCCATCGCGATCGGATGGATCAGCTCCACGTTCATCGTGACGTTGTCGCCCGGCATCACCATCTCGGTGTCCGCCGGCAGCTCACAGGCGCCCGTGACGTCCGTGGTGCGGAAGTAGAACTGCGGGCGGTAGCCCTTGAAGAACGGCGTATGACGACCGCCTTCTTCTTTCTTCAGCACGTACACTTCGCATTCGAACTTGGTGTGCGGCGTGATCGAACCCGGCTTGGCCAGAACCTGACCACGCTGGATGTCTTCACGCTTGGTGCCGCGCAGCAGCACGCCGACGTTGTCACCAGCCTGACCCTGGTCGAGCAGGCGACGGAACATTTCCACGCCGGTGACCGTGGTCTTGGCGGTGGCGGTGATGCCGACGATCTCGATGTCGTCACCGACATTGACGATGCCACGCTCCACACGACCGGTGGCGACGGTGCCGCGACCGGAGATGGAGAACACGTCTTCCACCGGCATCAGGAAGGCGCCGTCCACGGCGCGTTCCGGCTCGGGGATGAAGTCGTCCATCGCACGGACCAGCTTGGCAATCGATTCGATGCCGTGCTCGCCTTCGTCGCCGTCCAGCGCCTTGAGCGCGGAGCCGATGACGACCGGCGTGTCGTCGCCCGGGAAATCGTAGGCGTCGAGCAGCTCGCGCACTTCCATTTCGACGAGCTCGAGCAGCTCTTCGTCGTCGACCATGTCGGCCTTGTTGAGATACACGACGATGTGCGGCACGCCGACCTGACGCGAGAGCAGGATGTGCTCACGGGTCTGCGGCATGGGACCGTCTGCAGCCGACACGACCAGGATCGCACCGTCCATCTGGGCGGCACCGGTGATCATGTTCTTGACGTAGTCCGCGTGACCCGGGCAGTCGACGTGGGCGTAGTGGCGCGCTTCCGACTCGTACTCGACGTGCGAGGTCGAAATCGTGATGCCACGGGCCTTCTCTTGCGAAAAAAGGTAACCCTACAGGCGCCTTGTCGATCATGTCAAACGCCGACAGCTGACTGCCGAACAAACGGTTCGACACCACCGTCAGCGCCGCCGTCAACGTGGTCTTGCCATGGTCCACGTGACCAATCGTGCCGACGTTTACGTGCGGCTTGTTACGCTCGAATTTTGATTTGGACATTGCTCGCCTTTCGTCGTTGTTGCCGTGAGTTCAACCGTCAATCGCCGCGCCACTGCTTGAGTGTCGCGCGCCGACACGCCGGCCACGCCCACGCATCGCCGGCCTATACTGGAGCCCATGACCGGACTTGAACCGGTGACCTCTTCCTTACCAAGGAAGTGCTCTACCGCTGAGCTACATGGGCCAGAAAACCTTGTCTGCTTCGGCCGCGGTAGACCGAAACTGGAGCGGGCGACCGGGATCGAACCGGCATCATCAGCTTGGAAGGCTGAGGTTCTACCATTGAACTACGCCCGCACCGCCAACCTGCCAACCTTCGCGAATCCCGGCCGGCCTTGCAAACCGACAGACATCGCAAACGATTGCCCTGTCGGCTGGCCGCCCGAACCAGTGCTCGAAAGTCGACAACAGCAGGCCAGATCGACCCGTATTGCTGTGCATCTTCGTCGCGCTGGCTCGCGCAATCTGTTTAGTGGTGGAGGGAGGAGGATTCGAACCTCCGAAGGCTGAGCCGACAGATTTACAGTCTGTTCCCTTTGACCGCTTGGGTATCCCTCCACGAACAAGCCGCGCATTGTTGAGAATCGGACCTCGAATGTCAACCGCCGGACGATCAGGTTTTCTCATGTCAGTGAACGTATGATGACGCCAGCGCCGCATGCCGCGTCTACGTGGCTTTTCGAGAGGCAAGCATGGACATAAAACAGCTGCATTATCTGGTCGCGCTGGCCGAAGAACGCCACTTCACGCGCGCAGCAGAACGCTGCAATGTCACCCAGCCGACCCTTTCGGGGCGAATACGCCAGCTGGAACAAGAACTCGGTGTGCCGATCGTCGAGCGCGGCCAGCGCTACCACGACCTGACGCCGGAAGGCAGTCGCGTGCTGCAGTGGGCCCAGGCCATCCTGCGCGACTGCTCGGCCATGGAAGAGGAGCTGACGGCGCTCAAGGGCGGCCTGTCGGGCCGCGTGGCGCTCGGCGTCGTGCCCTCCGCCCTGCCGATGGTCGTGGCGCTCACCCGCACGATGCGCCAGCACTATCCCGATGTGCGCTTTGCGGTGTATTCACGCACCTCTGACGAAATCCTGCGCGAGATACAGGATTTCCAGCTCGACGCGGGCATCACCTATCTGGATAACGAACCCGTCCGCCACATGACAACGTTCGATCTCTACGGCGAGCGTTACCGGCTATTCGTGCCGCGCGACCATCCCTGGGCACATCGCAAGGCGGTGACGTGGCGCGAGGCTGCGACCGAACCGCTCTGCCTGCTCACGCCCAACATGCAGAATCGACGCATCATCGATCATGCCTTCGAACGGGTCGGGCAGACGCCGGTGACGCCGATCGAGACCGATTCGATCGTGAATCTCTGGGCGCACATCAAGTACGCCGGCCTGAGCAGCATCCTGCCCGAATATTTCGGCGAGTTGCTGGCGTCGGACACGAGCATCGCCACGATCGCGTTGGACGACCTCGAGCCGTCCCATCGGGTCGGCCTGGTCACGCTCGAACGCGATCCGCTGTCGCCGCTGGTCGCAGCGCTTTTCGAGACCTGCCGTAACAGTCGCTTCTTTCCGCTCGACGCCAGCCCGCAGACCCCAGCCTAGACTGTACTCTGCGTCTCGGCCTTGATCGCAACTACGGCAGTGCTCACCAGCGGGTGGAGTCCTTCGCCGCCGTTATCGTGATACTCGATCAACTGGGCGCGCATGCGCGGCTCCCAGAATTTGCGGATATGCCCGCGCACGCCTTCCTCGGCGCGCGCCCGCGGATAGACCTTGAAGTACTGCGCGATCTGGTTCGCCTGGCGCACCATCTTGTCGGTATCCATTACTCATCTCCTCGGATGGCCCGGCGCGCGTCGCCGCCGCGGCTCATCGGCGGCTCGACGGGACGCCGGCTCACTCGGCCGGCTCCCATTCGTTGTCGCCCGCGTCGAAGCCGGCGGCGACCGTATCCGGATCACGCACCGGCTGATCGCCTTCGATCTGCTGCTGCTTCTCGCGCGTATCGATATAGCGCTTCTGCCACTCACTCATGGTGTTGCAGGGCCGGACTTCGACTGCAGTGACCTTGTATTCCGGGCACTCGGTCGCCCAGTCGGAGAACTCGGTCGTGACCACGTTCGCGGCGGTTTCCGGGAAATGGAAGGTGGTATAGACCACGCCCGGCGTCATGCGCT
The DNA here is from genome assembly GCF_040361215.1 of Salinisphaera dokdonensis CL-ES53. NCBI lineage: Bacteria > Pseudomonadati > Pseudomonadota > Gammaproteobacteria > Salinisphaerales > Salinisphaeraceae > Salinisphaera > Salinisphaera dokdonensis. Next base: position 1,073,295 of record NZ_APND01000001.1, read on the forward strand.
CGCTGACCTTGGCTCGCAGCGTGGTCTCGCCCATGCGTGAAGCCACGGCGACCAGCGTGCCGTCCTTGATGCCGCGCATCTCGGCGTCCGAGGGATGGACTTCCAGCCAGTCCTCGGCGTGCCACAGGCGGTTGGCCGTGCGCCGCGTCTGCGCGCCGACGTTGTACTGCGACAGGATACGACCGGTGGTAAGCAGCAACGGGAACTTGCGGTTGGCGCGCTCCTCGGTCGGCACGAACGGCGTGAGCATGAACTTGCCCTTGCCGCGCACGAAATTGTCCACGTGCATCACCGGGGTGCCTTCCGGATTCTCGTCGTTACAGGGCCACTGCACGCTGCCCAGCGCATCGATCTTGTCGAAGTTCACGCCCTTGAAGGTCGGCGTGGTGCGCGCGATCTCGTCCATGATCTCGGACGGATGGCTGTAGTTCATGTTGTAGCCGAGCGCCTGCGCCAGCATCTGGGTGATCTCCCAGTCGGCATAGCCGGCCGGCGACGTCTGGATCTTGCGCACCCGGTTGATACGCCGCTCGGCGTTGGTGAAGGTGCCGTCCTTCTCGAGGAAGGTCGAACCCGGCAGGAAGACATGCGCATAGCTGGCGGTCTCGTTCAGGAAGATGTCCTGAATGATCACGCAGTCCATGGCCGCCAGGCCCGCGGCAATATGCTTGATGTTCGGGTCGGACTGGAGAATATCCTCGCCCTGCACATACAGACCCTTGAAAGTGCCAGCAGTGGCCGCGTCGATCATATTCGGGATGCGTAGCCCCGGCTCCTGATCGATGGTCACGCCCCATTCCTTCTCGAAGATGTCGCGCACGCTCTTGTCGGAGACATGGCGATAACCCGGCAGCTCGTGCGGGAACGAGCCCATGTCGCAGGAGCCCTGGACATTGTTCTGGCCGCGCAGCGGGTTCACGCCCATGCCCGGCCGGCCGATGTTGCCGGTGGCCATGGCGAGATTGGCCATGCCCATCACCATGGTCGAGCCTTGGCTGTGTTCGGTCACGCCGAGGCCGTAATAGATCGCCCCGTTGCCGCCGGTGGCATACAGGCGCGCCGCCTCGCGAACGCTTGAAGCCGGCACGCCGGTGTATTGCTCGGTGTTCTCGGGGCTGTTCTCCTCCTGCAGGATGAAATCGCGCCAACCGTCATACTCGTCGAGATCACAACGTTCCTCGACGAAGGCGCGGTTCTCGAGGCCTTCGCTGAGCACCACATGGGCCATCGCATTGACCAGCGCCACGTTGGTGCCGGGGCGCAGCTGCAGATGGTAGTCGGCTTCGACGTGCGCCGAACGCACTAGATCAATGGCCCGCGGGTCACAGACGATCAGCCGTGCACCTTCACGTAGGCGTCTTTTCATTTGCGATGCGAATACCGGATGCGCATCGGTCGGGTTGGCGCCAATCACCAGAATCACGTCGCATTTCTCGACGGATACGAAATCCTGGGTGCCTGCAGAGGTGCCGAAGGTGGAATTCAGGCCATAGCCGGTCGGCGAATGACACACACGGGCACAGGTATCGACGTTGTTGGTATTGAACACCGCCCGCGCCAGCTTCTGAACAAGGAAAGTCTCTTCGTTGGTACAACGCGACGAGGTGATCGCGCCCAGCGCGCCGCTGCCGTATTCGTTGCGGATGGCGTTGATCTTGTCGACCGAGAACTGGATCGCCTCCTCCCAGCTGACTTCGCGCCAGGGATCGGTGATCTTGTCGCGCACCATGGGCTTGGTGATGCGATCCGGATGGTTGGTATAACCCCAGGCGAAACGGCCCTTCACACAGGAATGGCCCTGGTTCGCCTTGCCTTCCTTGGCCGGCACCATGCGGATAACGTCGTCGCCCTTGAGCTCGGCATTGAACGAGCAACCCACGCCGCAATAGGCACAGGTGGTGGTCACCGAGCGCTCCGGCATGCCCTTCTCGACCACGTCCTTTTCGATCAGCGCCTCGGTCGGGCAGGCCTGTACGCAGGCGCCACAGGAGACGCATTCGGAATCGAGGAAGGTGTCGTCGTCGGTACCGGCACTGATCATCGACGCGAAGCCGCGGCCGTCCACGGTCAACGCGAAGGTGCCCTGTACCTCGTTGCAGGCACGTACGCAGCGCGAGCAGACGATGCAGCGCGAGGCGTCGAAATCGAAATACGGGTTCGAGTCGTCCACCGCCGCCATCTGGTGATTGCGGCCCTTGTTGTAACGAACCTCGGTCAGATCGAGCTTGTCGGCGAGTTCGAGCAGCTCGTCGTCCCCGTTGCCGTCCGGCGTCAGGCTCTCGCCCGGGTGATCGGACAGATACAGTTCGACCACGCCGCGCCGCAGCTGGTTGAGCTTGTCGGTCTGGGTGCTGACCTGCATGCCTTCCGAGACTTCCGTCGTGCACGAGGCCGGATAACCCTTGCGGCCCTCGATCTCGACCAGACACAGCCGACAGGAGCCGAACGGCTCGAGCATGTCGGAAGCACACAGCTTGGGCACGTCGATGCCGGACTCCATTGCCGCACGCATGACCGACGTACCTTCCGGCACGGTTACCGACTGGCCATCGATCTCGAGCGTAATCTGCGTGTCCGACGTGCGCTTGGGCGTGCCGTAATCGACCGGGTTGAGAGATGCCATGGCTACCTCCTCTCGTTGTTCTTCTAGCCAGCGCGGCGCGCTAGCTGGTGACGGCCGCTTGTTCGCGGACGCCGAAATCCTCGGAAAAATGATTCAGTGCCGAGAGCACCGGAAACGGTGCCATGCCGCCGTGGGCACACAGCGAGCCGTTGATCATCGTGTCGCAGAGCTCGCGCAGCAGTTCGATATTCGCTTCACGCTCGTCGTCGGCGATGATGCGATCAATGACTTCCTGTGCGCGGACCGAGCCGACCCGGCACGGCGTGCACTTGCCGCAGGATTCGATATCGCAAAACTCCATCGCAAAACGGGCCTGCTGCATCATGTCGACGGTGTCGTCGAAGACCACCACGCCGCCGTGGCCGATCATCGCCTTCTTGTCGGCCATTTCCTCGTAGCCGAGCGGCGTATCGAAATGCGACGCCGGCACGTAGGCGCCCAGCGGGCCACCGACCTGCGCAGTGCGCACCGGACGGCCCGAGGCCGAACCGCCACCGAGTTCGTTGATCAGGTGATCGAGCGTCACGCCGAACGGCATCTCGTAGAGACCCGGGCGGGCGACATTGCCGCACAGCTGGATGGTGAGCGTACCGCGTGAACGGTTGATGCCGAGATCGGCATACATCGGCGCGCCCTGGGCCATGATCGCCGGCACACTGGCCAGCGTGATCACGTTGTTGATCACGGTCGGCTTGCCCATGAAGCCCTGGATCGCCGGCAGTGGTGGTTTGAATCGCACCAGCCCGCGCTTGCCTTCCAAACTTTCCAGCAACGAGGTTTCCTCGCCGCAGATATAGGCGCCGGCGCCCATGCGGACCTGGATATCAAAGGACTTGCCGGAGCCCAGCACGTCGTCGCCCAGCATGCCTTCGGCCCGGGCGACATCCAGCGCGCGCTTGAGAACGCGCTCGGCATCCGGATACTCGGAGCGCAGATAGATCAGCCCGTGTTCGGCGCCCACCGCCACACCGGCGATCGCCATGCCCTCAAAGAGCGTGAACGGGTCGCCTTCCATGAGCATGCGATCGGCATAGGTGCCGGAATCGCCCTCGTCCGCGTTGCAGACGACATACTTCGTCTCGGCGGCCGTGTCGTGCACGGTCTGCCACTTGATACCGGTGGGGAAACCCGCGCCGCCACGCCCGCGCAGCCCGGATTCCTTCACCGCGTCGACGATCGCCTGGCCGCTGTTGTCGAGCGCCGCGCGCAGACCGGCGCTGCCACCATTGGCCACGAACGACTGCCAGTCGGTCGGTTCGATCACGCCGCAACGGGCAAAGGTCATCCGGCGCTGGCCCTGCTCGCGCAGCATGTGGTCGATATCGCCCAGGTACTGCGGATGGGATGCGAAGCCGCCACCGGCGATGGCCTGAGCCAGCTCCGGCACGTCGGCCGCCTCGATCGGACCGAAGCCGATACGACGGTGCTCGTGCTCGATCTCGACCATTGGTTCGAGCCAATAGAATCCGCGCGAGCCGGTACGCACGACCTCGGCGTCGGCAATCGCGTCCTGGCGAACAAACGCATCGGCTGTTTCGTTGGCACCGATGGAGACCGCCGCGCTATCGACGGGGATATAGATCTTCATGACGGCACCCCGGCGCTGTTACCCGCCGAAAACAATGTACTGACACGCTCGGCGGTCATGCGACCGATCGTGCGACCGTCCATCTGTACCGACGGCGCACAAGCGCAGTTGCCGAGACAGTAGACCGCTTCGAGCTGTACATCGCCCTGACCGCTTTCTGCCGCCGTGCTGGCAGCCGCCCAGACATCGCGCCCGCCCACGGACTGACAGGCCTCGGCCCGGCACACCTTGAGGCTGTGCGTGGGCTGCGGTTCGCGATGAAAATCGTGATAGAAAGTGACCACGCCGAAAACTTCGGCACGGGACAGATTCAATTCCTCGGCTATCTGCTGGATGGCCTCGTCCGACACGTAGCCGTGATGCGCCTGTACATCGTGCAGAATCGGCAGCAGCGGTCCGTCGCTCGCCTGGTGGCGGGCACAGATCGCGACGACCTCGGGATCGGCCTTGCCGTTACTCCTCGCCATCTTTTCGACCTTTATTCTCGGTGTATCTGTTTTTATAGGCATGTCGCGGAAACACGCGTTTGATACAGCAATACACTTCGCCGAAAAGCTGTCAAATCGGGGCCGCCGATAGCGTTATCGATATTACCTATGGTGCAGCGCAGCGGTGCCGACCCGCAAAGGCTCGGCCGGCAAGGCGCGATCTCGAGCCGTTCGGCGCACCGACGAAAGGGTAATACGGGCCTTTGCAAACGCAGCAGACTCCGCGCAGTCGTTTTCAGCGGAAAAAGCCGTATGCGACTGTCGAGAAAGCCGGATAGGCATACGCGGCGATATCGCGCGAATCGAAAGGACCCGTAGAGCAAACGCGGCGCGATGCAATCACGAGAAGCGCGATGGAGCCGGCGACCGGGTTCGAACCGATGACCTGCTGTTTACAAAACAGCTGCTCTGCCAACTGAGCTACGCCGGCTGGGCGCAATACGAGCGGCGGGCGCCGCCACGGCGCGTATTCTGACGCCTGATGCCCGGCATGGCTACCCCGACCCGCGCTCTGCTTGCAGTGCGAGCCCTTCCAGCACGAGATGGGGGCGCAGTGTCCAGCTGTGTGTCAGATGCGGTGCGAGCAACGCGGCATCGCCGCCCGTCAACAGAAGGCGTGCCGGCACCAGATCGCGAACGGCCGTATCGAGCAGACTGATGGCACTGCGTAGCGTGCCCGCGGCGATTGCGTTGTCGGTATTGGTGGACAGCCAGGCCGGCGCGCTCTCTTCGCTGCTCGGGCGTAGCTGTGTCCGACGCCGCAAGGCCCCGCGCATGGTCGCCACACCCGGGGTGATCAATCCGCCCTGGTGCTGCGACTGGCCATCGACGAAATCGAGTGTGAGCGCCGTGCCGGCATCGGCGACCAGTACCGAGCCTTCGCCATCGGCCTCGGCCGCGATGCACGCCATCCAGCGATCCACGCCGAGGCGCTGCGGCTCCGGATAGGCGTTCACGAGCGCGCCGGAGCGCGCGCTACTGGCAAGCGCCAGTAGCGGCACACCGCGGCGTGCGGCGTAGGCCTCCAACGCGTCCAGCGCCTCAGGCTGGGCGACGCTGGAGACGACTATCGAATCAACCGCCGTTGTGGGCAGATCCTCGACCCAGCCGGGCGTGGCGTCACGCACCATGACGCCTGTCTCTGCCAGCCGGCCAGCCACGCCCAGCGCCCACTTGCAGCGGGTGTTGCCGATATCGACCAGCAGGTTCATGGCGCCAGCCGCAGACTCACGTCGCCCGAATACACCGGACGCGTCTCGCCGTTGATCTCGACCTGCAGGGCGCCGTCATCAGCAATGCCGCGGGCAAAACCGAAACGCTCGCCATTCGCTTCGATCACGCGTACCGGCTGGTCTCGGACCGCGTCGAATCGCGCCCACCGATCCCGAAACGCATCGAAACCGGTCTGCTCGAACCCGGTCACCGCCTCGACCAGCGCCGACACCACGGCCGCCGCGAGCACGTTGCGCCCCGGCAGCACAGGCAGGTGATCGGCCAGCCGGGTCCAGGGCTGATCGACCGTTTTCGCCTGATCGCGCTGCATGGTCACGTTCAGCCCAACACCCACAATCAGCCGTGCGCGCCCGCCAAGCTCGCCTCGGTGTTCGATCAGGATGCCGCCGAGTTTCTTCTGGCCAGCCCAGATATCGTTGGGCCATTTCAGCCCCAGCGACTGCGCGCCTTGGGCTGCCAGCGCTTCGACCACACAAACGCCAACGGCCAGGCTGAGCGCCCCCAGCGGCGCGCGCTGGCCGGCCAAGTCGCAGCCCAGCGAGACATAGAGATTGGCACCGAACGGCGATGTCCAAGGCCGCTGCGCGCGCCCACGGCCGGACGACTGGTATTCGGCCAGACAGGCTCGCATGCCGTCGCCGCCCCGGCGGGCCAACTCAGCGTTGGTGGAATCGGTACGCTCGAGCACCGTGAGCTCATCCAGACGCTTGGCGCCGGGCCCCATCGCACTCCGGATCTGGTCTTCGTCGAGCAGTTCCAGTGGGGCCGGCAAACGATAGCCCCGCCCCGCCACGGAATGCACGGACAAGCCGACCGTACGCAGCTCGGCGACCCGGCTCGATATGGCGGCGCGGCTCACGCCCAGTGCCTCGGCGAGCGCCGGGCCACGATGCCAGGCGCCGTCCGCCAGCAGCGAGATCAGCGTCGGTGCGGTCATCAACGCCGACGCCGCAACATCACACGCTCGAACCGATTTTCGGTGCCGGCGCGCAGCCGCTGAATATTCTCGCGGTGGGTGTAGAAGATCAGCGCCGTCATCACGATCACGAACACCTTGGCCGCCAGGCCGGCAGCCGGCGCGAACAGCGTGGCCAGCGATACGCCGACCATCCCCAGCAGCGTCGCCAGACCCACATAGCCGCTTGCCACCAGAGTGGCGATCCAGACAGCCAGACCGAGCAGCAGCGCGCCCGGCAGCAACGCCAGCAATACGCCGATCAACGTGGCCGCGCCCTTGCCGCCGCGAAAGCCGAAGAACACCGGATAGACATGGCCGATCACCGCGGCCGCGCCGCAGGCGAGTGCGGCCGCAAAGCCCAGGCCAAGCAGCGCCGGCACAAGCAATGCCGCGACCACGCCCTTGACCAGATCGAACACCAGCACGGCGGCGCCATAGCCACGCCCCCCGGTACGTAATGCGTTGGTTGCGCCTGCGTTGCCGCTGCCACTGCTGCGCGGGTCAGCGCGCCCGAATGCGCGTGCCAGCAGCAGACTGCCGGATAGCGAACCCATCAGATATGCCGCGACCAGTCCCAGCGCGACGAGCAATCCCGTGCTCAAATCCTGTCTCCCCTACCCCAGATTCGTATTCTGCGACACATCTGCCTTGTCGCCCGGCGCGCGCCGGCCGTACAGACGCGCAATATCACGAGCATAGCAGCGCGCGACCCGGCGTCGACGCGTCTTGTCGGTCGGCGTGACGAGCCCGTTGATCTGGCTCCAGCGGTCGGTGGTAACCGCCACACGCCGGATCTGCGCATGGGCCGGATAGCCGACCAGCAGTCGCGAAAAACGCTCGATGAAGAAATTCTCCAGCCGTGAACTGGCCAGGCTCGCCGGCGATGCCGGGTCGAGATTCAGCCGCTTCATCACCGGCACCAGCGCATCGGCCGGGCAGCTCACGATCGCGGCCAAGACGGGGCGTGCCTCGCCCACGACCACGGCGCGCTCGACCAGTTCATCCAGACGCAGTGCTTCCTCGATCGGCTCGGGCGAGGCTTTTTCGCCCGTGGTCATGACGATGACTTCTTTCATGCGCCCGGTGAGATAGAGCCGGTTCTTGTCCAGCCGGCTGACCTTGTCGCCGGTATGCAGCCAGCCCCCGGCCGATAGCGACTTGGCCGTCGCGGCTTCGTCATTCCAGTAGCCACGCATCACGCCGGGCCCGCGCACCAACAGCTCGTTGTCCGGGCCGATCTTGGTCTCGATGCCGTCGAGCACGATGCCGACGCTATCGAGCGCGTTGTCGTGCAGCCGGTTGACGCTCACCACCGGGCCGGCCTCGGTCAGCCCGTAGCCCTGCAGCACCGGCACGCCGAGGCCGACCAGCGTGCGCGCGACCGGGTACGGCAGGGCCGCCGCGCCCGACACCGCATACTGCATGTCGGCACCGAACAGGCGCAGGCAGCGGCGGGCCACGAAGCGGCGCAGCACGGGCCACAGCAGATGCCGCATATGGCGCCGGCTGCGCCCCTGCTCGCGCTCGAAAACCGACTCGCCCAGCTTGATCGTGAACGCCACCAGACGGCGCACATAACGCGGCCGTCGCGACAGCCAGCGGTTGAGCTCGATATAAAAACGCTCATAAACCCGCGGGACACCGACCAGCGTGGTCACCGGCGCCCGCGCCAGGGTCAGGCCGAGAAAACGCGGGTGCCGGCAGAAGGTGATCACCGCGCCTGTGATCATCGCCCGATAGGCATTGACCACGCGCTCGTAGGAATGCGGCAGCGGTACGTACGACAACGCGTGCTCATCCTCGACCACCGGCAGCGCGTCGGCCACGGCATGGGCGTTGAACAGCAGATTGGCGTGGGTGAGCATCGCGCCGCGTGCCCGGCCGGTCGAACCCGACGTATAGACCAAGCTGGCGAGATCGTCGAAGCGTGCTGAAACCGCGGCATGGTGGGCCTCGTCCGCGCGCGCGAGCGCTTCGTCGGCATGGCGGATGCGCTTGGCGTTTGCAATTTCGCCGCTGAACACGAGCGCGGTTTCCAGCTGCGGGCAATCGCCGGCTTCAAGAATGCGCTCGGCCCAGCGCGCCTTGACCGCCACCAGCACACGCGCGCCGCTGTCGTCGATCAGGTGCGCGTTGCTAGCCGGTGTATCGGCACAGAACAGGCCGACCGTGACCGCGCCCAGCGCCATCACGGCCTGATCGACGCACAGCCATTCCGGGCTGTTGCGCAGCATGATCGCGACCCGGTCGCCCGGCTGCACGCCGGCTTCGGCCAGCACCGCCTGCCAGCGCTGCACGCGCGCCGCCGCCTCGGCCCAGCTCAGTTCGATCCATTCGTGCCGGCGCGGACTGTAGAAACGATAGGCCAGCGCATCCGGTGTACGGGTGACACGCGCTGCGAACAGGTCACAGAGGGTGTCGGCCTCGCTGCGGTCGATCCAGGCTTCAGGCCGAATGGGCATTTTTTAACCAGCGTGCGCGTCGCGCATGAGCAGCAGAATCTGCATTCTCGTCGATCCGCAGTTTCCATTCACCTGCCGCGGCTCGCCCGAGCGTGACATGGCGGACCAGCAGCTCGTCGCTACGAAACAGATGCACCGCCACCACGGCCCCGGCTGGATACCGTCGCAGCTGGCCGACAAGGTTTGCGCCGACCTCGATGCCGTCGATCGCGACCAGGCGGTCCTGTGGCGAGATGCCGGCGGTCTGAGCCGGCGTGTCGTCGAACACATGGCTCACACGCGGCTGCGCGCCGGCGCCCGTGCGCACGCCAAAACGCCCGCGCAGCGCGGCTTCGTCATCCTTGCCGGGCGCGAACATGGCATCGATACCGAAATAGCCCAGCCAGTCGGCCCAGGGCGCGTCGATGATCGTCTCCAGATAGGACTCGGTAAAAATATCCAGATCGAGGCCACTCGCCTCGGCCGCGATCGCGGCCAGACCGTGCTCCGGCACCGGCCTGTCTTCACGACCGTGCACTTCCCAGGCACGGCGCATGACGTCGTCCAGCGATACCGCACCGTCGGTCTCCACGCGCAACTTCAGATCCAGGCCGAGCGCGAACTGTGCGCCCTTGCCGTAGTAGCTGATCACCGCGTTCGGCGTGTTCTCGTCCGGGCGGTAGAACTTCAGCCAGGCATCGAAGCTGGACTGCGACAGGCTCTGGCGATGCCGGCCCGGCGTGCGGTCGATGCGCGTGGCGAGCGTCGCCAGCCGGTCGAGATAACCCTGCTCGGAAATCAGCCCGGCGCGCACCAGGCCGAGATCGTCGAAATAGGAGGTCACGCCTTCGTAGGCCCAGAGGTCGCGAAAATAGGCTTCCGACTGCAGATCGTTCTCGGCCACCGCCTGCGGTCGAATACGCTTGACGTTCCAGAGATGGAAATATTCGTGGCTGCACAGCCCGAGCAGGGTCTCGTAGGCCTCGCTGCGGACCGACTCGCCGTTGGCGGCCGGCACGCGCGACGGCAACGCCGCACGCGGCACCTGCAGAACACTGGACTCGCAATGCTCCAGACCGCCGAACCCGTTGGCGGTGATCTGGGCGAGGAACAGATACTCGCGTGCCGGCAGTTCGTCGAAGACCGCCGCCTGGGCTTCGCACACCGCGGCCAGATCAGCGGCCAGACGCTGCGTATCGGCATCGTGGCTGCCGAGCAGCACGAAGGCATGCGGCACGCCACGCACCTGGAATCGCACGTACTCGATGGCGTTGCCCATGGCGACCGGCTGGTCGATCAGCGCCCAGTAGCTCTCGGCTTCGTAGCCACCGAAACCACGGCTGTCGACATCGACGGCCGGCAGCGTGGTGGCGACCTGCCAGTCGCTGATGCCGCTCGGCGGATCGAGCGTGACCCGGCAGACGTCGTTCTCTCGGCCGGTAGGACGCAAGGCCAGCGAGGTGAAGTTGAAGAAGCCGCGGGTGTCGTCAAGAAACGCCGCTCGGACCGACTCGTCGCGGGCATAGAACTCGCAGGCCACGGTCAGGTGATCGCTACCGGGCGTGCATTGCCAGCGTTGTCGATCGATGGGCTGAACGTAGATCGCCTCGCCCCCGCTTTCGGCCGCAATCGACAGCATGTGCCGCGCGAAATCGCGGATCACGTAGCTGCCGGGTATCCAGCTCGGCAAGGCGAGCTCGATCGTGTCGCCGGGCACGACGTCAGTCTGCAGTACGACCCGGAACCGATGGGCGGCCGCATCGACCGGCGTTACGATGTAATCCAGCGTTGGCATCACGCTTCGTCTTCGGTTTCGAAGGCGCGCAAGTGTACGCGCTCGCCCCGGCGCTGCACACAGACACCGTATTCAGTCGCTGTACGCGCCGCCGATACTGTTAGTCAGTCTCCAGATTACGCTGTACGGAGCCAATCCGTTGCGCACGAGGGTAACCCGGACCGTGAACCCGCTCGCTTCGCGGCGCCCGCATCGTCAGCGCGGCGCCATTCTCATCATGACGGCGGCTTTCATCGTGGCCGCGGTGGCCCTGCTCGCGCTCGCCGTGGACACCGGGCGCCTGTACGCCACCCAGCAGAAGCTGCAGTCGGCCGCCAATATCGCCGCCCTCGATGCCGCTCGCGTGGCCAGCGGCTGTCGCGTCGACCTGGATAGCGCCAGCGGGCTGGCAGCCGCACAAGCGAGCGTCACCAGCAACTTCGCACGCCGGGACGAAGACACGACACCCACGATCACGCGCTACGACGAAGGCCTTGTGACCACCAATCAGGCAACCGGGCTGCGCCAGTTCGCGACCGACGCCCCCGTCACGACACGGCCCAACGGCGTGCGTCTGACCGTCACCGACGACAGCTACGCCCCGCTGTTTTCGTTGTTCAGCGACAACGAAATCACGCTTTCGGCTTCTGCCGGCGCCATCGCCCAGCCCGAAGCGGCGATACAGTTCGGAACCACACTCGCCGCGGTAAATCCCGACCTGCTGTCGGCGCTGATCGACGTCGATCTCGAGGTCGCCAGCCTCGGGGACCTGGCCAATGCCTCGGTAACGCTTGCGGATCTGCTCGATATCGATGCGGGGGTGGCCACTAGCGAGGACGTGGCCCGGGTAACCGTCAACGAAGCACTAGACAACGTATCGGACGGGGTCAACGCATTGGCCCGTGGCGTGATCGGTGACGTCCGCAGCGCGCTCGGCGACCAGCCGTTGTCCGAAATTCTCAGCCTGGCCGGCCCGGTCGGCAGCGATGCATCGGTCGCGCTCGGCAACATCGTCAACGCCGCTGCGCAACTGGTGGCCGTCGACCGAGAAGAGGCGATCAGCCTGCCGACCATTTTGTCCGAGCTACCGGCCAATCTCGGCGGGCTCGACGTCAGCCTGCGCCTACTCGAGCCCGCAGGCACTGAAATCGGCCCGGCAGGTACCTACGACGGCCAGAACTACTACACGGTGGTTCGCTCGTCCCAGGCATCGCTGAGCGTCGATCTCGCCCTTCGCCTCGGCCTTGGCGGCCTGCTGGATGTCGCGGAAGTGAACCTGCCGATCGCGATACAGCTCGCCCAGGGCGAAGCACGCCTCGAGCGTATTGATTGTCCGACGCCTGATGATCGTTTCTATACCGTCACGGTGTCTGCGGATACCGCGACAGCGGCAGCTGCCATCGGCAGCGTGAACCCGGACGGTTCGATCAATACCGGTGCACGTGCCGACGTGACCGTATTGGGCACCACAGTGGCCGAACTTTTCAACGACGGCGACGCCGTATCCACAGTGCTCGGCAATGACCGTTACGAGGCCGTGTTCGACGATATCGACGACCTGGCGCTGCTCCCGCAGACTTTCGAAGGCGACCAAACTGTGCGCACTAATGATATCGCTGGCTTGCTCGGCGATATCAACCTCGACTATGACCTGCTGAACACGGGTGGAGGCGGCGGCCTTCTCGGCGGCATATTCGACGGCCTGGGCGATCTGCTTACGGGGCTAACGCGGCCGCTACTACGCGCCGCGCTCGACGGCGTCAGCGGCGTACTCGAGACGATTGCTGTAAACACACTAGGCCCCGTTCTCGATCCGCTGCTCGACGGGCTCGGTATCAGCCTCGCCTCACCGACCATTACCCTGGCCGGCCTGACGCCCAACCAACCGGCATTGTTCTGTGCCTCCTCGTCCGACTGCGGCTTCGAGGCCGAGGACGGCAGCTGAATCAGCGTCGCGAGCCGGCGACCATCGCCACGCCGCACATGATCAGGCCCGTGCCGGCCAGCCGGCCGACCGTGATCGCCTCATCCAGCGCCGGCCACAGGGCCGCGCCGAGATAGACCAGCACATAGCTCAGGCTCATCAGCGGGAAGGCGATGCTCAGATCCATGCGAGAGAGCACCTGCAGCCAGACCATGATCGCCAGGGCGTAGACGATCATGCCCAGCCAGACAAAGGGGATGCTCATCGGCGCGATGATCCCGCCCCACACCAGGTTGCCGAACGCCGCGGGCGACTCGATCGGCCCGAAGGCGAGCATGCCGCGGCGCATGCACAACTGGCCGGCCGCCATCAGCGACACGGACAGCACCAACAGGCCGGCGCTGTTCAGGGCGCGCTTTTCAAGCCGCATAGGCCAGCACTCCCACGCCCAATACGATCAGCGCAACACCGCACCAGCGCCGCTTGCCCACCGTCTCGCCGATATACAACGCCGAATAGGCGACGACCACGACATAGCTGAGTGCGAGCACCGGAAACGCGAGGCTGACATCGATATGCGAGAGCACCACTAGCCACAAACAGGTCAACAGCACCTGCGTGCTCATGCCGGCCAGCACCAAGGGCTGGCGCAGGGGCCGCAACCAGACGTGGCCGGCATCGGCCACTGCCGCCTGATTCATTCCGTGTTTGAGCAGAATCTGGGCCAGGCTCGCCAAGCCCACGGCGAGCACCAGAAACACCTGGGACACACTCACCAGCGCGCGACTTCGAGGCCCAGACCTCCGACCTGATGAAACAGTCGCTTGGAGGGACAGACGGCCACGCCGTTCTCGGCCCAGGACAGCAGCGGCAGATCGGCGTGGGAGTCGGAATAGGCGGTCACGCCGCGGCCGTCGTCCGGCATGTCGGCCATCGCCTTCACGCGGCGCAGCTTCTCGTCGTCACGGCAGTTCTCGCCGTCCATGCCCACCAGGCGACCGCGCGCATTCCATGCCGCACGGGTGGCCAGCACTTCCTCGATTTCCAAACGCTTGGCCAGCCGGGCGACATAGATATCGAAACTGGCCGACGCCAGGATCACCCGTGCGCCTTCCTGCTGGTGCCGGCGCAACTGGTCGAGGCCCTGCTCGCGCATGGCGTCCTGCAGCAGCTCCTCGACGAATCGATCGGCCCAGGCTTCGACCCGGTCACGCGGCTGGCCGCCGATGAACGCCCGCAGCACCTGGGTCTTCACCCAGGTGCGATCGCCCCAGCGCCAGAATTTCAGCAACGTCGCCAACCGCCATAACGACAGGCTGCGCCGCTTGCGCTGGTAGCGCAGATAGCCGATCACGAAGGGCAGGAACGTGTCGTAGCGGGTGAGTGTGACGTCGAGATCAAACACGACGATGCGCTGCGACTGTGACAAGACAACCTCTGGTAAACCCCGTTTCGCCTCAGCTTACGCGAAACCCGGCGGCCGCCGACATCCGCAGCGGCGATCGCGCTCGCGCCCTTGTATTTGCACGGTTCGGCATCGACTATCTTTGGCTGTTACCCGGTCTCAGCGCACGACATGCGAAAACCCCGTACTCCGACGCCCGCGCAGCAGCGCGGCCTGGCCCAGCGCCTCGGCAGCGCACTCGAGCGCGACGTGCCGCTGGCCGCGCGTACGAGCTTCCAGATCGGCGGGCCCGCGGCGTTCTATTTCGAAGCCCGCACACCGGAGGCACTGGCAACGGCCGTGCGTGTCGCGCGCGATCTGGGCGTCGATTACTTCCTGCTCGGGCGCGGCGCCAATATCCTCATCGGTGATCGTGGCTATGCGGGACTGGTGATCGCCAACCACGCCCAGGCGATCGATATCCACGGCACCTGCGTGACGGCCGCCAGCGGCGCACTTGTCTACCCCGACCTCATCGATGCGGCCGTCGAGCACGGCCTGTCGGGCCTCGAACACTACGTCGGCATCCCGTCGACGGTCGGCGGCGCGCTCTGGCAGAACCTGCATTTCCTGTCGCCCGCGCCCGAGCGCGAACGCACCATGTTCATCGGCGAAGTGCTCGAATCCGCCGAACTGCTCACCGCCGACAACGAACGCCGGCGGGTGGACGTGGACTACTTCGAGTTCGGCTACGACCAGTCGGTATTGCATTCGCGCGACGACATCGTGCTGTCGGCCACCTTCGAACTCGAACCGGCGCCTGCCGAAACGTTGACCCGAATCATGGAAGAGAACCTGCGCTGGCGTGCCGAACGACACCCACCGCTGGACAGCGAACCGTCTGCCGGCTCGATCTTCCGCAAGATCGAAGGCATCGGCGCCGGCCGACTGATCGACGAATGCGGGCTCAAGGGGTTGGCCTGTGGCGACGCCCAGATCTCGCCGCGGCACGCCAACATCATCGTCAATAACGGCAACGCCCAAGCGGCCGATGTCTGTGCGCTGATCATGCACGCGCAACGCACCGTGCAGGCCGCCACCGGTTACTGGTTAACGCCGGAAATCTCTTTCATCGGCGACTTTGCACCCGTTACACGCCTTCCCGCCGATGCACGCGGGTCGACAGACCGAACCGCGACGTCATAAAACTGTCATCTTTAGCTGACAGCCTTGCGCTCAATCATGCCGCCAGGCGGACATACCGAAAGGATTCTTCATGCTGACAACGCTGATCAACAAACGATCGAAATCACTGCTGGCTCTCACAGCGGGCACTGTGCTGCTGGCGGCCTGCGGCCAGGGCCAGAACGGCGGCCAGGAGGCCAGCCAGGGCAACGCCGAAGGCTCCAGCGGTGACAATGCCCAGAGCGCCGAGCAGTTCGATCGCGCCCAGCTTCGTATTGTCGGCTCGTCCACGGTCTATCCGTTTTCGTCCTATGTGGCCGAGGAAATGGGCGCGACCACCGATTTCCGTACTCCGGTGGTCGAATCGACCGGTTCGGGTGGCGGCTTCAAGCTCTTCTGCACCGGCGTGGCCGAGAACACCCCGGACATGACCAACGCGTCGCGTCCGATGAAGGCCTCCGAGCTCAAGATGTGCCAGGACAACGGTGTCGAAGACATCACCCAGGTCATGGTCGGTTATGACGGCATCGTCGTGGGCCAGAAGTCCGGCGAGCCGGCTCTGGATCTGTCGCGTGAGCAGCTGACCAAGGCGGTCGCCGCCAAGGTGCCGCAGGACGGCCAGCTAGTCGACAACCCCTATACCAAGTGGAGCGACATCGACTCCTCGCTGCCCGATTACGACATCCTCGTCTATGGCCCGCCGACCTCTTCCGGCACCCGCGACGCCTTCGAGGAGCTGGTCATCGAACATGGAGCCGAGAACATCGACGGCTACAACGGCGAGAAGCCGGCCATCCGCCAGGACGGCAAGTTCGTGCCCTCCGGCGAGAACGACAACCTGATCGTGCAGAAGCTGGCCCAGAACGCGAATGCGATCGGCATCTTCGGCTACTCCTTTCTCGAGGAGAACCGCGACAAGATCCAGGCCGCCAAGATCGACGGCGTCGAACCCAAGCGCGAGCTGATCTCGTCCGGTGAGTATCCGATCTCGCGTTCGATGTTTTTCTACACCAAGAACGCGCATGCCGAGAAGATCGGCGGCTTCGACGAGTACGTCACCCTGTTCCTGTCCGACCAGATGGCCAGCGACCGGGGCGCGCTCAAGAAACTGGGCCTGATCTCGCTGCCTGCCGAAGAGCTCGATCAGATGCGCCAGAACTGGAAGAACAAGGAAAAGGTTACCGCCGACTCGCTCAAGGGCGGTCACGGCTAATCGTTACCTGACCGGTATCGGGTGGTTTCGGGGGTATGCCCCGTGCCACAGGGGCCGACCCGAGGGTCGGCCTTTTTTATGCGCGCTCTTCAGGCAACCACAGGGTAACGACGCGTATCGTTCACGGTTCGTGCGATCAGGCACAATCGGCGGCTCGGCTTGTAACCGCCCGACACCATGACCGATATTCCGCTGCGTCCTCGCCATAACCTGCGTACTCACGATGTCACCAACCAGCCGCCGCCGTTGGTGGACTACAACGCGTTTACCGCGGATACCGCGCTGGCCGAGGCAATACGGCGCGAAGGCGGCGACTGGGGCCAGGATCGGCTCAAGACCTACGGCGCAATCGCCGGCACCGAACTGATCGAAATCGGCTTCGAGGCCAACGAGAACCCACCCGAGCTCAAGACCCACGATCGCTACGGACATCGTATCGACGAGGTGCATTTCCATCCCGCCTATCACCGCAGCATGGCGCTGGCCAAGGAACACGGCCTGCACGGGCTGACCTGGACCGCCCAGCGTGAAGGAGCGCAGGTCGTGCGCTCAGGCCTCGTCTACATGCACAACCAGATGGAGGCCGGCACGATGTGCCCGATCACCATGACGCACGCGGCCGTGCCGGCTCTGCGCCATGCGCCGGACATCGCCGAGGCCTGGCTGCCCGGCATCCTGGCCAACAGCTACGACCCGACCTTCACACCGCATATCGAAAAGACCGGCCTGACCATCGGCATGGGCATGACCGAGAAACAGGGCGGCTCGGACGTGCGCACCAACACTACCCGGGCCACGCCCCGCGACGACGGCAGCCACGGGCTCACCGGCCACAAGTGGTTCTTCTCCGCGCCCATGTGCGATGCGTTTCTGGTGCTCGCCCAGGAAGACACGGGCCTGTCCTGTTTCCTGCTGCCGCGCTGGACCCGCGACGGCCGGCGCAACGCGATCGAAATTCAGCGCCTCAAGGATAAGCTCGGCGATCGTTCCAACGCCTCTTCGGAAGTCGAGTTCTTCGACGCCGAGGCCTATCGCGTGGGCGAAGCCGGGCGCGGCGTGCCGACCATCATCGACATGGTTTCGCAGACACGGCTCGACTGCATGCTCGGCTCGGCCGGCCTCATGCGCCAGGCGCTGGTGCAGGCCATTCATCATTGCCGTTATCGCGAGGCCTTCGGCGCGCGCCTGGTCGAACAGCCGCTGATGCAGCAGGTTCTCGCCGATATGGCACTGGAGTCCGAGGCAGCCATGGCGCTGTCGATGCGCCTCGCCCGTGCCTTCGAGTCCGACAACGAGCACGAGAAACTGCTGGCGCGCATTGCCACGCCGGTCGGCAAATATCTGATCTGCAAAGCCGCCCCGCCGCTGGTGAACGAGGCGCAGGAATGCCTCGGCGGCGCGGGTTATGTCGAGGAGTCGATCATGCCCCGGCTGTTCCGCCAGTCGCCGTTGAATTCGATCTGGGAAGGCTCAGGGAACGTCCAGTGTCTCGACATGCTGCGCGCGATGGCCAAGAGCCCGGACGCGGTCGACGCCCTGCGTGCCGAACTGGCCCAGGCCGAAGGCGCGCATCCGGCCTACGATGCCCACTGCAAGGCGCTCGAGACCATGTTGGCCACAGTTGCGGATAAGCCCACCCAGGCACGCCGCGTGGCCGAGGGCGTCGCCCGTGCCCTGCAGGCCAAGACCCTGCTGACCGGCGAATCCGCCTGGGTGGGCGCAGCCTTCTGCGATGCGCGGCTGGCCGGTAGTCACGGCATGGCCTACGGCACGGTCGAGGCCGATCTCGATTGCGCCGCATTGATCGAGCGTGCGGGCGTGCCGATCGAGGCGTGAGCTTCGTTCATGAAGCCGTCGGGATAGTTGCGCTAGGCTGAGCCGGACTCATCAACACTCGGATGCGCCTCATGAAAAATCAGATCGCCGGACTCATGCTCGGCCTGCTCGCCCTGCCGGCGGCCGCGGCAGTGCAGACCAAAAGCGTCGAATACGACGTCGGCGGCACGACCCATGTCGGCTATCTCGCCTACGACGACAGCGACGATACCGCCCGCCCCGGCGTGCTGGTGATCCCCGAATGGTGGGGCCTGAACGACTACGCGAAGCAGCGGGCACGCGAACTGGCGGCTGCCGGCTATGTGGCGTTCGCCGCCGATATGTACGGCGATGGCAAGACAACGGAAAGCCCTCAGGAGGCCAAGAGCTGGTCGACTGCAGCCAAGGCGAATCTGCGCGGGCTGGGTCAGGCCGCGCTGTCACAGCTGGCCGATGCGCCCCGGGTCGATGACGCGCATCTGGGCGCGATCGGCTTCTGCTTTGGCGGCACGAGTGCGCTGGAACTGGCCTATTCCGGCGCGCCGGTGGATGCCGTGGTGAGCCTGCACGGCCATCTGCCGCCGCCAGCCACCTCGGATGACGTCAATGCATCGATTCTCGTGCTGCACGGCGCGGCCGACCCGATGGTGAAGATGGAAGACGTGACCACGCTCGCTAAAGCACTCGACGCCCGCGACGACCTCGACTGGCATCTCACCATGTACGGCGATGCCGAGCACGCCTTCACCAACCCGGCCGCCGACGACTACGGCATCGACGGCGTTTCCTATAACGAAGCTGCGGCCCAGCGGGCCTGGGCCCATACGCAGACGTTCCTGGCCGACAAGCTGGCCGGTGGCGAAGCCGGCGCCGACGACTAGTCCGGCATCCAGTAGGCACCGTCCGCCCGCGCCGCGCCGAGTTCGGCGAGGCGGACGAGATGGGATTCGACCTGTGCGGCCGCCATGCCGCGCAGGCGTGGATCGAGATCCGGATAGAGTGTCCCGGCGATCTCATCCGACGTCGTCGCCGAGTCACTTTCGCTCAGCGCCTCGCGTACCTGGGCCTCGCGCGCCAGCCGATGTTCGACGATCTGGGCGAGCACGACCAAGGCATTGTCGAGCAGCCGACCATGGCCCGGGGCGATCTGCTTGATTGGCAGTTCGCGCAACCGGGTCAGGCTCTCCAGATAGGCGGTCATGCCACCATCCGGCGGCAGAATCACGACCGTCACGTCGGCCATGACGGTATCGCCGGCAAACAGCAGCCCTGCCTCGGGCCAGAAGAAACACAGATGATCGGCCGCGTGGCCGGGCGTATGCAGCGCCTGGAGGGTGAGCTCGCCCAGCACCAGGCGATCGCCATCCGCCATGGGACGGTCGGCGTAAAACTCCTTGTCGCGCACGCCCTGCAACGGCGTCCCATGCGCATGCACGGGCACACCCAGCCGCTCGGCGAGCCGACGCGCGCCGCCGGTGTGGTCGGGATGGGCGTGAGTGACGAGTATGGCCACGATCTCGCCGGGTGCCGCAGCGATCAGCGCATCGAGATGATCGTCGTCGTTCACACCTGGATCGATGATCGCGCAGGGGCCGGTACCCACCACATAGCTGTTGGTACCCGGGCCGGTCATGGGGCTCGGGTTCGGCGCGATCACGCGCACCACGCCCGGCGCCACGGTCTCGGCGGTGCGTCGTACGGCACTCATGCGCGTAGCGCCGCTGCGGTCTCGACCAGCCCGGCCAGCGCATCGTCGACGTTGTCGTAATTGCGCAGGGTTTCGAGCGTGGCACGCGTCGGCGTCATCAGGGTGATCTCGCCGCGATCGTGGGCCGTCACCGCCTCGGCTGGCGACGCCCACCAGACATGCGTGGTCTCGTGGCCATCACACAGGGCTTCGCCATCCGGCGCGGCAGCCGCGAAAAAACGGGTCGAATAGCGCTTGGGCGGGCCGGCCGGCGTAGTCCAGTGCGCGAAATAACGAAGATCATCCAGTGTGAACCGCAGATCGAGCACCGCGGCGACGTCAGCCCAAGCGCGGGTCTGGTCGTTGAGTGCCACGCGCAGCGCATCGCGTTGACTTTCGTCGCCGCGCGCCACGCAGCCGACGAGCAGTCCGGCCTCCTCGAAGCATTCGCGGATCGCCGCCATCGAGGCGGCCAATCCTACCGACCCGCCCGCGGTCGCCGCCTGTTCCGTCCCGCTGATACAGCGGGCAGCCAGCGCCGTGTCGCTGTCGGCCTCATCAATCGCGCCGCCGGGAAACACATAGGCATTGGCGCCAAACACGTGGCTGGCGTGGCGACGCAGCAGCAGCACCTCCAGCTGGTCGGGCCCGCGCTGCGCGGCATCGCGCAGCAGCACCGTGGTGGCCGCCTCGCGCACAACGACTTCGCGGCTCACCTTATGCCTGTTGTCAGCTTTTTCATGTCGGCTAGCATACCTGCATGACCCTTATTCCCTCGACTTCATGAGACGCGTTTTCGTCTACGGCACGCTGCGCCCCGGCCAGCGTAATCATCACTACATGGCAACCGCCAGGCATTGCGGCGCGTACACGACGCCGGCGTGTTTCACCCTCCTCGATACCGGCCCCTACCCGGCCGCGCTCGATGAAGGCAAAACCGCTTTGATCGGCGACGTGTTCGAAGTCGACGAAGACAGCTTCGCAGCGCTCGACCGGCTCGAGGACTACCCCGTGCACTACACACGTCGCCAGATCGGTACCGACCATGGCCAGGCGTGGATCTATCTATGGATCGCGGCACGCGACCCGGCCTGGCCGACCATCGCGCACGGCGACTGGCGCCGGCATGTCGAAACCGCCGGCTGATCGCAAGGCATAACGAGGCAAGAAAACATTGGACGACGAAACGGCACAGCGCACGCCCGAACAAGGCCGCATCCGCGATCTCTATGATCTGGTCACCGGCGACGAGAACGCGCGCGTCTGCCGGGATATTTCGGACGACGCCTGCCGCGAGCAACCAACAAATTTCTTCATCCATCTCGTCGCCCTGCTGGCGAACAAGGCCGGCGATCTCATCGCCAGCCCCAAGCTCGTTCTGCCCTGGCTGCTGGGCGCGATCGGCGCGCCCGTGTGGATGACCGGCCTGCTGGTGCCCATCCGTGAATCGCTGGCGCTGTTGCCACAGCTCGCGGTGGCCGGCTGGATGCGTTCCAAACCGCGGCGAAAATGGTTCTGGGTTGCCGGCGCGGCGATCCAGGGCGCCAGCGTGGTGGCGATGATAGCTGCAGCACTAGCGCTCGACGCAGGCGCGGCAGGCCTGGCCATCCTCGCGCTGCTGGCCCTTTTTTCGCTCGGGCGCGGCGTGTGCTCGGTTTCGTACAAGGACGTGCAGGGCAAGACCATCGCCAAGACACGTCGCGGCACCCTGTCAGGCTATGCCGCCAGCGCGGCCGGCGGCGTCGCGATGCTGTTGGGGCTGACGTTGTGGCTCACGCCTGCAGCCAACGCCAAGCTGACGCCGATTCTCGTGCTGCTCGCACTGGCCGGCACGGCCTGGCTGTTCGCCGCCGTCATTTTCTCCAGCCTGCGTGAATATGCCGGCGCCACTGAAGGTGGCGGCAACGCGCTCAAGACCGCTTGGCAGAGCCTGGACATCATCCGCAGCAAGCCCGGTTTCGCGCGCTTCATCGCCGTACGCGGCCTGCTTATCGCGACCGCACTGGCCGCACCCTATTACGCCGAGCTGGCGCGTTCGAGTGGCGGTGACGCCATTGGCAATCTTGCGGTGCTGCTGGCGCTATCCGGGTTGGCATCACTCATCGCCGCGCCCATATGGGGCCGTTTCTCGGATCGCTCATCACGCCAGGTATTGATGTTGACCGGCGTACTGGCAGCCGTGCTCAACCTGCTGGTCGCCGCGAGCGCAGTCTTCGGCCTCGGCGCGACCTTCGGCGTCTGGCCGTTCGCGGTGGGTTATTTCCTGCTCGCCGGCGTGCATGCCGGCGTACGACTGGGCCGAAAAACTTATCTGACTGACTTGGGTACCGCCGAAGATCGCGCCCAGCTGACCGCGGTGGCGAACACCACCATTGGCGTCATCCTGCTGGCCGGCGGTGGCATGATCGCGCTCATCGGCAGCTTCGGCGCAGCCGTTGCAGTGGCGGCACTGACCGTTCCCGCCTTGGCTGCCGCAGCGCTCGCCGTGGGCCTGCCGGAGACCGAGTAACGCATCGCGGCAGCGGCGATCCGCGTATAACTGGGGCACAGTTCCCGAACGCGACCGCCGACATGCGACCGATTTTTCTCGACAAGACCTTCGCCTTCCTGATCGCAGCGATCGTGATGCTGGCCTGCGCTGCCACCAGTGCAGGCGCGGCCGAGGGCCCGGCGCCGGAGGCGCCGTTCGAGCCGGCTGTGGGTAGTGACGAAGCGGTCGCCATATTCGCGGGCGGATGTTTCTGGTGCGTAGAGGAAGCGTTCGATCAGGTCGAGGGCGTGGTCTCAACCACGTCGGGCTATACCGGTGGCCATGTCGACAACCCCAGCTACAAGGATGTCACTGCCGAAACCAGCGGCCACGCCGAAGCCGTTAAAGTGATCTACAAGCCGGGCGTCGTCACCTATGACCACTTGCTGGATGTGTTCTGGCACAACGTCGACCCCACCGATGCAGGCGGGCAGTTCTGCGACCGTGGCGACTCCTATCGCAGCGCGATCTTTTCGGTGACGCCGGAACAAAAGACCGCAGCGCAGGCCTCGAAGAAAGCGCTGCAGGACGACGAAAAAGCCCCCTCGCCGATCGTGACCGAGATCACGCCCGCCACGACCTTCTACGCTGCCGAGGAATATCATCAGAACTATTACAAGAAGAATTCGCTGCGCTACAAGTTCTACAAGAACTCCTGCCGGCGCACCGCCACGCTCGAGAAGCTTTGGGGCGAGGCCGCAGGCAGTCACTGAACCCCGGCTTTTGGGCGCCGGCGCGTAATCGCGAGCATGCGATAATGCCGGCATGCTCAACGGGATTCGACGGCGCATTGACAGCGCACGTGACGATGCACGCCGCAGGCTGACCAACGGCCGCGACTGGCTGTTCAACGACAGCGAGCTCTATCAGGCCGACCAGACACCGTACGAGGTGATCCATCGGCTCGGCCTGATGGCGGTACGCTATTATCCGCCGCTGGCAACCGACACGGTCCAGGTCGGCGACGCCACGATGGACGTCGCCGATCACGAGCACGCTACACCGATCGTGCTGGTGCCGCCCTTGGCGGCCAGCACCCTCATCTTCGACCTGCTGCCCCAACGCAGCCTGGTGCGCTACCTGCGCGCCCGCGGCTTTGCAGTCTATCTACTCGATTGGGGCGAGCCGGGGCGCGACGACGCCCATCTGGGCGTACGTGACTACGCGTTACGGTTGCTACCCGATGGCTTGACCGCCGTGCGCCAGCATAGCGGCAGTCACGACGTATCGGTGGTGGCCTACTGCATGGGCGGTCTGTTCTCGCTCATCTATGCCGGCGCCGGTCGGGACTCGGGCGTACGCAATATCGTCACTATTGCCAGCCCGGTGGACATGCACGATGCCACCATCGCCGCGCGCGCACTGCGGGCGCTCAATGGCCCGGCTCGGATGATTCGCCGGCATACGCCGTGGCGTATCCACCAGATCGACCCGCGGTTCATGCACGTACCCGGCTGGCTCAACGGCCTGGCCTTCAAGCTCACCAATCCGGTCGGCAGCGTCACCACTTATGTCGATCTGCTCCGGCGCATGGGCGATCGCGATTTCGTCGCCGCGCATGTCACCACAAGCCGGTGGATGGGCGACATGCTCGACTACCCGGGCACCCTGGTGCAGGACTTCCTGGTCAAGCTGTGGATCGACAACGCGCTGGCCAGCGGCACAGTACGCCTGGGCGAGGTGGAGTCGGATCTGGCCAGCATCGACTGTCCGCTGCTGGCGATCGCCGGCGAATCCGACCAGCTTATGGGCATCGCCAGCGTGCGCCGCATCATGGATCTGGTGACCAGCCCGGACCGCCGCTTCGAACTGGCGCCGGGCGGCCATGCGGGCGTATTCGCCGGCCGTGACGCGCCGGCCCACACCTGGCGAATGGCTGCCGATTGGCTCAGTGAGCGCTCGGACTAGACGCCCGCCTGCTCCTCATGCGCAGCCGCGGTACGTGCCCAGATCGCAGCCAGCAACGCACCACTCACGTTGTGCCAGACCGAGAACAGCGCGCCCGGCAGCGCTGCGGCCGCCGAGAAATACTGCTGGGCGAGCGCGACCGCCAGCCCCGAGTTCTGCATGCCGACTTCGATCGCCAGCGTGCGTGCCGTGCGCGTATCGCGGGTCACGACATGGCCCAGGGTATAGCCGGCCACTAACCCTATGCCGTTGTGCAGAACCACCGCGCCGAGCACGACCAACCCGAGACTGGCGATCGCCTCCGCGTTGAGCGCCACAATAATCGCGATCACGACACCGATCGCAGCCGAAGAACCCAACGCACACCAGCCGTCGCGCGTGGGCCAGCGATCACCAATCAATCGATTGACGACCATGCCGGCGACCACCGGCAACACTACGATCTCGGCGATGCTCACAAGCATCGAAAACACCGGCACCGGCACTTGCGCGCCTGCATAGAGCCAGGTCAGCAACGGCGTGGCAAGGACACTCACAAGTGTCGCCACGCTGGTGAGCGTGATCGACAGCGCCACGTCCCCGCCGGCGAGAAAACAGATCACGTTCGAGGCGGTACCGCCGGCAACGCTGCCGACCAGAATCATGCCAAGCGCGAGCGGCGCGTCCAGATCGAACAGGCTGGCGATCGCCCAGGCCGCCAGCGGCATCAGCCCGAACTGCAGCGCAAGCCCCAGCAACACCACCGGCCAGCGCGCCAGGGCACGGCCGAAATCGGCAGGCAGCAGCGTCAGCCCCATGCCGAACATGATCACCACCAGCAGCGGCACGATGCCGCCCGCCGCCGGCGTGAATAACGTGGGCTCGGCATAGGCAACGAGCGCGAGCATGCCGGCCCAGACCGGAAAGACCAACACGATGCGCGCGGGCTGCAGCATGCTCATGACGAGGGCAGCACGTCGATGCCGGCATCGCGCAGCAGCGCGGCGGTCTCGAACAGGGGCAAGCCCATGACGCTGGAATAGCTGCCGTCGAGCCGGGCTATGAACACCGCGCCCAGGCCTTGGATCGCATAGCCGCCGGCCTTGCCCATCGGCTCGCCGCTGGCGATATAGCCCGCGCGCTCGCCGGCACTGATCTCACGCATGGACACTTCGCTGATCGCGACCCGCGAAACCGTGCGTCCGCCCGTGCACAGTGCCACACCGCTGACCACGCGATGCGTCTGCCCCGAGAGCGAGGCCAGCATACGATCGGCGTCGGCATCGTCGCGCGGCTTGCCGTACAACCGCTCGCCCAGCGCCACGACGGTGTCCGATCCGAGCACCAGAGCATCGCGCTGCTCATGCGCGATCGCCTCCGCCTTGCCGCGGGCGAGCCGTTCGGCAAGCGCTTCAGCGGGCTCTCCTTCTCGCGGCGTCTCGTCGATATCTGCAGCGATGGTCTCGTGCGTCAGCCCCAGTTGCGCAAGCAGGCGGGCGCGCTGGGGAGACGATGAGGCAAGCACGATCGTTCGGGTCATGGCAGTCGCTTTACAGGGGTTTGACGTACCGGGCCGGGTCCGGTGCCTGGGTGAATTCGATGAACGCATCACGCATGCGCTCGCCGGCATCAAGTGCCTGCTGCCAGGCGGCCAGCCGCGCCTCGTCCTGGCCGGCATATCGATAGAAATCCTTGCGATCGGGCACCTTCCCCGCCACGAGATGCTCTCGCAGCGCCGGGCCCGGACCGATCATGAGCGTGTTCTCGGCGTAACGGGGGCGACGCCAACGCAGGCCCTTGTCGAACCAGCCGGGCACCAGTTTGTCGTCGAAATGTGGCATGAGCACGATCGGCGCATCGCTGTCGGGCGCGATCAATGGCTGGTCGATATGGTAGTCGACGATGCCGCCGTCACGGTAGATGCCACGCGGCGCGCCCGGCGGGTCCACCACACCACGCATCGCCAGTGGCACGTTTCCGCTGGCATACACGGCGTCGCGCACGTTGGCAGCCGTCAGACCGACCGTACGGCGGCTGAGGCCATCGTTGGCCCACTGCACCGATCCTTGGTTGCGCGAAAACACCACGCGTTCAAAGAACCAGTTCAAGGTCCGGCGCGACACCACGTTGCCGAGCGCGCTGATTGCGGAGCCCGCCGCAAGCACGCCTCGGCTCTCGCTACGCGTGAGCAGCCGCGAGCGTACGGTAACCACATGCAGGTGATAACGCGGGTGCGTGAGCACGCCGTCGAGCACGTCATCGGTGAGAAAGGTATCGAGAATCCCACGGATCGTGCCGCTGATTTCGTTACGATCGGCGCGCTCGCTATACCGCTGGCTCAGGTAGGCCGACTCGAGCCGATTGATCGCACCCACCGGATCCACCCGATCGCAAGCTGCGGCGAAGCGCCACGCGCCGATGGAGGAGCCGACCATTTCGATCGGGTGGGAGGCGTCGCCCTGTGCCAGCCAGTCGCCGAACAGGTAACGATCCAGCGCGGACAGGATCAGCCATTTGGGCCCGCCGGCCGCACCCGACATAGCGCCGACCTGTCGCGGCGAAAAACCGTCTTTTTTCAACGCAGCATATGCCGCACGACCCGCGCGGATCGTCAGGACATCATCGAAAGCCATGGAAGCCGAAATAAAAGCGATATGCGCATTCTAACGATCTCCACGAACGCTTGCTCGTCAATGGCTTGCGCCGACTGACCGAGCGGTCAACACAAACCGTCGCAAAGTCTTTAATCCACCGTGATTATCTTCATCGCGTTGGTGCCACCCGGGCCGGTGAAATCGCCCTTTGTGAGCAGTGCGCGATCGCCTTTTTCCAGATCGCCGCGCGTTTTCAGGCAAGCGACGGCTTCTTCGACCGGCACCACGCCGTTCAACTCGGATGGAGAGAAGGCCACCGGGAACACGTTGCGACACAACGCCAGATAGCGCTCGGAGGCCGGGTACTGGGTCAGCGCATAGATCGGGATATGCGTGTCCTGGCGCGACATCAACAGCGCCGTGGTACCGGACTCGGTCAACGCGATGATCGCGTCGGCATGCATGTGACGCGCGGTATACATGGTGGCCATCGCAATGGCCTCGTCGGTGCGCTCGAAATGCGCGGCGAGCCCGCTGATGGGGCGATCGGCCGTTGCCTCACGCTCGGCGCCGATACAGATATTGCCCATGGCCGCAACGGTCTGGACCGGATAGCGACCGACAGCAGTCTCGGCTGACAGCATCACGGCGTCCGTGCCGTCGAGCGTGGCATTCGCCACGTCGAGCACTTCCGCGCGGGTGGGAATCGGATTCTCGATCATCGATTCCATCATCTGGGTGGCGGTGATCACCAGCCGATTCATCTCCCGCGCCTGGGCAATGATGCGCTTCTGTACGCCAGGCAGTTCCGGATCGCCGATCTCCACGCCCAAGTCACCGCGCGCCACCATTACCGCATCGCTGGCTTCGATGATCTCGTCCAGCGCGGTAATCGCTTCGGCGCGCTCGATCTTGGCGCATAGTCGCGCCTTGCCGCCGGCTTCAGTCAGCAAGCGCCGAGCTTCGTGCATGTCCGAGGCGCTGCGCACGAACGAAACCGCCAGATAATCCGCTTCCAACTCCGCTGCGACGCGGATATCGCCGAAATCCTTTTCAGTGAGGCCGCCGGCCGACAGACCGCCACCGCGCAAATTCACGCCCTTGCGACCGGAGAGCTTGCCGCCCACTTCGACGGTGCAGACGATGCGGTGATCATCGACTTCGTCGACCGCGAGCGAGATCGCGCCGTCGTTGATCAGCAGCTGGCCGCCGGGTTTCACGTCGTCCAGCAGCGGCGGGTAATGGATAGCGACCTGCTCGCGGGTGCCGGCGTCTGCGGCCAGCTGGGTATCGAGCGTGAAGCGCTGCCCGGCCTCGAGCTCGACCGCGTCGTCCACGAACGATTCGATGCGAATCTTCGGCCCCTGCAGATCGGCGAGTACCGCCACCGGCAGACCCAGTTCGCTCGCGGTAGCCCGAACCCGGGCCACGCGCCCCCGATGATCGTCGGCGCTGCCGTGGGAGAAGTTGATCCGGACAACGTTCACACCCGCCGATAGCAGGCGGGAAAGCACTTCCGGCGAATCAGACGCCGGGCCGAGTGTGGCTACAATCTTGGTTTTACGTTTCATGCGCCTAGACGCTAGCACAGCGCCCAGCGCACTGGTGTGAAATGCAAGGAAAATCGGCCGTTTCAGCTGCGGCCGGCTCAGCCTGGCTCAGCAATCACTACAATGCGCTGCCGACCGGACACGCACTGCCGTCTATGCCTATCACTCATCAACATGTTCGCCGCGCGGGCATCCTGCTCCTGCTCTGGCTCACCGGCGTCTACATGCGCGCGCCGATCATGGTGGCCGCACCGCTGGGCGAGCAGATCCGCGAAGAACTCGGGTTCGCCCAGACCGCACTCGGCATGCTCACCACGCTGCCGGTGTTCATGCTCGGGCTTGGTGCGCTACCCGCAGCCTGGTTGATCGGGCGCTTCGGCGCACGCGGCACGCTGACTGCCGCGCTGTTTCTCACGGCCATCGCATCGCTGCTTCGCGGCACAGCACCCAATCTCTATGCGCTACTGGCACTGACTGCATTGATGGGGCTGGGAATCGCGGCGATGCAACCCGCACTGCCGGCCCTCGTCGGTCGCTGGTGCCCGGGCTTCGTCGCTCTGGGCTCGACGGTCTATATCAACGGCATGATGCTTGGCGAGTTCATCGGCGCGGGGCTGACGCTGCCCGTACTACTTCCGGCCGTCGACGATAGCTGGCGGACCGCGTTGCTCGTATTTTCGATCCCCGCGTTGCTGATACTGCCCTGGCTCTATCGCCCCACGCTGCAGGGCCAACGCCAACCGGCGCGAGCGCGCCGCAAGATGCCCGATTGGCGCGACAAGCACATGTGGCAATACGGCGCGGCCCTGGGCGCCTCGGCCGCGACGTTCTTCGGCCTCAATGCGTATATGGGTTCCCTGCTCGCGCGACGCGACATGGCTGATTCGCTCGACACCACGCTGTTCTTCTTCAATTTTGCACAGATCGGCGCTTCGGTCGTCATGATGATCGCCGCACGGCATGTGCTGAGGACGCCGCGGCTGTTGGCAATCACCATCGCGGTACACATCGTGGGCGTCACGGGCCTGTTGCTCGCCCCGAACGAGGCGCTGATTGGAATCGCGGTGATGCTGAGTGCCGCGTCCGCCCTGCAACTCGTTTCGCTGACCACTCTGCCCGCGCTGGTACGTACGCCCGACGAGGCCGGCCGTCTTGCCGCGGGCATGTTCGCAATCGGCTATGTACTGGCGTTCGTGATCCCGCTGATCGCAGGCCTCGCCACTGACATGAGCGGCACGATCAATGCCGGGCTCGGCGTGCTGCTGCTGTTCAATCTGCTCTGTCTACCTCTGATCTGGCGCGCGCCCACGCACGACTGAGCGGGAAACTGGTAGCCGTCTAAGCCGGCGTCTCCAGCTGATGACAGGACACCAAGAAAAAAGCCCCGCGAAAGGCAGGGCTTGATCGTTATCAAGGACGACTCAGAACGTCGCCCATTCCTTGTCGTCGATGAAGGCGGGATCATTGAAAGCTGCGGCCTTGCCAGCAACCGGGGTCGGCGCGGACACCGGCTGTCGGACACGGACACCCTGTGGCTCGCCGACCGTCGCCGGCGCGTGGCCGGCCGTCACGGTGGCATCACCTTCAAGTCGGAAGAACGCGACTTGGCGCTTGAGCGCGAGCGCCTGCTCTTCCAGCGAGCGGCTGGCCGCCGCGGATTCCTCGACCAGCGACGCGTTCTGCTGGGTCATGCTATCCATCTGCGACACGGCCAGATTGACCTGCTCGATACCGCTGGACTGCTCGCTGCTCGCCGCCGCGATCTCGGCAATGATGTCACCGACCTTGTGCACGTTCTCCACGATCGCGTCGAGCGTCTTGCCGGACAACGCCACCTGCTCGGAACCATCGGCGACCTTGGCCGCGCTGTCCTCCACCAGTGCCTTGATGTCCTTGGCCGCCGCCGCACTACGGCTGGCGAGATTGCGTACTTCCGAGGCGACGACCGCGAAACCGCGACCCTGTTCGCCGGCACGCGCCGCCTCGACCGACGCGTTCAGCGCAAGCAGATTGGTCTGAAAGGCGATGTCATCGATCAGGCCCACGATCTCGCTGATCTTGCGGCTGGACGCGTTGATCTCCTGCATCGCTGCGACCGCGCGCCCGACGACGGCCCCGCCCTCGCTCGCCTGGGTGCGTACACCGCGCGCCAGCTGATCGGCCTGGGCCGCGTTGTCCGCGTTCTGCTTCACGGTGGAGGTCATCTGTTCCATCGAGGCCGCGGTCTCCTCGAGATTCGCCGCCTGTTCCTGGGTGCGACTGCTGAGTTCGTCATTGCCCGAGGCGATCTGGCTCGCGCCGACGCCGACTGATTCGGAACTCTTGCGCACGCCCGCGACCGTCTCGGACAGCCGGTTCTGCATGTCCTTGAGCGCGCCGAGCATGGCACCGAATTCGTCCTTGTAGGGATTGTCGATGTCGTTTTCGAGCCGCCCCTCGGCGATCGAGGCAACCACCGCCCGCGCCTGATCCAGCGGGCGCGTGATCATTCGAGCAAGGAAAAACATGATGGCCAGCGAGAGCAGCATCACCGCCGCGAGGCTCACGATAACGATATTGCGATCGGTCGCGACCATGGCTTCGCCTTGTGCGAAGAACGCGCCGGCACGTTGCGTCTGGTAAGCGCCCAGTGCATCCATGTTCTGGATCAGCTTTTCGAAAGCTGGTGCTACGTCTACGGCATAAAGCGCCGTCGCCTCGTACATCTCACCGGTCTTCATCGGCTCGAGCACGGTACTCAAGACCGGGACGAACGCCTTGAATTCGGCCGCTGCGCTATCGGCCTGGGCCCGTTCTTCCGGACCGGTCAGCAGCGCTGGATAATACGCTTCCCATTGCTGTGTGATCTGAGCGATCCGGTCGTCTATCGACTGAGCGAGCTGCGTGCCATCGTCGCCAAACAACATGGCCCGCTGCACATCGTTACGCATCTCATTGAGCTTGCTTCTGACCCCGTCCACTGCGATCAAACCCTGCAAGTTCTTGGAGTAAATGCGATCGGTAACGGCAGCGACTTCATTGTTGCTGTAGAGAGAGAACGCGCCGAGCGCGACAAACAGTAATGTAATCAGGCCGAAACCCAACCCCAACTTCGCTTTCACACTTTTTCTCATCGCAAGCATGCCCATGCTGTATTTGTGACGACGCTGCTCTTGGCTCACGTAGGCCAAAAGTCCGGCGCAGCAATTTCGGTGGCGTCGTTTCGACTAAGCCGACAGGCATCCGATCGCACTCTCAAGCGCAATCGACGCGTCACGAGTACGCCACGCTAAACGCGGTACCTATCGGCGCATCGATGCAATGCTTGAACGTGGTGGGGTGTTATTTCGGTACGCCAAAAAACTTGCGGGGTAAGCGCTTTGACCGGGCTTGCTCGCTCGAAGCCGGAGGTTTTGCGACGACTCCACGCACGGGAGCTCGGCCGGCCTAGAATTTCACCGGCGCAAGATCAACTGGAATAGACCGCGACGCAGTCGAGATACAGTTAGTGCTCGACAAGCAGCGCGCGTAGCCGCGCCACCGCCTGGCTGTGCAGCTGACAGACTCGCGACTCGCTGACACCCAACACCGCACCGATCTCTTTTAGGTTGAGATCTTCCTGGTAGTAGAGACCCAGCAACAGCTTCTCGCGCTCGGGCAATTCGTCGATCGCTTCGGCGAGCTGTTCGCGGTCGCCAAAGGCCATGAGCGCGTCAAGCGGGTTGGTCGGCGTCGCCACATCCGGCGAAACCACCGATGCCACCGTATCGTCGCTGCCGCTTTCCTCGAAGGCTTCGATGAAGCCGTTGTTCACGTCGTGCAGCAGACGGTGATATTCCGTAATGGGCATGTCGAGTTCTTCAGCGATCTCGCGGTCGCTGGGATGACGACCCATCTGATGCTCCAGACGCTGGATCGCGCGATCCACGTCTCGGCTGGCGCGGCGCACACTGCGCGGCAGCCAGTCGCGGCTGCGCAGTTCGTCGATCATCGTGCCCTTCACCCGCTGGGATGCATAGGTCGCAAACGACGCCCCCTGGGAGGCGTCGAACCGATTGAACGCGTCCAGCAGTCCGACCATGCCGGCCTGAATGAGGTCGTCGAGTTCGACACTGGCCGGCAGGCGCACCTGCAACGACAGCGCGTGACGCCTGACCAGCGGCAGATACTGCTCCACCGCCTGGGACCGATCGATCTTGCCTTGAGCCGTATACATAGACTGTCCGTCTGGAATGGCAACCCGTCGCTGCGCGTCGACCGACTGAGCAATGCGGGATGTTTTCGATGACGAAATAGTAGGCCGACCGCCATCCGGTCGATCGACAAATTAAGAGCATGTTTCGACGCCTTCTCGTCAGATAGCGCGATACCGATGCCAAAGCCATGGCGATCGCGAACAGGCCGCATTAAAGATCGAGACGCCCGGGACGATATGCACCCCAGCGGCGAATTCCTGCCGCACCCGGCAAGCCGCCGAACACCACCTCACACGGGGAATACCGCCATGTCATTCGTCATCAACACTAATACGCTTTCGCTGACGGCCCAGAGCAATCTGAACGCCTCGCAAAAGTCGCTCAACAGCGCCATCGAACGCCTGTCCTCGGGCAGCAAGATCAATTCCGCCAAGGACGATGCCGCCGGTCAGGCCATCTCCAACCGCATGACCTCGCAGATCAACGGTCTCAAGCAGGCCTCCTCGAATGCCAACGACGGCATCTCGCTGGCCCAGACCACCGAAGGCGCGCTCAACCAGGTCAACGACAACCTGCAGCGCGTGCGCGAACTGACCGTGCAGGCCGCCAACGGCACCAACAGCCAGTCCGATCTGGAATCCATCCAGAACGAAATCGACCAACGTCTGGGCGAGATCGATCGCATCTCCGAGCAGACCGCCTTCAACGGCACCAATGTGCTCGACGGCTCCAAGACCGCCATCGACATCCAGGTCGGCTCCAAGGATGGCGAGACCATCACCATCAATCTGGCCAAAATGGATGCCGAGTCGCTGAATCTCGACAGCTTTAATGTCGATGGCTACGCAGGCACCCCCGCAACGGTCACGACCGACTCGGATGGCGACACTTTGACTGCCACACCGACCGCGGCCGATGGAAGCACGGACGTTTCCGGGTACTCGCTCTACCAAGACGACAACGGGAATTACATGGCGTCCAGCGACACCGGTGCGACTTTCGTCAAAGTAAGCGATGTTGAGATCGACGAAGACGCCGACACCGTTTCGTTCACGGTTGATCAGGACGCCGCGGTAGAAGCCCAAAGCTCCGATCCGCTTGCGGCACTCGACTCCGCTCTGAAGCAGGTCGACGATCTGCGTTCGGATCTCGGTGCCGTGCAGAACCGCATGGATTCGGCCATCAACAATATCGACACCACCCAGATCAACATCAGCTCAGCCCGCTCGCGCATCGTCGATGCCGACTACGCCACTGAAGTATCGAACATGTCCAAGGCCCAGATCCTTCAGCAGGCCGGTACCTCCGTGCTCGCACAGGCCAACCAGACCAGTCAGGGCGTGCTCTCGCTGCTGGGCTAGACCTGAAAAATCACCTCGTATTTATACGGGTTCATGGGGCGCTTCGGCGCCCCTTTTCTATTCACAGATACAGCCAGCGAGAAATAGGCTGCCCGATCGGATTAGTGCAAACAATTTTCTAGAATTTATTCAAAGCAGAAAATCTTAAAAACATCTCCAACTATTAAAGAATTTTCCTCCCTAGGCGATATGACACCAACGGCGCGAACTGACGCCGTATCACGGCACAAGGCCCCGCCTTTCAGCACGTCACAGACCGCAGCCACAGGAACAAAAACATGTCATTCGTCATCAACGCCAATACGCTTTCGCTGACGGCCCAGAGCAATCTGAACGCCTCGCAGAAGTCGCTCAACAGCGCCATCGAGCGCCTGCCCTCGGGCAGCAAGATCACCTCCGCCAAGGACGATGCTGCCGGTCAGGCCATCTCCAACCGCATGCCCTCGCAGATCAACGGTCTGAAGCAGGCTTCCAGCAACGCCAACGACGGCATCTCGCTGGCCCAGACCACCGAAGGCGCGCTCAACCAGGGCAACGACAACCTGCAGCGCGTGCGCGAACTGCCCGTGCAGGCCGCCAACGGCACCAACAGCCAGTCCGATCTGGAATCCATCCAGAACGAAATCGATCAGCGTCTGGGCGAGATCGATCGTATCTCCGAGCAGACCGCGTTCAATGGCACCAACGTGCTCGATGGCTCCAAGACCGCCATCGATATCCAGGTCGGCTCCAAGGACGGCGAGACCATCACCATCAATCTGGCCAAGATGGATGCCGAGTCGCTAAGCCTCGACGGCTTCAACGTCGACGGTAGTGGCGCAACCACATTCGACGCCACCACAAGCGCGTTGGGCGCTAATAAAGCACTAGTGTCTTACACAGATGGCGAAGGCAAGACTGCCTACGCTATCGAGGACAGTAGCGCCGGCGCCGGCAGTGAAACCTATACGGGGGCAACAATTGACAAAGATGGAGTCGCCAGTGATACGGGCACTAGCCTGGATAGCCTCACCTCGGCAGATGCTACGACCATTAATGATACCAACGCAGTCAGCTACACCAGCCAAGACCCACTGGCCGCCCTCGACAGCGCCCTGAAGCAGGTCGACGATCTGCGTTCGGATCTCGGTGCGGTGCAGAACCGCATGGATTCGGCCATCAACAACATCGATACCACCCAGATCAACATCAGCTCGGCCCGTTCGCGCATCGTCGATGCCGACTACGCCACTGAAGTATCGAACATGTCCAAGGCCCAGATCCTGCAGCAGGCCGGCACCTCGGTATTGGCCCAGGCCAACCAGACCAGTCAGGGCGTGCTCTCGCTGCTGGGTTAAAAGCCAACCATCGCGTTCTAATGCGCGGTATTCAGAAGGGGCGCTGCGGCGCCCCTTTTTTATTACTAATCGCCTCAATACACGAGACGGGCACCGACAGTTGCCGATACAAACGAGCGTAATGCAAGGCTAATAATAAACCAGCGAAAAAAGCCCTTTCACTAAAGAATTTTCGCCCTGGGGCGATATGACACCAACGGCGCGAACTGACGCCGTATCACGGCACAAGGCCCCGCCTTTCAGCACGTCACAGACCGCAGCCACAGGAACAAA
Organism: Salinisphaera dokdonensis CL-ES53; assembly: GCF_040361215.1. NCBI lineage: Bacteria > Pseudomonadati > Pseudomonadota > Gammaproteobacteria > Salinisphaerales > Salinisphaeraceae > Salinisphaera > Salinisphaera dokdonensis. Next base: position 1,109,315 of record NZ_APND01000001.1, read on the forward strand.
AACATGTCATTCGTCATCAACACCAATACGCTTTCGCTGACGGCCCAGAGCAATCTGAACGCCTCGCAGAAGTCGCTCAACAGCGCCATCGAGCGCCTGTCCTCGGGCAGCAAGATCAACTCCGCCAAGGACGATGCTGCCGGTCAGGCCATCTCCAACCGCATGACCTCGCAGATCAACGGTCTGAAGCAGGCTTCCAGCAACGCCAACGACGGCATCTCGCTGGCCCAGACCACCGAAGGCGCGCTCAACCAGGTCAACGACAACCTGCAGCGCGTGCGCGAACTGACCGTGCAGGCCGCCAACGGCACCAACAGCCAGTCCGATCTGGAATCCATCCAGAACGAAATAGACCAGCGTCTGGGCGAGATCGATCGCATCTCCGAGCAGACCGCCTTCAACGGCACCAACGTGCTCGATGGCTCCAAGACCGCCATCGATATCCAGGTCGGCTCCAAGGATGGCGAGACCATCACCATCAACCTGGCCAAGATGGACTCAGAGTCGCTCAATCTTGACGGCTTCAACGTTGATGGGGTCGATGCGCCCTTGACGGGCGCTGTCGACGGAGACGGAGACGCTGTTACAAACGCTACGGTCGTCGATGGAGACGGTACAGACGTTTCAGGCGACTACTCACTCCAGGTCGATGCCGACGGCAACCAGTACGCTGTAAATAGTGATGGCGAGGCCTTCTCAGTTTCCGGCGTATCCTTCGACGACGCGAATGACACTGCGAGTTACACCGTCGACGTCGCAAGCGGGCCGGTCAGCAAGACCAGCGACCCACTGGCGGCCCTCGACAGTGCTCTGAAGCAAGTGGACGACCTGCGTTCGGATCTCGGTGCGGTACAGAACCGCATGGATTCGGCCATCAACAACATCGACACCACCCAGATCAACATCAGCTCGGCCCGCTCGCGCATCGTCGATGCCGACTACGCCACTGAAGTGTCGAACATGTCCAAGGCCCAGATCCTGCAGCAGGCCGGTACCTCCGTGCTCGCACAGGCCAACCAGACCAGTCAGGGCGTGCTCTCGCTGCTGGGCTAACGGCCTGACCATCTCGCAAGAGGCAAAAAAAGAGGGCGTCCCAGGGCGCCCTCTTTTCGTTTCAGCGTTCAAGACAAAACGCTAGACCTGCATATTCATGATCTCTTTATAAGCATTGACGACGCGGTTGCGCACCTGCACGCCCATCTCGAAAGCCAGCCCGGCTTTCTGCATGTCGACCATCACATCGTTGATGCCCACACCCGCATCGCCGCGCTCGAAGGCGTGACCCTGGGCGACGGCGCTCTGCTTCATGCTGTCGATCTTGTCGATCGCAGCCACCAGCGCATTCGAGAAGTCGACCTTGTCGGGGCCTTCGTTGACTTTCTGCGCTGCGGTTGGCGCGGATGTCGGCTTCGCGCCGGCCTGGGCGGCCGTCGACTGCAGCTGCTGCAATACGTTGTTGAGGTTGCTCACACCCGAGACACTCATGCCGTCGAACTCCTGATCTGATGGGGCAACCGGTCAGAAGAAGGCGCTTTCACAAGCCGCGCTGGCTTCGGTTCCAGTTTGCATGTGACGCAGAGTAGCGCACCGCTCGCAAAGCTAATCCAATCAAATGCCGCACAAAAAGCGGGCTTATTCGGCCTTTGATTTTTCTCGGCTCGGCAATAATGGCGCCACTCCCCGCTCGTTCGGTGCGCGCTGTTGCGACCCGGAAAGCGAGGAGAATCGGCGTCGCGACGTCTGCACACAGGCAGCGCGACGGCAACTTCTCTTGCATGAGGGACAGGCATGGCGAGTGCGGAAACGCCCGTCGCAGCGACCGAGAGCAAACCCGGTCTGCTGGATCAGCTGCGCGCCAACCCGCGTATTCCGCTGATTGTCGGCATCGCCGCAGCCATCACGCTGCTGGTGGGCATGGCGCTGTGGAGCGTGGGCCCGAGCTATGGCGTGCTGTTCTCGAACCTGAGCGACCGAGACGGCGGCGAGATCATCGCCGAACTCGAGCAGATGCAGGTTCCCTACAAGTTTGCGGCCAACGGCCAGACGATCCTCGTGCCTACCGACATGATCGACCGCACGCGCCTGAGCCTGGCCGGCGAAGGCCTACCGAACGGCGGCGGTGTGGGCTTCGAGCTGATGGATAACCAGTCTTTCGGCATCAGCCAATTCGCCGAGCACGTCAACTACAAGCGCGCGCTCGAGGGCGAGCTGGCCCGTTCCATCGAAACCATCGCGGCCGTCGGCAGCGCGCGCGTGCATCTGGCCATCCCGGAGTCCTCGGTCTTTGTGCGCGAGCGCGAAAAGCCGACCGCCTCGATCGTGCTGGATCTCTACCGTGGCCGTGCGCTCGGTGACGGCCAGGTCACGGCCATCGTCAACCTGGTTGCAAGCAGCGTCACCAACCTGCCGACCGAATCCGTGACCGTGGTCGACGCCAGCGGCAAACTGCTGTCCGACAACAACACCAAGGCCCAGGCGAGCACGGATACCCAGCTCGCCTACGTGACGCGGGTCGAAGACAGCTACCGCCAGAGCATCCAGTCGATACTCTCGCCAGTGGTCGGCAGCGACAACATTCGCGCCCAGGTCGTTGCCGACGTGGATTTCTCCACCGGCGAACAGACCCAGGAGATCTACACCCCCAACGGCGATCCGGACAACGCCGCGATCCGCAGCGAGCAAAGCAACTCGACCCGCAACAACGGCGGCGCGATGATTGGCGGCGTGCCCGGCGCGCTGAGCAACCAGCCCAGCCCGGACATGGCCTCGCCGATCAACAGCCCGCAGCAACAGGGCGGCGGCGCGGGCGAGTCCAACCTCAACATGAACGGCCGTGCCGGCCTGGCCTTCGGCGGCAACGACCCGAAAGGCTCCAGCGTGACCAGCTCTACGGTCAACTACGAGCTCAACCGGACCATCCGCCATACGCGTGATCAGGCCGGCCGCCTGCAGCGGCTTTCCGCGGCGGTGGTGATCGGCTATCCGATGCAGCCGAACGCCGAAGGCGAGCTACAGCCGATGCCGCTGTCGCAGGAGCGCATGGACCAGATCAAGAGCCTCGTGCGCGAAGCGATCGGCTTCTCGGCGGCGCGCGGCGACTCGCTCGAAGTCATCAACATGCCGTTCAACGCCAAGCCGGACGTCGTGACCCAGCCGAGCGCGCCCTGGTGGCAGGACCGGCAACTGCTCGCGATGGCGCAAAACGCACTCAAGTACCTGCTGCTCGCCATTGTCGCCTGGTTCGTGTGGCGCAAGTTCATCAAGCCGATGCTCGCCCAGATCCCGAACATGGCGCCGGTGCGCCTGGCCGATGCGCGCAACGGCGATATCGCGGGCGACCTCGGCGTCGACGATCCGCAGGGCCAGGACTTGAGCGCCAATCTCAATGCCGGGCGCACGCTGCGCCGCCAGCAGGACGCCCTGCTGACCACCACCCGCGACGCCGCGAAGAACGACCCGCGCCTGGTCGCCGCCATCGTCAAGAGCTGGATGCACGCCAATGGCTAGACAACTGTTCAACGACACCGGTACTGAGCGCGGCGCCATCCTGATGATGACGCTCGACGAGGACACCGCGGCCGACGTGTTCAAGCATCTGTCGGCCCGGGACGCCCAGGAACTCGGCCTCAAGATGGCCAACCTGCGCAACGTCTCGAACGAGCAGATCAGCGAAGTGATGCGCGAATTCCACGACGAATTCGAGCAGGTCAGCGCGGTCAACGTGAACTCGGGCGACCACATCCGTTCGGTGCTGGTAAAGGCCATGGGCGAGGAACGCGCCGCGAGCCTGCTCGAGGACATCTTCGACGCCAACGAAGGCACCGGCATCGACGCGCTCAACATGATGGAGCCGACCGTCGTCGCCGAGATGATCCGCGACGAACACCCGCAGATCATCGCCACCATCATGGTGCATCTGGAGCGCTCGCAGGCGGCGGAGGTGCTGCTGCATTTCGACGAGCAGCTTCGCAACGACGTGGTTCTGCGCGTATCGACTTTTTCCGGCGTCCAGCCGGCCGCCCTGCAGGAGCTCACCGAAGTGCTCGGCAGCCTGCTCGACGGCCAGAACCTCAAGCGCAGCAAGATGGGCGGCGTCCAGACCGCGGCCGAAATCCTCAACCTGATGAATTCGGCACACGAGGAAAGCGTGCTCCAGAGCGTGCGCGCCCACGACGAGTCGCTCGCCCAGAAGATTCTCGACCAGATGTTCGTGTTCGAGGATCTGGTCAGCGCAGACGACCGCACCATCCAGCGCCTGCTGCAGGACATCGACCAGAACAGCCTGGTCATTGCACTCAAGGGCGCCACGGAAGAACTCATCGGCCGCTTCACCGCCAACATGGCGAATCGCGCCGCCGAGATGCTGCGCGAAGACATGGAAATGCGCGGCCCGATCCGCGTGTCTCAGGTCGAAACCGAGCGCAAGGCGCTGCTTCTGCTCGTACGCCGTCTTGCGGATACCGGCGAGATCACCCTGAGCAAGGACGACGATGAATATGTCTGATCGCAGCGCCGCCCGCAGCGATGCATGGCGCCCCTGGCAGATGGGCGCGCTCGATCGCCGGACCTCGCGAAGCGCAGCCGGAGAACCGGACGACGCGCCCGCACGCCGGCGCGAAGACGGCATCAGCTTTGCGCTGTTCGAGCTGGCCAAGGAAGAAGCCGTCAACAAGGGCCGCGAAGAAGGCTATGCCGCCGGCCTCGAACAGGGGCGCGCCGAGGCCGAAGCCCAGGTGCGTGCCGAACAGCAGGCACAACTCGCTGCCGAACTGGAAACCCAGCTCGCGCCGATTCGCGAGATGACGACCAGCTTTCGCAAAGCGGTCGACTCGCTAAACGACAAGATTTCCTACGAGCTGGTCGAGCTGGCCCTGGAAGCAGGCCGCCAGCTGGCAGGGCGCGCGCTCGAACTCAAGCCGGCCCATATCGTCGACGACATCGAGGACCTGCTTGCCGACAATCCGAGCATCACCGGTTCCCCGACGCTCTACGTGAACATCGAGGATCTCGCGCTCGTCGAACAGCACCTGTCGCAGGCGCTGGACGCTTCGGGCTGGGCGCTGCGGCCCGACATGGGCCTGGCCCGCGGCGACTGCCGCGTGGAAACCGAGCAACGCGCGATCGATGCCACCGGCAGTGATCGCTGGACACGGCTGCTGCACACCGTCGGCCACGGCGAACACTAAATGACCCAATCCTCCGACGCCGACGCCCTGCTCTCGCTCTGGCTGAACGACCTTACCGCGGCCCGCGAACAGGTCAGCAGCCTTGATCGTTGTCGCGAGGGCGGTCGTCTGACCCGTGCGACCGGCCTGGTGCTGGAGGCGGTCGGCCTGCAGCTGCCCCTGGGCGCGCATTGCATGGTCGAAATCCACAACGGCGACGACTTCGCGGAAGCCGAAGTCGTCGGCTTCAACCAGGAAAAACTCCTGCTCATGCCGTTCGTGGATACCGCGGACCTGGTGCCCGGCGCACGCGTATGGCCCACCCTGCCGCCACCGGGCGCGCAGTCTATCGGCAGCAAGCGTGTGCCGGTCGGCGATGTGCTGCTCGGCCGCGTGGTGGATGCGCGCGGGCGCGTGCTGGACGGCCACGGGCCGCTGCACGATGCGGGGCACGCGACGCTGACCGCGCCCAAACTCAATCCGTTGAATCGCGAGCCGATACATCAGGTACTGGATGTCGGGGTTCGCGCAATCAATGCCCTGCTCACGGTCGGCCGCGGTCAGCGGCTCGGCCTGTTCGCGGGCTCCGGCGTCGGCAAGAGCGTGCTGCTGGGCATGATGGCGCGCTACACGCAGGCCGACGTCATCGTTGTCGGCCTAATCGGCGAACGCGGTCGCGAAGTGAAGGATTTCATCGACAACATTCTCGGCACCGACGGTCTGAAACGAGCCGTGGTCGTCGCCGCACCGGCCGACGATTCGGCCCTGCTGCGCCTGCAAGGTGCCGACTACGCCACTCGCCTCGCCGAGGATTTTCGCGATCGCGGCAAGAACGTGCTGCTGATCATGGATTCGCTCACCCGCTACGCCATGGCCCAGCGCGAGATCGCGCTGGCGATCGGCGAACCGCCGGCGACCAAGGGTTATCCGCCGTCGGTGTTCGCAAAGCTGCCGAAACTGGTCGAACGCGCCGGCAACGATGCGCCCGGCAAGGGCTCGATCACCGCCTTCTACACCGTGCTCACCGAAGGCGACGATCAGCAGGACCCCATCGCGGATTCGGCGCGCGCCATCCTCGACGGCCACTTCGTACTCTCGCGCACGTTGGCCGAGGCCGGCCACTACCCGGCTATCGATATCGAAGCGTCGATAAGCCGCGCAATGACGGCGCTTATCGACGAAACGCACCTGGCGCGCATCCAGTACTTTAAGCAAATGCTCTCTCGCTACCAGCGCAACCGCGATCTCATCAGTGTCGGCGCCTATTCGGCGGGCAGCGATCCGTTGCTCGATCAGGCGATCGAGCTGTATCCGCAACTCGAGGCGTTTCTGCAGCAATCGATGAACGAGCACGATGACTTCAATACATCACGCCAGCGGCTGGGTCAGCTGCTGCCCGAACGGGCGGTGAACTGACATGCCCGCGACCAGCACGCTCGACACCCTCATCGACCTGGCCACGGACGAACGCGACGCCGCGGCCAGCGCACTCGGCCGTCTGCAGCAGGCCCGGCGCGCCTCCGAACAGAAGCTCCAGGCGCTGGTGGATTATCGCGCCGAATACCAGCGCCGTTTCGACGACGCCATGGCCGACGGCATGAGCATGTCGAGCCTGCAGAACTATCAGCGCTTTGTTGCCTCGCTTGAGCAGGCCATCGACCATCAGCGCCGGGCACTGGACACCAGCGAGCGCCACGTCGAAACCGGCAACAGCAACTGGCGCGCGCGCCAGCGCCGGCTGAACTCTTTCGACGTGCTCGCCACGCGCCGCCGAGATGCGGCCGCCAAGACTGAAGCCAAACGCGAACAGCGTCAGACCGACGAGTTCGCCAGTCGCGCCCTGTTCGTCGGCTCCGGCCGCTAACTCTTTTCGGTAATCATCACGATGAGCGTCGAACTCATGCGCCCGGCAGCAACCACCCCGACCGATTCGGGGCGCAGCCCGCAGACCCGGGACACGCCCGCAGACGACGGTGGCGTGAGCTTCGGCACCGTTCTGGCCGGTCAGAGGGCGACGAACAGCGCGCCCGAAGGTAACGACTCGGCTGTTGCCGACGCGCGTAAAGCGGCGGTAGCGAAGACCGCTGACGCCGGCAAGGAGATCGAAGATCCGGCCCAGGCGATCGAGCGCCAGCGCGGCCTTGCCAGCGCTCATCGGCACGATGCGGACACAACGGATGCTCCGCTGGCCCGCTCGGTCCGGACATCGAATCACGCCAACGTCGACAACCAGGCCGCGATCGCGGATGGCGACCCGCGTGTCGCGCGCGAGGACAAGCAGAATACGACCGACGAACAGGACCTCGACCAGAGCGCCGTCGAGCTGTCGGCGCACATCACGCCGCCAACCGCTGAAGACAACACCGCACCCGTAGCACGATCGCCGAACACGCAATCGTCGCCGGGCGATGCGCAGACCGCCGCGCTCGCAGCGCCCGCCGGATCGCTGCAGGCGCCGATCGATCCGCGCAACGCGACGCTCGTTCCGGACGTTGAAGCCGCACGGGCCGGACAAGGCGCAAGAATAGACAGCACCGCACAGAGCCGGGTGCGTTCGGATGCGCGCCTGACCGCTTCTCCAGTTAAGGGCCAGGCCACCGAAGCGATGACGCTCGATGCACTCCAGGCTGAAGCCAGCGCCAGCGACGACGCTGCCCGGCTCGCGCCGACCATCGACCGCCTGTTCGCGGCGAACGGCGAGCGCTTCAAGCTGAGCGACGGCCGCACGGCCACGGCATCGAATATCGATTTCACCAGCCTGTCGGCAGCGTCGGCCAATAGCGCGCATGCGAGCCCGGCACCGGCCGCCATGGCATCACCGGCATTACCGTCGCCCATGTTGGCCGCCGCGGTGAACGCGCCGCTCGGCAGTGAGGCCTGGAAACAAGCCGTCAACCAGCAGGCGCTGCGCCTGAGCCATTTCGGCGACGGCTCGGCAGAACTCACGCTGTACCCGCGCGAACTGGGTCAGCTGCACGTCTCGCTGAAGATGGGCGAGCAGGCACAGCTGCATTTCGTATCCGCCCATGCCGACGTGCGCGCCGCGGTCGAGGCCGCGCTGCCGCAGTTGCGCCATGCCTTCGCCGACAGCGGCATCGCCCTAGGCCAGGCATCGGTGAGCGACCAGGGCCAGAACCCGGAACAGGATCCGGGCACGGGCTCGTCCGGTACGCAAGCCGGCGCGACGGCTGAGCAAACGCGCGAGGGGCTCGCGGACAACATGTCGGCCGGCCCGATTGCCATAACCACGCTGGCCGGTCGAACGGTCGACGGCGGCATCGACATCTTCGCCTGACAGGCGGCTCGTACAACGCGGCGATAAACGCACGGATCCGGCCCATGGCCGGCTGACCGACCCGGGACCGGGCGGCCCGAAAAACACGCAGGACAACCACTTCGAATGGCCACCGACAACACCCAATCCGCCGGCAGCGGCAACAAGACACTCTGGCTCGTGATCATGGCGCTGGCGCTGGTCATCGTCACCGGCGCGGCGATCGGCGGCACGTACATGTTCATGAACGATGACGCCGCTGGCGGCGAAGCCGAGCACGCCAAGAAGGCGCCGCCACCCAAACCGGTTTTCGTGGAGATCGATCCGTTTACCGCCAACCTGCAGGACGCGCGCGGACGCATTCTCTATATCCGCATCGCGCTCAAGGTCGATGGCGAACCGCAAGCCAGCCGCCTGACCGAGCACATGCCCCAGGTGCGCAACCGTATCCTCATGATCCTCACTGATTCACAGGCCGAGCAGCTGACCACCGGCGACGGCAAGCAGATGCTCGCCAACAAGCTGCAGGTCGCGATCGCCGAGCCGTTCATCGACGGCGAGGAGCCGATCGGCGTGCAGGACGTGCTCTTCACCGACTTCATCGTTCAGTAGGCAACGCCGTGGCCAACGACGACATGCTCTCGCAGGACGAAATCGACTCCCTCATGCACGGCGTGAGCGGAGACGAAGCCGCTGCGCCCGCGAAACCGGAAACGAGCGAAGGCAAGACGATTCGTGCCTTCGACCCGGCCGCCCAGCAACGCGTCGTGCACGGCCGCCTGCATGCCTTCGACATCATCAACGAACGCTTTGCGCGGCGTTTCCGCATGGCGCTGTTCAATCTGATCCGCCGCAACGCCGATATCACCGTCGGCCGCGTCAAGATCCAGAAATACAGCGACTTCACCCGCAACCTGCCGGTGCCGGCCAACATCAACCTGATCAGCATCAAGCCGTTGCGCGGCAATGCACTGGTGGTGTTTCCGCCGAACCTGGTCTATCTGGTGGTCGACAGCCTGTTCGGCGGCGATGGCCGTTTCCTGACCCGTTCCGAAGGTCGCGAATTCACTCACACCGAGCAGCGCATCATCCAGCGCCTGCTATCGCTGGCATTGGACAGCTACGCCGAAGGCTGGAAAGGCGTATACCCGGTCGAGCTGGAATATCAGCGCGCCGAGATGCAGGTGAAGTTCACCAACATCACCAACAACGACAACGAGCTGGTCATCAGTTCGACCTTTCACGTAGAGGTCGGCGCCTTCGGCAGCGATTTCCAGATCTGCATGCCCTATTCCATGATCGAGCCGATTCGGGACGTGCTTTCCGGGCCGCTGCAGAAAAAGGATCCGGAAGAAGAACGCCAACGCACCCAGCAGCTCGCCGGCGAGATCAAGCAAAGCAACGTCCGCCTGGTCGCCGACTTCACCACGATCGATACCACGCTGGGACGCGTCTCGCGGCTCGAGGTCGGCGATGTACTGCCGATCGACCTGCCCAAGGAAATCACCGCCCGTGTCGACGGTGTGCCGGTGCTCGAATGCGACTTCGGTCGCCTGAACGACCGCAAGGCACTGCGCGTCACCCGTGTCATCGATCATAAGGCCGCCACGCCTAATCAGGGATCAAAGCAATGAACGACAAGACCGCCGACAACGGCGCCCGCGACGAATGGGCCAGCGCACTCGCCGAACAGGCCGATGCCGACCTGGCCACCGGCCACGGCACCGACGATGCCTGGGGTGACGCGATGGCCGAGCAGGCCGGAAGCAGCAAGCCCGGCACCGGTGAGGCCACCAACGCCGGGGATAGCGTGTTCAAGCCGCTCGAAGGAGAAGCCAAGGCCGGCACGCCACGCGAACTCGACATGATCATGGAAATACCGGTCACGCTGTCGGTGGAACTGGGCCAGACCCGCCTGACGATCAGCGAGCTGCTCGATCTCGCCCAAGGTTCGGTGGTCGAGCTCGACGGCCTGGCCGGCGAGCCGATGTCGATCCTGGTCAACGGCTACCTCATCGCCCAGGGCGAAGTCGTGGTCGTGGACGACAAGTACGGCATCCGGATCACCGAAATCGTCACCCGCTCGGAACGGATTCACAAGCTCAACAAATGAACGACGAGAGCGACGCGCCCCAGGCAGCAACCGATACCGGCAACGCCCAGACCGCGCCCACCAGAGGCACGGCCGACTGGCTGCACACGCAGACGCGTACGAGCAAGGATACGCCGGCCGCCGTGCCGCAGGCCGGCGAACCGCTCGGCGCAGGCAGCCTCGGGCGGACGTCGATCGGGCTGATCATCGTCATCGGGCTGATCTTCGCCTGTGGCGCCCTGCTCAAGCGCTTCGGGCCGTACAAGAACCGCGGCGGCCGCTCGCTGGATATTATCGCCAGCCAGAGTCTCGGGCCACGCGAGCGCGTGGTCGTGATCGAGGTCGAGGACACTTGGCTGGTGCTTGGCGTAGCTCCAAACAGCGTGAACACCCTGCACACCATGCCGGCGGGCGAGCGACCAGCACCCGACGACAAGAGTCGGCCGGCGACCAACCCGAGCTTCAGCGAGGCGTTTGCCGAGAATCTGCGACGCGCCGGTTCCCGGTTCAGCCGCGACGGGCGGCGTTGATGCTTTCAGGGGTCTGGCGGCTGCTGCTGATCGGCCTCGGCGTCGGCATCAGCCTGAGCGCGGGCGCGCAGGACGCCAGCACGCTACCGGGCGTAGTCACGCGCCCGCTCGAGGATGGCGGCCAGGCCTGGACGCTGTCGGTGCAGACGCTTGTCCTGCTCACCGGCATGGCTTTCCTGCCGGCCCTGCTGCTGATGATGACCGGCTTCACCCGCATCATCATCGTGCTCAGTCTATTGCGCAGTGCCATCGGCACGCCGACCGCACCGCCCAACCAGGTGCTGCTCGGGCTGGCGCTGTTCCTGACCTTTTTCGTGATGGCGCCGGTGTTCGACCAGATATACGAAACCGCCTACGAACCGCTCACGCGCGACGAGATCACTTTCCAGCAGGCGCTGCAGACCGGCGCCCAGCCGCTGCGCGAGTTCATGCTGCATCAGACCCGCGAAGCGGATCTCGCGATGTTCGCCAACCTCGGCGACATACCGCCGATGCAGGGCCCCGAAGACGTACCCATGCGATTGCTGCTGCCCGCGTTCGTGACCAGCGAACTCAAGACCGCGTTCCAGATCGGTTTCATGATCTTCATCCCGTTCTTGATCATCGATCTGGTGGTCGCCAGCGTGCTGATGTCACTGGGCATGATGATGGTGCCGCCGGCGACCATCTCGCTGCCGTTCAAGCTGATGCTTTTCGTGCTGGTCGATGGCTGGACCCTGCTGATCGGCTCGCTCGCCGACAGCTTCTTCATGTGAATGCGAGGCCGCTTCGATGAATCCCGCAACCGTCATGGAGCTGGCCTACCAGGGCATGAAAGTGACCCTGCTCATGGCCACGCCGCTGCTGCTCACCGCGCTGCTGGTCGGCTTGATCGTGAGCCTGTTCCAGGCCGCGACCCAGATCAACGAGATGACGCTGTCATTCATCCCCAAGATTCTGGCCGTGTTCGCGACGCTGATTCTGGCCGGCCCGTGGATGCTCAGCCTGATCCAGGATTTCACCCGCGATCTGTTCCTGAGCATTCCCGGCCTGATCGGTTAGACGCCGGTCGCGCCGCGATCCGCCGCACGCCATGATCGAATTCACCACCAGCCAGATCACCGGCTGGGTCATGAGCCTGTTCTGGCCCTTCGTTCGCATCCTGGCGTTCGTGGCGGTCGCACCGATCCTCGGCGAGAACGGTCTTTCGCGGGTGGCCAAGGTCGGGCTCGCGGTGCTGCTGGCGCTGGTCATCGCGCCCACCCTGCCGGCGCCACCCGACGTGCCGCCGGTGTCTTATGCCGGGGTCTGGCTCGTTATCCAGCAGATCCTGATCGGCGTGGCCATCGCCATGGTCATGCGCGTGGTGTTCGCCGCGATCCGCTCAGCCGGCGACTATATCGGCCTGCAGATGGGGCTCGGTTTCGCCTCCTTCTATTCTGCGGCAATGGGCGCCAACGTCATGGTGCTTGCGCAGATCCTCAACGTGTTCGCGCTGCTGTTCTTTCTCGCCTTCGATGGCCACTTGGTGATGATCCGCATACTTGCGCTGACCTTCATCCAGCTACCGATCGGCGCCGGCAACATAGACGCTCAGGGCTGGCAGCTGCTGGTGATGTGGGGCGGTACGGTGTTCAGCGCCGGGCTGACGCTCGCCTTGCCGCTGGTCACGGCGCTGCTGACAATCAACTTCGCGCTCGGCATCCTCAATCGCGCGTCACCACAGCTGTCGATCTTCTCGATCGGCTTCCCGTTGACACTGATAGCCGGCATCGTGCTGCTCACTTTCATGACGCCGGAAATGGGCGGCCTGTTCGAGCGCATGTTCGTGGATGGCATCAATGCCATGGAGGCCATACTGGCCGCGATGGCCGGAGCCGGCTAGCTAGCACGACCTTTCACGCGCAATCCGGCGGGCGGCGCTCAGGATCGCCGCCCATCGCGATCAGACGATATCGAACATCGACAGTTTCTGGATATCGGTGAAGGTCTGCTGCGAGAACTGCAGCGCCACCTGGGCCAGGCTGTATTCGGAAATCGCGCTCACGTAATCGAGATCCTCGAGCTGCGAGCGGGTGGTCTCGTAGTTGAGCGAGCGGTTTTCGCCGACCGTATCCAGCGTATCCAGTTCGTTCATGCGCGAGCCCAGCGACGCACGCACGGTGAGCACGTTGTCCAGCGAGTTGGAGAGTTTGCGGTGCGCGCTGTTGAGCGTGTTCTTGAGCGCCGCATCGCGGGCCGGGGTCTCCGTGCCCTGACGCAGACCGTCGATCACGCCGGCGATGGTATCGAGGACGTTGTTGTCTTCAGCACGACCACGGGCGAAAACGAAATTGTCGCCGTCCGCCGGCACGCCCTTGAGGCTGACCTGCATGCTCTCGCCGAGCGCGATCGCCTCGCCCTCGACGAACGGCTGCTCGGCGACCACCGTGTCGCCCGTTGTGGCGTTGCTCACCGTATAGGTGGTCTGGCCGCCGTTTTCGGTAAAGCGCACTTCGAAGTTGTCGCCATGGTCGGGCGCCGACGCGTTGGCCACGTTCAGGCTCGTGAAGACGCCGGTACCGGCATTGCCTGCATCCGCCGTACCGACGTACTGCGCGCTGTCAGTGACCGAAGCGAAAACCGCGGTGCCGGTATCGTTCACCGCCATGAAACGCGAGGCATCGACCTGGAGTTCCTGGCGGCCCTGATCGCCTTTATAAATCACGCCGCCTGCTTCTTCGACGAAGGGTTGGGTGTCGCCATCAAAGCCTGAAAACAGATAGCGGCCATTGCCATCCTGCGCGTTGGCGCTACCCAGTAGCTGAGCGTAGACACCCTCGAGCTGGGTGGCGATGGAGTTGCGGTCGGCATCGCTGAGCGTGCCGTTGCCGGCCTGAACCAGCAGCGGGGTCGCCGCCTGCAGTGCCGATGTCACCTGATTGAGTTCAGCCTCCTCGGCGGAGAGACTGTTCCGTGCCGCGCTGCGGCTGGCGGTGAACTGGTCGTTGACCGCCGACGCCTGCGAGACCACCAGCGCCTGGGCCGCGGCCCGCGGATCATCGGCGGGGGTGACAATCTTCTTGCCCGTGGCCAGCTGCTGGCCGACATCGGCCACCTTGCTCTGCTGGTTCAGTATCGACCGCATGCTCATGCTGTAGATCGAATTGGTGCTCAGGCGCATGGCGTTTGTCTTCCCGGTGGCGGCTAGGCGCGGATGCCCAGCAGCGAGTCGAACAGGCTGGCGGCGGTTTCGATCACGCGCGCATTGGCCTGATACATCTGTTGGTAATACAGCAGGTTCACGCGCTCCTCGTCGAGATTCACGCCAGACACGGACTGCTGGGCGGTCTCGAGTTCGCTGGTGAGGCGCTCCTGAGCGCTGCTGTTGACCTGCAACGAGCGGGTCTTGTTGCCGATATCGCTGACCAGCCGGGCATAGCTGCTGTTGAAGCTGGTATCGCCGTCGACGCTGGATTCGCTCTGCAGACCGGCCAGTGCCAGCGCGTTGCGGTTATCGCCGGTGCCGCCGTCGGCCTGACCGGCCGCGATCAGTGACGTGTTCTTGATCTCGACTTCGAATGATGCCGCGGCACGCGCGAGCGGCTTGAGTCGGAACGAGTCACCGTCCTGGGGCGCGCCGTCGACATCGACAGTCATGCCGCCAAAGGTCAGCGGCATATCGCCGCCATCGAATACTTGCTTGTCGCCATCACTCAGGCGGGTCACTTCGTACTGATTCGAGTCACCGCGGTAGGCGATCTCGTAGTCGCTGGCGCGCACATCGGCGCTCTCACCGTCGACGAACTGGGCGTTCAGCGTCGCGGTACCGAGATTGTCGGCATCGCCATAGCTGGCCGGCGAGGCGACACCGAAGAACGCCTGGCCGTCGTTGCCTTTCAGGTCCTTGCCGCTCTGGTGCACTTCGTTCACGCGTGCCGCCAACGTGTGGGCAAGCTGATCGAGACGCTGCTGGGCCGGCTCAAGCGAGTCCGAACTGAAGGCCAACAGGCCACCGAGCGTGCCGCCCCGGATGCTGTCTTCCGACAGTTCACGCAGGCGTCCACCGCCAGTTTCGAATGCCACGGCCTTGCGGGTCGGGTCGTCGCTGGAGTTCACGAGCTTGAGCGATTTCGCGCCGTTGGCGTCGACCATGGGCTGGCCGGCGACCGTGACCTGGTAGCTGTTGCCGTCCTGGACCGACACCTTCACATCCACCAGCTCGCCCATCGCCGAAACCAGACTGTCCCGCTGGTCGAGCAGATTGTTGGGCGTCTGTCCGGTCTTGGCCTCGGTCTGCACGATCTGGGTATTGAGATTGGCGATCTGGGCGGCGTAATTATTGATCTGATCCACCGCGCCGCCCATCTGCGACGCCACGCTCTCCTGCATGTCGCCGAGATATTCGGAGAAGGCCCGAAACTGGGCGCTCATGTTGTTCGCGTCACCCAGCATCGACTCGCGCGCGGCCGGGTCGGCCGGGCTGGCGGCCAGCGTCTGCAGACCGGCAAAGAACTGCTGCATCAGCGGCGCGAGGCCGGCTTCGCTGTCGCCGAGCAGGTTGTTGATCTGGGATATCTGGCCGAGATGGGTATCCAGCGCCGAGGAGCTACTCTTGGCATCGTTGAGCTGGCTGGTCAGATATTGCTGGTACTGGCGTTCCACCCCGGTGACACGCACGCCGCCCTGGCCGCTGCCGGCAAGCGTAGTGCTCAGGCTCGTCGTCTGGCGGCTATAGCCGGCCGTGTTGACGTTACTGATGTTGTTGCTGGTCGTGGACAGCCCGGTCTGTGCCGCACCGAGACCGCTCAGGCCAATACCGAAGAGATTGGACATGGATCGCTCTATAAATGTCTGTTGCGCTCTATTTGCGCAACGCTTAAGTGATTAACGGCCAAACCCCTGCAATATTGAACGCCGTCCCGGCCACTACCGGCGGCCCGAATCGGCACCTAGAACAGCTGGCTCAGATCGACGCCTGCTCTGTCCGCCCGCGCGATCTGCACGCCCTCGGTGGGCAGAACCTGGGGCGCGCCAACGCCGGCCGACGTATTGATCACTGGCGCCTGGCCCGCGGTATCGACGAGCGGCGCCGCCGCGACAGGTCCTGCTGTGTCCTCGGGCAGGCGCGACATGATCGAGACGAGTTTCTCGGCATAGGCCGGATCGGTGGCATAACCGCAGTTCTGCAGCGCGCGGGCAGCATCCTCGGCCGTCGGCGCGTTGACTACCGGCGCGTAGCGCGGTGACTCGCTGATCAGGCGCGCGTAGTCGGAGAAGGCGTGTTCGTAGGATTCATAAGCACGAAACGCGGCGCGGGTCTTGTAGGCGCGGCTGCCTGCGAACTCGGTGGTGGTGACCTCGGCGGAATCGCCCTGCCAGCCGGTCGCCTTGATATTGAACACGTTGTAGCTGCGCGAGCCGTCCGCATGCCGGATTTCATGCCGGCCCCAGCCGGTCTCGAGCGCGGCCTGGGCCAGAATCAGCCGCTTGGGCAGACCGGTTTCGTCGCTGGCGACCTGGGCCGCGGACTCCATGCGATCTAGGAAATCGTTGACATGCTTGGGCATGACAGCGCGCCGCACCTTGTCGGCTGCGCTTGTATCCGAACTCTCGACAGCCGCGGCAAAGGCCGGGACGACCGGCGTCTGTGCTGCCTGCAGCGGCGGACGCGGTTTGTCTTCTGCGCCTTTCGCGGCTACCGCCGTGGCCATCGCCTTGGCGCGCGATGCGTCGATCGGATCGGAGGCACGCAGCGGCTGGGGCGCGGCCGTGGGAATACCGGCGAACGCGCTGCCATTGGCGGCGTCCGCTGCCGCGGCATCGGCGGCTTTCGGGCTGCCCTGCAACTGGCGCGTGAGCATGTCGGCCAAGCCGACGCCGCGCTCGGCGAGCGTCTGCGACCACTGCTGATCCATGAGCGACTGATACATATCCGACTGCTGGCTCTGCAGCAGCCCGCTCTCCGGAACGGCCGCACGCATCTGCTTGAGCATCTGCTGCAGGAACAGCGCCTCGAACTGCTTGGCGGCCTGGCGTACACCTTCTTCCGGGTCACGTCGAGCGGAATACTTCAGCTTCGAGATCGACTGGACGCTGAGCGCGAACTCGCCCGAGGCTCCGCCGCTGTTCATCTAGATGATCTCGAGCTCGGCATTGAGCGCGCCGGCGGATTTCAGGGCTTCGAGGATCGCCATCAGATCGGTCGGCGTCGCACCGAGACGGTTGAGCGCATCGACGACCTGGCGCAGTGACGCGCTTTCGCTGATCGTATGCAACACGCCGCTGCCTTCCTGCACGCTAATATCAGCATTCGGCACCACCGCGGTCTGGCCACCGGAAAAGGCGTTCGGTTGGCTCACGATCGGGTTGGAATCGATCACCACGGACAGACTGCCATGGGCGATCGCGGCGCTCTTGAGCGTGACGTTGCTGTTCATCACCACCGAGCCGGTACGCGAGTTGATCACCACGCGCGGGGTCTCGCGGCCCGGCGTCACGTCGAGATCCTGGATACGGGCCAGAAAGGCGACCTTGGCGCTGGCATCGACCGGCGCTTGCAGCTTGATGGTGCGCGAATTGAGCGCGCTGGCCACATTGCTGCCGAAGGCCTGGTTGACGGCGTTCATGGTCCGCAGCGCGGTATTGAAGTCAGCGCGCTTGAGTTCGAGTTCGATCTCGCCGCCACGGGCCAGCTCGGACGGTACGGTCCGCTCGATGATGGCGCCGTTGGGAATCCGCGCCGCACTGGTCTGGTTGACCTGCACACTGCTGCCGGCCGCCCCGGCACTGATGCCCGGCGCGAGCACGTTACCCTGCGCCAGCGCATAGATATTGCCATCCGCGCCCTTGAGCGGCGTCATCAGCAACGTGCCACCGCGCAGGCTCTTGGCGTTGCCCACCGAGGACACGGTCACGTCGAGCTCCTGCCCCGGGCCGGCAAACGGTGGTAGATCGGCGGTGACCATCACGGCGGCCACGTTCTTGAGCTGCATGTTGGTGCCGGCCGGCACGGTCACGCCCAGCTGGGTGAGCATGTTCTTGAGCGCCTGGCTGGTGAACGGCGTCTGCGTGGTCTGGTCACCGGTGTTGCCGAGGCCGACGACGAGGCCGTAACCGACCAGCGGGTTGGAACGCACGCCGCTGAAAGTGGCGATATCACCCAGGCGTGCCGCATGCGCGGTCGCGACCACGGCAACACCGAGCGTGATCGCGGTCAGAGTACGGCACAGGGACTTGATCATCTGATGTTCCATTCATGCAGACAGGAGCGCGCGACTTATTAGACCCGACCTAGATCGGCGACAAATTGAGTAATAGACGCTGAAACCAGCCCATGTTCTGGGCTTCGTCGATATAACCGTCGCCGTAGTACTCGAGACGCACGTTCGCGACCTGGGTCGAGGCCACGGTGCTGTCGGCCGAAATCATGCGGGGATTGACCACCCCGGAAAACAGGATGTATTCCACGCCCTGATTGATGCCGATGCGCTTTTCGCCCGCAACCTGAAGATTGCCGTTGGGCATCACGTCCATGACGGTGACGGTGATCGTACCGACGAAGTTGTTCGAGGCGTTGGCGCCGCCGCTGCCCTTGAATGTGTTGGCGCCCGACAGATCGGTGGCCTGCCCGGACAGCAGGTCTTCCAGCACTTCCGGGATCTGCGTCGGCGTGAACTCGACCGAGCCGTTGCGGCTGGCGTTGGCAGCCGAACTCTTCGAGGCACTGACCTTTTCGTCGAGCACGACGGTGAGAATATCGCCGACCTGGCGCGGGCGGCGGTCCTCGAACAGCGGCTTGGTATAGCTGGCACTGAAGATCGAGCCATCCGCCGGCGGGGCCGGCATCGGCTGCGGCGGCGCGCTGGTCGGGCCTTCGACCACGTTCTTGCGCGGCAACTGGGCACAGGCCGACAGCGCCACGAGTGCGGCGACCATGACGACCAAGCGCAGCACGCGAAACCGGAATGACGGGTTGTGCATGGTCGTCGACTACATCTGGGCCAGACGCTGGAGCATCTGGTCGGAAGTCTCGACCGCCTTGGAATTGATCTCGTAGGCACGCTGGGTGGCGATCATGTTCACCATCTCTTCCACCACATTCACGTTCGATGTCTCGACGAACTTGTGGCGCAGCAGGCCAGCCCCGTTGAGGCCCGGGATGCTGTCGTTACGCGGGCCGGAGGCAGTGGTCTCGCGGTAGAGGTTGTCGCCGATGCTTTGCAGGCCGGTCGGGTTGATGAAGGTGGTCAGCTGGATCTGGCCGACCTGTACGTTCTCGGGCGTGCCCGGCTGGGTGACCGACACGGTGCCGTCGCTGGCCACGCTGATCGACAGCGCATTCTCGGGGATCGTGACCGCCGGCTCGACCGGAAAACCGGTGGCGGTGACGAGCTGGCCGTTCTGGTCGATCTGGAACGAGCCGTCGCGCGTGTAGGCGCTGGTGCCGTCCGGCATCTGCACGGCAAAGAAGCCCTTGCCCTGGATGGCGATATCCTTGGAGTTGCCGGTCTGCTCCAGATTGCCCTGGGTATGCAGACGCTCGCTGGCCACCGGCTGCACGCCGGAGCCGACCTGGAGGCCGGAGGGCAGATTCGTCTGTACCGAGGACATCGCGCCGGGCTGGCGCATGTCCTGATAGAGCAGATCCTGAAACACGGCGCGCGAACGCTTGAAGCCGTTGGTGGACACGTTAGCCAGGTTGTTGGCGATGGTGTCGAGCTTGACCTGCTGGGACTCTAGGCCGGTCTTGGCAATCCAGAGAGAACGAATCATGTGCCTTTCCTCGTTAAGAGCGGGCCGCGCTGAAGTCGGCCTGCATCAATGCTTGGTTTCTGCGCGATCAGGTCAGTGAGAGCAGCTGATTGGCGCTCTGCGCGTTCTCGTCCGCGCTGCTGATCATCTTCATCTGCATCTCGAAGCGACGCGCGTTGTCGATCATCGACACCATCGCCTCGGTCGGATCCACGTTGCTGGACTCCACCGCGCCGCTGACCACGCGCACGTTCTCGTCGGCGGCGAACGGCTCGCCTTCGCTGCCATCCGCCTTCTGGCGCGGGTGGAACAGGTTGTCGGCACCGCGCGCAATGGCTTCGGCCGGCGGGTCGACCAGTTTCAGCTTGCCCACTTGGGCGATTGCGCTCGGCCGATCGCCCGCGCCCAGGGCCGAGATCGTGCCGTCGGCCGCGATCGTGACCTGCGCGCCCAGCGGCAGCACCAGCGGCTGCCCGAACTCGCCGAGCACCGGGTTGCCGTTACTGCGCAGGATGCCGGTGGAATCGGTCTGCAGGCCGCCGGCACGGGTGTAAGCCTCCCGTCCGCCGGCGTCCTGCACGGCCAGCCAGCCAGAACCATCGATCGCCACGTCGAGCGAACGGCCGGTTTCGGTCATCTGCCCCGGCGACATGTCGGCGCCGGGCGTGGTGCTAGCCGTGATCGCGCGCGTTGCCAGACCGTCGCCGTTGACCGGCACCGCCCGAAACATGGACAGCTGGCCCCGGAAACCCGGGGTCGACGCGTTGGCCATGTTGTTGGCCACCACGGCCTGGCGATCCAGGGTCTGGGTGGCGCCGCTCAGGGCGGTATAGATCAATCGGTCCATGACTCAGGCATCCGGCAGCAGTGAACGATCAGGGATCAAGGAAGCTCAGTGCGGTCGTCTAGCGAAGATTGACCGCGGTCTGCAGTACCTGATCCTGCGTCTTGATGGTCTGTGCGTTGGCCTGGTAGTTGCGCTGCGCGATGATCATCTCGACGAGTTGCTGCGACAGATCCACGTTGGAGCTCTCGAGCGTGGCGCCCAGCACACTGCCGAGCTGGCCGGTACCCGCAGTACCCAGACCGGCCTGACCGGATTCCGCGGTCTCGACCCAGGCATTGCCGCCGACCGGCGACAGCCCCTGTTCGTTACGGAAGCTGGCGAGTGCGACCTGGCCCAGGTTGAGCGCCTGGCCATTGGAGTAGGTGCCACGGATCATGCCGTCGGTCTCGAAGGAGATACCGGTCAGATCACCCGAGACATAGCCATTCTGCTGCGGGGTACCCGCAGAGAAACTCTGGGCGGTCTGGGAGGAGCCGTTGAAGTCGAACACGAAATCGATCGGCGCCGAACCGTTCTTGGCGTCCAGACTGTAGGCGACTGCAGTCGCCGGCACGTTCGCTCCCTTGCCCGGCTGCGTCGCCGCGTTCAGATTGCCGTTGGCGTCGAAGTTCAACGTGGTCGCGGGCAGCTGCTCGGTGTAGCTAATCTGGCCGCCGGAGTAGGTGCCGTCACCGTTTTCCATCGCGCCGGCGACATACGCGGTGTAGCTGTTGCCGCTGGCCGAGGTGTAGCTGTAGGTGCCGTTGCCGTCATTGACCGGATCGAAGCCTTCATAGGTTTCGTTGGCGTCGACGGTGGTCGGCAGGTTGGCTTCCGCGCCCAGCGCCATGTCGCCATTCACACGCCAGCTGTTGACGTCGGTCTTGGTGAAATACAGGTTCACGCTGTGCGCGTTGCCGAGCGAGTCGAATACCGTATTCGGCGTGCTCCAGTTGTAGCTGGCGGGATCGTCGGCACTGAACGCGTCGCCCTTGACCTCGGTGCCGGCATCCAACGCGGCTTCGAGCGACGCATCGGTGGTGGCCTTGGCGTTCAGACGCTCGGTCGGAATCTGGATTGGCACGGGGTTGCCGCCCGCCGCCACGCTGGGCTCGGCGCTGGGATTGTTAAAGTTGCTGACGTTGTAGCCGGTCAGCAACGCGCCTTGCGCATTGGCGAGATTGCCTTCCTTGGTCTGCTGGAACTGGCCATTGCGCGAATACAGCGTCTGCGACCCGTCGGTCAGCCGAAAGAAGCCGCCGCCGTCGATCGCCAGATCGAGATTACGGCCGGTATTGGTAAGCGCGCCACCGGTGAAGCTCTGGGTCACACCGGAGACCTGGGCGCCGAGGCCGGTCTTGGCACCGGCATATATATCAGCAAACTCGCTGCGACCCGACTTGAAGCCGACGGTCTGCGAATTCGCGATGTTGTTACCGATGGTGTCCAGGCTGCTGTTGGCAGCATTCAGACCACTGACGCCTTGCGTGAAACTCATGATGGTTGCCCCTCGTTTTTCGACTTTTGTAAGTATTCACGAGGATCGCGAATACCGATTGATCAATAAGCGCGCGTTTGCGGCGCCAGTTCCGGTCGATGCTCAGACCGAAGCTCAGATGATCTGGCGTACCTCATCCAGCGACACCAGCCCGTTCGGCCCCAGATCCAGCTGCGGGCCGTCGCTACCCGACACCACGCCGCCGACATAGCCCATCGAAAGCGGCTTCACCGCGACGGGCTCGCCGTCGGGCCCGGTCGCGGCAACGGTCACCCGATAGCTGCCTGCGCCGACGATGGCGCCGGCCGCGTCCTGGCCGTCCCACGAAAAGGACTGCACGCCGGCCGGCTGGTCCGCGTAGCTGGACTCGTGCACGACGGTGCCGATGCTGTCGGTGATGGTGAGCTTGACGCTGCTCGCCGGGCCGTCCAGCTCCATGCCGAACGGCGTCGCCGCGCCCTCTTCGCCCACGCTGATGCCGTCGCCTGGCACCAGAACGCCACGACCGATCAGCGCGCTCGCCTGCAACTGCTGCGAGGTGTCGATCTGGCTATTGATGTTCGCCAGCGAATCGTTGAGATCGTTGATACCGCTCACGGTGTTGATCTGCGCGATCTGCGAGGTCACCTGCGAGTTGTCCATCGGATTGAGCGGGTCCTGATTCTGCATCTGCGCCACCAGAAGCGTCATGAACTGCTCGCTCATGTCGGTCGCGCGGCCGCGTGCGGGTGAAGCGGTCGCCGTACCGCTACTGGCGGCGCCGACGGAACCCAGAATGTCTGATGCCATGATCGTGAAACCTCGCGTTATTCGCCGAGCGTCAAGGTACGCAGCGCCAGCTCCTTGCCGGTATTGAGTACTTCGATATTGGCCTGGTAGGAACGCGACGAAGAGATCATGTTGATCATCTCGTCGGTGGGATTGACGTTGGGCATGCGCACATAGCCGCGGTCGTCGGCCATCGCATGGCCGGGGTTGTATTCCTCGCGAAACGGCGCGTCGCTCTCGACGACATCGCCCACCTTCACGCCGCCAACGTTCGCGCCCGGCGCGGCATCGACCTGGAACATGACCTGCTTGGCGCGATAGGGCTCGCCGTCGGGCCCGGCCACGCTGTCGGCGTTGGCAAGGTTGCTCGCGGCCACATTCATGCGCTGGGACTGGGCAGTCAGCGCCGAGCTCGCGGTGTTGAACAGGCTGGTAATCGACATTGGTTATCCCCCGTTGGACGAGCGGCTAGCGCTCGGGCTGCATGGCACTGCGCAGCGACTTGATCTGGTTGCCCAGAATCTGAAGATTGGCGCGGTAGTGCACCGCGTTGTCCATGAACTCGACGCGCTCCACGTCCATGTCGACGGTGTTGCCGTCGAGGCTCGGCTGCGAGGCGTTGCGATAGGCCAGCTCGGTCCCGGCGCCGACGCTGCCCGGCGCCTGCGGCCCCATATGGCCCGCGGCCGTGGTCGCAAGTGGCATGCCGCCGCCGGTCGCACTCGACGACGCGCCGATCGCGCGATCGAGCTCAGCCCGAAAATCGAAGTCGCGCGCCTTGTAATTGGGCGTGTCGGCGTTGGCAATGTTCGCGGCCAGCACGCCCTGGCGCTTGTCGCGAATATCGAGCGCGTTCTTGTAGAAACTCAGTGATGCTTCAAGTCGGTCGAGCATGCCGGCTGTCCTCTCGTGCCGCGGTCGGTTCCCTCAGTGGAAGGCCATACTAAGAGCGTGGCGACGTGCCTTATCGGAAGAACAAGACACGCTTTCTGGTCTATTTCCGCGTTTAGGCGTTCACGCTCGCCGCCTACAATTCGCCGGCAGACACCGCCGTCCCCAACGGCTCTCGTCCCCGCAGCACGCCGGTCTTTCGCCATGCGACGACTTATTCCAATATTCCGTAACGCCTTGATGCCCACCGCATTGCTATGCGTTCTGGCTGCGTCGTCTGCGCAGGCGGCCACGACGGATATGGAATCGCTGCTGGTCGAGTATCTGCGTTCGCAGACCGATGCCGCAGCTGCCGACGTGCGGGTGAGCGTGACGATGCCGCGCGTGGCGATGAGCGAATGCCGCCAGCCGGCCCCCTTCCTTCCCGGTCGCAACACGCGGGTCGCGGGCAATCTCACCGTCGGCGTTCAGTGCCCGGGCGATCGGCCGGGGACGCGCTACTACCAGGCGCGCGTCGATGTGGTTGCGGACTACTACGTCGCTGCACGCGCGCTGATGCCCGGCACCGTGCTCGGCATGGCCGATCTCAAACGCGAAAGCGGCGATCTGTCGCGCCTGCCGGCCGGCGTAGCCACGCGCCCGGACGCGCTGCTGGGCATGGCGGTCACGCGACGGGTCGCGGCCGGCCGGCCACTGGGCAGTTACATGGTCAAGCAGCCGGTGGCCATCGAGCGCGGCGCGCGGGTTCGTGTGATCGCCATGGGGCCTGGGTTTTCGATCGCCACCGAAGGCAAGGCGCTCAACGCGGCCCCACTCGGCGGCGAGGTGCGCGTAAGCACGAATGACGGCGCGATTGTTTCCGGCACCAGCACGGACCAGAATACGGTGACCCTGCGGCGTTGAATCGCCGCGCGGGTGTACAGGAACGGAATGTGATGCGACGCCGGCACCAGATATCTACGGAACGGATTAAAGAAAAAAACCGGATCGCCGATCTTCCCGCCATGGCACCCACAATCGTTCTATAACGAAGGATAACCGCCGTGCAGATCGACCCGACCCAGAACACACCCCGCGTCACCACCTCCGAGACCCGGGAAGTCAAGAAGACCAGCGAACCGAATGCGAGCGCGTCCACGCCCTCGGCATCCGCTCGCTTCGAGCCCTCCAATATCACCGACACGTCGCAGGACATCGACATGGCGCGTGTGAACGAGATCCGCCAGGCCATCAGCGAAGGCCGGCTGGAAATCCGTTCCGAGCGTATTGCCGATGGCTTGATCGCCAGTGCCCAGGCCCTGGTATCCGACAAGTCCTGACCCGGCCCTGATCCATGACCGATGCCTTCGTTGACAACCTGCAGCAGCACCACGACGCCGTAGCGCGCTTTCTCGAGCTGCTCGAGGCCGAGCAGGCGATGCTGACCGACGCGCCCGCGTCGATCGATGCGCTATCGCAGCTGACCGAGCGCAAGGTAGCGCAGGCCAACGAACTCGAGGCACTGGATCAGCGCCGCCGCACCCTGCTCGAAGCGCGCGGCTATACGACTGATCGCAGCGGCGCGGAACAGCTCGCCGCCGCGTGCGGCTGTGGCGATCTGTGGCAGGCACTCGTCGAGCGTATCGAGGCAACCCGCAACCAGAACCGTATCAACGGCCTGGTGATTGGCAACCGGCTCGACCATACCCACCGCACGCTCGGCTTCCTGCAACGCGCCACCGGCCAGACACTCTACGGCCGAAACGGCCGTGCCCGCTCACTGGGCGGCAAGCACAGCCTTAGCAGCGGCGTCTGAGCCGCGCCGCCAGGCGCAGCCCGCGCAGGATCTCCGATCTTGCGCCGACACGCGGCACGCTCTATTCGAAGTTGACCACCAGCTTTAACGGCGCACCGTGAAGCACGGGCGCCAGCACGCCGCGGCCTTCGACCCGAAACCGGAAACGAAACGCCGTGCGCGGCGGCAACCCGGCAAAGGCATCGCTATGCCCGCGCGCGGCGCTGGCATCGACACAACGCCCGGCACCGCATAAACGCGCGACCAGTGGCGTAGCACCCACCGAATAGTCGTGGCGCCAGCGCACCTGGGTGATGGCATGCCCGGTCACCGGCGTGGTCGCCCGCGGCAATAGCGCCGGCGTTTCATAGACTCGATCGCGTTGGCGCAGCGTCGGCGCGATACGCTCGGCGACCCACGCCCCGGGCGCTGCATGCGCCGTATTCATTGCGCCGGCCGACGCGCTCAACAGGATCGCGCCAAGCACGGCCAGCGAGCGTCCCACGGCCCAGACGGCTCTAGCGACCACCGATGAGCATGTTCACCCGCACATTGCGGTCGTCCGGAATTTCATTCTGGGACAACACCACGAGCTGACGCATGCGCCGGCGCAGGAAGCGGGTCAGCAGCGGCCGCAACTCATGCTGAACCACCAGCACCGGGGCGAGGCCGCGCTCTTCCTGACGCGCGGCCGAGGTCTCGACCTGCTGCACGAGCGTGTCCGCCAGGCCGGGTTCCATGCCGCCGCCATTGGTCAGCGCCTGCATGAGCATCTGTTCGAGCTGGCCGTCCAGGGTCATCACTTCCAGCTGGGGCGCGGCGCCATACCACTGCTGCACGATGGCGCGGCCCAGCGCCATACGCACGAGCGCGGTGAGCTCGTTCACATCCTGCGTCTGGCCACCATTCGCGGCCAGCACATCGAGGATGCGCCGCATGTCGCGGATCGAGACCTCCTCGTCGAGCAGGTTCTGCAGCACGCTGGTCAATGTGCTCAGCGGCACGAGCTTGGGCACCACGTCCTCGACCAGCGCGGGGTTGTCGTCCTTGACCCGGTCGAGCAGCGCCTGGGTCTCGGTGCGCCCGAGCATGTCGCTGGCGTGTTGGGCGAGCAGGTGGTTGATATGGGTAGCGATGACCGTGGACGCATCGACCACGGTATAACCCTGGGCCTCGGCCTGGTCACGATGGCTTTCGTCGATCCAGATCGCCGGCAGGCCAAAGGCCGGATCGGTGCCGGCACGGCCTTCGAGCGTGCCCTGGGCCTGGCCGGGGTTGATCGCCAGCCACTGGCCGGCAAACGCCTCGCCGCGGCCGACTTCGACGCCGTTGAGCGACAGGCAATAGACATGCGGCTGGAATTCGAGATTGTCGCGGATATGCACGACAGGCGGCAGGAAACCGACTTCCTGCGCGAACTTCTTGCGCACGCCCTTGATGCGCTTGAGCAGCTCGCCGTCCTGCTGGGCGTCGACAAGCGGAATCAGCCGATAGCCAACCTCCAGACCGAGCGGGTCAACCAGCTGGACATCGGCCCAGCTGGCCTCGCTGCTTTCCGGCGCCACCGGCGCGGGCGGCAGCTCGCGGACGGCCTGGGCGTCGCGCTCGCGCGCCTGGGTCTGCAGCCACCAGCCCAGCCCGCCGAGCAGCGCGGTAAAGAACAGGAAGACGAGGTTCGGCATGCCCGGCACCAGGCCCAGCATGCCGAGCACGCCCGCCGACAGGAACAGCACCTTCGGATTGGTGAACAGCTGCGCGAGCATCTGCTGGCCGACGTCCTGCTCGGTGCTCACCCGCGACACCGTCACGCCGGCCGCGGTCGAGATCACCAGCGCCGGCACCTGCGCGACCAGTCCGTCGCCGATGGTCAACAGCGTGTAGGTCCGCGCGGCTTCGCCGGCCGACAGGCCGTGCTCGCCCATGCCGATTATCAGGCCGCCGATGAGGTTGATCACCATGATCAGGATGCCGGCGATGGCGTCGCCGCGTACGAACTTGCTGGCGCCGTCCATGGATCCGAAGAAATCGGCTTCCTGGGAGATTTCCTGGCGTCGGGTCTTGGCCGTCTGCTCGTCGATCAGGCCGGCATTGAGATCGGCATCGATCGCCATCTGCTTGCCTGGCATGGCGTCGAGCGTAAAGCGCGCGCCGACCTCGGCGATACGCCCCGCGCCCTTGGTGATGACCATGAAATTGATCACGATAAGAATGCCGAACACGACCAGGCCAACGGCGAAATTGCCACCCACCAGGAACTGGCCGAACGCCTCGATCACTTCGCCCGCCGCGCCGGAACCGGAATGGCCGTTCATGAGCACGACACGGGTGGACGCCACATTCAGCGACAGCCGCAGCAGGGTCGCAAACAGCAGCACGGTCGGAAACGCCGCGAAATCGAGTGGCCGCTTGGTGAACATGCTCACCAGCAGCACCATGATCGACAGCGCGATATTGAAGGTGAAGAACAGATCCAGCGCGAACGGCGGCAGCGGCAGGATCATCATCGCCATGATCATGATGATCAATACCGGCCCGGCCAGCATCTTGAACTGGCCGGCATCGCCAAAGCCGATCCGATCTAACATGGAAGACATGCTGTTCATGAGGGCGTATTTCCTTCAGCCGGATCAAGCCCGGGCGGTACGGCAATATCGGTGGGTCTGATGGGCCGGTCGCCGCCGGCCTCGTGGTAGCGCTTGAGCTGGAACACCCAGGCAAGCACCTCAGCCACGGCGGTATACAGCGCAGCAGGAATCTCGCGCTCGAGCTCTCCGTGCTGGTACAGCGCGCGCGCCAGCGGCGGCGCCTCGAGCAGCGGCACGCCGGCTTCGGCGCCGAGTTCGCGGATCTTGGCCGCGATGTTGTCGGCGCCCATGGCGACCACGCGCGGGGCGCTCATCTCGCCGTCGCGATAGGACAGCGCCACCGCGTAGTGGGTCGGGTTGGTCACGATCACGTCGGCCTTGGGCACTTCGCTCATCATGCGGCCGCGCGCCATGGCCTGCTGTTGCTGGCGGATACGCGCCTTGAGCTGCGGATCGCCCTCGGACTCCTTGTGCTCGTCCTTGATCTCCTGGCGGCTCATGCGCAGCTTCTTGTGGTGGCTCCACAGCTGGTACGGCACATCGATGCCGACGACCACCACGAAGGCCAGCAGCATCAGCGCACAGCAGGTCACGATCAGGGTCAGCGCATGCACGAGCGCGCCGTGGCCCTGTTCGGCCGCGAGGCCGAGCAGATCATCGAGATGGGTATAGACGAACCAGGCCGCGACCGCGCCGATAAGCACCGACTTCGCGATCGCCTTGACCAGTTCGATGATCGCCTGCGATGAAAAGATACGCCCAAGCCCCTTGAACGGGTCGAGCTTCTTGGCATCGAACTTGATCGACTTGACCGAGAACAGCCACCCGCCGAGCAGCGTCGGTGCGAGCAGCGCCACCGCGACCAGCGGCAACGTGATCGGCGCCAGCGCGGAGAGCGTGACCAGGGCCATGGCCCACAGCCGATCCAGCATGCGCGAGCTGTCCATGGCGGATGCCGCATCGAAGCGCATGCTCGACTCCATCACCGTCATCAGGTTGCCGCCCATCCAGCCGGACAGCATCCACAGGCTCGCCAGCCCCACGCACAGCAACATGAAGGTCGCCAACTCGCGCGAACGCGGTACTTGGCCGTCCTCGCGCGCCTTTTCCAGGCGCCGCGGGGTTGCCGGTTCGGTTTTTTCGGCGTCGCTTTCGTTGGCCATGGGCTATCCGGGCAGCCGCCGGAACGCGGCCTGATTATCCGGACGCCATTATGCAAAGCACGCGCGCAGGTCGATTGCGCGAACAGCGCCACTATTGGGCGCTTATCACCGGATACGCGTGCTGACCGAACACGCCGCAAGCCTGCGACGCCACGGCGCCGCGGCTCGGCCTCGGGCAAACGTCGGCGGCGTCAGAACCCCAGACTGTCGAGCAGGTCGTCCACCTGGGCCTGGTTGGTCACGATCTCGGTCTCGTCACCGGTGCCGATCTGGGGGCCGTTGACCAGCGAATTGTCGTCAGCGGATTTCTTCTTGCGCTCACCTTCGGTGCCGCGCACGCGCTCTTCGGGCAGATATTCAAGCAACGCCTGGATAAGCTGCTGTTCCATCTGGCGGATCATCACCACCAGCTTCTTGATCACCTGCCCGGTAAGATCCTGGAAGTCCTGCGCCATCATGATGTCGTGCAGCTGGGCGCGGGTCGCCTGGGCCTGCGCCGGAACCCATTGCAGATAACTGCGCGTGTCGCGTACCAGTTCGCGTGCCTCGGCCAGTTCGACCGGCGCTTCGAACCAGTTCTGCCAGCGCTCGTCCAGCGCGCTCGCGCGGCGTTCGATATCGTCCTGCAGCGGCCGCGCGACCTCGATCGAGGACAGTGCCGTCTCGGCTGCCTGTTCGGTCATGTTGGCGATATAGTTCAGCCGGTCGCGGGCGTCGGGAATCGTTTCCGCAGCCTTCTCCACTTCGCGGTCCAAGCCCAGCTCGCGCATGCTTTCATGCAGCGCACGGGTCATCTGGCCGATGCGATCGATCAGATCATCCGCCTGCTCTGCGGTCGCTGCGACGTTTCGGTCGGGTTTGTTCATGACGTTCTCCACCGGATGGCCGGGGTCACAGGTCGCTTACAGGCCGACTTTCTCAAAGATGCGGTCGAGCTTCTCCTCGAGCGTAGCGGCCGAGAACGGCTTGACCACATAGCCATTGGCGCCGGCCTGGGCCGCGGCGATGATGTTTTCCTTCTTGGCTTCGGCCGTGACCATGAGCACCGGCAAATGCTTGAGCGACTCGCTCGCGCGAATACGCTTGAGCATTTCGAGGCCGTCGAGATTGGGCATGTTCCAGTCGGAAACCACGAACTGGAAGCGTCCGGTAGCGAGCATGTCCAGCGCCTGGGCGCCGTCCTCGGCCTCCTCAACGTTGTTGTAGCCCAGCTCCTTGAGCAGGTTGCGCACGATACGGCGCATGGTCGCGAAGTCGTCGACCACGAGAAAGTTGAGAGTCTTGTCAGCCATGGGTGAGTCTCGGTTCGTTGGCTATGAAACAGTCGCCGGCCTAGATGCGCAATGCGGGCTGGGCAGATTCATTGAGCAGGTTGAGTGCCTCGCGGCACATGGATTCGAGCGGCACGACCGCCTGGGCCG
This sequence comes from Salinisphaera dokdonensis CL-ES53, assembly GCF_040361215.1. Classification (NCBI taxonomy): domain Bacteria; kingdom Pseudomonadati; phylum Pseudomonadota; class Gammaproteobacteria; order Salinisphaerales; family Salinisphaeraceae; genus Salinisphaera; species Salinisphaera dokdonensis. Next base: position 1,140,014 of record NZ_APND01000001.1, read on the forward strand.
CACCGATAGCAATGGCTTCACGCGGCATGCCGAACACCACGCAGCTGGCCTCGTCCTGGGCGAGGGTGGCCGCACCGGCCTCTCGCATGTGCAGCAGCCCCAGGGCGCCGTCCTTGCCCATGCCGGTCAGCAGGATGCCGGTGGCATTACGCCCGGCATGGCGGGCGGCAGAGTCGAACAACACGTCCACGGACGGTCGATGCCGGTTGACCGGCGGCGCTGGATCGAGGGCGACCATATAGTTCGCACCGCTGCGCTCCAGGCGCAGATGGAAATCGCCGCCCGGGGCGATATAGGCATGCCCCGGCAGCACACGCTCGCCGTGTTCGGCTTCCTTGACGTGGATACGGCACAGCGAATCGAGCCGCCGCGCGAAGGACGCGGTGAATCCGGCCGGCATGTGCTGGGTGACGAGGATGGCGGGCGCGTTCGCAGGCATCGGTTCGAGCAGCGTTCGAATCGCCTCCGTACCGCCGGTCGACGCGCCGACAATGAACAGCTTCTCGCTGGACACCCGCGGCAGGCTTGGCGCGCTTTCGGGCGCGACACTCGTACTCGGGCCGCGCAGCCGCGCCTGCGCCGCGGCGCGTATCTTGTCGACGATCTCGCGGCTGCTTTCGACCAGGCCGTCGCGCAGGCCCAGCTGCGGCTTGGTGACAAAGTCCACCGCGCCCAGTTCCAGCGCCTGCAGCGTGACATCCGAACCGCGCGCGGTAAGCGATGAGAGCATGACCACCGGCATCGGCCGCAGGCGCATGAGCTTGCCGAGGAAATCCAACCCGTCCATGCGCGGCATCTCGACATCGAGCGTGAGCACATCCGGGTTATGCCGCTTGATGAGCTCGCGTGCGACCAGCGGATCCGGGGCCGTGGCCACCATCGTCATGTCGGGCTCGGCATCGACGATCTCGCTGACCAGCTTCCGGATCAATGCCGAATCGTCGACACAAAGCACCTTGATGCGCTTGTCTGCGAGCGCGCTCATGACGCCTGCTCCCGCCAGCGACGCGAAATATCCACCGCCACCGGCCCGGCGATATCGCCGACCGGCAGCAGCTCGACGAGGGTGTCGGCCAGAAGCCGGTCATGCTGTGCGAGCTTCGGATCAATGTCGCTCAATCGCTTGACTCGCGCCCGGCCCGTGGCCGGGAAATAATGCAGCTGGCGTGCGCAGTTTTCGCCGAGGTCCCGCGCGTGCACGACAATGCCTTCGCGCTGCAGGTAATCGACTACGAAACGGGCATTGGCTTCGCCGATACGCGCACCCGCCACTCCGGTCATGAGCTGGCCGCCGCCGAAGACTTTCGCCTCGAGCCGCGTCGGCCGTGCACCCTGGGCGACCAGCGCTTCAATCAGCCGATCCATGGCATTGATCCCGTAGCGCAGGGAACGCGACGCGAGCTCACCCACATCCGGACCGGCCACCGGCAGCATGAAATGGTTGATGCCGCCGACACCGGCGACCGGGTCACGCAGGCAGGCCGACACACAGGAGCCGAGCACCGTGGTGAGCACGACATCCTCCCCGGTGGCGACATACTCGTTCGGCAGCACGCGAATCGCATTCATGCCGTGACGCTGATCGAAATAGGTCTGCATCGGCCCGGCCTGCAACGGCGCATGTCCAAAGCCACGACTCACGCGGATGCCCTAGCCTGCGGCTCGACGACCGGCACCCGTTCGTACACGGTCTGGCTGCGCAGGCGAAACGCGCGCGTGACCCTGGAGAAGTTCTCGGAGTGGCCGGCAAACAGCAGACCATCCGGGCGCAGCAAGGTCGCGAATCGGGCAAGCAGCGCGCGCTGGGTGTCCTTGTCGAAATAGATCATCAGATTGCGGCAGAAGATCGCATCGAACGGCCCGCCGACGTCCCAGTCCCGGTCGAGCAGATTCAGAGCACGAAATTCCACCGCCTGGCGCAACTCCGGACGGACGCGCACCAGGCCAGTGCGCTCGCCGGTGCCCTTGAGAAAGAAGCGCTGCAGGCGTTCGGGATCGAGCTTGCGTACTGCGTCATGGGCATAGATGCCGGCCGCCGCCGTCGCAATCGCATGGGTATCGATATCGGTCGAGAGAACGCTCTCCGGCGCCAGATTGCCGCCCTGGGCTTCGGCCAGCGTGATGGCAATCGAATACGGCTCTTCCCCCGTGGAAGCCGCACAGCACCAGACCCGCAGGGGCGCGCGACGTGTTCTGGCATGCGCGGCCAGGATCGGGAAATGGTGATCTTCGCGAAAGAAGGCGGTGAGATTGGTCGTCAAGGCATTCGTGAAGTGTTCCCACTCCAAGTGCGCCGCGTCGGACTGCAACAGTGCCAGATAGTCGCAAAAGCGCGTCTGCCCCAGTTTGCGCAGCCGCTTGGACAGCCGGCTATAGACCATCTCGGTCTTGTGCGGCGCGAGCGAGATGCCGGCACGAGCATGGATGAGCCGTCGAACGCAGTCGAAGTCCTCAGCGGTGAGCAGCAGATCGCGTTCGTTGTTGGCAACCAGCACGGCTGTGCCTCCTGGAGACGGCGGTGCCGGATCGTCTGGGCCAGTGGCTCGGTTGGAGCTGCGGCCGCCGAAATGATCCGGGCCTGAAGCTACAATCGACCCAGCCGATTTTTTCTTTAATCGGCTTATTAATCAGCCGCTTGAAAGACCACCGGCACCCGCCTTATCAGCCTGTGGCATCCAACGGCTCGACCAGCGCCAACTCCTGGCTGCTCATCATGCGTTCGACATCGACGAGAATGAGCATGCGCTCGTCGACGCTGCCCAGACCCAGCACATGGTCGGTCGAGACCGCGACGCCGAAATCCGGCGCCGGCTTGATCTGCTCGGCCGACAGCGTCAGCACATCGGAAACGCTGTCGACGACCACGCCGACCACGCGGTGGCCGATATTGAGCACGATGACGACCGTCTTGCCGTCGTAGCGGGCTTCGTCGAGCCCGAACTTGATCCGCGCATCGATGATCGGAACGATGCTGCCGCGCAGATTGGTGACCCCTTTCACGAACGGCGGCACGTTGGCGATACGGGTGACGTTGCTGTAGCCGCGAATCTCCTGAACCTTGAGGATATCGACCGCGTACTCCTCGGCGCCCAGCGCGAAGACCAACACTTCCATCTCCGCGGCCGCATCACGCGCCTCGGTCCCTGCAACAGTTTCTGTCATGACACTCCCTCCGCGGGTGTTCTTCTAGGATGTGGCCGGGGCCGGCATCGCCGGTTGCGGCGCGACGCGGCCGGCGCGCGAAAGCGCCACCACGTCCAGGATCAGAGCGACGCTGCCATCGCCCAGAATGGTCGCCGCCGAAATGCCGACGACCTTGCGATAGTTGGTCTCCAGGTTCTTGACCACGACCTGGCGCTGCCCCAGCAGCTCGTCCACGAGCAATGCGAACTGGCGGCCTTCGCTCTGCAGGATCATGACGATGCCCTTGTGTACGTCGGCCTCGGCGCCGTCGACATCGAACACGCGGTGCATCTCGATCAGTGGCAGGTATTCGCCGCGCACGTGAACCAGACGCTGGCCGTCGGCGAGGCGCTTGATCTGCTCGGGCCGCGCCTGCATCGATTCCATGATCGCGCCCAGCGGCATGATGAAAACCTCGGCCCCCACGCGCAGCAGCATGCCGTCCATGATCGCCAGCGTGAGCGGCAGCACGATGCAGATCGTGGTGCCCTCGCCGGCTCGTGAGCGGATCTCCACATGCCCACCGAGCTGCTGAATATTGCGCTTGACCACGTCCATGCCCACGCCGCGCCCGGACACGTCGGTCACCGCCTCGGCCGTCGAGAAGCCCGGCGCGAAGATCAGCTGCCAGACGTCTTCATCGCTGATGTTGTCGGCCACGGCCAGGCCGTTGTCGCGCGCTTTCGCGAGAATGCGCTCGCGATCCAGGCCGGCGCCGTCGTCGCTGATCTCGATCAGGATGCTCCCGCCGTGATGCTGGGCGGCGAGCGTGAGCGTACCGGTCGGCGGTTTGCCGGCCGCCTGGCGTTGCGCGGGTGTCTCGATGCCGTGGTCGAGGCTGTTGCGCACCAGGTGCGTCAACGGGTCCATGATCCGTTCGATCAGCCCCTTGTCGAGTTCGGTGGACGCCCCACGCGTGACCAGCTCGACCTGCTTGCCGAGCTTGCTGCTCAGGTCACGCACCAGCCGCGGAAAACGATCGAACGCATAATCCATCGGCATCATGCGCACCGACATCACGGCGTCCTGCAGATCTCGCGCATTGCGCTGCAACTGTGTGAGACCTCCGAGCAGCGCACCGTAGACCGCCGGATCGAGCCCCGACATGCTCTGCTCGAGCATAGACTGGGTAATGACCAGTTCGCCGACCAGGTTGATGATCTCGTCGACTTTCTCCGTGGAGACGCGCAGCGAGCTGGCTTCGGCGCTGCCGCGACCGGCTGACGCTGCGGCCTCGGCCGGCGCTGCGACCTGCTTCGGCTGCGCGACCGAAGGCGTAACGGGCGCGACCGCGGTCGGGGGCGGCGCGGCATCGAAACGAATCTGGTCGGCATCGACCACGAAACACAGCACGGCCTCGATATCGTCAGTACCGACATCGCTGATCAGCACGACATGCAGGGTGTCGTTTTCGAATCGCTCGCTGTCGACCACGCCGAACAACGCCAACTCTTCGACGAGTGCCGGGCACTGGTCCTCGGACAGGCCGCTGATCGTGATCGCACGCTGGCCGGATGACGCCGCCGCGGGATCTTCGGCCACGGGCGTTGCCGCTCCGTCGGTCGGCGGCACGACATCAGTGCTGCCGGTTTCCGCCAGCGCGTCGAGCTGGGCGGCGATACGCTCGAACGCCTCGATATCGGGCTCGCGCTGACCACGGTAGGCGTCGATCTGGCCCTTGAGCACATCACGGCAGGCGAGGAACACGTCGACCGCCGATCGATCCAGCGCGAGTTCGCCGTGGCGGGCACGATCGAGCAGGTTCTCCAGCCGATGGGTGGTGTCCTGCAGACAGCTGAAGCCGAAGGTACCGGCCCCGCCCTTGATCGAATGCGCGGCCCGGAAGATGGCATTGAGCTGCTCGGCGTCCGGGGCGGCCAGGTCGAGCGCGATCAGCAGGCGCTCCATTTCGTCGAGCAGCTCGTCGGCTTCGTCGAAGAAGGTCTGGTAGAACTCGGCGATGTCGATGCTCATGTGCGATCCGGCTGGCGCAATCGGCGCGATGGCCGGTATGCGAACACGCCTCGAGGGCGCTGGCGCGGCGGCGTCAACCGCCGCCGTACTCCGCTGATATCGTCCGCGCGAACGCCAGCTTTAAGCGCGACCGCGCACCAACGTCCTGCCTTAGCCGGCGTTGGGCGCAGGATGCAGCTGCAGGGTGGTCGGGTGCGGCCCGGTGACCAGCTGCCGACCCACGCCCGGCAGGCTCACGCTGTTGCGATGCGATGGCATCGCGCCATTGTTCTCGATCCGCGCCTGGGCATCGGCGTTGAGCACAAGGATGCTGATACGACGATTGACCGGTGCGCCGGACAATGCCCCGGGCCGACTGGACGTCGCCGCCGCACCGATCACGCGCAGCAGCTTGCCGGGCTCCATGCCCCCTTCGATCAGCTCGCGGCGCGCCGCGTTCGCTCGATCGGTGGAAAGCTCCCAGTTGCTGTAACGGTCATCGCCCGCGGCGAAGCGCAGATCGTCGGTATGGCCGGTCAGCGTGATTCGATTGGGCAACTCGTTGATCTTGGGCCCGATCTTGCGCAGCACTTCGGCGATATAAGGCGCCAGGCGCGAACTGCCAAGCTGGAACATCGGTCGCTTGTCGCTATCGGAAATCTGAATCTGCAGGCCGTCCTCGACCACATTCAACGTCAACTGGGAGCTGATGTCCTCCAGCGCCGGGTCGGCGTGGATCATCGCTTCCAGGCTCTGCTTGAGATGACGCAGCGGCCGCTGACTGGGGCGGTAATTGGTCGCATTCGGACTGGTCAGCGAGACCTCGCCTTCGGAATGCATCGGATCGTCACCGCCGCCGGGAATGGCGCTGTTGCTCGCCGAGTTGCGATCGCCGCCCATGATCGCGACCTTGAGCGGGGTACGGAAATACTCGCTCATCTGGGCCATTTCAGCGGCGTTGAGCCCGGACAGCAGCCACATGACCAGAAAGAAGGCCATCATCGCCGTCATGAAATCGGCATAAGCGATCTTCCAGGCGCCATGGGTGACATGGGAGGCCGCCTTCTTGCGCCGGATTACGATAGGCCGGCGATCGGGATTGCTCATGTCGCGCTCGCCTGGGCGGCAGCGCTGCCACTGCTCTTCACCGCACGCACATGCTCCTCGAGCTCGACAAACGAGGGCCGCTCGGCGGAGAACAACGCCTTGCGCCCGAACTCGATCGCCAGCGGCGGCGCATAACCGTTGAGATTGGCCAGCAGCGTGACCTTAACGCTCTGCATGATCTTGACGACTTCCTCGACCTGCGAGCGCACGCGCGCGGCCAGCGGGCTGACGAAGCCGTAGGCCAGCAGAATCCCGAGGAAGGTGCCGACCATGGCGTGCGCGATCAGCGGCCCGATCTCGCTGGGATCGAGTGCCGCCGAGCCAAGGGCATGCACCACGCCCATCACGGCCGCGACAATGCCGAATGCCGGCAGCGAATCGCCCATTGCCGCCAGGCCGTGCGCCGGGATCTCCGCTTCGTGCTGGAACGTCTCGATCTCGTGATCCATCAGGGACTCGATCTCGAAGGCATCCATGTTGCCGCTGATCATCAACCGCAGATAATCGGTAAGAAACGGCATGATCAGCTCGTCTTCCAGCAGCCGCGGATAGGCCGAGAACAGCGTGCTCTCGGCCGGGTTCTCGATATCCTGTTCCAGCGACATCATTCCCGACTGGCGCGCCTTGGCGAGCAGCAGATAGAGCAGCGTCATCAGATCGACGCAGACTTCCTTGGAATACTGAGAGCCGCGCAACAGCGTGGGCAGCACCCGCAAGGTGGCGCCAATGCCCTTGCCGTTGTTCGCCGCGATAAAGGCACCGATACCGGCACCAAAGATGATCACCAGCTCGGCGGGCTGATACAGCGCGCCCATATGCCCGCCGACCATGGCGTAGCCGCCCAGCACGGAGCCGATGACGATGATGTAACCCAAGAATATAAGCACTGGTGCCTTCCCTGATGGACTCGCCCCGACGAGGGGGCGGGCAAGCTCTAGGGAACATAGCGGCCGCGATGGCTCAAGCTTGAGTACATCGACGGCGTCGCCTCGGGAGTGCGGGTCGGAGAAGGCGCGCTGGCGGGCGCTTATGAACGTGCGTCGGTCAGGGCCGCGGGCGGCTATGCCGGCCCGAGCCTACTTGCGGGCGCCGGCGGCCTTGAGCGTCTTGCCTGCACGCGAGGGCGGCTGGCAGATACCACAGACATAGTCCTGATCCAGGCTGTAGGCGCGATTGACGAACTTGCCATGACAGCGGGTACACGCCGACAGCTGCATCATGTCGCTTTCGAAAAAGCGCACCAGCATCCATGAACGCGTGAGGCTGAGCACCGGCTTGCCATCGTCCTGCAGCGGCGTCTGCTCCTGGTAAAGGCGATAGGCGTTGACCACCGCCTCCATGCGACTGCGCTCCTTGCGCCGGCGCAGATACACATAGGTGTTGTAGAACAGCGACGAATGAATATTCGGCAGCCAGGTCACATACCAGTCGACCGAGAACGGCAGCATGCCCTTGGGCGGCGACACGCCGTGTATCTCCTTGTAGAGATTGATCAACCGCCGCCGGCTGATATCGGTCTCGGTCTGCAGCACCTGCAGGCGGGCGCCCAGCTCGATGAGCTCGATCGCCAGGCCGATCTGTTTGGCCTCGTCTATGACGCTCTTCTGGGTCGTCATCGCGTTACATGGGTCATTACGATCACGGGTCAGGCGTCGCTGTCGCCGCTGCTGCGGCGTTTGGCGCTGGGCACGCGGTCGGCTTCACGGCGCGGCTGCTGTCTTCGACTCGTGCCGCGGCCGGGATTGGGGGATGCCGGATCGCGGCGGTCGCCGGTATCCCGGCGATCATTCCCGCGACGATCGGCTTTTCGCTTGTTCTGTGACGACAACAAAATTGCCGCATGCAGCCGGCGCATGTCGTCGTCGCGCGGCGCATTGATCAACGAGAAAAGCTGCTCGGCATTGTCCAGTGAGAAATGGCACAGCAACTGGTTGCAGCGCGCGAGCTTGGCCAGATCGGCGACCGGGATCTGGCTGAGCAGATCCGCCATTTCCTCGTCGATCTTGAGACGGAACATGGCCAGTTCGCGATCGGTGTTGATCAGCCGCTGCATCAGAATCAGGTACGAGAGATTCAAATCTCGAACATCATCGAGTAGATGTTCCGCACTCATCGACATCCCCAAGAATATCCGGCCCCATAGCAGGGCGTGTCATTGACCGAGCCGGGCCGATGACGCGCGCTTCCAGCAAGGCCTACCCGTGAAAGCAGAATCAGAACTTTTTTGTTTCTTCGCGGAGCTGTATCGGCCGCCTTCGAGCGGTTCACAGCCCATCTTGACTAGAAGTTGCAAATGAACGAGTTACGAAACCCTCATCAGTTTGCGCTCAACTTCCCAACAACATGCAGCACAGTTTTTCAAAAAGCAAAATGCCGAGGCCGCGAAAAACTGTCGCCGAACGGCGACACCCTTTATGTGACACGGGATTTCACGAATCGAGAAAGTTTGCGCGCGGCGGCGCGAGAGGCGTCAATCGCGCGTTCGGGGGCCCGTATCGCCGTCCGCTTCGGCCTCGAGCTGGTAGACCCAGGCGAGCAGTTCCGCCACCGCGAGGTACAGCTCGGACGGGATTCGGTCGTCGAGATCGACACGCATCAGAAGCCGCACCAGGTCGGGGGACCGGTGCACATGCAGGCCGTGCTTGTCGGCCCGGTCGATGATCGCCTGGGCAATATCGCCATAGCCCTTGGCAACGACGCGAGGGGCGTCGTCGGTTTCGGAATAACGCAGTGCGACCGCATGGGCGCGATCGTCCTCGTGATCGGCATGCATGCGGGTATCGCTCACTGCCGCTCGGCCTCGATCAGCTCCACATGGGCATTCAGGAAACCGGCTTTCTGAAAACGCTGTTCCAGCACTGACGTCGACGATTGCACGGCCTGCGCACCGCGCTTGGTGGCTGCGAACGCATAGACATCGGCATGTTCACCATCAAGGTTAAGCACCAGTTCGAGCATACCCAGACGCGGGAGATCGATACGGATACGCGTGGAAAACGGCGGCGCGTCCGGCTCGTCATCGGGCGTGCCGGTGGACGCCTCCTGCTCCTGTTCATGGATTTCCCACTGCATACCCGCACCCGGCCATGCCGCGCCGTGCCAGCGAAACACCGACGAACTCAAGGCTTCGAGCTGCTGACGCACAATCGGCAACAGATGATCGTCTACCAGTTCTGCTTCGCCATCGGCCTCGAGCGCATGTTCGGCCCCCCCTGGCAGCGCGTCGTGGCGCATGACGCCGCTCTTCGACGCAATGGACAACAGCGGCAGTGCGGTCGGGCCGTGATGGGCGGTCGCAGCAGCGGCCGGCGTCGCAGTCGTTGCGCCGCCCTGCTGTCGTGGCGGTGGCTGATTCTGCGGCTCGTGGGCGAGCTGTGATTGCGCACGACTGCCCTCGAACCATTTCCAAAGATGCGATTCGTAGAACACGCCGCTGAACATGACCTGTTGGCCGAGCAGCGCCGCCAACGCAGCGGGCGCCGGCACGCCGTTCGGGCACAACAACACGGGTGCCGACATCGGCACCGTAGCCGACCTCGCCCCGCCCGCGCGTGAAAGCAGCGCCGCGATGAGGGCCCCCTCGCGGCTGAGTTGCGGGCGCGCCGAGGTTTCCGCGCGCGGCATCGCCGCGGCATAGCGCGCCTGCATGGTTGCGCCGCGCGTGCTTTGGGCTTCTGCACCGCGGCGCGGCGCGGCGTCCGACGGCGAAGTATCATCGCTGACCAGCCCCTGCGGACGGCCACCCGGCAGCGGCCGGTCGAACACATCGGGCCGCGGCGCGGCCGCCGGCGCCACTGCTCCGATCGGCAGCAGCTGCGTACGCATCCCGGTAAAGCGCTCCATATCCGCCCGCCGACCGAGGACCTGCGGCAACAGCGTGTCGAGCATGGGCGTGATGGTGCTCACGCAGTGAAGACCGGTGGAGATGCGTTATCGCGCACGTGGCATCGCGAGGATGCTACGAGGCGACGCCGCCTTCGTAGGCGTGTTTCACACGTTGCGTATTGCGGGCCTTTGCGATGGCACCGGACAGCTGCGCCATACGCGCCTGCAATTGATCCCGCAGCTGTTCTTCGGCGTAGGCAATACGCATGAGCACCGCACGCTTGGCTTCGCGGAAGCTATCGTCTACGACGATGTTGTGCTCGAAATTGATAAGCGCCTCAACCTGGCAGAGGTGGGCGCTTTTCATCTCGATGAGCTGTTCCCAGTCGCCAGCCATCGCGATCTCCAGCATATGCTCATGGAGTTCGAGAATGGCCGAGTAGCGCGCGAGAATGTCGTGATGCTGCTTTTTCATGGGTCAGGCCTGCGACAGTGCGGCAGTCGGGGCCGCTGCGGTGGGGGCGATCTGCTTCCAGGCAGAACCGATGTCGTCGAGCAGCGCGTCTACCTGGGCCACCAGCGCGACGTCGTTGCAAATATTGGCCCGCATCAACGTTCGGACCATGTAGTCGTAAAGGCCGTCGAGGCGTTCGGCGATTTCGCCGCCGCGCTCGACGTCCAGCGCCGCGCGCAGGCCGAGCTCGATAATATCGATCGCTTTCGACAATTCCTGTCCCTTTCGGGCGGTATCGCCCTGCGACATGGACCAGGTCGCCCGGGCCAGAGCGCTGCGCGCACCGTCGAACAACAGGACGATAAGCTGATGCGGGCTCGCGCTCATGGCCGTCGTTTCGACGCCGAGTTTCTTGTAAGCGCTTGCCGCTCTGTTTGCGTAAGAGGCCATGACCGTTCCTTGCTTGAAAAGATTGCCTAGTCGTTCTGCTTGCTGAGCGATTCGAACTGCTGGGTCAGATAGTTGCTGGTCGAATTCAGCTGCGCCATGATCGAGTCGAGCTGCACGAACTGCTTCTGATAACGAGCTATCGTGGCGTCGATGGATTCCTGCTCGCGCTCCATGCGGTCGCTGAGGCCGTCAATCCGGGTGCGCACGCCATCGCTGGCGGATTGCAGCAGCCCTTCGTCGCCGGCCACGGTTTCCAGGGTGGAAACGAGCACCTGCGACAGGCCGTCGGTTTCGCCACTGCCGGCGAGCAGCTGACTCACACCGGCCAGGTTGTTGGCCAAGGCATCGTCGAGGGCTTCCTCGTCGATCTCCATCGTGCCGTCACGCTGCAGGCTGATGCCGATCTCGGCCAGCCCGGAGAAGGCGCCGCCGGCGATCGGCGTGTTCAGCGCGCTGCGCACCCGAGCTTCGGCCGTGCGCGCGGTCGAATCACCCAGCAGCACGCCCTGGCTATTGCTCTCGCTGTCGAACGCGGTGAGATTGTCGGAGAGCGTGTTCACCCGGTTATAGGCGCTCACGAATTTCTGCAGCGCGGACTTCACCGTGCCGGTATCGCGGCTGGCGGTCAGCGTCTGCGGCTCGGTGGTTTCACCGGTCAGGGTCAGGGTCACGCCCTGAATCGCTTCTTCGACCGTATTGCTCTGGCTGGAGATCGCGATGCCGTTAACCGAAAGCTTCGCGTTGCGCGCGGCCACGCTCTGCTGCATCGCGCCGCTGGCGGCGTCGCTGTCGTAGGCCAGCAGGTCGCCGAGCGGGGTCGAGCCGTCGTCGTTGCTCTCGGCCACACTGACCGAAATCTGTGAATCCGTGCCGGTAGCATCGGACGACAGCACCAGACGATAAGGGGTGTCGCTGCCGTCGTTGACGATCGAGGCGCTGATGCCGATATCCGCAGCGTTGATCGCATCGCGGATGCCGGACAGGCTGCTGTCGCCGGCCGCCAGTTCGATATCGACGCTGGCCGAGCTGTTACCGGCGCCGTCGCCCAGCGACAGGGTGATCTTACCGCCGCTGCCGATCGTGTCGTCGGTGCTCACCTGGCCATCGCTGACCAGCGACTGGCGCCGTGCCAGCTGACCGACTTCCAGGCTGTAACTACCCGGAGCCGCATCGCTGCCGGCGCTGGCCGTGAACGACTCGCTGTCGCTGCTGGTCTTCACGCCCTGGAACAGGGCCGGATCGCCGAGTGTTTCGGCGGCCGACTGAAAGCTCGACAGCGTGCTCTGCAGGGTGCCGTAGGCCGACAGCTTGGTGTTGTAGCTGCTGGCTCGGGTCTGCAACGGCACCAGCCGCTGCTGCTCGGCCGACTTGAGGCCGTCGAGCAACGAGCTGAGGTCCAGCCCGGAACCGATTCCCAATGAAGATGTGACTGCCATGACTCACCCTGCAAGCGTTCGCTCGGCGTTCCGAGCGCGATTGCGTTGCCTATCGGCGCTTGGTCGCGATTACTTTAATCAGTTAACGGCCGCGTCGCCATTTTTTTGACACCCGACGCCAGAAAGTTGGCGTCGCGTCGCAAATCAGGGTGAGGTGGACCAGCTGCGGGCGTTGTCCGACGGCTTTTGTCCCGAGGGACAGGGCTGCTCTCGGGTAGACAGCGTACGACCCGAAATCCCGCGACAATCGGTGATCCGGTCCGGTTTTCCGTCGTAGCCGTCAAGACGGTGGCTGTCGGGCAGATAGTTCGCCGGCCAGTGCTCGGTCGCGGGGTCGGCGAATACCTGGATCTCGGGCAGGCCGTAAGAGGATCCGCCCGGATAGACGTCGATCGCCGGCGGATGATCACGGTACCGATCGTGCCGGGGGCCGTGGTCGTGGTCGTGGCGGTCGGCCGCGATGGCGGCGCATGCGCCCGCCAGAAGCGACAGGCGCAGTGCGAGCGCGGCCCCACGAGAAAGGATGGCGATGTTCATTACACTGCTAACGGCCGTCGCCGCTCTGATATTGAACCGAGGCCGCGGCGTGCCATCGGATGACGGTCAGTCCCGGCGCTCATCGCGATCGGCCGACGTATTGTTCTCACGCCATTCCTCGAGGCTTTCGCTGTGCTTTTTCGGGCTTGGCGCGAACAGGCCGGATAGCGTGCGTCCCATGCTGCGATTGAAGGTACGCAGGGTGTCGTACACGCCTTCGCCCTTGACGCTGTCCTGACCGAACAGGCCCGACAGCGTTCGATGCGCAGCCTGAATCCCGACCGTACCGGTATCCACAGCCTGTTCGACGCTCTGCTGGCGGCGCCGGAAACGTTGCCGTGCTTCGAGCAGCACGCCGGCATCGCCGTAGCCGCCGGCCAGCACACGCAGCCGCTCTGTCGAATCCGCGATCGCCACATTCAGCCGGATTGCGGCCACGATCACCGCAACGAAGCCGACGACAACGGCAGCGATAACGATCATGAGCCGGTCGGGTGAAAGATATCGAGATGAGCTTCCACGCCCTGCTTGGCCAATTCCTCTTTCATCTCACGCGCCACGATTTCGTAGACGCGACGACGAATGAGCCGGGGTGCGACGCCCACCAGCGCCGCGCCCCAGCGCGAACGCGCCCGGGCAAGCGTCATCGGATTGATCACCTCAACAATGATGCGGCTGCCGCTGACCTCGGTGAGCACCGAAGCCAGTTCCTCGTTGGCGTTTTCCAGATCGTGGGCCAGCTGACCCATCTGGGCGTCGAGTTCGTCGAGCCGACGATAAGCACGCCAGAGCAGATAGACGGCGACCGCCAAGGCGAGCGTGAATGCGATGCTGATGCCGACTGCGAGGCCCATGATCTGCTTCCTGACCGTGCCAATGTCCAATGGCAGTGTGCCGCGATGCAGCAAAGCGACGCAACTGCCGATCAGGCCGGCACGTCGCTACACTGCGAACAGCAAACTTATACCGCGCCACGGACTAATAGTCATGAACGAAACCACGGATGGCATGCCCCTGACCGGCCGCCGCATCGGCGTACCCGAATCCCGCCAACTCGACCTGTTTGCCGACATGCTCGAGCGCCGCGGCGCCGAGGTGCTGCGTTGCCCGCTGGTCGATATCCGCGACACGCCGGAGACGGGTCTTGTCGAACAATGGCTGGAGGACGTGATCGACAACGGGCTCGACGACATGATCTGGCTGACCGGCGAGGGCCTGCGTCGCCTGCGCGGCTTCTGCGAGCGCGTCGGCGACGACCGCATGGCGCGCTTCACCGAACGGCTCGCCCAAGCCCGCAATATCAGCCGCGGGCCGAAGCCGGTGCGCGAACTGCGCGCACTGCAGCTACGCAACGACGTGCCGGCCAGCCAGCCCACGACCGACGGCGTCATCGAAGCCCTGACGGATATCGACCTGGCCGGTAATCGTGTCGGCGTACAGCTCTATGGCACCGATCCCAACGACAAGCTCATGGCGTTCCTGGCCGGAAAACAGGCGATAGCGCTGCCGGTCGCGCCCTATATCTATGCCGACGAGGCCGAGGAACCGCAGGTCATGGATTTCATCGACCGTATCGTCGGCGGCGAACTGGACGCCGTGGCGTTCACCAGCTCGCCGCAGGTCAAGCGACTCTTCAAGGTCGCACGCAACGCGGGGCGCACAGAGGCGCTGACCGAAGCAATGCAATCGCTATGCGTCGCCGCAGTGGGGCCACTGGTGGCGGAACGCCTTGAAGAGAAAGACATTCCGGTAAGAATCATGCCGGAAAGCAGTTATTTCATGAAGCCACTGGTGCGCGCACTGGTCAGCCACTTCAATACCGCCGCGGCCTGACCCTTTATCGCGCAGCAGCGGTGTAACATCGCGCTCTTTCGCCCTCGTCGCTTCAAACCCATGGCCAAGAAACGCTCTGCCCTGTCTGCCGCTGTCGCGCTGGGCCTGCTCGCCCTGCTGCCGTTCGCTTTCGGTGTCTATTACGCTCATGCCGGCAGCTCGCTGGACGCACGGACCGCGCTGCGCTGGCTGCTGCCCTATCTCGCCACCATCGTGGCCTTCATCGGCGGTGTGCAATGGGGCCGGATGCTCTCACGTGGCCAGGCCGCAGGTCGCGACATGACGCTGGCGGTACTGCCCGCCATCGTGGCCTGGGGCGCTCTGCTTACCGCCGCGCCGTGGCGGGGTCTACTGCTCGTGGCTGCCCTCGTGGCCGCCTGGCTGATCGACGAACACGGCGCCCGCCAAGGCTGGCAGACGCGCGGCTTTCTGCAGCTGCGTCGCCTGCTCACGCTGGTCGTCACCGCCTGCGTGGCCACGATTGCATGGCGGGTCATGCGTGGCTGATTCCGAGCTGTCCGTTCAAAACGAGGTCGTCGAAGCCACAGACGGCGGCTGTTGCCGTATCACTGTGGCCGAGGCCGCCGGCGTCGCGACACATGCCCCGGTCGTCATGCTGCCCGGCATGTTCACCGGGCGGCGCTTCTGGCTGTCCGAGCGCGGTATCGGGCTGGCAGCGTTTCTCGCCCGTCGCGGCTACCCCGCCATTGTCGTGCAACGGCGCGGTCTGTCGGATTCGCCCGACTGCGACGCACGGGCCGGTCTTGAGGAGCATCTGGCCTACGATCTACCTGCGGTACAGGCCGTTGTCACGCAGCGATTCGGCGCGTCCGCGTTCTGGATCGGTCATTCCTTTGGCGGCGTGATGGCTGCACGCGCAGCGGCCACGCAACTCGACGCCAGCCGTATAGCCGGACTGGTGCTGTTCGCCAGTCAGTACGAAGTGGGCAAGCGGATGCTCGACTGGCCCGGCCAATTACTGACGCGTGGCCTCGCCCGCGCGATCGGATCCTTTCCGGCACGCGCTGCCGGCCTTGGGCCCGAAAACGAGCCGATTGCCGCCATGCATGACGCGACAGAATGGGTCGCACGCGGTCGTCGAGACCCGGCACTGCGCGAATCACTCGCTGCAATCACGGCGCCCGTGCTGGCGATTTCCGGCGCTGGGGATCGCGTGGACCCGAGTCGTGGCTGCGAGCGTTTCGTGAGCCATTTTTCAAGCGCCGATAAAACGTTTGTAACCGCGGGGCGCGCCAGTGGTTACTCGGTCGATTTCGACCACCCCGGCATTGTGATCAGTAAATTCGCTCAGGCCGAGATCTGGCCACGGGTTGCCGAATGGTTGGACAAACGCGCCGGCGCAGACTGAACGCAGCGGCACGTCACGCATAAAAAAGGCCGGTCGGGACTCCCGACCGGCCTTTTCAAGTGCTGTTAACGGCGCATCAGGCGCCGATCAGGCTCTGGCCACAGACACGCAGCACGTTGCCACTGATGCCACCCGCACCGGGGGTGGCCAGAAAGGTGATCGCCTCGGCGACGTCGCGCGGTTCGCCGCCCTGCGACAGCGACGACAGACGACGACCGCCCTCGCGTACGCCAAACGGCATCTCGGCGGTCATACGCGTCTCGATGAAACCGGGAGCAATGGCGTTGACGGTCACGCCGCGATCACGGTCGGTCGCACCGCGACGCTCGACGAAGCCGATGAGGCCGGCCTTGGTCGCACCGTAGTTGGTCTGGCCACGGTTGCCGGCAATGCCGCCGATGGAGCACAGACAGATCACGCGGCCATGCTCGTTGATGATGCCTTCGCCGGAGAGCAACTCATCCACGTTGAGAATCGCCTGCAGGTTGATGCTCTGCACCATGTCCCAGTAATGCTCGGGCATGTTGGCGAGCGTCTTGTCGCGGGTGACGCCGGCGTTGTGGACGACGATATCCACGCCGCCGAACTTGTCCTTGAAGAAATCGGCGATCTGGCGCGGCGCGTCGTCTGCGGTGATATCCAGCGGCAACGCCGTACCGCCGAACTCGGCGACCGTTTCTTCCAGGGTTTCCTGATCCTGCGGAATATCCAGGCACACGACCGTCGCGCCCTCGCGGGCGAGACGCTGTGCGGTGGCCGCGCCAATGCCGCGGGCGCCACCGGTCACCAGTGCGACCTTGTTCTTGAGCGGCTGCGTGCCGGCCACGGCTTCCGGCATGGCGCCGGTCTTGGTGATAGTCAGCGGCTGACCGTCGACAAAGGTGCTGTAGTCGGACAGGAAGAACCGCAGGGGTGCTTCCACGCGATCTTCGGCGCCCGGCTCGACATAGAGCATGTTCGCAGTCGAACCCAGCTGGCCGATTTCCTTGGCCAGCGAGCGCACGAAACCTTCAACAGCGCGTGCTGCCGTCGCGGCGCTGACCGTATCCATCGCCTCCGGCTGGCTCGCGAGCACGACGATACGCGCGTTCCGATTGAGCTTGCGGGCGACCGGATGGAAGAAATCGTAGAGCGATTTCAGCTCGGCAACGCTTGCCATCTGCGTGGCGTCGAAAACGAGCGCATCGTACTTGGCATCCTCGGCGGGTGTCGGCGTGTTTGCGCTTTCAACCGTGGCGCCAGCGCTTTCCAGCGTGGTCACGATGCCGCCGATGGCGGTGGCATTGGCGACCGCACCGGTCAGAATCGTCTCGCCTTCGAGAAAACGCGCCTGGTACGGGCCTTCGGCGCGCGCCAGCTGCTGCGGCGTCGGCAGGCCGATGGTCTTGATCACATTACGGATCGTCGGGTTCGACGAAGCACGGACTAAATAATCACTCATTGTTACTCCTCGATATATGCGTTGTGACGACCCGGCTGTTGCGGATCATCGTGCAGTGCAACATGATTGAGTTTAAGGGCGTCGCGTACCAAAGCAAAGCGCAAGCCCTCTGATTTTCTTAAACAGGATGTCCCGGGGCCGGCAAAATGCCCGTCACGGCGGGCTGAACGCTGCACAAGAAGGCCCGATCTGCGCCAGCCCGGCGCTTGATGTAGCATCTGTTTGGCACGGATATCCGGGCGCCGCGGCGCCCGCGCACGGCGTCGGCGCACGACGCGAGAGACAACACGAATGAGTCTTGACGAAGATCGTCTGCCGCTCGACTCGCGCACCCAGGCCGTCATCGACGGGCTGCCGCCGGATGAGCGCGAACAGCTGCAAGTACTGATGAAACAAGCCGCTCGCAGCCAGCGGAGCATGCTGGAGACCGCTCTCGACGAGGCGATCAGCATGGTCCCCGGCCCGTTCCGCAAACGTGTACAGAAGTTGTTCCTGGGATGAGAAATCCGGCTATCCGCGCTGAGCTCGTCAAGCTCGCACGCATTCTCGAGACCGACGTCGAGTCGCTCGAACATCTGAGCTATCTCGAAGCCGATCGCCTGCGCACCCTGCGCGAAGGTATCACCGAGGCACTTTTCGAGAAATTCCGCACCACCTTCAGCGGCTTTGCAAAACTGTCCGCGATGCTGCCATTGGGCATCAGCTCGCGCATTTCCGAGCGCGTTCTTGGCCCGACCCTGTCGGGGCGTATTGCCGGAGAAATGCCGCCCCAAAAGGCGATTGATCTCTCCGAGCGGCTTTCCGATACGTTTCTGGCCGATACCTGCCTGCATATCGACCCGGTTCGGGCCCGTCCGATCATTGCCGGTTTTCCGGTCGATCGTGCCGTGGCCATCACCAAACTTCTGCTCGAACGCCGCGAGATGATCACCATGGGCCGCTTTGTCGACGTGCTGCCACGCGACACGTTGTTCGCGGCCGCCGACGCCATTACCCGTGAAGCAGACCTGCTCGCAATCAGCTTCTTCGTGGAAAACAGCGACCAGCTGGATCTGGTGATCGACTATCTCGATGTCGAGCGACGCGAAGCCATCATCCAGGCTGCGGCCCGCGACGACCTGTGGCCGGAAGTGATCGCTACCCTGCTGCGCATCGGCGACGTACCGCGCATGGCCATGGCAGAGTTGGCCATGGCGCAGGACGCCGCAATCCTCGATTCGCTGATTCGCGCTGCAGCCGCCGAGGATCTCTGGCCGGCCTTGCTCGCCATGGCTCACGACATGCCCAACAGCGCTATCGGCACGCTGGCCGAACAGCCGGCGTTCGGTGAGGCGAACGTGGTTCGTAGCGTGATCGATTCCATCGTTGCCAACGATCTCTGGTCACGCTTTCGCGGCCAGCTCAGCGCCATGGGCCCGGATCGCGTAGCCCGTCTGATCGAGGTCGCGGCCGCCGAGCGGGCGCCGTTCCTTTGGGAACTGGACAAGCGGCTGACGGCCGACGATCCCGACCTCGCAGCGATTCAGGCTGCCGTGCGCGAGCTCGATACCGAGACCCGCAAGCAGGCGAGCAAGGCTTGTGACAACGGCCATCTCGCTTCAACGCTGGCCGGCGTGTCCTGAGATATAGCCGACACCCGGGGCCGCGGCGCGGACCCGGGTTCGCAAATCAGCCGTACTGGGCTTCGACGTTCTCGACTTCGCCGATGTAGGCCTGCATGGCCGCATCCGCGCTCATGCCCTTCACGTCGCTCCAGGCCTGCCATTTATAACGGGCGATGGGATTGAGCATGCCCGGCTTCTTGCCCTGCACATCGCCATCGACGGCCTGTCGATACAGGGCGTACATCTTGAGTTTGTAATCGTTCGACGGCTTGAAGTCGCCGTCCTCCGGCGCGTTGCGTACTTTTTCTACAGCGTCGTTGAAGCGACTTTCCAAATCGGGCATGGACAACAATTCCTTGCGTTAAAGAACAGGTTCAACGCGCCGGCTTCGCCGCGGCGAGGCGTGGCGCGAGCCATTCGCGAATCGCGCCGTATACATCACGGTGATGCATGAGCGCGAAATGATTCATGCCATAAAAGACACGACCGTCCTGGTCTGAGGCCTGGAACCGACGACTCGGCACAGTCGAGTGACCGACGGCACTGGTGACTGGCACGAGCATATCGCCGAGCCAACGGCCAATCGGGTCTTCGCCGCGGCGCCCCAGGGTCGCAGCGACCAGGAAATGCCCGACATGCTCGAGCGCGGGCAGCGCTGCCGCAGCCGTCGGCCGACGGGCACCTTCATCTTTCTGCCAGTCCTCGTCGCGCAGATAGCCGTGGCTCAGATCCTTTACACCGGCACTGCGTATTTCGCCAAGCACCGACAGCGGGCGTGTGTACGACAGTCGCGTGAGCGAGTGGGTGACCTGGTGGCCCAGGCGCTCGAGCGGCGCGCCCAGATGCGGCGACCCGAGCAGAACAAGATCGGCCAAGTCTTTATGCCAGCTGTGGCCCGCCTGTTCGGCATAGTGGCAGGCGCTACGCGCCACCAGGCCACCCATGCTGTGGCCGACGAGGGTCAGGCGTTCGATCCCGACCGGATAGGCCTCGACAAACGCCTGCAATAACGCGGCGAAATCGCGGCCGTTATCCGAAATATGGCGACCGCTGTTATAGCGCAGCCGCAGCGCCGTATAGCCGAATTCGTCGGCAAGCTGCTCACCGAAATCGGGCCTGTCGCCCTGACGCCATTGCTGGTCGTTCATGCCCAGCCCGTGCACGAGCACGACCACGCGGGCCGTCGGCGCCTCGATGGCAACGCCCAACCCATGGCGGGTCACGGACACCGGGCGACCGCGGTCGCCGACCAGCGTCATCGGCAGCGCCAGCTCGTTATCGTTGCGTTCGAGATAATCACCGAACGCGCCGTTGAGCGCGCTATGCAGACCCAACGACAGACGCTGCGGAATATCGCGTTTGCGCGCCGGAACAAGCGTCTCGGCGAGACCGGCAATCTGGCTTGCCCCGAAGAAACTCAGCCGCCCGATATCGCGCACGCGGCCGTAGACAAAATCACTGCCGCGCCCGATCGGACGCGCCGGCGGCGCCAGGCGCGAGACCGTCTGGGTAACGGCCTGATGCACGCCGTTGACGATATTGACGGTGCCCACGAACGCATCGGACGCCATCGACATGCCGCCGCGCAGCCAGATCTTGCGATCGGCCGCGGCCAGGCTGCCGTTCTGTTGCGCCGTTCGATTACGGTTCGACGAGTCGCCCGTAGACATGGTTCACCCCCGGCATTGCCAGGAAATGGTACTGAGCAACTGCCCGAGCGCGAGCAGATGCCCGCCGAGGATGGCCTTGCCGGTCACCATCAGCGAGGCCGAAAGATCACGCGACGGGTCTGCCCAGCCGAGAATATTCATGAAACCCAGATGCCCGTACGCCGCGCCGGTCATCGGCCCGTACAGACCAAATGGGTTCACACCGAGCATGAGCCCTTCGCTGTAGCGCATGGGAATCTTGAGGGTGTGATCGAAGCGCAGGCGTACCGCCGGCTTGATGGCGCGCCGGATCGTCTCCGGCGCGAGCACCTGGCGGCCCTCATACACCCCGCCGTCGAGCAGCATCTGGTAGAAACGCGAAAGCTCTTCTGCCGTGGCGTACAGATTGCCGGCCGGCACCACCGCATCCATGAAGTAATCGGTGTTGGAGACGTTGACCACTTCGGCGAAGTCTGCCGAAAGCGCTTTTTTCGCCAGCACCGAGATAGGGAACCGTACCGGCTGGCCGGCCACGTAGTTAACGGCGACCCGACCGCGCGAGCGCTTGTCGAGCCCGTAGGTGAAATAGCGCATGCCCATGGGCTTGCGCAGCCGTGTATCCAGATATTCCCGGACCGACATGCCGGTCACACGCTGGATGATCTCCGCCAGAATGAAGCCGCCGGTGATGGCGTGATACGCCAGTCGGTTGCCGCCCTTGTCCGCCGGGGCCTCGCAGATCAGGCGAATGCAGCGGTCCCAGTCGAGCAGTGTCTCGGGCCCTGAATCGGTGCCCTCGACGTTGAACATGGGAAAGCCACCGCGATGCGACAGCACCTGCGCGAGGGTCGTACGGTCCTTCCCGCCGCCGGTGAACTCCGGCAGGTAGTGCGAGACCCGTGCGTCCAGGTCAATGCCGCCCTCCTCTGCCAGCTTGTGCACGAGGATGGCGGTCACGGCCTTGCTTGCCGAGAACATGCAGACCGGCGTATCCGGCTCGGCCAGCCTGGCGTTCGACCCACGCGACTCGCCCGGGCCGCCGCCTCGCGCATAGCCGATCGAACGGTTGAGCACGATCTGGCCGCGGCGGCGCAGGCAGAACGTAACCGCCGGGAAGGCGCCGCTACGATACATCGCCTCGACACCACCCCAGATGGAGTCGACCGCCGCGGCGGACAGCCCGGCCTCGGAAGGCGGACGCTCCGCGGCGGTATCGATACCGGTGACGCCGGCAAGGCCGCCGTCACCGACCCTCACGAGTCTTGATCCGAGCAGATTACGAGTCATGAGGCCTTGCGCATGTCGACAGGTCGACCTTCTGCCTCGCGAGCTTCATCGGACAACGGGTTGAGCAGGTATTCCTTGCTGAAGTCATCGGTGAGCAGCACTTCGTAACGCAGGCGATCGTATTCACGGATCGCTTCCGCCTGTTCGGCGCTGAGCACCTGCCGATCGAGCGCGCTGGCGAGCTGTTCCTCGACGGACTCGCCTTCGATCTCGCCGTGCTTGGCCGCGCGCAGGAACTCACTGTAGAAGCTGTCGACTTCCTGGAGCTTGTTGTAGGCCCCCATCAGGCGACCGGTGGGATCGTTCTCGCCCTCACCGATATAGATGTCATAAGTCATCCGCTTGCCGAAGGCCGAATCGAGTTTCATGCCCAGCATCATGTCGCACAATGCGGTGTTCATGTCGTCAGTCGGGCCGTTGAAGCTGCGGCCACGCGGCAACGCCACGAGCTTGAGCAGCGGGCGCACCGCCTTCACCGGATAATTGCGCACGAACTCGTGCAGCGCGTTCTCGATCTCGTGCAGGTGGTACTCCATCGCCCAGGTCGCGTGGACCTTGTCTTCTGCGGTGCCGCCGTTGACCTCGAAGCCCTTGAGCGTTGCTGACGCCATATACAGATGCGAGAGCACGTCGCCGAGACGCGCCGATGTGGATTCCTTGAGCTTGAGCGCGCCGCCGAGCGTGCCCATCGCCAGATCGGCACTGAAGGCCAGCGCTGCGGAGAAGCGCTCCATGTGCTTGTAGTAGACCGCCATCTCGTTGTCGACCGGGGCCGACGCCAGACGCGCACCGGTCAGCCCCAGCGTGAAGCCGCGCACCATGCGATTCACCGAGTAGCCGATATGCGCGTACAGCAGGCGATCGAACTCGGCCAGACCGGCATCGAAATCGGGATTATGGGCCGCTTCCATCTCGCTGTAGACAAAAGGATGGCAGCGGATCGCGCCCTGGCCGAAGACCATGAGGCTGCGCGTCATGATGTTCGCGCCTTCCACGGTGATCGCCACCGGCAGCGCCTGGTAGGCCGCGGCCAGATAGTTGCGCGGACCCATGATGATGCCGCGACCCGAATGGATATCCATCGAGTGGTTGATCACCGTTCGCATCATCTCCGTGGCGTGATACTTGACCATCGCAGTGACCACACTCGGCGTGCAGTGATCCACGCCGGAGGCGGTGAGATTACGCACGTTCTCGAGAATATAGGCATAGCCGCC
Organism: Salinisphaera dokdonensis CL-ES53; assembly: GCF_040361215.1. NCBI lineage: Bacteria > Pseudomonadati > Pseudomonadota > Gammaproteobacteria > Salinisphaerales > Salinisphaeraceae > Salinisphaera > Salinisphaera dokdonensis. Next base: position 1,163,359 of record NZ_APND01000001.1, read on the forward strand.
GATCACGCCCAGGCCTTCCTGCACGCCCTCGAAGTTGCCGATCTCGGTGCCGAACTGGCGACGGATGCGTGAATAGGCCGAGGTGATGCCGTACATGCCCTTGCCGGTGGCCGTGGACAGCGCCGGCAGCGAGATGCCGCGGCCGGCCGACAGGCATTCGACCAGCATGCGCCAGCCCTTGCCGGCCTGTTCCGGGCCGCCGATGATCGAATCGATCGGCACGAAGACATCGTCGCCCTGGATCGGGCCGTTCTGGAACGTCGCACCCGGGAAATGTCGACGGCCGATCTTCACGCCGGGCGTGTCGGTGGCCAGCAGCGCACAGGTGATGCCGTAGTCAATCTTGTCGGGATCGCCGAGCAGGCCGTCCGGATCCTTCAGCTTGAAGGCCAGACCCATCATGGTAGCGACCGGCGCCAGGGTGATGTAGCGCTTGTTGAAGGACAGGCTCAGGCCGAGCACTTCCTTGCCGTCGACGGTGCGCTTACAGACGACACCCGTATCCGGCATCTTCGTCGCGTCAGAGCCGACTTCCACGCCGGTCAGGGCAAAGCACGGCAGTTCCTTGCCGGAAGCCAGCCCCGGCAACCATTTTTCCTGCTGTTCTTTCGTGCCGTAGTGGGTGAGCAGTTCGCCCGGTCCGAGCGAGTTGGGGACCATCACGGTCACCGCAGCAGTCAAGGACCGGGTCGCGATCTTGGCGACGACACAGGACTGACCATAAGCCGAGAAACCCAGACCGCCGTGCTCTTTCGGGATGAGCATGGCGAAGAAGCCGTTGTTGCGGATGTAATCCCAGACGTCTTCGGGCAGGTCCTTGAGCTCGAAATTGACCTGCCAGTCGTCGATCATCGCACAGAGCTGTTCGGTCTCGTTATCCAGAAACGCCTGCTCCTGATCGGTGAGCTGGGTCAGCTTGAAATCCAGTAGCTGGTTCCAGTCCGGACGGCCGCGAAACATCTCGGCTTCCCACCACACATCGCCCGCTTCGAGGGCTTCCTTCTCGGTTGCGCCCATTTCGGGAAGAATCTTGCGGAACACGCCGTAGAGACGCTTGGTGAGCAGCGCGCGGCGCAGCGGCACGATATTGAAAATCGCCAACGGCACGCCGAGCACGATAGCCGTCACCACGAACCCGACCGGCCCGAGAATGCCGATCGCCCACAACGCGAGCGCCACCGCGGCGGTCACGCCCGTGAATATCGCCAGCGATACGCCGCGGTAGAGCAATGTCCAATACAGCCCGATGATGACCAATGCGACAATTATTCCCGTCATGACCGTGTTTCCGCCTGAGTATGGTTGTGATCGCAGCACCCGCCCTCATGTCGAGACGGTTGCAATGCGTATGCGTTTCGAAAAAGAATAGTTTTCAGATCATAGCAAGACGCGCTTGGTCGTCAAGCAGGATGAAGCAGTGAAAGACACAGCATCCAAATCCTCCGGCACCGGTGGACGGCGCCGCGGATACCGGGGACTCAGCGCAGAAGAGCTGAGAAAACAGCGATATCAGCGCCTCATCTCGGCCGGTACCGAGCTGTTCGGCGAGCGGGGTTATGCGGCTACGCCGATCGAGGCGGTGTGCACCCATGCCAAGGTGTCGACGCGCCATTTCTACGAGCAATTCGAGGGACGCGAGTCCATTCTCCATGCCGTGCACGCCGAATTGGTGACGCGCATGGACGATATCGTGCGCACATCGCTGACCGAGGCTCGCACCCCACTGACCCAGCGTGTGGCCGATACCATCGAGGCTGCCGTCTTCTTCCTGCTCGAGGAGCCGCGCCGCGGGCGCATTCTCTGTATCGAAGCGGTCGGTGTCTCGGAAGTCATGGAGAAGAAGCGCCGCGAGACCACCCACGACCTGGCCGAGATCATCCGTCGCTATGCGACCATGATGGCCGAGAACGGCGTACTGCCCAGCCGCGACTACCACCTGCCTTCGGTGGCGCTCGTGGGCATGTTCAACGAGCTGATCGCGGAATGGCTGACCGAGGACACCGGCCTGAGCGCCATGGAGATGGCCCGCGAGGCCAAGATCATGTTCCGCGCCATGATCTTCGGGGCCCAGCATTATCAGCCGACCGACTCCGCCAGCGACAGCGACCCGCTCGACAACCAGCCCGGCAAGAGCGCCTAGGCCGCTCGCCAGTCGGCGAGCGGCACATCGCGGAATCCTTCGCTAGAGCGAGATATCGCCGTCGGTCAGCGCCGCACGGGTATCGTCGTCAATCGGCTCGTAGCGCTCGCCGCGACTGGCGAGCATGAACACCGGCTCGTTGCCTTCGGGCGAGTAGCCCTGCTTTTTCAGGTCCACCTTGCGGTACTTCATCGTGCCGGTGATTTCCTGCTCCGGACGCAGGCGAATGAAGACCGGCACCGCGTAGGCGGGAAGCTCGTTGCGAAGATGCGCCACCAGCCCGGCCCAGTCGATATCCGCAAGCTTGTTGACGGGCGTGATGGCAGCCATGCCGGCACGGCCGTCCGAATGCGGCACTTCCACGCCGTAGACCACCGATTCCTCGATTTCCGGGTGAGCATTGAGCGCGTTCTCGACCTGAGTGGTCGCGACGTTCTCGCCCTTCCAGCGGAAGGTGTCGCCGAGCCGGTCAACGAAAGCGATATGACGCATGCCCTGGCGACGCACCAGGTCGCCGGTATTGAAATAGCAGTCGTCCTTCTTGAAAACGCCGTGGCACAGCTTCTTCTCGCTGGCTTCGGCGTCGGTATAACCCTCGAAGGGCGCAAAGTCGGTGACCTTGTTGAGCAAGAGCCCGGTTTCGCCCTTGGCGACCTCTTTCATACGACCGTCGCCGCCCGTTACGGGCTCTTCCGTCTCGGGGTCGTATTCGACCACCGCGAACGGCAGCGGGCAGAAACCGGCCGTACGATCCATGTTGAAGCCGTTGACGAACACGAGATTGCCTTCGCTGGCCCCGTAGAACTCGCAGATCCGTTGGATACCGAAACGATCCTTGAACTCGTCCCAGATATCCGGGCGCAAGCCATTGCCGATCACGGCACGGATGGCGTGGTTGCGATCGTGCTCGTTCGGCTCGGCCTGCAGCAGATAGCGACACAGTTCGCCGATGTAGCAGAACACGGTCGCCTTGTGGTGGCGGACGTCGGGCCAGAAGTTGCTCACGCTGAATTTCGGCGCCAGCGCGAAGGTCGCGCCCGCGCACAGCACCGACGACCAGGACACCGTCAGCGCGTTGTTGTGATACAGCGGCAGCGGACAGTAGAAGCGATCGTTCGGGGTCAGTCGCAGGCCAGCCATGCCCAGCCCTGCGCCGCCACGCAGCCAGCGCAGATGGCTCATGCGTGAGGCCTTGGGCATGCCCGTGGTGCCCGACGTGAAGATATAGAAACAGGTATCGGTGCTCGAGACGCGATGCGCATCGTCCAGATTGCCGCTGGGCTGGTCAGCGACCTGCTCGAGAAAATGCGCGCAGCCATCGGGGGCGGCACCCACCGCGCTATGACCCACAAACCAGACCGGCGCGAGCTCGGCGATCGCCGGCTCCTCGCGGATCTCGGCGTAGGCGTCGAACAGCTCCTCGCCCACCAGCATCGCCTTCGGCTTGACCGTGGCGAGGCTGTGCGCGAGCACTTCGCCGCGCTGCTTCGTGTTGCACATCGCCGCGGCCGCGCCAAGCTTGGCCATCGCCGCCACGATGATCAGCGTCTCCGGACGATTGTCGAGCAGCACGCCGACCACATCGCCCTTGCCGATGCCGCCGGCCTTGAGCGTGCGCGCATAGCGGTTCGCATGCGCATTGAGCTGGGCATAGGTGTAGCGCTGGTTCTCGAACGTCAACGCATCGTGCTGCGGCCGGCGCCCGGCATGATTCTCGATCAGCGTGGCGATGGTGAGATTGTCTTTAAGACGGGACTTGAGCAGGATGCCGGCGCCCATGAGCAGCCGGTCGACACCGGCCAGCTTTTCGGGGGTGGGCTTGAGGACATCCCAGACACTGAGCGTGTCGCGCTCATATTCACTCATCGACCGATCTCCTATAGGCGTTCGCCGCGAATAGCGAAACGATATATTTTCCAACTCGCGAGCTTAGCAGGCTGACCGCCCGGCTGGGAGTCAGCGCCCGGCGTTGCCGCCTTCATCAGCGTGTTCGAGTACGTCCGTCATCGGCCGACAGTCCTGCCACAACGCTTTGCCGTAGTCGCTCATGTGCACGCTAAAACGCTGAAGACGTGGATAAAGCTTCATCTCGCGACGTACACGATCCATCGTCTTGCGTAGTTGCGTGTCGGCCATGAGCAACTCGTACTGATCGGTCAGCCGATCGTCTTCGGGGCCGGCTTCGAACACGCCCAGCGCGAGCAGTTCGCTCATGTATTGCGGCACGTACTCGCGCAACAGCACACCGGCATCGCGGCCGAGCGAGCTGGCATTGGCCAGCACCACCACGCTCACCGGCCCGGCCGGCAGGCGCCCGGCCGCGACATGACACAGCGGCGCGATCTCGCGCTCGGCAAGCAACGCCATCATGGCGACCTGGTCGGGTACCAGCCGGGACAGCGTCTGGCGATACAGTCGGGTACGCGCCGCGTCCGGATCCACCCCGCGCGACTGCGCGAGCAGCAACGCCATCATGTCGCGCGGCGCCGGGCCTTCGGCCGCCGATTCGCGGGTTCGGGCGCGATCCTCGCCGTCGTCGGACATCGAATCAAGCCGCTGCTTGAGCTCGGCCATGGCCCAGGTTTCGGCATCCTGAAAACGGCGCACAGCCGAGCCGGCTACCGGCCATTCCTCGGCCGCCCGCGCAGCCTGGCGCAGGAACTGGAACGCACGCGGGGTGCGCACCCTGAGATTCTTCTTAGTGGCCATGGCTCATCTCCGAAAAAGCAGTCGCAGCGCCGCCAGGGGCGGCGCGCCATCCAATCGTTCCATCCTGCCTCAACCAAGCCAGGGGATGCCGCCGAAGCGATCGACGAAAACACTCGAGAACAACACGATCAGCTGGAACCAACCCACGGCGAAACCCAGCGCCGCGCCAACCGCGATCAGGATCCACTCGTCCTCTTCGAAGGCGGGGCGCAGCATGCCCTCGAACTGCAGCGGGGTGAGATTCTGCAGCCGCGTGATCAGCGTTTCCTGGATCGCCATCGCATCGTGGGCATAGCCGGTCATGTGCGACAGGGTCTCCGGCATGCGCGCGACGACCTCGCGCACGGCCTCGGCCTTCATGCGTTCGTAGTCGGCGTTGCCCAGCGTCCAGGTCACGAACGGGCGCGCCACGCTGGCGCTGCTGTCGATCGCCCGTTGAACCTCGGCCTGCACCAGCGCGAACAGCTTTTCTGCATAGGGGCCCGTCAGGATCTCCTCGAGAATGTTCTGCGGGGTGAGGATCTGGGTCGCGACCAGGCTGCCGTAGTCGGCAGCGACTTCCTGCTGGCGTTTGAAGAACAGCCCCTGAATCGAGAACCTGCCGATCCGGATCGGCTTCTTGGGATTGAAGATCATCTTCAACGCCAGCCAGTTGGTCGCCCAGCCGACCAGCAGGCCGAACAACGGCAACAGCCACCACGCCTGGAAAAACATCCAGATCAGCATCTGGATCATGCCGAAGGCAAAGCCGAAATAAGCGCCCGAGCGGCCGATGAAGATGAACTCGCTACGCCCGGTCTCGAGGAATATCCGGTTGAGCAGATTCTTCTCGCGTACCAGTACCCGAGTGATCATGCCCTTGAGATCGAACATGTAGCGCACATTGCTGCGCACTTCGTTCATCAGCTCGCGGATAATGGTCGGCGCCTGGGCGCGTACGCGGCGCTTGACCTGGCTGCGCACTACCGAGGGCAGCGCTTCCCACAGCCCGGGGTGATGGCGCTCCATGACGGTATCGGTGATCTCGTCGGTGAGCTCGATCATCGGCTGCTCGAGCTCGTCGGCGACCCGGTCGGGGTCGAGCCGGTTGAAGATTTCCGCTTCGGTGATCAGCGATTCGGTGATCGTATCGACCGAGATGCCGGTCATCTTCGAGGCCTTGCGCGGCACGATGCCCTGCCAACCGAGCCAGGGTTTCCAGACTCCGACAAACTCGATCGGGTGGAACATCATCTTGATGGCGACGACGTTGGTCACGTAACCCACAACGGCGCTGATCACAGGCATGGAGATATATTTCCACGTCTCGATACTCAGATAGAGAAAGCTGCCGTCCATGCATCAACCGGGGACGCACTGATGATCGCGCCCCGCACTCCTCGCCATGTCGTCGTTATCGGTTTTGGTCTGTTGCGTCGAACGCTGCGACGCAGGGCTCTGACATTGAGCGCTGTCGATCATAGCAGCCCGTCGGACCAGCGGCGTGCCGTCTTTGCGGCTCAGCCGCTATGTTCGGCCGATACGGGCGCGCCACGCAGCCTTGCGTTGATACGGGCGAGTTCGTTGAAATCGAGCACGCCCGCCGCACGCCGCAGCCGCAATCGCGACAGCGCGTGGTCATACCAGGCCTGCTTGCGGTCGGCGCGCCGCTGTACCAGCGTGATCTGCGCGTCGATCACGTCGAGAATGGTGCGGTTACCGAGCCGATAGCCGGCCTGGGCGGCCTCCAGCGCCGTCTGTCCGGACGTGATGGCACGATCGAGCGCGTCGAGACGACGCGCCGTCGTCTCGACATTGCGATAGGCGTCGTTGATATCGACGAGCAGCTGTCGCCGGACCGAGATGAGGTCGAGCCGCACCTGCTCGGCGTTGTAGCCGGCCTCCGAAACCGCCGCGCGCGTCGAGCCGCCGGCGAACAACGGCATCTCCAGCTGTACGCCGATCGACTGGGTCTCGTTGATGATGTTGAGCTGACCGCCCCCCCCGCCGAAGGGCGACAGTTGTTCGCTGCGCCCGACGCTGCCGACCAGATTCACGTTTGGCAGATGGCCGCCACGCTGGGCGGCGATATCCTCGCGTGCGGCCCGCCAGGCGGCACGCGAGGCCGCAACCTGCGGCGAGCTGTTCAGCGCGACGGCGAGCCAGTCCTCGCGGTCGCGGCTGTCGGCATCGCCGGCCTTGTCCGGCACATCCTCCTCGACATCGATACCGGACAGCTCATCCGGCGACCGACCGGTCAGCGTGATCAGCGCATCGCGGGCTGCCGCGAGCTGATTCTCGGCATCGATGGCATCGACGATCGCGCTGTCCAGGCTCGACTGGGCTTCCTGCTGGTCGGTGATCGGATCGAGCCCGGCCTCGAAGGCCGCCTGGGCACGATCAAGTTGGCTATTGATCGAGCGCTGCTGCTCTCGCGCGGCAGTTAGGGCATCGCGAGCGGCAAGCACATCGAAATAGGCCTCGGCGACGCGCACGATCAGCTGCTGCTCGGCCGCCGATAGCGACAGCGCCGCCTGGTCGCGGCGCGCGTCGGCGGCATCCTTGTTCTGCCAGGCGGTCCAGTTGAACAGCGGCTGGGTCAGATCCAGCGAGTAGGATTGCTGGTCGGAGGTGCTTTCACCGCCGCTGCCACCAAAGAAGCTCGCACCGCCACCGAGCCCATCGCCACCCGAGCTTTCGAAGCTCTGATCCTGCGTCACTCTGGAATAGCTCGCGCTCGCCGACAGCTGCGGCAGCAGCTGGCCACGGGCCTGGCGATAGCGAGCCGAGGCCGCGCCGGACTCGGCGCGCGCCGTAAGCAGTTCGGTGTCGTTGCGCAACGCCTGATCGTAGGTATCGAGCAGGTTCTGCGCGGCAAGAGCCGGCATGCCGGTCAGCAGCGTGGCGATGACGGCGGCCGCCGCTGCGCGTGTCGATTTGATCATGTCTGCTCTCCCCGTCGGCGCTGCCAGGCATCGCCCATGCGCGCGCCCAACACCAGCAGACAGGGTGTGAGCACCAGCGTGAGCAGGGTCGAGAACAGCAGGCCGCCCACGATCGCCGTGGCCAGCTGGGTCCACCACTGGGTCGAAGGCGCGCCGAAGGTGATCGAACGGCCGATGATGTCCACGTTCATCTGCAGCACCATGGGCAACAGCCCCAGAATCGTCGTCACGGTGGTGAGTATCACCGGGCGCAGACGCTCGGCGCCGGTCTGGATCACCGCGTCCCAGGCGGCCAGCCCCGCCGCTCGGTTCACGTTGTAGGTGTCGATGAGCACGATGTTGTTGTTGACGACGATACCGGCGAGCGCGATCACGCCGATGCCGCTCATCACCACACCGAACGGCTGGCCGGCAATGAGCAGGCCGAGCAGCACGCCGACGGTCGAAAAGACCACCGCAGAAAGAATCAGGAACGACTGATAGAAGCTGTTGAACTGGGTCAGCAGGATCACGCCGATGAGCGCGACCGCGACGCCGAAGGCCTTGGACAGGAACGCTTCGGCATCGCGCAGATCCTCGTCCTCGCCCTTGAAGGCGATATCGACCCGCGGATTGAGATTCGCCTCTGCCACGTTGGCCCCGATCCAGTCCCGCAACTCGACAAGCTGGTCGGCGACGAGCCGGCCCTCGGCCACGCCGGACTCGACCGTGACCGTGCGCTGGCTGCCGGTACGCTCGATGTTCTCGACCTTGGGTGCCGCCACCCGGGTGACGAAGTTGGATACCGGCACCTGGCCGTCGGGCGTCTGCAGCCGCAGGTTGTCCAGCGCTTCGAGATTACGGGCATCCTCGGGGAACCGCACGCGGATATCGATCTCCTCGGTGGTGTCCTCGGGCCGATATTCACCGACCTTGATGCCCTGGGTGACCAACTGAATCGCCTGGCCGATCGAGGCCACGTTGGCACCGTAGCGGCTGGCCTCGGCGCGATCCACGTCGATACGCCATTCCAGGCCCTGACTCGAGCGCGTGTCCTGAATATCGGTAAAGCCGCCGACCGCGGTCATGCCCCGCCGCACGAACTCCGCTGCGTCGTCGAGCGCGGCCATATCCGGCCCGGAGATCTGCAGCTCGACCGGCTTGGCCTGGGTGGGGCCCTGGGCCTGCTCCTGGACCTCGGTACGGATGCCCGGAATGTCGGCGATGCGCTCGCGCACGTCGGCCATGATTTCTTCTGCCGGCCGGCGCACACCCCAGGGCTTGAACTCGAGCTGGATCTGGCCGATCACGTCGTCCGCCGTGCCCTGGCGAAAGGCTTCCTGTCCGGAACCGGTACGCGTGTAGACCGACTCGAAGGCATGCATGGCGAGCACGCGATCCTCGACCTGGCGCACCAGACGATCGGACTCGGCCACAGACTGCTGGCCGCGCGCATGAATCTGGATCACCGCATTGTCGGGCGAGATATCCGGGAAGAACTCGACACCCTTGCCGAACTGGCCGTAGGCGAAGATCGCGACAAAGAACAGCACGACCGCGCCGATTGCCGTCTTGCCGGCGTGACGGGCAAAGAACGACAGCACCGACACATACCGACCGGTGAAACCACTCAGCGGCTGGCCGGGCTGCCAGACGGCGTCCGCCCCGCCCGGCGCCGAACCGCCGATCGTCGCCCCCAGCGTGGGCACGAAGATCAGCGCCATGAACAGCGACGCGCTCAGCACCGCGATCAGCGTGATCGGCATATAGCGCATGAACTCGCCGACCACGCCCGGCCAGAACAACAGCGGTGCAAACGCAGCCAGCGTGGTCGCGGTCGAGGAGATGATCGGCCAGGCCATGCGCTGAGCCGCGTGCATATAGGCCGACGATCGCGACTCGCCTTCGGCGAGGAAACGATCCGCCAGTTCGACCACCACGATCGCGCCGTCGACAAGCAGTCCCAGCGCCAGGATCAGCGCGAACAGCACGACGATATTCACCGACAGTCCCATCGCCGCCAGCGCGAGAATGCCGAGCAGGAACGAGCCGGGAATCGACACGCCCACCAGTGTGCCGGCACGCAGGCCGAGAATGCCCACGATCACGATCATCACCAGCAAGATGCCGCTGACCACGTTGTTCTGCAGATCGCCGAGCAGGCGGGTGACGTCTTCGGATTCGTCCTGCGAGAAATTCACCCGGATCGCATCCGGCCAGGCCTGCTGCATGTCGGCAACGGCGTCGCGTACGGCCTGGTTGGTGTCGATGATGTTGGCGCCGATGCGCTTGGTGACTTCCAGCGCTAGCGTCGGCTGACCGTTCAGGCGCGCGAAGCTCTCGCGGTCGGCAAAGGAGCGCCGCACGGTGGCGACATCGGCCACGGTCACGACCTGGTCGTCGGCCTGCTTGATCGCGGTATTGCGCAACGCATCGAGATTATCGATCACGCCGGGCACCTTGATCGAGAAGCGCCCCGCGCCGGAGTCCAGCGCACCGGCCGGCACCAACTGGTTGTTCTGCTGGACCGAATTGAACACCTCTTCCAGCGACAGCCCGTAGGACTCCAGCTTGAGCGGGTCGATATTGATCTCGATCTGCTCGTCGCGGTTGCCGGCGACATCGGCCTCGAGCACGCCGGGGATGGACTCCAACTCGTCTTTCACGTCCTCGGCGAGCGCGACCAGCACTCGTTCGGACACGTCGCCGTAGAGATTGACCACCAGCACCGGGAATAGCGCGACATTGACCTCGTTGACGGTCGGTTCGTCGGTCTCGTCCGGCAGGTCGGCCTTGGCAATATCGACCTGGTTACGCACATCGTCCATCGCCGCATCCGGATCGAAGCCGGCTTCGAACTCGAGGATCACACTGGCATGGCCTTCGGACGCCGTCGCGCTCATCTCCTTCAGGCCTTCGATGGAGCGCAACTCCTGCTCCATCGGTTTGACCAGCAGCCGCTCCGCGTCTTCGGGCGAGATGCCCTGGTGCGTCATCGACACGTAGATGGTCGGAATCGTGATATCCGGCGAAGACTCCTTGGGAATATCGCGATAAGACAGCGCGCCGGCGAACAGGATCACGATCAGGCCAAGCACGACGGTGCGCGGCCGCGAGAACGCGGCAGCGATCAACCCATTCATGAGGTTAAGTCGCTCATGCCGGCCCGTCGGCGTCGTTCTCTACGCCTTCCTGCGGCGCAGGCCTAACGTCGTCGGTCGCAGGAACCGGTTTGTCCGTGCCGCCGCCCGCGGCCTCGTCGCCGTCGGCGACGATTGTCACCTCGTCGCCGGCCCGCACGAAACCCTGGCCGGTGGTGATCAGGCGCACGGTTTCCGGCAGCCCGTCGAGCCAGAGCTGCTTGTCGCTACTCTTGGCGATCTCGGCGCGATGGAACACCACGCGGCCGTCCTCGCCGACGGTCTTGATGCCCATATCGCCGGCCTCGTCGAGGGTAAGCAGATCGGCGGCCACCTCATGCGCCTCGACCTGTTCCAGCGGCAGCATCAGCTTCGCCGAAGCGCCCGAGACCAGACGCCCTTCGGGGTTGTCGACTTCGAGCTCGACGGCATAGGTCCGGGTCGCCTCGTTTGCCTCGGTGGCGACATAACGCACGGTGCCCTCGACGGTACGCCCGTCGATCAGGCGCGCACGGCCCGGCTGGCCGGGTTCGACGAAGGCGACGTCTTTCTCGGCCAGGTCGCCACGCACGACGAACGGATCCTGCTGGATCACGCGCGCGATCTCGTCGCCCACGCCGACATAGTCGCCAACCTCGACCGGCCGGGTTTCAAGCACGCCGGCGAACGGCGCCCGCATCACGGTGTTGTCGATATCCTGCTGGATCTCGGCCAGCTGTGCCTGGGCAGCTTCCAGATCGGATTTCGCCTGCGCCAGATCGGTGCGGGTCTGATAACCCTTCTCCGACATCTTGCGCACCGCCTCGTACTGCAGCCGGCGCTGCTCGACCACGGCACGTGCCTCGTTGCGCGATGCACTGCGATCGTCGAGCGCGATACGCGCCAGCACGTCGCCCTCGTTCACGCGGCTGCCGCGATCCGCCTCGACCGACCGGATGCGCCCGGCCGTCTGGGCACGCAGGGTCACGGCACGATCCGGCGCCGTGCGGCCGTTGAGCTCGACTTCGCGCCAGACCGACTCGGCCCGGGATGTGCGCACGGCCACGCTTACCGGCTTCGCGGTGTTCTCCTCCGGCGCGGTCTCGGCCCCGGACTCCTGTGCCGAACCACCAACCATGCCTGAGGCCAACCACGCGGCGAGCGCGATCACGATGATGAGCACGATCCAGATCGGGCGGATCTGGGAGAGCTTAGTCATGGCGCTTGTTCCTACGGGCGGCGAGCCGCTCGATCAGGTCGCGGGTGTGATCGCGTGCGATATCAATGAAATCGTGCATGTCCTCGAGCCGTTCGCGGGCGCCGTCCATGCCGGCAGGCAGCTCCCGCTCGGCCTGGGCCAGCGACGCGCTCATGGTGCCCATGCGCTCGACGTGGCCTTCGAGCAGGCGCATGTAATGACGATCGACCAGCTGGTAGTAATCCTGGCGGTCGCCGGGCACGGCGGTGGCTTCGAGAATGCCCAGATCGCGCAGGAAACGCGCGTTGGTGCTTACGCTCGCCCGTGACACCTGAAGTGACCGCGCCAGATCAGCCAGGCTGGTCGGGCCGCCATGAATGATGAAGTAACCGATCATTCGGCCGGCGATACGGGGCAGTCCGTCGTTCTGTGCGGACAGCCCCATGCGTTCGATGAAGGCGGTAACGGCGTCGTGGGAGTCGCTCATGGGCGAGCAGCGTAGGCCCAAACAATCGTTCAATCAATACTGAACGTAACGAAACATTCGAAGGGTCGCACCCTTACGAGCATCCACACGCGCCACGCCGCTCACGGTGCCCACCTGCATCCCGGTTTTCGAAAGGCTCTAGTAATATGGCGCCCGCCGAAAATAGAGGTTGGCTACAATCAAGCCATGCCTTCGCCGTATCGACCCGAGTGAAACGCCGCACGCCCTACGACGATATCGACCCGGAGCAGCTGATCGCCCGCGACTGGCTGGCCCTGTCGCGCTCGCGCCTGGCCAACGAGCGCACTCTGCTGGCCTATATCCGCACCAGTCTGGCGATGATCGGTCTGGGGGCTTTACTGGCCAAATGGATCGGCCACCCGGCCGCAGTCTTGGGCGGCGTCGCACTCGCGATCTTCGGCGTGCTCGTCATCGCGATCGGGCTGACGCGTTTCGTGCAGGAGAACCGGCGGTATCGGCGACTTTCGAACAGGCCCGACTGACCGAGTCCAGCCGTATCCGGCCGTAGATAGTCACCACGAATGCCCGCCGCGCGGTTTAGCGCGCGCCGTACGTCCCCATAGTCCGGGTTTGATCAACGCGGTCACCCGGCCGCTATTGGCTGTTCTTTCCAAGGGCGCTCATGACGAACGATGCAACAATGGCGGCGACACCGATCACTGCGGTGATATTCGACTGCGACGGCACACTGGTGGACAGCGAGCTACTCAATGCGCGCGGCGTCGCCGACCTGTTCGCCATCGACCACGGTGTCGATCTGGATGCCCTGGCTATCGAGCGCGAGTTCCGAGGCGGCAAGTTCGAGGCGATGATCGATACGCTTGCCGCGCGTCATGGCGTGACCGTGGCCGACGACTTCACCACGCGCTATCGCGAATATATGTACGACCTGTTCTCCAGGGCGCTCGAGCCGATGCCGGGCGTGCGCGATGCGATCGAGGCGATTGATCTGCCGAAATGCGTCGCCTCCAGCGGCCCGGAAAAGAAACTCGCCGTCGCGCTGGAATCCACCGACCTCGCACGCTATTTCGGCGATCTGGTGTTCAGCGCCTATACCATCGGGGTCTGGAAGCCGGAGCCGGCGCTGTTTTTTACCGCCGCAGCCGCGCTCGACGTGCCCCCGGCCGAATGCGCTGTCATCGAAGACAGCGACGCCGGAGTGGAAGCCGCGCGGCGCGCGGGCATGCGCGTGTTCGGCTACGACCCGCATGGCGCGATCGGTGAGCATCCCGACGCCAAGCTGACGCGTTTTTCCGATTTCCGGGATTTGCCCGATCTGCTGAACCGCTACCGCTAGGCCCATCTGGCGCCCTACATGAGCCCAGCCGCAGCGCTCATGCTTGATATATCCGATTTTCCGTATATTCTATATTCCACATATACGGAGGGCCGCATTCATGAGTGACGTCGAACGGACCTACAACGTGCTGTTCCTGTGCACGCACAACAGCGCACGCAGTATCTTCGGCGAAGCGCTGCTCAACAGCCTTTCGCATACCAACCTGCGTGGCTTCAGCGCCGGCAGCGAACCGGGCGAGCGTATCCACCCGTTCGCCGCCAACCTACTGCACTCCATGCAGATCCCAACCGACGGCCTGCACCCGAAAGACTGGGACGTGTTCGAGCGCGAAGACGCACCGGCGATGGATTTCGTGTTCAGCGTCTGCGACAAGACGCTTGACCAGACCTGCCCCACCTGGCCCGGACACCCCGTGACCGCTCATTGGGGCATAGACGACCCGTCACAGGTCCAGGGCGACGATGCGACGCGGCAGCAGGCGTTTCGCAAGGCCTTCTATGCGATGCGCAGCCGCATCCAGCTGTTCGCCAACCTGCCCATCACATCGCTGGACCGGCTCAGCCTACAGTCGGAAGTCGATGCCATTGGCCAGACAGAAACGACCAACGACGGCGAGAACCACGCATGAGTACGGCGACCATCGAGCCCAGGACCTCCTCAGCGCCGGAGGAAATATTTCAGGCACTGGCCGACAGCACCAGACTTCGCTGCCTGGCGCTGATCGAGACCCACGGCGAGCTTTGCGTCTGTGAGCTGGTTCACGCCCTGGAGCTGTCGCAGCCCAAGATCTCGCGGCATCTGAAGCTGTTGCGCGAAAGCGGACTGGTCTCCGATCGACGCGAACGGATCTGGGTGCACTACCGCCTGGCCGACACCCTGCCGTCATGGGCGCGCACCACACTTCACGAAGTCGTGGCCGCGCACGCGCACGACGCGCCATTCGCCGACGACGCACGCCGCCTGGCGCACATGCCCGACCGTCCCGATGGGCGTTGCAGCAACTGATCGACGAAGTCTCAAAGGAATCTTGCAATGAACATTCTGTATCTGTGCACGGGCAATAGCTGCCGCTCCCAAATGGCCGAGGGCTGGACCCGTCATCTCGGCGGCGCCGATATCGCCGTGCGTTCGGCCGGTCTGGAGGCCCACGGCCTCAACCCGAATGCGGTCGCAACCATGCAGGAAGCCGGCGTGGATATCACCAGCCAGCATTCCGCGATCCTCGCCGACGCAGATCTCGATTGGGCCGATCTGGTGATCACGGTCTGCGGCCATGCCGACGAGCATTGCCCGTTGTTGCCGCCCAATACGAACAAGCAGCACTGGCCGATCGACGACCCGGCGGGTGCAACCGGTAGCGACGCCGAGGTTGCGGCCATATTCGCCGCCACCCGCGACCTTGTCCGCGATCACGTCAGCACCCTGCTTGCCGACCATCCTCGGGCAGCCGCGCAGTAAGCAGATAGCCCCTCGCTGGGCCGCCTGGCGGCCCTGTATTTTTTCAGGATCGTTCATGACCGTCATCGCCATTCTGATCTTCATTGCCACGCTCACGCTGGTGATCTGGCAGCCGCGTGGGCTGGGTATCGGCTGGAGCGCGAGCGCCGGCGCACTCGTCGCTCTGGCCACCGGCGTGGTGGGCTTCGGCGACGTGGCCACGGTGTGGGGCATCGTCTGGAACGCAACCTTCACCTTCGTCGCGATCATTCTGATCAGCCTGACGCTAGACGAGGCCGGCTTCTTCGAATGGGCA
Source organism: Salinisphaera dokdonensis CL-ES53 (assembly GCF_040361215.1). Taxonomy (NCBI): domain Bacteria; kingdom Pseudomonadati; phylum Pseudomonadota; class Gammaproteobacteria; order Salinisphaerales; family Salinisphaeraceae; genus Salinisphaera; species Salinisphaera dokdonensis. The sequence goes on from NZ_APND01000001.1 coordinate 1,178,989, forward strand.
GCCCTTCATGTGGCCCGCTATGGCGGCGGGCGCGGGCCACGCCTGCTGGTACTGGTGACGCTGCTCGGCGCGCTGGTGGCGGCGGTGTTCGCCAACGACGGCGCGGCGCTCATTCTCACCCCGATCGTGTTCGAGATGCTGCTCGCGCTGGGGTTTTCTGCCGGTGCGACGCTAGCGTTCGTGATGGCAGCGGGCTTCATTGCCGATACCGCCAGCCTGCCGCTGGTGATCTCGAATCTGGTGAATATCGTCTCGGCGGATTTCTTCGAACTCGGCTTCGGCAGCTATGCGGCGGTGATGGGGCCGGTCTATATCGTTTCCGTGCTGGCCTCGATCGGGGTGGTGTATCTGTATTTCCGTCGCGATATCCCGGCCACCTTCGACCCGACGCCGCTGCGTGAACCCGAGACCGCTATCCGGGACCGCGCCGTGTTCGTGGCCGGCTGGTGGGTGCTCGGGCTACTGCTGGTCGGCCTGTTCGCGGCCGAGATGATCGGGGTGCCCGTGAGCGTGGTGGCCGGCATCGGCGCCGCGGTGCTGCTCGCCATCGCCCATCGCGGCCACGTGGTGGACAACGCCAAGGTCGTTCGCGGCGCGCCCTGGGATATCGTGGTCTTTTCGCTGGGCATGTATCTGGTGGTCTACGGCCTGCAGAACGTGGGCCTGACCGCGCAGCTCGCCGGCATGCTGGATGCACTGTCCACCCAGTCGCTCTGGGTGGCGACCGTCGGCACCGGTTTCCTGGCCGCTTTCCTGTCGTCGATCATGAATAATATGCCGACGGTGCTGGTGGTCGCGTTGTCGATCGATGCCAGCCAGGTCTCCGGGCTGATGCAGGACGCCATGATCTACGCCAACGTTGTCGGCTCCGATCTCGGCCCCAAGATCACACCGATCGGCAGTCTGGCCACCCTGCTCTGGCTGCATGTGCTCGCCCGCAAGGGCCTGACCATCGGCTGGGGCCAGTATTTTCGTATCGGCATCGTGCTCACGGTGCCAGTGCTTCTGATTACGCTCACCGCGCTGGCCGGCTGGCTGGCGCTGCTGCGCTGATTTCTCGATGAGCCATTCCATGCACGACCCGAAGAACGACCTGCCCAATCTAGACCCAGAGGCGCTGACGCTGCGCGATGCAAGTGACGACGGCCATCCGCCGCGCATCCTGCTTCTCTACGGCTCGTTGCGCGAACGCTCGTACAGTCGTCTGCTAACCGAAGAAGCCGCGCGTCTGCTGCGCGCCTTCGGCGCGGAGACGCGCATCTTCGATCCGCGCGGGCTGCCGCTGCCCGACGAAACCGAGGCTGATCATCCCAAGGTCGCCGAGCTGCGTGAGCTGGCGTTCTGGTCGGAAGGCCAGGTCTGGTGCAGCCCGGAACGCCACGGCAACATCACCGGCGTGTTCAAGAGCCAGATCGATTGGCTGCCGCTGTCGATCGGCGGCATGCGCCCCACCCAGGGCCGCACACTGGCGGTCATGCAGGTCTGCGGGGGCTCACAATCGTTCAACGTGGTGAATTCACTACGCATACTCGGGCGCTGGATGCGCATGTTCACCATCCCCAACCAGTCGTCGGTGCCCAAGGCGTTCAACGAGTTCGACGAGGCCGGGCGGATGAAGCCTTCGCCCTACTACGACCGGGTGGTGGATGTGATGGAAGAACTGGTGAAGTTCACCCGCCTGACCCGCGGCGAAAGCGACTACCTCACCGAACGCTATTCCGAGCGCCGCGAAAGCGCCGAGGCGCTGTCGAAGCGAGTCAATCAGAGCTCGATTTAAGCTCAGCCATCTTCGCCGAAACGCCAGTACTCGATCGCGCGCTTCATGCAGAAGACCGGAATGTCGCGCTCCTCGACCGCTCGGATGAGCTTGTCGGCCGCGCCGCCGTCGACCACGAACATCAGTTCTTCCGGCTCGTCGGCCTGCTCGAAGAAATGCGCGGAATGGGTGTGGCCGCTGCTACCCGAGCCCTCTGCGTCGACACGCCGCGTGCTGCGCTCGATGCTCTGGTCACGCGCGAGTGCGGCGATCAGATCCAGCACCGGCTGGCCGTCGAAACGGCGCGAGCGCGGCGCGATGAACAACACTTCAAATCCTTTCATGTGAAACTCTGACCTTCATCGGGCAGCCCCGACGAGTTGGCGTAACAACGCCACCGTACCCATACCCAGGCCCGTCATGGCCAGCGAACCGGCCACATGCACGGCGATGCCGGTGAATGCCCAGCCGAACCGGCCGCTCTGGATCTGGGTGAATATCTCGGCCGAGAAGGTCGAGAACGTGGTCAGCGCGCCGAGAAAGCCGGTGATGATCGCCAGCTTCCAGAACGGCGAGAGCTCCGGCAGCGCCGCGAACACCGCGATTGCGATCCCGATGAGCCAGGCCCCGAGCAGATTGGCCGCGAGCGTGCCGGGCGGCAACGCGGGAAACAGCGCATTCAACGCCAGCCCCAGAGCCCAGCGCAGATTGGCACCACAGGCTGCGCCGAGCGCAATCGCGAGAATGGAAACGGGTATCGACATCCGTTCAAGAAAGCATGGGCCGTGCGCACAGGTTACAAGCACGCCGCATGCCGTGTGCATTAACCGCGCACCCGCGGCCTGTTAACGCTCGATTCAGCCGCAGGCGCAGAGGGTGCGCAGCCAGGGGCAGCGATTGCCCTGTGTACTTCAATGATCGAGGAGATCTCATGTACAAGCAGCTTGCGATTGCAACCGCCACCGCACTGGCCCTGACCAGCGGCGCCGCCCTGGCCGATACGGCCGTCGGCACCGATACCGCGACCGGCGCAGATGCCGGCGTGAACACCGGCGTCGGTGTCGGCGCGGACGTGGACACCCAAGCCGATACGTCGACCACCAGCGAAACCGGCATGGACCACGGCGAGGGCCACGCCGAGAGCGGCAGCTCGGTCGGCGCAGGCGCAGATGCGGACGTCGATACCTCGGCAGACGTCGACTCCAATGCCCAGGGCGGCATGGACAGCGACACCGAGTCGGACATGGAAAGCGAAAGCAGCATGTCGTCCGACAACGCGGCGGACGTTGACGCCAATGCCCAGGGCAACGCCAACGGCAAGGTCGGCGCCGACGAATAGATCGTCGGCCTGTCGGCCAACAAAAAACCCCGCGCCGATCAGCGCGGGGTTTTTTTATGCGTGCGGGGCCTGTTCGGGCGCGGCCCTGCGGTCAGTAGCCGATCATCATGTGCCGCGCGTACAGGCTGTAGAACAGCCACAGCGTACCGCCGACCATGACGAACATGGTGAACACCGAGAACAGCACGGAAATCGTGTTCCAGCGCTGCTCCTGCGACATGTCCAGATGCAGGAAGAATCGCAGATGCACACCCAGCTGCAGCACCGCCGTGATCGCGATCACCAGCAGGATCGCGCCCTGCGACATGAGGTCGTAGTAAACCGCGCCAAACGGAATCAGCGTCAGCACCAGCGCGGCCAGATACCCCATGACATAGCCGCGCGCGGTCGGCGCATGACCGGGTGTGGCGTCGTCGGAATGGCTCATGAGCTGCCTCCTGCAAGGATTCCGGGCAGATAGACGGTCGAGAACACGCAGATCCACACGAGATCGAGGAAATGCCAGAACAGGCTCAGCCGCGCCAGCCGCGATGCGACCGGCGGCGTGAGCCCCTTGACGGCAAGCTGCGCGATCATGGTCGCGATCCAGATCAGGCCGAAGAACACGTGTGCCCCGTGGGTGCCCACGAGCCCGAAATAGGCGGACAGAAAACCGCTGCGCGTGAACGACGCCCCCTCGTGGATGATATGCACGAACTCGCTGACTTCATGCCAGAGAAAGTAGATACCCAGCACAGCGGTGGCCAGCAGCCAGCCGATAATGTGGTTCTTGCGGCCCTGATGCAGGCTGACCATTGCCAGCCCGAATGTGAGGCTGGACGCCAGCAGCGCCATGGTTTCCAGGAATACGCCGTGCAGCGAGAAGATGTCCGCGGGCGTCGGCCCGCCGGCAAATCGCTGCGACAGATTGACGTACGCCAGAAACAGCATTGAGAACAGGACCACGTCGCTCATCAGATAGGCCCAGAAACCGAAGTTGACTTCGGTATCCGCCCGGGCCGCAGCGCGAACGCGGTTGAGATCGTACGAAGGGCTTGACGCCATGAACTATGCCTCTCGAATACGTGTCGGTAAGCGTCGCGCGGCCATCAGCCCGGTGCGCCGGAGGTGGCCCGGCTCGTCGGGCTCACATATTGGCCGGCCGGCGTCCGCTCGTCGCCAAACTCCTGGATGCCGTCGATGTAGGTGAACACATCCGCCTGCTTCAGCCGTGCGTGGAACGCGTCCTCGTCGGCCTGAACCTGCGACGCCGGAATCACGAACTCGGTTTCGTCGTTGAAGCTGCGCGCGATCACCGCAGCCACGGTGCCCAGCACGCACAGGCCGGCCAGCCACCAGATGTGCCAGACATAGGCAAAACCGAAGAAGAACGACAGCGCGGCGACCACAATCGGCAATGGCGTGGACTTGGGCATGTGAATGTCCTCGTACTTCGCCGGCCGCTCGTAGGCCCGATTTTTGACCTTCATCTCCATGAAGGCGTCGCGATCGCGAACTTCCGGCACCACTGCGAAGTTGTACTCCGGCGGCGGCGACGGGATCGCCCACTCCAGGGTACGACCGCCCCAGGGGTCACCGGTCAGGTCGGCGTTCTTCTCGCGGTCGCGCCAGCTCACGTAGATCTGCATGAACATCGAGAAGATGCCGTAGGCCACGATGATCGCGCCAATCGCCGCGATCACCAGCCAGAACTGCCAGGTGGGGTTGTCGTAGGTCACCATGCGCCGCGGCATGCCCATGATGCCGAGCATGTACAGCGGCACGAAGGCCACGTAGAAGCCCACGAGCCAGCCCCAGAAGGAATGCCGGCCCCACTTCTCGTCCAGCCGGAAACCGAACACCTTCGGCCACCAGTAGTAGAAGCCGGCCAGCAGGCCGAACATCGTTCCCGGAATCAGCACGTTATGAAAATGCGCAACCAGGAAAAGGCTGTTGTGCATCTTGTAGTCGGCGCCCGGAATCGCCAGCAGCACGCCGGACATGCCGCCCATCACGAAGGTGATGAGAAAGCCCAGCGTCCACAGCATGGGCAGCTTGTACTCGATGCGCCCACGGAACATGGTCCAGATCCAGTCGTAGATCTTCACGCCGGTGGGAATGGCGATGACCATGGTCGCAATGCCGAAGATCGAATTGCGCAGCGGGTCCTGGCCCATCGTGTAGAAGTGATGCACCCACACGCCGAACGAAAGGAATGCGATAGCCATGGTCGCCCACACCATCGAGGTGTAGCCGAACAGCCGCTTGTTGCAGTAGGTCGTCACCACTTCGGAAAAGATACCGAAGGCGGGCAGCACCAGGATGTAGACCTCGGGATGGCCCCAGAGCCAGAACATGTTGATGTACATCATCTGGTCGCCGCCCATGATGCTCGTGAAGAAGTGCGTTCCCACGGAGCGATCGAGCGCGAGCAGCGCCAGGGCGACGGTCAGGGCCGGAAACGACACCACGATGAGGATGCTCGTGCACAGCACTGTCCAGGTGAACATCGGCATGCGCATGAGCGTCATGCCCGGTGCACGTTTCTTGAGGATGGTGGTCACGAAATTCACGCCGGTCAGCGTGGTACTGATACCCGATATCTGTAACGCCCAGATCCAGTAGTCCACGCCCGGCCCAGGGCTGTGCTCGAGCCCGGAAAACGGGGTGTAGCCGGACCAGCCGGCCTCGGAGAAGCTGCCGACCAGCAGCGAGATCATCACCAGCGCGCCGGCGGCAGCGGTCAGCCACACGCTGATCGCGTTGAGCAGCGGAAAAGACACGTCGCGCGCGCCGATCTGCAGCGGGATGGCGATATTCATCAGGCCCACCAGAAACGGCATGGCCATGAAGAAGATCATCATGGTGCCGTGGCCGGTGAACAGCTCGGCGAAGTGGGCCGCGCTCAGATAGCCCTCGCCGCCGGCGCCGACCGTGGCCTGCTGGCCGCGCACCATCGCCGCATCGATGAAGCCGCGCAACAGAAAGATCAGCGCGATCACGATATAGACCACCCCGATTTTCTTGTGGTCCACGGTGGTGAACCACTCGCGATAGAGATAGCCCCACTTGCGGTAATAGGTGAGCAGGGCCACCACCAGCACACCGGCGCCGATCATGATCACGTTCGCGAAAACGATGATCGGATCGTAGTGGTAGAGGGCGTCTAAGGTCAGTTTTCCAAACATGCTGTGCTCCCGGAGCGCTGCGCGCTAGTGGGCATGCCCGTGCTGGGCAACGTCGTCCGCTGTCAGATCGCTGGGTACGGCATCGGGCGGCACCTTGCCGTCACCGACCTGGAAACGGTGCATCACATAACCGAACAGGCCGTCGGGTGCCGAGGAATAATAGATGGGGTCGACCTTCTTGCTCGGCTGAACCAGCGCGCGATACGCGTCGAGGTCCAGCGCGCGTCCGGACGCGCGCACCTTGGCCAGCCAGTCGTCGAAACCCTGCTGGGACAGCGACAGTGCCTGGAAGCGCATGTCCGCGAAGCCATCACCGCTGTACTGGTAATTCTTGCCGAAGAATTCGCCGCGCTCGGACGCCATCAGATGCAGGCGCGTGCGCATGCCCGACATCGCCATGATCTGGCTTCCCAGGCGCGGAATCATGAACGCGTTCATCACGCTCGCCGAGGTCAGATCGATCTGCAGCGGCGTATCCACCGGCATGGCGAGTTCGCTGACCACCGCCACGTCGTAATCGGGATAGATGAACAACCATTTCCAGTCCATGGCGATCGCCTGGACGCGGATCGGCTCGTTCTCGGATTCGATCGGCTTGTAGGGGTCGAGATCGTAGGTGGAGACCACGGTCATCAGCGCCAGAATGAGGATGATGGCCACCGGGCCGCCCCACAGAAACACCTCCAGCACGGTCGAATGGTGCCAGTTCGGCGTGTAGGTGTTCTTTTGATTAGCCGCGCGATAATGCCAGGCGAACCACAGCGTGAACCCGACCACCGGCACCAGCACGAACAGCATCACCGTGAAGGTGAACAGCATCACGTTGCGCTGATAGGCCGCGACCGGCCCGGCGGTGAAGAAGGTCACCAGCTCGTTGAGATAGAAAGTGTCGATGAACCACTGAGCGCTACAGGCAGACAACAGCAGCGGCAGCACGACAATCAGCGGCACGCGAAGGCGGCGCATCGTGTTTCCAGGCGTTTCGATAGACATCAGATGGCATTCCAACGGGTGACCGCACCCGACAAGGCTAACCGCTTGGCCTACCTACGTCGTTCGCGGCGGATTCGTTGCGACATAGCCACGGAAAGGCCGATCGAAAAGAAACCGACCGCCGAGCTATTGTGCAATGCAGCTAAGCTTAAACCTTAACGCGAATTGACGACAGAGCGCGATCTAACAATCGTCGTCACGAACACGATAGGTAAAAGCGATCGCCGTCGCTATCCGTAGTTCGCACAGGGATCCTATTGTGGCTTGGACGAGGCCTGAGCGTACCGCGGCCAGGCAGCGCGCTAGAACCGCAGCCGCCTACCATGTCCATCGGGCCGTCAATGCGCGTCGGACCTGGCTCAGCCGATGAAAAGCGCCCCGCCCAGTGCGAGCGCGCTGATCCACACCGCCACGCCCAGCCCCAGCGCGAGCGGGCGCCAACCCAGACGCAGCACGGACACGAGCCGCGTCTGCAGGCCCATCGCCACCATCGCCGCGGCCAGCAGGCCGGAATCCACGCCCACGAGCGCATCGTGAAGGACGTCCGGCATCGACACGAACGAGTTCACCCCCACCACGAGCACGAACAAAAGCACGAACAGCGGAAACGGCGCGCGCCGCCCCTGGTCTTCCTGCGCTCCCGCACGTCGGCGCCACCAGAAGGCCAGCACTGCACAGACCGGCACCAGCATCGCCACGCGCGAGAGCTTGTACAGACTGGCCTGCACGCCGGCCGCCTCGTCGAAGGCGAAACCGGCGGCGACGGCCTGGGCGACTTCGTGAATCGAACCACCCGCCCAGACCGAATAGGTCGACACCGACAGACCAAGTCCGTGGGCGATCGCCGGATAGGCGAACATCGCGATCGTGCCGAACACCGTCACCATGGCGATCGCACAGGCCACGTCCTGCTCGCGCGCCTTGATCACCCCGTCGACCGCGACCACTGCAGACGCGCCGCAGATACCCGTGCCACAGCCGACCAGAACGCTGAGCGTATCCGGCAACCCGAGCCGCCGTCCGACGATCACGGCCAGAGTGATCGTGCTCGCCACCGCGAGCAGCAGCAGCGCCAGGCCGGCCAGACCGACCGACAGCATGTCCTGCAGCACCAGCCGAAGGCCGAGGAGGACGATCCCGGCGCGCAGCAGATAGTGCAGCGTCCATCGAATGCCGGGCTCCACCGTCGCGGGCAACGGCACACACAGCCGCAGCGTGACACCCAACAGGATGCCGACCGTGAGCGCACTCATCGGAACGACAGCATTGAGTGCCGGCCAGGCCGCGGCCGCATACGACAGGCCGGCCAACGCGACGCACAACGCCAACCCCGGCAGCACGCTCGCGGCGTGCACGAGGGGATTCGGGGCATGCTGTTCGGTCGAGGACGAAACGGTGATGGCGCGGGTCATGGCGATCTCGCTGTAAGCCGATGACGAGAGCCTGCGCAACACCGATGTTATTTAAAATCGATTTATATCAATATAACGATTCGGTTTTATCGAACAGACGTACATGACCTCTGCCCGCTTCACCTTGCGACAACTCGAGATCTTCTCGGCGGTCGTGCGCACCGGCCAGGTCAAGCGCGCGGCACAGGCGCTGCACCTGAGCCAGGCCGCGGTCAGCCAGGCGTTGACCGAGCTGGCGGACGCACTGGGCCTCACGCTTTTCGAGCGCCGCGGGCGCGATATCGTGCCTACCGCCAGTGCCCGCCAACTGCTCACTCACGCCGCCGGACCGATGGCCGCTCTCAAACAGCTGCCGGATCGGCTCGGCCAACACGACGGTTCCTCGCAGACGTTGACCGGCGCGATCGTGCTCGCGGCCTCGAGTACGATCGCGCGCTACGTCCTGCCGACCGGGCTGGCCACGCTACGCCGAGATCATCCCGAGCTGGATATCACCGTGCTCTCCGGCAACAGCGCGCGGATCGAAGCCGGTGTCGCGGACCTGCAGGCCGACGTCGGCTTCATCGAAGGCCCTGCACAACGCGCGGATCTGGCGGTTCATGCATGGCGCACCGATAACCTCCAGATCATCGCGCCGCCGGATTATCCGGTCCACACCATCACGGCCGACGATCTGGGCGCCCATGCCTGGGTCGCCCGCGAAAGTGGCTCCGGAACCCGTGCGGTCTTCGAGCAGAGCCTGGCGCTGGCCGGGCTGGCCACGCCGCGCGCGGCACTGGTCATCGACGACAGCGGCGCGATCGTGCGTGCGGTCGCCAACGGCGCCGGACTGGCCTGCGTCAGCCAACTGGCCGCCCGCCAGGCCAGCGCCGCCAACCCGGTGCAGTTCGTCGATCTGCCCGCGCTGTCGCTGGCACGGCCCTTGTGGCGTGTTCGGCGCGACACGCTCGTGAACACCCCAATCGTGGACCGATTCTGTACCGCGCTCGATCAGGCCCTGGCCTGACCCGTCTGTTCGACACGCCCGCTTTTCAGCTTTCGTTCAGCCTCGGCGTCTACCATCAGCGCCAAGTTTCTGAGAAAGAAAGGATCCGACCATGGCGATTCGAAAGAAAAGCGCTATCGCATTGACCGGCATCACGCTCGCGGCGACCAGCAGCTTCGCGCTGGCCCAGCAGCAGCCGGACGGTCTCTACTCCGCTGACCAACTGCTCGATGCAGAGGTCTACATGCAGGGCTCCGACAAGAGCGTCGGCGAGATCGACGATGTCGTGCTCGACAACAACATGAGCATCAAGTCGTTCGTGATCGAGACCGAGAACGACTTTGGCCTCGACGGAAAATCCTATGTCGTGCAGCCCGACCAGCTCAGTGTCGAAACCCTGCAAGGCGACAAGGCCACCGAGCCGGAATACCGCATCACGCTGAAGGCCGAAGGCCAGGAACTCAGCGGCTATCCGGTCTACAACGACACGTGGTGGAACACCGGCCAGACCCAGGCATCGGACGCCTGGGAGCAGACCAAGGAATCGGCCAGCAACGCGTGGACGCGGATCAAGGAAGGCACCAACGACCTGATCGACAGCACGCGTGATGCCACCAACGACGCCGCCGATGACACCGGCGACGCGGCCGAGAATGCGGCCGACGAAACCGAGGACGCTGCAGACGACGCGGCCAACTGATCGCCGGCAACAAGGTGACCAGACAAAGGGGCCCTAGGGCCCCTTTTTTTGGCCCCTCGTTTTGGGTGGCTCGCGATCAGCGCCGGCCTGACTATCCAGGCTACGGGCCCGCCGGTGAACGATTGGTTCGAGTACGCTGACCCGCGCCGCCGCGCACGGTATGATCCCGGCCTGCTCCCCGATAATTCCTGCTGGCCCAAGGAGTCGCAGCATGAGCCCACAGAACACCGGTCGCTCCAGTTTGTTTGGCGCGCTGTTTGTCCCTGCCCTGATCCTGGGTGGCCTGATCATTCTCGCGATTCTCGTGATGACCTTTAGCGGCGGCGACAGCGGCTCGAGCCGATCGGCCAGCAGCGACAACGTGCGCACGCTCGATGCCAGCACCATCACGCGCTTCGAGAACGAGTTCGACGCCATCGGCGAAGCGGTCGGCAGTGCCGATGCGCCGATCACCATTCGCGAGTTCGCCGACTACCAGTGCCCGGCCTGTGGTGCCTTCGCGCCGACGGCCAAGCGTATTCGCGACGAACTCGTCGACTCCGGCGACGTGCGCTTTGTGTTCTTCGATTTCCCGCTGCCGATGCACGCGCATGCCCGCCAAGCCGCCGTGGCGGCACGCTGTGCCGCGCGTCAGGACAAGTTCTGGACGTATCACGACCGCCTGTTCGACAGTCAGCGCAGTTGGTCGCAGGAAAACGACCCCACCACAATGTTCCTCGACATGGCCGTCGAAACCGGCGTAAACGCCGACCGTCTGGAACAGTGTGTCGCCCAAGGCGGCCCGGACGAAGTCATCGCCCGCAACCTCGAGGCCGGCAAGGCCATCGGCCTGCGCGCCACGCCCACCGTGATCGTCGGCAACCAGATGTTCTCCGGCGTGGTCGGCTACGAGCGCATCCAGCAGGCGATCGACGAGCAGACGAACGGCGGCGAATAACCGCGCCAGATCAAGCGCGGCTAGAGGTCGCGCTCGATCGTTTCCAGCGTCTCCATCAGCGCGGCCCAGGCCGCGCTGTCGCGCTCTGTGTCATCGCGATCTCCGGCCACGGCCCGGAACCAGCGCGCCAGCGCCTTCTGACGATCGCCCGGCAGCTGTCGGGCAATGCTTTCAGTGGTCACGTCACCGCCCAATGCGCCATCGCCCCGGCGGGCGTGTGCGCGCGACAGAATCTGGCGGTAGCGGATCAGGATCGAATCCAGCAGCACCCAGGAAAAGTTGGCGTTGCGCGGCGGCCCGAGCGTGACCCGGCGTCCGCCAAGCGGCCCAACCCGCGCGAGATCGAGCTTGAGCGTAGGAATCGCGTCGCCCTTGAAGAAAGCCAGCGCCCCGCCGCCGATACCGCCGAGCAGCGCACCGATGCCCAGCGAGTGCCCCAGCGTGGCCGCATCGATCCCGATGCCCGCGCCCGCGCCCACGGCTGCCCCCAGCCAGGTGAGCTGCTGACGTGTGAGCCCCAGCCGACGCCAGGTTTCGTCGCTGGCCAGATCCAGATCCTCGCCAAACCCGGCCATGGCCTGCGCCTGTACCGAGGTGTGGCGATAAATGCCGAGCAGCGCATCCGCCGTCTCTCGCTCCAGCGTGCTGACGCGAGCGAAATAACGGCGGCTGGCGTGCTGGATCGCTTCGCGGCGAGCGGTCGCCGGCGCGGGGCCGTCTTCGGCGTAATGGGCATTCTCACGCAGACGCAGCGCGGCGCGGAGAAAGGATTGAACATGCTCGGCGGCCTGTTCGCGGCGCTGCCGCCATTCGCTTTCGAGCAAGTCCATCGTGGCGTCGAGATGATCCCGATCCCGCTCGTCGATCTGGTTGAGCGCGGCCAGCAGATCGCGCCGGGCCGCAAACCGTGCCCGATGAGCATCGAAGGCACGCACCAGATTGAACGCCTTGCCGAGATGCTCGCGCCAGGCGGCATCGTGGGCCGGCGTGTCCGCGCCGCGCTGGTTGAGCAGGGCCAGCCGCGCCCGGCCGGTAAAGCGCAGGATCTCGATCTCGGCCAGAAAGCTGTCGTAGACCGGTACGCCGGGATCGACCACGTAGAGAATGCCCGCGCCTTCCAGCAGCGGCTCGAGCAGCCGGCATTCGTCTTCAAACCGCTTCGTCTTGCGCGACTGGGTCACAAAAGCGCGCAGCGTGTCGAGGCCGGGTGTACCGCCGGCCTCACCGTGCAGGGCACGGATCGCGCGCAGCGCTTCCACCGGCTGCTGAAAACCGGGCGTATCGATAAAGCGCAGCCGCTCTTCGCCGTCGAGCACCAGCGACAGGCGCTGGCAGCGCGTGGTTTCGCCCGGCTCGGGCGAGATACGGATAACGCGATCGTCGTCTTCCTCGAGCAGCGTCGCCAGCACCGCCGACTTGCCCATATTGACCTTGCCGACCACGGCAAAGCACGGCACCGCGTCGGTTACCCAGGCGCCGGCCGATACCGCATCGTTCTTGGGACGCATCGCCATCTCAGGTGCCCGGCGCGTAGCCCACGATTTCGGTCGCAGGATCGCGCAGGCCGTCGATGAAGGCGGTCCAGCGGCGCAAATGATCCGCATCAGGCACGGCGGGCGCGCCTTCGGCACGCGCCAATACCAACCAGGTGATCGGCGTGCGCAAGCCCACGGCGCCCCGCACGCGCTCCTGCAGCGATCCGGCCTGGCGTGGCGACAGACCCCAGTCCTCGACCAGCAGCACGACATGATCGGGGTCCGCGGCCAGCGCGGCGTCGGCGGCCTGTTCTTCGGTCTCGTCGAGCACACCGATACGGTGTTCGGCCTGTGGGTTCACGCGCAACGCGCGCAGCAGAAAACCGCGGATATCGCCGGCCCGAATACCGCTGCCGCCGACATCCAGCACGAGCGCACCATCGGTCACAGGTGTCGCGACCGCGCCGCGTTCGACACTTGCCAGTCGGCGCCAGAGTTCGCGATGTCGCGGCGCCTGGAAATCCAGTCGTGCCAACGCGCGCCTTTCGACCAGCGCATAGCCGGCGATCAGCAGCAGCCGGGGCAGCACGCCCCACACCAGCAGCGACATGAGCAGGAACCGCCACCAGGCCGCGGTACTCGCCGACGTGCCACTCACTTGGCGGGTGTCGGAAACATGGCGCGCACGGCTGGCCTCGATCTGGCTTGCGTCGGGCACCGCCTCGGGCCAGACCGCGCGCCACGGCGTGGCGATCAGCGTTACGGAAGACTGCACGAGCGACCCGGTCTGCGGCGTGGCCTCCCAGTAGAAACGCACGTCGAAAATCATCAGCGATCCGACAAAGGCGAGCACCAGCCCGATATTGAAGCCGAGCGCGCCGCGCTGCAGCGAGCCGGCCAGCGCCGCCTGTAGCGCGCGCCGCGGCTGGCGACTATCGGCCAGGCGGCTCTGCCAGTCGACGGGAGTGCCCCGGGACGCGCTGTCCGTCGCAGCCGCGCCCCCGCCCTGGACTCGGCGGGCCAAACGATCGATCGTCTGCAATGCCCGCGTCAGCGTCGCCCGGCGCGCACCGCCGATCATTCGCACGCCGAGCCAAAGCACGAAAAACACCCAGGGCACGACCAACGTCAACGCGAAAAACACGACGACGTGCACGCTCTGTGCCGGCCCTGCACACAGGCCGACCACCAGCCCTGCGCCCGCGAGGCTCATGACGAGACAAAGTACGAGGCGCAGCAGGCCGAGCCCTTGAGTCCATGCGCGGCCGGCATCCAGCCGGACCTGTGCACGACGATGATCGAGCCAGGCGCGCAGTCCGTCGCGCCGACGGGCCGACTCGTCACCGCGTCCGAGCGCCGGGCGGATGTCGCGCGCGAACACGAGCCGGTCGCCGGCCAGCGTGTCGTCGTCCACGCGGGCCAGCACCGTTTCGAAATCGATCAGATCGGCCAGCGTCCAGCGCCGGCCCGCGCGACGGGCAGCATTCATGCGCCTATTAGAACATCGCGCCGATGCGCTGCGTCTCGAAGCTAGTGTTCGAGCACGAAAAAGATCACTTCGCGGAACACATAGGCGGCCGTGCCCCAGACCAGCAGGCTGGCGGCGCCGATCCCCACGAACCACAACAGACGGCGTCCGGTTTCATTCATGACGACTCCGACTTATCCGGCAGCTAGTGATAACCCATGTCGCGGGTCACCTTGCCGCGAAAGATCCAGTACGACCACGCCGTATAGAACAAGATGAACGGCAGCAGGAACGCCAGCCCCACGATCAGAAACATCTGGGTTTCCGGCGGCGAAGCCGCGTTCCAGATCGTTAGATGCGGCGGAATGATATGCGGCCAGAAGCTCGCGGCCAGCCCGCCGTAGCCGATCACGAACATCGCCAACGACAGCAGGAACGGCCAGTACTCGTGGCGACGGATCACGCTCCAGTAGAGGCAATAAGACACCACGATCGCCGCAATCGGGAACGGCACCAGCAGGAACGCATGCGGAAAGCCGAACCAGCGCTCGGCATAGTTACCGTCCAGGAACGGCACATAAATGCTCACCAGCGCCATGAACACGATCACCGCGGTCAACAGCATGCGGCTCCACCCGTAAGCCCGCTGCTGGAGCATCCCCGTCGTCCGCATCACCACCCATGTGGCGCCAAGCAGGGCATAGCCGGCGACCAGCGCTGCGCCGGTGAGCATCGTGAACGGCGAGAACCAGTCGAAGGCACCACCGACATACTGGGCCCCGTCGGCCTCGATGCCCTGCACGATCGCGCCCAGGGTCACGCCCTGGAAGAAGGTCGCCAACACCGAGCCGAGAAAGAACGCCGTGTTCCAGCCGAACTTGCGCCGCGCCTTGAAACGGAACTCGAAGGCCACGCCGCGAAAGATCAACGCGATCAGCATGCCGGTCAGCGGCAGATAGAGCGCCGGCAGCAGCACCGTATAAGCCGGCGGGAAGGCCGCAAGCAGCGCCACGCCGCCGAGCACCAGCCAGGTCTCGTTGCCGTCCCAGATCGGCGCGACAGAATTCATCATGATGTCGCGTTCGGCCTCGCCGTAGGCCACGCCGGACAGGATGCCGATGCCCAGCACGAAGCCATCCAGCAGCACGTACATGATCACGCCAAAGCCGATGATGCCGAACCAGATCAGCGGCAGGATTTCGACCGTACTCATCACTTGTCTCCCACCGGCTCATTCGGATACGACAACGGCCGGGCCGGCGTCGCATAAGGATCGGGCACCGGATGCGCAGGCGCCTTCTCGGGCCCGGTACGCACCACGCGCACGATGTAATACAGCCCGGCGCCAAACACGATGCCGTAGACGATTACGAAGGTGATCAGCGTCGCCGCCACGCTCGGTGCCGCCACCGGCGACAGCGAGTCGGACGTGCGCAACAGGCCATAGACCGTATACGGCTGGCGCCCGATCTCGGTGGTGATCCAACCCGCCAGCACCGCGATGAAGCCCGAAGGAATCATCGCCACGAGATAGCGGTGATAGAGGCGCGAATCGAACAGTCGGCCGCGAAATGCCAGCCACAGGCCGAGCATGCCGGCAATCAGCATGAGGATGCCCAGCCCCACCATGATCCGGAACGAGAAAAAGATGGGCACGACCGGCGGACGCTCGCTCTCCGGGAAATCCTTGAGCCCAACCAGCTCGCCGTTCCATTCGTGGGTGAGGATCAGACTGGCGAGATTCGGCACCGCGATCTCGAAGTGGTTGGTTTCGTTCTCGGCATCCGGCCAGGCGAACAAGGCCAGGGCCGCGCCCTCTTCAGTCTCCCAGTGGGCTTCCATGGCCGCGATCTTGGCCGGCTGGTATTCCAGCGTCTTCAGGCCGTGGAAATCACCGGCGACGATCTGCAACGGCGTGACTATGGATACGAACGCCACACCCATGATCAGCATCACGCGCGAGGCCTCGTGGGCCGTGCCCTTGAGCCGATACCAGGCGCCGACCCCGAGGATCACGAACGCCGTGGTCAGGAAGGCCGCCAACACCATGTGCACCAGCCGGTACGGGAACGACGGGTTGAACACGATCTTCCACCAGTCGACCGGGTAGAAAATGCCGTCGCGCAGCTCGAAGCCATCCGGCGTATGCATCCACGAATTCGCGGACAGAATCCAGAAGGCGGACAGCATGGTGCCGATCGCGACCATCGCGGTCGCGAAGAAATGCAGTTTCGGGCCGACCTTGTTCCAGCCAAACAGCATGATCCCGAGGAAGGTCGCCTCCAGGAAGAAGGCCGTCAGTACCTCGTAGGAAAACAGCGGCCCGAGCACGGGTGCCGTGGCTTCCGCGAACACCGACCAGTTGGTGCCGAACTGGAAGCTCATGACGATGCCGGAAACCACGCCCATGCCGAACGACACGGCAAAGATCTTCACCCAGAAGTGATACAGCCGACGAAAGACATCGCGCCCGGTAAACAGGTGCATGCCCTCGCACATCGCCAGCCAGCTCGCCAGACCGATGGTGAACGCCGGGAACAGGATATGAAACGACACCACGAACGCGAACTGTATTCGCGACAGGATTTCCGCATCTAGCACCATCGACGACTCCTGCAAACCCACCCTGGCAATGAGCGGCGACGCCGACAAACGTCGCGCGACTGACTCTACTACGAAAGTAGTATGCCTTTTGTTGCGGTCGGCTGCCGATTCCAGCGCGGCGTCGAAACCACAATAGCCGGGCCGCATTCTGGCACCGGGAACAGCCAGGCACGAACAAGACCGCTTACCCGCGGGCCGGGTCGCAGTGCCCTTAAACGCGCCTCGGCTTGAGACTGTCGCGCGTAACCCCGATTATGATGCTATTGCTTTCGCGACCCGCGAACCCGATCGACCGATGACCACCGTCACCGACACCTTTGCGCGGCCACTGCAGGATCTGCGGATCTCGTTGACGGATCGCTGCAACTTTCGCTGTACCTACTGCATGCCGCGGGAACTGTTCGGCAGCGAGCACCTGTTCCTGCCGCGCCGCGAGCTGCTCGACTTCGACGAGATCGAGCGCCTCGCGCGCATCGCCGCGAGCCTGGGCGTACGCAAACTGCGGCTGACGGGTGGCGAGCCGCTGCTGCGGCGCGATATCGACGTGCTCATCGCGCGTCTGGCCGCGATCAACGGCATCGACGATATCTGCCTGACCACCAACGGCTCGCTGCTCACCGAAAAACGCGCCCGTGAACTCAAGGCTGCCGGCGTGAACCGCGTGACACTCAGCCTCGACGCCATCGACGACGACGTTTTCAAGGCGATCAACGATGTCGGCTATCCGGCCTCCAAGGTGCTCACCGCCATCGACAACGCCAAGGCGGCCGGCCTGACGCCGGTGAAGGTGAACTGCGTGATCCAGCGCGGCGTCAACGAAGACCAGATCCTGCCGATGGTCGAGCACTTCCGGCACTCGGGCGTGGTGCTGCGTTTCATCGAATTCATGGACGTCGGCACCTCCAACGGCTGGCGGATGGAAGAAGTCGTCACCGCGCGCGAGGTCGTCGAGACCGTACGCACTCGCCACGCCATCAGCCGCCTGCCGGCGAACGTGGCCGGCGAAACCGCCAATCGCTGGATCTTCGACGACGGCGCCGGCGAGATCGGCATCATCGCTTCGGTTTCCCAGCCTTTCTGCGGCGGCTGCAGCCGCGCGCGCCTGTCCGCCATCGGCGAACTCTATACCTGCCTGTTCGGCGTGCACGGCCGCGACCTGCGCACCCCGCTACGCTCAGGCGCGACCGACGACGAACTATGCGACCTGCTGGCCGGCATCTGGCAAGCGCGCGACGACCGCTATTCCGAACGCCGCGGCGAGGAAACCGAGCGCCGCCGCGGCAATGCCGATGGCAAGGTCGAGATGTCGTATATCGGCGGTTAGGTTTTTGGTGGCCAAATCGTCCGACATGGAAATGTTAGCGCGAGGCGCAAGCGCCTGGAACCAATGGCGGTCGGCTCATTCCCATAGTCCCGTCGATCTAAGTGATATCAGCTTTTTTGAAGTTGGCTCGGATGGAAGCCAGTTCATGTTTCCTGAGTACGACGCATACAACTTTTCGCGGTGCAACCTAAACAGGGCATCCTTAAGGAACTGCACTTTCATCGACTGCGATTTCTCGGAGAGTCATCTGCATTTTGCAGATTTAGTCGATTCCCTGCACCAGCGTTCAAAATTCTGTGGTGCTGGCCTGAACGTTTCTAAAATTGGGTCAGCGGAATTTATCGGGTGCGATTTCAGTGATGCGAAGCTTTCATATTGCACCGCAGAAGAGGCGAGCTTCGTAGGTTCGAAACTAATTCGTACCCAAATGGACAACATGAGCCTGGTCAAGGCCGATTTCTCGAACACAGTTATAGACGGTGTATTCGTATATGGCACGTCGACCTGGGATTTGAAGCTCGATGGTGCGACTCAGCAGAACATCTACATTTCTTCCGAAAACCTAACAATCACCGTCCCTGATTTGGAGCTGGCCCAGTTCATTGCGTTGCTAATCCGAAATTCGAATATAAGAAAAATAATTGACACAATCACGTCTAAGGTTGTTCTTATTCTTGGCAGGTTCACTCCAGAACGAAAAGCCATATTGGATGAGATCAAGGTTGAAATTCAGGCTCACGGTTTTTTACCGGTACTGTTCGACTTCGAAGGGCCGGAATCTCGTGATTTGACTGAGACCATAATGACGTTGGCTTCGATGTCACGTTTTGTCGTAGCGGATATTTCTGGTGCCAAGAGCGTGCCACAAGAACTAGCCGCCATCGTGCCGCACCTTCCCTCGCTCCCAGTACAGCCGATTATTCAAGATGGTGAGCGGGGATATGGAATGTTCGAGCATTTTGAGCGTTACCCTTGGGTGCTTGAGAGGCTCGTCTACACGTCTGGTGATGTTGGGGCGCTCGTAGAAAGCGTTGTTAATAACTGTGAAAGGCGCCGTGCAAGCGGAGCCTAATCCCTAGACCACAGCCGCCGTGAATTGGTTATCGGCTTTTAGAAACCCTCTAATGACACCTGCCACCCGCCTGCTCGACCAGCACGCCGTCGACTATCGCCTGCACTCGTACCAACACACCGCCGCGAACAGCGATTACGGCATCGACGCCTCGGCCCAGCTCGGCGTGCCGGCAGACCGGGTTTTCAAGACACTCGTGGCAGAGCTCGACAGTCACGAGCTGGTGGTGGCGATCGTGCCGGTATCCGGCCGGCTGCATATGAAAAGCCTGGCGAATGCCGCCGGCGCCAAAAAGGCGTTCATGGCCGAGCGTACGAAGGTCGAGAAGACCACGGGCTATGTGCTCGGCGGCGTCAGCCCGCTGGGCCAAAAGAAGGCGCTGGCCACGTTCATCGACGCATCCGCGCACGCATTCGAGACCATCTTCATCAGCGGCGGTCGCCGCGGACTGGAAATCGAGCTGGCGCCGGATGACCTGGCGAAGCTGACCGGCGGCCGTTTCGCCGCTCTCGGCGAACACGCCTGATTAGTGCGACATTGCCGCTGAAACCCACCGGCGGCACGGAAAATGCACGACTTCTGCGACGACCCGCGCCGGGGCATCGGCGTAATGTCGGGCTTCTCAATCGCGCTAAGAACAGGCTTACTGTAGGGGTACGCGGGGGATCGCATACGACGAACACAAGCCGGATTGTTATAACGCCCGCCAAACAGTGCTTCGCCGCTGTAGCGGCGGCTTTTAAGATGTACGGGTTTCGATCCGGCCGATCGCGACACCGAATTGGGGATAGATTATGAGCGCCGACCAGATAGGTTTTTCCCTGCTCATGCTTGCGGTACTTCTGTACGCGGGCAAATGGGTTCGCATGAACTGGCGACCTGCGCAGCAGCTGTTCCTGCCGGCATCGATTCTCGCCGGCGGCATCGGCTTGATCCTGGGCCCCGGCGTACTCGGCGCGCTCATGCGCCTGGTCGGCGGCGAGGACGCGCCGATGGCACAGGGCGCCATTCCGGAATCCATGCTGGATATCTGGAGCGACCTGCCCGGCCTGCTCATCAACGTGGTGTTCGCCACCCTGCTGCTCGGCGTGCCGCTGCCGAAATGGAAGCGCGTATGGAGCCTCGCGGGGCCGCAGCTGGCCTTCGGCGTGACCCTGGGCGCTGGCCAGTACGTGATCGGTATTCTCATCGCCGCGCTCATCCTCGCGCCGTTCTTCGGCCTGCCGCTGATGGCAGGCGCGCTGATCGAGATCGGCTTTGAGGGCGGCCATGGTACCGCCGCCGGCCTGCAGAGCACCTTCGCCGATCTCGGCTTTGAAGACGGCGCAGATCTGGCGGTCGGCATGGCCACCGTCGGTGTGATCTCGGGCATCGTGTTCGGCATCATCCTGATCAACTGGGGGGTGCGTCGCGGCAAGAGCGCCGTGCTCGATAAGAGCGTGGACAGCATCCCGCATCACCAGCGCCGCGGCCTCGTGGCCGAAGACGAACGCCCGATGTCGGCCGGCGGCATGACGGTACGCTCGGAATCGATCGAACCGCTGACGCTGCATTTCGGCTTTATCGCCATGGCGATCCTTCTCGGCATCGGCATTCTCGAAGGCATGACCTGGATCGAGAGCGTGACCTGGGGCGCGGGCGAAGACGGCATCGAGCTGCTCGGCGCGGTGCCGCTGTTCCCGCTGGCCATGATTGGCGGCCTGATCGTGCAGCAGCTGCTCACGCGCTTCGACAAGCACGACCTGCTCGACCGCGACCTGATGGTGCGTATTCAGGGCTTTGCACTGGACCTGCTGATCGGCGCGGCGATCGCCAGCCTGTCGCTGACCGTTATCGCGGACAACTTCGTGCCCTTCCTGTTGCTCGGTGTTGCGGGTATCGCCTGGAACGTGGGCATGTTCCTTTGGCTGGCTCCCAAGGTGATCCCGAAATACTGGTTCGAGCGCGGCATTGGCGATATCGGCCAGTCCATGGGCGTGACCGCGACCGGCCTGATCCTCATGAAGATCGCCGACCCGGACAACAAGACCCCTGCGTATGAAGCCTTCGGCTACAAGCAGATGGTGTTCGAACCGTTCTTCGGCGGTGGCCTGATTACCGGCCTGGCATTGCCGATCATCTACAACTTCGGGCCATGGCCGTTGTTCGGCGTGATGCTGGCGCTGGTGGTGGTGGGCATCGGTTCCGGGCTGTTCTACTTCGGGCGGCTCAAGCAGGAACCCTAGGCCATACGAACGCGGGCCCGGCCAACCAGCCGGCCGTGCCCGCGCTCATTCCGCGCCGAGCTTACGCTCGGCCTTCGCCAGACTCTGGCGCTGGCGCTCGATGTCCCGCCATGGGCACTCGCGCTGCGCGAGGCGACGGAAGATATTGCCCAGATGAAAGCGCTGCGGGCCGATCTTCGCATCGCCGAGTTCGTGCCAGTCCAACGGCGTCGCGATCGGCGCGCCGGGTTTCGCGCGTAGCGAATACGGCGCGATCCCGGTTTGTGCATAGGCATTACGCCGAATATCCAGATACAGCCGGCCGCGGCGCTCGTCCTTGCGATGGGCCGTGGTGAACTCGTCCGGGTACGCCGCAACCAGCTGCTCGGCGATTCGCTCGGCAAACCCGCGCACGCTTTCGAAATCGGTCCTGCGATCGAGCGGCACGGTAACGTGCAGCCCCGACGAACCGGTGGTCATGACAAACGGCTCAAGACCCAACTGTTCGAGGCGTTCCCGCACGGCACGGGCTGCCTTGATGACCACGGGAAAGTCGTCGCCCGGCGGGTCGAGATCAAAGATCAGCCGATCGGGACAATAGGGCTTGTCGACGCGCGAGAGCCAGACGTGGAAGGCAACGGTGCCCTGATCGACGAGCCAGGTCAGTGTGTCCGCGTCGGGGGCCAGCGCATGGGTGATCTGCCCGTCCTCCTTGTCCATGGTGGCCCGCTCAATCCAGTCCGGATAATGCTCCGCCACGCTCTTCTGAATGAAGTTCACGCTGTCGATTCCGTCCGGGAACCGGTGCAGGGTCAGCGGTCGGTTCTCGATATGCGGCAGCATGTGCGGCGCGATGCGCTGGTAGTAATCCGCGAGATCAGCCTTCGTATAGCCGGCACCAGGAAAAAAGACCTTGTCGGCGTTATCGATCTCGATACTCATGCCAGACTCTGAGGCTGTTCGCGCACGACATCCTGCGCGTCCTTGTCGTCGCGTTCGCCCAGATAGCTGGGATGACGCAGCCGGCCGTCAGCCGTCCATTCGGTGAATGCGAACTCCGCGACACGCTCCGGCGTGACCCAATGCACGCCGCGGCCACCCGGCGGGTCGATAAAGGGCGACGTCTTGCGTTCGATACGCTTGAGCGCGCGGTGCAAACGCGCCAGTTCGGCGTCGTCGAAACCGGTGCCCACACGGCCTGCATAGCGCAGTTCGTCGTTCTCGTAGTAGCCCACCAACAGGGCGCCAAAACCACTCCGCGAGCCTTGCGGATCGGTGAAGCCGCCGATCACAAGCTCCTGGCCCTGGCTGCACTTGAGCTTGAGCCAACGCCTGGAACGGCCGCTGCGATAAGGACTGTCGGCCTGCTTGGCCAGAATGCCTTCCCAGCCCTTGCGGCGCGCTTCATCCAGATAAGCCTCGCCGCTGGCATTACGGTGCGCGGTATAGCGAAGCGGATCGTGGAACACGAACTCGCTGCGCAGCAGCTGCTTGCGTTCACGCAACGGCACCCGCCGCAGGTCGAGGCCGTCCAGCCAGGGGCAATCGAAGATATAGAAATAGACAGCCACGCCGCTGGCGCGCGCCGCGTCAGGATCGCCAATGCCGGCGCGCTGCTGCAATCGCGCAAAGCTGGTGACCTTGCCGTCGAACGCCACGACCTCGCCGTCCAGTACAAAGCGACGATGCGGCTGGCTCGCAAACGACTCGACGAGCTCCGGGAAGTGGGCGTTGCGCGGCTGACCGTTGCGCGTGAGCAGTTCCACATGACCCGCGTCGCAGAAAACCAGCAGACGGATCCCGTCGAGCTTGCGCTCGAATATCCATTCATCGTCCGAAAACGGCGTGTCTGAAAGCGTCGCCAACATGGGTTCGAAATGACGCGGCATACGAGCGCTGCGTGCTGCATCGGCCACAGCGTCCGGCAGGCTCTCCTGCCAATCAGCGGCCGCCGTCATGGCCGGCCTCTTCCTGTTCGATCTCCTGTTTTCGACGGCCGCTCAGAACCGATGCCGGCTGCGTTTTCACCGGATTACGGCGCGCATCGGCGTCGCCGTCGTCCATCTTCACGAGCAGCCACTGCCGCTTGCCATTCTCGGTTCGAAAATGGGTAAGCGAATAGCCGCCGGACAGTTTTTCTCCGGCCAACTGCACAGCGAGATGGCCGTCTTCGAAACACTCGATCAGGCTCTTCTCGATCTCGCCATTCTCGTCGCGCTTGGCATTCTCGAATGTACCGGTGTCCCAGACCAGCACCGTGCCGCCGCCATACTGCTTCTCGGGGATATGGCCCTCGAAACGCGCATAGTCGAGCGGGTGATCCTCGGTTTCGACAGCCAGACGCTTTTCACGCGGATCGGTGGAGGGCCCTTTCGGCACCGCCCAGGATTTGAGCACGCCATCGATCTCGAGCCGAAAGTCATAGTGCAGCGTCGATGCATCGTGTTCCTGGATCACGAAGATCGGCGCACCGCCGGTACGCGGCTTCGCAGCGCCGCCATGAGGCTCGGGGCTGCGATCCGGATCCCGCCGGTCGCGATAGTTCTTGAGCTTGGGGTCCTTGGCCATGGCGTGCGGATCTCCCGAGAGGGCGTCAAACCCTGATGTAGCCCGATCTGCCGCCCTCATCGAATCCGGATAACTACGCATCACTACCCAGAAAAAGCCCAACGCAACTCGCCGCCAGCCCTGCGACCGCCTAAAATCGCGACTTTGCCCTTTGAGTCATGCCATGAACGACGAGTACTTCATGTCCGCCGCGCGCAAACAGGCCCAGAAAGGCCGCGACGAGGGCGGCGTGCCGATCGGCTGCGTACTGGTCAAGAACGGCGAGATCGTAGGCGCCGGGCATAACCGTCGCGTACAACGCGATAGCGCGATCCTGCACGCCGAAATGGACGCGCTCGAGACGACCGGTCGCCAACCCGGCACGTTCTACAAGGACGTCACGCTCTACACCACGCTCTCGCCCTGCGCGATGTGCAGTGGCGCAATCCTGCTCTACGGCATTCCAAGCGTTGTGATCGGCGAGAACGTCAGCTTCATGGGTGAAGAGGCGCTACTCGCCGAGCGCGGCGTGACCATCCGCGTACTCGACGACCCGGGCTGCCGCACGCTGATGCAGGATTTCGTCAGCCAGCGCCCCGATCTCTGGCACGAGGATATCGGCCGCTAGCTCGCCGACCCGCCGGCTACTCACTGACAGTCGCGGGTAATATTGATTTCTATGTCAGTTTTCAGTTAGCTGTGCCAAAAGATTTCGTTAAGCCATATGAGATCTTTCAGTTCATAGGGTTACATTAACTCCAGGACGAACGTGCGCGCGCAATATGCCGCTACCAAACCGCTGCCCGCGTCGCTAAATGCCGCAGTCGTCATATTTTCGCAAGAAACGGAACGCATTCTTGAGCTTGCGGTCTGCAACAGCAGACGTGTTCAAGGAAAACGCTTGTGGCTTACACCGGAAACACCCCGAACAGCGGCTTGTTGCGACGTGGCCGGCGCGCGCCGGAGTCGATCAGCATTATCGTGTCGTCCTATAACCAGCCGCGCGCGCTCGAACTGACGCTGCGCGCGCTGGCCGAACAGACCGTAAAGGCCGACGAGATCCTGATCGCCGACGACGGTTCGACCGACGACACGTTCGCACTTATCGACGCCTTACAGCGCCTCGACGGCCTGCCGCCGCTGCGTGTGCATACCCAGGCCGATCGCGGATTTCGCAAGACCGTCGCGCTCAATGCCGCGATTCTCGCCAGCCGCGGCCAGCAGCTCCTGTTTCTGGACGGCGACGTCATGCCGCCTCGCGACTGGGTCGCGCGGCACCGCGCGGTCTACCGACCCATGGGCTATGCCGTGGGCGATTACGCCCGGTTGAGCACGCGCCAAAGCGAGGCACTGTACGACCTGCGCAGGCACGGCGAGCGCCGTCGAACCGCAATCGAATCACTGGCTGCGGAACACGGCCGGCGGCTGTTCTGGCGCCACAGCAAGGCCTGTTTTCATATCGCCTGTCGCAAGCCAACGCGCCCGCGCCTGCTGGGCGGCAATTTCTCGGTCGACCGTGGTCTGCTGTTCGGCGTCAACGGTTTCGACGAGCGCTTTGCCGGCACGGGCGGCGAGGATTCCAATCTGCGTAACCGTCTCAACCGCTACGGCGGGCGCCCCACCAGCCTTGTACGCAGCGCGGTTGGCATCCACCTGAACCCACGGCTGGATATGCCGGCGTACGAGCGCAATCGCGCCAGCTATCTCCACAGCCCGATGCGCCACGAAACCACGGATCGACGCGCATTGCTCGGCCTGGCCGAACGAATGAACCCGGACGTGGCGCCGATTTCCATTGCACGCCCCGCGATCGGCAAAGACCGCCGCAAGGTGGCGGGCAGCACCTGGGCTGCGCGCCCCGCGTAATGCCGTCGGCCTACTGCCAGAGCGCCCGGGCGCCGGCGGCCAGGTCGATACGCGGCCCCGCGGCCACGCCCGATTGCGGTCCGCCGGCGGGCACCGTGCCATCGGTGACCGCCTCGAAATGCTGCATGACCGCTGGCGTGAGAAAACGACTGGTCGCGCCATAAACATGGCGGTCGCCGTGGCGATGCTGCTCGGTGACGTAATAGCGCAGCGGTGACACGACTTCCAGCGCGTTCTTCGCCCGCGTAAACGCCACATACATCAGCCGCCGCTCCTCATCGAGCGCGGCATCGCTGTCGGCCGAGTATTCGCTGGGGAAAGTGCCGTCGGCGACGTGTAAAAGATAGACGCTGTCCCATTCCCGGCCCTTGGCGCTGTGTACGGTCGAAAGCACGAGATAATCCTCGTCGAGATCGGCATCGTCGTTGTGATCGCCGGTCGCCGATGGCGGATCGAGCGTGAGATCGGTCAGAAAGGCGGCCCTGTCGGCGTGCTGGCCGGCCATGCGCACGAGATCGTCGATATCGCCGGCGCGGGCCGTGGTCGGCGGCTCGAAGCGCTCGTCCAGCGTCGTCTTGTACCAGCGCGCCAGCGGTTCGATTCCGCCCGGCCAAGCTGAGTCCGCGGCATCGGCCAGCTGGCCGGCGAGCACCTGCCAGGCGTCGCGGTCGCCGCGTCCCGGTCGAAAGGTTTCCAGCGCGGTGAGTGAATCGTTCTGTGCCTGCAGATGCTCGAAGGTCTTGCGCGCCGTACCCGGCCCGATGCCAGGCACGAGCTGAAACACACGATGCGCGGCAATCTCGTTGCGCGGATTCTCTGCCAGGCGCAGCAAGGCCAGCAGGTCCTTCACGTGGGCGGCCTCGAGAAACTTGAGCCCGCCATACTTGCGAAACGGGATATCCCGCCGGATCAGCTCGATCTCGACATCGTTGGCGTGATGCGCGTTGCGAAACAGCACCGCCTGCTGCTTGAGCTCGACGCCGGTCTCGCGACGTTCGAGGGCCCGATCGACCACATAACGCGCCTCGTCGACGCTGTCGCGTACGGTGACATGGCGCGGCATCGCACCCGCGCCACGGGTGCCGAACAGGTCTTTTTTATAGCCGGCAGTGGCTTCGCCGATCAATGCATTGGCGGCATCGAGAATCGCGTTCGTGGAACGATAGTTCTGCGCCAGCGTCACCGTTCGACAGCCCGGGTAATCATTCGCGAAGCCAAGGATGTTGGCCACTTCGGCCGCACGAAACCCGTAAATCGCCTGGGCATCGTCGCCGACCACGCACAGCCCGCGCCCTTCCGGACAGATGCGCTTGAGAATCGCGGCCTGCAGCAGGTTGGTGTCCTGGTATTCATCGACCAGCACGTGATCGAAACGGCCCGCCACCTGCTCGGCCAGCTCGGCGCTTTCCAGCATCATCGCCCAGAACAGCAGCAGATCGTCGTAGTCGAGTGCGCTTTGTGCCAGCTTGCGCTCTGTATAGGCGGCGAATAATTGCTTGAGCGCGTCGTGGTGGTTTTCGCACCAGGGATAGCGCGCCGCCAGCACCGCGGCGAGCGTGTCGCGCCGGTTGACCACCTGCGAATAGATGCCCAGGCAGGTGTCCTTGCGTGGGAAACGGGTCTTGCCGCGGCCGAGATCCAGACTTTGCCGGCAGACGTCGAGCAGATCGGCGGCGTCACCCCGATCGAGGATCGAGAACTGGCTATCGAGACCGAGCTGTTCGGCATGCTCGCGCAGCAGTCGCGCGCCCATCGCGTGAAAGGTGCCGGCCCAGGTCAATGTCACGCCCTGCCCCTTGCGTCCGCGCGCGGCCATGGCCGCCTCGACGACGCCGTTGGCACGGCGGCTCATCTCGTCGGCCGCGCGGCGCGAAAACGTCAGCAGCAGGATCCGGCGCGGATCGACGCCGGACAGAATCAGATGCGCCGCGCGATGCGACAGCGCCTGGGTCTTGCCGCTGCCCGCGCCGGCGATCACCAATAGCGGGTCGGCATCGAAACGCCCGTCGATGGTCACGCCGTGGGTCACGGCTTCGCGCTGGGCGGCGTTGAGGTCTTCGAGATAGGCGGTTTCCAACATGCCGCGAGGCTAGCCCCGCCGGTGGGTCATATCGCGACCCTGCCAGCACAGCGCTTCTTGCCCGCGACGATGCGCCACGGACCGTGCACGCGCTCCGGACCGCATACAACGGCGCATACCTTGCGGCTTTTCAAGCGCCTTGATCGATAGCCTTAAGCGATCGCAGGCCCGGCATACGAGCCGGCGCAGAACCGCAATCGACTGATTGCAAGCCATCCTTTACGGCCCGGCGGCGCGTAGCCGGGGTTTCTCAAGTTCCGAGCCGGCACAGCCGATGGTTGGCCTTATCCGCCGGGAGGATTCGTCATGCAACGCTGGATTGGACTGCTGCTGTCGCTTGTTTTCTTGCTGGCCGCCCTGGCCGTCGCCCGTTATGTCGAAAACGACTGGGCGATCCATGCGGCCACCGCGCTGGGCCTGCTGGCCGGGCTGAGCTTCGACCGGCTCGGGCGTATTCATGCCGGCAACGAAACCGGCCTCGAGCGTATGGGCACCTTCGGACTGTCGGCGCCGGGCCGCGATTATCTGTCGCTGCGGCGTATGGCGCATCGGCTGGTGCGGCGCGGCGGACGTACGGCGATCGCCTCGGCCGAGGTGTCCCAGCACGCCGACCGCCTCGCCGGCCGGCTGACCGAACAGGATGCCGTGGTGCGCGACGCCGTTTCGCGCATGGAATCGATTACCGCCGCCATCGAGCAGGTCTCCGCCAGCGCGAGTCAGGTCTCGGAACTGGCCAGCCGTTCGCGCGGCGCCAGCCAGAACAGCCGCGACGCACTCGAACACGTGATCGTCGAGATGTCGGCACTGGCCCAGCGTTCCGAGGAAGCCCTGGACATGCTGGAGACGCTCAGCAAGAAGACCGACAGCGTGCGCAGCGTCACCGGCCTGATCGAGGAAATCGCAGAGCAGACCAATCTGCTCTCGCTCAACGCCTCCATCGAGGCTGCCCGGGCGGGCGAGCACGGCCGCGGGTTTGCGGTCGTTGCCGGCGAGGTACGCGGGTTGGCGCGGCGTACCGCTGATGCCACCAAGCAGGTCGAATCGCTCGTCGAGGAGATCGGCGCCAGCAGCCAGAAAGTCGTCGACAACATCGGCCACCTGATGCGCCGCGTAAGCGAGCGCGCAACGGAGGTGGAATCTGTCGGCGCGCAACTCACGACCATGAGCGAGGATTTCGACACCGTCGATACCGAGATCGCCGGCATCGCGGACGCGATGACCGATACCCGCGGGCACGGCCGCCAGGTGGTGCAGACGCTCGGCACCCTGCAGGCACATATCGTCGATGGCAATCGCGACATGCATGCGCTGGCCGAGCAGGCGCAGTCGCTGATGAGCGCCGCCGAGGCGGTCGAGGGCGAGCTCGCCCAACAGCGCCTCGACAGCCGCCACCAGCAGGTCTATATCCAGGCGCGCAAGGCCGCGGATGCGATCGGCAAACTGTTCGAGCGCGCGATCAAGACCGGCGAGCTCTCTGAGGCCGGGCTGTTCGACAGCCGTTACGAGCCGATCGAGGGCACCAACCCGCCCAAATACCGCACCGCCTACGACAGCTTCACCGATCGCCACCTGCCGGCGATCCAGGAGCCGATCCTCGAAACGCTGCAGGCCGCCTACGTGATGGCCTGCGACCAGCGCGGCTATATCCCGACCCATAACCAACACTGCAGTCAGACGCTGACCGGCGACTACGAAACCGATCTCAAGCACAGCCGCCACAAGCGCATCTTCGACGACGCCACCGGCTCACGCTGCGGCGCGCATACCGAGGCTCTGCTGGTGCAGACTTACAAGCGCGATACCGGCGAGGTGATGCACGACCTGTCGGTGCCGATCATCGTCGGCGGGCGTCATTGGGGCGGTCTGCGTATCGGCTACAAGCCCGAACCACAGACAGCGCCTGCCGAGGCCGCGCCGCAGGCGGCAGCAGTCGCCGCGCCCGCTGCACCCGTCGCTCCCGCATTCGGCAGCACCCTGTCGCAGGGGTTAAACTACGCTACGAAATAAGCGCCCGTGTTCCGCGGGCGCGGCAAAACACGAGGAATGCGACAGGATGTTCGAATCGATTGAGCGAGTCCCCGGCGATGCCATTCTCGGGCTGATCGAAGCCTTCAAGAACGACAGCAACCCGGACAAGGTCGACCTCGGCGTCGGCGTCTACCGCGACGAAGCCGGCATCACGCCGGTGATGCGCGCGGTCAAGGAAGCCGAAAAGCTGCTCATCGAGACCGAAAAGACCAAGGCCTATATCGGCTCCCACGGCGACCCGGAATACGGCGCCGACGTGCTCGAGACAGTGTTCGGCGCCGACAGCGAAGTGCTGGCCGCCAATCGCGCGAGCGCGACCCAGTCGCCGGGCGGTACCGGCGCGCTGCGTCTGGCCGCGGACTTCATCAAGTCCAACCTGCCGGGCAAATCGATCTGGCTGTCCAACCCGACCTGGCCGAACCACTTGGGCGTATTCGGCGCAGCCGGCCTCAACATCGAGAAGTACCCGTACGTCGATGCCGACAACCGGCTCGACTTCGACGGCATGCTCGCCGCGCTCAAGCAGATTCCGGAAGGCGATGTCGTGCTGTTGCATGCCTGCTGCCACAACCCGACCGGGTTCGACCTGTCCAAGGACCAGTGGCAACAGGTGCTGGCCGTGGTCCAGGAGCGCAGCCTGCTGCCGCTGGTCGACTTCGCCTACCAGGGCTTCGGTGACGGCCTCGACGAGGACGCCTACGGCGTGCGCCTGCTGGCCAACACGCTCGATGAGATGATCATCACCCAGTCCTGCTCCAAGAACTTCGGCATCTATCGCGAACGCACCGGCTGCTTCATTGCGGTCGCCAAGGACGCCGACGACATGGAAGACGTGCGCTCGCAGCTGGCGATCACCGCGCGCGAGAACTACTCCAACCCGCCCGGTCACGGCAGCGCCATCGTGGCGACCATCTTCAACTCGGATGAGCTGACCGCCATGTGGCGCGAGGAACTCGACGAGATGCGTGGCCGCATCAACGGCCTGCGCAGCGACTTCGTGAAAGGCCTCGCGCCGCACGGCCTCGACCAGCGCTTCGCCCATGTCGCCGAGCAGCGCGGCATGTTCTCGTTCACCGGCCTGACCCCCGATCATGTGGCTCAGCTGCGCGACAAGCACAGCATCTACATGGTCAAGTCCGGCCGCGCTAACGTCGCCGGCCTGAACAGCGCCAACCTCGACTATGTCTGCAACGCGATTGCCGATGTCGTGAAATAAGCCGGGCGCCGCGCCCGCATGTCGGTGCGCGGACTCCCATCGGCATCATGAAAAAGGCCCGCCCCTGCGAAAGGGAGCGGGCCTTTTTATTGCACGGCACCACGGCACAGCGAGAAGCCGTGCCCACTCCAACGAGGCTAGCGCGCCACCTCGTACTCGCCGAGCTTGAAACGACGCATGGACAACGCGTACTCGGTCGCCAACCCCGGAAACAGCGTGTGGTTCTCGCCGTGCGCGTCGAGATACCAGCTCTGGCAGCCCGAGGTCCACGAGGTGTAGCGCATGCGGTTCTGCAGCTTCTCGTGATAGCGGCGCATCACCTTCGGCTTGACCGCGATCGCGGTGAGATCCTTGTTCAACAGGGTACGGATCGCTTCGGTGATATAGCGCGCCTGCGCCTCGGTATAAATCAGAACCGAGGTATGGCCCGGCCCGGTGTTGGGCCCGAGCATGAAGAACCAGTTGGGCACGCCGGCCGTGGCCACACCCTTGTAGGCCTTGCCACCCGGCCCGGCCCACTTGTCGGCCAGCGCTTCACCGTTCTGACCCAGGATCGGAAACGGCGGCTCGGCGATATTCACCTTGAAGCCGGTCGCGGTGATCACGACATCCGCTTCGATCTCTCGCCCGTCGGCCAGCCGCACGCCGTTGGCCGTGAAGCGATCGAAGCCTTCGGTCTCGACCGTCACGTTGTCGCGGGTGAGCGCCGGATAGTAGTTGCTGGCAAACAGCACGCGCTTGCAGCCGATCTCGTAGTCCGGCGTGAGCTTGTCCCTTAGTACCGGATCTTTAACCGCCGACCGCATGTTCCAGAGCGCGAGCTTCTTCATGCCGGTAGCCAGCGGCGAGTCCAGAATGACCGCCGGGCCGACCAGCCCTTCCGTGATCGTCAGGATCGCGCGCCGGAATGCGGTCTGCGCGAACGGAATGCGACGAAAGGTCGCCTTCATGGCTTCCGGCAGCGCCTTGTCGGCCTTGGGCAGCACATAGGGCGCACTGCGCTGGATGACGGTCAACTGGGCGACATCCGGCGCAATCGAAGGAATGACCTGGATGCCACTCGCGCCGGTGCCGATGATCACGACTTTCTTGTCGTGCAGATCCACTTCGTGATTCCAGCGGGCGGTATGCATGATCGCGCCGCTGAATTCGTCCATGCCGGCAAATTTGGGCGTGGACGGTTCCACGAGCCCGCCGACCGCCGACACCACGGCGCGGGCGGTGTAAAAATCGCCGCCCTCGGTGCGCAGGCGCCAGACACCGCGTTCGTCATCGAACTCGGCGCTCGCGATACCGACGCCGAAACGCAGGTGTTCGTGCAGGCCGTATTTTTCGGCGCAGCGCTGGATATAGGCCTGGATCTCGGCCGAGCCGGAATAGGTCGTCGACCAGTCCGGGTTCTGCTCGAAGGAGTAGGAATACAGATGCGAAGGCACGTCGCAGGCACAGCCTGGATAGGTGTTATCCCGCCAGGTGCCGCCGACGTCGTCTGCCCGTTCGAGAATGATGAAATCGGTGATTTCCTGCTCGCGCAGGCGGATACCGGCATTGATGCCCGAAAAACCTGCGCCAATGACGATCACATCGTGGTCAACGGCCTCGCGATTGGCCTCGGACGTACGGGCGGACTGCTGCGGCATGAAACCCTCCAGTCGGTTGCAACGCCGCAGTTAATACCGTTACATCGCACGCTGTCAATATTGGCAGCGGCGATCATCCGAGCCTAGTTCGAGGCGCGCGTCCTCGGCAGCACGAGATTCAGTGCCACGCCGAGCACGCCTGCAAGCGCTATCCCCTCGAGCGTGAACTCGCCGGCCGAGAAGCTCAGGCCGCCCACGCCGGTAACGAGAATGATGCCGACCACCGCCAGATTGCGCGGCTCGGTGAGTTCCTCGCCGGACTTGGCCAGGCTGTTCAGACCCACAACGATAATTGCGCCGAACAGCAGCACGATGATGCCGCCCATTACCGGGGTGGGAATGCTCGCCAGCAGCGCGCCGAGCTTGCCGACAAAGGCGAATACGATCGCGAACCCGGCGGCCCAGGTCATCAGCGCCGGGTTGTAGGCCTTGGTGAGCGTGACCGCGCCGGTGACTTCCGAATAGGTGGTGTTCGGCGGCCCGCCGAGCGCGGCAGCCACCGAGGTGGCGAGGCCATCGCCTAGCATGGTCCGATCGATGCCCGGGTCTTTCAGGTAATCGCGCCCGGTCACCGACCGGATGGCGACCACATCGCCGAAATGCTCGATCGCGGGGGCAATCGCCACCGGGATCATGAACAGCACGGCCTGCCAGTTCCATTCCGGCGCCACGAAGTTCGGCACCGCAAACCACGGCGCTTCGGCCACCGGCGCAAAGTCGACAAGGCCAAACGGCAGGCTCGCGATATACCCTGCCATCACGCCACAGATGATCGGCACCAGCGACAGGAAACCGCGTGCCAGCAGCGACACTGCCACGGTCACGGCCAGCGCGATGAAGGACACGAGCATCGCCGGTCCGGACGCCACGAGCTGGGCCTCGCCGTTACCGTCGAGGCCCATGGCCAGGTTCACCGCGACCGGGGCCAGCACAAGGCCGATCACCATGATCACCGGCCCGGTCACGATCGTGGGCAGCAGCCGGGTGACCACGCCCACGCCGCGCAGGCGGATGACCAGGCTCAACAACATGTACACCACGCCCGCGGCCATCAGCCCGCAGAGCGTGCCTGGGATACCCCAGGTCTCGACGCCATAGATGATCGGCGCGATGAAAGCGAACGACGACGCCAGAAACACGGGCACGCGGCCACGGGTGACCATCTGGAAAATCAGCGTACCGACACCAGCCGTGAACAGCGCCACGTTGGGGTCCAGGCCCGTGAGCAACGGCACCAGCACCAGCGAGCCAAAGGCCACGAACAGCATCTGCGCGCCGAGCAGGCCGTCGCGGGCACGAAAACGGTAGGCGCTGGCCTCGGCGTCGGGCCGTGCGTCGAACTCACCCGTCGACATATTGTTACTTCCCATCAAAAGTCCGGCTCAAAAGACCGAACTGGCGAGACACGCAGAAAACGGGCCAATAGCCCGCTGCTGCATCGCTATTTGGTGCCGTACATCCGGTCGCCGGCGTCGCCCAGTCCGGGGCGGATATAGCCATGTTCGTCCAGGCGCTCGTCGATGGCCGCGGTAAACACCGGCACGTCCGGGTGCGCCTCGCGCAGGGCCTTCACGCCTTCCGGCGCGGCCAGCAGGCAAAGGAACTTCATGTTCTTTGCGCCCTGCTTCTTGAGATGCGTGATCGCGGCGATCGCCGAATTGCCCGTAGCGAGCATCGGATCGACCACGATCACTCGCCGCTCCTCGATGTCCTGCGGTACCTTGCAGTAGTACTCGACTGCCTGCAGCGATTCCGGATCGCGGAACATGCCGATATGGCCGACACGCGCCGAGGGCATCAGCTCGACCATGCCTTCCAGCAGGCCGTTACCCGCGCGCAGGATCGACACGAAGCACAGCTTCTTGCCGGCCAGGGTCGGCGCGTCCATTTCCTGCAGGGGCGTTTCGATCGTCTCGGTGGTGAGCTCGAGATCGCGGGTGATCTCGTAGGTCAGCAGATGGGCAACCTCGCGCAGCAGGCTGCGGAACTTCTGGGTCGACGAGTTCTTGCGCCGCATCAAGGTCAATTTGTGCGCGATCAGCGGATGATTGATGACGGTGACGTTGTCGTCCATTGGGCAGCTTCCTCGTACAACAGCAGCGATATCGGTGCGAACGCGCGCATTAGACCTTATCCAGCGCGCGATCTGAACCCTAGTTTGTGCGCCACCGATCGCAAGCGCGGCAGAAACGCACCGAGCCGGCATCACCGCTGAGCGTCATCCTCGCGAAAACGGGCGGCCTGCGCGACCAGCCAGTCGGCAAACGCGGCGGCCACGGGCGGCGCCTCGCCGCGTGCCGGCATCAGCAGATCGTAGGAAAACGGCGACACCAGCGCGAAGCGATCGCCAAACGGGCGCACCAGCACACCGCTGGCCAACCGATCCGCGGCGAGCACGCTCGAAGTCAGCGCCACGCCGCGCCCGGCGATCGCCTGATCCAGTGCCAGCCCGAACAACGAATAACGCCGATGCACGGGCACGGCCACCTCGGGTGCGCCGGCGGCATCCAGCCAGGCTCGCCAGCCTGGAAACAACTCCGCCTGGTTCGACAGCCAGGTCACATGCAGCAACGTGTGGTGCGCCAGATCCGCGGGCGTGTCGAGCGGCGGCCCCTGCTCCAGCAGCGCCGGCGAACACACGGGAAAAAGCGTTTCGCTCATCAGTTGCCGGCTGTGCACGCCCGGCCATGGACCCTGCCCGTAGCGGATGGTCAGCTGCGCGCGGTCGGCACGCCAGGCAGGTTCGACCAGATTCGCGCTGGCTTCGAGCGCAAGATCCACACCCGGGTGGCTGGCCTCGAAATCGACCAGGCGCGGCAACAGCCAATGCTGGATAAGCGAAGGCGATGCGCTGACCGTCAACGGCAGCGCCGTCGGCGAAACAGTGCGGGCCGCTTCCACGCTGCGTGAGAGCGCAGCAAAGGCATCGCCCGCCTCCTCGGCCAACAGTGCACCGCGTACGGTCAGGCTGACGCCATGCGGATGACGGATGAACAGCGCGGTGCCCAGCACCGTTTCCAACTGCTTGACGTGGCGGCTGATCGCGCCCGGCGTCACATGCAGCTCACCGGCCGCGGCCTTAAAGCTTTCATGGCGCGCCGCGAACACAAAGGCACGCAAGGCGTTGAGAGGCAGCCGCTCGACCACGAGTGTTGAGTTTTCCTGAGCCTGGGTCGCCAGTTTAATGGTTTGCACAGCTTTGTGCCCGGTGCTTTGCTGTGCGCCTATTCTCTAGGCCGACCGCATTCCCATGAGCACGCGCGCAGACACTCTCAAACCCGCCTATCCGCAGGCAACGCGACGTGCGCTCGATATGCAGGGCAGCCTGCTAATGCTTGTGTTCTGCCTGGCGCTTGGCCTGCAGCAGGTCGCAATCAAATGGGTGGCTGCGGATATCGCGCCGCTGGCGCAGATTGCGATTCGCTCAACGCTGGCCGCGTTTCTGGTCATGGGCGTGGCCTATGCGCGCGGCGTGCGGCTGGCCGATGCGCGCGCCGTATTCTGGCCCGGGGTGGCTGTGGGGCTGGGTTTCGCCAGCGAGTTCTGCTTCGTAGCGCTCGGGCTGGGCTATACCACGGCCTCCCATATGTCGGTGTTCCTCTATACCGCGCCGGTCTTCGCCGCGCTCGGCTTGCATTTTCTCGTGCCCGGCGAGCAACTGGGCCTGCGTCACTGGGTCGGTATCGCGATCGCCTTCATCGGTATAATTCTCGCTATGGCGCCGACCGGCGAAAGCGCCGGCGGGCCGGCGGTGTCGTCGCTGATCATCGGCGATATTCTCGGCACGATGGCCGGCATGGGCTGGGCCGCCACCACCGTCGTCATCCGCACCACGAAGCTGTCGGAACAGCCTCCGACGCTGACGTTGTCCTATCAGCTGGTGATCGCGGGGCTGTTGCTGTTGCCGTTCGCAGCGCTGATGGGCGACCTGTCGGATATCAACGTCACCGGCCCCGTACTCGCCAGCATGACCTTCCAGACGCTCGGCATTGCCTTCGCGGTTCTGCTGCTGTGGTTCGCGCTGCTGCGGCGCTACCTCGCCTCGCGGCTGGGCGTGTTCTCGTTCCTGTCGCCGGTGTTCGGCGTACTGTTCGGCGCCCTGCTACTCGGCGAGGCGCTGACCTGGAACTTCATTGTGGGCGGTGTGGCGATCATCAGTGGCGTGATCGTGGTGAGTGCGCCTGCGAAACGGCGTGCGCCGGTGCGATAGCGCTCGAACTCCGAGGTGAGCCACCCTGCTTCGGCAATCCAGACTCTGCGGTTCAAGGCCTCCGGCCTTACCCCACTCACGAGTTAGTCGAACCTTTTATTTCGCACTGCTGTGCGACTCACTTTCTTTTGCTTGTCCAAAAGAAAGTAAGCAAAGAAAAAGACACCCAGCACGGCGCCGGCTACGCCGGTGGCACTCCGATGCTCGCGGCGAAGGGATGCGGCCAGAACTCGGATCGCGTTGGCGATCCTCAGACAGCTGGCCGCACCGGCGCAGTGCGCCGGGCACCCTTCGCCACTGCGCGTCTCCGTCGCCGTGCAAAGGGGGCAATAGAGGCAGTACAGCCGTACCCCAAGCCCTAGAAACTGCAGAGTTGAAGTTAGGGCGGTTGCCCGTAACCCTGAAGAATCACGCCTTGGGCTAACCCGGCCTACGTAGATCGGGACACTTAAGCGAGCAAAAGCGAGCTTTCTGTATTGGGGCCCCTTGGGCGTAGCGCCGAGCAGTGGAGACCGAAAGCGGAAGCAGACAGCCGGATGTCTGAGCGAAGCGAGTTTCCGGCTGGCCCGCTTTCGGCCGGAGCCGCGCGGGGTATCGGCGCGTAGCGCCGACGCAAGACGGGGTGTCTTTTGTTTTGGTGCCTTTTATTTGGACAAACAAATAAAAGACACTCGCGCAGCAGCGCGAAACCCCAAGCCGACCAGACCGTTCCCGTTGATTCAGGCGCTCCCGGATAGGGCCTCATTCTTATTCGCCCAAGATTGCGACTGAAGATGATCCTGGAAGCAATGGACACGGCCCGAGCCTAACCCGAGTTATCGTCGCTAATGCTTAGTGGCATAAGCGCCCTCGGTCTTCTCGACCAGCTCGTCGATCATCTTCAGATGATGGCTGTTGTTCTGCTGCCAGGGATGAAAACCATAGCGAAAGTACGACGCCCACTCGGGAAGCTGCCGGCGTAGCACGCCGGGGCGACCGAACAGCGTGTTGAACACGCGCAGATGGCCACGCCAACCCTCTTTCCTGCATTCGTCGCTGGCCTGGGTCATGCGGTAATAGAAATACGCCACCAGCGGCCAGAAGATCGTTGTCGCGGCCACCATGCCGGCGGCGCGCTCGGCATAGGCGATCGGACCGCGGCCCACGCAACGATCGTAGACATCGAAGGCGACCGACTTGTGCTCGATCTCTTCGAGCGCATGCCACTGCCACATGCGCGTGTAGTCTTCCTGCGAGCCGACGATGGCGTCCGGGTTATCGAGGATCGAGTTGCCCATGAGCGCCGTGAAGTGCTCGAGCGCGATCGTGGCCGACAGCGGGAACGAGCGCGGCGTGCGCTTCTTGATGGAGCCCAGAAACGACCAGACGAAGGCGTCCAGCTGCTCGGCCGGCAGGCCCTGGCGCGTCATGAGATCGTTGTATTCCTTGTGTTCGCGGCTGTGGATCGCCTCCTGGCCGATGAATGCCGTGGCGGCCTTTTTCAGGTCCGGGTCCGGGATCTCTTCGCGGTAATCGCGCACGGCATCGATGAACATGCGCTCGCCGGCGGGAAAGAACAGCGACAGCGCATTCATGAACTGGGTCATGTGCGCGCCGAGCTTGTGCCAGTCGTGGATACGGTCTTCGGGCGGCAGAAAATGCAGGTCGCGGCGTTCGGGCACCACATCGGGCTTGCCGTCGTCGGTGTGCTTGATCTGTTCTGCAGGTGTGGCCATGGCTCCTCCGAGATCAAAGGTTCGAGATCATCGATATCGAGCTTTAGAAAATCCTCCGTTTCACATGCAGAGTCAACTCCGCAATTCCACGGAGCATCTCTATCCGGCCACCTGCTGCGCCTTCATGGATCACTGCGAACCAATAGCCCACCTGGGCTCCGGCGCGCCGCGAAAAAACCTAGGCGCTCCGTGCCGGAGCCGAGCGGGCCTTGCCGCCCCCGCCCATCGCAAACAGCACCACCGCAACCAGCGCGCCGACCCCATCGCTGATCCAGCCCGGATAAATGAGCGCCAAGGCGCCCGCGAGCGCAAGCAGACGCCATCCGGTAGCCAGTTCGCGGCGCAGATAGCCTTCCACCGCGACCGCGAGAAGCAGTACGCCGACGATGCCGGTCGCGGCCACGGTGGCGACATTCAACCAGGTCGCATCGATCATCAGCATGCTGTGCGCGAACACGAACATGTACGGCACCACGAAGCCCGCGATCGCCAGCTTCATGGCCTGCACGCCGGTCGCGTTCGGCGAGCCGCCGGAAATGCCCGCGCTGGCATAGGCCGCGAGCGCGACGGGCGGCGTGAGATTGGCGAAGATGCCGAAATAGAACACGAACATATGGGCCACGAAGATGGCCGTTTCGTTGGACCCGGCCAGTTCGCGGAACAACGGCAGGTTGAGCAGGATCGGCGCGGCCATGGTCGAGGTGATGATGTAGCAGGGGATACTGGGCAGCCCCATGCCGAGCACGATCGACGCACCCATGGTCAGCGCCAGCGTGACCAACAGCCGCAGCATCTCGGAGGGGATCGCCTGGCCGAGGCTGACCACCGCATCCGCCGCATCGAGCGCGATGCCGGTCAGCGTCGCGATGCCCACGACGATGCCCACCGCCGCACAGGCGATCGCGACCGGGATCGAGTTGCGCACGCCTTCGGTCATGGCATCGCGACAGTCGGCGATATCCATCACTTCGGCCTGTAGACCCAGGCTCGTGCGGATCGCATTGATCGCGACCGGCAGCGCAATGATCGCGAACAGCCAGAGCCGATCCGGGGGCAGCCCCGGTAACGTGCGGCCGTCGACGAGCGCCCAGATCTGCGGCTCGAACACGAGCGCGATCAGAACGAGCGTCAGCCCCACGACCACCCGGCGCGTGCCGCAGATCAGCACCGTCGCGGCCACCGACCAGAAGGCCGCAAAAAACGGCGCCCGGCCGTCGAAGATCAGCCACAGCAATATCACCATCGGCAGCAGCAGATGGCCGCGCTCCAGCAACACGGACTTGAGCGGCGTCAGCTCGGAGCGCGGAATGCCTTCCAGCCCGTTGCGCAGCGCGCGCAGATGCACCTGGAACAGAATGCCGAGATAGAACAGCAGCGCCGGAATGATGCCGGCGAGCATGATCTGGGTGTAGGGCACGCCCAGCACCTCGGCCATGATGAAGGCCGCCGCGCCCATGATCGGCGGCAGGATCTGGCCACCCACGCTGGCCGCGGCCTCGACCGCACCCGCGAAATTGGCCTTGTAGCCGGTGCGCTTCATCAGCGGAATCGTGAACGCGCCGGTCGTAACCACGTTCGCGATCGCCGAGCCGTTGATCGAACCCAGAAACCCACTCGCGACCACGGCCACCTTGGCCGGCCCGCCTCGGCTGGGCCCGGCAAGCGCCAGCGCCAGATCGTTGAACAGCCGCCCCAGCCCGGACTTGACCAGGAAGGCGCCGAACAGAATGAACAGGATGATATAGCTCGCCGAGACCGCGATCGCCGTACCGAGCAGGCCTTCAGTTATGTAGACCAGATGCGACACGATCTGGCGCGTCGTCGCCAGCACGATATCGCCGTTGAGCTCCGGGTAGAACGACAGCTTGGCGTAGAAGCCGTACGCCACGAACAGTACCGCCAGCCCCGGCAGCCCCCAGCCGGTCACGCGACGCGCCGCGTCGATAACCAAAGCGAGCGCGACCAGCCCGACGATCATGTCGAGCGTATTGATGCGCCCGGCCGACGCGATCACCCGGTCGGCCGCGAACACCATATAGACGCCGATCGCGAACGCCAGAACGGCGCAGATCACGTCGCCCCAGGCCACCCGCTCGCGTGAACCGCGCATCGCCCACGGGTAGATGATGAAAGTCAGCCCGAGCAGCACATAGAGATGGATGCTGCGCTGGACCACGTCGACCAGCGGCCCCGAGAACGACGTATACAGATGAAACAGCGCGAGCATCACGCTCACAACGACGACGAACTGTGTCACCCGCCTGGGCAGCGAATGACGCACCCGGCTTTCGACGTCGTATTTTTCCAGGGTTTCCGGGTCGACGATTTCCGGTTCGGCCGGCTCGGCGTGGCGGGTATCGGAACTCATGGCAATCCTGCTGCAGGGGCGCGCCAGGCGCGTACGACACCACCGATCATGGCGACCAGCGGCGCACGAATCACGGCAAAGCGCAGTATGGGCGCTGCCGACTCAGTGGAAAGAGCAAACCAGCGGCTATTGCCACGGCGCATTCGATAATTTTCGGCGGCCGCGGCCTGCACGGCGTACGGATCGACCACGCGATCGATACCGTCCATCACCACCCAGCCGTTTTCGAGGGTGGTGCGACGCCCGACCTGCGCCGGCACGCCGGCACCGAAAGTCTTGAAGCGGGTCTCGACCAGCACGATCGCGCCATCGCGAATGCTGAAAGTCTCGATCCAGTCTTCCTGTTCGACCGAATGCCGCCAGGCCAGCGAAAACCGCGCGCCCTCGTCGACGACGAAGGCATAGCGCAGCCCGGCCGCGTCGCGCACCACCAGCCAGCTCGACGGCCACAGGCCGGTCGCGATGACGACCACCACGACCAGCGCTGCACCACCGATGACCGCCCGCCCGCGGCGCACACGCGTCAGCACGCAGCGCCCGCGGGGCTAGCCGGCGTCGCTGCTTTCGGCCTCGTTTTCTTCAGACATGCTGTCGCCAGAGGCATCGCCCTCGTCGCCGGCGCTGTCGCCCGAACCGGAAAGCGAGTCGTAGAACGCCTGCGCACCGGAAGCGACAGGCACCACGACATCCTCGCCCATGCGATCGCGATCGAACTGCTTGAGCGCGCCGACCGAGACCTTGTCGGTGCCCAGGTATTCGTAGAAGCGCTTGGCCAGATCCCGGCTCACGTCCTCGGACATCGACTCCGGTGCGATCAGCAGATTGCGGATCGCCACGGTGTTCACCGCCGTGTCGAGGTCATAGCGTTCGGGCGCGCCGGACGGAATCTCGTACTTCTCGTAGTACGGATAGGTTTCGAGAAGTTTGTTCGCGGTCTCGCCATCGACGTTGACGAAAGTCACATCGGTGTTCTGCATCAGCCCCGTGATGCTGGAGTTCGGCACGCCGGAGGTGAAAAACGCCGCGTCGAGATTGCCGTTGCTCATCTCGGTAACGCTGTCCGCATAGCCGGTATGGCTCACGCGCGCGAGATCGTCATAGGTCATACCGCCGGCTTCGAGCACCTTCTTGGCGCTCTGCTCCACGCCGGAGCCGACCTTGCCTACACCGATGCGCTTGCCTTTCATGTCCGCCACGCTCTCGATACCGCTATCTGCGGTCGCCACGATCTGGACCACGTTGGGGTAGATCCCGGCGATGGACTTGATCTTGGCCTTCTGGCCTTCGAACTGCCCCTTGCCATTGACCGCATCGAAGGCGACATCGCTCATCACTAGCGCCAGCTGGTTGGTGCCGTCCTCGATATTGTTGATGTTCTGTACCGAAGCGCCCGTGGACACGACCTGTACGCCGGCGACCAGGTCGCTGTCCTCGAACACGCGCTTGAGCGCGCCGCCGATCGGGTAATAGCTGCCGGACGTGCCGCCGGTGCCGAAGATCAGGTTGACCGGCTCGCTCTTGCCTTCGGCCGAGCTTTGGGCATCCACTTCGCCGTTGTCGTCGCCATTGCCACAGCCGGCGAGCAGCAAGCCCGCGCCCGCGATGGTCGCCACCCAGAGACTGGCTTTGCTCGCCTTGTTCCTGGCCATGTGTTCACCTCTTTGCTTGATAACTCGAAGCCGCGCGCACGCTGGCGTAATCGCCAGAAATACCAGAGCTTTGCGTAGTCCATCAATGCGGCGATGGTGGCAGGGCCTTGCAGCGACGCGCTCGCACACGGATTTGGCGGTCGGGCGATCAGTCCACCGTGCCAGCCAGCCGCTCGCCGTGGGTATAGACATTGAATCGATCGCCGCGCAGAAACCCCACCAGCGTGACGCCGAACTGCTCGGCCAGCGCTACGGCATAGCTGCTCGGCGCAGACACCGCACAGACGATCGGCACGCCCCCCATGATGCTTTTCTGCAGCAGCTCGTAGCTGGCGCGCCCGGACAACATGACGATGCGGTCGGACAGCGGCAGCCGATCCTCGAGCAGCGCGGCCCCGATCAGCTTGTCGAGCGCGTTGTGGCGGCCGACGTCCTCGCGGATAGACAGCAGCGTGCCGCTGGCGTCGAACAGCCCGGCCGCGTGCAGGCCGCCGGTGGATTCGAACACGCCCTGATCGGCGCGCATGCGGTCGGGCAACGACAGCAGCAGTTCGGGCGTGACCTGTGCCGGGCCGGCTTGTGTAGCGGCGTCACGGCCTGGCGTGGGCGGCGAGAAACTCGGCTTGCCGCAGACGCCGCAGGCGCTCGTCGCCAGCGTGTTGCGCTCGACCCTATCCAGGCGACCACGCGCCTCTGGCTTGAGCATCAGCCGTATCACGTCGTCCTCGCCCGGCGCCGGGCGCAGATAGACGATGTCGTCGCGCGAGCGGATCACGCCCTCGCCGTGCATCAGGCCCGCGGTGAGTTCGGCATCCGCGCCGGGGGTACGCATGGTGATCAGCGGGTCGGCGCCGGCGACATGGATCTCGAGCGCGCGCTCGACCGCGAGCGTGTCGTCACGCGCCGTGAAACCGTCGCGCCCGTAGGCGTGG
Source organism: Salinisphaera dokdonensis CL-ES53 (assembly GCF_040361215.1). NCBI lineage: Bacteria > Pseudomonadati > Pseudomonadota > Gammaproteobacteria > Salinisphaerales > Salinisphaeraceae > Salinisphaera > Salinisphaera dokdonensis. The sequence goes on from NZ_APND01000001.1 coordinate 1,222,676, forward strand.
ATACGCACGATCTCGCGCGGGCGTGCGCCTGTCGGCTCGGCGTCGTCTTCAGCTGATGTCATGTTGTCACGGTAACCGATCGCTCAAGCACGCGGCGGTTGCATAAAGGCGGCCCGCACGAACCTGTGTATTCTGCACGCGCATCGCGGCCCGTACCGGGCATCCCGGCCGTTTTTCGGCACGTCGGTTGCAGGGCCTTGTCATCCATCCACGCGCAATCTCGTTCATGGATCTTTTCGCTGTCTTTCTGCAGACCCTCAACGTCACCCTGCCGGTGTTCTCGATGGTGTTCCTCGGCATCGGGCTGAAGAAAGCCGGCTGGATCGACGACCGCTTTATCGAGACGGCATCCACGCTGGTGTTCAAGGGCAGCATGCCGACACTGGTGTTCATCAGCATCGTGAAGGCCGATCTGTCGCAGGCATTGCTGCCGGGGCTGATGGCCTTCTTCACGGTGGCTACATTCGCCTGTTTCGGTCTGACGTGGCTATGGGCGATCTGGCGCGTGGAGCGCATCGAACGCGGCGTCTATGTGCAGGGCGCGTTTCGCGGCAACTGCGGCATCGTGGGGCTGGCGCTGGCGGCCAGCATGTACGGCGATTTCGGCCTGTCGGCCGGCGGCATCCTCGTGGGCCTCGTCATCCTGCTCTACAACACGCTGTCGGTGCTGATCCTGACCTGGTATCAGCCGGACCAGCAGGCCGACTGGCGTAGCATCAGCCGCGGCATCGTCACCAACCCGCTGATCATCGGCACCGTGGTCGCGATTCCGGTGGCCGCCATCGGCCTGCCGATCCCGCAATGGCTGATGACCTCCGGCGAGTATTTCGCCCGCCTCACCCTGCCACTTGCGCTGATCTGTATTGGCGGCACGTTGTCGCTGGGCGCGCTCTATCAGGCCCGCGGCATCGCCTTTTCCGCCTCGCTGATCAAGATGGTGATCTTCCCTGCCGCCGCCACGCTGGCGGCCTGGGCATGCGGCTTCGAGGGTCGGCAACTCGGCCTGCTCTACCTGTTCTTTGCCACGCCATCGGCCGCGGCCAGTTTCATAATGGTCCAGGCCATGGGCGGCAACGCGCGGTTGGCGGCCAATATCGTCGCCGTGACCACGCTGGCGGCCAGCGCCACCATCACGGCCGGCGTATTCACGCTGACAGCACTGGGCGTGATCTGAACCCAGCCGCGGCGCGCGCGGCCTCAGCTCTTTTCGCTGTCCGACTTGTCTTCGCTCTGCTGACGTCGCTGGGCTTCGGAGTACGCTTTCGCGCCCGCAATCAGCGGCGACAACGTGGCCCAGAGTTCCTTGTCGTGCAGCAGCTTGAACACGCCGGTCACGCCGGGCGGGTTGTAGGGCGTGTCTTCGGTCGCGGGCTGGCCGGCCTTGGCCAGCCCGGCGTTGGCGGCGTCGAAAGTGCGTTCGAGCTGGTCCGGATCGATCTTGCCGAGCTGCTTGGCAACCACCAGCAGATTGCGCATGCCGGCATGGCCTTCGGGCGTGTTCATGCCTTCGACGGCGATATTGGATATCTGCGGGAAGGCACCGGCGAAATTCTTGAGCCAGCGGATCATGCCCGAGTCGTAGAGCTCGTCTAGCAAGCCGTTGATCTCGGCGACCCGACCTTCGAGACGCTCGAATTCGTCGAGCGTTTCCTCGCGGAACCGCTTGGCCTCGGCGGGCCGATAATGAATCTGTTCTGCCATGGCGAAGTCCTGAAAGTCTTTAGGCGAAAGAGAAAGCGCTGAACGCGACGGCTACAGACCGCTGCCGGCCGGGCGCCGCTTGGGCGGACGCTTGTAGTCCTCACGCTGCCATTTCTGGTTGACCTGTACGCCGGTCACCGGATTGGGCGTGGCGTTGCGCTGGTTGTTCGCCTTGAGCGGCGGATGGCCCTCGACGCTGAGCACTTCCATCTTCACCGCCAGTTCCTTGTAGGCCGGCGTGTCGGTGTCCTTGTCGGACTCGAAGCTGGTGAGCACGTTGATCGCCTCGATGTTCTTCTTGCCGTGCATGGGCATGTACATCTGTCTTCCTTGCACGCGATCGGTCACCTCCACGCTGACCTTGATCGCGCCGCGCCGCGAGACCAGGCGCACGATGCTGCCGGCCTTCACGCCACGCTCTGCGGCCAGTTCCGGCGACACCTCGACAAAACTGCGCTCGATCTTGAACACGATGCCGGCGGTCTCGTCGGTGAGATTGCCTTCGTGGAAATGCTCGAGCAGGCGGCCGTTGTTCAGGTGCAGATCGAACTCCTCATCGGGCTGGTCGGTCGGCTCGTTCCAGTGCACCGGATGGAAACGTGCGCGGCCGCTGTCGAAGTGAAACTGCCCGTCTGAATATAGGTTCGCCTGGCTCGTGCCGTCTGCCGCGACCGGCCACTGCTGCGACTTGAAGCCCTCGAGCGCATCGTAGTTGGCACCGGCGAACATGTCGGCTAGCGATGCCATCTCGTCAAAGATCTCCGATGGGTGGCCGTAGGCCCAGTCCGCACCCATGGCGCGGGCCAGCTCGGTATGGATACGCCAGTCCGGACGCGAGTCGCCGAGCGGCGGAAACACTTCGTAGAGCCGCTGAATACGCCGCTCGGTGTTGGTGAAGGTGCCCTCCTTCTCGACCGAGGGGCTAGCCGGCAATACGACATCCGCATACTCGCAGGTGCGCGAGAAGAACATGTCCTGCACAACCATGAAATCGAGCTTCTCGAACGCGGACTGCACATGCAGTGCGTCGGAATCGACGATGCCCATGTCCTCGCCGACCACATACAACGACTTCAGATCACCATCGTGGATGGTGGAGACCATCTCGTGGTTGTTGAGGCCCTTACCAGTGGGCAGTTCGACGCCCCAGGCGTCTTCGTAGCGCACGCGCACCGTGTCGTCGCTGATGAAATCGTAACCGGGGAAACGATCGGGCATGCAGCCCATGTCGCTCGCGCCCTGCACGTTGTTGTGCCCGCGCATGGGATAGCCGCCGGTACCGAACTTGCCGAAGTTGCCGGTCACCAGCAGCAGGTTGCACAGCGCGGTCGCGGTGTCCGCGCCCATGGTGTGCTGCGTCACGCCCATCGCCCAGACGCCGCAGATGGTCTTGGCCTCGAGCACCATGTCGACCACCCGGTCGAGCTGGTCGCGCGACAACCCGCAGCGCTGCTCGGCGAACTCCATGGTGAAGCCTTCGAGGCTGGCCACGTAGTCGTCGTAGTTCTCGGCATTGTCCTTGATGAACTGGTCGTCCGCGCGGCCCATCTCGATGATGGTCCTGGCAACGGCGTTGAGCCAGATCATGTCGGTGCCCGGCTCGGGCTTGATGAACATGTCTGCCCGCTGCGCCATCTCGTTCTTGCGCAGATCGGCCACCAGATGCTTCTGGCCGCGCAGCTTGGCGGCCCGTTTCATGCGGGTCGCGATCACCGGGTGGCTCTCGGCGGTGTTGGACCCGACGATAATCAGCAGTTCGGAGGCTTCGAGATCGGCGATCGAGCCGGTATCCGCGCCATAGCCGACAGTGCGCCAGAGGCTTTCCGTGGCCGGCGCCTGACAGTAGCGCGAGCAGTTGTCGATGTTGTTCGTACCCATGACCGCGCGGGCGAACTTCTGCATGAGATAGCCTTCCTCGTTGCTGCACTTCGAGGAGGCTATGAAGGCCAGCGCGTCGGGGCCGTGCTCGGCCTTGATCTCGCCGAAGCGACGAGCGATCAGGGCATAGGCCTCGTCCCATTCGGCTTCGCGAAAAGCGCCGTTCTCACGGATCAGGGGCTTGGTCAGGCGGTGTTCGCTGTTGATATGGCCCCAGCCGAACTTGCCCTTGATACAGGTGGAGATGCCGTTGGCCGGCGCTTCGGGCTGCGGCTGGACCTTGAGCAGCTCGCGGTCGCGCGTCCACATCTCGAACGAGCAGCCCACGCCACAGTAGGTGCACACCGTCTTGGTGCGCTTGAGTTCGGTCTCGCGCATGGCGGCATCGACTTCCGAGACCGCGAAGATCGGCCCGAAGCCGGTGGTGTGCTCGGCAGCCTTGACCAGATCGATGGCCGAGCGGCCGAGCTGCTGGAAACGCCCGCGCGCCTGCGGTGACAGGCCGGTCATGGGCCCGGCGTTGCCGATCATGGTCGTTTCCATCAGCGCGTTGCAGGGGCAGACGGTCACGCAGTGGCCACAGGACACGCACGACGAATCCTCGATGGGTACGTCGTCGTCCCAGATCACGCGCGGGCGTTCGCGTGACCAGTCGATCGACAGCGTCTCGTTGACCTGCAGGTTCTGGCAGGCCTCGACGCAGCGCCCGCAGAGGATGCACTGATCCGGGTCGTAGATATAGAAGGGGTTGGAGTAGTCCTTCTCGTACGGCTTGCCGCGGTATTCGTAGTGCTGGCCCGGCACTTCCATATCGCGCACGGCGTTGTGCACGTCGCAGTTGCCGTTGTTGTTGTCGCAGACCGAGCAGTACAGATCGTGGTTCGAGGCGATGCGGTCGATGCCCTCGTGCCGCGCGGCGTGCGCGGTGTCGCTTTCGATCGTGACTTCCAGCCCAGGTTTGACCGCCACACCACAGCCGCGCACGAGATTGCCATCGATCTCGACGAAGCAGGTATCGCAGGTCTGCAGCGGCCCGAGGCTTGGGTGATAGCAGACATGCGGCAGATAGATGCCAGTGCCCTCCAGCGCGTCAGGCAGCAGCTGGCCGGGGCGTGCCCGCACGGCCTGGCCGTCGACGATAATCTCGATCTGCTCGGCAACATCATCCATGCATGGTCTCCTGTTCGGTCCCTGGCGCTCCGACCTACGCAATGGTCATACCGTCCGGTTGCGCTCTGACGACGACAGACTGCGTCCACAAAAAAAGCCCGCCGTGGCGCGCACGACGGGCCGTCGACGGGGCTTGCCCCCGTGTGAGCTGCTGATTCAGCCCGTAAACAGGCGCAGCGCCTTCGTCAGGGTCTCGATAAAGCCCCACAGCGCAGGGATCGTGACCATGGCCCAGAGGGCGGCAATCTGCCATGTCGGCGTCGTCGCGACTGCGGTCGAGTCGGTATTCATAATTGTCTCCTGCATGATGCAGCTTGATCAATCCGTAGATTCATGGAGCCGATGGCCACCTACTCCGGGTTGCTGGTGTCACCCTGGTAGTGGTGCTTGTCGGCCACCGGGCGCACCAGCAGGTTGCAGACCAGGCCGGCTGCCAGCAGCGCGACCATGATGTAGAGCGTCGTGGTATAGGCTTCTGCCGGCGCCACGCCGGCATCGATCCGGCCCTCGCGCAGCTGGTTGAGCAACACCGGGCCGACAACGCCGGCTGCGGCCCAGGCCGTCAGCAGGCGGCCGTGGATCGCGCCCACATGCATGGTGCCGAAGATATCGCGCAGATAGGCCGGCACAGTGGCGAAACCGCCGCCGTACATCGACACGATCACGCAGCAGGCCAGCACGAACAGCACGATATTGCCGCCCGCCGCGACGCTCGGCACCGCGGCGTAGAGCAGCATGCCGAGCACGAAGAAGATGACATAGGTCATCTTGCGGCCGATGTAGTCGGAGGTGGACGCCCAGAAGAAGCGTCCGGCCATGTTGAAGATCGACAGCACGCCCACGAAACCGGCCGCCGCGGCCGCGCTGGTGCCGACCATTTCTTGTGCCATGGGCGATGCCTGCTCGAGCAGCGCGATGCCGGCGGTGACGTTCATGAACAGCACCAGCCAGATGAAGTAGAACTGCGGCGTCTTCATGGCCTGGTTCACGTGGACATGATGATTGGTGATCATCTTGTCCTGCTTGCCATCACGCTCGGGATCGAACCCTTCCGGCGTCCAGCCCTTGGCAGGAATACGCACGATGAGCGCACCGACCATCATGAACAGGAAGTAGATGATCCCCATGGCCACGAAGGTCGAGCCCACGCCGACCGACTCCGGTCCGGAGAAGAACGCCATCAGCGAGGTCGCCAGCGGCGAGCCGATCATCGCACCGCCGCCGAAACCCATGATCGCCATGCCGGTCGCCAGACCGGGACGGTCCGGGAACCACTTGATCAGGGTGGAGACCGGCGAGATATAGCCGATGCCCAGGCCGATGCCGCCCAGCACGCCGTAGCCGAGATAGATCAGCCAGATCTGGTGGGTCCAGACGCCGAAGGCCGAAACGATGAAGCCGCCGCCAAAGCAGCTCGCAGCGAGGGCCATGGCCTTGCGCGGGCCGACCCGCTCCAGCCACTGGCCGCCAAACGCGGCGGCCAACCCGAGTGCGGCGATCGCCAACGAGAAGATCCAGGCCAGCGTCGATTGCGACCAGTCAGCGCCGGCCGACTCAGTCACGCCGACGACTCGGGTCAGGGGAATCTTGAATACGGAAAAAGCGTAGACCTGCCCGATGCACAGATGGATACAGAGTGCGGCGGGCGGCACCATCCAGCGGTTGAAACCGGGCTTGGCCACGGTATTGGACTTTTCAAAAAAACCGGCCATTCATCCCCCTGACTTCCCACGCCGCGGCGCGACGCATACGAGTTAGGCGAATTACCCTAGCAGCTGCATGGCGCACGCAAGCATCTATGCGACCAAAGTTGGGGCGTTCGGTTCGCGCGTCGCCAAGGGCGCCGCAATTCGGTCCGACCGCCCTTTTACGGGCGACGATTCACTCGTCCGGCTGACCCCAGATCGTCTGCGCAAACGGTTCTACCGGCACGATTTCGCCAGCCGGCACATCGCTCTGTTCGGCCGGCAGCACGATGAAACAATCGGACCGGCTCATCGAGCGCATGACGCCGGAGCCCTGGTGATCGACCGGCTCGACCGCAGCGCGACCCGCGTGGGTGACCAGCCGCGCGCGAAGGAAATTCTCGCGACCGGGGTTCTTGCGCAGGTCCGCCGTTGTCGGCAGCGCAAATCGGATCGGATCGGCCGGCACGCCACCGGCCATGCGCACCAGCGCGGGTCGGACCAACTGGATGAACGTCACGGCCGTGGATACCGGATTACCCGGCAGACCGAAGAAACGCGCATTACCCACAGTTCCGAATGCCAGCGGTTTGCCGGGCTTGATCGCCACCCGCCAGAAATCGACCGTGCCCTGCTCGCCGAGCACGTCGAGCACGAAATCCGCGGCGCCCACGGACACACCGCCGCTGGTTACCACCGCATCATAGGCCGCAGCCTCGGCAAAGGCGTCTCGCAAAGCCTCGCGCGAATCGCCCACCACGCCGAGATCCACGCCTTCCATACCCAGATCCGAAAGCAGCGCAGCCAGGCCATAGCGGTTGCTGTCGTAGATTTCGCCGGGCGCCAACGACCGGCCAGCCGGCCCGTCGATAGGCCGCAGTTCGTCGCCAGTGGAGAAGAACGCCACCTTCGGACGGCGAACGACCGACACCTCGCTTACGCCGACCGAGGCGAGCACCGAGATGTCCGCGGGCCGCAGATAATGGCCGGCGGCGAGCACCGTCGCGCCGGCCTTCAGATCCTCGCCGGCTAGACGGATGTTGCTGCCGGGCGCCGGGCGTTTTTCGATCACGACCTGTTCGTCTTCGGCGCGGGTGTTCTCCTGCATCACCACCGTATCGACGCCTTCGGGCACGACCGCGCCGGTCATGATGCGTACGCACTCACCCGCGCCGAGACGGCCGACGAAGGGGTGGCCGGCGAGGCTCTCGCCAACGACATGCAGCGTCGCGCCGTCCTGTTCGGCGTCCGCAGCACGGTAGCCGTAACCGTCCATCGAGGAATTGTCCGCGCCCGGCACGTCCACCCCGGCGGTCACCTGTTCGGCCAGCACCCGATGCAGCGCCGCCGGCAGCGGTACCTGCTCGATATCCGTGATCGGCGTGATCGCGTCCACGATACGGGCGCGCGCCTCGGCCAGCGGCATGGGCTTGTCCTGTGGGGTCGGGCGAAAAGCGGACTGTTCGGACGGCTGCGTCATGGCATGGCTCGTGATCGGGAAATTGGCGTTCTGTACGGCGCGACAGCGCGCGTCAGTCAACGCCGCGGCGCCAAATGTCGTGCGTCTGCGGGGGCGTTGATATTGGCAAAGGCGTCGCATTCCGGCCAATCGACGACCCGAATGCGCAGCGCGTCCTGCCAATCGGTGACACGCGACACGCCCTCGGCCACCGCCCGGGTCAGACCGCCCGCGAGCTCGCGCCTCACCAGCGCATGCAGCGGCTGGCGTCGACCGCCACAACGTGCCACGCAGAGGTCGATATCCGTATCCAGCGCCGCGGCCAGGTGGACGGCCAGGTTCGCCGGTAGCTGTGGCGTGTCCACGGGAACAATGAGCACATACGGGGTCGACGCCGCCTGCAACAACCGGGCGATACCGGCCAGCGGGCCGCGATAGGTCGCGTCTTCATCGCTCACCACCGGCCAGCCGAGCGTGCGATAACGGTCCAGCGAACGATTGGCGCTGATGATCACGGCAGCGGTCTGCGGCTGTACGCGAGTGATGGTGTGTTCGACCAGCGGCCTCTTGTCGAGAACGTACCAGCCCTTGTCGACACCGCCGAGCCGGCGCCCGGCGCCACCGGCGAGAATGCCGGCCGTGATCTGTTCGCGCGTCGCTTTCATGCACGGCATTGTCCGCCCGCGCCCGGCCAGCGGCAACGCTTGCCGCATCCTGTTCGATTGCACTCGAGCGCAGCGCGGTATGATCGCCCTTTGCAGACAGAACAACGGACTAGGCGACTATGCGACGTGCACTCATCGGCCTTATTGCCAGCGGCGCGCTGGCAGCTTCCACGACCGTCGGCGCCCAGAGCCTGGGCGATCGATTCAAGCAGTTCATGGGCAGCGTGGACGGTGGCAACGCCAACAGCAGCGCACAGCAGTTGCCGGAGAGCGAGGTCGTATCCGGCCTGCGCGCAGCCCTCGCCGATGGCGCCTCCGCCGCGGTCACCCAGCTCGGCCAGAACGACGGCTTCTGGGGCGACGCCGCACGGCGCATCCCTCTTCCGGGCTGGATGGGCAAGACCTCGGGCGTGCTGCGCGGCGCTGGTTTCGGCGACCAGATGGATAGTTTCCAGTTGTCGATGAACCGCGCCGCCGAGCAGGCCACCGCCGAAGCCGGCCCGATCGTGCGCGAAACCATCAACAGCATGAGCGTGCGTGATGCCTACGACATCCTGCAGGGCTCGGACACCGCCGCAACCGAATATCTGCGCGACAAGGCCGGCGACGATCTGGCCGCCAAGTTCGAGCCGATCATCGCGAATACCACGGCCCAGTCCCAGGCGGTCTCGCGCTACGAATCGCTCACCTCCAAGGCCAAGCCGATGCTGCAGTTCGTGCCGGGCATGAATCTGGACGTCAACGACTACGTGACCCAGCAGGCGCTAGACGGACTTTTCGCCGTAATCGGCCAGCAGGAGCAGAAGATTCGCGCCAATCCGGCCGCGACCGGCAGCGCCATCGTGAAGAAGGTGTTCTCGACCGTCAGCCGCTAGGTAGCAGAGGCCGCGCGCGTCGATGTCAGGCGTCGAAGCGGGCCTTGCGTTTGGGCGCAAGCCGTTCGAGGAACGCCTGTTGATCGGCGAGGATGCGCCGGTTGGCCAGGATCAGCCATTCCGCGAGATTGGGTTCGTAGGGCAAGGCGAGCAGGCTCATGCCGGCCTGCTCCGGGGTGCGATCGTCCTTGAAGCGATTGCAGCCTTCGCAGGTGGACACGACGTTGGTCCAGGCATGCTCGCCGCCCTTGGAACGCGGCATGATGTGCTCGATCTGCATCTGCGAGAAGCTCAAGCGGGTACCGCAATACAGACACAGGCCGCCGTCACGGTGGAACAGTTCCCGCCGGGTCAGCGCCGGCACCAGGTTACGGGCAAAGCGATGCGAGCGATCGCGCACCGCGATGATGGAATCGATCTCCAGAAAGCTGCGGATACCGGTATCGCGGGAACGGCCGCCGCGCAGGCGAATTTTTTCGCTGCCGGCTTCCCATGCAATCTTGTCCGTGAAATAAAGACTGACCGCCTCGCGCCAGTCCACCCATTCCACGGGCAGACCGCCCGCATCGAGCTTTAGTATGCGTGGAATCGTCATCACGAACCGTTCACTCCTGTTTCGCGCTTCGCCCGGTTTCGCCGCAGAAGTCAGCATTCCACGGGCTGATGACCGCACGTTGAAACACGCTGCACTTGTTGTACCGGATAAATATCGCGCCGCGCAACGCCGTCTGGCGGGCCGTGTTCTCTTCGATACTGCGCCGACCGAGGAACGGATGCTGTTCACGGGTTATTGCGCGGGGCTGGCCGCATGACGCGCCGTAGTGCGCTGGTCGCGATTGGCGCCTGTATCGCGGTCGCGCTGCTCCTTGTCGTGGTCTACGGCATGCCGACTGAAACGGGTCCCGGTGCGGCCACACAGACAGGCCGCGTCGCGGTCGAAACACAGACGGCTCGTCTCGCGGATATCGAAGACATCCGCGAATATTCGGGCAGCCTCGAGCCGAGTGCCCAGTTCACCGTCGCCCCCAAGATCGCCGGCCGCATCGAAGCCGTGGCCGTGGATATCGGCGACGAGGTTGCGAGTGGCGACACGCTGATCACCCTCGACGATCAGGAATACCGCCAGGCGCTGGCCGAGGCCGAGGCGCGGCTGCAGGTGGCCCGCGCCCAGTACGAACAAGCCCGCAGCGACGCCCGCACGGCCAACCGCAGTCGAGAGCGCGTGCGCTCACTCAACGCCAAGGGCATCGCTGCCACCGCCGAACTGGATGCGGCCGAAGCGGAAGCGGCCAACGCCAATGCCGCACAGTCGGTGGCCCGCGCATCGATCGCCGAGGCGAAGGCCCAGGTCGAGACCGCGCGTATCCGGCTCGGCTATACCGAAATCCGCGCAAACTGGCCGGAGGCCGACAACCGCCGCCGGGTGGGCGAACGCATAGTCGAGCCCGGCGACACGGTGGCCGCCAATACGCCGCTGCTGCGCATCGTATCCGTGCGTCCTCTGACCGCCGTGATCCAGGTCCCGGAAGCGCTCTACCCGCTGCTGTCCGTGGGCCAGAGCGCGCGTCTGCGGGTGGCGGGCGCGGAAAGCGCCGCGTTCGAGGCCGAGATTACGCGTATCGCCCCCATCTTCGACCCGGAAACCCGTCGTGCGCGCGTCGAACTCACCGCGCCGAACGACGAAGGCCGGCTGGCGCCCGGCATGTTCGTGCAGGTCGGGCTGGTCGCCGAACGGCTGGATGACGCGCTGGTCGTGCCGCGGTCTGCGCTGGTGAGCCGCGACGGGCGCGACGGCGTATTCGTGGTGAACACCGAACAGACGACAGCGCGCTTCGTGCCCGCCGAGATTGCCTTCACCCGGGGCGAGCAGGCCGCGCTGCGCTCGCCGGCCGCGCTCGACGGGCCGGTGGTCACGCTCGGCCAGGCCCAGCTCGAGGACGGCATCGGCGTGGCGCTGGATGACAGCGCCGACACAACGGCCGACGCGCCCGGCGACGCATGAGAACCCTGCCGGCGTTTTCGGTCGCGCGGCCGGTCGCGACCTCGATGATCATGGCCATCGCCCTGCTGCTCGGCGGCGTGGCATTGAGCCGGCTGCCGGTGGACCTGCTGCCGAATATCGAAACGCCCACGCTCACCGTCTCGGTCGACTACGAGAACGCCAGCCCTGAAACCATGGAGGAGCTGATCACCCGGCGCGTGGAGCAGGCGGTGGGCGCCACGCCGGGACTGGAGGACATGGAATCCACGTCGGTCGAGGGCACCGCCGACGTGACCCTGCGTTTTGGCTGGGGCACGGATATCGATGCCGCGGCCAACGATGTGCGCGACCGCCTGTTCTCCGAACTCGACGAACTGCCGGACGAGGCCGGCCGCCCGCGCATCCGCAAGTTCGACACGTCCGATCTGCCCGTCATGGGGCTCGGCTTGGCCAGCGGTATCGACCCGATCGAGCTGCGCCGGCTGATCGACAACCAGCTGTCCTATCGTCTGCAGCAGATTCCGGGCGTCGCCGCAGTCGAGGTCTGGGGCGAGCCCGAGCGCGAGATCCAGGTCAATCTGGATATCGACCGCGTGCGCGCGCTGGGCCTGTCGCTGACCGATATCCGCGACACGCTGGACTCTGCCAACCGCAACCTCCCCGCCGGGTCGATCGAGATCGGCAACCAGGAGCTGGCGCTGCGCACGCCCGGGCGTTTCAAGGATCTCGACGATCTGCGCCGCGCGGTGGTGATCGTGCGCGAGGGCACGCCGATCACGCTCGGCGATATCGCCCGCGTGCGCGACACCCAGCAGCGCGAAACCCGCCTGATTCGGATCAACGGCGAGCGCGGCGTGCGCATGGGCGTGCGCAAGCAGTCGGGCGCGAACACGGTCGAGGTCGCCGAACGCATCACCCGCGAGGTCGAGCGCCTCAACCGCGAATTCCCGCAGGTACGGATCACGCCGTTCTTCAATACCGCGGATTACATCAACCGCTCGATCGCCAACGTCTCTCGCGCGCTTGTCTACGGCAGCGTGCTGGCCTTCGTGGTGCTGCTGGTATTTCTCGGGCACCTGCGCGCCGCGCTCGCCGTGTCGGTGGCGATCCCGGTGTCGCTGATCGCGACCTTCGCGCTCATGTACGGCTTCGGCTACACCATCAATCTGATGACGCTCGGTGGCCTCGCCCTCGGCGTGGGCATGATGGTGGACTCGGCCATCGTGGTGCTGGAAAACATCCAGCGACGACGTGCCGAATTGGGCGAGTCCGCGCACGTCGCCGCGGTCGCGGGCAGTAACGAGATCGTCGGCCCGATCGTGGCCAGCACGCTGACGACGCTGGCGATCTTCATTCCCATGCTGTTCGCCCGCGAGCTGGCCGGCCAGCTGTTTCGAGAGCTGGCGATCGTGGTGGCCCTGGCGCTGACCTGCTCGCTGATCGTCGCGCTCACCGTGATGCCCATGCTCACGGCCCGTTTCGTGGGCGCCCGGCGCGCGCCGCAGCGGGCCGCCATGCAACGGGTCGCGAGCACCGGCAGCCAGATTTATGCACGCATGGACACCGCCTACCGACGCCTGCTCGAAGGCGCACTGTCCGCGCCCCGGCGCGTGGTCGGCGCGGCCGTGGTCGCCACCCTGGCGGCGCTGATCGGCTTTACCCAACTGGGCAGCGAATTCATGCCCGCCACCGACGAAGGCGAAGTCCGCGTGAGCCTGCAGATGCCCGCCGGCACGCGCCTGGGCTTGCTCGACGCGCAGACACAGAAAGCCGAGGCGATCGTACGTCGCGTGGTGCCCGAAGCCGTCTCGGTGGTGACCAGCGTGGGGTCGGGCGGCTACCGCGCCGACGGCGGCGCCGAGGCCGATATTCGTATCGAGCTGCCCTCTGCATCGGCGCGCAGCCGGACCAGCCAGCAGGTGGCGGCCGATCTGCGTGCCGCCATCGGCAAACTGCCGGATACCGATGTGCGTGTCGGCGTGCGCCAACCGTTCTTCTTTCGCATGCTCGATATCGGTCGCGACGGCGGCAGCCTGGAAATCGAGGTCCGTGGCTACGATTTCGACGTACTGCAGGACCTGGTCGCCCGCGTGCAGGAACGCATTCTGTCGATTCCCGGCATCACCGACCTGCGCGCCTCGCGCGAGGGCGCCGCGCCGCAGCGCGAGATCGTCATCGACCGCAGCGCGGCCGCCGATCTCGGCGTCACGGTCGCGGCGATCGGCCAGACCGTCGAAACCGCGATTGCCGGCACCAACGCCGGTTATTTTCTCGACGACGGCGACGAGGTCCGGGTGCGGGTTCAACTCGCCAATCCGATGCAGGTCAGCACCGCCCAGATTCTGGACCTGCCGGTGCCGGGCGTGAACGGCAACCGGGTCAAACTCGACGACGTGGCGCGGGTGGTGGCCTCCGAGGGCCCGGTCGAGATCGATCGCCGCAACCAGCAGCGCATCGTCAGCGTGGATGCCAATATCGCCGGCCGGGATCTGGGTTCGGTGGTCGCCGACGTGCAGGTCGCGCTCGACGAGATCGCCATTCCAGCCAACTACGATCTGCAGCTGGTCGGCGAATACGAAGCCCAGGTCGCCGCCTTTCGTGAGATCGGCGTGAACGTCGCGCTCGCCCTGCTGCTGGTCTATATGGTGATGGCCTGTCTGTACGAATCGCTCGTCGACCCGCTGATCGTGATGGTCACCGTACCGCTGGCGCTGATCGGCGTGGTCGCCACGCTGATGCTCACCGGCACCACGCTCAATTCACAATCCATGCTGGGCTGTCTGATGCTGATCGGTATCGTGGTCAACAACGCCATTCTCATCGTCGATCAGGCCAACCTGCTGCAGCGCGAAGGCCTGGACGCCACCACCGCCGTGCGCGAGGCCGGGCGCCGACGCCTGCGCCCGATCCTCATGACCGCGGCGACGACCATCTTCGCCCTCGTACCGCTGGCGATCGGCGCCGGCGAAGGCTCCGAGTCGCAGGCGCCGCTGGCGCGCGCGGTGGTCGGCGGTATGACCACGGCCACGCTGATCACACTGGTGGTGATTCCGGTGGTGTATACCGGCGTGCATCGGGCCTGGCCTGCACGCCGGGCGAGCGCCGCATGATGCGCGTTCACCGACAGGGGCTGGCCGCGGCGCTGCTCGCCATCGTGGCAACACCCGCGCTCGCGGTGCTCAACCCGCAAGCGCTGGTCTGGCCGGAGAAGCCACTGCCCGGCGAACCGGCTGCGCAAGCCGCGCCAACGCCGGTGCAAGGTGCGTCCGGCACCAACCCCGATCTCGCCGATCTCGGCACGCGCAATCAGCTCGACCTGAGCGTCGAGGAAGCGGTCGCGCTCGCGCTCGAACACAATCCGTCGCTGGCCGCCCAACGCCTGCAGCCGTTGATCACCGGCACGTTCGCCGCGGTCGAACGGGCCGTGTTCGATCCGAGCGTGTTCGCCAGTGTGGAAACCTCTCGCGAGGTCGCCCAGCGCGTCTCCGAGGATATCCAGCAGAACTTCGATGTACGCAGCGACGATGAACTGGCCCGCGTGGGCGTACGCCAGACGCTGCCGACCGGGACCGACCTGGAACTCAGCCTCGAGCAGGATCTGTCCCAGTCCAACCGCTCGCCGCAGCAGGCCGGCACCCGCGTCGGGCTGACGCTCACGCAGGCTTTGCTGCGCGGCTTCGGCATCGACAGCAACCTCGTCGCCCTGCGCCAGGCGCGTACCGACACGCTGGCGTCGGCCTACGAGCTGCGCGGCTTCGTGACCTCACTGGTCGCCGACGTGGAGACCACCTATTGGGATTATCTCGGCGCGCGTCGGCGGATCGAGATTCTGCAGAACGCGCTGGAAGTGGCCGAGCAGCAATCACGGGAAGCCCGGCTGCGCATCGAGGCCGGCACCGTGGCGCGCGTGGAACAGGCCGCATTCGCAGCCGAAGCCGCGCGGCGTCAGCAGGACCTGATCGACGGCCGAGCCGAGGCCGAGCGTCTACGTATCCGCCTGCTACAACTGATCAGCATTCCCGGCGAAATCCGCTACCAGCGCGCGCTCACGCCGACCACCGAGGTGGTGACCGAGGCCGCGCTGCTCGATGCGCCCGCCGACTATGTCGCGCTCGCCGAACGGCGCCGACCCGAACTCAACCAGGCGCGCCTCGACGTGGCCCGAAACGAGCTGGAAGTGGTCGCCACCCGCAACGGCCTGCTGCCGCGTCTCGACCTGTTCGTCACCCTCGGCCAGACCGGATTCGCGCGTAACTACGGCGGCGCCTACGACGAACTCGACAGCGGCGACACCTACGACCTGTCCGGCGCGCTGGAATTCGAGTATCCGCTGGGCAACCGCGCGGGCAAGGCGCTCGCGCGCGGCGCGAAGGCCAGCGTGCGCCAGGCCGAGGCCAGCCTCGACAACCTGGAACGGGTCATCGACGCCGAAGTGCGCTATGCGGTGATCGAGGCCGAGCGGGCGGCCGCCCAGATCGAAGCCACGGCTGCGACCGTGCGCCTGCAGCAGGAAACATTGGAAGCCGAACAGGCGCGATTCGATGTCGGCCGCTCGACCGGGCTACTGGTCGCCCAGGCGCAACGCGATCTGTTGAGCGCGCGGCTGGACCGGATCAATGCATTCATTGCCTATCGCCAGGCATTGATCGATCTACATGTGGCGAATGGCAGCCTGCTCACACGGCGGCTCATCGAAGCGCCCGGCGAACTGCCGCCGGCGCTGCCCTGGCAGAACTAGGGCTTCAATCCCGTCGGGACAAAGAAAACCGGCCGGCGCGTAGCGCCGGCCGGAAACCGCGATTGCACAGCGATTAAGCAAAAACTTGGGCGCGGGCGCATTGGAGGAGAACAACACGGCGCAAGGATCGCTGTACGTGTTCGTTAATGCAAAAGCAGGGCCAACATCGTCAGGCGGCATGACCAGAACGTTCGGTCACGCCGCCTGACCGCCGACAACTATTTGAATAACAACTGACTGCGGCCGCTCGCATTATTCGTTCGAGACTCGAATCAACGCTCGAGAGCCAGCGCCACACCCTGGCCGCCACCGATGCAAAGGGTCGCCAGACCCTTGTTCACGTCGCGACGCATCATTTCGTGAATCAGCGTGACCAGAACGCGACAGCCCGATGCACCAATTGGGTGCCCCAGGGCGATCGCACCGCCGTTGACGTTGACCTTGGCGATATCCCATTCCAGCTGACGACCAACCGCCACGGACTGGGCCGCGAACGCCTCATTGGCCTCGATCAGGTCGAGATCAGCCACTTCCCAGCCAACCCGCTTGAGACAGCGCTGGGTGGCCGATACCGGCGCGATGCCCATCAGCGCCGGATCGACGCCGGCATTGGCATAGCCGGCAATGCTCGCCAGCGGCGTGAGTCCCAGCGCTTCGCACTTCTCGCGCGTGGTCACCACCACCGCCGCGGCGCCGTCGTTGAGGCCGGAGGCGTTGCCTGCCGTGACCGTGCCGTTACGCGTAAAAGCGGGCTTGAGGCCACTCAGGCCTTCGGCGGTTACGCCGGGCCGCGGGCCCTCGTCGCGGGTGAACTGGATGGCGTCGCCTTTCCGCTGCGGCACTTCGATCGGCAGGATTTCGCTCTCGAAACGACCGTGTTTGAGGGCTTCTTCGGCCAGCTGCTGGGAACGGGCTGCGAATTCGTCCTGCTCCTCACGCGAGACGCGGTATTTATCGGCCACGTTCTCGGCGGTCTGGCCCATGTGGTAGCCATTGAAGGCATCCCAGAGGCCGTCGCGGATCATGGTGTCGACCAGTTCCCAGTCGCCCATGCGCTTGCCGTTGCGCGAGTTCGGCAGCACGTGCGGCGATGCGCTCATGTTCTCCTGCCCGCCGGCCACGATCAGTTCGGCGTCGCCCATGGCCACGGACTGAGCTGCCAGCATCACGGCCTTCAGACCACTACCGCAGACCTTGTTGATGGTCATGGCCGGCGTTGCGTCCCCGAGCCCGGCCCGGATCGAGGCCTGGCGGGCCGGGTTCTGGCCCGCGCCGGCGGCGAGCACCTGGCCCATAATCACTTCGTCGACCGCATCGACCGGAATCTCATGGCGCGCGAGCAGCGCTCGGATGGCGTGGGCGCCGAGTTCGGTCGCGGGAATACCCGCCAGGGTGCCGCCGAAACGGCCAATGGCGGTACGCCCGGCGGCGGCGATGACGATGTTGTCCTTCACTTGCGAGTACTCCTGAAACGAAGAGCCAATAGCCGCGAGACGGCACGAAGGACGCCATGTTACGAAAAATCAGGGCCCGCAGGACAACGGCAGGCGACTGTGGCGTCGGCTTTCTTATAAGACGCGCATAAAAAAGGCCGGCACCGGCGCGCGCAATGCGCAACGCCGGGCCAGCCACCCCCTGTGATCGTAGGCGACGGCGCCGGGTAGCGCCGCCGCTGCGGATCGCCTCGACGCTAGCTGCCCTTGGCCTGCAGCTGGTCGATGATCTGCGGGTTCTCGAGAGTGGACACGTCCGAGGTGATTTCCTCGTCGCGGGCCACGGTACGCAGCAGGCGCCGCATGATCTTGCCGGAACGGGTCTTGGGCAGACCGTCGGCAAAACGGATCTCTTCCGGCTTGGCGATCGCGCCGAGCTGCTCGGAGACCCAGTCACGCAGTTCCTTGGCAAGGTCGTCGCTCGGGTCGTCGTTCTTGAGGATCACGAAGGCGACAATGCACTCGCCCTTGATCTCGTGAGGACGACTGACCACGGCGGCTTCTGCTACAGCCTTGTGGGCGACCAGAGCCGATTCGACCTCCATCGTGCCCATGCGATGACCGGAGATGTTCACCACGTCGTCGATACGACCGAGAATTCGGAAGTTGCCCTGCTCGTCGCGCTGGGCGGAGTCGCCCGCGACATAGGTATGGGCATCGAACATGCCGAAGTAGGTGTCCTTGTAACGCTCGGGGTCGCCCCAGATCGTACGCAGCATGTACGGCCACGGCTTGGTCATGACCAGAATGCCGCCGGCGTTCGCATCGGTGACCGGCGCGCCGGACTCGTCGAGGATATCCGCTGCGATGCCGGGCAGCGCATGCGCCACCGAGCCTGGCTTGGTCGGCGTGGCCGAGGCGATCGGCGTGATCATGTGCCCGCCGGTTTCGGTCTGCCACCAGGTATCCACGATCGGGCAGCGTTCCTGACCGATGACTTCGCGGTACCACATCCACGCTTCGGGGTTGATCGGCTCGCCGACCGTGCCGAGTACGCGCAGGCTGTCCAGCGCATGACGCTGCGGGTACTCGTCGCCGTGCTTCATCAGCGCGCGAATCGCGGTTGGCGCAGTGTAGAAGATGGTGACCTGATGGGTATCGACCATCTTCCAGAACCGATCCGGCTCGGGATAGGTCGGCACGCCTTCGAACATCACCTGGGTGCCGCCACAGGCGGTCGGGCCGTAGGTGATATAGGTATGGCCGGTGACCCAGCCGACGTCGGCGGTGCACCAGAAGACGTCGTCGTCGCCGTAGTCGAAGACCCAGCGGCAGGTGCAGATCGCGCCCAGCAGATAGCCGCCGGAGGAATGCTGGATGCCTTTCGGCTTACCGGTCGAGCCGGAGGTATAGAGAATGAACAGCGGATGCTCCGCGCTCACCCATTCCGGCTCGCACTGGTCGGACTCGCCGTCGACGGCGTCGTGCCACCAGACATCGCGGCCGTCGGCCATGGTCACGTCGGCGCCGGAGCGCTTATAGACCATGACCGTCTCGATCGTCTTGCAGCCCTCTGACAGCGCCTTGTCGGCGGTTTCCTTGAGCGGGATCAGCTTGCCGCCACGATAGTTGCCGTCGGCGGTGATCAACATCTTGGCCTCGGCATCGTCGATGCGATCACGCAGCGACACGGCCGAGAAGCCGCCGAACACCACCGAATGAATCGCGCCGATACGCGCACAGGCGAGCATGGCGACCGCGGCCTGCGGGATATTGGGCAGATAGATGACCGCGCGATCGCCCTTGCCCAGGCCCTTGGCCTTGAGTGCGTTAGCGAAGCGGCAGACGCGGGCGTGCAGTTCGCGATAGCTGATGTGCTCGACCTCGCCATCGTCCCCTTCGAAGATGATGGCGGTCTTGTCGCCCTTCGTATCGAGATGCCGGTCGAGGCAGTTATAGGAGACATTCAGTTCGCCATCGGCGAACCATTTGAAAAACGGGGCGTCAGAGTCGTCCAGAACCTGCGTGAACGGCTTGTGCCAGTCGATCTTCTCGCGCGCCTGGTCCGCCCAGAAGCCTTCGTGGTCTTCGGCGGCCGCCTTGCGCAGCGCATCGACATCGGCCGGCTTGAGCGTCGCACCGTCGACGAAAGCCTGCGGCGGGTCGAACTGTCGATCCTCTCGCAGGACGGATTCGATCTTGTTGTCAGCCATAAAATCTCCAATGCATCTAACGCGAATGCAAATCAGCATACGCACATAGAAAGCGACCCTGCATCAGACGAAAGGCGCATGTGGCATGTTCGTTACACCCATGACAGCGGCTGACACGCCATGGATGAGCAGCGGCACATCGCGCAGAGTTAATAATAATCGTTCGCATTTAGAATGGTTTTGATTCATACTGCCTGGCGTTGTAACGCGCTGCGTTTCACGCCAAATCAGTCGGGAAAGCTGCAATGACACCAGAGAGTTCCGCGATCTTCGATCTTGCCGGTCTGTTCGACCTGTTGAGCCTGGGCGGCCCCGTCGTCGCCGTGCTGGTCGCGATGTCGGTGGTCGGTCTGGCCATCGTGCTGCTCAAGTGCTGGCAGTACGCCAGTGCGCGGGTCGGCAAGCGCAGCTTCATCACGCCGGCACTGGACCAGTGGCGCTCCGGCGACCGAAACGGCGCCATTGCCGAGCTCGACGATGAACGCAACCCGATTGCGGATGCTCTCGCGGTCGCCATGCGCGGTGTTTCGTCCGGCGCCAGCGTGACCATCGTGCGCGAAGAAGCCGCCCGTGTCGGCGCCCGCCACCTCAGCCAGATGCGCAGCTATTTCCGTCCGCTCGAGGTCATCGGCTCGCTCGCGCCGCTGCTGGGCCTGCTCGGCACCGTCATGGGCATGATCACCGCATTCCAGCAACTGGCGAACGCCGGTAGCCAGGTCGACCCGTCGCTGCTGTCGAACGGCATCTGGGAAGCTTTGCTGACCACCGCCGTGGGCCTGGTGGTAGCCATTCCTGCCGTGGTCGCGCTCAACTGGTGCGAACGCGTGGTCGAGCGACTGCACGAGGACATGCAGGACGCGCTCACCCGTTTCTTCACCCGCCATGAGGCGGCCGCGCTTGCCGATCCTGCCTCGGCAGAGCAGGGACAGCGCGCCGGCACGCCCAAGACCTCGGCCGCGCACGCCTAGGGTTCGATCGGACCGGACTCCGATCGGCGCCTGCCATGCATATCGAGACTTTCGAACGACGCAAGCACACGATCAGCCTCACGCCGCTGATCGATGTCGTGTTCATTCTGCTGGTGTTTTTCATGCTGGCAACGAGCTTCACCGACTGGCGCCCGATCACGCTGGCCACCGGGACCACCGACGCGCCGGAGAGTGAAACGCCGCCAGCTGTCGTCCGTGTGGATGTCGAAGGTGGCCTGAACTACGACGGCCGCCGTTACGACAACACGCGTGAACTGGCACGGCGGCTGAACACCTTGCGGCGCAATGACGAGATCTCTGCCGTGATCGTGCAGCCCGACGCCGAAGCCACGCTGGACGTCACCGTCGGCGCGCTCGATGCGTTGTCGGGCGCGGGCGTGGCGCCGATGTCGCTGGCCACCGGCTCGAATGGTTCCCAGCCATGATCGTGCCACCACCGAAACGGCCTCGCTCGACCGAGGAGAACGTGCTGCCGCTGATCAACATCG
This sequence comes from Salinisphaera dokdonensis CL-ES53, assembly GCF_040361215.1. NCBI lineage: Bacteria > Pseudomonadati > Pseudomonadota > Gammaproteobacteria > Salinisphaerales > Salinisphaeraceae > Salinisphaera > Salinisphaera dokdonensis. The sequence continues at coordinate 1,243,951 of NZ_APND01000001.1, forward strand.
TCTTCCTGTTGTTGATCTTTTTCATGCTCGCCGGCGTGCTGGCCCAGAACCCGCCTTTCGAACTGAACTCGCCCGCGACCGCTGAAGCCGAAGACTCGGCTCAGCTCGAGCGCCAGGTTCTCGCCGTCGCGGCCGACGGCCGGCTCGCCTTTGCCGGCGAACCGATCGAACGTGATGGCTTGTCCGAAGCGCTGGCCGACTGGCCGGACGACAAGCCCCTGCAGATTCGTGCCGACGGCGGCATCAAGGCCGAGTCCATGACGGGCCTGTTCGCTGCACTCCGAAGCGCAGGCATCAGCGAGGTCGACCTGCTGACGCGACACGAAGAGCCATGAAACGAATCGGTCTGCGCCACTGGCTGGTCGTACTCGCGATCGCTCTCGTCGCCCATGCGGCACTCCTGATCCGTTTCCAGGTCGAGGACACGCTGTCGGCGACCAATACGGGTGCCAGCGGCGTGCGCATCGCTCTCGCACCCGAACAGGGCGAACCCAAGCCGGAACAGGTCGCCGCCGACGCGCCCGAGGAAGAAGACGCGCCGGAAGAAGAATCTGCTCCGCCACCGGAGCCAGAACCAGAACCAGAGCCGCAGCCCGAACCGGAACCTGCTCCGACACCGGAGCCCGAACCCGAGCCGGAACCGACGCCGGTGCCGGAACCGGAACCGGAACCCGAGCCGGAACCGGAACCCGAGCCGGAGCCAAAGCCCGAACCGAAGCCTGAGCCGAAACCGGCGCCCAAGCCCGAGCCGAAACCGGAACCGCAGCCCCAACCCAGGCGCGAGCCGCAGCCAGAGCCAGCGCAGCCGACGAGCACGGCCCAGCGCTCGGAGAACGCCAAGCCGGCCGGCGGCCAGAATCGTGAAAACGCGCCGGCGCAGGCCGCGCAGAAAGCCGAACGCACCCAGCAGGGCACGACGGGCAGCGTCTCGGAAACGCCGCCGGACTATCAAAGCGAGCTCGGCGCCTGGCTGCAGCGCTACAAGAACTACCCGCGCCGGGCTCGACGTCTGCGTCAGGAGGGCACCGTACTGCTGTATTTCGTCATGGATCGCAACGGCCGCGTGCTGGACTGGGAGATCCGCGAAAGCTCCGGCCATGAACTGCTCGACGAGGCCGTGCGCGACATGATCCGCAAGGCCAATCCAATGCCGGCCCTGCCGGATAGCGTCTCCATGCAGCGGCTGGCCTTGACCGTACCGGTGCGTTTCCAGCTGCGCTGATCGCGCCTTCGGTTGCGACCGGGCCTACCGGGTTATCCGGAGACACGCCCATGAAGGTCAAACGCATCGTGGCCGACATCCCTCCGCCTTCGCCGGAAACGGCAGACCTCTCCTATCGCGACATCCTCGGCTCGTAACGCTCATCGACCAAGGCTGACTGCGCACCTGCGGCAACGAGCCCCGGTCGCGGGCACAGGCTAGCGTCGCGAGCCAGGGCAGACCGGGACGCGGATACTTTAGTCGCGATGAATCATCTCAATCCCGAAACGAAGCGTGCGCAGGATCCGTTCGGCACGCCGGCTGGCGTCGTCCAGCACGACGCCTGACCTCTCACCCGGCTTCAGCCGGCCAGCGCCTAGCCGCCGTCGGCGGCGACGGCGGTCGAGAGATTGCGCTTGAGTTCGGTGGCATTGTAGACGTCCTGCCCTTGCTCGGGCACCTCGTCGCCGATCTGGATCTCCAGCACCGTTTCATAGCGGGTGCGGCTCGCGCCACCGGTCGAATAACCGATGCTCGTCCCCCAGAAGGGATAACCCCAACCATAGCCGATGCTCGTGCTCGGGCCGCCGCCGGAGTAGCTGGTCACCGGCGAGGTTTCACGCGAGTTGATCCGGAACCGGGTCGCGCCGCGGTTCACCGCTACATCGGCCGCACGGAACAGCGCGAAGTTCTCCACCGTCTCGCGTGCCATGCCGGAGTCGCCGGAAAAACTCACCCGGTAACGATCTGATGTCAGCAACGTATCACGATAGCCGTAGTCGTCGGGCTCCACGGCCGGACGGTAAGCCGGACCGCTGGCACAGGCGCTCAACAGCGCGCCACAGATTGCGAGAACGAAGATTTTTCTGTTCATGGAAATACTATAACCCCGCGACGCCGGCATGGATGCAAGCGCACGTGAATCTCGTCGCGCCAGCGGGTATCTCTCTAGCGCTAACGGCATGTTTGAGACCGGAAAGCTCGATATCGAGGTGCCGATGCATGGCGCGTGCAAATCCCGTTCGGCTTGGCTAATATCGAGCCGTCCAACTCAGGACGTATCACGGGGGAGAAAATGAAAACAATTCACTGGAAACGGCCAGTGCTGGTGGCCGGCATTTCGCTGTGTCTATCGGCCGGGTTGATGGGCTGCTCTTCGGACGGCGACAGCGACTCCGGCAACGGCGGTGGCAACAACGGCCTGCCGGCGCTGAGCGACAGCCAGATCAATGCACCGGACGGCCAGCTGAGTGCGCGCATTCAGACCACGACCGGCGGCGTGCCGCATATCACCGCCGACAACCTCGAATCCGCCGCCTTCGGCTCCGGCTATGTGCAGGCACGAGACAACGTCTGCCTGATTGCCGACTCGATCATCCGCGCGCGCGGCGAGCGGGCTTTGTTCTACGGCCCGGGCCCGGACGTCGCCGCCGCCCTACCGGTCGGTATCAACGTCGTCACAGATTTCAGTTACAAGGCGCTCGGCCTGCTGGAAAAAGCCAACGAAGAATTCACCGAACTCTCAGCGCCTTCACAGGCCATGCTCCGCGGCTTTGCCGAGGGCTATAACAAGTACGTCGACGAAACCGCGCCGTCCGATCTGCCCGCCAAGTGCAATCAGGCACCCTGGGTACGGTCGATCAGCGCCGAAGACCTGTACGCCTACTATCAACTGGTCGCGCTCTATGCGAGTGGCGACAACTTCGTTCAAGGACCGCTGTTTGCAGCCGTGCCGCCCAACACGAGCCCGGCCCCCATGCCTGCGATGCCTGCAGCGAGTGCCGATGCCGCCAGCGCCGAGGCGCGCCTGATGGCAAGCAACGTCGCAGGACTTACGCCGGAAGCACTGGGTCTTAAGACCGACTACAACGACCGCGGCATGGGCAGCAACGGCTGGGGCATCGGCTCCGAGATGACCGAGAACGGCAAGGGCGCCCTGCTGGCCAACCCGCATTTCCCGTACACCGGCAACCGTCGCCTCTACCAGATGCAGATCACGGTCCCCGGTGTATACGACGTCAACGGCGCCGGCCTGATCGGCATCGTGATTCCGCTGATCGGTTTCAACGACAACGTGGCCTGGACGCACACCGTGTCCACCGCCCAGCACTTCACGCTCTACGACCTGACGCTGAAGTCCGGCGATCCGCTGACCTATATCAAGGACGGCGAAGAAAAACCGATCACGCAGAAGACGATCTCCGTTGAGGTCAATGTCGGCGGCGGCAATACGGCGACCTTTGAACGCGACTTCTACTACTCCGAACACGGCCCGATGCTCGCCGGCAACGTCATCAATTCGAACCTGCCGAGCTGGGGCGGCAACTTCGTCGGTCGACCGACCGCATTCACCTATCGTGATGCCAACACCGACACCGCCCGCATAGTCGTCGACCAATGGCTCAACATGGGCCGAGCCCGCAACGTCGACCAGTTCCAGCAGCCGTTCGAAAGCTGCGGGAGTGTGCTCTGGGTCAACACCATGTACGCCGACGATTCCGGCCAGGCGTTCTATATCGACGGCACGTCGGTACCGAGCCTGTCCGGCGGCGCCCTGCAGGCCTTCCAGGCACGGGCCAACACCAACCCGGTGGTCGGTGGTCTGTTCAACGCCGGCGTCACGCTGCTTGATGGCAGTCGTGGCCTCAACGACTGGGTCGAGGGCGACTGTGAAGGGCGTATCGCCTATGACGGCATGCCCAAGCTGGAACGCCGTGATTATGTCCAGAACTCCAACGACAGCTACTGGGCAACCAATCCGGACGAGTTCCTGACCGGCTTCTCGCCGCTCTACGGCTCGACCGAAAGCATTCTGTCGCCACGTACCCGCATGGGTCTGGCGATGCTGGAAAACCCGACCGACACCGGCCTGTCGACCGTGGCCCCGGCCGGCAGCGACGGCAAGTTCACCGGCGAAGAGATCATCAAGGCGCTCTATTCCAACCGCGCCTACTATGCGGAGACGCTGCTCGACGAACTGCTTGCCCGATGTGACACCGCCGACACCACGCCGATTGCCACCGACGACAGCAGCAGCCGCTCGGTAGCCGAAGGCTGTACGGCGCTAGCCAACTGGGACGGCGTATACGACGTGGACAGCCGTGGCGCCCATGTCTTCCGCGTGTTCATCGGCGACTACGATCCGGCCTTCCCGAGCGAGTTCTCGATGGCCTTCGACCCGGCGAATCCGGAAACCACGCCGGGTACGCCGAACGAAGCGCCTGCCGATATCTCCCAAGATCCGATGCTGGCCTCGCTCGCACGTGGCCTGGACAAGCTGGATCAGGTGAATATCGCCTACGACGCGCGTCTGGGTGATGTCCAGCGCCAGCAGCAGTCCACGGGCACGCCGCCCAGCGGTATGCCGGGCAAGTCCGGTAGCCCCATCGAATGGCACGGCAACCAGAACCTGGAGGGCGGCTTCAATATCGTGCGTCCGGATACGGGCCGCGTCGAGGATGGCACCCGCTATCCCCGCTCTGCCCCGGCCGGCACGCTGGCCAATACCGGCAGTCTGTCGAGTACGGCCAACGAAGGCTGGCTGATCGCCTACGGCACCAGCTGGCACTTCGGGCTGAGCTTCACCGACGAAGGCCCGCAAGGCTACGGGCTGATCAGCTACGGCCAGTCGGACGACCCGAGCTCCGCGTTTTTCCAGGATCAGGATCTACGCTACTCGGCCAAGGACTATCGCAAGCTGCTCTACACGCAGGCCGATATCACCGCCGACGCAGAGCTGCAGACCGAGACCATCGAGACCTCGGTCGAAACCGAAGCCGGCGCCGAATAGAAACGGCGTGATGACAGCCCGGGGCGCTTCGGCGCGCCGGGCTTTTTTGTGCCCGCGATAAGCGCCCGGGCTCAGGCCGGACGCGTGCGCCCGTCGGCCGAGCGCCGATAAGGCGACCACAGCAGCGCAACGAAGCGGATATCGATATCGCTGCTGCGGGCGCGCACCTGCACCGTATCCAGAACCTCGGTCTGGGCATCGATCTCGCCCTCGAGACGAGCCACATCCGCCGCGAAGGCTTCGCCCTCGGCGTCGAGCTTGGCCTGAAGTTCGGCTGCATCAGCCTCGGCTTCGCGCACGTCCCGAATTTCCTTGGCCGCATATCCGGCACGCCGTGCCGCGGTGCCGACCCGGCTGACGGTACTGCTGCTCAAGCGCTTGCGCCCGAGAAAGGCGCCCAGCAGCGCGCCACCGATGGACAACGCGCTTTCGATCTTCTTCTGGCTGGCCTGGGCTTTCTGCTCCTCGATCTTGCGCTCGGCCGAGCGCAGTCGCTCGCGCAGCCGGCCCGCGCTCTTCTCGTAGCGCGCGCGCAGCTTGCCGACTTCCAGGTCACGGCGTTCACGGGCGAGCTGCTGTAGCCGAATACGGAAATCCGCTTCGCTTTCGTCGGGCGCAGAGACTTGTTTGAAGGTCTTGCTTCGAAAGAGGGTGAGCGCCTGTACCTTGCGCAGCCAGGTCTTGTAGTCGCGCTCCCACTCTCGGAAGTTGGTCGCCCGGCGAGCAGCCGGTGCAAGCGGCCCGAATGTCGCATCGGCAGGCGCCTGATCCTCAAGCGCGGTGATATCGACTGCCAACGCCTCGGCCCAATCCCAGTCGAGCGCCACGGATCCATCGACGGGCTCTGCGCCGAACACGAAGGCCCGCTGCAGATCGATACCGTGGGTGCGGCTGGTAAAGAACACCTCCGCCGCGCCGACGATCTGGGCGTAATAGGTCAACGGCCCCTCGCCGGGCATGGTCACGGGCAAAAAGTACTGGTGAATACCGGGGTCGAGCACCGGGCGCTCCATCGCTGCCGTCGCGGCTTCGACTGGCGCTCGGGGCGCTCGGGGCGCCTTGCCCGGAGCGGGCACCGACTCTGCGGGCGCGCTGTGCGGCGTCGCCTGCGTAAGCCGGCGAATCTGGTCCCGCGTGAGCGGGCCCGGCAGATAGGACAGCGCCCAGCGGGTATGAAAGACCACGGGCTCGGTCTCGTGCACGTTGTGCAGCAGGAAAACCCGCTTGCCGAGCCCGGCGAGCGTCTGCTCCATCGCGCCCCGGTCGAACGGCCCGCCGCCGGCGCCCGCGCCTTCGAGCCCGTCGAGCACGCGGTTCTTGTCGCGCTCGGTCTGCAGCCGGCCGATGAACCAGGTGCCGGTATTGGATAGTCCCTTGTAGTCGAGATCGACCGGGTTCTGGGTCGACAGCACCAGCCCGAGACCATAGGCCCGCGCCTGCTTGAGCAGGGTCAGGAACAGCATCTTGGACGGCGGATTGGCGGTCGGCGGCATATAGCCGAACAGCTCGTCCATATAGAGCACGGCACGCAGGCTCGACGTGCCCGGCTGGGCGCGCATCCAGGCGATGATCTCGCCCAGCAGCATGGTGACGAAGAACATGCGCTCGGCATCGGTGAGATGCGCAATCGACAGGATCGACACCCGCGGCCGGCCCGCGTCGGTATAGAACAGCGAACGCGCCGACAACGCCTGGCCCTGCATCCAGCTGGCGAAACCCGGCGAGGCCAGCACGTTGTTGAGCTGCATGGCGAGTGCGAACCGCTCTTTCGCCGGATACATGGCTTCCAGGTCCATGACGCCGATGCGTTGGACGGGCGGCGACTGGATCGCGCCGATCAGGCCCGGCAGGTCGAGCGAGCGCCCTGCCTGCCAGGCGTGCTGCAGAATGTTGGAGATCAGAATGTATTCACGACTGGATAGCGGATCGGCATCGATACCCAGCAGCGTGAGAATCGAGATCGCGGTCGCCTGGATACGCTCGGCGAAGGCTTCAGCGTCGTCGCGTAGCGCAGCGCTCGGCGCGTCGAAGGAACTGAGCACCGAGATGGGAATACCGGCCGTGCTGCCCGGCGTGAAGATGCCGAACTCGGCCGCTTCCTTCAGCCGACGGATCCGTGCGCCGTCCTGATCCCAGCTCGCCAAGCCTTTTCGCCACAGCTCGGCCTGCGCCTTCGCGTGGGCCGCCACCGTATTGCCCTGGGTGGTCGCCGCGGCCGGGTCGACCCAGGGCTCGAAATCCGCTGCCGTAAGATCGGGGAAGGTCAGCAGCAGATTGCCGAGATCGCCTTTCGGGTCGATCGCGATGACGGGCACACCATCGATCGCGGCCTCCTCGATCAGACCGACGCCGAGACCGGTCTTGCCGCTCCCCGTCATGCCGATGATCACGGCATGGGTCGTCAGATCCTTGGCATCGTAGAGCAGCGGCGCCGTGCCGGTTTGCTCACTGGCCAGATCATGTTCCCGGCCCAGATAGAAGGCCCCGAGTTTTTCGTAGTCCTGCACCGCTGAATCCCCTGGCTGTCCACTTGCGGCATCCAATATGCCGCAGATCGTGTCGATCCGTTGCACGAACGGCCGCTGTGGCACGGTTGATCGACATCTCTGGCTTGGGGTCGCAGCGCGCGGTCAGCTAGAATCGCCGCCTTGTAGTGCTTGGCCACCCTCGACTCGACGACGCGCCCGGAGGCAAGACATGAATATTCTGCTGGGCGTGGCTCGCACGATCGACGGCTTTTCCACGCTCGTGGGCCGCACGATGTGGTGGCTGACCGTGGCCATGGTGCTGATCGGCGCCTACAACGTAATCACCCGTTATCTGGGCCAGTATCTCGGCGTGCAGCTTTCGGCCAACGTCTATCTCGAGCTGCAGACCTACGCCTTCGACCTGATCTTTCTGCTCGGCGCCGCCTATCTGCTGCGCGTCGACGGCCATGTGCGCGTGGACATTGTCTACAGCCGCCTCGGCCCGCGTACCCGGGCCTGGATCGATATCCTCGGTACGGTGGTCTTTCTCGTGCCGTTCTGCATCTTCGGGCTGTATTTCTGTCTCGGCTACGTAGAACGTTCCTGGGCCGTGATGGAACAAAGCCCGAACCCCGGTGGGCTGCCGCGCTACCCGATCAAGACCGTGATGCTGGTCGCCTTCGCCATGCTCATCCTCCAGGGCATCAGCGAGATCATCAAGAACGCGGCCTATCTCGTGCAGCAGCCGGGATTCGACGACAACGAAGCCCATCGCGCGACACAAGAAACAGAAGGCTTGTAGACCGTGGATTATCTCGCGCTCTGGATGTTCGCGGCCGCCATCGGCATGTTGCTCATCGGCTACCCCGTCGCCTTCACGCTCGGCGGTACCGCGGTGCTGTTCACGCTCATCGGCAGCGACATGCTGCCGGACATGGGCGTTTCGCTGCCGTGGGAGCCGGCGTTCCGCATGGCGCGGCTCAATATCCTGCCGGGGCGCATCTTCGGCAACATCATGGATAACTACGAACTGGTCGCCGTGCCGTTCTTCGTGTTCATGGGCGTGATGCTGGAGAAGTCGCGCCTGGCCTCGGACCTGCTCCAGACCATGGGCCTGCTGTTCGGGCGCGTGCGCGGCGGGCTGGCGATTTCTGTCGTGGTGGTCGGCACCCTGCTGGCGGCTTCGACCGGCGTGGTCGGTGCTTCGGTGGTCACCATGGGCGTGCTTGCGCTGCCGGTGATGCTTAAATACAACTACGACAAGGGCCTTGCATCCGGGACTGTGGCGGCTTCGGGCACGCTTGGCCAGATCGTGCCGCCGAGCATCGTGCTGATCATTCTCGGCGACCAGATGCAGGTCTCGGTCGGCGATCTGTTCCTCGGCGCCTTCATTCCGGGCGTGATGCTCGCCGGGATGTTCGTGCTGTGGATCGTGTACGTCGCCCTGCGCCACCCCGAGCGCGCCCCGGCGCTGCCGGCCAGCGAGCGCGACATCAGCCGTCAGCGCCTGCTGCTTCGCGTGCTGGGCATGATGGCGCCGCCGCTGGCGCTGATCCTGATCGTGCTGGGCACCATCTTTGCCGGTATCGCCACGCCGACCGAGGCCGGCGCCATGGGCGCGCTCGGCGCCACCCTGCTGGCGCTGATCAACCGGCGCCTGAACTGGGAGGCGCTGCGCGCCGTGATGGACCAGACCGTGAAGCTTACGGCCATGGTGTTCGTCATCCTGCTGGGCGCGACCGCCTTCACCATGGTGTTCGCCTCGCTTGGCGGCCCCCAGCTGGTGGAGGAAATCCTGCTCGATCTGCCCGGCGGCGCGCTGGCGTTCCTGTTCTTCACCATGCTCACGATCTTCGTGCTCGGCTTCTTTGTCGATTTCATCGAGATCAGCTTCATCGTGGTGCCGGTGATCACGCCGATCGCAATCCAGCTGGGCATCGACCCGCTCTGGTTCGCGGTACTGATCGCAGTCAACCTGCAGGCGTCTTTCCTGACCCCGCCGTTCGGCTTTGCGCTGTTCTATCTCAAGGGCGTGGCGCCGCCCGAGATCCGCACCGCCGATATTTATCGCGGCGTAGTGCCGTTCATCTGCCTGCAGCTTTTCGCGCTGGTACTGCTCTGGCTGTTCCCGCAGCTGGTGCTGTGGCTGCCGCAGCTGAGCGACGCCGTACAGTAGCGATAAAAAAGCCGCGCCCACTGCAGTGGACGCGGCTTGATCGGGCGATCCGTTCGCCGGTTCGCGGAGAGACCTAGCTCAGGTCGCCGTTGATATAGCGCAGGTAGTTGTACTCGCTGACGTCGGTCCAGGCGCGCACATCGTCACGGAACCCCTGCCACTGCTCGTACACCTTGGCGTAGAGCTTGTTGCTGTCCGCATGCTCCTGCTGGATTTCGTCGGTGTACTGCTTGAGCAGGTCGAGCACCTCGGACGGGAAGGTCCGCACTTCAGCGCCGCTGTTGACCAGGCGCTTGAGCGCCGGGCCGTTGCGGGCCGTGTACTGGGCGAACATGCGCTCGTTGGCGGCCCTTGCGGCAACCGGGATGGTCTCGCGGATGTCCTTCGGCAGATCCTTGAAGATATCGTTGTTCACGTACAGGCCCAGCGTGGCGCCCGGCTCGGCCCAGCTCGGCATGTAGTAGTACTTCGCCGCCTCGTGCAGCTTCAGGATCTCATCGTCATAGGGGCTGACCCAGTCCGCGGCATCGATCACGCCGCGCTCGAGCGCGAAATAGACCTGGCCACCCGGCAGGTTCTGGATGTTCACGCCGGCCCGCGCCATCACCTGGCCACCCACGCCGGGGAAGCGCATTTTCAGGCCCTTGAGATCGTCGGGTGAATTGATCTCCTTGTTGAACCAGCCGCCGGTCTGGCCGCCTGTATTGCCCGCCAGGAAAGCGACCAGATTGCTGCGGCCGTTGAGCTCGTTCCAGAGATCTCCGCCGCCGCCTTCCTCGATCCAGGCGTTCTGCTGCTGGCCGGTCAGGCCGAACGGCATGGCGGTGAAAAACGCATGGGTCGGATCCTGGCCGATGTAGTAATAGGACGCGGTATGGCCCATGGCAAAGGCGCCGCTGGATACCGTGTCATAGACCTCCAGGCCGCCAACCTGCTCGCCGGCGGCAAACACCTCGACCTCGACATCCCCGTCGGTGGCGTATTCGATCGAACGGCCAATGAACTCGGCGGTGCCGTACAGCGTATCGATAGAGGACGGCCAGGACGTGACCATGCCCAGCTTGAATTTCTTGTTGCGCGCGATGGTCATCGGCGAGAACACGGTACTGGCTGCCGCGGCCGCCCCCGCGGCGCCGGCCAAGAATTGACGACGTTTCATGCGTTAATCACTCCTGATGATCGGCTCGACACCTGCACGGCATCGGCCCTCTCCCTGTCGAATTGTTGTTCCTCTAGTCGCGGCCCCGAACGCATCGGACGCACCGGTCTTTCTATCACGTCAGACGCGCGCGGTCTGTAATGCCAAGGTATCTGCCGCCCACTCACGCGGCCTGCGACGCGAACACGGATAAAGTGCCGCCCGCCGACTTTGTATTGCGCGCAATTAATTTACGATCCATATTGGCGGCTGACCCATTCCAATCAGGAGAAGAATGATGTCTGTCGATAAAGTGCTCTACACCGCGAAAGCCACGGCCACCGGCGGCCGCGACGGTCGCGCCACCTCGTCCGACAACGCGCTGGACGTCTCGCTGAGCGCACCCAAGGCATTGGGCGGCGCGGGCGGCGACGGCACCAACCCCGAGCAGCTGTTCGCCGCCGGGTATTCCGCCTGTTTCATCGGCGCAATGAACGTCGTCGCGGGCCGCGAAAAGGTCAAGCTGCCCGACGAGATGAAGATCGACGGCGAGGTCGGTATCGGCCCGATGGGTGACGCCTTCGGCATCGAAGTCACACTGAACGTGTCACTGCCAGGCATGGAACAGGGCGTAGCCGACGATCTCGTCGCCAAGGCGCACCAGGTCTGCCCCTATTCCAACGCGACTCGCGGCAATATCGACGTCACGCTCAACGTCGAAGTCTAGTCCGCCCGGGCCTGTCCGCCCAGACAGGCGAAGAGGCGCCCGCTGGCCTATGGGTCAAGCGGGCGTTTTTTATTCAGACCACCGGCCCGCTACCGTCACCTTTCTTGCGCCAGTACATGATCAGGCCGAAGCCGAACGCCATGCCACCGAGATGGGCGAAATGGGCCACGCCCGCCTGGGTGCCGGTCACACCAAAGAACAGCTCGAGCGCGCCGTAGCCGATCACCAGCCATTTCGCAGTCATCGGAATCGGCGGAATCAGCAACATCACGCGCGCATTCGGAAACATCATCCCGAAGGCGAGCAGCACCCCGAACAGCCCGCCGGAGGCACCGACCGTCGGCACCACTTCACCCGGCGACAGCAGCGCCAGCGTGAAGACCTGGGTAACGCCTGCGCCCACGACACAGACCAGATAGAACAGCAGAAAACGCTGCCCACCCCAGACCTGCTCGATCACGCGGCCGAACATCCACAGCCCGAACATATTGAAGAACAGATGGCCGAAGCTGCCATGCAAAAAGCCGTAGGACAGCAGCTGCCAGACCTCGAAACCCACGCTCCCCGTGCCGGCCGACGTACGCACCGGGTAATCGCCGAACGGCCACAGTGCGAAATACTGCATCGCCGGTTCCTGCGCATAGAGCAGGAACAGAAAACCCAGGCCGTTGGCGATCAAGAGCCACTTGATCATGGGCGGCACATTGGAAACGGCAAACGGATCCTGTCGCATCGGCAGCGCAAGCTCGAAAAAAGGAATGAAGCGCCGCCAAGCATAACGCATTGCTTGTCGACCAGATGGCGCGCCAGCCATGTCCCGCTGGTACGAAGCGCGGGATACCCAAGATGAGCACGCCGCGCGCGCCAGAACGAAAAAAGCCCGGCGCTGCGCACAACGCCGGGCTGTTCCTCGCGGCAGGCGAACCTGCTAGCGCATCAGGTACAGGAAGTGCAGATGCTTCTCGTACTGATCGAGAATATCGCCAATGAGCTGTTCCTCGCTGTAGCCCACGACGTTGTACTGCTGCCCGCCTTCGCGCAGGAAGACCTCGGCACGGTAGTGCTCGCGGGTCTTGTTCTTCTCCTCGCTACGGCCGAACGCGCCCATGTAGAAGCTCGGTGCCGTGAAGCGGCGAGCACGCACGCCATAGACAAAGTCGATCTCGGCGCCATGATCCACATCAAGATAGCAGCGGTCGTCTTCGACGCTGATCTTGGTGCTCATGCCGCTGTCCTCGAACTGCTTCGCGACCGCGTCCATCGCAGGCTTGACCACATCACCGAGGAAGGTATCGACCTGCTTGCGCTGCGGCGATGTCACCAGCGTCTGCAGGCGATTCTGCCAGGTGCTGCCGCCGAAGCCAGCCACGTTGGACGGCGTATTCATCATGTGACGCATGCTGTCCTGCTTGACCGCTTCCACGCTGAGCGACTTGTACAGGCAGAAGGCCATGACCAGGAGCAGCACCGTGATCGGCAGCGCCGACGCGAGCGACGCCGCCTGCAAGGCGCCAATGCCGCCCGCCGCCAGCAGCACGATCGCCACCAGGCCTTCCAGCACGGCCCAGAATATCCGCTGCCAGACCGGCGGCTCGTTGCCATCCTTGGCGGTGAGGATATCGATGACCAGCGAACCGGAATCCGACGAGGTCACGAAGAAGGTGATCACGAGCAACGTGCCGAGGATCGAGGTCACCCACGTGAACGGAAACTGCTCGAGAAAGACGAACAGGGCCGTCGACGTGTTCTCGTTGACCGCGCCGAGCAGGTTGCCCGCGCCCTCGTTCATGATCATGTTCAGCGCGCCGTCACCAAACGCGGTGAGCCACAGGAAGGTCGCACCCACAGGCACCAGCAGCACACCCATCACGAACTCGCGGATAGTGCGACCACGCGAGACACGCGCAACGAACATGCCCACGAACGGCGACCAGGAAATCCACCACGCCCAGTAGAACAGCGTCCAGCCGCTCATGAAGCCGTCGGTGCCTTCATCCCCGGTATAGACGTAGGAATTGAAAGTCATGTCCACGATGGAGGACATGTAGTTACCGATGTTCTGCGTCAGCGACTCGAAGATGAACAGCGTCGGGCCCATCACGATCACGAACAGCAGCAGCGCTGCCGCGAGCCAAAGGTTGAGCTCGGATACGCGACGGATACCACCATCCAGGCCGAGTACGACAGACGTCGTCGCCAGCGCGGTAATAATGGAGATGAGCACGATCTGGGAGGTCAGCCCTTCCGGCACATCGAACAGGAAGTTCAACCCGGAGTTGACCTGCTGGGCACCGAAGCCAAGAGAAGTCGCCACACCGAAGAGCGTGCCGAACACCGCGAGGATGTCCACGGCATTGCCGATCGGGCCGTAGATACGCTTGCCGATCAGCGGGTACAGCGCAGAACTCAAACGCAGCGGCAGATTCCGGCGAAAGCTGAAGTACGCCAGGCACAGACCGACGACCGCGTAGATCGCCCAGGCGTGCATGCCCCAGTGAAAGAAGGTGATCCGCATGGATTCGCGCGCGGCTTCTGCCGTTTCGCCGCCGCCCTGGGGCGGATTGGCGTAATGCAGCACCGGCTCGGCGACGCCATAGAACATCAGGCCGATGCCCATGCCCGCCGAGAACAGCATGGCGAACCATGAGATATAGCTGAAGTCCGGTTCGCTATGATCCGGCCCCAGGCGGAACTGCCCGTAACGGGAGACCGCGAGCATGATGCAAAAGATGAGATAGACGCCGACCGCGCCCAGATAGAGCCATCCGAACGTCTTGATCAGCCAGCTCTGCATGCCGCTGAAGACAGAATTCGCCGCGTCGGGGAAGAACGCGCCGAATACGACAAGCGCCCCGATCAGGATGACGGACGGAAAGAACACAGGCGGATTGATACCCGCCTTTACAGGTTCGCTATCACTCATGCATCTTGCTTTACTCTGAAATTCCCTTTTTTATCTATAACACGACTGTCGCCTATTAACGACAGCCGCAGCCCCCGGCAGCGCGTGCCGGATCGGTTATAGGACGGGAATTTCGGCTAGAACCGGATCGGTGTTCCGAACTGCTCGGTGAACACGAATTCGTCCAGCGGACGGCGGGCGCGCGGCTTGGTGTCCCGCTCGGTCAGCGCCTCGTTCATGTGCGCCGAAACCTCGCGGTAACCGATCGCAAGTGCCGTGAATACCTCAGCTTCTTCGGGCACCCCGAAGACCGTGCGTGCAGCCTCCGGATCGAGACCGATCATCTGATGCACGTGCAGCTTTCGGGTGGTCGCTTCGGTCACGAGATTGGCCGACGCGAGGCCCAGATCATGCTCGGCTGCCTTGTTCGGCTTGCCGTTCTTCACAAAGTTGCGAATCACCACGCCCAGCGCCAGAACGGGCGCATTCTGCGCCCAGGCCCGGTTGCCCTCGGCCAGGCATTCCACGATGCGCTCGTGGGTGCTGCCCGCGCCCTTCACGCCCACGATATAGCGCCACGGCTGTTCGTTGTAGGACGAAGGCGCCCAGCGGGCCGCCTCGAACAACGACGCCAGATCGGCAGCCGGCACCGGCCGGTCGCTGAACGCGTAGGGGCTCCAGCGCACCGCCAGGGTGTTATGGATTCTGTGATCGGTTGCCGCATTCTTGCTCATGGTCGCTCCGCTAGACGCTTTCTAAGCTTGTCGAACTGTGTCAGAGGTGCAGAGCAGTAGCCACCCTGGCTACTTTTTCGCCCTGGTAGCGGGCGATGGCCAGCTCGTTCTCGCTGGGCTGGCGCGAACCATCGCCACCGGCATAGGTCGACGCGCCATAGGGGCTGCCGCCACGCAGTTCCGAGATATCGAACAGCTGCGGCGCGCCCGCATAGTCGACCGGCACGATCAACATGCCGTGATGGGCCAGCGTGTTCCAGAACGACGTGATCGTGGTCTCGTTGCCCGCGCCGGTCGCGCTCGACGTGAACACGCTGCCGACCTTGTTGACCAGCTTGCCATTGGCCCACAGGCCACCCGTCTGGTCGAGGAAAGTGCGCATCTGACCGGCCATGTTGCCGAAACGCGTAGGCGTACCGAACACGATGGCGTCGTAGTCGGCGAGTTCGCCGGGCTCGGCCACGGCCGCGGTCTGATCCGTCTTGGCACCGGCCGCCTCGAGCGCCTCGGCGCTCATGGTTTCCGGCACGCGCTTGAGCGTCGCCTCGACGCTGTCCACGCCATTGGCGCCATCGACGACCGCGTTGGCCAGCGTCTCGATATGGCCGTACATCGAGTAGTAGAGAACGAGAATCTTCTTCATAAAATGCTCCGTTGAAAACGACGGCGACCAGGGCGGCCGCCGTGTGTTGTGTGTCACGCGGCGCCATCCCGGCGGCCGCGCATTGGACTAGATATCGCGCAGATCGAACAGCAGGAAGTCGGCATCCGACAGCGCATCGAACACGAGCTTGAACTCGCCCTCGATACGCGCGCCATCGCCCGCGTGCAGCTGGGTGCCAGCCACCTCGATCGAACCCCGCGTCAACTGGACCCAGAACTGGCGCGGCGCGTTGACGTCGTGAATAACCTGCGCGCCCGCATCGAGCTGGCAGCGATAGATCACGGCGTCCTGGCAGATCGAAAGCGAACCATCGTGGCCGTCACCGGACACCACCGGCTGCAAGCGGTTATGCAGCTGTTCGTCGCCGAAATGGGCCTGGTCGTAGCGCGGCTCGATGCCACGCTCGCCCGGAAACAGCCATATCTGCAGCGAGTGCGACGCCTGCTCGGCGGAGGCATTGAACTCGCTGTGCTGCACACCGCGCCCGGCGCTCATCACCTGCACATCGCCCGGCCGCATGGTCGAGCCGTTGCCCAGCGAGTCCTCGTGCGCCATCTCGCCGTCGAGCACGACGGTTACGATTTCCATGTCGCGATGGCCGTGGGTGGGAAAACCTGCGCCGGCCGCGACGTGATCGTCGTTGATCACGCGCAGATCGGACACGCCCATATGCGCCGGGTCGTGATAATCGCCGAAGGAGAAACTGTAGCGCCCCTGCAGCCAGCCGGCGTCGATCCGACCGCGTTCGTCCGAAGGTCTGACCTGAATCATGATCTTCACTCTTGATAACCCAATGCGATGACGTTACGACGCGCTCCCGAGCAATAAAAGCGAAGGGATTTGGCATACTCATTCAAATAATTTGAATATTTTTTTGAAGCGGCCGTGACATGAGCCATCCCGTACGACTCGAAGCACTGGAAGCGCTCGACGCCATCGAACGCCACGGCAGCTTTGCAGCTGCGGCCGCCGCGCTGTACCGCGTGCCCTCCGCAGTGTCCTATACGATCAGCCAGCTTGAATCGGAACTCGGGATTGCCGTGTTCGACCGCAGCGGCCACCGAGCCGTGCTCACACCCGCAGGGCGACTACTGCTCGAGGAGGGACGACGCATCCTCACCGCGAGCCGCGAACTCGGCGCGGCAGCGCAGCGCCTGGCCGACAACTGGGAGCCCGAGCTGCGCCTGGCCGTGGACGGACTGATCGCGCCGCATGAGCTTTGGGAAACCGTCGGGGCTTTTCATGCTGCCCATCCGGCGATCAACCTGCGCATGTCCGAAGAGGTACTTGGCGGCACCTGGGAGGCCTTGATCGAGGAGCGCGTGGATCTGGCTATCGGCGTGGCCGAGCCGCCGGCTGGCGCGGGCATCCGCCGGGCCCCGTTCAACGAAGTGGCATTCGTGTTCTGTTGCGCGCCGGATCATCCGCTCGCACGCGTCGAGCATCCTTTGGCCGAAGACGAACTACGCGACTGGCGGGCGATCGTCGTGGCCGACAGCGCCCGGCATCTATCCGCGCGCAGCGCCGGCCTGCTCGACGGCCAGCCGCGCCTGACGGTCACCACCATGCACAGCAAGATTCAGGCGATCGAACAGGGCATCGGTGTCGGCCACTGTCCTGCGGCCTGGGCCGAGCCCTCACTGGCCAGCGGTCGACTCGTAGAACGCGCACTGGCCACGCCCCGCCCCATCCAGCACACCTATCTGCTGTGGCGCAGCGCGGCCCCCGGCCGTGCCCTGCAGTGGTTCATCGACCGACTGCAATGCCCGCCCGGATCAGGCTGACTGCAGCAGCGCGACGATCCAGTAGCCGAGGATGAGTACCTGCACCAGAAAGAAGGGGAAACGGGCGAAGAAGATCATCAGGTGATGCACCGAGATGATATGCGCCACCGACTGGCCGATACGAGCCAGCAGAAACCAGCCCGCCAGGCCCGCAGTGATCGACTCGGCGTCGGCAACCGCGGCTACGAGCACCACGGACGCAAAGATCGGCAGCATTTCCAAGCAGTTGGCGTAGGCGCCCTCGACACGAGTCATGACCGCCGGCTGCTCGACCTCGTTGCCGCGCGTCCAGGCATCGGCCCGCTTGCGCATCGAAAGCACCAGCGGTATGCGATAAAAGATCATCGCGACAACCAGCAACAATGCCCAGCCGGCAAAGCCGGTCAACGCCCACAGCGACATACCCATATCGGTTCTCCCTTTTTATTATGTTTTTGTTCTGATCTGACCGCTGCGGCGCAACGGATCAGCCGCGGTCAGTTGATGCCGCGGGCTTCCTGTATGCGCTCGTAGGCAGCGCCGATCTCGCGGGTCTTTTCCTCGGCCATCTCGCGCATGCTCTCCGGCATGCCCTTGGAGGCCAGCTTGTCCGGATGATTCTGGCTCATCTGGCGACGATAGGCTTTCTTGACCTCGCCATCGCTGGCCGAGGATTCCACCCCGAGCACCGCATAGGCCTGCTCGAGCTGTTCCTTCGGATCGATACCGGCCTTGGAGCCCATGCCGTCGCCCGAACCACCGCCTGCGGCGCGACCGGACAGCATCGCCTCGAGCTGGCGGATTTCCATGTCCGACAGGCCCAGACCACGCGCGACCCGCAGGATCATGTCGTGCTCGGCGGAGCTGATCTTGCCGTCGGCCGCGATCGCCGCGATCTGCACCTGCAGGAACATCTGGTGCAGCGCGCGCTGGCCGCGGGCGACCTTGCGGAAACGCTCGACCTCGGCGTCGAGATCGAACTCCGCGGCCTTGCCGCGATTGAACGATGCCCTGGCCTTGGCCTTTTGGTCGTCGGACAGACGCAGCTTGGTGAACAGATCCTCGGCCACCTGGATCTCGTCGCGCGTGACCTGGCCGTCGGCCTTGCACAGCGCGCCCATGACGGCGAACGTGGAATTGAGGAACTGGTCTCGGATGGTGCCGAGCGCGCCCTTGAGCAGGGTCATCGCAATCAGCTGCGCCCCCCAGTAACCGAGAACGCCGCCGAGCAGCGCGCCCGGCAAGCCCATGAACGAAGCGCCGGCAATGGCACCGATGATAATGGCGATAAGCATGCGCGGGATTCTACCTGCACCGCGCAGAAGCTGCCGAGCCAGCACGACATGCCGGGCGTCCGCCCGCGTCATGGAACTGTCATGCAAATGTCATCTTGCATGCGCATCGTGTGCGTCAGCTGCGCGCATCGACGCGCCTTTTTGTCACGATCCATGACGCCCCGGGGACCTTGCCATGCCGCGTATCGATTCACGCCTGTTTGCCTGCCTGAGCCTGTTCGGGCTGCTCCTGCTCGCCAGTGGCTGCGCCAACGTGCGTCAGCTTGACAGCGGCAATAGCCAGGACGCGGCCAGCGCCGAACTGTTCGTGCCCTATCAATTCCAGGTACAGGCGATCGACGGCACGGTCCTGCGCGACAGCTTCAACAGCTTCGATGGCCGCGACCAGACCCTGCGCGTCGCCCCCGGCCAGCACGAGCTGGTACTGCGCTATTTCGACCTGATCGAGAACACCACCGACCGCACCGATGATTATTCACGCGTGCTGTCGGAGCCGATCACGGTGACTTTCCAGGCCAGCGCCAACAGCCGTTATGCGGTCGTCGGCGAACGCCCGGAGACGCCGGCCGCCGGTGAAGCCTTCGCTGCCAATCCCGAGCTGGCAATCGAAAACCGCGGCAACGGCGAAACGGTGAGTGGCGAGATCGCCGTCGCCGAGCCGGAGGCCGAGACCATTCGCCGCGGCAACACCGTGTACGCGCCCGTCACCGAGGCATCGGCCGCAACCGGTGCGAGTGCCGCCCCCGGCCCACAACCGGCGCCGGAGAACGCCCCGCCGCAGTCGCTGCAGATGCTCAAGTACTGGTGGAACAGCGCCAGCCAGGCCGAGCGCGATCGCTTCGAGGCCTGGCGTACACAGGACGCCCAGTAGGCCTTAGCTCGTCAGTCGGTGACGCGCCAGCGCGTAGCCGACGATCCCCATCGCGAGATTGGCCACGGCTGCGGCGGCAAACACCGCCCACAAGCCGATCAGCCAGCCGCCGAGCGCAGCCAGTGGCACGAACAAGCCGAAGGTGCGGCCCAGCATGAGCGCGGTCGCCCGCATGGGCTGGCCGACCGCATTGAAGGCGGCATTCACACAGATCAGCACCCCGTAAGCGGCAAAAGTCGGCGGCACCCAACGCAGATAGGTCACGGCAGCCGCGCGGGTTTCGGGATCGGCCTCGAACAGGCCGGCGATCTGCGGGGCGAGCACAAACAGCACGACCGCGATCGCCGCGCCCCAGCCCAGGCAGAACAGCGCGCTGATACGCATCGCCGCACGCACGCGCCCTGCTTCGGACGCGCCCCAGTTCTGGCCGATCAGCGGGCCGAGCCCGGCGGTTAGAGCGAGCAGCGGCACTACCGCAATCGCCTCGATTCGGGTCGCCACGCCGAAACCGGCGACGGCTGCCGGGCCAAAGCTCGCCACCACCGCGGTAACCACGGCCACCGCGATCGGATTGACCATGTTGGTCGCCGCCGCCGGCAACGCAATTACCGCAACGCGCCGGGCGGACACGCGCAGATGCGTCCAGCGCGGAATCGCCCACACCACCAGATTCATGCGGTAATGCAGCGCCGCGATGGCCAGACCGAAAGCCGCCGCACGCGCTGCCAGCGACGCGATCGCCGCGCCCTGCAGGCCAAGCGCCGGCACCGGGCCCAAGCCGAAGATCAGCAGCGGATCGAGTACGAAGTTCAGCGCCGCACTGCCGATCATGATCGCGCTAGGCAGCCGCGCGTTGCCACAGGCACGCATGGCGTTGTTGGCAATCATGGGCACGATCACGAACGGCGCGCCCAGATACCAGATCTGCATGTACTCGACGACCAGCGGCAAGGTTTCCGGCCCCGCCCCAAGCAACGAGAACAGCGGCTCGATGGTGGCCAGCCCGACCGCCATGAAGACCAGCACGATCGCCATGGCCAGCCACATGCTGTCGGTGGTCAGCCGCCGCACCTCGTCATGATCACCCCGACCGACCGTGCGCGAGATGACCGACGCGGTGCCGATACCCAACCCGAGGGCAAGCGAAAACATGGTCATAACCACCGGAAAAGTGAACGACAGCGCGGCCAGCGGCGCGGTGCCCAGGCGCGCGACGAAAAAGGTATCCGCCACGTTGAAGGCAATCATCGCGAGAATGCCCCAGACCATGGGCAGCGACAGGGCAATCAGATGCCGTGCGATCGGCCCTTCGTCGAGTCGGGCGCCACCGCGAGCAGCTGCTGCGCGGCTCACTGGGCGCGCGTCCGGCGGTCCGGCGTCATCGCTTCCACGACCTCACCTTCGCCGACCACGAACACACGATCGCCCTCGCGTGGCGACACCCGGCCACCACCGGCGAAACTGCAGAAAGCCGGCAGCATCAGCCCGTCGGCATGACGCCAGAACACAGGCGCACGCAGGCTCTCGCTGCCATCCCCAAGACGTACCACCGGATGAATATGCCCTGCGAGCACCGCACCGCGCGGGTCGGCCTCGGGTTCGTGGCGCAACACGAAAGGCGCTTCAAAGAGACTGCCCGCATGCCAGCCGATATCACAGTCGATCGGCAAACGGTCGGCGCGGTCGTGATTACCGCGGGTGACGATCATCTCGACGCCCGCGAAGCGTTCACGCCAGGCGGCGAAGCGCGCCAACCAGGGCGCATCCGCAGCCGGCGGCGCGTGCACGAAATCGCCAAGAATGATCAGCCGCTCGGCCCCGGTCTCGTTGAGCGCGGCACCCAACCGTTCCAGATCCGTATCGGTGGTACCGCGCGGCACGCCCAGGCCCTGGCGACGAAATACGCCAGCCTTGCCGAAATGGGTGTCGGCGACAAACAGCGTGCGCTTGGCCGGCCAGTAGACGCTGTGATCCGCGCGCAGCTCGAGGATCTCGCCGGCGAGTTCTATCTCGACGACGGCGCGCGGCGCGGGCCGTGGGCTGGCAGAATTCATTTATCGGCGGCCTTTTCCAATTGCACGGTCATGCGCTCGACCCGGTCGCGCCAGGATTCGTTGCTGACCTGGCTGGCCACGCGCTCGACCCAGAGCGGAAAACCCAGCGGCGTAAGGCGCGGCGGATTCGTCACGCACAGCGCCTGACTCGCAATACGTGCGAGCGCGGCGTGTACGCGATTGAACTCGAGTTCGCGCTCCAGCACTTCGCGCCGAGCCTGGTCGAGTAGAAGGTTATCGGCGTCGTAGCGGGTAAGCACATCGAAGACCAATCCGCTGGACGCCTGTACCTGTCGCGCGCTCTTGTGTGCGCCCGGGTAGCCGGAAAATACCAGACCGGCAATCCGCGCGATATCGCGGAACGCGCGCTTGGACAGCTCGGCGGCGTTGAGACAGGCCATGAGATCGTCGACCAGGTTATCCGGCGACAGGGCGGCCCGGAGCTCATCATCGCTGAAATCGACTTTGCTGCGGGTGACCAGTTCGAAGCCGTAGTCGTTGACCGAGAACCGGAACGACGCCTTGTGCATGCGCGCCAGTCGCCAGGCGACGAGCGCCGACAGGCCTTCGTGAGCCAGCCGGCCGGCAAACGGATAGAAAAACCAGTGCCGGCCCTCGCGGCTGGTGACGTACTCGATGAGCAGTTCGTCCGCGGCCGGCAGCGCCGACCAGCGCCGCTGGATTTCGAGCAGATCGCGGATCGCGGCCAGCTCGGGCTCGCCATAGTCTCCGTCGCGGGCCGCTTCCAGCAGTGCGCGGATCGCGTCGGCCAGCGTGCCGGAGATCGCCATGCGTCCGCCGGCCCAGCGTGGCACTTGGCGGTTCTTGCGCGTGGCGGTCTTCACATAGGCGGTCAGATCGCGCACCCGCGCCAGCTCCAGCAGCCGGCCGGAGAACAGGAATACGTCGCCGGGCTTGAGCTGGGCAATGAAGCGCTCCTCGACCGTGCCGAGCCGCCCGCCCTTCACAAAACGCACGCTCATCGCGGCATCGGAGGTGATCGTGCCCATGGTCATGCGATGCCGGCGTGCAATCCGTCGATCGGTGACCTGCAGCCGATCGCCGTTCTGCTCGACACGGCGAAACTCCGGATAGGCCGATAAAGCCGTGCCCCCGCGGGTGACGAAATCCAGCGTCCAGCGCCATTCGGCATCGGACAGGTCGCGATAGGCGCGGCTGCTGCGCACCTCGGCCAGCAGGTCGTTGGCTTCGACCCCGCCGTCGCGCGTGCTGCCGAGCGCGCGGGTGACGATATGCTGGGCGAGCACGTCCAGCGCGCCGGCGAGCGGCTCGCGCGCCTCGACCTCGCCGGCCAGCGCCTTGCGCCGTGCGGCGGCGATCTCGACCAGTTCGAAGGCGTGGGTCGGCACACAGAGAATACGGCTGGCCACGCCCGGGCGGTGTCCCGAACGACCGGCACGCTGCAGAAGCCGCGCCACGCCCTTGGGACTGCCGATCTGGATCACCTGATCGACCGGCGAGAAATCCACGCCCAGATCGAGGCTGCTGGTGGCCACGACACAACGCAGCCGCCCGTCCGCGATCATCGCTTCCACCTGATCGCGCAGATCGCGATCGAGAGAGCCGTGGTGCAGGGCGATCTGTTCGAGCCAATCCGGGCGCGCGCGCAGCAATGCCTGATGCCACAGCTCCGCCTGCGATCGGGTATTGGTGAACAGCAAAGTGGTCTCGGCCGCTTCGAGCGCGGCGATTACGGGCTCGACGAGCCGCGTGCCCAGATGTCCGGCCCAGGGGAAGCGCTCGATGGTGTCGGGAATGAGCGCTTCGATACGGGTCTCGGCCGGAATCAGCCCTCGGATCGAGCGGGCCGGCCCGCCGCCGGTGAGTGCATCGGCGGCCTCGTCTAGATTCGCCAGCGTTGCCGACAAGCCCCAGCTGCGCAGGCCCGGACGCAGGCTGCGCAGGCGCGCGAGCGCGAGTTCCAGTTGTACGCCGCGCTTGGTCGACAGCAGTTCATGCCATTCATCGACGACGACGGCTTCCAGCGTGGCGAACAGGTTTTTGTGCTCGGGGTAGGACAGCAGCAGGGACAGGCTTTCCGGCGTGGTGACCAGCGCGCTGGGCAACTTCCGGCGTTGACGTGCCTTCACATGGCTTTTGGTGTCGCCGGTACGACGCTCGACGGTCCAGTTCAGGCCCAACTCGGCGGCACTCGCTTCGAGATGATTGGTGGTGTCGGCTGCGAGCGCGCGTAGCGGCGTGATCCAGAGCACGGTCAGACCCGGCGTGGCGTCGATGTCATCGGTAGTCGCAAGCCAGTGATCGAGCGCAGCAAACCAGGCCGCCAGCGTCTTCCCGGTACCGGTCGGCGCGTGAATAAGCCCCGATTCGCCGTTCGCGTAGGCCGCCCAGGCCTCGCGCTGGAAATCGAAGATCTGCCAGTCGCGGGCGGCGAACCAGTCTTCTATCCTCGGGTCGGCTTGCAACGCAGCAGTTCGGCGCGCCGGCTTATTCATCCGCGCAGGCCATCAGACAGGGTGATCAGGACGGATCATGCCGATCGGCCTTGCGCCGCCAGCGCTGGGTGATCGAACGCGCCTTGGCGGCGACCCAGGGAAAGCGCTGTTCGCCGCGGTCCAGCTGTTTCGACACCCAGCGCGAATACGGCGCCAGCAGGATGGCGGAAATGATCAGAAACAGCACGCCCTGCAGGATCGGCAGCACCAGCCCGACGATGCCGAGCACGAACATCACCACGCCCGCCGTGATGCGAACATAGTCCTTCCAGGTCATGTCCTGCCAGCGTACGTGTCGACGCGCCGCGGTATTCGGTTCGGTCGATTGATCGTGTTCGCTATGGGCGTTCATGGCGTTACCTTTTCCTCGGCCGGGAGCAGCGCTTTTACGCCCTCGAGACTGTCGGCGTCCTGAATACGCTTGTCGTGGCGCCAGCGGGCGATACGCGGAAAGCGCACGGCGATGCCGGACTTGTGGCGGTTGGACGCCTGAATGCCTTCGAAGTGCAATTCGAAAACATGCGTCGGTTCGACCGAGCGTACCGGGCCGAAGCGTTCTTTCGTATGTCGGCGGATCCAATGATCGACCTGACCAATCTCCTCGTCGGTCAGCCCCGAATACGCTTTGGCGAAAGGCACGAGGTTGTCGCCGTCCCAGACGGCAAAGGTGTAATCGGTCAGCAGATTGGAACGCCGGCCGCTGCCGGGCTGGGCATAGAGCAGCACGGCATCGATCGAATAGGGGTCGACTTTCCATTTCCACCAGTCGCCGCGGGTACGCCCGACTCGATACGGTGAGCCCGCGCGCTTGAGCACAAAGCCTTCCGTCGCGAATTCGCGGCTGCGCTCGCGCAGGGTGGCCAGATCCACCCAGCTCGCCGCTTCCACGTCCGCCGAGAACGTGATGCGCGCATTGTCGTCGCGCTCGCCCACGATCTGCTGTAACAGCGCGCGGCGAGTCTCGATCGGCTCGCCGCGGATATCGCGTCCGCCCTCTTCCATCAGGTCGTAGGCGATAAAACGCACCGGATGCTGCGATTGCGTCTTGGCCGACGGCTTGAGGCGGCCGATTCGGCGCTGTAGCCGCGCGAACGGCAGCGGCCGCGGCTCGCCGGCTATCCAGGCCAGGATCTCGCCGTCGAGCACGCAGCCGTCCGGCAGTTCGGACGCGGCCTGTTCGAGTTCGGGGAAACGTCCTTCCATCAGGTCCTCGCCGCGCGACCAGATGTGACATTCGCTGCCGTTCTTGCCTTGGCGCCGGATCAGCTGGGCACGGATGCCGTCCCATTTCCATTCGGCATGCCAATCGGCGCGCTCACCCAGATCCGCCGTATTGTCGATCGGCGCTTGTTCGATGGGCGATGCCAGGAAGAATGGATACGGCTGGGCGGCGTCCTCGCCGCGATCTTCAGGGTCCACGAGCCTTTCGAAAAACTCACGCGTCGGCTGCCAGCGACCCATCAAGCGATGGGCGATACGCGCGGGTTCGATATCGGCCGTCTCGGCCAGCGCGCGGGTCACCAGCCTCCGCGACACCCCGACCCGGAACGCGCCGGTGAGCAGCTTGTTGAGCGTGAACCGAGCGTCCGTGGGCAGCTCGCGCCAATACCCCTCGATCTTCGCCTTGCGGGCATCGTCGTCCAGATTACGCAGGGGCAGAATGCGCTGCTCTACCCAGTCATGCAGGGCGATATCCAGCCCAGCCGTGCCGGTTTCGATCTCGTCGAGCAGCAGGGTCACCGTCTCGGCCAGATCGCCGACCGCCGAGTAGCTCTCCTCGACCAGCCAGAGCGGCATGTCGATCGCTTCGGCGGCCCATTCACGCAGGCGTGCCGAAGGAATCAGGCGCTTGATTCGCCGCCCGCAGAGGAACGACACGGCCCAGGCCGCATCCGCCGCCGGTGCCGTGGCGAAATAATCACGCATGGCAGCGACCTTGTCGTTGGTCGCCGTGGTGGCATCGAGCCGGGTGTAGAGCGCGGTGAAGGCTCGCATGATCAACGCCTCCGCGGGCGCCAGATCCCGCCTGCACCAGCAAACAACAATCGCGTTGAATATGCACGGTATTCGTGCGGCGCAAAGGCCTGCAGACGCTCATGAGCCGCTCGGGTCATATCCGCATCATAACCGGCTGGCAGGCTGTTTTCGTGACCGAACAGCGACATGGCTGAGGTCCATTGAAGTCTGGCGCATCGGTTGCATACGGTAGTACTGACCATTTGAAAGATTGCGGCACCGGGTCGAGACGCGACCGCACCGCGACGGGGAGTTTCGTGTATGACAGAAGCAGCAACCGACAATGTGATGTTCAAGCGCACTCAGGAGTTCGGCAAGCAGCCGACCGAAGTGCGAGAAACCGGCCACTATCAGCATGAGTACGTCCACGATTTCGTGGAACGCTGGGACGACCTCATCGACTGGGACGGCCGGGCTGCCAGCGAAGGCAGCTTCTTCATCGACGTACTCAGAAACTACGGCTGCAAGTCCGTTATTGATGCAGCCACCGGCACCGGATTTCATTCCGTGCAATTACTGAAGGCCGGCTTCGAGGTCGCCAGCGTCGACGGCAGCCCGCAGATGCTCGCCAAGGCCTTCGACAACGCCCGCGACCGCGGCATGATCCTGTCCACCGTGCACAGCGACTGGCGCTGGATGTCGCGCGATGTCGTCGGCCGCTACGACGCCATCATCTGCCTGGGCAATTCCTTCACCCATATCTTCAACGAGCACGACCGGCGCCGCACGCTGGCCGAGTTCTATTCCATGCTCAAGCATGACGGCATTCTGATTCTCGACCAGCGCAACTACGACGCGCTGCTCGAAGGCAAGTCCAAGCCGGGCCACAAGTACTACTACTGCGGTGAAGGCGTATCCGCGGCGCCCGAGCATATCGACGAAGGCCTGGCCCGCTTCCGCTACGAATTTTCGGACGACGGCTCGACCTATCACCTCAACATGTTCCCGCTGCGCCGGGCCTATGTGCAGGATCTGATGCACCAGGTCGGGTTCCAGTCGGTCTCCACCTACGGCGATTTTCAGAGCAGCTACCGCGAAGAGGACCCGGACTTCTTCATCCATGTGGCCGAAAAGGCCTATCGCCCGCAGGACGGGAACGAGGGCGAAGACACACCGGAACCCCAGTAATCGCGGAGGCAGACATGACTCAGTATTCCCAGGCCGTGAAAACCGCCCAGGCGTACTACAACAGCGACGACGCCGAGAATTTCTACTCCCGCCTCTGGGGCGGCGAAGATATTCATATCGGGCTGTACGAATCCGACGACGAGCCAGTGGTGGACGCCAGCCATCGCACCGTCGCCCGAATGTGCGAAAAGCTCGGCGACAAGCTCAAGGGCGCGAAAGTTCTCGATATCGGCGGCGGGTACGGCGGCTCCGCCCGCTACATCGCCGAACACTACGGCGCCGAAGTGGTGTCGCTGAATCTGTCCGAAGTTCAGAACGAGCGCGGACGCAAGCAGAATGCCGAACGGGGGCTGGACCAACTCGTAACCATCGTCGACGGCGACTTCGAGAATGTGCCCTACGACGACGCCACCTTCGATATCGTCTGGTCACAGGACGCCATGCTGCATTCGGGCAACCGTGTGCGCGTGCTCCGGGAGGTCGAGCGGGTGCTCAAGCCCGGCGGCACATTCATCTTCACCGACCCGATGCAGTCCGACGACTGCCCGGCCGGCGTGCTGCAACCGGTGCTGGATCGCATCCAGCTCGAGACGATGGGCGCGCCCGGCTTCTATCGCCGCGAACTCGGCCAGCTCGGCTTTACCGAGCGCGAGTTCGAGGACCATACCGAGCAGGTGCCACGTCATTACGGCGGTATTCATGAAACGCTGGAATCGCGCGAGGATCAATTGCGCGACTCGGCGATTTCCGATGCCTATATCGCCAACATGAAGAAAGGCCTGCAGCACTGGGTCGACGCCGGCAAGGCCGGGCGTCTGGCCTGGGGCATCATGATCTTCGACAAGCAGTAACTGGCTGGCACGACGGATCGGGCTTGATTACGCCCGATCCGTCGGCAACTTCGTTGTATCAACCAAAAGCCGCGGCCGCTCGTCGCGGCTTTTTAGTGCTCATCTCAACCACCGGTAACAACGCATGGAACGCTTCAACGACAAGGTCGTGATCATCACCGGCGCTGGCTCGGGTATCGGCGCGGCGACCGCCAAACGCTTCGCCGCCGAACAGGCGAAGGTCGTGCTCGTCGGCCGAACCCGGGACAAGCTGGAAAAACTCGCCGCCGAGCTCCCCAACGAGGATCGCGTGCTCGTGCATCCGGCCGACGTCTCTGACGACGCCCAGGTGCGCGGCCTGATGGATGCCGCAATCGAACGCTTCGGCCAGATCGACGTGCTCGTCAACAATGCCGGCGTGGCCGTGCAGAAGCGCATCCCGGACGCCGCGGACGATGACTGGAACCGCGTCATGCATATCAACGTGGACGGCGTGTTCTACTGCTGCCGGGCCGCGCTGCCGCACCTGCTCAAGACCCGGGGCAACATCATCAACGTCTCGTCGGTGTCCGGTATCGGCGGTGACTGGGGCATGAGCATCTACAACGCCAGCAAGGGCGCAGTCACCAACTTCACCCGCGCGCTAGCACTCGACCACGGCCGCGACGGCGTACGCGTGAACGCGGTCTGCCCGAGCCTGACGCGCAGCGATCTCACCGCCAAGATGTTCGAAAACGACGAACTGATGGCCAAGTTCGCCGACCGCATGCCCACCGGGCGCGCCGCGGAACCCGAGGAAGTCGGCGACGTGATCGCCTTTCTTGCCAGCGACGATGCCCGTTTTGTCAGCGGTGTGAATCTGCCGGTCGACGGCGGCCTGTCGGCCTCCAACGGTCAGCCGCGAATGGGCTGAACCCTCGGTCGAACGCCGTTGGATACGAAAAAGCCCCGGTCAATGCCGGGGCTTTTCCTTGCGTGGCGTGAGCCTGTTGCCGTAGTCAGGCCGTCTGATCCAGCCCCGCGTTGTTCTTGTCGAACACGCGGTCCGCGCGATAGGAGCTGCGCACCAACGGGCCAGACACCACTTCGAGGAAGCCGCGGGCCAGACCCCACTGCCGATACTTGGCGAAGTCGTCCGGCGGCACATAACGCTCGACCGGCAGATGATTCACCGTCGGACGCAGGTACTGGCCAAAAGTGACGATATCGACGCCGATCGCGGCCAGATCGTCCAGAACTTGCGCAATCTCGTCCTCGGTCTCGCCCAGGCCGAGCATCACGCTGGTCTTGGTGAGCACGTCCGGGTTGTGCTTCTTGGCGTGTTCGAGCACGTCCAGCGTCTGGCGGTAGCCGGCACGGGCATCGCGCACGACGTGGGTCAGGCGCTCGACCGTTTCCACGTTCTGGGCGAACACCTCGAGGCCGGAATCGACGACCTTGTCGACATACTCTTCGACGCCGCGGAAATCCGGTGCCAGCGCTTCGACGCGGACCTGCGGCGTGCGCGCCTTGATCGCCTTCACGCAGTCTGCATAGTGCTGGGCGCCGCCGTCGGGCAAATCGTCGCGATCCACCGAGGTGAGCACGATGTAGTTCAGGCCCATGATCTCGACCGACTCGGCACAGTGCTCGGGTTCCTGCGCATCCAGCCAGCCGCGCGGGTTGCCGGTATCCACCGCACAGAACTTGCAGGCGCGGGTGCAGGTATCGCCCATGATCATGATGGTCGCGGTGCCGTGGCTCCAGCACTCGCCGATGTTCGGGCACATCGACTCCTCGCAGACCGTGGCAAGCTTGTGCTCGCGCACGTTGCGCTTGACCGCCTGGTATTTCTCGCCCGTGGGCAGGCGCGCGCGCAGCCAGTCCGGCTTGCGCCCGATCGGCACCGAGGCGGCCTTCTTGCTCGCCTTCATGCCGTTCTTGATTGCGCGGGTGCCGTTGGGCTTCTGCACCTTGCTGCCCGTGACCACGGGTATGCCTTTGAAATCGCTCATGGCGTCTTCGACCGTCGATGACTGCTGTGTCGTTGACCAGCTGCGATGATAACACCGGCACCGGCGTCGCCTGTCGCACTGGATTCACGCTCTCTACGCTGCGGGCATCGCCGCGAGTTGCAAGGCGTCGCGCCGGTCAGCTGCCGGTCAGCCAGACCGTTGCTATGATCGCGAACGCCGCGTGCCCCGACGCGCTCTATCACCGCACTCTCCCGATCCGAAAGCGAGCCCAGTGGCGACCGACACCCTCACCGAACAATCTCCCGAAAGCCCCGCCGAGCGCTACTTCGCGCGTCTTCTGGACAGCCGCGCTGGCCGGATCGCATTTCGCTACCGGCGACTGGTGCCGGTGGCATCCTTCGCCATGGGCGCGGCCAGTTTCTTCCTGGTCGAACGCCAGGCGACGCTTGCCCAGTGGGTGACGGCGCTGATGCTGCTGGGCTGGTTGGCGCTGCTGTTCGAGGGTCTGCTCTGCCGCCTGCTCGCACGCTTCTTCGGAGAACGCATTCCGCAGGCCGCGGTCCGTTTCGCCGCGCAATGCCTGCATCAGGAAACGCTGTTCTTCGTGCTGCCGTTCTTCCTGGCGACCACCACCTGGTTGAGCGGCCAGGCCCTGTTCACAGGCCTGCTGATCGTGGCCGCCGGCGCGTCGACGATCGACCCAATCTATCTGCACACCATCGCCGAACGCCGCTGGCTGTTCCTGGGTTTTCACGGCTTCACCCTGTTTGTCGCCCTGCTCACGGCCGGGCCGATCATGCTGTCGCTGACCACCGGCGAGACGGTGGCCATCGCCTCGGTCGCCATGGGCGTGTGCGCGCTGCCGAGCTTCAACGACGCCCTGCAGGCACGCCACTGGTGGCGCTGGTTTCTGCTCGCCGGGCTGTCGATCGCGCTCGGCTTCATGGCCTGGTTCGGGCGTTTCTGGATTCCGCCGGCGACCCTGCGCTCTACCGATCTGGCGATCACGCTCCAGGTAGACGTCGCGAACCGCAAACCGGCGGATGATCGCAATCGCTTCTCGGCCAACGAACTCAGCGGCGACGGGCTTTATGCCTTTTCGGCGATCGCCGCGCCGCGCGGGCTGCAGCAGCAGGTGCTGCACGTGTGGTCGCACGACGGCGAAGTGGTCGATCGCATTCCGCTGGAGATTACCGGCGGCGGCCCGGAGAACGGCTATCGCGCCTGGAGCCACAAGCTCGCGCTTGGCGACGATCCGTCCGGTCATTGGCGCGTGGCGGTTATTACCGATGACGGGCAGCTGATTGGTGCGCGGCGGTTTACGGTCGAATAGCGGGTGAGCTACTTCCCGGTACCGGGGTCGGGGCGCGAGTTTTTAAATCAATGGCGCGGGCGAATTGTGACCTGGGGTTTCGCACTGCTGTGCGAGCCCCTTTTATTTGCTCACCCAAATAAAAGGAGCGGCGGTCTCTAATCTGAAGTGCAACAGCACGCACGGAGGTTGGAGATGG